>NZ_JBQKUO010000008.1:0-6576 GCF_052156635.1 Nitrospina sp. 32_T5 | reverse complement strand
TTCCTTCATAATTTCCACGCGTTCGTTATAAAATCGGTCAACCATAGCATAAAATTTAAAGCACGCTCAGACCTGATTCCTTTTTCCCGGCACCGGATCGAAAACCGACATGACCCCGCTGACACACGAACAACTGGACGCCTACCTTCACCGCATCGGCCACAGCGGCCCGGTGGCCAACGATGCGGCCACGCTCACCGCGCTCCACACAGCGCACACGTTGAACGTGCCGTTCGAAAACCTCGACCTGTATCTTGGACGCGCCATATCGCTGGAACCCGGCGCCCTGTTCGAAAAGATCGTGGCCCGCAGGCGCGGCGGCTGGTGTTTTGAGATGAACGGTTTGTTCGTCCGTGTGCTGAAGACCCTCGGTTTCGAGTTCACCCTCCTCGCCGCCCGCGTGTTCGACGAAGACGACATTCCCGGTCCCCGCAGTCATCAGCTCCAGCTGGTACGGGTTGGCGGACGCGACTGGGTGGTCGATGTCGGCTTCGGCGGATTCGGGCTCATCGCGCCGGTTCCACTGGAAGCGGAGACGGTGCACAAGCAGTTCGCGCAGGAGTTCCGGCTGGTGCGGGATCCGGCGGGAGGGTACATTCTGCAAACCCGGCTGGACGGCAAATGGGACAGCCAGTACGTGTTCACCCTCGAGCCGTCCTTGCCGCGCGACTACGAGTATGCGAATTTTTACCTGTCTCACGCACCGGATTCCATTTTCCGGCAGAAACGGGTGGTCACCCGGCCCACCGAAAACGGGCGCCTTAAGTTTTCGAACCGTGAGTTGAAAATCTGGGACAATGGCGGCACGCGAACGGTCCATGCCGCCGACGATACGGAATACAAGCGCCTGCTGCAGATGCATTTCAGGCTGGCGATCGACGAGGGGTTTGTCGATCCAGGTCGATGAATCACACCATGCAGGATTGCACGCCGGCTTCCAGTCGCTCGCGGTTCAGGTTGCGCCCGATGAACAGCAGGGTGTTTTGGCGGGGCGATTCTCCCCACGGCCTGTCCTCCCTCGCGTCAAACATCATGTACACGCTCTGGAAAACATAGCGATTGGGTGAGTCCTCGACATTCAGGATGCCCTTGGAGCGAAACACATCCATCCCTTCGGTGAGGTACAGCATCTGCAACCAGATATTGAATCGGTTGGGATCGATGCAACCGGGCACCGTGATGCCGACGGAGGTGATGGCCTCCCCGTGCCGCGGCTCGGTATCGTCGTGGTCGTGTCCGTCCTCATGCGCGTGGTCGTGTCCGGCGTCGTCGAAGTTCAGACGCTTAAGGTCGAAACCGCCGATGTCCAGCACCTGGTCGAGGGAAACCTGCGCATGCCGGGTGACGTGAAGGGTTGCGGTGGGGTTGATTCCTGCAATGCGCTTGTGCACGCGGTCCCGTTCCTCAGCCGACACCAGGTCGGTTTTATTGAGCAGGAGCACATTGGAAAAGGCGATCTGTTCCCAGGCCACATCCAGGTCTTCGAGTTGCATCTCGATGTGCTTGCAGTCGACCAGCGTCACCACCCCGTCCAGCTTCAACCCCTGAGCGATGTCCTCCTCCACCATGAACGCCTGGGCGATGGGTCCGGGTGAGGCGAGACCGGTCGCTTCGATCACGATGTAATCGATCTGCTTCTGCCGTGCAAGCAGCCGGTTGAGCGTCTCGATCAGGTCCCCTTTGATCGAGCAACAGACACACCCGTTGCTCATTTCAAACAGATCCTCCTCCGCGCCGACCACCAGATCGTGGTCGATGCCGATTTCACCGAACTCGTTTTCGATGACGGCGATGCGCCGGCCATGCCGGCCGGTGAGGATGTGATTGAGCAGGGTGGTCTTGCCCGATCCGAGAAACCCCGCCAGCAGGGTGACGGGGAGTTCCCGGTGTTTTTCTTTATTGCCTTGCATGGAAAGCCTGATGGCGAAAGGGTGAGTTTCCGGAAACGGGTACGGACCTTTTAAGAAGCGCGCGGTCCGTCGGCGGGCGCATCTTCCGTCCGGTCTTCCGTCTCCCGGACTTCTTCATAACGTTTTTCGATTTCCAGTTCGTCGTACACCTTGTCGATCTTCGACTTGATGCCCGACCGGGGCTCGCCGGCGTCTTTCTTCACGAAACTTTTGTCCGCCAGCACCGACTGCCAGAGCTGCTTTTTCTTTTCATCTCCCGACATGAAATTCATACCTCCACAAACTGAATGAAAATGAAATGAAAAAGGTTTTTATTTGGCCCGGTTGAGGCCGACCCTCATTCTACAACAGGCTGCCTTTTTCCCAATGATTTTTGTAAACGATTCTGTTAGTCTGAAATTTCAGGGGGTTGCCCGGTCATGCCCATGATCCGCACCCCCTTTTTTGTGGGCTTCATCCCAAGGCGGACCAAAGGGACAGAACATGATTGTTCCCGTCATTCTCTCCGGCGGCGCGGGTACCCGGTTGTGGCCCCTGTCACGGGAGGACCATCCCAAACCGTTTCTGGCCCCGGCGGGCGGCGATTCTCTTTTGCGCCGCACCTTCGACCGCGTGCTTCATTTTGAAGACACCGACCGCATTGTCGTCGCCGGCCCCCGTCACCTGCAATACCCGATCCTGAACGAATACGCCGCGTTGCCCGATCACGGTAACGTTCCCCTCGATTTCATCCTGGAGCCGATGGGACGCAACACCGCCCCGGCGATCGCGCTGGCAGCCTTGTACGTGTCGCAGGAAGTGGGACCGGAGACGGTTCTGTTTGTGCTGGCGGCGGACCAGCACCTGGCGCGTCCTGAAGTTTTGCAGACCGCGGTCGCCACCGCACGTGAGCTTGCGGAAAACAATTTTCTTGTCACCATCGGCATCGAACCCGAACGTCCGGAGACGGGTTACGGTTACATTGAACTGGGCGATTCGCTGGAACACCTGCTGTCGCCTTCGCCGCTGCGCTCCGAGCGCGGCGTGGCGGTGCAGGAAGTCACCCAGTTCGTCGAAAAACCGGACCGTGAACGCGCCGAAGCGTTTGTTGCCTCCGGCCGTTACCTGTGGAACGCGGGTATGTTCTGTTTCCGCTGTGACGTGTTCATGGGCGCTCTGCTCCGCACCGCGCCGGAGGTGCACGACGGGGTTCTGAACTGCTGGGAAGGGTCGCGCGTGCGTGACCGGGCCTTGAAGGTGAACCGCGACCGGTTCCAGAAAGTCCCCTCGATTTCCGTTGATTACGCGGTGATGGAAAAAGCCCGGCAGGTGGCGGTGGTGCGTTGCGACCCGGGCTGGGACGACCTCGGCAACTGGGAGGCGGTGGCGCGTTGTTTCCCTGAAGACGAACACGGCAACCGTGGCGAGGGGGACATCCTCCACCTTGGAAGCGAACACTGTTTTGTGCAGGCGGGATCGCGACTGGTCGCCGTGGTCGGCATGAAAGACGCCTTTGTTATTGATACCGAGGACGCCCTGCTGGTGGCCGACCGCGATCACCTGGACTCCTTGCGGAAGGTGGTGGCGGAATTGAAAAAACGCCACCACCCGGCGGGCGACAGCGGCCGCGAGGTGATCCGTCCGTGGGGCCGGTTTGCCGTGGTGGACCAGGGAGAGGGTTACCAGGTAAAACGCATCGTGGTCGCACCCGGCGGCATGCTGTCGCTGCAACTGCACCACCACCGCCTCGAACACTGGGTGATCGTTCAGGGAGAATGCCGGGTGATTCTGGGCGAAACCGAACAGGTGCTTTCCATCAACGACACCCTCAGGATTCCTCCCGAAACCCGCCACCGTGTGACCAACTGCGGCGACCGGCCCCTCATCATCATCGAGGTCTCCACAGGACCCTACCTGGGAGAGGACGACATCGTGCGTTTTGCCGACATCTACGGTCGAGTTCCCCCGCCGGACGAAACGGAATCGGATTGATTTTCCCCCTTTCCGGAATCAGGTCCAAGAGGGCGATTTTCCGAAAATGTTTGCAAATCGCCCCAAAATCCCGCAAATTGTATATAACTATTTGAATCCAAATAGTCTTTCGGCTTGGGAGGAGGGCCGTTTTCGTTTGAAACTGATCGTCAACACAGAGATCCTCACGCCTCCTTTACGGGGTATCGGAAATTACTTATTTCACCTCCTGCAGGGACTGAAAAGCCAGGCGACGATGGGGACGGTGATGTGTTTCAACGGCTCCGACCGGCTGTTGACGATCGATGAAGTCACCGACAACCTCAAAGCCACCCCCATCAATCCGGAAGCCATCGCATGCCGCGAGTCGCTGTGTGAAGCCCCCCGCGAATCGATCGATGCCCGGTTCCGGGAGTTGACCCGGCCGCATACCGATGCCCTGTACCTGGAACCGGAATGCCTGTTTCGTCCGTTTGAAGGGCGGACGGTACCCATCCTTTACGACCTTTCGCCAATCCAACATCCCGAGTTTCACCGGCAGGCCTACTGCACGATGATGCAGACCTACGCACCCGCCTGCCTGGAACGGGCGGCACATGTTTTTACGGTGTCCGAATTCACCCGTACCGAAATCATTTCAGCGTGGGGTTTGTCGCGGGAAAAGATCACCATTATTCCTCCCGGTGTTTCGCCTTTGTTTCATCCGCGCCAACCCGAAGAGGTCGAGGCGGTGCGTGCCAAGTACAATCTGCCGACGCATTATCTGCTGACGGTCGGCACGCTGGAACCCAAAAAGAACCAGACCAACCTGATTGCCGCCTATTCCCGACTGCCGGAAAGTTTGCGAAAAGATTACCCGCTGGTGATGGTGGGTGCACCGGGGTGGGGCACCGAGCGCCTGCAGGCGGTCATCCGGTCGTACCACCACCCGGACGAATTGTTCTACCTGGGATACGTGGAGGAGAACGATCTGCCGCTTCTTTACAGTGGAGCGTACGGATTCGTGTATGTGTCGGTCTATGAAGGATTCGGGATGTGCCTGCTGGAGGCCATGGCCAGCGGCGTACCGGTGCTGACTTCCAACCAGTCCGCCCTGCCGGAAATGGTCAACAAGGCGGCATTGCTGACCAATCCCCTCAACCTGAACTCCCTGACTGCCAACCTGGAACGTTTGATCCGGGATGATGATTTCCGGTCCAACGCGCGGTTGTTGGGGCCCGAGAAATCCCGAAACTACTCCTGGGAGTCCAGTGCCCGGGAAATGGCACAGGCATTGTGCAGAATTTCCGAAACCGTTTCCTGAAACCCAAACGGGAGTTGACTTGATGCGAAACATTTTAATGGGACACATCCTGGCCACCCTGTTGCTGGCAGCCACGCCTTTGTGGGCGGCGGAACCTTCCCCCATCGTCACCGACCGTCCGGGGCAATCCGACGCGAGCAGTGTGGTCGCACCCGGAACACTTCAAATCGAAACGGGTTACTTCCTGACCCACGACGACGACGGTGGACATGCAACCACGCACCTTCTTCCGGAACCGTTGTTTCGTCTGGGTGTGCTGGAGTGGCTGGAACTGCGTTTTTTCCTGGACGGTTACATCGCACAGGATGTCACCGGCGGTCCCGATGCCTCCGGCTTCGGCGACGGCAACATAGGCACCAAGTTTTATTTCTGGGGGCCCGAGGGCTTGCGGCCTGAGTTCGCCCTCGACTGGGGGGTGGCCCTGCCTTTTGGTGACGATGAAGTGTCGCGCCAGCGTTACGACCCTTTTGTGCGACTCCTCTTTACCAATGTGATCACAAAACGCTTCAGCATCACATACAATCTGGGCGCAGAATGGAACACCACCACCCTGGCCAGCGGAGCGCGTGAGACGCTGGGCGCCTACACGTATACCTTTTCTCCTGCATATGTGCTCACACCGGAATGGAGTGTGTTTGCGGAGGTGTTCGGCTCGGTGCCGATGGACCCGGCGGACGATGCACACACCTTCAATGGCGGGGTGTTGTGGCTGATCACCCCCGACTGGCAGTTCGACCTGTCAGCCGGTGTGGGGTTGAATGACGCGGCAAACGACCTGTTCATCCGGGCCGGACTTTCCACCCGCTGGGGGAACCTGTTCTGATCGGGATTTCCGGGACACACCAGGAAAACGAGGAGGGGTCGGGAAGATCACTCCTCAACCAGCACCTGGATGGGTTCCTTGATGCCGGTTATGAGGTGATGATTTTTCAATAGAAGCAGTTTTGCCTGGGTGATGATCTGCCCCGGTGAGAGCAACAGCGTGCCGTCCACCGAGTCCACGCGCTTGGCGATGACGTGACCTACCTTGAGCCCTTCGAGGGTGACGGACTTCACCCGCTTTTTTTCATCTTCCTGAGCCTGATTCTGGAAATGGTCGTACAAGGTGCGGAGAAGATCCATATCGTAATGAGACTTGCGTTCCTTCATCTTCTCCAGGGCCTGCACGCGGGTCAGCCCCGAGGCTTCCAATTCCACGAGGTCGAACACCAGGACCAGGATCCGCGAGCCCAATGGAATGGACTTGCCTTCCAGGGTCCCGGGCGGATAACCGGAACCATCGAACCCCTTCCTGTGATACAACACGATTTTGGACACATCCTTGAGATGCGGAATGTTTTCCAGAAGCTTCATGCTGGTCTTGGGGATGTTGCGAAACAATTCTTCTTCCCGGACCGAGAGGGGCGCTTTTTT
>NZ_JBQKUO010000007.1:0-11945 GCF_052156635.1 Nitrospina sp. 32_T5 | reverse complement strand
CCTTCCTGTGATACAACACGATTTTGGACACATCCTTGAGATGCGGAATGTTTTCCAGAAGCTTCATGCTGGTCTTGGGGATGTTGCGAAACAATTCTTCTTCCCGGACCGAGAGGGGCGCTTTTTTATTTTTTTTGTAAAGGATGTGCGGCGGTATGGTGATGTTGCCGATGGGTGCCAGCATGGCCGCCAGTTCCAACTGCCATGTTTCCTCGTATTCCAGGACGTTTGCGATTTCCCTCACCACTTCCCGCACCCGCGTACCCCGGCTGAACAGGTTGCTGTCGAAGTTGGTCAGAAGCTCCATCAGGATGGACACGCTGCCGTTGAGAGTCTCTTCCAGCACTTCACGGGTTTTGTCGTATTGTGTTTTGAGTGAGCGGCGGAGATAAAGGAGTTCCAGGTGGTTGCGCACGCGGGCGCATACTTCCTCCTGTTGAATGGGCTTGCGGATGTAATCGACGCCTCCCGCCTGAAACCCTTCCACCACGTCCTGGGTTTCACGACGGGCGGTGATGAAGATGACGGGAATGTTGAGGCCGATTTCCGTGGCCTTCAATCGCCGGCAGGTCTCGAAGCCATCGATACCCGGCATCATGACATCGAGCAGGATCAGGTCCGGCATCAGTTCCGGCACGATCTCGAGGGTTTCATTGCCACTGGAGGCAAAGGCGAGGCGATAGCCCTCCGGCTCCAAAGCACCCCTTAAAACCGCAAGGTTGGAAGGGGTGTCGTCTACGAGCAAAATGCGTTTATTGGTTTGGTCAAACTTCTGGTATTCAGCCATGCCCAACAGTGTCTAGTACTTTAAGGATGCCATCTTTGTCAAACTTTTCGGCCAAAGCTTTAAGGTGAGACGCAAGTTGAGGCCCCTGTGGTTGGATCTTCTCGATTTCAGTCAACTGCTTCTCCATCTCTGCAATCATACCTAATTTTGCCATCTTTTTCAGGTTAAGTAATAAAAAATCAGGGACCTTCACTTTGGAAAAATTAACTTCGGAATCAGCTAAGTTCGGTTTTTCTATATCGTCCAGGGCCCGGTTTTTCTTTCCATGCTCAAATTCCACGCGGAGTATATCCTGCAGGGCCTTGAGAAGTTCCTCCCGCAAAAATGGTTTCCCGATAAATCCATCCACACCTTCCTTCAAAAACCGATCACGTTCGTGCCTGTAATTGGAAGCGGTGACGATTACGATGCGGATGTCCTGGTTTTCATGCTGGATGGCCTTCGCCGCTTCCAGACCGTTGAGTTGCGGCATTTTGAAATCCATAAAAATGATATCCGGCTTCCACCCGCCGGCCATTTCGATGCCTTCTTTTCCCGAATAAGCCTTTTGGACTTCCACTCCGATAGCCATGAGCATTTCGGACAAAACGTCGACGTTGGCCTCATTGTCGTCCACAACCAGTGCCCTCACCGGGTGCCTCGGGCTGAGCCGCAATACGGTGGAAAGGCTCTCGACGGCCCTTTCTTTTTTCTCCATCACAGGAGGCAGGGGCAGGGTGAAGCGGAACAGCGATCCTTTGCCCACCTCGGACTCCACTTCCAACTCACCGTCCATCATATTTGCAAGCCGCTGGGAGATGGTCAATCCCAATCCCGTTCCTCCGCGCTCCATCCCTTCCCAGTTCTGTTCGTAATAATTGAATATTGTTTTCTGCTGATCCCTGGAGATGCCAATCCCCGTGTCCGTTACCTCGAATTGGTACACATCCTCACCCTTTCGCTGGACATGGAAGGAGACCGCGCCCTCATCGGTGAATTTAAGCGCGTTATCCAGCAGGTTGATGAGGATCTGCCGCAGTTTACCCTGGTCACCATGCACCCATTCGTCCTTGTTGCTCAGGTCGTTGCGCAAGTCGAACTCAATTCCTTTTTCATCACACCGGACCCGGAAGATATCGGCCAGGTCACTCACCATGGAACTGAGGCTCAGGTCCTGTTTGTTCAACTTCAATTTACCGGCTTCGATTTTGGAAAAATCCAGAATATCGTTAATCAGGTCCAACAGGTGATGCCCGGCTTTCTGGATACCTTCCATCTTGACCCGCTGGTCCCGGTTGAGTTCCTGATCCTTGGTCAGAATCTGGGTGTAACCGAGGATGGCGTTCATGGGGGTGCGGATTTCATGGCTCATGCTGGAGAGAAAAACGCTTTTGGCCCGGTTGGCCTGCTCGGCTTTTTCGCGTGCTGCGACGATTTCGCGCTGGATTTCCTTTTTTTCCGAGATGTCGAGGGCCACCGCCAGGATCCAGTCCTCCCCGTCCACCCGGGCCATCTGCAACCGAACTTCAACCGGATAGGTGCTGCCGTCTTTTCGCCGGTGAAGGGTCTCGATCACCGGTCGCGGGTTGTCGCCGCTTTTCATGCTTTCAAACAATTCCTCCAGCCGGCTTTCATTGAACTCCGGCGCGATGGCAATAGGAGTGCACGCCTGCAACTCCTCAAGGGAATACCCCAGGTTCTGGCGCGCGCCCTGATTGACATAGACAAATTGATAGGTTTCGGGATCAGCCAGATAGATTTCATGAAATGCCTGGCTGAGCAGGTTTCCCAACTGGATGGACTGACGGGTGGCCTCGAGAACACGGTTCAGCAGGGAATGAAGCAGGTAGGCTGTCATCATGAGTCCGAACAGGTAACCCTGGAGCAAGAGCACGCTTTTATCATGGTCGGTTTCGACCGGGTAATCGGTCAGTCCGATGCCCCAGATGGTCAACAGGCTCACTCCAACCATGACCACGACCCCGCCCACCTGTCGGAAACGGAAAATCGACCACACAAGCAACGGGAAAGACAAAAGAATGAGCGGGTATTCCGGAAAAGTGATGGGCGTGTGGAAAATAATCCGGGCACCTGCGTAGAGCAATCCCGCAAGCAGGACCGCCTCCACTTTTTTCTGCGAAGTCAGCGGCTGCAGACGCGATGTCTGAAACGCGGTGAAAAAAGGTGTGACCATGAGGACTCCCAGACTGTCGCCCAGCCATCCGGTGATCCAGGAAATGCCATACTGGTCCAGAGTGATGATGTCGGCCCAGACCAGTGCCGTCACAGTGAAATTGGTATGGATGAGGCTGTTCAACAAGCCGCCCACGAAGACGAATACGGTCAGGTCCCGCAGGTGATGGAGGGGATGAAGATTCCTCAGCCATCGCCTTTGAATGTAACCGCCGGTCCAGGTCTGGAGAGTCGCGCCGAAAGCAATGAGGACAGCGACCCCGACCAGAACTGGAAAGGAGAGGTGGGAGGCGGGGTGGGGATGCAGTCCCAACCAGTATATCAAGGTAAGGAAAAAGGCTCCTGCAAAGACTCCCGGTAAAACGCGGTAGCCGAACAGGAGATGAAAGCCCAGTGCGACTCCCAGCGGAAGAAAAACGGGAAACGAATGTCCATGAAAATGGGTGAGTGAGGCAAGCAAACAACCGCTTAAAATATAAGATGCCATCACCAGTACATTGGCGTGAAACGCTGTAAAACTATTCAATATGGCGGGAGATCTCATGACCCGGCACCTTATATTTTTGAATAGAGGGAACACCCCCCTCGCCCATTTACCTTCCAAGTGCCCGCGCAACTTGAACCCGGCATTTCTCCAGGAAAAAGATACCAATGCGTCGTGGCAATCATATTAAGAACGGTTCGCTGGACTCATCCTTGACCTTCGGAAGGCCCCTCCCCTTCCGGTGCTTTCAGGGATACCTGGCCAGAATGATGTTTTTTTCTTCTTTTCAGGTTAAGGCAATTTATATAAATATGGTATATCAAATAACCGGCCTTCGGATTTCGGAGAGGGCATTCCGGAGGGCCCCTTCCAATATTCCTGAAAACCCCCACCCTACCTGGCTAGTGCCTCCTTTTTGAAAGAATTTGATACAGCCATCCGGGCCGCAATCCAGAGATACTTTGGTCCGAATATCCTTTTTCCCTTATTTGCATTTTTTCTTTCAAGCCGATTCAGGTTTCCAAAACCAGAATGGGCTCCTTGATGCCGACGAACTCCTTATGATTTTTCAATAGCATCATGTGCAGTTCCGTGATGGTCTGCCCGGGGTTGAGCAGGATCATTCCTTCCTTGTTTTCAATTTTGTCGGCGAGCACCAGGCCGGTTTTCAGTTCCTCAAAAGAAATGGATTTCTCCACCTTCGGGGACTGCTCCAGGATTTGCTCCTGCCGGTCAATGAAGACCCTGAATTTTGCCATCAGGAAAGGGTCATACTGTTTGGGGTTTTCTTCCAGCCGTTCGACGGCGCGGGCCCCCTCCAGACCATTCAATTCTGCGAAAACGAAATCCGACAACAACTTTAGAACCCGCGACTCAATCGGCAGACCTTCTCTTTGAGGGCCATCCTCGGGGAATCCACTTCCGTCATATCCCTTTTGATGAAAGCGTACGATTTTCGAAATTGCTTTCAGATGGGGAATCTTTTCCAGCAACCGGGCTCCCGCCTCGGGAACCCGGATGAGCATGTCCTTTTCCACCGGGGACAGGCTTCTGTTTTCCCGGTATCGGGCAATCGTGTCCGGCGGCAGGGTGACCAGCCCCAGCGGCAGAAACATGGCGGCGATTTCCAGCGTGGTGGTGTCCTCGAACCCAAGGGCCGAACCGCATTCCTTCACCAGTTGGCGCAGCCGCGCGGCATGGTTGAACAAGTTGGGATCAAACCCCGCGAGAACCTGGTGGAAGATGTTCAAACTTCCAGTCAGAGTTTGCTCCAGAAGTTCCTGCGTATGGTGGACTTGAGTCTCCAGCGTTCGTCTGAGGGTGATCAGCTCCATGTGGCTTCGAACGCGGGCGCGCACTTCTTCATGCTGGAATGGCTTGGTTATGTAATCGATCCCACCGGCATCAAATCCCGCCAAAAGGTCCGGGGTGTCCGTGCGAGCGGTCACAAAAACGACGGGGATGCCTTTGCCCGTTTCGGATTTCTTGAGGCGGCGGCAGGTTTCGAAGCCATCGATCCCGGGCATCATGACATCCAGCAGTATCAGGTCCGGTTTCAGTTCGGGGACGATGCCCAAGGCGTCTTCACCTGTGGCTGCAAACGCGAGTTCGTATCCCTCTTCCTGCAAAGTTCCCCGCAATACCTCCAGGTTTGCGGGTTGGTCATCGACCAGCAGAACCATCCATGAATTATCCCCGGCCTTGTAATCCGTCATCCCGCCCCTCTTTCATCCACAAGGTCCATTTCTGTGATGCAACATCCATGGTAAAACATCGTTAAACAATTTTATGCCACAATTCGCAAGACTCCACCCCTGAAAATACAGCGTCTGCTTTGGGCACCCCACCCTTGATGAATTACAAACGAATTTAAGCTTTTCAACTTGAATTGCAATTCCAAGGAGTCTAGGAGGGATGCTGGAGAGTGCAGGTCTCCAGTAGTTTCATTATGCCGTTTTTATCAAAATTTTCAGCCTTCTCCCGAAGTTGCGCGGCCATTTCGACCCCTTCGGGTCCCAGGGATTCAACGTCCTTTAGAACTTCTTCAAACTGACTCATGATTCCCAGGCGGGCGAACTTTTTCAGTTTTGACAGGAGCGGTCCGGGCAGGGCCAGCGGAGCGGTTTGTCTGTTTTTCTCAGGAAAGGGATCCGTCGTTTTTTCCGTTTCTTTCCGGTATACGAACTCGAGGCCCAATAAATCATGCAAGGACTTGAACACCTCTCCGCGCATGAAGGGTTTTGCAATGAATCCCTGCACTCCCTCCCTCAAAAATCGTTCCTTTTCATGGCGGTAGCTGGATGCGGTGACCATGACAATTTTGGTGGATTCCTCGCTTAGGTTGTTTTGGACCATTTTGGCTGTATCCAGACCGTTGAGTCCCGGCATCCGGTAGTCCATGAAAATGATATCGGGTTTCCAGGCCAGGGCACTGTCGATGGCATCCCAGCCGCTGACCACCGCCTGGCATTCAATTCCGATATCGGTGAGCATTTCCTCCATGACTTCGATGTTGGACTGGTTGTCGTCCACAATTAGGGCGCGGACGGATTGGTCCGCAGCCAGCGCGATCACTTGTTCGTAATCGCGATGGTCTTCCCTGGGCCGCTCCTGAGCGGAAGGGAGCTTTATGGAAAAGAAAAACCGGGAACCCCATCCGGGGTAGGATTCCATTTTCAGCTCCCCACCCATCAGCTCCACCTGCCGCCTGGAAATGGACAGGCCCAACCCGGTTCCGCCCTTTTCCTGACCGTTCTGGTTCTGGATGAAATAATCGAACACCTCTTCCTGCTTTTCGAGGGGGATGCCACATCCGGTATCGACGACTTCGAACAAATATTGATCTTTCTTTTCCTCGGTAACGCGAAAAAACACTTTGCCCTGATCGGTGAATTTAACGGCGTTCTCAAGCAGGTTGATGAGAATCTGCCGGAGTTTTCCCTGGTCGCCTTCCACCCAACGCCTCTGCCCGCTGAAACTGTATTCCACCTTCAAGGTCAGGTGGTTCCTTTCACAACGGTTGTGGAATATCACCTGCAAATCCCCAATCAGGCCCGACAGGCTGAATTGCGCTACGTTCAACTCCATTTTCCCGGCTTCGATTTTGGAGAAATCCAGGATATCGTTGATCAGGCCGAGAAGATGGTTGCCTGCTTTCTGGATTCCATCCACCCGCTTTTTCTGGTCGGTCGACAAGGTGTCGTCACGCTCCAGAATCTGCACGTAACCCAGAATGGCGTTCATGGGTGTGCGGATTTCGTGGCTCATGTTGGATATGAACATGCTTTTGGCCTGGTTTGCCTCCTCGGCGCGAACGCGGGCGTTGACGATGGCGTCCTGCGCCAGGCGTTTGTCGGTCGTGTCCGTGGCGATGGCGGTCAGGTATTTCTTGTTGCCGAACGTCGCAATGTTCACATAGGCTTCGATGGGGTAAGTCGAGCCGTTCCGGCATTTGTGAATCGCTTCCACCCGCTCCATCCTGTCCGGGTCCTCCGACAAACGGTCGACCAGTTGGTTCAACTCCTGGCGGGTTATTCCCTGGGTGAAATCCAAAGGCTTCATTTGCAGGACCTCTTCCATGGTATAGCCCAGCCTCTTGCAGGCACCCTGGTTGACAAATACGTATTTCATGGATTCCAGCTCGATCACGTAGATTTCATTGATCGCCCGGTTCAGCAGAACCCCGAACTTTTCGGACTCGCTTTGATGCTGGTAGCTGGTGGCTATGGTGGCGCCCAGGACGAGGGACATGGCGGCCAGCACAAACAAGTACAGTTGAAGCAGAAGGACGGCGGTTTCGGCGGGCTTCGGGCCCATGGGACCGCGGCCCTCAGCCGTACCCCAGATGGCGATCAAGGCGGTGTACAGGATGGCCAGGATGGCTCCGGGCTGGTGAAATCGAAGCGCCGCCCACACCAGAACCGGGAACAACAGGTAAACCAGGGGATAATTGGTCTGCTCCAACCAGGGCCCGTAAACCACCTGGCCCACGATGTACAGCACCAGGGCCAGGAGCACCGCCTCCCGACCCGCTTTTGGTAGCAGCAGCGTACGGTTTTTTTTCTGAAAAACCAGAAAAAACGGGGTGATGTGAATGACCGCAAGCAGGTTCGACAGCCAACTGATGATCCAGTACGACCCCATTCCGGAACCGGGAATTTGCCCGGAAAGATTAAAAAGAATAAGCGACCAAAACGGAAAGATTTGCGTGGAAAGGGCGGCCACACCAAACACAAATATCATTACCTCACTGATGCCATTGAGGGGCGTGTCCTTCTCCAGCCACTTCTGAACCAGGGTGGCGCCGACCCACACCTGAAGGAAGCTCCCCAGGGCCAACAAGGCGGAGAATCCCAGCATTTGCACCTGGTCGAAATCCGCAAATTGGGTCTGGCCGGACCAGAAAAAGAAAGCGGTGGTGCCCAACAAAATGCCGGGGGTCACTCGGTGGGAATACAGCAGGTAGGCCCCCAGGGCGATACCGTGAGGAATATGAATGATCAGGTTGGTGCTGAGCGGGTGCGCCAACCTGGTCATCAGTATCCCACTAAAAAATATCAGGAGTGTGACAATCAGGTTGTGCTTCAGTACCTGTATGCTTGTTTGGGAGTTCTCTTTCGCCATGAGTTTGCCTTCATCACGAACATCAAAAGCCGCCGTCAGATTTTTAATGGTAATGGTGGGGTATTCATTTGCATTGGCGGCAGGCACCCTCCCTGGTTCCTTCGAATTAAACAATTCTCACATATTCAAAGAGAAACGGAAAGCCTTTTTTGACATACCGATAGATAAGCCAGGGCGTCTATTCTTGTACTTAAAAACAATGGGCGGGCCACGAAGGGCCGTCTGAGGTGGGGATTTAAATTGCGTTGCCGGGCGGGAATGCTCCCCGACCAAAACCACAGCAGGTGGAGGTATCCGGATTTGGCATCCTGCCAGTTGGAACATCGGTGCCCGTCAAAGGGAAAAAACGATCGACAGTTAAAAAGTGCCTTAAAGAGCCTGCGGGCGGCTCTTCAATTCACAGGGGCAAACTCCTTAAAGGGACCGTTACGGGAAACAGGTTTTTGGCGTATTTCCCCAGGGGCTGGTGGACCCAACCCCGGCCCTTGGAGTGGCAACCCGAAATCAGGCAACGGCCTGGCCCATTCGAGAAAAAAGGGATTTGATTTTTCTTTCAATTTCGTGGGCCATATCCCCCATACCGGACTGACGCGCAATCTGGTGGGCCCGCTCGAAAAACTGGATGGCTTTTTCATATTCTCCCTGCCCTGCCAGTGCCAGACCCAGATTGTTGCAGGTCTGCGCAAGAAGCGGATGATCCGGACTGCAAACCCGGTGAAAGCCCTGCAATGCCTGGTACATGTTTTGCGCGGCCATGGCATAATCCTTTTTCTTGAAAAATATACTCCCAATGTTACTGTAAATAAAAGAGGCTTCAGGATGGTATTCGCCACAGGTTTTGATCCGTTCATTGAGGGCCTGACTGTAATAACCCACTGCCTGGTCAAAAAGTCCATTTGCCTGAGCTTCTTTACCCAATCGTACCCATTCCGTCGAATTCATGATTTCCTCCGCTGTTTTTACTTGAGTCGCTTGCCTTTTTTCGGGATCCGTTCCCGAGTCCCCCGGAACCCTGGGTCAAGCTCTCTCGGTTCCTATTATTTATATTTACAGGTTAGGTAAATATAATGATGATTGCAACCCTAAAATTGATAAAAAAGCATTTATTCTTTTTAATTTTCCGTAACCGCTTGTTTTTTTATGGGGTTTGGTTTCGAGGAATTTCCAATTTGAACGAAAAGATCGGCAATCATCCCTTCCAAATCCGGAACCGGGTCATTCATTCCATTTTTCTTATAAATGGATAAAGCCTTTTCAAAATATTGGATGGCTTTTTCGAGATCTCCATCCTGCCGACAAACCTTACCCAGATTATGGAAGGCTTCAGCCAGCATGGGGTGTTTGGGATCGCAAATTTTAGACAGGGTTTTTAAAGAATCTTCCAGGTATTTAATGGCTTTGGCCGTATCGCCCTTTTGAACCCAAAGGTTACCCAGACTGTTTTTAATAAAGGCCACATCAGGGTGAAACTTACCCAGGGACTCCTCATTCGCTGTTAAAGACTTCTGGAACCATTCCAATGCCTCATCCAGGCGCCCCTGGATTTGTGCATTTTTCCCTTTTAAAAACAAATCTGTGGCAATCATAAGCTTTCCTCTCCGCTGGTATTTCCTTTAAAACCGGGCGTTCTCCCTGCCCCCCTCCTTGCAGAGAAGAGATTCCAATTCATCTTCGAAAATCCATTTTTTTAATTTTTTGGAAATGAACTAAATTTAGGTTAAGGGCTTCCAATTATTTTGGAAAGCGGAATTTAAAAAAAACAACAAATAATCAGTAATTGTCAATATAACTACATTTTTTTCAACCATTTATAATTATCCCAGCTGAGCTGTTATTAAGCCATATTGGACAAAATAAAACCCCAAACCGATTTTTAATTTATTCTGGAAATGTAAAATTGCACTTATTCGAATTCTTTCCAACAAATTCTTTTCGGTTTTTGTTTCAAATGAAACCAGTAACCATTTCAAACCCTACTACTTTAAAGAATTAAAAACAGTCCGAGACCCGTTTCCCGGGAGTTGGTGGAATCGGTTTGATAAATCAGGGAATTTTTTGGAAATGGAAAAGTAATTCCAAAAAGAAGGGGTTGGGGATAATTGAGGAGTGGATTAAACTAAGGAGTATCTCTTTTTTCAATACCTTGAATTATAACCCGTCCAACCATGCGGCCCGCCACATTGGGTGCCTGGGTGCGTAAATATTCTTTTACTTTTAGAACGGCATCACGGTCGTCCAATGCTTTCACAAAAATGCTGAAATCATCTTCTGTTTGGGTGTCATCAACCACAATCACCCCACGGATTTTAAAAAAATGTTCTTTCATCGTAAAAAAGGACTGGTTTTTGGGGACTGTAAAAGAGGTACCAGATTATGACTTCTTTGCCAAGGACTGAATGAGTCGTGGGGGGGGGGACAGGAGATTCCGACCAAGAGGGAAGGAAGGGTAAGGTATTTCGCTTTCCATGCACGGATTGTAAAGAATCGCCCGGGTCAAAGGCGGTTCTTTTAACCACGAAAATAACAAACCCCCTTCACTCTTTAGCCGACTGTAAACCCTAAGGGAGGATGGGTTGTAAAAACTCCCGGAAGCCCGGGGGAACGGGACTTCCGGGAGCGCTTCCAGTCTTGAAAAAGGAATGCCCGTCAGTCAGTACTTCAGGGTATTCCAGGCCGTAATGGCTTTCTGGCCATTGCGTTCCTTGTTGGCACCGTTCCAGATGGCGATGGACATCGGCGTGCTGTTGCCGGTGAACTGAACGTCATTGGCATCTTCGGTCTTCAAAGGTCGTTTGAAAACCACCGCCCAACGATCGTTGTTCCAGTTGCCTTCACCATCCACATCCTGGTTGGCCTGCGTGGTCAGCGTGCTGAAACCCTCGGCGTTGAGGTCTTCAACCGGAGACCGCCGCAAGGATGCGTCGGACATGATGTTGTGGGTAGCCCGGCCCGGGTTGTAAACGCCTTCGTTTTTACCCATGCCCAGGTCCACGAAGGTGGAGCGTTTGACGATATTGCCAGCACCACCGGTATGGACACCTTCATTGGTGCGCTCATCTTTGCTGCCAGACATACCAGGCTTCAAGGCACCTTTCAGCAACAGGCCTCCATCCGGCTCATACATGTAGTAACCACTGGAACCCATTGCCATGTTGGTGTAATAGTCTTCCAGATCCTGCATGCCTGCATTACCGGCACGGCCTGCGCCTTCCTTATTCCAGGTCGCTTTCCACTGCCAGATGTTGACACGCTCGCCTTCCGAACCCATGGTGAAAGGAGGCTCACTGCCTGCCTTCACCGGGAACATCAGCGCGGCCTGGTCCTTGTAATGCTGGGACCGGACCATGATGTCGTCGCGGACACCGTCATTCCATTCCAGGCGAATGGCGATTTCCTTGTCATTGCGTGCCGCCTTGATATTCACCCACTTCGTAGCCGGGTTCGGCCACATCGGGTTGGTGATCATCTGTGGGTCCAAATCGACCACGACACCTTTGCCTTTAGTGGGGCCGTAAGGTGACCAGAACAGATCGGTAGGATCGATCGGAATGTCCCGCTTGCCGACATTCAGGGCTTCGATGGTTGCCGCAGAAGACACCATCGCACCGCCCAGAACAAACGCGGCAATGGTTGCAAATACTACGCTTTTTTTCATTTTCACGGTTTTCCTCCTGTTAAGCAGTTTCCGGGTTTGAAAGCGCATCCCCTCCCGTTCCAAACCAGGTTCAAACCGCCTCCCGGAACAGGGCTTGGTGCCCTGTTCCGGAGCGGCAGATGATACCCGACTTAGAACGCACCAGGATGCTCTTCGGGCCGGACATAGAAAGGCTCTTCAACCGTGACACGGATGATCTCCTTACCCTTCCGGTTGAACCCGAT
>NZ_JBQKUO010000006.1:0-79452 GCF_052156635.1 Nitrospina sp. 32_T5 | reverse complement strand
CGCGGTGGATCAGGTTGTCATCGATCGTGTCGAATACCGGTTTGATGCCGGTGCCGCCCCAGATCTGATGGAACGGGTTCGAACACGCCGAAGTGATCTCGTAAGACTCGAACTCGGCCCAGCTGTTAGCAGCGAGGACGATATCCGAGTACTCGCAGGAACCGGTGAACTCGATGTCCTGAGCCACGATCATGTCTACGTTGTTGTTGGTGTTGAACACCATCTCGTAGAACCACTTCGCG
Organism: Nitrospina sp. 32_T5; assembly: GCF_052156635.1. Classification (NCBI taxonomy): domain Bacteria; kingdom Pseudomonadati; phylum Nitrospinota; class Nitrospinia; order Nitrospinales; family Nitrospinaceae; genus Nitrospina; species Nitrospina sp. 32_T5. The sequence continues at coordinate 79,210 of NZ_JBQKUO010000006.1, read as the reverse complement.
TTGTTGATGACGTTGACGTTAACAAACCAAAGGAGCTTGGTCGGAGTCGGCATATGGGTGCGGCCCGTGAAGACCTTACGTCCATACCGCGGGGTATTGACGATCAGAGCCTTGTCACGATGCGCCCAGTAGCCGGGCTCTTCACCTTTCGCATATCCCTTGATGTTCTCCCAACCCACGTTCTTGGTTACATCCAGAACGGGATTGAAGGGATCCTCCGCAACCATCGCCGCGAAGCCCGGTCCCGACCAGTGAGAACCCTGGTAGTTGCCGGCCTTGTAGTTACCGGACCAGGTGTGGGAACCGGAACCTTTCGGTCCGACGTTACCCGTCAACAACAGCGGGATATACGACGCCCGATTGTGCATGGTGGCGTGGAAGTAATGGTTGATACCTTCACCGTAGTGAATCTCAACCGGCTTAATGGTACCGATGTCGCGTGCCAGACGCACAACCAGATCCTTCGGAGCGTGACAGATCTGGTTGACCGTATCCAGATCGTAGTCCTTCAGGTGGATTTTGTACATCTCGTACAACGGCATAACGGTGATGGTCTTGCCGCTGACCAGCTTGATGTCATAAACACCGTCCAAAGCCGGGTCGATGTTCTTCTTCCGCATCTTCGCGCCAATGTCCTCGCGAGTCAGCGCAACCGGCTTGTCGGTGTTGGCATCCCAAACCACGAAGTCCGGCATCTTGTCCCGATCGTAGTTCTTCATCCACTTGGTCGTAAAACCATCCTTAGGCAGCGGCTGGTTTTTGTAACCGGGGATGTAGTCCTCCGGATGCAACCGGATCAGGTTGTCCGTGCGGACCAGCAACGGCATGTCGGTGTACTCCTTGACATACTCCGCGTCAACAAGTCCCTCGTCCATGATGATTTTACCGATACCGAGAAAAATGGAGATGTCGGCCAGACCCGCGCGGGTCGGGATCCAGTAGTCGGCTTTGGTTGCCGGAGGATTGTACTCCGGAGCAACCGTAACCAGCGTACCGCCACGTTCCATGATTTCCGTGTACCAGTGAGCTTCCGGCATTTTGTTCTCAATGAGGTTTTTACCCCACTGAATGGTCAGCTTCGCATACCGGTGGTCGGCGAAGTCGATGTCGGAAGTCTGCATGCCATGAACCCAGGAATGACCCGGAGCCTGGTCACCATGCCAGGTGTAGTTGGACCATGCGCGTCCACCCAGCACCTGACCCGGGCCGCGGCCGCGAATGATCGCATCCAGAACACCCATCATGTTGGCGAGGCGGTAGATACCATACTTACCGACAACACCCAGCAGGCCCATGCCGCCGCGATACTTCATCGCGCGGGAACCGGATCCACCCATGGCTTCGATCATCTCAGGCTGATAACCTTCGTTCTTCAGGCGCTGAGCACCGCGGGAACCGCTGTAGGCTTTACCGATCGCCACGTGACCTTTTGCCAGGTAAGTGAAGGTCTCATCCCAGGTCACGCGGACGAACTCGTCCGTGCCCCGGCTGGTGAACTTATATTTTTCCCGGTTCTCCTTGTCCAGATAAGGAAAGCCGTCGTCGGCCCACTGCTTCCAGCCAACGCGCAACATCGGATACTTGTTGCGGTACGGCCCATAAACACGACGCGGGAACGTCATGCCGCGGAGACACATGCGCGGGTTCCACGCTGCGTCCGCCTGGTTGCCGTACAGGTCGCGAACCTTATGGTGATCGTAGTTCTGCTCGATCCGCATCAGAATGCCGTTACGCACGAAGCCGCGAACACGACACTGATGGGTGTCGTTCGGTGAACAGCAGTACGTGAACGAACGTTCGTACTTATATTGGTCGCGATAAACTTCCTCCCAACGACGATCCGGATAGGACTCCAGGGGATTCCCAACCTTCACAACGGGTTTCAACTGGGCTCCCACCCTCTTGCTCGAAAGCGCCATGGCCGAAGCCACACCAGCACTCACCTGCAAGAACTTCCTTCGATTCAAACGCATAGATTCAAACCTCCCTGCATTAGAGATAAAATGAGCCCGACCTGCGGGCTTCCATCTACTTCTTCCTCTTCCAACAAAACTTCGGGACCAAAGGCGATCCCGCTCTCACTTCATCCATGGCGGCGTCAGCGGTTTTACAAAAACGGCGCGCCACAAAATTTTTTTCACTTCTCCAGGCAATGGAAGAGAAAAACAAAATAATTAAGCAAAACTATTTCTAGCGAATGGGATTCTATGGGTTTTCGGCAAGGAAGGTAATCAGACGAGCCTGATTGGTGGATCGGATTTGGCTGTTTTTGAAAAAGGACTGGGTCCTATGAAATTGTAGGAAAACGCTGGCAAAAATTTGTGGGAAGTTTTGCTTTTGCCTAATAACAAAGGACTTGGCAATCCGTGAGAGTGGGAGGAAAGAAGGGGTGTTTCCGGTTACAGGGGGAGCCTTCAAAGAAGCCGGTTTAACAGTGCGTACTGAGTGAGTTCAGAATTTGTCTTCATATTCATCTTCTGCAAAATATGGGTGCGGTGAGTGCTGACGGTTTTCACGCTGAGACACAACTTTTGCGCAATTTCGGTCAGTGACTTGCCGCCGGAAAGTAGGCAGAACACCTCAAATTCCCTGTCCGTCAAATATTCGTGGGGTTGCTTGTCGAAGCCGTTGAAGTTGAACGTGAGCTTCTCCATGTATTCAGGACTCAAAAACTTTCCACCGGAGGCGACTTTGCGAATGGCATTGATGAGCACTTCCAGCGGACTTTCCTTGGTGACGTAACCCGATGCGCCGGCTTTGAGATAACGCATGGCGAAATGCTCCTCCGGATACACGCTGACCACAACGACGGGCAAATCCGGAAATTCCTCCTTCAACTGCTTCATGTATTCCAGGCTCCATTCGCCCCCCATCGTGATATCCAGAAGCACAAGGTCCACCTTGGTCTCACGCGCCTTCTGCAGCATCTCAGCGCCATTGACCGCTTCTTCCACAACTTCCATGTCCTTGATGGCCGAAAACGCACGGTGGATGCCCTGGCGGAAAATCGGATGGTCGTCCGCAACAAGAATTTTTATATTTTTCAATGAAGGCTCCATAATATTCATCAATGCTTCAGCTCTATGGTTATGGTTGTACCCTCGTTCTTTCGTCCATTCAAGTAAACCTGCCCACCCCAGATTTGTGCGCGCTCCTTCATGCCAAGCAAACCGAGTGAGAAGTTTTCATTAATCTGTTCCGGAACGAGCCCTTTTCCATTATCGAACACCCTCATGGTCAACAGGCCTTCTCGATCCGTGAGATCCACATTCACCTTGCTGGCCTCGGAGTGGCGAATCACATTGGTGAGGCATTCCTGAAAGATCCGGTAGATGGTGCTGGACCTCTGCGTGTCGAGGCTGATGACATCCGGTTGCGTTGACAGGTCAAACTCGATACCCGTGCGGCTTTGAAACAATTTCCCCTGCCATTCGATGGCTTCCGTCAAACTCATGCGGTCCAGAACAGGAGGCCTCAGGTCCAGCGAAATCCGTTTGACGGTTTGGATTGTTTTCTGGATCAGGTCGGTGATCAGTTCCACATCCTCCGAAATATCCACTCTCTCCGGTGGAACCTTGGCCTGAATACGGGAAAGGTCCAGCTTGATTGCCGTCAATACCTGGCCCAACTCGTCGTGCACCTCCCTCGCAATCCGTTTGCTCTCCTCTTCCCGAATGGAATCGAGACGGTGATAAAGCCGGCGCAGATGGTTGTTGTATTCTCCTTTATCATGGTCCACTTTCTGCCGTTCCATGACGCGGCCAAGCAGGATACCGATGCTCTCCATCACTTCCAGCAGGCGGGCATTGGGCTCCAGCTCCTTGTTGGAAAAAAACTCCATGACTCCCACCACCTTCGAGCCGATGTAAACCGGAAACGCCAATCCCGTTTTGACTCCCAGCTTTTCCACCATTTTGTTACGGGCAAAGTTGGTGTCCTGCCCCACATCCTGAATCCAATGGGGCCTGGAATCCGCAAGCACCCGGCCCGGCAAGCCTTCGCCCGCCTCCAGTTTTGTTACCTCGGTGACCTTGATGAATTCCTCGTATCGGTGCGGGTTCTGACAAAACCAGATTCCCGTTGGTAACAGTTTTTTTTCTTTATCCTCGAAGCGGAAAAAGTGACCCAACACCCAGTCGATCTCCCGGCAGATTCTTTCCAGCGAATACTCGATCGCCTCTTCCAGGGTCTTGCTCATATTGGTCTGGAATGCGATATCCCGATTCAATTGAAGGTAAGAGCTTTCCTCCTGCAGGCGTTTGTAAGCTTTTTCCAGTTCACCGGCCTTCAAAAACTTTTCCGCCCACTGCAACTCCATCAGGCAGAAATAGGTGGTCATCCAAATGACCAGAATCGTGAGACAGCGGTTGATCAAAGCAAACCACCAGTCCCCACTTGGAGCGGAAAGAAAGAGCCCCAAAAAAGTCAAAACCGTCCCCACGATGGCGCCGGTCCATACCGCCTTGCTTTCCCGGGAACGGAACCCTATGAGAACCAGAATCACAAAAGGCAGCCCGCTGGCAACCCCCAGAGGAATCTGGGTGTCCGCCATCAAAATCAAAATTCCGAGGGCATAAACCACTCCCAAACGGCTCAGTTTCGAGGCGCGTCGTTTTGCCATGGGAGAGGGTAAATGAATATCGTTCACTTGTGGTCTTGGCGAATGTTTCAGATTCAAAATTTTGACCTAAAAAGGCTACAGCCCAGAATACAGATATTTCCAATCTTAATTTACTCCAAAACCTTCCCCCTGTAATCAGCATTTAGACTACACATAATAGGAAATAAAGAGAGGGTAGTGAAGAGCCGGAGGCGTTATTAGTGCACACATCCATTCAGGAAGCCCCAGGGCTTATAAATAGTGACTCACAGGCACGACTCTAAAAAAATAACCTGACCCAGTTGCAACAAGAAAAGTCGACCCCTGGGCGATCCATTTAAATTTTTTTCGCAGGCCGCCCAATTCGTGTGAACTGCAGCCGCTTTTAATCTGTTTTGGGTGCCACTCGCTCGAGATTTTCTTGCAGCGTGGAGGATCTTTCGGGGGTCGGGTCGATGAGGGGCCAGATCAAAATGAAGACTAGAAAACTGGTGACAACGACACCGATGATAAAACCAAACCAGTCGATGAATGCGAATTTTTCTTTCTGCTTTTTATTGGTCATATAAAACCAGATTATGTGAATAAAAATTAAACCGGAATTATCTTACAACCAGAAAACCTTTTCCCACGCATCGCGTTTGCTCCAAATTCCGTTCACGAAACTTAACCACAACCTTCGTTAAAATCCAAAGAAAATCTGCGCGTATGAATCCGGTGCATTTTCGCTTTTGCATCCGCTTCATCTTCATCAAACCCGCACAGCAACCGCATTTCCTTTATTGCCCGAACAGGCTATAATCAATAACAGGCAGCCGATCTCCGTATTGCAACCCCCGTCAATTTATTCTAGGCTGGAGAAAAGCTCCACCTGTTCATGGAGGAGGCATGAAGTCATCTTCGCACACCCCCACGGGCCCGCCGAAGGTGGTCATTATTGGCGCCGGGTTTGGCGGCCTGAACTGCGCCCGCGCCTTGTCCGGCCACCGCGTGGATGTGTGTCTTCTCGACCGCAGAAACCACCACGTCTTCACCCCCCTGCTCTACCAGGTGGCCACCTCCCTCCTGAACCCCACGGATGTCGCCATGCCCGTGCGTACCCTGTTCCGCCATTCCGACAATGTGAAGTTTTATGAAACCGAAGTCACCGGCATAGACTTCACGGCAATGCAGGTGCACACCGTGGAGGGAATCGACTTCCAATACGACTACCTGGTCATCGCCTCGGGGAGCACCACTCATTTTTACGGCAACGACCTCCTTGCGGAGCAGGCATACGGACTGAAGGACCTGCCGGAAGCGTTGGAATTGCGCAACCACATCATCCGTTGTTTCGACCAGGCTTCGCGCCTGCTGGAGCGAGGAGAGGAGGACATCGAACCGTGGCTGACATTCGCCTGCGTGGGCGGCGGTCCGACCGGGGTGGAATATTCCGGCGCGCTGGGCGAACTGGTCCGTCTCGTTATGGTGAAGGACTACCCGGAACTTCCGCGCGACCGCATTCGGATTCTCCTCATAGAGGCCAGTGGAAGCCTGCTCGGCGGGTTTTGTGACGGTGCCACGGACATCGCGCGCGACGCCCTGAAGCGTTACGGCGTCGAAGTCCGGCTAAATGATCCCGTGAAAGCGTACGAGCACGATCTCCTCACCCTCGTCAGCGGCACCACGGTGAACACCAAAACCGTGATCTGGACCGCGGGGGTTAAGCCCTCTCCTCTTGCGGAAAATCTTTCCGCCGAACGCACGGCGCAGAGCCGGCTGGTGGTGGACGAGTATTTACGATTGAAAGAGCAGGACCACGTCTACGCCATCGGTGACATCGCCTCCTGCATGCACAAAGAAAAAGAGCTGCCCATGCAGGCCTCCCCTGCCATGCAGGAAGGGCGCCACGTGGCGCGCTCGATTCTGAAGCGCATCCGCTCGAAAAAACCGGAACCGTTTCGCTACCGCGACCGCGGCACCATGGCCGTCATTGGCCGCAATACAGGCATCGCGCGCATCGGGCGGTTTATGGTGAACGGGTTCATCGGTTGGCTGTTGTGGCTGGGAGTGCACATCTTTTTTCTGATCGGGTTCCGCAATCGCCTGTCGGTGCTGTTGTACTGGGGATGGAACTACGTGTTCTACGACCGCCCGGCGCGCATCGTCGTCCCCCGGATCCAAAGCAAGCAAAGCCGCCCCCACGCACGACGCAAGCAGTGAGGAAGTTTTTGGGACCGAATACGCCGTTGAGGTCTTGGGTGTTATCAAGTAATCTGGAAACAGATCAGAAATTTCGGGCGGCGCACATTCTCTCTCTGAGGAGGCGGGCATGACGCAGTGGGCGGACATTCCCATGGACGACACCGATCCGGCGGAAACGCAGGAATGGGTGGACTCGCTCCACTACCTGTTGCGCGACGTCGGACCCGAGCGCGCCCACTTCATCCTGCACCGCCTGCAGGACGAAATGAGGAAGTCCGGCCACCACCTCCCCTTCACCGCCAACACGCCTTACATCAACACTCTCCCGTCCGAAGACCAGCCGTCCTATCCCGGCGACCCGGAACTCGAGCGGCGCATCCGCAGCCTGGTCCGGTGGAACGCGATGGCGATGGTGGTGCGGGCCAACCGCACCTCTCCGGGTATCGGCGGCCACATTTCCACCTACGCCTCTCTTGCACTCCTGCTGGAGATGGGATTCAACCATTTTTTCCGTGGTCCCGGAAACGGAGCACCGGGTGACCAGGTTTATTTTCAGGGTCACGCCGCCCCGGGTATCTACGCCCGTGCGTTTCTGGAAGGCCGCCTGACGCAGAAGCAGTTGGAAAGCTTCCGGCGCGAACTGCAACCGGAAGGGGGCCTGCCCTCCTATCCACACCCGTGGCTCATGCCGGATTTCTGGGAATTCCCCACGGTGTCGATGGGATTGTCGCCGATCATGGCCATCTACCAGGCGCGGTTCAACCGCTACCTGCATCACCGCGGACTCAAGGACACCGCGGACAGCAAGGTGTGGGCGTTTCTCGGCGACGGAGAAACCGACGAGCCGGAAAGCCTGGGCGCCATCACCCTCGCCTCGCGTGAAAAGCTCGACAACCTGATCTTCGTCATCAACTGCAACCTGCAACGGCTGGACGGGCCCGTCCGCGGCAACGGCAAGATCATCCAGGAACTGGAAGCGGCGTTCCGGGGGGCCGGGTGGAACGTCATCAAACTGATCTGGGGCACGGACTGGGATCCCCTGCTTGCCAAGGACGACAAAGGCCTGCTCAAAAAAAGAATGATGGAAGCGGTGGACGGCTGGTACCAGAAGTACGTCGTCGAGAAAGGCCAGTTCATCCGTGAACACTTTTTCGGCGCGCACCCGGACCTGCTGAAGATGGTGGAAAACCTCACCGACGACAAACTGGAAACCCTGCGGCGCGGCGGCCACGACATGGAAAAGGTGTATGCCGCCTACCATGCGGCGGTGAACCATACCGGATCGCCCACCGTCATCCTCGCCAAAACCATCAAGGGGTACGGCCTCGGCGAAGCGGGCGAAGGCAAGAACATCACGCACCAGGCGAAAAAGCTGAACGAAAGTGAACTGTTGAGTTTCCGCACGCGTTTCGGCATCCCCATCGGCGACGAGGACGTGGCCAACGCGCCATTCTACAAACCCGCCGATGACAGCGAGGAGCTGACCTACCTCCACGAGCGCAGGCAACATCTGGGCGGGTACCTTCCGGAGAGAAAGGTCCGTGCCAAACTCCTGTCCGTTCCCGGCCGCGATCAGTTCGAGGATTTTTTTAAAGGATCGAACGGACGCGAGGTGTCGAGCACCATGGCCTTCGTGCAGATGCTCACCCGGCTTCTCCGCAATCCGGATCTGGGAAAACTGGTCGTGCCGATCATCCCGGACGAAGCCCGCACCTTCGGCATGGAAACGCTGTTCCGCCAGTACGGCATCTACGCCAGCCAGGGTCAGCTGTACGATCCGGTGGACATGGACCAGCTTTTGTACTACCGCGAGGCACAGGACGGGCAGATTCTGGAGGAAGGCATCAGCGAGGCAGGGTCGATTTCCTCCTTCATCGCCGCAGGCACCGCCTACGCCACGCACGGCATCAATACCATTCCGTTTTTCATTTTCTATTCGATGTTCGGCTTCCAGCGCATCGGCGACCTCATCTGGGCGGCGGCGGACATGCGGACGCGCGGGTTCCTCCTGGGCGGCACGTCCGGACGCACCACGCTGAACGGCGAGGGCCTGCAACATGAGGACGGGCACAGCCACCTGCTGGCAGCCACCGTACCCAACCTCATCACCTACGATCCGGCCTACGCTTACGAACTCGCAGTCATCATCCAGGACGGACTGCGACGCATGTACCAGGAACAGGAAAGCGTGTTCTACTACATCACGCTCTACAATGAAAACCAGGTCATGCCGGAAATGCCGGAAGGCGTTGAGGACGGCATACTGAAGGGTCTTTACAAATTCAAACCGGGAATGGGTCAACCGGACTGGCCGAAGGCACACCTGTTCGGCAGCGGCAGCCTGCTTCAGGAAGCGCTCCGCGCCCAGCGCATCCTGGAAGAACATTTCCAGGTGTCGGCGGACGTGTGGAGCGCCACCAGCTACAAGGAACTGCGACGCGACGCCCTGGAGGTGGACCGGTGGAACCGGCTTCATCCCACCGAAAAACCGCGCACCTCTTATATAGAAGACATTTTGAAGGAGGAAAATGGACCCGTCATCGCGGTGACCGATTACATGAAACTGGTGCCGGACCAGATCGCGCCATGGATGCCGAAACCGTACACAACGCTTGGCACCGACGGGTTCGGCCGAAGCGATTCGCGTGAGGACCTGCGCCGGTTCTTTGAAGTCGATGCGGAATCGATCGCGGTCGCCACCCTGCATGCATTGGCAAACGAAGGTGCGATCCCGATGAAGCGCGTGAAACAGGCGATCGATCATCTCGACATCGATCCCGACAAACCCGATCCCGTTTCTTCCTGACAAAGGACACACTGATGAGCGAAGACATCAAGCTGCCCGCACTGGGCGAAGGCATCGAGTCCGGCGACGTGGCGAAGATCCACGTGAAGGAAGGCTCGGAGGTGAAGAAAGATTCGGTGCTCCTCGAACTGGAAACGGAGAAAGCCCTCCTGGAATTGCCATCGCCGGTGGCCGGACGCATCACCGCCGTCAAAATTTCGGAAGGAGACACCATCAAGGTGGGGCAATCTTTATTCGATGTAGACACCGATGGATCGGATGGAGATTCCAAACCGAAACAGGAGGAAGACAGAAAGGAGAACAAGGAAATAGGAGACAAGCCGGAACCCGAACCAACGGAGAAGAAAGAAAAGGAACCGGAAAAAAAGAAAGAGGTGTCGAGGGAAGAAGGCACCGCGCAGAAAAAAACACCCCCTCAAACCGAGAACGATTCAGCGGCAAAGAAAAGGACAGAGAAAAAGAAAGAAGAAAGGAAGAGTGCGGAAGACGCTCCAAAGAAACGGGAAGCCGAATCCATTCCCGCGCCCGCCGGACCCGGTGCGCGCAGGCTGGCGCGCGAGCTGGGGGTGGACCTCAGGCAGGTCACGGGGTCGGCGCGCGGCGGACGCATCACCCTCGAGGACGTCAAGGCTCACACCAAAAAGAAAATGGCCGCGCCTTCCACCGGACCCTCCGTCCAACCGGAACCGTTTCCCGATTTCACGCAGTGGGGGAAGGTCGAGACCAAACCCATCGCCTCGCTTCGCGGTAAGATCGCGAGCAATTTGACGCGAGCGTGGAACGCGGTGCCTTTGGTCACGCAGTTCGACGAAGCCGACATCACCGATCTCGAGGCTCTTCGCAAGGCGCAGTCGGGGTTCATCAAGAAAAAGGGCGGCAAGCTGACGGTCACCGTGCTTGTGCTGGAAGCGCTGGTGGCGGCGCTCAAGGAACACCCGCAGTTCAACGCCAGCGTCGATCTGAACGCAGGGGTCATCCACTACAAAAAGTATTACAACATCGGCGTCGCGGTGGACACACCTTCGGGCCTGATCGTCCCCGTCATCAAAAACGTGGATCAAAAAAGCGTGGCGGAGTTGGCCATCGAGTTGACGGAACTCTCCGAACGCGCGCGCAACCGCAAGGTGTCGCTGGAAGAGTTGCGCGGCGGCAATATCTCGGTATCCAACCTCGGTGGCATCGGCGGTACCGGGTTCACCCCGCTGGTCCTGCCGCCGGAGGTGGCGGTGGTGGGCCTTTCCCGCACCCGCATGCAACCGGTTTACAAGGACGGCAAATTCCAGCCGCGCCTCATCCTCCCCTTCTGCGTGTCGTACGATCACAAACTGATCGACGGCGCAGACGCGGCCCGCTTTGCACGCACGCTGGCGGAACGGCTGGAAAACTTCACCGGCACCCTGCTCCAAGGATGAGATCATGGCTGAGCATCCATTGATCGTGATCGGCGCCGGACCCGGCGGTTACGCCGCGGCGTTCCTCGCCGCCGACAAGGGCATGGACGTGACGCTGGTCGATGACCGCGACGCCCCGGGCGGCGTGTGCCTGCACGTCGGGTGCATTCCTTCCAAGACCCTCCTGCACATCGCCAGACTCATCGGCGAGGCCCGGCAGGCGAAGGAATGGGGGCTCGACTTCGGCGAGCCGCGTATCGATCTCACCGCTCTTCGCAAATGGAAGAACAAAGTCGTCGACCAGATGACCGGCGGGCTCTCGCAGTTGTCCAAACAAAGAAAAGTGAAACGCGTCAACGGTCGTGCGGTGTTTCAGGACGCGCGTTCAATTAAAGTCGGCAACGAGGTATTGCAGTTCAACCACTGCATCGTCGCCACCGGGTCGCGTCCCACCTGGCCGAATGGATTTCCGAAACCGGGCGGACGGGTGATGGATTCCACCAACGCCCTCGAGATCGAAGACATCCCCGAACGCCTGCTGGTGATTGGCGGCGGCTACATCGGCCTGGAAATGGGCACGGTGTACGCAGCGCTGGGGAGCCGGGTCACGGTGGTGGAAATGACGGGCGACCTGCTTTCCGGCGTGGACCGCGACCTGGTGCGTCCGCTTCAAAAAAAACTGGCGGGCGATTTCGAGGCCATTCACCTGAACACGAAGGTTGCATCACTCAAGGAAAATAAAGAAGCCGTTCACGCCGTCCTCGAAAACGAAGACGGCAAAGGTGAGGAAACATTCGATCGCGTTTTGGTCGCGGTGGGCCGCCAACCCAATACCGATGGGCTGGGACTCGATGCCACGTCCATCGAACTCGACCCACACGGATTCCTTCCGGTGAACGCCCGACGCCAAACCACGGAGCCTTCCATTTACGCCATAGGAGATGTCACAGGTGGCGCCTTGCTCGCGCACAAGGCGGCGCATGAAGCCCGGGTTGCGGTGGAAGCGGTTTCCGGAGAGAAAACGGAATGGGACCCGCGAGCCATTCCGGCGGTGGTGTTCACCGATCCGGAGATCGCGTGGTGCGGGTTGACAGAAAACGAGGCGAAAGAAAACAACGTCGACGTCGAGATCGCCAGGTTTCCGTGGGGCGCGTCCGGCCGTGCCCAGAGCCTGGGACGGGCGGAAGGCGTGACCAAACTCATCCTGCAACCGAGGACCGGCCGCGTGCTGGGGGCGGGGCTCTGCGGAGCGGGTGCGGGGGAGTTGATCTCCGAAGGCGTGCTCGCCGTGGAGATGGGGGCGGTGGCGGAAGACCTCGCGCGCTCCATCCATCCCCACCCGACGCTCTCCGAAACGCTGATGGAGTCCGCCGAAACCTTTCTCGGCAGTGCCACGCACATCCTTCGCAAAAAATAATTCCGCCTTTCAACCGCTCGCCGAAAACAAAAACGGACCCGGCCGCGGTGGCCGGATCCGTTTCCATTCATGTTGCCGGAATTTATTTTTGAAAGACGTGTTGATTCAGGGTCAGCCCAGGCTGTTTTTCTTGTCCTGGATTTCCGCGCGGCGGGCTTTTGCCAGCTTGCCGACTTCGGCCAGCGCTTTGCGTGCCCGCGCGGCGGCGGCTTTGATGTTTTTGCTTTCGAAACTTTCATTCTCGGCGATGTATTGCTCAAACGCGGCAACAATTTGTTCATGAGTGGTCATACGTCTCTCCGTTTAAATTTATTGATAATGCAATGAACTGCGTTTCACTGAGAAAGAACCAGGCGTTGAATCCGAATTGGAGCAAATGATTTGAACCTTCCGGCAATTCACGAAGGATTCTGTATTCGATATTTCATTTGGCGCGGGGACAAAAGTCAATTTCCCCTACCCATTAAGATACCGTTTTGCGCCCCAATAGCCCAGTCAAATTACTCAAGCATCAGAATATCAAGGGTATTGAAAACCGTGCAAGCGGCAATGAAATAAACGTTTTCCATTTTTCAGCTTACAACAGAATTTTTATAAATTTCCACTGATCACAGAACTGGAATCCTGCAAAATGTGAAGACTGGGAGTTGCTTTTCCCGGACCGCTTTCACGTGGTTTTCAATTGACTGCGCAAAGACGCGATGCGGGATTTCCAGGGGTCGGTCCAACTTCCCTCGAACAGATTGAGAATGGCTTCGGCATCGCCCAGGCAATCGAGCGCACGCCGGGGTTCGTTTAACGATTTATACAATTCCGCGAGGTCCACGTTCAGGCGCGCTTCTTCTTTGCGGTTTTCGACGAAGCGCGCGGACATCCTTGCCTGCTCCAACGTTTCCGCCGCCTTTTGAAGGTCGCCGGCCTTTTCCTGGTTGAGCCCGATGCCGACCAGCAGTTCCAGTTCCTTGTCGTGATCTTCCAGATCGCGGTAATGCTTCAACGCCCTGCGGTAACAGTCGATGGCCCGATCGAGTTTTCCACGCTTGACGAAAACGTGTCCGAGGCCATTGTACGCACTGCCGATGAAGGCGGGGATGTTCAATTCATCCGCGCGGCACAACTGCTCCTCATAATATTTTTTGGCGCGGTCGAGGTTTCCGGACACCGCATAGGCGTCGCCCAGACTCGCAAGCAGTTCGCATTCCTCCCGCGCGTCATTCAGTTCGCGAACGATGGAAAGCTGTTGCTCAAAGCACTCGATGGCGCGTTGCGTCTGACCCAACTGCGCGTATGCGAGACCGAGCGCACCCAGCGCCTGTTTTTCCGCCGGACGGTCACCGCTTTGCCTCGCCCGGCCCAGGCTGTAATGTTCCGCATCGATGGTGCGGCGCAATTCCTGCACGCCGGAAAATTCCAATCCCATACGCAGCGGTTCCAGCGGGTTGCCTTCCGTGTCTTTCACCTCCGGTAAAGGACCCGGGCCCGCCTTCCTCACCTTGTCCATGACCTCGCGGCGAAAGTTCAATTCCGCTTCGATTTCCGCGAGAATTTCGTTCAGGTCTTCCGACCAGCGCCCCGTGCGCAACCGGTGCGTTTTCATGTTCAGCAGCCATTTCCACACACCGCCCGCTTCATCCTTGCCGGGAAGGCACGCGTCGTCGATGAGCAACGGAATGAGGATCAAATCACCGTTGACGGCGGTGACGATTTCCTCGCGCATGCGTTCGTTCAGTTGCGGTACACCGGAACCGGCAGCCCCGATGGCGACAACCAGCACATCGGACCGTTTCATTCGGCGGCGGACTTCCTGCGTGGGTGGGGCTTCCTCCGGCGTGGCCCAGATGCAATCGGCGTGCAGAATCATATTGCACTCCTCCGTGATGGGAGCGACCAGGGGTTGGAGGTGCTGTGTGTTCAGGGTGAAATACAACGTCGGCATACAATCAATGGCTTTGCGGCAATACAAAAAGGGGCCCGCCAAAATCGGCGGCCCCCTTGTTGAGCGGTTCACAAATCCGGCGAAAAGCGAAGGATTTGCCCTGTGAGTGCGTCAGGCCCACGCCTTACTTCGTATGCATCGCGGGAACCCGTCTAATCTTCCTCGTCTTCTTCCTGGTATTCCTTCTCGGCAACATGCACCAGGAAGTCGGGTTCGTGGGCGTCGAACGTCCCCTTGAAATCCCCGTACGTCTCGATGTGCTGAAACCCGACCTCGTGCATGAGGCGACGGGAGTATTTCCGGCGCAGGGGAAACATGTTCAGGTGATACGTTGAATTGTCGGGAAAGTTGTAACGGAACCGCGCGAGCCCTTCGTCCACGTACTCCGGTTCGGCAGAAACATTTTTCCCGCAATAATAGTATTTGTGCTTGCTGGAGAATCCCTGGTCCAGAATGGAATCGTAGTTTCGCTGGTCCATAATCAGGATGCCGTCGTGATTCAGCGTGGCGTAAAATTCCGCCAGTGCCTTTCTCCGATCATGTTCCGCAAACAAATGCGTGAACGAGTTGCCGAGGCAGATGACCGCATCGAACTGTTCATGGATGGTGCGGTTCAGCCAGCGCCAGTCCGCCTGCACGGTGCGCAGAATGAGACCGCGATTGCGCGCGTTTTTGAACGCCTTGGCAAGCATTTCCGGACTGCCGTCGGCACTGGTCACGTCGAACCCCGCACTCAACAGGCGAACGGAATGGAATCCCGTGCCGGTGGCGACGTCCAGCACCCGTTTGATGCCGCGCGACCGCAGGAGTTCGATAAAAAAATCGCCTTCGCTTTTCCAGCGCTGTTCCCAATCGATCAGTTCGTCCCACTTTTCGACGAAGCTTTTGACATACTCCTCCTGGTAGTGGTCCGATTCTCGGACTTGCGTCGGATTCGTCCCAAAAGATTGCTCTGGATTTGCTGTAGTCAAAACATACCTCGCTGTTGTTTCCGGTTATTTATATTTTCAGGATAGGGGGTGATTATATCATGAGATCAAAGGTTTAACTCGCCCAACAAGAGAAAAAATTAAAATAACGCCAATATAGGCTGTTTTTAAAAGCCTTAAATTTTTTTCACACTGGCGGTATGGCCTGCAATCATTAGGCTTATTCGCCTCTGCCCCAAAAATGCTGAATTACTGTGCATTTGAAAAATTATTATTTTTTTTGGAAGAAACTCTGGGAAATTTTTGCTGAAGTAAAAAATCTTTTTTAAACGAAGGGAGTGTCCGCTCCCCATCAATCCAATTGGATTGTTTCTATTTTCCTGTTCCCAATCCCGGATCGGCACCCTTTCAAACGAAAAAAGCCCGGCCGCGAGGGCCGGGCTTTCCTGTAACAACCTGATCGGTTCGATCCGCTTAGATGCTATCCAGGATC
Organism: Nitrospina sp. 32_T5; assembly: GCF_052156635.1. NCBI lineage: Bacteria > Pseudomonadati > Nitrospinota > Nitrospinia > Nitrospinales > Nitrospinaceae > Nitrospina > Nitrospina sp. 32_T5. The sequence goes on along the minus strand of NZ_JBQKUO010000006.1, from coordinate 63,454 downwards.
GAGTTGAAGGTCTTGCTCGGGCGCATGGCCGCAGCCACCTTCTTCGAATCCGGATGGTAGTAACCGCCCAGATCGACCGGCTTGCCCTTCGCATCCTGCAATTCCTTGAGGATGGTTTCGAGCTTCTCCTCCATCTGCTTGGCGATGGGGGTGAACCGTTCCTTGAGGTCCGCATCGTCGCTCTGAGCAGCCAGCTCCTGCGCCCAGTAGAGCGCTTCGTACACGTGGCTGCCCGCGTTGTCCAACTCACCCAACTCGCGGCCCGGATTCTTCTTGTTTTCCATCAGCTTTCCGGTCGCGCGGTCCAGCGCATCCGCCAGCACCTGGGCTTTTTTGTTGCCGAAGGTCTTGCTGAGGTGAGCCAGGGACTCCGCCAGCGCCAGGAACTCACCCAGCGAATCCCAACGGAGATGCCCTTCCTTCTGGAACTGCTGAACGTGTTTCGGCGCGGAACCGCCGGCACCGGTCTCGAACAGGCCGCCGCCGTTGATGAGCGGAACGATCGACAGCATCTTCGCGCTGGTACCCAGCTCAAGGATCGGGAACAGGTCGGTGAGGTAATCGCGAAGCACGTTACCCGTCGCCGAGATAGTGTCCTGACCCTGCTTGGCGCGTGCCAGCGAGTGTTTCATCGCATCGACCGGAGCCATGACCTGGATGTCGAGGCCGTTGGTGTCGTGATCCTTCAGATACACGTTCAACTTCTTGATGATCTCGGCATCGTGCGGGCGGTTCTTGTCCAGCCAGAACACAACCGGCGTGCTGGACGCGCGGGAGCGGTTGACCGCCAGCTTCACCCAGTCCTGAATCGGGATGTCCTTGACGATACAGCTGCGGAAGATGTCGCCCTTCTCCACCTGATGCTCGTGCAGGGTGTTGCCCTTGGCATCGATGAGGCGGATGGTGCCGTCTTCCTTGGCCTCGAAGGTTTTGTCATGAGAGCCGTACTCCTGCGCCTTCTGCGCCATGAGGCCGACGTTGGGAACACTGCCCATGGTGGACGGGTCGAACTCGCCGTTTTCCTTACAGAACTCGATGCAGGCCTGGTAGATGCCGGCATAACTGCTGTCCGGAATCACCGCCAGCGTGTCGTACTCCTTGCCGTCCGGACCCCACATTTTACCGGAGGTGCGGATGGCCGCTGCCATGGACGCGTCGATGATGATATCGCTCGGCACGTGCAGGTTGGTGATGCCGCGGTCGGAATCCACCATTGCCAGATCCGGGCCTTCCTTCATGCTGGCCTGGATGTCGTCCTCGATTTCCTTTTTCTTGTCGGCCGGGAGTTTCTCGATGCGAGCGAGCACATCGCCCAGACCGTTGTACGGGTTGACTCCCAGTTCCTTGAACGTGTCGCCATGCTTCTTGAACACGTCCTCGAAATAAGTCATCACACCGTGGCCGAAGATGATCGGGTCGGAAACCTTCATCATCGTCGCCTTCATGTGAAGGGAGAACAGAACACCGCGCTTTTTGGCTTCTTCTTTCGATGCCTTCAAGAAAGCGTCAAGAGCCTTGGCGCTCATCTTGGTGGCATCGACAATGTCGCCTTCATCCAGCGTGATGTTTTCTTTCAATACCGTGGTCTTGCCGCTGCCATCGGTGAACTCGAGTTTCGCCTTGCCGGCCTGCGCCGCGGTGATGGTGGTGGATTTTTCATTCGACCGGAAGTCGCCACTGGTCATGTGCGCAACATCGGTTTTGGAATCCTTGGACCACTTGCCCATGCGGTGCGGGTTTTTCTTGGCAAAGTTCTTGACCGAAGCCGAAGCGCGGCGGTCGGAGTTGCCCTGACGAAGAACCGGGTTCACCGCACTGCCCTTGACTTTGTCAAAGCGGGCCACGATGTCTTTTTCCTCATCCGTTTTGGGCTCGTCCGGATAGTCCGGGATGTCGTAACCCTGCTCCTGCAATTCCTTCACTGCAGCCTTGATCTGCGGGATGGACGCGCTGATGTTCGGCAGTTTGATGACGTTGCAGGTGGGCTCTTTGACCATGTCGCCCAGGATGGCGAGATCGTCCGGCTGCTGCTGTTCCGGCTTCAGCCGCTCTGGAAACTGCGCGATGATGCGGCCTGCCAGCGAAATGTCCATGGTACCGACTTTCAGGCCAGCCACTTTGCTGAAGGACTGAATGATCGGCAGAAACGAACCGCTCGCCAACTCAGGAGCTTCATCGACTTTCGTGTATATAATATCTGGTTTATCTGACATCTTTGTTTACCCCATTTTTAAGGTCGTGTTTTGGTTGAAAAGTATGGATTTTACAGAGATATTCCGGCAAATACTAAAAAAAATCCAGTTTCTGTCAACTGTTTTTTCGGCTTATAAATATGTTGAAAAATCAGGAAGTCAGAAACCGTTCACACCCCACCCCGGAGCCGAGCGCTCCCTGCTTTTCCCTTTCCGGCCGGGAGCCGGATAACGGGAACCATTTCAATCAATTCTGGGAAATGAGCGGATTGGGTTTGTGAACCGTTGCCTACTATAACGCAGGTTGGCCCGCAATCCAACAACTGCTTTGCAATACGGGCCGGTTTTTTGTGAGGAAAAAGAAAGGCCTGCAGGACACCCAACAGGAATTCCGGATCCTCTTGCCAGGGAACCGGACCTCATTCCGGAAGGTATTGCTTTTTAAGGCCCATCGACTTGATGCGCGTGGCCAGGGTGGTGGGTTTGACGCCGAGGAGCTTCGCCGCGCCATCGTCGCCGTAAATCTTGCCATCCGCCTGCTTGAGCGCACGCAGGATGTTTTCCTTTTCGCGCCGCCTCATCTCCGCCTCCGGAACCACCTCCCCTTCCGCGGGTTCGCCCGCGGTCCGCGCGGCGTTTTCTTTCAACTCGTGCATTCCCGGCAGATCGAACTTCAAACGCCCGCCGGTGGCGGTGATGACGGCGCGCTCCACCAGATTCTGCAATTCACGGATGTTTCCCGGCCAGTCGTATTTTTCAAGCGAAGCGGTGACGGACCGCGACGGTGGTTTGATCGGCTGGTTGAACCGCTTCGAGGCGACTTCGATGAAGTGACGGGCCAGCAGGGGAATGTCCTCGCGCCGTTCGCGCAGGGGCGGGAGTTCGATGGGAAACACGTTCAGCCGGTAATACAGATCCTCCCGAAAGCGGCCATCTTTCACCTCGCGTTTGAGGTCGCGGTTGGTGGCGGCCAGGATGCGCACATCGGTGGTGCGGGTGCGTTCGTCGCCCACGCGTTCGTATTCGCCTTCCTGCAGGACACGCAACAGCTTGCTCTGCACGTCGAGCGGAATCTCACCCACCTCGTCCAGGAACAGCGTGCCGCCGTTGGCGAGCTCGAACCGGCCCTTCCGGTCCTGCACCGCGCCGGTGAACGCGCCCTTGATGTGGCCGAAGAATTCGCTTTCATATAAATCGCGTGGAATCGAGGCGCAGTTGACCTTGACCATCGGCCGCTTCCAGCGCGCACTGCGCTTGTGTACTTCGCGCGCCACCATCTCCTTGCCGGTGCCGGACTCGCCGGTGATCAGGATGTTGGCGTCGGTCTTCGCCACCATCTCGATCTGCCGCAGAACCGTTTTGAGCGGCGCGCTCTGGCCGATGATGCCGCCGAATGCATTTATCTCGACCAATTCCTCTGTCAGGTATTCGTAGTCGTCGGTGAGCTGGCGATTCAATTCCTCGATTTGTTCGAACGCTTCGGCGTTGGTGATGGATACGGCGAGATGGTCCGCCACCAGCCGGCCCCAGAACAGGCCCTCGCCTTCCGCTTCCGCCTCCGCCCTCGGCACGTAACCGCAAACGCCCAGCACCTTGCCCTGGAACACCACCGGAAGAACGGCGAGACCGATCACCTTGCGTGGCTCTCCCCATCGCTTAGACACCGCAAAGTCAAAATCCTCCTCCACCGACTCCGTGTCCCCGATCTCACCCGTCACCGCCGAACGCCCCACCTTGCCGACACCGAGGGGAATGCGGATGTAATCGTCCTCCTCCATAACGTCCGATTCCGGTTCAAATCCCACACTGTACTTTTGTGCCACCAGGTGCAGGCACCGGGTCTGGTCGAGGCACTGCGACTGAAGGGGGCAGGTGTCGCACCGGTCCCCCGGACGCACCAGCCAGATACGCGACAACGCCAACAGGGGATCCTCCGCGGCTTTCTCCACCACCCGTTCCAGCAGGGAACTCACGCTTCGCTCCTGTGGCATCGCCAGCAGAAGCTCGCGCATGTTGCGGAATGGAAGGATGTTGGAATCGGAATTGCTCATGGCTGCATTATAACGGATTTCCGTTGAGTAACAACGATATTTCGTTGAAACACAAATTTACGTAATCCCTGAAACACGACAAAAAAGATTTAAACAATTATAAATAAAGCCTTTAGTGACCTACCCCCTGCTTTGGCCCGTCTTTTGCTATATACAAGTCAAGTTTGCTTTGAACCGTTTTCAACTTTTTAAAAGGAACCCAATCATGGAAACCCAGCGCACGAATGCATCGTCAGCCCGTTCCGCAACGAAACGTCACTGGCTGCTCCGGATGATGCTGGTTTTGGGATGGCTTCTTGTCTTCGCCACCCCTGTTCCAGCTTCGCACGGCGCCCCGCATCTGGGACCGATGGAGTTTGGAGATTGGGAATCCTATTTCGATTCCTCAAACGCAGAGCACCCGACCTCCTCCATCCAGGTGAAAAACCCGTTCACCCCGTACCTCCCCGGGGTGGACAACCTGGTCCTGGACAAGGCGGGACTGCACTGCCTGTTATCGGAAAAGGTTCGCCCCGATGCGAAATCAGCTGGCTCGGTATGCCGGCTTTTCAGCAACCCGGGTGAGGAAAACGCTTTCGCTTCAATAACAAAGGAATGGAGTCTGTTCCGCCGGGCATTGACCGGAGGACAGGCCCGGTTTTTTGAAAACGCGCCAGTTCCCGCACCCACGATCGATCTCAACACGTTGAACGGTTACCTCCTCGATATGTACGGGGTATCCCGCTTGCGTTGATTGATGGACCGCTATTGGCAATGAAAAGCATTCCCCATACGACGACTGCAACGTGGAAGCCAAACACAAAAATAACAACAATGAAAACCAAGGAGGCTGGCATGAGCTGGCAAAAGGAACCGTTTGAAATCGAAGTCAAAAAGGGAGAAATCAAGGCGTTCTGCGCCTGCGGAAAATCGGAAAACGGCCCGTACTGCGATGGGTCGCACCAGGGCACGGATTTCACGCCCTACGTCATCGAGTTTGACAAGGACCAGACCATCTACGCCTGCGGGTGCCAGCAATCCGGCAACCGCCCCTTTTGCGACGGAAGTCATGAAAGGCTGTAATTGGAATACATGAACCCATAGCCCAAAAATAAAAATTGAATCGGGCAGGATGTAGGGAGGGGCTCCTGCCCGGTTCTCCGAATAACTTTGAGACTTTATCCGATGGGCTTATAATAATTTCGACATACAGGAGAAAAAAATCATGAGTGCCAAATCCATTATACAGAAAATGTTTGAAACGGAAAACCGGACCGGTCCTGTGATCGTCCGTGTTCTCCTGGGCCTGGTCATCTTCCCGCACGGCGCGCAGAAATTATTGGGCTGGTTCGGCGGCTTCGGCCTGGAAGGCACGCTGGGTTTCTTCACCCAGACCATGGGCATCCCGATGGTCATCGCGCTTCTGGTCATCGCCGGCGAATTCTTTGGTGCGCTGGGCCTGATTTCCGGGTTCCTCACTCGTTTCAGCGCCTTCGGCATCTTCGCCACCATGATGGGGGCGATGTTCATGGCGCACTGGGACAACGGGTTCTTCATGAACTGGTCCGGCAAACAGGCCGGTGAAGGTTTCGAATTCCATCTGCTCGCCATGGGCATGGCCGCGGCGCTCATGGTCTCCGGCGGCGGCAAATACTCCGTGGACGGTTGGATCGCGAAAACCTTCTTCCATAATAAAAAGTTCCACAAACAGGAAGAAACCGAAAGCGGACCCATCGCTCATCCCGAACCCTACGCACCGCAACACGCCCTGCAGGAGAGTGCACGATGAAAAACCCGGAAAACTCGTATTCGCGACGCAACTTTTTGAAGACCGGGATGGGGGTGCTCGGCGGACTCGCAGGATCCTTTCTTGCGGGTTCCGCCTGGGCGCAGGCCATGCGGATGACCACTCCCAGGCAGACGCTGGGGCCGTTCTTCCCGGACGAAGGCGACGCGGTTCATGAAATCCGCGAGAATCTCGACTTCCGTCTGCCTATCAGCGAAGCCAACGACAACGACCTCACGCACATCAAGGGTCACAAAGGAACCGCGTCGGGCCAGGTCATCCACCTGGAGGGCCAGGTTCTGTTCCGCTGGCAGGGAGAAGCCAAGCCGCAACCCGGTGCGGTGATCATCCTGTGGAACGCCGCCGCCTCCGGGCGTTACAACCACCGCGGCGACCGCGAGGCGACGCGCTTCAAACATCCGGAAACCGGACAGTGGGTGGAGCGCACGCACGACGAACACTTCCAGTACTGGGGGCGCTGCATCACCGATGAAGACGGTCGTTACAGTTTCAAAACCGTGGTGCCGGGGTTCTACCCGGTGGACATGGAAAACGGCTGGTACCGGCCGCCGCACCTGCACTTCATGGTCACCGCACCCGGAATTCCGCAACTGGTGACGCAATTGTATTTCAAGGGCGAGGCCGTGCCCAACAACGAGCTCATACAGAAGTTGAACGCGCGCGATCTGATCCTGAGAGACCCCGCTCTCACGCGGGAACAGCAGGAAAACCTGATCGTCGAGTATCGCTCTTTGGAGGCAAGCCCGGACGTGCTGACCGGCAATTACGACTTCATGTTGTCGTTCTGATGCAAATAATCCGGACTTGACCAAACACAAATCTCAATCGCCAATTTGTTATGAATACACTGACTCAACCCAAATCTTCCAAAATGCCCGCCCTGTTTCTGGGGCATGGAAGCCCGATGAACGTCATCGAGAGGAACCCGTTCGCCTTGAGCTGGGAACTTCTGGGCCGAAGCCTGGCGCGGCCGAAAGCGATCCTCTCCATCTCGGCGCACTGGGAGACCTACGGCACTTATGCCACCGCCATGGAACACCCGCGCACCATTCACGACTTCGGCAACTTCCCGCAGGCGCTGTTCGACATCGACTACCCGGCGCCCGGAAGTCCGGAACTGGTTCAGCGCATCCAATCGCTGGTCACCACCACGGAAGTCCTGCCCGATCACAGCTGGGGTCTCGACCACGGAACGTGGGGAGTGTTGTCGTGGATGTTCCCGAAAGCCAATGTGCCTGTGGTGCAATTGAGCCTCAACCGGAACCTCTCCCCGCGCCAGCATTACGGGATCGGCCGCGAACTGAAACCCTTGAGGAACGAAGGCGTCCTCATTCTGGGGAGCGGCAACATCGTGCATAACCTGGACTTTTTCGATCCCAATCCCTGCACCCCGCCTTATCCCTGGGCCAGTTCATTTGACGATTCGATCAAAGGGTTCTTGCTCAGGGACGATCATGAAAGTATCCTGAATTTCAGCCACCTGGGAGAAACAGCGCGCTTGTCCGTTCCCACACCGGAACACTTTCTGCCGCTGATCTATATCATCGCTTTGCAGGACGAATCCGAGCGGGTGACGTTTCCGGTGGAAGGCGTGGTTTCCGGCGCCGCTTCCATGCGCGGAGCCATGATCTCCTGACAACGAGGATTATGCGATTCTCATCCCGTACACTCACCGATTTCCCGTCCGGAGTGCGCGCTCTTGCCGGGTCGGTGTGGTTGCTGTTCGCCGCCTGTACCACCGTCGGTCCGGACTACATACCCCCCGAAACCACCGTACCTCCGGATTTCCACACCAGGGTGGAAAAACAAAAATTCGAAACCACAAAACAAAAAGATAAGGAAAAACAGGAAGCGGTGAAGAAACCGGAAGTCCCGGTGAAACAGGTGACGCCGGAGATGCTCGCCGAATGGTGGCAGACGCTGGAAGACCCTCTCCTCAGTCAGCTGGTGGACAAAGCGGTTAAGGACAACCTCGATTTGAAACTGGCGCAGTCGCGGGTGCGGGAGGAGCGCGCCCGGCGAGGCATCGCGCAGTCAGACCGGTTTCCCACCATCGACGCCGTCGGCAGTACCGCGCGGCAGCGGTCCAGCAGCGAAAACCTGTTTCGTCGCGGCGGCGAATTCAACATGTATTCCGCGGGTTTCGATTCCACCTGGGAAATCGACCTGTTCGGACGGATCCAGCGTTCGGTGGAAGCGGCGGAAGCCTCGGTGGAGGCGCGCAAGGAACAATTGAACGACACGCTGGTCACGCTGGTGGCGGAAGTCGCATTGAACTACATCGAAATCCGCACTTTTCAGGCGCGCCTGGAAGCCGCGGAAAAAAACCGCCGGGTGCAGGAAGAAACGCTACAGATCGTGAAGGACCGCCTTCAGGCGGGGCTCACTTCCACGCTCACGCTGGAGCAGGCCAAGTACAACCTTGAAAACACCAGGGCGGAAATCCCCACGCTCAAAACCGGAATCGAGCAGGGGAAGAACGGCCTTTCGGTTCTGCTCGGCGAATTCCCCGGTGCCATCAATGAAGAATTGCAGGAATTCAAACAAGTGCCGGTGACGCCAATGGACGTCGTCGTCGGCGTGCCCGCGGATTTACTGCGGCGGCGGCCGGACATCCGCCAGGCAGAGCGGGAGCTGGCCGCGCAGACGGCACGCATCGGCATCGCCACCTCGGAGTTGTATCCCCGGTTCACCCTGCTGGGTTCCATCGGGCTGGAATCGATTTCCGCCTCCACCTTTTTGAGCGGACCCGCCACCGCGTTTTCAATCGGGCCGCAAGTGACGTGGAACGTGTTCAGTGCGGGGCGCATCCGCCAGAACATCAAGGTGGAAGATGAACTCCAGGAGCAGGCGCTCATCCAGTACGAAGCCACCGTGCTCACAGCGGTTCAGGACGTGGAAAACGCCCTGATCGATTACGCCAAGGAACAGGTGCGACGCCAGGCACTCCTAAAATCCATCGAGTCCGCCCAAAACGCGGTGGAGTTATCGCGCGAATTGTACGTTGCGGGCTTGTCGGATTTCATCGCCGTGCTGGAAGCGGAACGTTCCCTGTTCAGTTTCCAGGATCAACTGGCTGTGAGCGAAGGCCGCGTGGTGTCGAACCTGATCCGCCTGTTCAAGGCGCTGGGGGGTGGATGGAAACCCCTGATGGCAGACGCACCGGAAGAACAACCTCAATCCTGACAGGGACTCATCAATCGAAGGGAACAAACGTGAACCCGGTTTTGAAATTCACACAAACATTATTGCTGATCGCCACGGGCCTGTTTGCGGGATGTCAGCAACCCGACACCGCCGCCGCGCCGCAACCCAAGCAACCTCCGCCCATGGTGACGGTGGCCCCGGTGGTACAACAGAAAATCGTTCGCACGCACGAACTGGTGGGGAGAACCGCTTCGGTCCGGACCGTCAACATCGTCACCCGGGTGGAAGGGTTTCTTGAAAAAAGGAATTTCAAGGAAGGCGAGGACGTCAGCAAGGGAGACCTGTTGTTCATCATCGAACAGGAGCCCTATCAAATCGCGGTGAGGGCGGCGGAAGCCCTCGTTTCCGAAGCGGAAGCGACCCTGGAAAACGCCAGGACCTACCTGAAACGAGTCGAGTCCGTGCGCAAGGGCGCCGTGTCGCAATCCGATCTCGACAAGGCTTCAAGCGATTTCAAACGCGCCGAGGCGGCATTGATGCAGGCCAAAGCCAACCTCGAACAGGCACAACTGAACCTGAGCTACACGGAAATCCGCGCTCCTTTCAGTGGCCGCATCAGCCGTGCCAATGTGCATGAAGGCAACCTGGTGAAACCGGATACGGGACCGCTCGCCACCCTGGTGCAGATGGACCCCATGTACGCGCTGTTCACCGTGGATTCCGGCACGGTCCTGACGGAATTCCAGAACCAGATCAAACGCGGCAAGGCCACCACCTTCACGCCCAAACTCATCCTGCCCAACGGCACGGAATACCCGTACGCGGGCGTTGAGGATTTCGTGGACCACAGGGTGGATGAACGGACCGGCACCATCACCATCCGCGCCAAGTTTCCCAACCCGGCGAGGAACGTGTTGCCGGGACAAGCGGAGATCCCGCACACCCTGCGCATCCTGCTTCCGGGGCAGTTCGTGCGGGTGCGCGTGCAACGCGACGAGGTGCGGACCGAGAAGGTGATCCCGCAGGCCGCCATCCAGCAGGACCAGACCGGCAAGTTCGTGCTGGTGGTCGATGCGGAAAACCGCGTGCACAAACGCAACATCACCACGGGAGAAAAGGAAGGTGTCAAATGGATCGTCAAGGAAGGGCTGGAAGTCGGTGAGATGGTGATCGTCGAAGGCTTGCAGAAAGTGCGGCCGGGAACCACGGTCCAGATCGCATCCAAACCTTCCGCCGACACCAAGGAAGGGGCCTGAACGATGTTCAGCAACTTTTTCATCGAGCGGCCCCGCTTCGCTTTCGTCATCTCGATCGTGCTGGTCATTGCCGGGCTCGTGGCCCTGCCGCAGATGCCGGTGTCTTTGTACCCGCCCATCGCGCCGCCGGTGGTGGTGGTGACCGCCTCCTATCCCGGCGCCAACGCCGCCGTTCTGGAAGAAACCGTGGCCGCGCCCATCGAGGAACAGGTCAACGGCGTTGAAGGCATGATCTACATGTCCTCCACCAGCACGGACAGCGGCGCCTACACTCTGGAAGTCACCTTCGAAATCGGCACCGACCCCGACATGGCGACGGTGAACGTGCAGAACCGCATTTCCCTGGCCACGCCGGCATTGCCGGATGAAGTGCAGCGTTCGGGCATCTCCGTCCGCAAACGCTCGCCGGAGTTTTTGCAGATCATTGCGTTTTCCTCTCCCAAAGGCACCTACGACCAGTTGTTCCTGAGCAACTTCATCACCATCAACATCAAGGACGTGCTGGCACGGGTGCCCGGCGTGAGCGACGTCATCATATTTGGCGCGCTGAACTATTCCATCCGCATCTGGATGGACCCGGACAATATGATGAACCTGGGGGTCACCACAAGCGACGTCACCCAGGCCATACGCGACCAGAACATCCAGGCCGCGGCCGGACAGGTGGGGCAGATGCCCGCGCCCCAGGACCAGCAGTTCCAGTACACCATTCACGCCAAAGGCCGGCTCTCCGACGTCTCCGAGTTCGAGGACATCATCATCCTCGCCAAGCCCGACGGTTCCGTGGTGCGTTTGAAGGACATCGCCCGCGTCGAAATGAGTTCGCAGACGTTCGAGACCTTTTCCCGGCTCAACGGATCGCCTACCGTCAACTTTGCGGTGTACCAGTTGCCGGACGCCAACGCGCTGGAGGTGGCCCAGCGGATCCGGGAAAAAATGGCCGAGTTGTCCGAAAACTTTCCGCAGGACGTCCAATACATCATTCCCTATGACGCGACCCGGTTCATCGACAACTCGCTGAAGGAACTGGTAGAGACCCTGTTCATCGCGCTGGGTCTCGTGGTGCTGGTGGTTTACATTTTTATCCAGGACTGGCGGGCCACCCTGATTCCCGCGCTCGCCATTCCGGTGTCCCTGATCGGCACCTTTCCCCTGCTCCTGTCCATGGGGTATTCCATCAACAGCTTGACGCTGTTTGCGCTGGTTCTGGCCATTGGCGTGGTGGTGGACGACGCCATCGTGGTCGTTGAAAACGTGCAACGCCATCTGGAGGAGGGACTGGAGCCGAAAGAAGCCACGCGCCAGGGGATGAAGGAAGTGTTCGGCCCCGTCATCGCCACCACGCTGGTCCTGCTTGCGGTTTTTGTTCCGGTCGCCTTCGTTCCGGGTATCAGCGGCGAGCTTTACCGTCAGTTCTCCGTGACCATCGCGTTTGCCGTATCGCTGTCTTCCCTGAACGCGCTCACCCTGAGCCCCGCTCTCTGCGCCACCATGTTGCGGAAGCGGACGTCCCGTCCGTGGTTCGCCCTGCGCTGGTTCGAGTTTCTGTTCCGCGGGGTGTCGCACGCGTACCTGTTTTTTGTGAAAGCCCTGGTTCGCCGCTTCGTCTTCACCGTACTCGTTCTTTTGATGATCGGCGGCGGCAGTTACTGGATATTCAAAAACGCCGCGACCGGATTCATCCCACAGGAAGACCAGGGGGTGTTCTTCATCGACGCCCAGCTCCCGGACGGCGCCTCGATGAACCGGACAGATAGCCTGTTGCGGGAGGTGGAATCCATGGTCATGAAAATGCCCGGCGTGGAGAATGTGGTGACCCTGGTTGGCCGGGGATTGATCAGCGGATCGAAACCCAATTCCGGGACCGTCATCGGCGTGCTCAAACCGTGGGCGGAACGCACCGCGCTGGAGCTTTCCAGCGACGCACTGGTGGGACGCGCCTGGGGACTGACGGCACAGGTACCGGGGGCACGGTCCATCGTCTTCACCCCGCCGCCGATCCGCGCGCTCGGCAACGCCAGTGGATTCGAAATGCAGCTTCAGGACCGGCGCGGCGGCGAGCCACAGGACCTGTCCTCCGCCATGCGCGGCTTCGTCTTCGAGGCCAACCAGACCCCCGGACTGCAACGCGTGTTCAGCACCTTCACCGCAGAGGTGCCGCAGATCGAACTGGACGTCGACCGCCTGCAGGCCAAGGCGCTGGGCATTCCGGTGGCGGAGATTTTCGAAACCCTGCAGGCACAGCTGGGCTCGTTTTACGTGAACGACTTCAACAAATTCGGCCGTGTTTACCGGGTCATCATCCAGGCGGAAAGTGAGTACCGCAACAACCCTGAGGACATCAACCGCATTTACGTGCGGAGCGCCGCGGGAGCCATGGTGCCGCTCAGCACGCTGACGACAACCACACCCATCCTCGGTCCGGAATCGCTGACGCGGTTCAATGTGTACCGCGCGGCGAAGATCAACGGCTCGCCCGCACCCGGCTACAGCACCGGGCAGGCCATTGCTGCTGTCGAGGAGTTGGCCGCGCGCACCCTGCCCGCAGGCATGGGATTCGAGTGGTCCGGCATGTCCTACCAGGAAGTGGCGGCGGGTTCGCAGGGCCCCATCATTTTCGCCCTGGCTCTGGTTTTTGTTTATCTTTTCCTGGTCGCGCAGTATGAAAGCTGGTCGATTCCGTGGGGCGTCATCCTGTCCGTTCCGGTGGCGGTGCTGGGTGCGCTGGTGGCGATGAAAACCACCGGGCACATCCTCGACATTTACGCGCAGATCGGGCTGGTCATGCTGATCGGCATGGCATCGAAGAACGCCATCCTCATCGTGGAGTTCGCGAAAGTGCAGCGCGAAGGCGGCACGCCCGTGTTCGAGGCGGCCATCACTTCCGCCAGGCTGCGCTTCCGGGCGGTGATGATGACGGCGATCTCCTTCGTGCTGGGGGTTCTGCCGCTGGTGCTGGCCAGTGGCGCGGGCGCCAACAGCCGTCAATCTTTGGGTATCATCGTGTTCGGCGGCATGGTCGCTTCCGCTGTCATCGGCACCCTGCTGGTTCCCTCTCTTTACAGCCTGGTACAGACGATCACGGAAAAGGCAACGGGTAAAAAGGAGCCAACTCCCGGCAAACCCGAACCGGCGGAATGAAACTCCAACCTTTGCTGTTTATTTAAAACGCAAACGTCGTTGCGACGTAGGAATAGGTGCTGTTGCCCTGGCGCGGCGAGCCGGGCACGTCGTCCTGAAAGTCGCCATCCAAGCGGTGCGCCACCCCTGCCTGAACGAATATGTTGGACGTCGCCTGCCACGCGGCGGAGAGATAAATCTGGTGTCCGAGGAAGGAACCGGACCGGCCCGTGGTGTCGCGCAACCCGGAGTTTCCTGCCCACGTATCGGTGTCCGAAGCCAGCCAGAACGCACGATAGTGCAATGTTGCTTTTAAGTTGCGGTGAGGCTGAACGTTCAGTTTCACCCCCGGTCCGTTGACGTTCGACCGCACAAACGCCCGGTGGATGGTGGTGGGACCGTAATCGAACACGTTCGCGCCGAACAGGCTGTTGAAGGTACCGTTTTTGCCGTCGCCGGGATTGGAGTCGCCGCTCGCGTAATCCCACGCCAGCACCAGCCGCGGCGACCATGCCGTTTCAAAACTGTACCCCACTTCCCCGTGAAGGAAATAGGCGAAGTGATCGAGGTCCGCCGTGTTGCCGGGCGCCGTGCTGGAACGGGATTCCCCGAACTGCACCACCGACTCCCATTCGTAATCGAAGTGGCCGCCTTTTGCCGGGCGGAACAAACGAAACCCCGGCGTGTACAATTGACGGTTGCGGGTGGCAAAGTCTCCGTCGTCCTCATGCAGGCCGAACAGGTACACCTCCGCCCGGTCACCCCAAGGCGCATTCCGGGTGGAGAGGAAGAGTCCCCAGAATATCGTGTCCGGTGACTCCTCGTCGAATTCCACTTCGTTGTCCAGCAGTCGCCCGGCATTGGAAGGCAGGCGGTTGACCGGCATGGTCACCATGGCACGCACCTGCTCTCCGTCCTTCGATTGCCAGATGGCATCGATTCCGGTGAACGCGTTTTTGGTGTTTCGGTAGCGATTGCGCGCCACCAGGCGGCGCTTGCCGAAATCCATGGTCATGCGGCCCGCACGCACCAGCAGGCGGCTTCCGTTTTGAAACAAATCCTCGCCACGCCATTGCAGGTTGGCTTCCAGCAGTTCGGCCGCGTTGACGATGGTGTTGTTGACCACCGAACCTGAGTCATTGAGGTATCCGCGCGAATCCTGGAACTCCAATTGAATTTTAAATTGCTGGGGCAGATGCACCGTCGCCTGAGCCAGGGTGCGGAGGGCGTACACCTGGTCGCTTCCCGTGGCGCCGTTTCGAAACCCACGGTCCAGCGTTTCGTAGCGCGACCGATGCTGAATTTCCATGGACAACCACCGCGGCAGAACCCCACTCTTGTTTAAAGTGATTTCTGCATCGCGGGCCAGTCCCTTTTCCTTATATACATATCCTTTGGGCGGGGGGAAGGTCTTCTGAGATTCGGCACTTTGCGCCGACACACCGGGGGCAGGCAGGATCCAGCACGCTCCCAGCAGGCACAAGAGGATTGGCTTCAATACAGGCATGGTCCCCTCATTTCCAGAAAGGTCAAAAGACCCGATATACCTACATAAACATAACGAAAGTGTCAACCGAAAGTTTCTGAAAAGAGAAACCACGGTTTGGATAGAGGGACAGGGATGTCCCTTTTCTGCTTACAGGGGGGGAGTAAGCGGACGGTAATGGAGTGCTATGCAGGCGCATGAATTTGGCCAGTCTTCGGGAACGGATCCCGGCTCAAACCCCGCAAACCCTTCCTTATTACCAGGAAGGGCGTGAGCGGCGCATGGCGGAGCGTTTCTTTTTCTGCGCTTCCTTCATCTTTCGCTTTTTCTTGACCGACGGCTTTTCATAATACCGGCGACGTTTGAGTTCCTTGAACAATCCCTCTTTGCTGATCTGGCGTTTCAGAACCTTGAGCGCCCGATCGACCTGATTCTGATGAACGATGGCTTCGATGATGGGGTCCTCCTTGGTAAAAAGTTCACTCCATTCCTGTTCCCTTAAGGATCAGGAAACGCGCCGGACCCGGGTCCGGCGCTTACCTTTAAATATTAACACTAACCGGCGCGGGATGAACGGGCCCGGAACGGTTTTCTTCTGCTTCCGTTGCCGTTGCCGTTGCCGTTGCGGCGCGGCCGCGCGTCATTCTCCCCGCGGTACGAGCGGTTGAATTTATCGCTTCGGCCATTGCGGGCCCCTTTCAGAGCCGCCACGCTGGCGGAATGATAGGGGTGATCCGTATCCACGTCCACGGTGCTCTTGATCTCCCGTTCGATGCGGCTCAGGTAGGGCCGCTCCCCGGCATCGCAGAACGACAGCGCGATGCCTGTCGCACCCGCGCGCGCGGTCCGGCCGATGCGGTGAACGTAGCTTTCCGCTTCCTTGGGCAACTCGTAATTGATGACGTGGGTGATGCCGTCCACATCCAGGCCCCGCGCCACGATATCGGTCGCCACCAGCACCCGCGTTTTGCCGGACCGGAATTTTTCCAGCGCCTGCAAACGGGCGGGTTGCGACTTGTTGCCGTGGATGGCTTCGGCGCGGATGCGCGTCTGGTTCAGTCTCTTCGCCACCTGGTTGGCACCATGCTTGGTGCGGGTGAACACCAGCACGCGCTCGATCTGGGCGTCACCCAACAGGGACTCGAGAAGAGCCTTCTTGTTTTCCTTGTCCACAAACAGGATTTTCTGCGCGATGTTCTTTCCCGTGGTTGAAGGCGGGGACACGGAAACGTGAACCGGATCGTGCAGGAACGTGGAGATGAGCCGGCGCACTTCCTGCGGCAGGGTGGCCGAAAACAGCATGGTCTGCCGGCTTTTCGGGAGCGCGGCATGAATCCGGCGCACGTCCGGCAAAAAACCCATGTCCAGCATGCGATCGGCTTCGTCCAGCACGAAAATTTCAACTTTATCGAGGCGCAGCGCCCTCTGCTCCATCAAATCGAGGAGGCGTCCGGGAGTGGCGACCAGCACATCGACGCCGCGTTTGAGCGCGCGAATCTGGTGAAAGGTTTTGACGCCGCCGTACACCAGAGCCCGGCTGAGTTTCAAATGACGTCCGTAAACCCGAAAACTTTCTTCGATCTGCACCGCAAGCTCGCGCGTCGGTGCCAGGATCAATGCCCGCGCCCCTTTGGGCCCGGGAACGGTGTTGGATTCCGCCAGCCTCTGCAACAGGGGCAATGCGAAAGCCGCGGTTTTGCCCGTACCCGTCTGGGCACAGCCCAGCAGGTCGCGGCCCTGCAGGAGATGCGGGATGGATTCCGCCTGAATCGGCGTCGGCGTCTGGTACTGTTCCTCTTCAAGAGAGCGGAGAATGGGGTGGATCAGGTTGAGGGATGCAAATCCCTCGGCAGAGGGAGCGGTCAATACAGTGTTCAAAATAATATCCTTTGGTAGTGTTGCTCGAAATAGAAGGCGCAACGATTCCAGACTCTTCAGTGCAAGCCCGAAGATGCGGCTTCGTACCCGGTGATTCGGGTGATAGCGTTAATTTGAGGAGAACAAGAGGGAAGGGAAACAGAAACGCGCCGGAATAGAGGTTCCGGGAAGGTTTCGATCCAGAAAGAAAGCTTTTCAGCTCATCGCCGCCAATTCTCAAACAGCTCAATCAACTAGCAGGGAACATTATAACCCAAACAAACTCAATAAGCGAATGCAATTCGAAATGAGAATTTAGCCACCGCGCCCACCGGCAGGACCCGGGCAGGTGACCCCGGCAGGCCTCCGGTCGAAGCCAATGGGGCATCGCTTTAAAAAATAAGGGGTTCAGGCCGCGACAGGGGCCAATTGCGGTTCCGCGCGGAAGGAAACGGCGAGCCGGTTCCAGGAGTTGATCTGGGCGATCGATACCGTCAGGTCCACCAGTTCCGCATCGGTGAAGTGGGCGCGGACGCGCTCGAATCCCTCGTCGGGAACGTGCGTTTCGTTCAGGCGGGTCACTGTCTCCGCCCAGGCCAATACCGCCCGCTCCCTTTCGAGAAGGCCATGAATAAACGGGTTGAATTTATGGCCCCTATTTCATAATATTTGCGCATGCTGAATCGAATTATGACGGGCATTCTGTTTGCGGGAGGTGCGTTGCTGCTGTTTGCGGCGCAGGCCGTGGCCGCCCCGCATGCGCATGAAGGGGTGAATCCGTTCGCTTCCCATGCCTCTTCCACAAACGCGCAGAAACCCCATTGTCCGCAACACAAACACCACCTGTTGATCCTCTGCCCGCACGCAAACCGGACGGGGAGCACACATCCGGTGGACTGCCAGATCAGCCGGGATTGCGGAGAGCACCCGCGCGCGGTGGTTACCGGATTTTCATCCCTGCCTCCCATGGAACGGGCTGCCATTGGGGTTAAATGGAATCCCTTTCTCCAAAATGAGCCCGTCTGCCTGCAAGCCGCTTTCTATAATTCCATCCCCCCTCACGACCCGCTGGACCCCCCTCCCCGATCCTCCTGACTTCATCCGAACCCATCAATATTTTTTGAACGAACCCGGCGTCCGTTTGTGATCGGCCCCGTTGAATTTGGCTGTGACGCATTCACCCCTGTTTGCGTACGGCGCAAAGTCGATCGGGTAACAGATGCCGCGGTTCCAACCGTTCCAGGAAGTCAAAAGGAGGTTCCCGTGGACAGCAGATTGAAATTCGTAATCCCATTCTTTATCAACGCTGTTTTGAGTTTGTTTCTTTTTGCACCCGCCGCGTTTGCAGAGAGCAAGGAAATCGTGCTGAAAGAAATTGAGGTCGTTGGAAAAAAGGAAAAACCGAAAGGGACGCTGACCGTCCCCAGCAACGCAGAGGCGGAAAAGGAAATCAAGAAAGCGCCGGGCGGCGTGAACGTGGTCACTGAGGAATCGTTTGAGGACACCTACACCCTCAACTTTGAAGACACGCTGGCTCTGGTGCCGGGAGCGTACGCGCAGAAGCGGTTTGGCGAGGAGGTCCGCCTGTCGCTTCGCGGGTCGGGTCTCGCACGCGGTTTTCATCTTGTGGGCCTGCGCCTGTTGCAGGATGGCATTCCGTTCAACCTGGCCGACGGCAGTGGCGATTTCCAGGAAATGGATTTCCTCGCCCTGCAACGCATCGAGGTTTATAAAGGAGGCAACGCCCTGCAGTATGGCGGCATCACGCTGGGCGGAGCGGTCAACCTGATCACAAAGAACGGCAAGAGTCATCCGGGACAGATGTACCGGTTCGACGGCGGCGCCGACCAGACCTTCCGCCTGCACCTGCAATCCGGTTACCAGTTCAACCGGTCCGACCTGTTCGTCAGTGTCACGGCCACCACCAGCGACGACTTCCGTGACCATGCCAGGCAGGAGAACGTCAAGTTCAACAGCAACTACGGTCTGCGCCTGTCGGATTCGGTGGAAACGCGTTTTTACATGAGCACCAACGTGATCGCACAGGAGTTGCCGGGAACGGTCACCCTGGGACAGGCTCTCAGCAATCCGGAAAACGCCAATCCCTCCGCCATCACCCAGGACTGGCAGAGGGACATCAACTCCGTGCGCCTGTCCAACAAAACCACCTTCGATCTGGGCAACGGCCGGTTCGTGGACGTGGGCGCGTATGTCAATCACAAAACCCTGTTTCATCCCATCACGTCGTTCGTCGGCATCATCGACCAGACCAGCCTCGACTACGGCGTGTTCGCACAGGCGCATGGCTCCTACTCGCTGAGCGGATATAAAAACGAATTCCGCGGCGGCGTGCTTTCCCAGTTCGGCTACACCAATGCACTGGTGTTTCAGAACTTCGGCGGTGCGCGCGGCGCCCTGACTTCCGACCAGGATCAGTCCGCGGAGACGGTGGTGCTGTACGGCGAGAATCATTTTTACTTCAACCCCCAGTGGGCACTTGTTACGGGCGGCCAGGTGATTTATGCCGGGCGCGAATCGGAAAACAAGCTTGCGCCCGCGCAGAGCGATTCCCAGACCACCGCCACCTTCAACCCGCGCGTGGGCGTGATGTACCACCACACCCCGACCATCCAGTTTTTCGCCAACGTCACCCGCAGTTACGAACCGCCTGATTTCTCCAACCTGACGCAGGGCGGCGCGGCGGGATTCGCTCCTCTCTCCGCACAGAAAGCGTGGACCGTCGAGGTGGGAAGCCGCGGGCAACACGGACGCGTGGCATGGGACATTGCCCTCTATCGTGCGTGGGTGGAGGACGAACTGCTTCAGTTCACAACCGGACCCGGGTTCCCCGTTTCCACCTTCAATGCCGATTCCACCATCCACCAAGGTGTGGAAGCGGGCCTCGACATCCTGCTGGCCCGCAACCTGTTGCAGGGGGGCGACCGCCTGCAATGGCGTAACGCATACACCTACAGCGATTTCAAGTTCGATGACAACGTTCAGCACGGCGACAACACCCTGCCGGGTCAGCCGCCCCATTTTTACCAGGCGGAGTTGCGCTACACGGACGGGGACAAATGGTTCGTCGCCCCGACCCTGGAGGCGGCAAGCAGTGCGTACGTCGATTTCTCCAATCGGTTGAAGGCTCCGGGTTATGCCATACTCGGGTTCACGGCGGGCTACACGGTGAACAAGAATATCGACGTGTTCGCCAATGGACGCAACCTGCTGGACAAAAACTTCATCTCCACCTTTTCCACCATCGCCACCCCGACGCCGTTCAACCAGGCGGCGTTTTATGCGGGAGACGACCGCCGCATCTTCGGCGGCGTGCGCCTCAGGTTTTAACCTGCGGCGTGCTTTGGTTTTAATTTCGCGAAAAGGGGAGTTTGAAATATGAAAGTCCGGCATTGGACCAAATCAATGTGTGGGAGGGGTATCAGGCAGGTCCTGTGCCTGGCCTTGATGGTTTCGGCTCCCCTTTTCGCATCCGCCCAAGAACCAAACGGGGACCCGATGCTCCTCCGGTCCGCGAAGGGAAGCCCGTTACACGACCTGAAAGTCCTCGAATATCCGGACCTGGTTGTTTCCGGTGGGCATGTGGTGGTGAACCGGTTTTAACCACCCCCATTTTAAACAAGCCTGCAACCGGCCTGTCCCGGCGCACCTCTTTGGTAGGGACCCTGACCCGTCTTCCAGCCGGGCTCCGGCTTCGATTCGTTTCCCTTGTGATAATTCAAAAAATCCGAATAATAGAGGTCTTGAGACATAGGACTCGAATTCTTACGAATGACACTTCAAAACAGGATGCGTTTTGCAAAATCCTCAACTCAGTATTGACCAGCTTCTTCAGGAAGCGGCGCAGGCACTCAATACCCAACGCCTGGAAGATGCCCGGAATTGCCTTCAACAGGTTTTGGAACTCGACGCCAACCATTTCGACGCGCTGCATATTCTGGGAGTGCTGGCCTTCCAGAAAGGCAACCCTTCGGAAGCAGAGGCTTTCATTCGCCGCGCGCTGGCGGTGGACGACGGTTTTGCCGAAGCGCACTACAACCTTGGAAAAGTGCTGCGGGAACGCGGACGGCTGAAGGAAGCGGCGGAGGCTTATCAAAAAGCCGTGAGGATCAACGACCGCCTCGATCCGGCATGGTTCAACCTGGGGCTGGTCGAGCTGGAATGGGGCCACCATACGCAGGCGGTCGATGCCTTCCGTCGAGCGGCAGAAATCGATCCCACCGATCCGGATTATCCGTTCAACCTGGGAAACGCCCTTTCCACCCTGGGAGACGTGAAAGAAGCCCGTCGGCAATTCGAACGTACGGTTTTCCTCGATCCATCCTACGCCCACGCCTGGAACAATCTTGGCATCATGTTGCGGGAATGCGGGGAGATCAAAGAGGCGGTGGATGCCTACCAACGCGCCCTGGACATCAATCCCCGATTCGCGGATGCCCATTTCAATCTCGGCAACCTGCATGAAGCCCAGGGAAATGCCGAACAGGCTTTGGCCTGCTATCAGCAGGCGGTGAAAGCCAATCCCAAGTTTGCCAAAGCATACAATAACCTGGCCCACATGTATTACCTGCAAATGGATATGGACCGGGCGCGCGAGACCTATGAAACGGTATTGGAGATCGACCCCGCAAACCACACGGCCCGGCACATGATGGACGCCCTGCGTGGCACAACCACCCAGGCCGCGCCTGCAGATTACGTCTCCCGGTTGTTTGACAAGGCGGCTCCGGAGTTCGAGGAAAGGTTGGTCCTCTCCCTCAGATATCAGTCACCCAAAGAACTGCGTCAGATGCTGGACGCTTCAGTTCCTGAGGACAAGGTTTTTGAATGCACTGTCGACCTGGGTTGCGGTACCGGACTTTCCGGAGAAGCCTTCAAATCACGCACCCAAAAGTTGACGGGTGTGGACCTCTCCGCGAGGATGCTGCAAAAGGCCCGCGATAAAAATATCTACGATGCGTTGCATGAAGGAGGGCTAATCGAGTTTCTTGACCGGGCCCAGGAAAGATTCGACCTGTTCATTGCCGCGGACGTGCTGGTGTACATCGGTGACCTGGATCCGTTATTCCAGGCGGTGCGGAAACGAGCATCCGCTGGCGCGTGGTTTTTGTTTTCGGTAGAACGGGTTGATGAAACCGATTTCGCCCTGCGTCCGACCGGACGCTACGCCCATTCCCGGTCTTACATCGAATCCATTGCAGAAAAAAATGGTTTCACCTGTCTGGCGTTTGAAGAAACGGTGGTGCGCATGGAACGCGACGAACCCATTCCCGGTTTCAACGTGGTGACCCGCCTTAGCGAAAGCCCTCCAGGGGAGTGAACACCCCCTTCCTCCAATCCGCTTACAGGATGTCGAGGACCTGCTCCGGTGGGCGGCCGAGCGCGGCTTTGCCGTTTGCGAGCACGATGGGGCGCTCGATGAGGATGGGATTCTGCGCCATCGCCTGAATCAGTTCGTCGTCTGTCAGTCCGGGATTGTCGAGATTCAACTCCCCGTATTCGTCCTCTTTTTTTCGCATCAACTCGCGCGGCGACAAACCGAGTTTTCCAAGAATGTTTTTCAATTCGTCTGCCGGCGGTGGAGTTTTTAGGTATTCGATGACTTGAGGCTCGACGCCTTTTTCCTTCAGCAACTCCAGCGTCGCGCGCGATTTACTGCATTCCGGGTTATGATACATTTTTACGGACATGATTCGTTTCCTGAATTAAACATTTGAATAAAATTTCGCCAAGGATGATCCCTCACTTGTCCCTCCGCCATAAAGCCCGCCCACAAAAACCAACAACCATTATCATAGTGAGAAGGGACAGGCCTGCAGCGGGCACCATATACTGAGGCTCAAAGAAAATTTTAACGTGATTTGTGCCTACCTTTAGCTGTATTGCTCGAAAGTTCAGAAATCCTTTTTCAATGGGAACCCGATCTCCATTGTTAATCGCACGCCAATCCGGGTGGAAGCTATCGAAAACAATCAAATAAGCTTCATTATTGGAAATGATTTCGAATTCCTGCTTATTGGGCTCAAACTTTGCGTAAGAAAACTCTACTCCGCGAACTCTCAACTCCTCTTCAGAAAAACCCATACGCCCATACAGCTGCTCTAAATCTTCCCTTTTTAAAGATGTTAAAAGTTTAGAAACATCCCTTAATGACTGACCTTTCCTTGGAACGAGTATTCCATATCGCTGTAGGCTCTTCTTGGGCTTAAAACGATATAGAGAGCCATAAACATGCCATTTTGAGGAAATTTTATCAACGTGCCAATACGTATCTGGATTACCATCCCATAGACCCGCTGGAGGGAAGTTACCCGCTGACGAACTGAATTCCACCTTAGCTGCTTCGGCCAGATAATTTTTATAGGAAGATGAGTTCTCATTGTGCTCATTTCCATTCCATTCCATTTCTGCCAAGGAACGAAATTTTCCGCTGGAATGACCGTCCAGAATGTTAAGCATGTAATATCGATACGCTTTATCATTGACAAAGTGCCATTCGACCGGTTTGTTTGGATCGGGTATTTCTTCCAAATTCAAAGCAGAAACAAAGGTCCAAGTCGCACCATCATTGCTGGCCAGTAACTCAGAATGCTTAAATAAGCCCTGAGGCAGATCCTTTCTCGGCTTAATTTTCACACGATTGATGACCTTGGACTTCCCTTCTCCAAAATCAGCCCGTATCCACCATTTGAAATCCTGAACCCATCGCTCCGGATCAAGATTTGGCGCACCTGCCTGAACAACATGGGATGGCCACAATAATCCCACCCTCATTAACTCAACATAAAAGGGGTCCACCCCTTTCCCCAAAGGAAGAGAACGCATTTGAGTGTAATATTGCCATAAGCTTTCTTCATCCTTTTCAAATTCAGAATATTCCGGGTATTTCTTCAAGTAAACCCGTCGGGATTGAAGGCTGTAAAAAACCAAATTAGGAAATTCTTTTTTAACAAATTTTGTGGAACCAAGAATGGCTCGCTCCATCAACTCCCTAAACGAATCACTTATCAAATCGTATCCCGAAGCACCCATGATACCTAAGGCAGCGCAAGATCCTGTCGTTCCCCAATGAAACCTGCACCCCAATCCGCGCAAGAATCCACCCGCTCTCTCCTTGGCGTACTCCATTCGGGGTCGATAATAAGATTCTTGATTAAGAAAATATTGCCACTCATTATTATTCAAATATCGGAGCATCCTATTTTCAACAGTACTTCCTTTGGAGGCAAAGAACTTGAACCCCACAAGAGGTATTAAAAAAATGCCGACAATCACTGCAATAACAGCCAAACTGCCAAGATATTTCGATTTTGGAGCGGATATTATTTTAGACCATATTCGCTTTTCTTCTTCCCCATAGCCTTCCCGAT
This sequence comes from Nitrospina sp. 32_T5, assembly GCF_052156635.1. Classification (NCBI taxonomy): domain Bacteria; kingdom Pseudomonadati; phylum Nitrospinota; class Nitrospinia; order Nitrospinales; family Nitrospinaceae; genus Nitrospina; species Nitrospina sp. 32_T5. The sequence goes on along the minus strand of NZ_JBQKUO010000006.1, from coordinate 39,171 downwards.
CGATTGCGTTTAAATTTTCATCCCTATCCGGGAAAACAGCAATCTCCTCCCGCTTTCCTTTTCTGATCGAGGAAAAACTAATATCTAAGATCAACCTATCCTTAACATCCCGAATTATCGCTGAGCTTTGCTGATAAAATCGAAATACCCCTATCATGAAAAGAATGCTTAGAGTTGGCACAAACCAAAAAAAATCCCGACTGTCCGCCCATATGTAATTGAAAATCTCATACATGGGAATTGCCAGAAAATCCCGAATCACCCAACCAAGCCCCAGGCACACGACAAAATAACCGGACAACCATTTTAAAAGCCGCTTCTGGTTATTATCCTGACCATTCTTTTCGGGCTCCCACAATGCTCCAATGAAAATAAAAAATAAAAACATCCCATCTAACACGTTGGGAGCGAGCACCTCATCTGCCATCTTTATTTTTTGAAATAATGCAATGTACAATCCAGCGCACAAGAGAGGAAATCGCCAGTTTTTTCTGATTCCAAAATCCCAATGCTGCATTCCTCCCAGGTTTGGATTCCTTAGGGATGGGTATCTAAATATAAGCAACACAAAGAGGACACTGACAATCGAAATTGAGACGGCGCGGTAATCCGAAACAATGCCAAACGCAAACAAAAGCACCCAAACAATAAACAGAACAAGCGGAGGAAGGGCCCACCGAGGAACAACACCGAGTCTTGCATTTGAAATATTTTTACTATTGAAAGAATTTAGAAATTTTAAGATCAGCCTTGTCAAAACCAGAAACAAACCCATTCCAATAAAAATCCTTAAGCCCACAGAACTTTCAAATTGCATAAAAAAATGCCTGAGGACTTCACTTGCACTAAAATCAACTCCTTTCATCCTCCTAACAGGTACCTTCAAAAAACTTTGAATTAACGGTAATTGCCATGCAAAGAAAAAGAGTGGGGCAAGAACAAATGCAAAAAAGTGCTTGCCGAATAAATAAAGGGATTGTTTCGACTTAATCTGAGGTTCAAAGATTAATTTTCGGGCAAGCTCAATCCCTGTCAAAAATGAAATATAAATCAAAACCATTGATAGACTTGGACTATAGGCGCCTTGGGTCACAATAAAAGCCAAACCGAAGTAAGCCACCAACAGCATGTTATTTGGTTGCCGAAAATACATCAGGATAATCGCTATCATAAATGGGGTTGCCACAATTATCCCAGAATAGACCCAGGAAAATATATACATACCAACGGGCGACGCCAGCAGGTATGTAAAGCCTCCTGCCAGCCCGACCCAGATTGGAAGCCCTATATATCTTGCAAGTAAAACAAAGAAGCTGAAGGTTAAAAGACAAACCACAAAAGTAGGCAGCGCAAAAGTTAACTTAGAATTCAGCGATGGGTCTAAAAGCAACTCCAGGGGAGTCAGAAAATTAAGGGGTACCGTTCCGAACAACAAAAACACCTTCCCTGTCTCCACCCATTCATTCCAGAGAGGAAGATGTCCCGACAACAAGCTTAAATTAAACTGCCCCTTTATGGCGCGGCTCATAACCATTTCAGTGCCTGCCCCGCCATAAACCTGATATTTTTTTATCAACAGAGGCCAGAGAAAAACCAATGAACAAAATCCGGGAAGAACTAAATAGCTGAGTATTCGATCAAGCCAGCCGGTCTTTTGTGGTGTCATATTTTTTATTCCTCACAAGGCCACTTGTGTTTTTTATTGCCCCGTCTTTGGCTTGAACTGCCTTGCACTTAAATCTATTAGCAATGGCTTTCAGGTTCAGTTTAGTAAGCTGACCGATTACTAATAGATTTTTAATGTCGGGCGAGCGGTAATCAAGCAGCTAAAATTTCTCGATGACATTCATCGTCAATCAAAATTCTCGGCCACAATCATACATTATCAGGTTGTGGCAGAGTCAATCGTCCTCAGAGAAATTCAGGGATTTCCTACGGCTGAGATAATCCACACAACCGGCGAGGTCCGAAAACAGGAAGCGTTCTGGAATCAAACTGGGAATCATGTCTATTTTCATGAGCATGTCCCGGGGTTGATCCTGCAGGCCGCAAATGAACACGGTGATCCCACGACTTTTCAAATCCAGGACCACCTCTTCCATGGCAAACAGCCCGGTCTGGTCGATGAACGGCACTTCCTTCATTTTAAGAATGACAATCCGAATCCCCTGGAACTGTTTGGCGATATCCTGAAACGTCATCGCAAACCCAAAAAAAAGCGGACCGCGCAGGCGCTTGATGAAAACCGCGTCGGACAATTCGGACGTCAGGCAAACGCTCTCATCGGGGGACGAGTCCTGCGAGTTGGAATAGGAGCCCAACGACATGACTTCCGTCTGGGTTTCGGCCAGGTCGCCCATTTTTTTCATGAACAGGATGGAGGATAGAATCATACCCAGGGCCACGGCCTGAATGAGGTCCGCGAATACGGTCATCGATAATACCGCAATCATGACGGCCGTCTCTTCGCGTGGGAGCCGGCGGATGTGTTTCAGGCCTTTGTAGTCGATGATGCCGATCCCCACCGTCACCAGGATTCCCGCCAGTACCGGAACGGGAATCCGGGACACCCAGGGTCCAGCCACCATCAGAACCAGAATCAGGGACAAGCCGTGCACCACGCCGGAAAGCCGCGTCCGCGCTCCCGAATTGGTGTTGACGAGGGTGGACATGGTGGTCCCCGCCCCTGGGATGCCACCAATGGATGCCGCCGCCATGTTACCCAGTCCCTGGCCGATCAATTCCTGGTTGCTGTCATGTTTGGTTTTGGTCACGTTGTCGGCAATCACCGAAGTGAGCAGGGAATCGATGCTTCCTAAAAGCGCCAGGGTGATTCCGGAATAAAAAATCAATTCCAGATTCATCAATTCCCAGTTTAAAAGAAGGGCCAGCCTGAATTCCGGAAGCTGTGAAGGAATGGCGCCGATGTTGACCACTTTGAAACCCGTCCACACCGCCAGCACGGAAACAGTGACCAGGGCCAACAAAATATTCGGCACAGTGCGCGTGATTTTGGGAAAAAGAAAAATGATGGCCACCGTGACCAAACCCAGTCCCGCGGCCTCGAAATTGAAGTCGGTAAATAATTGAGGGAGCCCGAGCAATATGTTGTGGATTCCCTTCGGCGATTCTTTTCCCACCAATGGAAAAATCTGGAGAAGAATGATGATGATCCCGATTCCCGTCATGAAACCGGAGACCACGGGATAAGGGATGTACCGGATGTATTTGCCGAACCTCAAAACTCCGAAGAGGGCCTGCATCACTCCTGCAAAAAAGAAGGTTGCGATGATGGTGGGAAGGGCGGCTTCCAGGCTTCCTGCCTGTTCGATCGACCCGCTGACCACAAGGGCGGCAACGACAAGCATGGGCCCGGTGGGTCCGCTGATCTGGGTAGGCGTACCGCCGGATACCGATGCGACCAGGCTCAGTGCGATGGCACCATAGAATCCCGCCACGGGACCCAATCCCGACTGGGCTCCAAATGCCAGCGCCAAGGGAATGCCCACGATTCCGGCCGAAATGCCTCCGGCCATATCCCCGCGCCAGTTGCCAAAAGTGAAGCGTTTCAATTCCGGTGTGGAAGCCACATGCAAGCACCAATAAGGTTCGCATTTGAACAAGGGTGACTGTCGCTGCCAATTTCAAGGAGCCGGTGGCAGTTCAATAGTAGTCCATAGCTCGCAAAAGTCCACTGTTTCTTGTTGGGATTATTTCTCCATTTTAAAACGGGCCGAATCCGTTTTCCCCGGTTCAGTACCTGGAGGCTCTACAAAAACGAATTCAATTCCAGTACCATTGGTTCTCTCAACAGGTTTGTATTCAGCTCGCTGATATTCAAACGTTTTTCACAATTTTGCATTTTAAGAGTACGCATTTGGAATCGCTTATAGAATGGAATTATCTGGGGATGTTTACCGCCGCGTTTCTCGCGGCAACAATTCTCCCTTTGTGTTCCGAGGTGGTTCTGAGCGCCCTCCTGTTGAACGGCCTGACACCCTCGGTCCTGGTTGCCGTTGCCACCCTGGGCAACGTGCTGGGTTCCGTCGTGAATTACGGGCTGGGGTACGGAGGCACCAAATTATTCAAACGAAATTTTTCCAGTACTTCAAAAAGAGAAAATGATACCGCACTGGCAAGGTACCAAAAGTATGGCACCACTTCCCTCCTCTTTGCGTGGGTCCCGGTGATCGGCGACCCCCTCACCGTCGCGGCGGGAGTGTTGCGCGTGAACCTTCCCACGTTTCTACTGCTGGTTACGATCGGAAAACTGGGGAGGTACGTGGTGATCACTTACATTACCCTGAATAGCTGACCGGGACCGGACATGCCAGATCAAGAGGTTTCTCCAGATACATCACGCCACGGGATAATTCTGGTCCTGGCTGTATTGAGCTTTCTTCCCACTCTTTTCCTTCCATACATGGGTGAGGAAGGTGTTTATACCATCACCTCGATGGAAATGGCTCATCGCAGCGAGTGGCGGACTCCCACCTTTTACGGGGAACCCTATCCGCGCCCTCCCCTCATGAACTGGCTGGTGATTCCCCTCGCCCACATTACGGGGTGGGAGAACGTCCTGGTTGCATCGCGCCTAGTGTCGGCTCTGGCTACGGTGGGGACGGGATGTCTCCTCTTTGCATTTGTCTCGCGAGTTTATCGCAACAGCCGACTTGCTTTTATGAGCACCCTGTTTTTCTTTTCAGGCGACGTCCTGTTTTTTCGCGGCTGGCTCGCTTACGCCGATCCGCTGTTCGGATTTTTTGTTTTTCTCGCCGTAGCCTCGTTGATTTTGGCGGTGCATGAAAACCGTGTTGAATTTTTAATCGGAGTTGCGTTTGGGTTGGCGGGATCGTTTTTAACCAAGGCGGTGACCGGATATGTTTTTTATGCCGTCTCTCTCGGCGTGGTTTGCACCTTCAATAAACAGGGACGTAAATTCCTCTTAAAGCCCACATCGATCCTCATACATGCCCTTGTCCTGATGGTTCCTGTGCTCTGGTTGGGGTGGGCCGAGGGGGCCGGGTCCCTACCTGCGATGATACAGCTGGTTGTGGACAAGCTGACCGGGTTGGGCTCTCCATTTTCCCCAGTCTCGTATTTGGGGGAACGCTTCGCATTTTTAACCGAGAGTTTTATCGTCTTGCTACCGGGAAGTGCGATCATGATTTTGTTGATATTTCAAAACCGCACTCTGCCCTCTTTAAAAGATAAATCTTTGGCAAGAATTGTAGCGTGGCTCGTATTTTTGAATTACCTTCCTTACCTTTTTGCACTCTCAACCAACATCCGTTACATCCTGCCCCTCTATCCGTGGTGCGCGCTGTTGTTTGCTCTGTTGGTGTCGAAACCGGAAGGACTCCCTCTTCGCAAGTGGATGGTTCCTCTTTTCAGCGTGATGGTTGCCATGAAACTGGTGTTCATGACCGGCGCCTTTCTCTGGTACAAAACGAATGGTCATCTGGATGCCTATCCCAACGCCGCGCGGCAGGTGATGGCCGCTACAGGATCCCATCCTCTGTATGTCGTCGACTCTTCCTCTCTCGGACTCAGCGTGACCGCACACATCGACAGCCTGGGGTTTCCAAAGCCTCCCTTGACAAAACCCGGCCCGGGTTGGACGGATGCCTTTGTGCTCGCACGCGAATACCAGTTCCCGAATGACCGGGTGGTGGCCACCTACCCTTTGCCCGGGGGAACCCTATACCTGCGGTGCCGCGGAACGGCCTGCCCAAAATAATCGTCCCAATCCACAACTTTCTAAAAGCCCTTGAAGGCGAATCAAAATTTGTTTGCTGTACTTAAGAAAACATATTTCATAATTATGAAAATCGCCATCCACAAATCTTTAAGGGCGTTCCCAAAACAGGATTTCTCTCTAAAGAAGAAAGGACCCGGGCATATGAATTATTTTTTTTATATTGAGTTTTTACTACTTAATCCAATTGGACTATAATAGACGCATTCGACTAAAGGCACATTACTTGACTCGCTTCGCAGCAGAGGGTGCTTCCTGTTCATACCCTGGCCTCAATTAAACGGGTTTGATAAAAGCATTGGCGCTAAACCCACCTGCTTTCTGGAGCGATCACACTCAAAGCAAAACCTCCTTTTTATGTGGAGGTTTTATTGGTATAGAACCAACCGTTTTCTTATTCGTCAGGAATGGCCATGAGCAATTCTGGAACGAATTCACACCGCTCCCCGGAAGGACTGGGTCTGGAAACAGGACCTTTTTCTCCGCAAATTCTGGTGGAAGATGACCAGAGGCAGTCCCCTTCCTTAGTCAAAGTTCCCAAACGGCTGGCTGGATGGGCCCGGGTGACCGTATTGGTCTTTCTTATTTTTGCCGCTTTTGTCATTTTCGTTCCCTGGACCCAGACCATTACCATTCAAGGCCAACTGTCCGCCTACCACCCGGAGCAACGTCCTCAGAAAATTCATTCCAGGATCAATGGAAGAATTCTGGAATGGAAAGCGAACGAGGGGGTCCATGTGGCCAAAGGACAAATTGTCCTCAAACTTGGTGACATCAATCCTAATTTCATGGCACCGGACCTCATCAAGCGCCTGGACCAGTCCCGCCGGGCACTGGAAGAGCAAAGGAACGCTTCCCTTGAGCAGGCCCGGCACCTGGAGGGGCGAGCGGAAGAAATGGCCCTTCTCGTCGAAGCCGCCCTTTCCAAAGCCGAAGCCAGAATCTCGGAAGCGGAGAACAAAATCCACAATATTGAACAATTGATCCCACCCGCCAGGGGCGCAGTTGAAACCGCCAGGCTGAACCTGGCACGGTCCCGAAAACTGGAGGAGAAGGGTCTGCTGTCGCGGCGGGAACTCGAACTTGCCATCCAGAAAATGACGGAAACGGAAGCGGAACTGAGAGCGGCGGAGGCGGTATTGAGGGAAGCCCGGAATGCCCGGCAGGCTCTGGTTTTCGACCGGGAAAAAATCCAGGCCGAGCTTACCCAGACCTTGCTGGATATCCGGTCAAAACGGGCCTATGTGCTGAGCCACGTTTCCAAGATCGCCAGTGATCTTGCGGATCTTGAATTGAAACGATCCAACGCCTTCCAGAGAAACCAGGCCGGACACGTGGTGGCTCCGTTTGAGGGAACCATTGTCCGCCTTTCCGCTTTGGGTCCGGGGGAAATCGTCCAGGAAGGTGACCTGTTGTTCACATTGGTTCCCAAAAGCACTTCGCCCGCAGTGGAAATGTGGGCCAATTCCATCGATGCGCCCCTGCTCCGGGCGGGGCACAATGTCCGTCTGCTCTTTCAGGGAGTGCCGGCCATCCCGCTTCCAGCCTGGCCCGAACTGATGGCGGGAACCTATGACGGGCGCATCAAGGTGGTTGACAAGGCGGTCAGTTCCAATGGCGATTTCCGCTTGTGGGTGGTGCCTGATACCGACCGGCGCCGTTGGCCGCCACAATGGCAGGTGCGCCCCGGCACCAACGTGAAAGGCTGGGTCATGTTGAATCGTGTGCCTCTGTGGTACGAAATCTGGCGCCGAATCAATCTCTTTCCACCCGATTATAAAGTCCAAAACAACAAACGCTTTTTAGAAACCATCCTTCCCAAGGCAGGAAGGCCAAGGAAATAATGTTATGGAATTACGGCAATCCCGGTTTATTTCCAGAACCATTAAAAACCCGTTTGCTGGTAAACCTGTAAATCTGAAATTGATGGTTTTGATATGGATGTTAGGGGCGCCGGTCCCGGTTTCCCCCTTGTGGGCAAACGATATCGTACTGACTTCCCCGAAATTGGAATCCGGGTCGATTTTGACCATGGAGGCGATATTTGAAGGTCTGGAAGAAGGGCACCCTCTTCTGAAAAGAGCCCGGGCCAAGCGAATGATTGCCAGCGGTAAATTGCTGGAAGCCCTCGGGAAGGTGGAACCCAAACTGGTAAATGACTGGGAACTGGAACGCCTTGCCAAGGATGGCACCACCAAAAGCGTGGGGTTCAATGATACCTTTCTGGAACTCCAGCACCGCTGGGGCATTAAGGGGTTTGTTGGATTTCGCGCTGGAATCGGAGATGTGGAGGTCGCTGACCTTGGGATCGATACCACCAACCAACCCTTGATGGGCATCGTGATTCCGCTCCTTCGCGGTTTCATCAACAATCCTGAAAATGCGCAGATAGAAAAAACCTCCCTGGCGGACCGACAGGCAACGCTGGATATCCAGCAAACCCGGCAGGAGCTGTACCTCGGAGCCGCCACCCAGTACTGGAACTGGGTGGCCGCTATGAAAATCATGGCAATAAATAAAAAAGCGGTGCAGGTCGCCGAAGAACGCGTGACCCAGTTGATGGATCAGGTGGAATCCGGAGCCAGGGCTCCTTTTGACGTCATTGATGCCCGCCAGGAAACACAGCAGAGAAAAAACAATCTGATCAAGGCCAGCCGAAGTGTGGAAAAGGAGCAGTTCAAACTGGCACTTTTCATGTGGCAGGATGACGATGTAGTGGTCCCCGATAATCTCAGCGCTCCCGAATTTCCTCCCGCGCATCCGGACCTGGAATTGGTATCGTATGAAGTGGATCGTGCCGATGCCCTCTCCAAACGTCCTGAAGTGAAACAGGTGGACCTTGAGGCCGAATTCAACCAGATCGACTTGAAGGTAGCCGAGAACAAAATGCTGCCGGAACTGCTATTGGAAGCCTCACCCACCAGAAAACCCGGTGAATTTGTGCTGGGTCTGGGATACCGGTTCGGAATCCAGCTTTCAATTCCTTTCCGGCAACGCGAGGCCCGGGGTGACCTCCTCAAAGTCCGGGGGGAAGGAGAGCGTCTCAGAATGCTTCAACGATACCAGATTCAGAAAATCAAGATGGATGTGGACAATGCCCGCTCTTCCCTTCTCCGCGCACGTGAAAGAGTGGAAGTTCTACGCCAATCCCTGGATTACGCTCTGGAACTGGAGAAGGGCGAACGCACACGTTTCGAACTGGGTACGGCAAGCCTGCTTGTCGTGAATATCCGGGAGCGTAACGTCCTCAATGCACAGAAAGAATGGATCAATGCGATGTCCGATTACCAGAAGGCCCTGGCGCTTTACCATTGGGCTACCGGAAAATGGGCAAAGGGTTTGAGCCCTGATGAAACTCAGGAACCGGAGGAAAACGATTAGATGCTCAATCGGGTCCCAACTCTGAGGGAAAACCTGGATCGCCTCGGCCTGTTTTTGAGGCAGGACCGGAAAATTTTCTGGTTCATGATCATTTATGCCGGGGCGGTTGGTGTATTTTCCCTGATCATTCCTTTAACCGTCCAGGAGATGGTCAACACATTTGCCTTCGCAGTCACCCCCTTCATGGTCGCCACACTGGTCGGCATCATGGCGGGGATCCTGCTATTTGCCGGAGTTTTCCGTGTCCTCCAGTTTTATGCAACGGATATTGTCGAACGTCGATTGTTTGTCCGTGTGACGCTGGCACTCGCCAGGGTATTGCCGCGCTTCAAGATGGATGATTTCCGCGCTTACAACATCAATCAGTTTTTCGAACTGGTGTTTCTCCAACGGGCTTTTTCCAGTTTATTCGTGGACCTCACGAACGTTTTCGTCAGTGGAATCATCGGAATGATCCTGCTTGTCCTGTATCATCCCTATTTCATCATCTTCGACATTTTCCTGGTTTTAGCCATCGTCGTGATCGCGGTGCTGGGCAAGGGCGGCCTGCGCGACACTCTGGAAATGTCGGACGCCAAATACGCCACCTTCCGCTGGTTTCAAAATATTGCGGAAAACCTTCTCCATTGCAAATCCATCGATTGCTCATCCATTATCCAGAAACGCGCTGATCATTTGGCATCGGCGTACGTACAGTCCCGAGAAAGCCGGTTCCGCGCATTGCTGAGACAATATATCGGTTCCATCATACTCCAGGTTGTGATCCATTCAGGATTGCTTGGAACAGCGGGCTGGTTGTTGAGTCAGGATGAACTGACGGTGGGGCAACTGGTTGCCGCGGAAGTGGTGGTGGCCAGCCTGCTGCTCAACATGGAGCAGGTGATAAAGCGGTTTTATGTCATCTTTTATTTTTTCACCGCACTGCACGAACTGGAGCACCTGTTCTCCTCACCCCAGGATGAACTTGAAGGCGGATCCGAGCTCATCATTCCGAAATCCAGCGTCAAGCAGCTGCACCTTCAATGCAACGATTTGAGTTGGGCTATTGGCACGGAAAACAATATCAAAAGCATTCCATTTGAAGCACAGCCGGGAGAAAAGTGGGCCGTCATTTGTCCCACTGAATTCGTCTGCCATCGCGTTTCCCGGATTCTGGCCGGCCTGGCACCGGTTTCACATGGAACGGTTTTGTATAACAAAATGGATGTAAGAAGCCTTGCGCCAAGCCAGGTTTACGCCCACCGCAGCGTAATGTTCCATATGTATTTTACGCTGTTTGAAGGGACGATTACGGACAACATCACGATGGGACGGCCCGGGATCAGTTCCCAGGATTTGGTATGGGCTTTACAAGTCACGCAACTGAGGAGTGAACTGGACAGACTGCCCCATGGCCTGGAAACCCCCGTTTATGATGAGGGTCAGGACATTCCTCCCAGCCTCCGGGTACAGATTTTACTCGCGAGAGCCATTATCACACGCCCGCCCCTGTTGATTTTGGAAGGGGCATTGCATGAAGTACCGAATCAAAACCGGAAGCTCATCCTCGAAAACCTTTGCTCTCCAGACCATCCTTGGACGCTCGTTATCGTCACCGCCGATCCCAACATCAAGGACTTCACTGAAAATCAAATGTCTCTTCCGGAACTCCAGCTACTATAAACTACCACCTATGGGTCCATGCAAACGCGCGACTGAAAAAGAGGGGATAGGGGGGCAGGGTGTCTCTGGGTGGAGAGTCCTCAGAAGGCAATCATCGGGAAAGTCCTATTTCCGGCTACAAGCAACGGCTCGAACTCATTCCCGGGTGGGACTGGATATTCTCGTTTTTGTCCACAAAATTCGCTATGAATCCTTGGGGGCAAAATGGTCCCTTCGAAGCACACTGGCCTCCAGCACGAAAACCCCTCCTGAGTGACGCTCCAGAAACGGTTTGAGGGCGGAGAGAATGGGATCCAGTTTCTCTTCCGGCACGATGGTGAGGACCATCTGCAAACTGCTGGTGTCATTGAACATCAGATGGCCTTCATGAAAGCCGTGATGCCCTTTTCCTGAAATGTTGCTGAAAATCGTATAACCGCTGGCTTTAATGCGATCCAGGACATCTGTCACAAAATGAAGATGCTCTCCCTCGACAATGATTTTTATTTCTTTCATTGGATGAAGTTCAATACCACTCATGATGCCTCAATCCTCCCAAACAAATTGGTTTTTATTGAACTGGCTCCCAATCGTCAGGCGATTGAAAGAGAAAAAACTCCATGCTATCGGGATCCAGAGCAACGAGATGAATCCATTGATTTCGTAACATTTCCTGAAGAAATTCATGTCGCACCATGACATCCGTGATTTTTTTCGGGGGAGCCTCAATCACAGCGAATAGTCGCATGGGCTCATGATAGGGCTTGTCCCCATCATAAACCGTTTGGATGGGAAGTCCAATACATAGATCGCTTTGGGTTCCGTACATGACTCCCAGGCGGCCCACCACGTTGTGGTAAACCTTGCTGCCGCTCCCGTACACCTCGGGATCCACGGTGGAAAAATAATGCTCCATGTTGATCCAGTTGCCGACGATCATCGGGGCGGTCATGATGATCTCCAGATACTTTCCATTGGGGTCCTGACTGTGGTCATAGGAATGCAGAAAAGCCCGTCCTTCCAGATTGATCCCCTGGGTCAACAGGCGACGCCCCGCAATGAAGGCCGTATGCCCGGAAAGCCCCCATTCCGGCCGGACCTGCGACCAGTCCACGCTCCGTTTCTTTGTCAGATCCAGCGCTCGGTATTCCCCTTTCCTTTTGGGCTCGTCCGGAAATCGGCCCAGTCGTTCCCGGCTGTTGTTTTCACCTGCTTGCCTGAGGTCTTTCTGAAGCCTGAGCAAATCCTTTCGATGGGTTGCCGGAACGTCTTCCAAGTCAAACAGTTTAACCGCATCCGTGGTCGTGTCGTGCTGACCTGGAAGAAAATGCGTATCCGGCGGAATCACCAGGCCCTTTTCGGCCAGCATCTGCCGGACCTGGGGTTTGTTCGCCATGACCGCCAGGGTTCTGGCGTTGGAGACCCCGTGGTTGCCGCCGCAGGCCCCGCAATCCAGGGCGGATTCGTAGGGATTGTTGTCGGATGTGCTGCCATGCGCACAAAGCAGGACGAGCCGGGCAAATGTTTTCGTGAATCCCATGATTCTCAGGGCCGTTTCCACAAAATGGGCCTGCTCCGTTACCGTAAACCCGGTCTGTGTGATTCGGTGCATCCGATGGGCCACGTCCCGCTCGGTAATATCAAAATCATTTCTGAGCACCTGAATAAATTTCTCCAGGTCGTATTCTGTCCAGCGCAACAACCGAAGCAATTCGGAATTTCCGTTGGATTCGCCGGAATTTTCCTGCATTGCCAGTTGACGCAATCGTTCAATCTGGTCATGAGGAACGGCGGCACCTCTCCGGCCATACCGCTCTATCAATAATTTATAAATGGCCGCCCGGTGCTGGGACGCGACCATTTCCTGGGCTTCTTCGCGGCTGATCTTGTCCACGGTCAGCGTGGTGTTCAAGGGTACGTCAAACGGGTCTTTTACCATCGATATAAAAGACTTGTACAGTTTGGGATGCAGGGTTTGGCCGAAAAGCTTGAACCCATAAAACCAGCCAATCGCTTCCACCATGACATAGGGCGTGATCACGTTCTCCTTGAGTTCTTCAAGCAGCGCATTGCCGGTCTTGGCGAGTTTCTGCCGGACCAGGGCTTTTTCTGCATCCCAGCCCTGGTAGGCGCGGGGGATTTCCCTGACGATGTGTTTTGGTTTTAGAAGGACCGGGCATTGATCCGTTTGCTGTTCGCTGGAAAATCCCTGATAACAAATCGGGACCCCAAAGAAGCCGGCGAATCCAAACGTTTCGTTCCCACCCACTTCTTCAAGATGCCTCCTGAAACCCTCGGAACGAACATCAATACAAAAAACCGCCTGGGCCAGTGGCCTCGATTCCTGGGCTTTTTCCTCCGCCGAATCGTCCTTGCCCAGTTTTTTAAGATTGGGGGAAATCTGTTTGGCAAATTCTTTGAGATAGCTGGATTCAAATGCCTCGAGCCATATGGGTCCGTGCCGGGATTCCGGGAACTCCTCGATCCAATCAAACAACGTGGTCAATGCCTCCGGTGTGCTTTTCAGAAATTCCTGAACCGGAAGGGCCAGAGATCGGGCCAGGTGCAAAATGACGAGGGCTTGAACATCCGTTTCCTGCTGTTGCCGGATTCGTTCCCATTTTGCAATCAATTCCGGATCACACCGGTCAAGAACGTCGATTCTCAACGGATTTTGAATGAACAGGGATGCATTCAGGCTGCCTTCCAGTTCATCCGGAAGGCCGCGCAATTGGAATTCCTTATAGAGGCCGTACCCAATGGAATGATTTTTCAGGTAGGATTGTATCGCTTCATAGTTTCCGGGGATCCCCAGTTTATCTTCACACGCCAGTGCCACAAATTCCCGCTCATAAAACATGCGGACAGCCATATACTGGACCAGGTCGATGGGAAAAGACTGCTGCCATTCATAGTCCGTCTGGTCCGCCCGCCATTTGATGAACCCGGTCCAGCCGGACATACGGGTCAACTTCAACGTGAAATAGTTACTCCACAATTCCTTGGGAAGCTTCATCAAATTCAAGCTTTCCAAAATGGAGTCCTCAGGCCGGTCCGGCAACCCCCGGATTTTGGCCTGCCAATTTGAAATTCCCAGAATGGCACCCGTTGATTCATCCTGGGCTAATTCTTTCCATCCATTATAAAAAGTTTTTTCGCGGCACGGCATGTGCCAGGAAGCATGCCCTTCATCGAGAAACCCCGCACACCATTTGATGAACTCATTGTTTATCTGGTCCTGCACGGTGGTCCCCAGGGAATGATCGCACCATTCTCCCATGGTGTACTTTGTTCCAATATCCTCCTGCTCCTGGCAACCGTGCTCGGTCAGGAACGATCCCTGCTGCCGCTTTTTTGTTAACTCCTGAATTTTTTCAACTAGGTTCCTCACCCCTGGCTGGTCCAGGGAGGTCTTCAATACCGCAGAACTCACATCCGGCGCGACTTTTCCGGTGCCGTGAATGAGGAGGGTTTTTAAAACTTCCTGATGGGAAAGTTTCCGGTCGCCAATTGCGATCACCGTATCCTGCGACACGTCTTTCAAGGCATCCTTAACCGCCTTTTCAGATATCCGGCCCTCTTTGAAGTAATTCCGGTACTCTGTATTGCACAGATAACCACGGCCTCCAAAAACCCGCTCACCCTCCTTGATTGCCTTTTCAAAGGACAATTCCTCCAATCCATGAAGCGGATTGTGGTGGATGAAGGTTTTCATCGGCCAGAAAAACGAGATCGTTTCACCCGCCAAATTAACGAGTGAACGCAATTCCATCCGCTGCAATTCACTGGGCGCAACCTTTTCTTTGACTTCAAGGCGATTCATGGCTTGGGCTAGCTGACCTCCAAAAAATTATTTATTGAAAAGAGCGTGCTAGTGGATCATCCCACTGTACGCTGCAAAAATTAACAAAGCCGATACCGCAAAAAACTCTCCTTTTCGCAGGTCCGTATAGGGCACGTCCGAGCGTACCTTGCCAAAAGCAGTTTGATGAAGCATCCGCGAGAAATACCATCCCCCTCCCAACCAGACCACAAGAAATGTGATCAACAGTATGGCGATTCCCCCACCCTGCGTTGCCGTTGTTTCCATGAACCTCAATCCGGAAAAAGTTGAAAACAGCGGGAGAAACATGGCGAAACTCACGAGAAAAACCATGACCATGCCAAACCGGGGCATGGGGGAGGCCAGACCTGGAAGTTTCCCCAGGATATTCCAACCATAACGCTGGCGGACAAAAGAAAACGCGAGGATGACGCCCCCCATCAAAAGGGCTACGGCCACCCCAAAGGGGATTCCCCATTCAGGGAAACTGGAAAACACGTCCAGCAACCCCCAGACCAGGGCCACATGAGCCACAGTGGCGGAGGCCACAAACAAGTTGCTTTTCGGCTGGCCAAGACAGGCCATGGAAGCATAAACCGCGCTTGCCAAAGCAAGCAGGCTAACCCCGGAAAGCATTTCAGGAGTGAGGAGGGAATGGATCCCGTTCAATTCTGAAAGTCCGATGGCCAGCCACAAGACAATCCAAAAGCTGGACAGAGTCCCTTTCGCATTCTCAATCACTGCCACGAAGGGAAGATGAAATGGGGCCAGCGGCAGGAAGGTCACGGCAAGGAAAAGACCCGCAAACAAACTCAGGGGGTTCCCAAGAAAAATGGAACTGATGGCCAGGATGACCGCAACCACCAGATGGGGAAAGACCAGTTTTTCCCTGATCGAATTGCTTTTTCCACGATTGAATGTGGTGAGAACGTAACCCAAAAGGCCGATTAGAAAAAGCCTGCCCACCAGACCCTGGTGACACAGGACACCCAGGCCCAGACCCAAAACAATCAGGATCGAAGCACTCACGTTGGCAGGCTCGACCTTATCACCCTGACCCAGAATGGAACAAAACCCGGAGAGCAGCACCGCACCTGTCAAAAGGAGGACCGGCGGTTCCATGCCAAATGCAGACTGCATCAAGACCATTCCGCCAGCCAGAAAAACAACCACTGCCAGCCCCATGATCTTGAGCCTGACGGGTGAAATGCGCGAAGCCTGCCACACCACCCCCAGAACCACTGGGATCAGCACCAGTATTATTGAAATGAAATTATCTAAAATCATTTTGATTTCCGATTGTATTTTAAAAACGGTGAGCTACCTTTTGAGCCCATCGCAACAGGTGACTGCCACACCGCGCATAGAAAAGGTCCAGGTAAACCCGATTGACCAAAAGGATGTACATATGGTTGCGAATAGAGAGCACCCAGTTCTTGACGAAAATGGACTGGCCGCGGGAATTTGTATAAATGACAACCCAACCAAAAATGATGAGGAGCGTGGCCAGCAATACGACTGTGTCAAAAACTTTGGGATTGAAGGCCGCCGCCTTGAAGAACCCGGCAGCCATACCCGGCTCATGATAAATAAAATGCGTGAACGCCTCACCGGCCCATAGGTATATGAACACAATGAAAAACAGGGAGCCGATCATCGCACTGACAACAGCCCATGAACCCACCGGGTAAATCCGGTACAAACTGAACATGGCCTGAGAGGCCGTCACCCAGGCGAAAAAGAGGAAGATGACGGTCCCATTGGCATCCTCCAACGGGACATTCAAAACGTCGTGGGCCAGCATCAGAATGATAAGCGGCATGACCAGGGTAAGGACCAGCCCCGTATACCAGGACAATTGGTTGGGAGCCCTCACCGGCTCGTGCTCCGACTCATGCGGAAACTCGGGTTCTTCCCGCGCATCATGAATGCCCTGCCCTGCCCGTAAAAACAGGGTCGCCTTGAAGAGCCCATGGGCGATCAAATGAAAGATTGCCAGCGCAAAGGCGCCCAGCCCGCATTCCATGATCATGTAGCCCATTTGCCCCATGGTCGAAAAACCCAGGGTCTTCTTGATATCATTCTGGACCAGCATCATGGAAGCCCCGAGCAGCACCGTCAAAACCCCAACCAAGAAAACCACATGAAGCGTTGTTGGCGAGAGAGCGTAAAAAGGGGCAAGCCGGTTCAGTAGAAATCCGCCCGCATTTACGATTCCCGCATGCATGAGGGCGGAAACCGGTGTGGGTGAATCCATGGTATCCGGCAACCATACATGCAGGGGAAACTGCGCCGACTTCGCCATGGCGCCCACAAAAATGAGCAAACTGATTACAGAGACCGCGTTGACATCAAGAACGTTTCCGGGTAGCAGGGAAATCGTCTGGGTCTGCCTGGCCGCCCGGAACAACTCGGAAAACTCAAGAGTCCCGAAATACCTGTAAGCAAGGAAAATCCCGAATAGAAAGCATACGTCGCCGACTCGATGCACGATAAAAGTCTTAAACGCGTTTTTCCTCGCATCCGGATGAGAATAATTAAATACGAGGATGAGATAGAGTGCCCAGCTCAACAGAGACCAGAACACAAACAACATGAACAGGTTTGAACTGGAAACAAGGGAAAGGATTACAAAAGTTATAAAACTCAACAGGGCGAAAAACCGGACATAACCGGGGTCGCCTTCCAGATAACGGATCGAGTAAACATGAATGACGGTACTGACACTGGTGATCAAGACCATCATGACAGCCGTGAGGCGATCGATCAGCAGACCCAATTTGAATACCGAGGCTCCATCGGAATCCAAAGGCCACAATGCGATATTAACAGGCCCCTGGGTACTCACCTGGTAAAGAGTCCAAACTGAAATAAAAAACGCGCTCGTTGTTGCGACAACCCCCACCCTGGCCACATTGGATTTCATGCGCTCGCCGAAGAAACCGATGAGGACTGCCGCCAGAAGCGGGAAGATAATAATAAGTATTGGAATTGTCATTGGGTAATTATTGTCCTTAGCCCGGTAAAGCCTTCAAATCATGAAAAACTTTTCAGGTTCAATAATTAATATTATTTGAGCAGGATTCGGCTCTTGCCTACCTCACTAAAATGATCGACTACCGGATTGATAATTCGCGTCATGTTATTTATTGATCAACCGGATCAGGTCCTGGACCTTCCGATGCTTTTCTATTGAATGCCGCAAAGGCTTGCGGCTGAAAACCTTGTATACGTTTCTTCTTCCATCTCGATGGTGCTCCAGGTATCCGTCCGCCTCCAGCTCCACGATAATGCGCTGAACTGCACGTTCCGTGATTCCAACTTCATCCGCCAGGTCCCGTATGCGTTCAGACGGGTTTTTGGCAAGGCACAAAAGAACGTGCGCATGATTCGTTAAGAACGTCCACGACGGGGTAGCTATTTTTCTTGTGCTCATCTTAGAAATAATCAAATTTTCTAATAATTTAACCTGTGACCATTAGCTAGAAAAATTTCGATTTTTTAATAGAGGAAGCACGATACACGAAATCGAATTCGTTAGTCAACACCTAATTCAAAAAATTATTTTCAATTCGTTTTTTCTGATTTGAGCTGTAGGAGAAAGGACGAAAACATCTCCTTCAGACGAATCGAATCAAGGCGTGATTTAAAAATGGCTTTGCCGGGCAAACGGACAATCAGATTTTAAACGAGAGCATCTCAACCCACTTTGTAAAAAAACATAAACAAAAAGGGCGGCGGTTCCGGCAGATGATCGGATCATCGCCAAAACATGCCGCCCTTCCAGTCATCAGTGAAGTTGGGAGAGGTTGAACCCCGTAGCCCCTGGATATAGATCACACCAGGTTTGCTGGCCGGCCGAAGGCCCGGAATTCATACCATTTCACCGGGTCATTGATCGACTTTAGTTTCATGCCAAACCTGGCTAGTTGCGAAGACTGATCCTCAGGGGTCCATTTTTGTCAAAACGATCGAGGTTCATCACCTTCGTCCACGCAGCAACAAAGTCGAGCACAAACGCCGCATTCGAATCTTCGAATGCATAATATTCCGCTACCGCCCGCAACTCGGAATTCGACCCGAAAACAAGGTCAACGGGAGTGGCGGTCCATTTGAGCTTGCCCGTCCTGCGATCGCGTCCTTCATAAACTCCTTCGGAGCCGGTCGACTTGGTCCACTTAGTGGACATGTCGAGCAGGTTCACGAAAAAATCGTTGTTCAACGTTCCGGGCCGGTCGGTAAACACACCATGCCGCGATTGCCCGGCATTGGCATTGAGGCCCCGCATGCCGCCCACCAGAACGGTCATTTCAGGAACGCTCAGATTCAGCAGGTCCGCCCGGTCCACCAGCATTTCTGCCGGCGATAAAGGGTTGCCCTCACCATAGAAATTGCGAAACCCGTCGGCGGTCGGCTCAAGCACCGCAAACGCATTCACATCCGTCTGCGCCTGCAAGGCGTCCGCCCGCCCCGGCTTGAAAGGAACCTGCACAGGGTGACCTGCCTTTCCTGCAGCCTTTTCGATGGCCGCCGCCCCGCCCAGAACGATCAGGTCCGCAAGGGACACCCGTTTGCCTCCCTTTTGCGAACCATTGAAATCCTGTTGAATCTTCTCGAAGGCCTGCAAAATTTTCGCCAGTTCCTCCGGGTTGTTCACTTCCCAGTTCTTTTGCGGCACAAGACGAATGCGTGCCCCGTTCGCCCCACCGCGTTTGTCGGTGTCGCGGAAGGTGGAGGCCGATGCCCAGGCGGTCCTGACCAGTTCAGGTATCGACAACCCCGACTCGAGAATCCGGGCCTTCAGTCTGGAAATATCCCCTGCGTCGATCAATTCATGATCCACCGCAGGAATGGGATCCTGCCATATTTGCTGCTCCTTCGGAACCAGCTCACCGAGATAACGTCCCCGCGGTCCCATATCCCGATGCGTCAGCTTGTACCAGGCCTTGGCAAAGGCAACCTCAAATTCCTTGGGGTTTTCCTGGAAACGTTTTGCGATACGGCGGTAAGCCGGATCGAATTTCAGGGAAAGGTCTGTCGTGAACATAATCGGAGCATGCCTTTTTGATGGATCATGGGCATCCGGCACGAGACCCGATGTGGAATCATCCTTGGGAATCCACTGAACCGCACCGCCAGGGCTTTTCGTCTGCACCCAGTCGAAGGAGAACAGGTTGTCCAGATACTGGGTCGTCCATTGGATCGGGTTGACGGACCATGCACCTTCCAGCCCGCTGGTGATGGTATCCCCGGCGTTGCCGCGTCCACAGCTGTTTTTCCAGCCGAGGCCCTGCATCTCGATGCCGGCGGCCGCGGGTTCGGGACCCACGCATTTGGACGGATCGGCGGCGCCATGGGTTTTGCCGAAGGTGTGTCCGCCTGCGATCAGGGCGACCGTCTCTTCATCGTTCATCCCCATTCGGCCAAACGTATCGCGAATGTCTTTGGCGGCGGCGACCGGATCCGGTTTTCCATTCGGCCCCTCGGGGTTGACGTAGATCAGACCCATCTGAACCGCAGCAAGGGGTTGCTCCAGTTTCCGGTCTCCGCTATAACGTTTGTCCGCAAGCCACTTGGTTTCCGGTCCCCAGTAAATCAGTTCCGGCTCCCAGTCGTCCACACGCCCCCCGGCGAAGCCGTAGGTCTTGAAGCCCATCGATTCCAGCGCAACATTCCCGGACAGGATCATCAGGTCCGCCCATGAAATCTTCCGGCCGTATTTTTGCTTGATCGGCCAAAGCAGCCGCCGCGCCTTGTCCAGGTTGGCGTTGTCCGGCCAGCTGTTGGTCGGTTCGAAGCGCTGTTGACCGCCCCCCGCGCCGCCACGGCCGTCAGCCTGGCGGTACGTGCCGGCGCTGTGCCAGGCCATCCGAATGAAAAACGGTCCGTAGTGACCGTAGTCCGCCGGCCACCAGTCCTGGGAGTTGGTGAGCAACGCATCTATGTCCCGCTTGAGCGCATTCAAGTCAAGGCTGTTGAACTCCTTCGCATAGTTGAAGTTCTCGCCCATGGGATTGGACAGAGTCGCATTCTGGCGAAGAGGCTGCAGGTTCAACTTCTCCGGCCACCAGAACTGGTTCGACTTCGCTTCGCCTCCTGCCCAGGAAGAGTTGACTTGTGTTAACAAAATCAAGGCGGTCGCCAGAGCGGCGGATATAAGATTCGTTCGTCTTAGCATGGGGCTTGAATCCTTAATGAATAAGTTAAAGTTTGGCCAAGCGGGAGCAAACGAAAGGAACAGGACCATTAACAAAAAAGAGTGACTATTTTTAAATATGGTTATGGTCTCTTTTTATTTCAATACTTCCGTAGAAAAAACGAGCTTTACAGGGATTTGAATGATTGGAGTCGGAACCCGGATGGGAAGGCCTTGAATCCCGGAGAGGCCGGGTGAATAGCGGGGAGATTTGTTTTTACTTGAAACCGGACCGGTCCGCCCCCGGTCTCCTTTAGCGGGGGAGGCGGCCTGATAAAACAAAAAAAGCCGCTGAACCCAAGCATGTTCCCATGCTGGGTCCAGCGGCACGCTGGTGGAGCTGAGGGGGATCGAACCCCTGACCTCTTGAATGCCATTCAAGCGCGCTCCCAGCTGCGCCACAGCCCCGAATTCCAGTTTTTGCGTTCGTTTTCCCCGATCTTACCAGAACTTTTCGTTCCTGCAAGCCCAATTTTTTCGGGACCTTGCCCCCTTCTCCTTCCCGCTTGCCAAGCCGCTCACCGCCTCTATATAATGAAGATCGTACCGCTTCCCGGAATCCACCCTCCGGGGGAGCGTCATCCCGGCCCGCCGGCCGTCCGATATTTTCCAGGAATTTCGTGATTACCGACTTCAAACGGCGACTTCGCAACATCTTCATCACCGGGCTCCTCGTCACCCTGCCCATCGCGTTCACCGTCTTCATCCTGAACTTCCTGTTCAAGACGCTGGACAACTGGCTGTCGCCGATGTTCACCAAACTGCTCATCTTCGCCGGCGCGCCCATCCCGCCGGACTTCCGCCTGCCCGGCCTCGGCGTCATCATGACGCTCTTGTTCATTTTCCTGATCGGCATCTTCACCAAAAACATCTTCGGCGCGAAACTCGTGCAGGTGTGGGAAACCATCGTCGAAAAAATCCCCATCGTGCGCAGCATCTACACCGGCGCCAAACAGGTGGTGACCACCATTGCGCAGACCGACACCAAGGCCTTCAGCAAGGTGGTGATGGTCGAGTTCCCGCGCAAGGGCATCTACTCGCTGGGCTTCGTGACCAACGAAACCCGCGGCGAGGTGCAGGCACTCACCGACGAAGACCTCATCAACGTGTTCGTGCCCACCACGCCCAACCCCACCTCCGGCTTCCTCGTGTTCGTGCCGAAGGAGGACGTCACCGTGCTCTCCATGACCGTCGAGGAAGGCCTCAAGTTCATCATCTCCTGCGGCATCGTCACCCCGCCGTACATTCCGGGCAAGGAAGCGGAAGCCAAACGGAACCTGCCGGTGTGAAGGATTCCGCCACCCCCGACCTCACCATCCTGTACGTGGACAACCACCTCGTCGCCGTGGACAAACCGGCGGGCCTGCTGACACAATCGGACGTACGCGGCGCGCCGAACCTGCTCGACCGGACCCGCGACTGGATCAAAAACGAATACGGCAAACCCGGCAAGGTGTACCTCGGGCTGGTGCACCGGCTGGATCGACCCGTCTCCGGCGTCGTCCTGTTCGCGCGCACGTCCAAAGCGGCGTCGCGCCTGTCGGAACAGTTCCGCAACCACACGGCACAAAAATTTTATCTGGCGTGGGTCGAAGGCGTGCCGGAAAAGGAAACCGGCCGCCTCGTGCATTATTTGAGGAAAGAGAAGTCGATGAAGGCCACGGTGTTCCCGCGGCCCACGTCGGAAGCGAAGCAGGCGGAACTGACCTACACCGTGCTGGAGAACAAAGGCGAGACCTCTTTAGTGGAGGTGGAACTGCACACCGGGCGCTTCCACCAGATCCGCGCCCAACTCGCGTTTCTCGGTCACCCGCTGGTGGGCGACGCCAAGTACCGCGCCCAATCGACTTTGCCGGAAGGCCGCATCGCCCTGCACGCTTCCAAACTGATCGTCCAGCACCCCACCACCGGCGAGCCCCTCACCCTCGAAAGCCCCGCACCCGAAGACTGGCCACTCGCCTCTGCCTGAATTGACAACCCCGGCGCAGGCCTTATACTTTTTAGTAAGCCCTGAATTGGATAACCACCGGCCATGCGCTCCCGAAACGGCATCACTCATCCTGTCTGCTCAACCGCCCGCGGCCCCTCGCCGCACCTGCTTTTAAATCGTCTTATCTTTTCTCTTTTATTCGGTTTCCTCACCGCCTGCGGCGGCACCATCGATTCCGAACTCACCCACAACAAATACCCGGTCGAGGAATCGCTTCCCGAAACCCGGTACGACCTGACCGCCCTGCTCCTCATCCCTGATGAGTTGGAGGCCAAGGTGTTCAATGAACTGGAAATCGGCGACGGCCTCACCCACCTGCTCCGGGAAACGTTGAAAGAGGTGTTCGTGGACGTGGTCGTGCAGGATGCGGACAAGGAATTCACGGCTTCGGGTTACGGCATCCTGCTCTATCCCGAATTCGTCGGTGAAACGCAATATTTCAAACTCAAGCTGACCGGCAAAGATCCTTTAACGCAGGAAACCATCTTCCTGGTCGAAACCCACGGACGTTCGACGCTCAACGAACGCACCCTGAATCCGGCGATGGACGTCGCCGCCGCGCTCCGCACGCTGGGGCTTTCCACCCCGTCGAGCATAGACGACTACCGCGAAGCCCAGTACCGCACCAAGATCAGCCTGGAGCGATCCATCATCGCCGCCGCCATCAAGCTGGCCAACGCGGTCTCGATGCATCCCAGCCTGGCGCAAAACACGCGCGTCCAGCCGGAGGACACGCAGGTCGCGTTCCATCAAAAAAAGAAAACGCGCCTTGCGCCCGGCACCCTTTCCACCGCCGGACGCTTTTTGAACGATCCCCGCGAGCAGATCCCCATCGGCAAATCGGCGGGGCGGGACGACATCGCGCTCCTCATCGGCAACCGGACGTATCTGAAAAAGGGAATCCCGAAGGTCGAGCACGCGCACCGCGACCTAAAGATGATCAAGACCTACCTCATCCGCACCATGGGGTTTTACCCGGACAACATCATCACCTATGAAGACGCCACCAAGGGGGACTTCGCCACGCTGTTCGGCACGGCGCAGGACCACCGCGGCAAATTGTTCCGCTGGGTGAAGCCCGGCGTGAGCCGCGTGTTCATTTACTATACGGGGCATGGCATCCCCGGCGTGACGGGCGAGGAATTGTACTTCGTGCCGGTGGACGCCGACCTCGACTACATTTCGCAGTCCGGGTTTTCGGTTTCGCTGTTCTACGAGAACCTGAAAAAGATTCCTTCGCAGGAAACGGTGATCGTGCTCGACACCTGTTTCTCCGGCCGGACTCCCGACGGCGTCTTGTTCAATCGGGCCAGCGCCATCGTCCCCGTTCCGCAATCGCGACCAATGCCGCTGTCCAACACGGCGGTGCTCACCAGCGCGCAGAACGACCAGGTCAGCACCTGGCTGGACAAACAAGGCCACAGCCTGTTCACGTATTTTTTCCTGCTGGGATTGAAGGGGCAGGCCGATCTCAATCAGGACCGCACCATCACCACGGGCGAGATGAACGAGTATCTCATTCGGGAAGTGCCGTACATGGCCCGCCGGGTGGCGGACAAGGAACAGCTTCCCAAGCTGGAAGGTCGCAAAGACCTCGTGCTGGCCATTCTGGAAGATTGACGAAAGATTTGACCGCAGCGGAAACTATTGCGCCGGTTGCTGGGCGGTGGGGGGAGTGGAGTCTTCCAGCGAATCTTTGACGAGGTCCTCTTTTCGCGTGTGAATGCCGAGGTCGGCCATCAGTGAAATCAGCACGGGCACGAGGAACAGCGTGAAGAACGTCGAGAACACCAGCCCGCCGATGAGCGCCGTGCCCATGCCGCGGTAGAGTTCCGTCCCCGCACCTTCGCCGAACGCGAGTGGCATCATGCCCGACACGGAGGAAATGACCGTCATCATGATGGGACGCAGGCGCGTCTGGCACGAGGTCGCCAGCGCTTCGCGTTCGTCCATGCCGGCGCGCACGTTGTTCAGCATCTGGTGCACGATGAGGATTGCGTTGTTCACCACGATGCCCGCGAGGATGATGACGCCCAACTGCGTCAGGATGTCAAACGTGATCCAGTTCCAGTCTTCCAGCATGGCCGCCGGGTTTTCCACATTGAACTCTTTCAGGTATTCGCGGATGTTGGTCTTCTGGTATTCGTTGTTCATGACGATGCCGAAGAACGACCCCGACACCGCCAGCACCACGGTGAGCAGAACGATGAACGGCCGGATGAACGATTTGAACAGCGCCACCAGCAGCAGGTAGATGAAACCCACCGCGTAATAAAAACTGTTGAGCAGGGAGGACTCCGTCGCCGCAAGATCGTCCGCCGAACCGCCGACGCGCAGCCCGTAATCCGAAGACAGGGTCTGCCGCGTCGGCTTCAGAACCTCGTTTTCGATGTTGTCGATGACCTGCTGCATGGGCGAGGATTTTTTCACCTGCACCAGCAGGGTGATGGCGCGTTCCTTCTCGATGTGGTCGATGCGCGCCGGACCGGCGGCGATGTCGATGTCCGCCAGGTGCCCGAGGTTGGTCATCAGGCCGTTGTCCGTCCACACCGGCAGGGCCTTGTAATCGTTCAGCCCCAGCGTGCCCTGATTGCGCTGCACGAGAACGAAGTCGATGGGCTCGCCCTGG
The DNA here is from genome assembly GCF_052156635.1 of Nitrospina sp. 32_T5. Classification (NCBI taxonomy): domain Bacteria; kingdom Pseudomonadati; phylum Nitrospinota; class Nitrospinia; order Nitrospinales; family Nitrospinaceae; genus Nitrospina; species Nitrospina sp. 32_T5. The sequence goes on along the minus strand of NZ_JBQKUO010000006.1, from coordinate 13,753 downwards.
TCGTTGAACTCGCCCAGGTACGTGCCCGCGTTCAGTGATTCGATGATGTCGCCAATCTCCGGCACGCCCATGTCCAGCCGCGCATCGTTGGCGCGGCGCGGGATGAAGCGCAGCTCCGGGTTGCCAAACTTGAACTCCGGCCGCACCGAGTGCACGCCGGTCATGCCGGAGATTTTGCCGATCATCTGCAGGGCCACGTCCTTCAGTTTGAACATGTCCGGCCCGGTGATCTCCAGGTCAAACTGCTTCGACGCCGACTGGAAGATGGGCCGCTGGACGGCGAAGGCGAACCGATAACCCGGAATGGCGAAGATGCGTTTTCCCATTTCGTCGGATTTCACCGCCATCTTCACCTCGCCGCGCTGGCCGCGCGCGAGTTCTTCCTTGATGATGGCGCCGCCGCCGTTGAATCCGGTGGAGAACACGAGGAAATTGTTTTCCACGTCATCCATCTGCACGATTTCCTTTTCATAGTCGGCGATGTACTTCATGTTTTCATCCACGCGCGTGCCGGCCACCGGTTCGATGAACATGAATACCATGTTGTTGTTGCCGTACGGCATGTAGTCGCGTTGAGGCAGAATGGTCACGCTCCAGATGAGAAGCACCACGACTCCGGCCACGACCCCGATTTTAAGCACCGTTTTTCCCGGACCGTATGCCAGCAGGCGGTGCATGATGCGTCCGTACGACCAGTGCACTCCCTTGCCGAACTGCACCACCGGCCACAACACCTTGCGGTGGAAGAATCCCGGCTTGTATTCCTCGCCGGGTTTGAGACGGATGAGGAGCGTCGTCAACGTCGGGATGACGCTGATCGATACCAGAAGCGACAACGCAATGCTGGCACTGATGGTGATGGCGATGTCGCGGAACAACTGCCCCGCCTCTTCCTCGATGAACACGATCGGCAGGAATACCGCGAGGGTGGTGAGCGTCGATGACAGCACCGCCCCCCACACCTCCACCGTGCCGTCGTACGCCGCTTTCAGCACGCCCTTTTTCATGGTGAGGTGACGGTAGATGTTTTCGAGCACGACGATGGAGTTGTCCACCACCATGCCCACGGCGAACGCCATCCCCGCGAGAGAAATGATGTTGATACTGCGATCCAGCAGTTTGAGGATGATGAACACGGCCACCAGACTGGTGGGTATGCTGATGGCGACGATCAGCACCGAGCGGAGCGATCCCAGAAACAACAGCAGGACCACCACCGCCAGCGTCGCCCCCAGTGCGAGGTTGGATTTCACCAGGTACATCGCTTCATTGATGTACGTCACGTCCTGGTACACCACCTTGAGGCGCATGGGAATACCGCGGTTGAGCAGTTCCCGGTTCAATTCGTCCACCGCCTGCGCCGACAGGTTGCAGGTCTGCACCACGTTGGCCCCGGGCTGGCGGATGATGCCGAACGCATTGGACAGCCGTCCGTTGATGCGCACCAGCGAAGTGGTGCGTTTGAACCCGTCCACCACGGTGGCGAAGTCGCTCACCTTGATCGTTTTATCGCCATCGCGCTTGATGACGGTTTTCATGATGTCGTCCGGACTTGTAAACTCGCCCAGCGTGCGCACCGTGTATTCGCGGTGCGTTTCATCGTGGAATCCGGCGCGGGTGTTCTGGTTTTCGTCGGAGAGGCGTTTGATAATGTCGTCGTATGTCAGGTGCAGGCGCGCCACGGCGTAGGGATCGAACTCGACGCGCATCTCCCGCTCCTCCCCACCGAAGTGCCACACTTCGGACACCCCGTCCACCCGTTGCAGGAAAGGAACGATGATGTCCTCGCCCACCTTGTACATGTAGTTCTGGCTGATATCCGGCATGGCGGGATTCGGTTTCTCGACAATGATCCACATGATGGGATTGGAATTGTCCGTCGAGACCGACTTCATCACCGGCTTTTCGGCGAGCACCGGCAGGTCCTTAACCTGTTGCAGCTTGTTGTTGACGTCGATGGTCGCGGTGTTCTTGTCCACGCCCCAGTCGAACTCGAGCGTGATGGTGCTCTCGCCGTGCTTGCTGGTGGAGGTCATCTTCTTGAGGCCCTCGACGTTTTCCAGCTCGTCTTCGATGCGGCGGGTGATGTTGCGTTCCACTTCGTTCGGCGACAGGCCGCGGTACTCGGTCGTTACCTCAATGAGCGGCTTGTCCACGGTGGGGGTCAGCTGGCGCGGCAGGATGTTGTAACAAATGGCGCCGATCACCGCCACCAGGGCCACGGCGACGGTCACCGTGTGGTAGTTGCGTATGGAATGGTCGACCAGCTTCATCAGGTTTCCGAGTCCTGGGAAGGCTTCGGCGCCTTGTTGGTTTCCGCAGAATTGAACGGGGGTTCCGCCTTCGGTTCCGGGTTGGTGAGGAACACCTTCGCACCCGGGAACACCGCACCGGAACCGCGCATGATCAGATCCGCCTGCGGCGTCAGCTGGTGTGTGAAGTCATCGATTTCCACCAATCCTTCGTGTTCCTTGAAGGCGCGCACCGGCACCAGTTTCGCTTTTCCTTCATCCACGATGTACACCACCGTTCCCTGCTCGCCGATGACCAGCGAAATGGAGGGAACGTGCTTCACATTCTTTCGCGTATCGAAACGGATCTTCGCCTCCAGCGTGAGGCCGGGGAACAGCGCCGGGTTGGCATCAGGCAGGTCGATCTGAACCTGGATGTTGCCCGAAAAAATGTTGGCGTCCGGGATCACGCGTACCGTATTGCTCAGATTGTGATTGAGTTCAAACCGGAGACCGAGGTCCACCACATGAAACTCGGCGGAGGAAATGTTCCGCAGTTTGTTGCGGTAGCTCTGTGGCAACTCCAGCACCGCTTTCAGCTTGGATGACCCGATCATCTCAATCACCGCCGTACCCGGCGAAGCGAAGGCACCCACCTCGATGCGTTTGCCGATCACCACCCCGTCGAACGGCGCGAGGATTTTCGTTTTCGACAAATCCAGTTTGGCCAGCCGCAACTGCTGGGTGACGCTGTCGAGATTCGATTTCGCCTGCAGGATGTCCTCATCGCGGGAGCGCGTTCCCGCCTTCAACGCCGCCCGGCTGGAACGAAGCTGTTCCCGCGCGCGCTGCACGCGGTCCACCGCCTCGTCCAGAGACGACTCCGGCACCACGCCGTCTTCCACCAGCTTGCGGAAACGCCTTTCTTCTTTAATGGCGAGCTCAAGCGCACTTTCATCGGCTTTCAACTGCGCTTCCAGCTTTTCCTTATCCTCCGGCCGCGCCCCGGTGAGGGTCTTTTCGTATTCCTTCTGCGCCGTTCGCTGCTCCGCCTCCAGTCGCTGGACTTCCAACTGGTACTGGCGGGAATCGATCAACGCGATCAGGCTGCCAGCGCGGATGGTATGCCCTTCTTCAACAGGCAGACGGCGGACACGGCCTTCCACCTCGGCGGTGATGAGCACTCGCTGTTCGGCGGCGATGTTCCCAACGGTCCGGATTTCATCAACCACATCCTTGATGATCACATGGCCCACCTGCACCGGCAGTTGCAACTCCCGCCGTTGCGGACGCACCTCTTCCGATTGCGGCTGCGGGCAGGCGGCGACAAACAGAACAGCCCCCAACACAACACCCAGAAACAGAAGAGGAATCCAGCGGCTCGGGTTTTGGCTGTTGTCGTTCAATTCAATTCCTGCATAATAAGTGATTGATTTTATTATCGGCTACTGGAACACCAAATACAAAAAAATCGCTGCAGCCTCACCTCGCAGTGTTCCTGTTGGCGCTCAGGGCTGCGGGATTGTATTGGGCAATCGGGATGGACCGGTAAAGAAACGCGGGAAAACCGGGTATCGGAAGCTCTGAAATCTTATCGGCGACACCGCACCTCACTTGACCTCGCACCTGCACCCTGTATGGCCGACGCGTCGGTATAAAGTTGAGCGCAAGCCAGGTACCCGGCAAATATTTTAGCAATCATTAAAAATATATGCTACCCTGTTTTCGAAGTCAATCCATTTTTTTAACAGATATTCAAGAAATACCATGACACGGGGACGCCCCAGAAATTTTGACAAGACCCAAGCGCTGGACACCGCCCTGCACCTGTTCTGGCGGCACGGCTACGAAGGCACCTCCATCGCTCTTCTGGCGGAGGCCATCGGGGTGAAAGCGCCCAGCCTGTACGCCGCCTTCGGCAACAAGGAAGATTTATTTCTTCAGGCGATCGAGCGTTACGCGGAGGTCAACGGCCACATTTACCACGACGCGCTAAAGAAAGAAACCGTCCGCGAAGTGGTGGAAAGTATTCTGACGGGAGAAGTGGAGCTGATCACCCGCCGCGGGTCGCCGAACGGTTGCCTCATGATCCAGGGAGCTCTGGTGACCAGCCCGGAATCGGAAAAAATCTGCAAGATGATGGCCAGGATGCGCGGCACGGCGGAGGGATGGATCGCTAAACGCTTCGAGCAGGCGAAACAGGAAGGCGACCTTCCGCCCGACTGCGATCCGAAAGCGCTGGCGTGTTACCTCATGACCATCAACTCCGGGCTGGCCGTACAGGCAAAAAGCGGCGCGAGCAAGAAACAGCTTTTGAAAGTGGTGGACCTCATCCTGAAAAGCTGGCCCGAACCCGGAAAAAAAATCCCCTCTGTCGTTCGGCAGGCGTCCTGATTGACGGCAGTCCCTTCCCTTTCGTTTGATGTGATATCATTCCACGCATGAACCGCCTGTCTTCATCCACTCTTCTTTCCTACACGGAACGCTATCCCATAGACGGGTTCGATTACCGTCTCCTCGATTCCGGCAACGGGCGCAAGCTGGAACAGTTCGGCCTGCACCGCTTCATCCGTCCCGCACCACAGGCCATCTGGCCTGCCACCCTGCCGAAAGAGGAATGGGATGAAGCCGTCTCCGAGTACACCTATTCCAAGGGAAAGGACTACGGCGGTGAATGGCACAACCGTCCCGGCCTGCCGAAAGACGCGTGGCGGCTGACCTGCCAGGATTTGATTTTCGAAATCAAGCCCACCGGCTTCGGCCATATGGGCTTGTTCCCGGAACAGGCGGCGCACTGGTTGTGGATTCGCGATTTTCTGAAAGCCCTGCCAGAGGACAATCCCAAAAACGTGCTCAACATTTTCGGCTACACCGGCGCCAGTACGCTGGCAGCCGCCGCGGGAGGCGCGAGCGTGGCGCATGTGGATTCGTCCAAGGCCTCGGTCAACTGGGCGCGCAAAAACCTGGAGTTGTCCGGCCTGGGCGACCGCACGGTGCGCTGGTATGTGGACGATGTATTGAAGTTTTTAAAGCGGGAACACAACCGCGAACGGTTTTACGAAGGGATCATACTGGACCCGCCCACGTTTGGACGCGGCGCCAAGGGGGAAGTCTGGAAAATCGAGAAGGATCTGCCGCAACTTTTGCAACGGTGCCGCAACGTGCTGAGCCGCGAACCGCGCTTCATCCTGTTCACGACACACTCGCCCGGCTTCTCGGCGCTCACGCTCAAGAACATGATGCTGAATTATCTTGTGGAGCCGAACCGGGGACAGTTCGACGCGGGCGAGATGTACCTGCATAACGAAGAGCAGGGTTACCACATTCCCAGCGGATTCTACAGCCTTTGGTGGCGGGACTGAGCCCGCCTTAGCCCCAGCCTCATTTCATCGGCTTCACACAGCGGAACCCGACCCCCGGGTTGCGGAAGTCCGGAAGGAACGCCGCGCGGTTGGAACTGCGCAGGAACCCGGCGGTGGTGTTCCATGCGCCGCCCCGCACCACCTTGTTGTCCAGCGGGCGCGGCCCTTTGGGATTGTCCTTGGGGCTGGACCGGTAGTAGTTCTCATCCATCCAGTCGGCGGTCCATTCCGCCACGTTTCCTGCCATGTCGTGCAGGCCGTAGGAATTCGGTTTGAACTGGCCGACCGGCGCGGTGGTCCGGTAGCCGTCGTCGATGGCCGCGACACGGATGTTGAGCTCGCAGGCCTTGTCACAGAAATTCGCTTCGTTGCCTTTCACCGTGTCGCCCCAGTAAAAATGCGTCTGCGTTTCTCCGCGCGCGGCGTATTCCCATTCCGCCTCGGTGGGCAGACGCTTGCCCTGCTTCTGGCAAAACTGGCTGGCTTCATTCCAGGTGATGCTCTCCACCGGCAGGTTGGCGCCGATGTGGTCCGAAGGATTGCGATCCATCACCGCCTGAAACCGGGCCTGCGTCACCTCATACTTGTCCATCTGGAAGGAATCCACGCACACTTCGTGAACCGGCTGCTCGGCGGGCGTTCCCTGCTTGCTTCCCATCTGGAAACACCCTCCTTTGATAGTCACCATTTCCCCTTCACCGGAAGAACCTGCCTTGGCAATCATGGCTTTCTGGATCTGGGTCTTGAGCAGTGCCACCTGCTGGTACACCGCACGCAGGACCCCTTTGTACTTGAGGGTCACCACCGACTGCGGCACCAGTTCCATGCGGTTCTTTTCCTTGAAGAACAGCCGGTAATGCGGAATCGGGTCGTTGCCCTTGATATCCACGTAATTGCGCATGTTGCTGTTGGTGCGTTGGGGTGGGAGCACGATTTCATCCACCAGTTCCGCTTCCTCGCCTTCCGACGATCCCTTGCGGTACACAATCACCGTGCGGCCGCCGGAGATGGGCATGTCCAGCACCTGGTTCACCAGTTTGAGCGCCTCGTCGTACTTTTTGAAAATGGTCTTGACCTGGGCCAGCGAGTGCATGACCCGCGGGTTGTCCGGGTCCAACTCCAGCGCCTGCTCATAGAGCTTTTCCGCCACCGGGTATTCTTTTTTGTCAAAGGCCGCATCGGCCTCCCGGATCAACGCCTCCGTGCTACCGGCGGAAGCCTGAGACGGGATAGGAAAACCCAGAAGCCACAGCGCAGCTCCGGCAAACATCAGACATCGCAAAAAGGAGAATGAACGGTCTTTCCTGTTGAACCACATGGGAGGCTCCAAAGCTGGTGAATGGATATTCGGTTTTTGAGTTCAGGGAAGTATATACCATCCCCATGACAGCGACAACCAAGACAGGGTAAAAAAACAGCCGCTGAACGGAACAAAACTCATTGTTTCAGAATGGATTATTTCTCGGGCGGGGAGTCCGGGGTGGCGGGGGGTGGATTTTTTTCAGACTTTTTACGCGCGTCCTGCCGGGCCCGTTTTTTTTTCAATTCGTTCCAATCGTCTTCCGGCTTTTTCTTTTTCTGAAAGCGGTCACGCTTGGGAAAGTAATTGATTTCGTCGATCATAACAAAGGCCTCCGGGATTCCTTCCCGTTTTCACGACAGTGCGTGGTACAATCTTCGGCTTGAATAACCATTGTGCCACGTCCCCGGCACATCCACAAACCCTTTACCAGTCACTTCTCGCCATGCAATTTCTTCTGTTCGACGATTACGTCCTTCACGCGGTGCAAAATCAGGAAACCCAGGTGCTGGAGCGCTGCAACCGGCGCGACATGCAGGCCTGGGTGATGGCTTCTTCCGTACCGCTCATCCTGGAACGGCTGTCGGCCACCGGCAAGGCGGATGAATCGCGAAAAGCGCTGGGCGATTTCCTCTCCGCCGTCACCCTGATGCCCGTGACCGGCGAAGAATTGAAGTCCGGCCTGAAATCCAATGCCCCTGCCTATTCCCACGCTCTGGCGCTCGAACTGGCCGCGCGCCACAAATTGCAGGGCATCATCACCACACAGCCGGCGGCGTTCCCCAAGTCGGACATCACCGTGATCACCCCGGAACAACTGGACGGCGTTCTTGAGCAGGCGGAACAACCGGAACCGGCGGTGCCGCTTCTCAACATCCTCGCTACCTATCCCCAGATCATGGAAGGCGCGGAGGCGGGGTGGATGTCGGTGATCCGGTCGGGATACTTCATCCTCGGCCCGCAGGTCGAACAACTGGAAAAGGACATGGCGGCGTACTGCGGCGTGACCGATGCGGTGGGAGTTTCTTCAGGAACCGATGCGCTGCTGCTTGCACTGATGACGGCGGACATCGGCGAAGGCGACGAGGTCATCACTACCCCCTTCACCTTCTTCGCCACGGCGGGATCGATCTCCCGCACCGGTGCGAAACCGGTGTTCGTAGACATCGAGCCGGACTCCTTCAACATCGACCCGAAAAAAATCGAAGCGGCCATCACCCCGAACACCCGGGCCATCATGCCGGTGCACCTGTACGGTCAATGCGCGGACATGGACGCCATCAACGCCATCGCGCAAAAACACAACCTGCTGGTCTTCGAAGACGCGGCGCAGGCAACGGGCGCGACCTATAAAGGAAAGCAGGCGGGATCGATGGGCGACTTCGGTTGCTACAGCTTCTTCCCAACGAAGAACCTGGGCGGCTTCGGCGACGGCGGCATGGTGACGGTACGCGATGCGGCTCTGTTCGAAAAATGCAAAATCCTGCGCGTCCACGGCGGCGCACCCAAGTACTACCACAAAATGATCGGCGGCAACTTTCGCATCGACGCCCTGCAGGCGGCGGTGCTCCGCGCCAAACTCCCTTTCCTCGACACCTGGCTGGGATTCCGTCGCGCCAACGCGCAACGTTACACCAGGCTGTTTACAGAAGCGGGACTGGATACGGTCATCGGCCTGCCGCCGGAAGTGGTACCCGGACACACGTTCAACCAGTACTCCATCCGCGTGCGTGACGGCAAACGCGACGCCCTGCGCGCCGCCCTGGCTGAAAAGAAAATCATGACGGAGATTTATTACCCCGTGCCCCTGCACCTGCAGGAATGCTTCGCCGATCTCGGCCACAAGAAGGGCGACTTCCCCGTCTCCGAGCAGGCATCCGACGAAGTGCTGGCGCTCCCCGCGGCCAACGAGGTGACCGAAACCCAGCAGAAACACGTGGTCGCCGCCATCCGCGCTTTCTTCAAATAAAGGAAACAAACTCATTCGCCCGGACGGTACCGCTGGGCGATGGGCAGGCGGCGTCCACTGCCGAAGGCCTTGGACGTCACGCGCAGGCCGGGGGCGGCCTGCTTGCGTTTGTACTCGTTGTTGTCCACCTTGCGGATGATCTCCCGCACCAGCTCCGCGTCGAATCCTTTTTCCGCCAGTTCCTGAGGCGACAGGTGGCCTTCGATGTAGCCTTCGAGGATGGGATCGAGAACTTCATACGGCGGCAGGCTGTCCTGGTCGGTCTGGTTGGGACGCAGCTCCGCTGTGGGCGGACGTTCCAGGATGTTCGCCGGAATGACCTCCCGGTCACGGTTGATCCACCGCGCCAGTTGATACACCTTCATCTTGGGTACGTCGGAGATCACAGCAAGTCCCCCAGCCATGTCGCCATACAACGTGCAGTAACCGACTGCCATCTCGCTTTTGTTTCCGGTGGAAAGCACCATGCTCCCCGTGCGGTTCGACACCGCCATCAGGATGTTGCCGCGAATACGCGCCTGAATGTTCTCCTCCGTGACGTCCTCCGGTCCTTCTCCCAACAAGGGCGCGAGGGTTTTCTTATAGGTGTCGAACAATTCGCGGATCGGCACCACCGAATAGGCGATGCCGAGGTTGGCCGCCAGTTGTTCGGCGTCGGTCACACTCACCGGGTCGGTGTAATGCGACGGCATGCTCACGCCCTGAACGTTGTCTGCACCCAGCGCGTGCACGGCAATCACGGCGACCACGGCGGAATCGATGCCGCCCGACAAACCGATCACCGCTTTCGAATACCCACACTTGCCCAAATAATCACGTACACCCAGCACCAGGGCGTGGAACATCTCCTCCTCTTCCGATTCGCACGCCGGATGCACTGTTCCTTCTCCCGTCTTCCAATCCACCGTCACCAGGTCTTCTTCAAACCCCTTCGCCTGCGCGAGCACATTTCCCTTGTTGTCGAGAGCGAAGCTGTATCCGTCGAACACGAGGTCGTCGTTGCCGCCGGCCTGGTTGACCAGCACCAGCGGCACACCGGTTTCCTTCACGATGTGCCGGGCGAGTTCCCGCCGCGTTTGCCAGCGCCGCGTGCGGTAAGGCGAAGCGGAGATGTTGATCAACGCCTGCATTCCCGCGTCGGCCAGTTCCTGCACCGGGTTGCGGTGGTAGGGCCCATGATCGTAGAAGCCCGCATAGTTCCACATGTCTTCGCACACGGTGATGCCAACTTTCAAACCGTTCCAGTCGAGAAGCCGGACGCATTCCCCTGGAGAGAAGTACCGGGACTCGTCGAACACGTCGTAGTCGGGAAGCAACAGCTTGTCGGCACGCAAAAGAATTTTCCCATTCTGAAAAACGGTGGCGGCGTTGGTCAGGCGTTTGCCCGCGGCGCCGTTGTTCTCGCCGACGTGACCCAGCACCACGGCGGGACCGGTGAGGGTCTGCACCAGCGCGTCCAGCGCACGCCGGTTCTGGATGAGGAAATCGGTTTTGTTGAGCAGGTCCTTGGGCGGGTAGCCGCAGACCGCCAGCTCCGAGAACACCACCATCTCCACGCCAGTTTCCCTGGCGCGTTCGTAGGCCAGCCGGATCTTGCGCACGTTGCCCTCGAGGTCGCCAATGGTGGGATTGATTTGCGCCAGTGCGATCTTCAAAAAAGCTTTCCTTATATAAGGAGATTCCAGATCGTATCCGTCCCCCTGGACATAGACCCGATAGCTTTGTTTATCATAACTTGCCCCGTGGTACAATGTGACCGGGAATTCCGGGGTTTGGCTTCACAAATCTAATGTAGAAACCAAAATTTTCCGAAAAGAAACATATCGGGTGCACTCACTGGGAATTTCATGAAAACTTACCTCATCACCGGCGGCGCGGGATTCATCGGCGGCAACTTCGTGCTGGGATTGTTGCGCCGTGGTGACGTGAAGGTGGTCAACCTCGATGCGCTGACCTACGCCGGCAACCTGGACACCCTGTCGTCCGTTCTGGACGACCCTCATCACGTGTTCGTCCACGGCGACATTCGTGACCGCACGCTCCTCAACCAGCTGTTCGCCGAGCACCGGCCGCAGGCGGTGGTGAACTTCGCCGCCGAATCGCACGTGGACCGCTCCATCGACCAGCCCGCAGATTTCATCCAGACCAACGTCGTCGGCACCTTCGAACTGCTGGAGGCGGCGCGCGGCTATTGGAATACACTACCGGCGTCAGAGCGGAACGCATTCCGCTTTCTGCACGTCTCTACCGACGAGGTGTACGGATCGCTCGGCCCGACGGATGCGTTCACTGAAACCACGCCCTACGCACCGAACTCGCCCTATTCGGCGTCGAAAGCGGCGGCCGATCACCTGGTGCGTGCGTACCACCACACCTACAACCTGCCGACGCTCACCACCAACTGTTCGAACAACTACGGCCCGTACCAGTTTCCGGAAAAACTGATACCGCTCACCATCCAGAAAGCCCTGCGCGGCGAACCGATCCCGGTTTACGGCGACGGCAGGCAGGTTCGCGACTGGCTGTACGTGGAAGATCATTGCAAAGCGGTGGAATGCGTGCTCCAAAAAGGCGAACCGGGCGAGGTGTACAACATCGGCGGCCACGGCGAGAAAACGAACCTCGAAGTGGTGCAGACGCTCTGCCGCCTGCTGGACGAGATGGTTGCCGGTTCACCACACAAATCCCATGCAAAACTCATCACCTTCGTCGAGGACCGGCCGGGGCATGACCGGCGCTATGCCATCGATCCCACGAAGGTCCAAAACGAACTCGGCTGGAAGCCGGACGAGAGTTTCGATTCCGGCCTGCGCAAAACCGTGCAGTGGTACCTGGACCACCCCGAATGGGTCGAACGCGTGACCAGCGGTGCGTATCGCGGCGAACGGCTCGGACTCTCCAAACCCTGAGGTTTCAACGATGATCACCAAAGGCATCATCCTGGCAGGCGGAACCGGATCGCGGTTGTATCCCCTGACGCTGGCCGTCAGCAAGCAGCTGCTTCCGCTTTACGACAAGCCGATGATCTATTACCCGCTCTCCACCTTGATGCAGGCGGGTATCCGCGACATCCTCGTCATCACCACACCGCACGACCAGCCCCAGTTCCAGAATCTCCTGAAAGACGGAAGCCAGTGGGGGCTCAACCTCCAATACGCGGTGCAACCGGAACCGAAAGGACTGGCGCAGGCATTCATCATCGGTAAAGAGTTTATCGGCAACGACGGGTGCAGCCTCATCCTCGGCGACAACTTTTATTACGGTGAAGGACTCGACCGCATGGTGCAGGCGGCGAGCCGTCAGCCCTCCGGTGGAACGGTGTTCGGCTACTGGGTGAACAACCCGCAGGATTACGGAGTGGTGGAGTTCGACAAAAACGGCCGGGCGGTGAGCCTGGAGGAAAAACCGAAACAGCCGCGTTCGAATTATGCAGTGACCGGTCTTTACTTTTACGACAACGAGGTGGTGCGCATCGCCGCCGGGTTGAAACCGTCAGCGCGTGGTGAATTGGAGATCACCGATGTCAACCAGCATTACCTAAAAAGGGAAGCTCTCCAGGTGCAGATCATGGGGCGCGGCTTTGCGTGGCTGGACACCGGCTCGCACGAAGCCCTTCTCGAAGCCAACACCTTTGTCGAAACCATCGAGCGGCGGCAGGGACTGAAGATCGCGTGCCCGGAAGAGATCGCCTACCAGAACGGATGGATCGATGCCGGGCAGCTGGAGAAGCTCGCCGCGCTGTACGGTCACAACGGCTACGGCGCGTACCTGCTGAGCCTGACCGGGCGCAACACGCCTCCGGGCGTGCAGATTTTAAAATGATAAAACGATGACCGACTCCACGCACAATGCCCCACGCCGAATACTGTTGACCGGGAAAACCGGGCAGATCGGACGCGAGTTGTGGTCCTTCCTGGACACTTTCGGCGATGTGCGCGCACCCTCTTCCTCCGAACTCGATCTCGCCGCACCCGATCCAGTAAAAAATTACCTGATGGAATGGCGGCCGCACCTCATCGTCAACGCCGCCGCCTACACGCAGGTGGACCGCGCCGAGGAGGAACGTGACCGTGCCATGGCTATCAACGGCACCGCGCCCAAGGTCATGGCCGAATGCGCAGCGGAACTGGGCGCAGCGATGGTGCACTTCTCCACCGACTACGTGTTCGACGGAAGCAAACACGGTTTTTACAGGGAAACCGACGAGCCCAATCCCAAAAACGTGTACGGCATCACCAAGGCCGCGGGCGACGCCGCCATCCAGCAGGCGGGCGTTCCACATTTCATTTTCCGCACCAGCTGGGTGTACGGTCTCAACGGCCACAACTTTCTTCTGACCATGCAGCGCCTCGCCCGCGAGCAGGATGAAATCCGCGTGGTGAACGACCAGGTGGGCTCCCCCACGTGGAGCCGCCTGATCGCACAGACCACGGCGAACATCCTCGACCAGGTGTTGAGCGACCGCGAAGCGGGAGACGTGAGCGGAATCGAGAAGGCCTCCGGTATTTACAACCTGACCTGCACCGGCTGGACGAGCTGGTACGGGTTCGCCAGGGCCATTTTCGACGCCCTGCCGGAGGACGAACGTCCGCGACTGAGACCCATCCCGACCGGCGACTACCCCACACCCGCACCGCGCCCGGCCAATTCGGTACTGTCCATCGAAAAACTGCGCCAGCAGTTCGGCATCATCCTGCCGGACTGGCAAGGCGCGCTGACGTTTTGCCTGAACAACCAGACGGCGCCCGACCCCGCCGCCTGATCCCTTCCTTCAAGATTCATTTGTCAGATTGCGAATCGCCCGTTAACCTGTTTTTATGGAATATCGAGCCCATTCACCCGCAATCCTATAAAGAATCATGGCGCGCATTCTGGTGTTCACCGCCACGTA
>NZ_JBQKUO010000005.1:0-149509 GCF_052156635.1 Nitrospina sp. 32_T5 | reverse complement strand
CATCGGGTTCAACCGGAAGGGTAAGGAGATCATCCGTGTCACGGTTGAAGAGCCTTTCTATGTCCGGCCCGAAGAGCATCCTGGTGCGTTCTAAGTCGGGTATCATCTGCCGCTCCGGAACAGGGCAACAAGCCCTGTTCCGGGGTGGAATTTAAAATAAAAGGGAGAAAAACCCCATGGCCGAGACCAAAGAAGTTAGCAAGAAGCAACAAGACGAGATCCTGCTGAAGTTCGGGGAAACGGGAAGCCTTGAGGAAATCAAGGAACAGCGGATTTCCCTGCACCTCGCTCGCGGCCGGGTCTACGATATTCTGTCCAATGCGTTCAGCTACCCTTGGAACCGCAAGTTTTTCCGCCCCAAATCCCTGCTGGAACCGTTGGATGTATTGTTGCTCAATGAAGAAGACTGGGGCACCGCCAAGGAAGCAATCAATCGGTTCGGCAAATACCTGCCGCGCATGGCTCTCAAACAGGTGCAACAGGAATATGTCCGTGTTTTCGGTCACGCGGTCTCCCAGGAATGTCCCCCTTATGAAATGCAGTACGGCACCGAAGGCGGTATTCAGTCCCAAACCGACGTTTTGATCCAGCTGGGCGGCTTTTACGAAACGTTCGGCTTCGAGTTCCCGAAAAGCCGGGGCAAGGAGCGCGTGGACCATATCGCCGTGGAGCTTGCCTTCATGGGCTATCTGTGTTTCCGCGAGGCTTATGGCATCACCAACGATCACGATGAGAAAAAGATTGCCATCGTCCGCCAGAGCGTGAAAAAATTTCTGCGCAATCACCTCGGCCGGTGGACACCGCTTTTCTCCATTTTTACGGCCCGCAAGGCGGAACGGGGACTGTACAAGGACCTGGTCGATATAATGTCGCTTTTCATTCATAACGAATGTGTTCTTCTCGACGTGAAGCCGATCAAGGTGGAAGAGCCCGAATACCGTTCGTTGTCCTACAGTATGGAAAATGACCTTATCGCCAACGCTCCGGCGGAGTGTGAACCGGTCAAGTAAACCCGGTTATCCAAACCGGTGAACTGCCTATATACCATTCGCTCCGTCCGGAGAGGTTTATGGCAAGTTTGAAGGCCCTGGTGTGGGCGTTTTGTTTTTTCCTTCTTCTGTTGATGGTCGCCCCGGCCGGGGCGGTCACCATAGAAGCCCTCCGTTTAAAAAAAGCCATCCCCCTCAACCCATCCGATCCGTTTTGGTCCCGTACCGGTGACCAACCCAAGCCGGAAATCATCGACTTGATGCCTCAGATGATCACCAATCCCATGTGGCCGAATCCGTCCACCAAATGGGTCATGGTGCAGGCTGCGGTGAATGAGGAGCACATTGCCATCCGGTTGGAATGGGTGGATGCCACCCGCAACGATATCCTCGTGCAATCCCAGCAGTACCGGGACCAGGCCGCCCTGATGTTTCCTGTCGATCAGCAGGGGCCGGTACCGCCATTCACCATGGGCGCGGAGGGGGAGCCTGTCAACATCTGGCAATGGAAAGCAACGTGGGATAAAGAAGGTGCGGGCCAGGCCGGCAACGAGATGATGCAGGACATCGAGGACCAGTATCATTACATGGCAATGGGTTCCGGAAGTTATTACATCTATGAACCGGACGAAGGCTTGAAACTGACCGACGAGCGCCACAAGCATTTCAGCGAACGGCAAACATTCATCGATTCGGGAATGGGGAAAAACGAAGGGGTTTACAATCCGGGCCGTGCGACGGGTAATATTCTTTCCGACAACACAATGCGCCATTCTCCTGTGGAAGACCTCAATGCCGAAGGCTTCAGCACACTCACCACGCAGGCGGAGCAGAACGTGGACGGCTACGGCAATTGGAGCAACAACCGATGGGCCGTGGTGTTCAAACGCTCGCTTCAAACCGGTGACACCAACGATACCCAGTTCGTGGGCGGCAAAACCGCCATCGCCTTTGCCATCTGGAACGGTCGCAACAAAGAAAGAAACGGCCAGAAAGGCGTCACTCCCTTCCATGACCTGGTTTACCGCTGACTCTCTACCGCCCAAACGGGTTAATCCGGCAGACCTTCCACCAGGCTATTGACCCCGCCCCCCCGTTCCCGTGTAGAATCGATATATGGGTGTTCATTCGAGGTATGAAATGAACCTGTGGTGGATTTTGTGAAAATCCGGCAAATAAAGAAATCCAGCTTGCATGGATTGCATCCTAATTTAAATGAGGTATGCGGCAACGCGGTACTTTTTGCTTGAACGTGTTGCCCTTATTAAACTTTTCTACAATGCCTGTTTTGAATATCACGCTTCCTGTTAAACTTTCGACCACCTGGGATTTTTATATTTACTGCAACCGTTTGGAATTCCTGCAATGTGCATCGTCCCCAAAAAGATTGAGGGAAAGGGGCGGTTTTACAGTAAGGTCGGTCATGAATGGAGGAAGGGTGATTTGCTGACGGGCCGGTAATGGCCACATGTTTGTATTCGACCCCCTCACCCAGGGTTTGGAGTTGCTTTCCAAACGCGATCTCCAACGCGCCGAAACCCTGTTCCTGCGCGTCATCAATGACCCCTATGTTCAGGACGAAGAGCTTCGTCAGGCGCGCACCTACCTGAATGACATCCGCTCCTGTCAGGCGGGGTCAAAAAATCTCGATTTCGACAAATACAAAAAACTATCCAGAAAAACCACGCTGTCGCTCGACAAGGTTTACGCCTTGCTGGCAGACGTGTATTTCTCAGATGCGGAATCCTACACCGCATTGGATGCGGAAATCGCGCGGCAGACACCGAACGTGATCAACCGCCTCAAGCAGATCAAGATCAGTGACATCATTGCCCGCGACAAGCTGTTCCAGCAGTTCGAAAAACAGGGAATGCTGGAAATCCGGCGACGTCTTTCCCAATTCAAGAGCAACGGTAAAAACCAGAGCCAGTTGGATCCCTACCGCTGGAAAACGATCTTCCGCAAGTTCGTCGAGGTGGTCAATCCGATCCTGCTCGAGCGTCATCTGGAACTGCTGGAATACATTCTGGAGACCGGCGAGATACAACTGCTCGACGATCCCAAGCTGACAGTGCTGACACCCAAATACAAATGGATCATTGAATCGACCATCAAGACGAAATGGTATTTGCTGCGAAGTTATTTTTTCAAGGCGCGGTCGGAGATCGAAAACCAGTTCACCAAGAAGGAAGGAACCCGCAAGTATTGGGAGGAAGTCAAATACAAGAAGATCCGCATTTTTGAAAAGTGTGGTTTTCACGAACGGCACATCCAGAAGTTTCTCTACATCGACAAGCTGAATTACAAAACACTGGAAGAGATCCACCAGTTCGCACAATCGCTCAACCTCACGCTGGTTCCCCGTGACGTAAGCCTGGCTCTTCGTGGAGTGAGCAAGGCGAAAGACCATATCAAGGAACGCGGTGGTTACCTTATGGGGGCGCGACGCGAATTTCAGGATCAGTTGGTGGAGCTGGGGTTTTCCAAGGAAAATGCCTACACAATTGCGCGGCAGGCCAAAAAGGCCAACAACCACCAGATCATCGAATCCTACAGGCAAGCCCTGCAAGTAGCGCGGGATGAAATTTACTGGTACCGCGTTCCGCCCCGTTCGGCCTCATTTCAACTCGATATCCAAAATCAATGTGTGAAGCATCTGAGTACGGTGCGCATCCACTTGTTTGATCGTGGCCGCCTCAACAAGCTTCTGCTTAAGACGGGAAAGTCTCTCATCCGTCGCTTCCTGGTGCAGGTTTACGGGCCGGAGGTGGTGGACCTGCACTGCTATTTCCGGCTGGAAACCGTTCACCAGTACTACAAGCTAAAATTCTTCCAGTATCATCAGGAAAACTATCCCAGTGTTTCCGAACTCATCAAGATCAGCCGTAAAGAATTCAGGCCCATGTTGGTCGATGGTTTCAATGTGTTCCTTAAAAAACGGCGGCTCACGATACCCGACAAGCTTGTGCAGGGATTGGATAAGCACAAGTCGCAAACGGACTGGGAAGACACCCAGACCACGGTGGAGGAGAAAATTTTACTGCGGTTCTGGTTTCTGATGGATCACGGGGTCAATATCACTCAGGGTCTTTTGAACAAAGGGGTGATGCAACCGGGGGCCGATTTGCTGGAGTATCTGGATCTTCAGGATTCGGAAGAATGCCGAATCTGATTGAGGCGGTTCTGCATATCGCGAAGGGGCATGAGGTCCCCTTTTTTGGAGGCCGCGGCGATGCCCTGCTGGTAAACTTCCGCGGCTTCTTCCTTCCTGGATAATTTCTCAAGCGTTTTGCCAAGCAGAAGGTAGGCGGCGGAATAATCCTTGTAATGTTTGACCACGGTCTGGAGCGGCGGTACCGCCTCCTCGTACCGTTCGGTGTCGTAATAAATTGAGCCCAGCCCGAAGTTGGCGACCTGGTCTTCCGGGTCGATGCCCAGCACCTTGATGAACATCTCCAGTTGACGCTCCCGTTCGGCCTGGTCGGCTTCCGCCTTTTTCTCTCGCGCTTTTTTAGCCTGACTTTCCTCGACCATTTTTTCGAACTGGAGAGCCGTTGCCTCCGCCTTTTCCTGTTCCGCTTCTTCAATGCGCCCCTGTTCCATGTAGTAGATCGAAAGGTTGGTGTGCGCCATGATCTCGGTGGGGTCGATCTCCGCCAGTCGCTTCATGAGCGAAATGGCCTCGTCGAGCTTTTTCTGTTTCGACAGCATGACGCCCAGCGCCTCGTATCCCGCGGCGTACTTGGGGTCGAGAGCGATGGCCTGCCGTAAAAGCGCGATCGGCTGGTCCAGGTTTTCTTCTTTTTTGTAAATTTCAAGTGCCTGCTTGTGCAGGGTTTCCGCCCGTTCCGTCCGGCCTTTGGTCTGGTAAAACGGCAACAGCGCGGTCTTCACCGTGTACGGTTCGCCGCCCAGAGTCACTTCATACGTCTGCCCCGGAGAACGGCGTTCCTTCTGCATGTAGGCCAGCGCGATGTTTTTTCCGAGGTGCGGGGAGAACACGGCACTTTTGATTGTGCCGACCTTTTTATTGTTGAGCCTGATCTCCGAATCGCGGGGGGGCAGAGTGTCGCCTTCCAGGACCAGACCGATCAGCGCGAACGCAGGTGAACCGTAGGTCTTGATGCGCGCGATGACTTCCTGCCCGGTGTAGCATCCTTTGGAGTAACTCACCGCGCTGTGTTCCAGTCCCGTCTCCGGCAGGATCTGGCGGTCGTCCATGTCCCTGCCGTAGGCCGGGATGCCCGCCTCGATGCGCAACACCTCGCGCGTTTCCGCGCCGATGGCCAGAATCCCGAATTCGCTTCCCACTTCCTGAAGTCTGGCGACCAACTTTTCTTCGATCTCTTCAGGGTACGCCAGCACGAAGCCATCCTCGCCCGTCAGGCTGCGGCTGATGAGGCCGATTCTTTGGCCCTCAAACGACACCGTTTTGATGTCGTTGTGCTTCATCAGGTTGGTCACCTCGCCCGTCAAATCGTCCAGGACCACCGGGCTTTTGGGTCCCTGAACGGCGAGCAGGCGGTTCCACGCGGTGTCTTTCGAGAATTCCACCTTTTCGCGAATGTGGTAGGTTTCGAGCGTGTCGATCAAGCGGTCACGCTGGGCCCTTTCCACCAGCAGCAGGACGGATTCCTCCGAGTCGCGGTGCACGGAGAAATTGGCAAGGAGTCTCGCCTTGCGGTCGGTGACGGCATTGTCCACCCCATCCCCCACCTCGATTTTCATCATGTCATTGGTGGTCTGCGTCTGGAGGAAGCTCAACGTGTCCGGGCCGGACGCCTTTGCCAGACACCAGTCGTCCATCACAAACCAGGCGAGGGATTCGCGCAACTGTTTGTATTCTTCAGCTACGGAGACGGCGGTTTTCATAATGATGCGACCGGATGGTAAGGTGAAACGGGAACCCGGCGCGAAGGGCCGCGAAGGCCATGCGCCCGGAATCATTCTACAAGAAAAAAAGCGCATCGGCACAAACCGGATGCGCTTTGGGTGAACCGATGGGTCCGGGAAACCTGGCTCAGGTCAGGGAGAACGACTCGCCGCAACCGCACACCGACTTGGCGTTGGGGTTGACGAACACAAAACCCTTGCCCTGCAGGCCGCCTTGGTAGTCCAGTTGCATGCCTTTCAGGTAAATCAGGCTTTTGGGGTCCATGAACACGTTGAAGTCCCCATAGTCGATTTCCGTATCCCCGTCATCTTTCGGGGTGAAGCCCAGGTCGTAGGACAGGCCGGAGCAACCACCGCCCTTGACGCCGAGACGCAGCCCGATTTTAGGATCGTTCTCAGCCTCGATCAGCTTCTTGACTTCCTCTGCCGCTTTCGGTGTAATGGATATGAATTCCGAGGTTTTGGTCATTGCCCCTAACTCCCTTTAAATTAAATACCGGGTTTTAATATTTAGATTCTAAAACCACCCAATCGATTCACCATTATAGCAAAATGTGGCGGCCGGGGCCAATCGGCAGTTGGATTTTGCAGGCGCCCTGAAGTTCCATTAACTTATTGAATTTTAATAAGTTATTGGCTTATCCCCGGGGCGGCCCTGAAGCTTGCCGCAGGGGGTGAAAAAATTAAATCTTTCGGGTATGATTTGAATCCAAAACACGAGCGTTCAAGCCGTAATTTCAGTAACTCATTTCCCTCAGGAAAGGTGGTTTCATGATTAGTGTTCCCGACCTGATCAAACTGGTGACCGATACCATCCCCGACGCCGAAGTTCAGTGCATGGACAAAACCGGAATGCGGGACCACTACATCATTCACGTGACCTCGAAGGAGTTTGAGGGCAAGAATGTGATGGAGCGTCACCGTCTGGTGCAGTCGTGCCTGAATCCTGCCATGCAGGATGGACGCCTGCACGCCGCGGAGATCAAAACCGCGACCCCGTGATACAATAAGCAACAGGAAACTTTTTATTCAACCCCCTCTCAGTACATTGGAGTTAGACGATATGTCGGACAATCTCGAAGAAGAAATCAAAGAAGAAATTGCAGAAAACAAAATCCTCATTTACGGCAAGGGCACCCGCCATGCGCCGCGTTGTGGATTCACCGTCGAGACCATCCAGTTTTTCGACAAGTACGGGTACCCGTTCGAGGTGATTGACGTGCTCGACAACATGCAGAAACGGGAAACCCTCAACAAATTGACCAACTGGCCGACCTTGCCGAAAGTGTTCATCGACGGCAAGTTTTATGGAGACACGGACATCCTCGATGAAATGGAAGCCAAGGGGGAAGTGGAGCCTCTGTTGAAAGATGCATTCGGCGAGAAGTAACTCTCCCGATTTTTGAACTCCCAACAAAAGAGGCTTTCATGGCTGACAAACTGGAGGTAGGAGACAGGGCCCCTAATTTTGAACTGCCCGCGGTTTACGGGTACAAGGCCGGGGCCACGAGCCCTTCCGCCGAGGAAGGCGTCACCATCAAGCTCAAGGACTTCGAAGGCAAGCAGTGGGTCATCCTGGTGTTTTACACCTTCGATGCGAGCCCGGAAGACACGCGCCTGATGGTTTCGCTCAACGGTTACAACCGCAAGTTCCAGACCAAGGAAGTGGAAATGATGGGCATCAGCTGGAACGGCGTCCAGTCCCACCGCCAATTCATCGAAGTTTACCAGTTGAACTTCACCCTGTTGTCGGATGAGAAAAAGGAAATGACCCAGAAGTACGGGGTGGTTTACGAAGAGGACGACATGGGCCAGATGGTCAAAAAAATCCGTCGCTCCACGTTCGTGATCGACAAGACGGGAATGATCCGGGCCATCTGGGACGACATCGAGGACCTGCGCGAGCACCCGAAGGACGTTTGGGCCTTCATCCAGAAAGAAAAATCCTAAGCAGATGGATGCGGCGGGTTTTCCGCCGCTTGCGTCTGGAAAATGGTTTCCGGGGCATGGAGGCGGTAATTTTCGCAAATGGTCGCGCGGATCCCCTCCAGAACCGACTCCTCCTTTTTAGCGGCAATTTCCTCATACTCCACTGGTTTGCCGATGATGATGCGGATCGGACCTGGACGGATAATACCACTGCCTTTGCGGATGATGCGGCCGCTGCCGATGAGGGTCACGGGCACCATGGGGACCTTGGCGCGCACTGCCATCAGGTGTCCTCCCTTTTTGAAGGGACCGATCACCCCGTCGGGAGACCGCGTGCCCTCCGGAAAAATGACAATCGAATTTCCCTCTTTCAGTTTTTCGATCGAGGCGAGAAACGCCTGGTGTGCTTTCTTGCGGCTTTCACGCTCGACCGGGACATAGCCCGAGGCGCGCATCGACCATCCCACGAAAGGAATTTTGAACAGGCTCGCCTTCGCCACCCAGCGCAGTTGCAGGGGCAAATAGCCGGACAGGCTGAAGATGTCGAAAAATCCCTGGTGATTGGCAATTAAAATCTGCGACTGATCGGACTTCAGGTGTTCCAACCCTTCCACTTCGACGTCGATCCCGTTCCATCGGCACAGGAGGCGGCCCCACAAAGAAGAAACCCGATGCGACAGGTTCCCGGAGCGGTCCACCCAGCCCATCACAATGCAGGCCACACCCAGCATCAGGGAAAGCAGGACAATAACGACCCAGAATCGGATGGTATGATAGGCATGGCTCATGGGACTCCTTGTTGAATTCAGGGAAACAGTGGCATGAACAGGTTTAACGGGACAGGATGGTTGGGGCTGTTCACCGGGATCCTCCTGACGGTAGCGGGGATGGCGGCGCCTGGTTGGGCGTGGGGGCCGGAGGGCCATCGTATCGTGGCCCATCTGGCGGAACTGCGGCTGGAACCGGACGTTCGCAATACCATCCAACGCGAATTCAATATAAAGCATCTCGCCTCCATTGCCAACTGGGCCGATTACATCAAAAAAAAACCGGGTGCGCCGGACTTGCTCCACTACACCAATATCGCCGAGGGCGAACGGGAGTACCTTCAAAGCCGTGACTGCCCGCGGCGCAATTGCGTGACTGAGAAGATCGGGGAATACCGGAGGATTCTAGCCGACCGCACCCGCCCGCAGGACGAGCGGGACGAAGCACTCCGGTTCCTGGTGCATCTGGTGGCGGATGTCCACCAGCCCATGCACGTAGGCAACGCCCGCGACCGCGGTGGCAACGAAATCGACGTCCGCACCGGCAACCGCCATACCAATCTGCACGCGTTGTGGGACAGCGGGCTCATCGCCCTCGGCGGACGATCTCTGTTACAATATGCCCGCTTGTTGAATCAGGGACTGACGCCGCAGGAAGCCGCGCTGTGGGCCGACGGCGATCCCGTGTCCTGGACCAACGAGTCGCGCAACCTGGTTCTTCATCATGGGTACGCCCTGTTGAAGGACCGGGAGGGACGCCTGACCCGACGCTATCTTGAAAAAGGCCGGGAGGTGGTGGCAATGCAATTAAAGAAAGCAGGGGTTCGTCTCGCTAATTTGTTGAACCAGATTCTCCAATGAATCCGCAACCGGAGGTGCTCCGTTGAGTGATAACAATCCTTTTTATTTCCGGCAACTTCTTTCGGGAGTCGATTTCGCACGCTACGACAGCTCGGCACGCAGCATGGCCAATTTCGTTTACCTGCTGGGCGACGCCCAGACCCGCGAGTGCGTGGTGGTGGACCCGGCGTGGGACATCGACACCCTCCTCGACATCGTGGCGGAAGACGACATGACGCTCAAGGGCGCGCTCATCACGCACTACCACCCCGACCACGTCGGCGGCCACATTTTCGGCATGGACATCCTGGGCCTGCCGGAGTTGATGGAACGCAGTCCGGTTCCCGTCTACGTCAACAAGCACGAGGCGGACGGCGTGCGTCAGGTGACCGGCATTTCGGACAGCGACATGAAGAAAATGGACAGCGAGGACACGCTCAAAGTGGGCTCCATCGATATTTCCTTTCTGCACACCCCGGGCCACACTCCGGGCTCGCAGTGCTTCCGAGTGAAGGATTACCTGATCGCCGGGGACACGCTGTTTTTGCAGGGATGCGGTCGTGTGGATCTGCCCGGTGGCGACAGCGAGGAGATGTACCGCACGCTCACCCAACGGCTCACCAAAATTCAGGACGAGGTGGTTCTGTATCCCGGTCACAATTACGGCGGCAAGGACAACGCTCCCCTGGGGGAAGTGAGGGAAACCAATACCTATCTTCAGATTGACAGCCTGGAACAGTGGCGGATGTTGATGGGGTGAGAGCCTGTTGGACTGAAAACGGCGCATTGATCCGGCCGGGCCAAAATGATATAAGCTGTTAAGCAGTCATCAATCCTTCTTCTATAAAGGAAGTCTGCCATGCGTTCCATCCTTTCGATGTTCGCGAAATCTCCGTTCAAACCCCTCGTCAGCCATATGGAAATGGTTCGCTCCTGTGTGGATCATGTCCACCCTCTATTCGATGCGCAGTTGAAAGGGCAATTTGACAAGGTGGGGGAGATGTCGGAGAAGATCGTGCGCCTGGAGCACGAGGCGGACACCATAAAAAGCGATATCCGCAACCACCTGCCGCAGGGGATTTTTCTGGCTGTGGACCGGCGCGACTTTCTGCACCTGTTGTCCGCCCAGGACGACATCGCCGATGCGGTTGAGGATCTGGCGGTCCTGCTTCGCATCAGGAATCTCAAAACTACGGAACCCATGAAGGAACCGCTCATGGAGCTGGTGAACCACGTCGTAAACATTGCCCAGAAAAGCTGTGACCTGATTCATGAATTGAACGCGCTGCTGGAAGCCTCGTTCGGAGGGATGGAGGCGGAAAAGGTGGAGAAGGGCTGTCACAAGCTGGCTGAGCTGGAATGGGAAGCCGACCGCAAACAGTTCCAGTTTGCCAAGACCCTGTTTGCGCAGGGTGAAGAGTTGAACTCCGCCGACCTCCTGTTGTGGAACGAGGTCAGCAAAAAGCTGGGCGGGGTTGCCGACAGGTCCGAGCAGATCGGCAAAGTCCTGCGTATTTTCCTGGCCAAATAACCTGGCCCGATTCATTCCAAACCCATAGGGGAGAGAGAGCCTTTTGGATTTAGGCACGTTCTTACTGGCCTTCGCCATCCTGGCCTGCGTATACATGGCCTGCAACATCGGCGCAAACGATGTGGCCAATGCCATGGGTACCAGCGTGGGCGCGCGTTCGCTCACGTTCCGGCAGGCGGTGCTGGTCGCCGCCGTCGCGGAATTCGCCGGGGCGCTGCTGGTGGGCGGCCACGTCTCCGACACCGTGCGCAAGGGGATGGTGGACCCCGCCCTGTTTGCCGATGAGCCCATGGACCTCGTTCTGGGCATGATCGCGGCCCTGGTGGCGGCGGCCATCTGGCTCCATGTCGCAAGTTATCTTGGATGGCCCGTATCCACCACGCATTCGATCATCGGTGCGGTGGTCGGGTTCGGCCTCGTGGCTCGGGGCATGGTGGCGGTCAAGTGGGCCAAGGTCGGCTCCGTGGTGCTGAGCTGGATCGTCTCGCCCGTAATGGGCGGCATTGTGGCCTTCCTGATATTCCGGTTCATCACCGTCAAGATTTTCGACAAGCACAATGCCGTTGCTTCCGCCAAGCGCGTTGTCCCTTTTCTCGTATTCCTGGTTTTTGTGATCCTCGCCAACTCCATGGTGTACAAAGGGCTCAAAAACCTCCATCTCAACCTGGGGTTCACCCGGGCCCTCACCATTTCGCTGATCGTGGGCGGGATTGCTTTCGTGATCGCGAAATCACTGGTTGAGAAAGTGGCGGTGCCTCCTGCCGATGACATCAACCGCCAGTTCCAGACCACGGAACACATTTTCAAATTTTTGCAGATCATCACGGCCTTCTACGTGGCCTTCGCCCATGGCGCGAACGACGTGGCCAATGCCGTGGGACCGCTCGCCGCGGTGGTGTCCATTTTGAATGACGGGGAAATCCAAATGAAGGTGGAGATGCCCATATGGATTCTGGCGATGGGAGGGACGGGTATCGTTTTTGGGCTGCTGATCTGGGGAGCGCGGGTGATGGAAACCGTGGGCAAACGCATTACGGAAATCACTCCGTCCCGCGGATTTTCCGCTGAGTTTGGCGCGGCCACCGTGGTGCTGGTCTGTTCCAAGATGGGGCTCCCCATTTCCACCACGCACACCCTGGTGGGTTCGGTGATCGGCGTCGGGCTGGCGCGGGGCCTGGCCAGTTTGAACCTCAATATTGTAAAGCAGATCGTCGTTTCCTGGTTTGCCACCGTTCCCTTCACGGCGGTGCTGGCGATGATGCTCTACGAAATCCTCACGATGTTTCTGGGCTGAGCCCTCCTCCCTCCCTGCGCCGTTCTTTCAAATCGTCTATAATTTAAGTATGGGGAGAAACCCCGTCTTCATCTCAAACAGGAATTTTCATGAAAGTTTCCGGACAACTTCGCAAAATGCGTCATGAAGCGGGCGATCCCATCCAGTATTTTCTCGATCTGGATGAAAGCCCCGTCGCCATCAATTCCGCACTCGACCGGAAGCTGACCCTCAGGTTCAGTGGGCGCATCACATGCGTCGAGTGCGGCCGGGTTATCAAGAAAACCTATGATGAAGGTTACTGCTTTCCCTGTGCCCGCGACCTGCCGGAAAACGCCATGTGCTCCGTGCGGCCGGAACGATGCGAGCACGAAAAGGGGAACGAACGGGATCGCGAGTTTTACGAAACGCACTGCAAGGTGGACCATTTCGTGTACCTGTCGCTGACCTCGTCCGTCAAAGTGGGTGTGACACGGCACTGGAACATTCCGTCCCGCTGGATCGACCAAGGGGCGGTGAATGGGCTGGTGATCGCCCGCACCCCGGAACGGAAACTGGCGGGACAGATCGAGGTGGCGCTTGCAAAAAACATGTCGGACAAAACCAACTGGCGGCGCATGCTGAAAGGGGAGGTGGATGAGGCGGACCTGGAAATCATGCGCGGCCAGGTGTACGACTGGTTTCCAGAGGATCTTCGTTCTTTTTTCCTGGACAGCGAACCGGTGCAGTCGCTCACCTATCCGGTTCTGGAAGTTCCCGCTAAAATCGTGAGCCACAACCTGGACAAGGAAAACACGTTGTCCGGACGGTTGACCGGGATCAAGGGGCAGTACCTTATTTTTGACAGCCGGGTGATCAATCTGCGCAAATACGCCGGATACCACGTTGAGTTTGAGTGGGATGAATGAACGCTGAGCTTCAGGAGGCATGCGGCTTATGGACATCGAGTGGTGGATAGACGGAGAAGTCCTGTTGCGGTTGCTGCTGGCAATTGTTCTGGGCGGTGTGGTGGGCATAGAACGGGAAATTCACGGCCGTCCCGCAGGGTTCCGCACGCACATCGTGGTGTGCCTCGGCGCGGCGATGATGATCCTCGGCACCGAGTATTATTCACAAAATATGGAGTCGGGTAACATTCTGGATGTCAACCGGATGTCGGCGGGCATCATAACCGGCATCGGTTTTCTGGGAGGCGGAGCCATCTTGCGGGAATCGGACATGGTCCGCGGGCTCACCACCGCCGGGTGCGTGTGGTTCGTCGCCGGACTCGGTATCGTGATCGGCAAGGGAATCTATCCGCTGGCGCTTTGGGGAACCCTGTTCGTTTTCATCATGTTGTTCTTTTTCCGCTTTGTGGGGGACTGGATGCCGGTCGATCAATACAAGGCAATGGTGGTGCAAACCAGCCTGACGCAATACGAAAATGTACGTCAGAAATGCACGGAGGTCTTCCGACGCCATGGTTTTTCCGTGGAAGACATTCATTTCAAACTGGATAATGACCAGAATGAAGCGGAGATCGACTACCGGCTGTCGTTCAGGAAGGGCGCCGACCGCGAAGCGGCGGTGATCGGTATTTCCAGGATTGAAGGAGTGAGGGAGGTGCGGGGGTGAAATCGGGCCTGGCCCGCAGGCGGCGTTACGCCGCCTGCTTGACCATTTCGCCCTGATAGTATTCGTCGGCTTCCGACTCCTTCGGCTGAAGCTGAACCACCTTCAGGTTGGTGGCGAGGCCCAGTTTCCGAAGCAGGCTGATGACCATCCACGTCGGGTCGATTTCCCATGCGTGCAGGCCGTGCCGTGCGGAGCTGGGGAAAGCGTGATGGTTGTTGTGCCAGCCTTCACCGAAAGCGAGCATGCCCACCCACCAGCAGTTGGTGGACAGGTCTTTCTGCAATTTGAAATTCTTGTAGCCAAACATGTGTGAGGCGCTGTTCACCAGCCAGGTTTGATGGTAAACCAGAACCACGCGGACGAAGATGCCCCAAATCACCCAGGGCAGGCCGCCGATGGCGTACAGCAGGCAACCGAACGCGATCTGGATCTTGATGAAGTGGTTGTCCAGGAACTGGTAAAACCGGTCGCCGTTGAAGTCCTTAGTGTAGTCCAGAAGTTTCTGCTTGTCGTCAAAGTCCGAATGCACATAAAACATCCAGGCCATATGGGACCACCAGAAGCCCCGCGCCGCGCTGTGCGGATCGCCGTCGGTGTCGGAGTTGGCGTGGTGCATTCGGTGCTGGCCGACCCATTTGATCGGGCCGTTTTGGCAGGCCAGGGTACCGACGAATACGAAGAAGTAGGCCAGCCATTTGGGCATTTCAAAACTGCGGTGGGTCAGGTAGCGGTGAAACCCGAGGCAGATGCCGAGAGACGCCGTCATCCAGTTGAGCACCAGCATCACCGCCACAGCGCTCCACGAAAAGGCGAAGGGAAAAACGGCCAGCAACGCCATGGCGTGCAGGAAGCCGAAATAATAAACGTTGGCCATGCTGAACCGGTATTTGGGATTGAATTCTCTAATTTCGCCCATGGATTTCCTCTCCACCTGAGAATGCGTTAGAATGAAAATGAAATTGAATTAATGGAAAGCACTTCTGTACTCCCATACAAGATACATTTGATTGGTTTCATTGGATGTAAAAGCTTTGTAACATTTGAAAGAGACGCAATTTGAAGGACTTGCACACCCTGTTTGGGTGAAATTCTGACATGGGTTTTGCCCCCCAATTCTGGAGATTTTGTTTGGCCATCATGAGCAAATTGAGGACGCTGTTCCACCCCATCATGGTGTTCATCGGGGTGCAGATCGCCTGGGTGTTCCTGATGGCGATCTGGATCAACTGGTACCTGAAGAACCGCCAGGATTTTCAGGAGTTCGCCCAGCGTCTTCGGCCGGAGTTGTTTTCGCCTGATCTCAACTGGGTCATCCTGATTGAGGGATGCGTGCTGATGCTGTTCATCCTGGGCGGGGTGATGATCATGTTCGTCTATTACAACAAACAGGCCCGCCTGAACCAAATGCAAAGCGACTTCATCTCCAGCGTGTCCCATGAACTGAAATCGCCGCTTGCGTCGATCCAGCTTTACCTGGAGACGATGAAATACCAGAAGCTGTCGCCGGAGGAGGCCCGCGATTTTGTGGAAACGATGCTCTCCGACACCGAACGCTTGTCGGCATTGATTGAAAACATTCTCGAAGCCAGCAGTCCGGAATCCAAAAACATGCAGTTGCAGTTGAAGCCGGTGGAGATGAAGCCCTTTCTCGAGGAACTGGTGCAGAGCCACCGGCGTCAGTTCGAGGAAAAAAACTGCGCTGCGCATTTGGAGATTGAAGAAGCGCCGACGTTGAACCTGGACAAACGGGCGATGCGGATGGTGTTCAATAACCTCATCGGCAACGCACTTCGTTATTCCTCCTCGGGCAAGCAGTTCAAAATACGAATGGGATTGGAGGGCAAGTATTACCAGATTGATTTCATCGACCAGGGAATCGGTATGGATGAAAAGGACCGCAAAAAAGTATTCAAGAAATTTTACCGGGTGCGCAATCCCCAAACCCAGAACATCGAGGGGGCCGGGCTCGGGTTGTACATTTGCAATGAAATCGTGAAAAACCACAAGGGACACATCGAAGTGAAAAGTGAAGGGCGGGACAAGGGGTGTGTGTTCACTGTGCTGTTGCCCGCAAATGGGAAACCCCCCGGTTCCGGCAATCATTCGTAAGAAGAGTTTTATTATGACAAATGGAAAGAAATTACTGCTGGTCGAGGATGAAAAACACCTGGCGAAAGGTTTGGCGTTCAACCTGGAAAAGGAAGGCTACCGGGTGACGATTGTCGAAGATGGAGAATCGGCTCTCAGGGAATACGAGGAAGGTTTCTACGAAATGATGATCCTCGACCTCATGCTGCCCGGTTTGGGAGGGCTGGAAGTCGCCCGCAAGATCAGGGAAACCGATTACCGTTTCCCCATTCTCATGCTGACTGCAAAATCAACCGACGACGACCGCACCGAAGGATTGGAAGCGGGTGCCGATGATTACCTCACCAAGCCGTTTCACCTGCCGGAACTGCTGTTGCGTGTGAAGGGAATCCTCCGGCGCAAGCAATGGTACCAGCAGGTTTCGCAAAGTGAAGATGTGTACCGTTTCGACGACATGTGGATTGATTTCAAAACGGGCAAGGCACGCGGCCAGAATGGTGACTTCTATCTGACGTCGAAGGAAATCATGATCATGAACCTGTTGATCGCCAACGAGGGGCAGCCGGTGTCCCGTGAAGAGTTGCTGGAGAAGGTCTGGGGTTACGCGCCGGACACGGAGACGCGCACGGTGGATAATTTTATCGCGCGTTTGCGCAAGCATTTTGAGAAAAAGCCGCAGAAACCCTGCTTTATCCAAACCGTGCGTGAAAAGGGCTACCAGTTTGATGCGAAATGACAAATTCTGCATGGATGAGGAACCCGAACCCGGTTTGTGGGACCGCATCTGGAGCCCCGCCTCCGAGCCATGGAAACCGGTCTCCGGGCTGGCGCTTGGCTGTACATCGGTTGCGTTCGCTTACCTTCTTTACCTGATGGCGGTGGACCCGGGGATGATGGACCGTGCGGCACTACGCTTCCTTCACCAGGTCAATCTGGTGTTTCACGAATTCGGTCACCCTGCATTTGGGATTTTCGGCGAGACCATCGGGATCCTGGGCGGCACACTGGGCCAGTTGTTGATCCCGCTGGTCGTGACCGTCGCCTTCTGGCGGCAACGCGATACGGTTGGATTCGCCGTCGGCGGGTTCTGGTTTTTCGAGAACTTTCTGGACATCGCCGTGTACATGGCGGACGCCCGGGCGCTGCGCCTGCCCCTGATTGGAGGGCTGGGGGCGGAGGCGCACGACTGGCGCAATCTGTTTTTTCAATGGGGCCTGATCATGCAGGACACGAAAATCGCCGCCATCACCCGAACGCTTGGGTGGATCGGCATGATCTGGACCTGGATCTGGCTGGGCTGGCGCTGGCTCACCAGTGATCGCAAACCCTACGCGTGAGGCAAGCATGGATGAACAAATCGAAAAACTTCTGGTAGCACTGATGGTGATCATTGATAAGCAGGGTGGGGAGTACCGCCTGGATTCCACTGCGTTTGAAACCATGTTCGAGGCTCGCCATCATAAAGGAATCCAGGTTCAAGAGCGGGGGGAGGAGGGCATCTTCCTCAAACTTGGCGACATGACCGTTCGGCCTGATGAAGCGCAGAACAATTGATCGCCTCAACCGCGGGGTTGGAGAGGAAACTGATACATAAAGAAAGCGTG
This sequence comes from Nitrospina sp. 32_T5, assembly GCF_052156635.1. NCBI lineage: Bacteria > Pseudomonadati > Nitrospinota > Nitrospinia > Nitrospinales > Nitrospinaceae > Nitrospina > Nitrospina sp. 32_T5. The sequence goes on along the minus strand of NZ_JBQKUO010000005.1, from coordinate 131,981 downwards.
GTCTCCACGCGGAAAGTGATTTATGGAATTGGACAAGTTCATGGAAGGGTTCGTCAAACGCAACCCCGGCGAGCCGGAGTTCTACCAGGCGGTGCAGGAAGTCGCTGTCTCGGTCATCCCCTACATCAACGAGCATCCGAAATACATCAAGGCCCGTATCCTCGAACGGCTGTCGGAACCGGACCGCATCATCATCTTCCGCGTCTGCTGGGAGGATGACCGGGGCAAATACCGCGTGAACCGCGGTTACCGTGTGCAACACAGCAACGCCATCGGCCCGTACAAGGGCGGCCTGCGGTTTCATCCCTCGGTGAACCTGAGTGTGCTCAAGTTCCTCGCCTTCGAGCAGACATTCAAAAACAGCCTCACCACCCTGCCGATGGGGTCGGCGAAGGGCGGTTCCAATTTCGATCCCAAGGGAAAATCCGAACGCGAGATCATGCGGTTCTGCCAGGCCTTCATGACCGAGCTGTGCAAGCACATCGGCAACAACATCGACATCCCCGCGGGCGACATCGGAGTCGGCACCCGGGAGATCAGTTTCCTGTTCGGGCAGTGGAAACGTCTGCGCAACGAATTCACCGGCGCGCTCACCGGCAAGGGACTGGAATTCGGCGGCAGCCACATCCGTAAGGAAGCCACGGGTTACGGGTGCGCCTACTTCATGGAAAGCATGCTGAAACATAGGGGCGATTCCATCAAAGGCAAAACCTGCGCCGTGTCCGGTTCGGGCAACGTGGCGGTGTTCACTGCCGAGAAACTGATGGACCTGGGTGCGAAGGTGGTGACGTTGTCGGATTCTTCCGGCACGATATACGACAAAGACGGATTGAATGAAGAAAAACTGGAGTTCATCAAAGACCTGAAACTGTTTAAAAAAGGGCGCATTGCGGAGTATTCGGATAAATTCGATTGCGAATATCATGAAGGCAAAAAGCCATGGGGTGTGAAGTGTGATCTGGCCTTTCCGTGTGCAACAGAAAACGAATTGTTTCAGGACGACGCGAAGGAATTGTTAAAAAACGGTTGCATTGCCGTTGCAGAGGGTGCCAATATGCCGTGCACACCTGAGGCAATCCGTGTGTTTCAGGAGGAGCGCATATTATACGCTCCCGGCAAGGCTTCGAATGCAGGTGGAGTTGCGGTTTCCGGATTGGAGATGACGCAGAACACCACTTACATGGCCTGGTCCGGGGAGGATGTGGATCTGCTATTGAAGGGGATCATGGCGGATATCCATCAACAGTGCATCGATTATGGCGTTGTTGATGGCGGCTACATCGACTATGCGAAAGGCGCCAATCTGGCGGGATTCAAAAAAGTGGCTGACGCGATGATGGCTTATGGAGTTCTCTAACATGAAATATAAAATGAAGAGCTATGCGACAGTCAACTTGGATCTGGTGGGTGGTTGCCACCCTGACACTCTGCGTAACCCCGGCCCTGGCGGCAAAAGAAGCCGACCGGCCTCCTTTTAATCAATCCCGGTACAAAGAAGATTACTCTTTTCTGCGGGACGCCTCCCGGCGGACCGATTACCTGGATTCCCTGAAGTTCATCCCTATAGACAGGCAGGGAGACTTCTATTTTTCCCTGGGCGGTGAAACCCGCCAGCACTTCGAATACATCGACAACGAAAACTGGGGGGCGGGCTCCCAGGATGAAAACGGCTGGTACCTGCAACGATACCTGCTGCACGCGGACTTCCACGCGAAGGACCGCTTCCGCCTGTTTTTCCAGTTGCAGACAGGCACAGAGTCGGGCCGTACAGGCGGACCCCGCGGTGTCGATGAAGACCGGATGGACATCAACCAGCTGTTCGCCGACTTCAAACTTCCAGGCTCGGGTGCGTCGAATTTCACCCTGCGGCTCGGCCGGCAGGAGATCATTTTCGGCGCACGACGGTTTTTCAATTACCGCGAACGTCCGAACCTGCGTCTCAGCCACGACGCCGCCATGCTGACGTGGCAGGATGAGAAGACCACCGTCACTGGATTCATCGCGCGGCCGGTTCAGATTTCACGTGATTTCTTCGACAACAACTCAGGTAACGAGCAAAGCTGGTGGGGACTCTACGGCGTTCACAAAACCGGTTGGCGGTTTCCGGTGAATGTCGATCTGTATTACGTCGGACTTAACCACGAAGCGCACGCGTTCGATCAGGGCATCGCCAACGAAATCCGTCACACCCTCGGCACGCGGATTTGGGGAAAGGAGGGCGCGCTCGATTTCGATTTCGAGTTTGTGTACCAGTTCGGCACGTTCGGCGACTCAACGATCAGTGCATGGGCGGCGGCTTCCGACACGGGGTACACCGTGCTTTTTGCGAACGAGCCGTCTGCGAGGTTGAGCGTGCGGGCGGACGTGTACAGCGGCGACAACAACGCCGCCGACGGGGACCTCAACTCCTTCAACCCGATGTTCCCGAAAGGCAAGCACATCAGCCAGAGCGCACCGGTGGGGCTCATCAACACCTACCAGCTTCAACCCCGTGTCAGTTTCAAGCTGGACCGCCACTGGTCGGCGACGGCGAGCACAATGTTTGTCTGGCGCGAGTCCCTGAACGACGGCGTGTATTCCATCGGCAACGGAATATTGAGGACGGGGCAATTGAGCAACGCGCGCTACGTCGGCACGCAACAGGAAGTGGAGATCAAGTACACGTTCGACCGGCATCTCGACATCCGCGCCATCTACAACCATTTCGAGGCGGGATCGTTCATCGAGCAGACGGCACCCGCGAACGATATCGTGTATTGGAGCGGTCTGCTCACTTACCGGTTCTAGCGGGATTTGGTTTCGTCGCCTTCGTAAAACACGATGGTGACTTTTTCTTCGGTTATGAGCCCGGAAGTGACGACGCCTTCCAGCTTCGGCAGGACGCCTTCGATTTTCTCACGCGTGTCGACAACCTCGATGACGATGGGCAGGTCCGTGGACAGGCGCAGGATGGAGGTGGTGTGGTAGTGACTGGTTTTGCCGAAGCCGTCGGTGCCGCGCAGGACCGTTGCTCCGGCCATCCCCTCCTTGCGGAACAGCTCGACCAGGTATTTGTAAAGGGGACGGCCTTCGTGCCGGTCGTCTTCGCCGATGAAAATCCGCAACAGGATCGCTTCGGTTTCTTTTTTCATGATTAAAGGTTCACCGAAATGAGGCGTCCGAGATACACGCCAAGGAGTGCCAGGGTCACCGACCCCACAACGTTGAGGCTGAACAGGCCGAGTTCATTCTGTTCGAGAAGCTTGAACGATTCGTAGCCGAAGGTGGACATGGTGGTGAAGGAGCCAAGCACGCCGATGGTGAGGAACACGCGCGTTTCTTCGGTGAACACGCCCTTGAACTCCGACAGGTACATGATGAGGCTCAGCAGGAAACTACCGATGAAGTTCACGCCGAGTGTCCCCAGTGGAAACGTGACCAGCCCGTTCTGAATCCAGCCGCTCACCCAGAATCGCAGGATGGCGCCTGCAAATCCCCCCGCTCCTATCAGCAATACCAGTTGCATGCCCGCTCGGCCTCCAGGTTGGCAGTGAGTTGTGGCCCTTCAATCCAGCCGCGGGCGTATTGTATCACCCTTCCTGTTTGGATGCGTGCTGGAGTGCGTGGACTCAACCGGAATGGTGTGCCAGGGTTTTCATGATCTGGTGGGAAACCGGCGAGTTCCATTCCCGCGGACCGGATATGTACCCGGCGAGCTTACCGTCGGCTCCGACGAGGTAACTGGTGGGCAGTCCCATGATGAAGTACTTGCGGCGCACTTCCTGCTTTGGGTCGAGCAGGATCGGAAAGCGCAGACCGAAATCCTTCTGGAACTCTTCCACCCGGTCCTTGTTCCAGCGATCGATGTTGATGGTCAGAATCTGAACCACCTCGCCGCCCAGATTTTCGTGCAGTTTCTGGATCGTGGGCAGCTCTTCCTTGCAGGGAACGCACCACGTGGCCCAGAAGTGAATGAGGATGGGTTTGCCTTCGTATTCCTTCAGGCTTACCTTTTTCCCCTCCAGCGTGGTCAGCGTGAAGTCGGGCGCTTCCTTGGCGGTGCGCGGCGGGGTGACGCCGAACTGATCGAACAGCTTCTCTTTCGGCGGCAGGGATTCGGTTCCTGCGCCAGTCAGCAGGAGAAGGGATGCCGCCAGCGCAAACAGCAGGCGAACTTTGTTTTTAAGATTGAAGTGTCTCATCGTGAGTTCCTGTGCAGATAGTTGCGTATGGTTTCCTTCTCGCTTTCAGTGAAAGCGATGTTCTTTTTTTTCATGTGACCCTCCATCACCTTCAGATAGTGGTCCCATTCTTCAGCCGTGTGGCGCTGAGGATGCGGCCAGCTGTGACAGACGGTGCATTTCGCACGGTACAACCTCTCATCAGCTGATCCCGCCTCGGGCAACGGGTTGCCACCGCACCCGGCAGCCAGAACAAGGGCAGCCAGCGATGCGACAAGGAGGAATCGATTTCGAGTAATTCCATTCATACGGCTTCCCTAGAATCCGAGTTCTTTGGGTGCGGGCATGCCTTTGTAACGGCGGCTGTCTTTGGTCGGGATCTCGATGTAATACGAGATCATGATCCGGTAATCCTCGGCCAGCTGTGGCCCGCGCAGGTTCTGTGTCACCGGCGCCGATGCCGTCAGCTCGAGTACGTGCAACGGGATCGGCTGGTACTGGATGCCCGCGGTGACATTCAGCTTCGTTCCGCCGTAGTTGTCCGGGTCGAACAGCGGACTTGTGAACGGTCCGTTGGGATTGAACCCGACGTGGCCGTGTCCCTGCTCCCTCGCCAGCCGCGGCTCGTCGCTGTACCTGCCTTCATAAAACCCGTTCAATTGGAGGTGCACCACCGACTGCGGGTGAAACTGGTACATGCTGTAAATATCCAGCCGCACCTCGTCCCCCTGCTGATAATCCTGGCTATTGTCGTAGAAACGCCCGGTGTACACCAGGTTTGCGCCGTACCAGAACGGATCGCGCGACCCCTGATAGGTCAGTCCGACGATGGGATCGAACGTGCCGCTGCCCATCTGCATCTTGAAGGGAAGCAGGGTGCCGTTCTGCCCAGCCGCGGGATTTTCCGTGAATTCTTTCTTAATGCTTCCCGTCGGCAGGGACACCCCGAACAACATGGAAAACTGTTGCGTCGGCGCCAGGTGATCGTCGGAATACAGCCGGTACTTACCGATGAGTTTGGTGTCGCCGAGGCCCGACGATTCCATGGTGAAGCCCGATCGGCCCGTCGAGGCCTGGAGCATTGAGTTGAAGCGCATGGGCATGGTGTTGTACCTGAAACTGCTCATGAGCATCAGCGCGAAGTCGTCGGAGAACGAATACGCGCCGCCGAACATGGTCATCCACATGTTCATGGACTCCGGCACGGCGGGAAACTTGCCCATGGCCGGCATGCCGACGAGTTCGGAGGTTTTCAGATCCTTGGTGCCGTCCCGCATGGGACCCATGCGCATGAACATCTGGCTGATCTTGAAACGGAACTCCTTCGGTTCCGGAATGCCGCCGCCGAAAATGTTGAGCGGCATGTTGCCGCCGCAGTGCGCGCAGCAGAGGCCAATGTAGGCCTGAGCGTTGGCGGGCAACAGCAGGAACAGGGCCAGCAGGACGGCCATCCCCCGGTGCAGGCCGCCTGCAAAAATGCGTGAGGCGCCGCGGCGCTTTTTAAGTGGTGGAGTCGGACTTTTTTCAATTTCGGTCATGGTTCGTTTGCGTTCTGGATCGATGAAAGTTGCCCGGCAGGCCGGAGGGGGTTCGTTCGGGGTGTTGCCGTTGTTTCACAGAAGACGGACGGACCGAACCGGGAAAAACCTCGTTTGCGCGCAACCGGGATTTAATTAAGGGAATCGATCAGGACGATTTGGGAGGCGGGGAAGGCGGGGACGTCTCCCACAAAACGAAAGGGGAGGGTGTTTTTGGATGAAAAGCGGCCAGCATGAGGGAAGCCAGCCGAGCGGCACCTCCCGCCGGGCCGAAGGTTTTGAGAATCGGGGTGGACTGGGCCGGCATGGTGCCCTGCGGCTGACCGCCGCAGTCGAGACCGAGCTCCGTACGCGGCGACCGGTACGGTTTCCTGTGCGGGCAGGGCTGGTTGGCGTGGACGTGCCGGTGCCCGTTCAAATCGCAGTGCACGGCCTTGTCCGGCTCCAGTTTGAACGGATCGGCCTCATGGTGGCTGTGACCCGAATCCGCGAAAGCCAGCGCTGGGACGGCGATGCATCCTGCCAGTAAAAATGTCGCGAAAACAATGCGTTTCACGGCTATTGACCCCGTTCGTTCTTTTTTTCCTACATTTTATGAATTTTCAGGCGCAAATGTCAAACTTGCCGGCCTGGTCTGGTACGGGAGGCGAGGGCTGAAGTGGTCACCGGCCGCCAGGCACGGGCGAAAAGTTCCGCCAGGTAGCGCGTGGTGTGGTGGAAGGCGCTTTCTCCGCCCGGCACCGGTTTCACATGAATGAAGCGCATGCCCGCATCGATGGCGCCGCCGTCGGTGATGTAGTTGTCGCCGATCATCACCACCTTCGCCGGATCGTCGAGTTTCAGGTAATCCCGCATGGCGGTGTGGAATCCGGCCGGGTCCGGCTTGGGCGGCACGTTGGTGACCACAGGCACGCCTTCGAACTGCTCGAAGCGGTCCTCGAAGGCGTTGGTGAACAGCGCCACTTTCAATCCCACCGCCTGCAATACTTTGACGTGCGTCACCACCGAATCGGGAAACGTGCGTGTGTGGTGGGGACCCAGCGTGCCGTCCACATCCAACAGAACGCCCTCGATGCCGTCGGCGAGGAGGTCGTCGGCCGGCACGTCTTCGAACCGTTTCACCCGGCGGTAGGTTTTCAGCCGGTCGGGCGAAAAGGGCAGGGCGAGGAAGCGGGCGACCTTCACCCACTTCAAGCCCTCACGCGGCGCGGGAGAACCCTCTTCAGCCATTATGCCACCGCACGCCGGTCATCTGGCCGCTGATGTCCCACAGCCGGTCCTGCAAACCGGTGTCGTAGGACACCGGAAGGGTGGGCACGGAGCGTTTGCGCACGAAGTAGGTGCCGGTGACCTTTTCCACGGCGGGGGAGGCGGCCAGGTGAATGAGTGTCCGCGCCCCGTTCTGCGGGCGGATGTAAAACGGCCGTGCAAACACCTTGGCGAGCTTGTACCACAGGGGCCCCGCGTGGCCGAAGTTGGTCGCCACCACGCCGGGGTGCATGGCGTTCACCGTGATGCCCGAACCCTCCAGCAGGCGCGCCAGCTTGTATGTGAACAGGATGTTCGCCAGCTTCGATTGCGCGTAGGCGGACATGGCGCGGTAACTTTTTTTCTCGAAGAACGGGTCGTCGAAACGGATGGAGCCGATGAGGTGCACGATCGACGAGACGTTGATGATGCGTGACGGCGCGCCCGCCTTCAACAGGTCGAGCAGGCGCAGGGTCAGCACGTAATGCGCGAGGTGGTTGACGGCGAAGGTGGTCTCGTAGCCGTCCTCGGTCAGTTCCCGCCGTCCCTGCAGGAGCCCGGCGTTGTTGATGAGCACGTGCAGGACGTCGTAACGCGCGCGTATCTTTTCAGCAAGTTCCTCCACCTGGTGGAGCGAGGCGAGGTCGGCGATCATCAGCTCCATATCGTCGTTGCCGGTGCGCTGGCGCAGCGAGGCCAGTGCCGCTTCCCCCTTTTCGGGATTGCGGCACACCAGGATCAACCGCGCTCCCATGTACGCCAGGGCGCGGGCGGTTTCGTACCCGATGCCGGAGTTGGCGCCGGTGATCAGGCACGTGCGGTTCTTCATGGAGTTGGTGATCATCGTGATTCGGTACCTGCCAAAAACCCGGAATAACCGGGCCCTGTAGAGGATACAAGTATAAACCAAAGTCGGGTCGATTGCATTTCTCAGGATGTCATGATAAGGTATTCAGTTACAATAAGTTATGGCGTGGTGCCGAGGCGGCGGGAAGCTTCTCAGCCGTCGCGAATGAAAAAGGGGGCAATCCTGTACCGGGCAAACCTTCCGCTTTTCACGAAAAGCAAGGGACCGCACCCGGTCGGTTGGGAGAATCGAGCCGTGAGAGAAACCATTATGAATCGTTTCAAAAAATCGGTGCTTCTTGGCGTGGGTGCGCTGGCACTGTTTCCGGCGTCTGCCGAAGCGGAGATGTTCCGTTGGATCGATGATGCGGGCATGGTGCACTACAGCGATTACCGCTCGTCCATCCCCGTGCAGTACCGGGACCAGATCAAAGGCCAGGTCCCGCCCCCGGTGGACCAGTTTGCGCAGGAAAGCATCCAGCAGGCAAAGCTGACAACCGGCAAGGGGGAAGGCCAGTCCCTGGCTACGGGCGAGGGCTCGAAGAACCAGGAAGCCGGCAAGGAAGGTGAGGGCGGCAAGGAAGGCGGCGGCGAAGGCGAAGAGGCCGGGCCGTCGATCGACCCGGAGCTGGCCAAACTGCTGGTGGAAACCCGCGATTACCTGGCCCACGAAAACGCGGTGTACCGCCGCTGGATCCGCGCGGCGAAGTTCGACAAGGAAGAGGGCCGGTTCTTCGTCATGCTGGTTCACAAGCACCTGCCGCGCAAGGAAGAGCTGATCAAGAAAATCGAAATCACCGAAGCGGCCAAATCCGTCCCCGTCTTCAATACGGTGAAGTTTCATTTGATGGATGAAGCCGCGGCCGACAAGGAAACCAAGGTGGGGGGCAAGGACTACCTGGAACGGCTGGCGGACATGGAGAGGCGCCTGAAGAGCGCCCTCATTGCCAAGGATGAATTCGTTGAAACCCTGAGCAAGGAACTGGAAAAAGCCAAGGTGGATGAAAAACTGGTTGCCGAAATGCAGAAAGTGATCGAGCAGGAGGAAGAAATCGCCAAGCAGACCCGTCCTTCCTCCATCAAGGTCGAGGAAGTGGGGAAGAAGAAGCCGAAGCCGACCGGCCAGGTTCCTCCGCCTCCCGGAATGTAAGGGGTTTGGGCCTCCCTGTTGCCAGGGAAACCTTTGCATTCGTCATTAAAATAAATCAGAGGAAACCACCCTCACCCCAGCCCGTCACTCTGGAGTGCTCCCGTCGAGGGAGAGGGAGTGTTAAAAGTTCCTTCTCCCCTGGCGGAAGAAAGCCAGGATGAGGGGGATTCATGACTTTTCAATCCGGGTATCAATCGAACCGTGGATTGACCACTCGAACCCAAGTTGTGCAACGCTCTCTTGCAAAGTAGAAGAAGGCTCCGTCCTGGCGGCATGCCTTCGCTTTGGAGAGCGGTGAGTGAAGAGCAATAAAAAAGGGCGGCCCGCGGGCCGCCCTTTTCTATTACATGGGATCGATTGCGTCGGCGATCAGGCTCCGGTTTCGAACCAGTCAACCACGCTGACGTTGTCGTTGAACACCGCGTTGGCGAGGTTGATGCCTTCACAACTGTAGTTGATGGCAAAGTTACCACGGATATCGGCCTGCGCCTGGGTGCCGTTGCCCACCACCAGCGCGCCGTTGATGGTACCGGAACCCACACCGGTGGTGTCGGTGGCGGTGCTGCTGCAGGTGGTGCAGGCACCGACCAGGATGATGCCGTTCCAATTCGTGGTACCTGCAATTTTCAAGTTGCCGTCCACGATCAGGATGCCGCTTCCGGTCAGGTTACCCGAAAGGTCCAAATCACCTGTTACGTAAGTAACCTGGGGGCTGGCATCGGTCCCGTAGGTACCGCCACTGAAATGCTGGTTGCCGGTGTAGTAATTGGAAACCAGGTCCGGCGTGCCGTCATTGTCGCCGTCCGCGGTCAGCATCTGATGCAGTTCGGTACTGTCCGCACTGGAAAACGTGGTCTGGCTGGTGATGAAATCCCGCGAGTTGGAATTGACTCCGGTGTAATTGCCGTCATTTTTATTGGGGTTGCCGCCCGGAACCTCCACGCAGGTGTTGGTGGCGGCGGTGGAACAGTTATTCATGTTGTTGACCTCGGTGACCGGGCCGCTGGATTCAAAGCCAATGGCGGCCTTGCCGGGACAACTGGCATCCGGGTTGCCGCTCAGGTCCAGACCATTGCCCCCGGCTGAATCCGCGCCGTTGACCTCGAAGGAGTTACCGGAGATGTTGACGGCCGAAAGCGGGCCCACCATGGTCAGCGCCGAGGGAAAGGTGGACGGCGGAAGATCGAACTTGTAAATGTTGGCGCGGATGGTTTTCTCCACACCCGTATTGGACGTGCCCACGGCGGTGACGACCAGGACCTTGTCCGTATCGGTCGTGGTGTCGCCATCCGGCTCCGTGTTGTCGTCCACGCGGATCTTGTAGGTGCCATTCGCGTAGTTGTATTCGTTGTAGTTGGCCCCGTTAAAGGAAACCACGGTGCCGCCCGGCTCCAGCAGTCCCGCGTTCGTGCCCAGGATGGTGTCCCGGCTCATGGTCTTGGTCATCCGGATGGCTTCCTGCACGCCCGCCTCGGAAATGTAGAACGCTTCCTTGGATTCCTGGTAGTTCGCGGTGCGCGTGTAATCGTTGCGGGTCATGTTGATGGCGGCCGGAATGAGACCGATCAAGACGACCATCATCAGGAGAACAACCACCAGAACCGCCCCGGACTCGTTCCGGTGGGACTGGGGTTCCCCGATGTTCCCTGTAAAGCTGTGTTCGTGGTTTTGGTTGTGAGTATTCATGATCCCATGTTCCTCAAGTTGACATCGGTTTTAAGAATAATATCCTCCGCAAAGTCTTCGGGATCTTCCATGGTCAACGTGATCCCGATTTTGCGGATGGTGTGAATGTTGTTCGAACCCGTGGTGTTGCCCACAGAGCTGGTCCAGCCGGTATTGGATAGTGGAACGGTCACGGTAGAGCCGGCGGAATTGGAGTAGGTGAAGGCGACGGATTTCACATTGTGGACCAGCGGCACCACGGGGTCTCCGTCATCAAAAAACTGGACGATATTGGTAGTGGCATTGTGGGTGATGCGCTGGTACCTCATTTTGCTGACCTGCACGGTATCCGTGGAGACCGAAAAGTCCTGGTTCGGATACATGGACAGGTTTACGATGTTGCCCCCGACCGCGGTGGTGAAACGGACCATGTTCCACTGGTCCGCCTGCTTGACCGTGCGTAGCATCAGGTAGCCGAAGCCTCCCGTCTGCGTTGCCATCAGGTTTGCGTCCTGCACGTTGAGCAGCACGTCACCGGAGGTCACATCCGCCGTCACGGCGGTGGTGGCGTCGTCGGTGTTGATCCACCAGTAAACGTAATTGGATCCTACGCTGTACAGTCCGTGGCTGCGCGGCATGCCGTAGCCGATGCGGCGCAGTTCCTTGGCCAGTTCGTTGATTCCGGCCCGGCCTGCGGCACGGATCTGGGAGGCGGCCTGTTCGGTGCGGATCACCTTTTCCTGCTTCATGAAGGTGTACATCGCCGCACCCATCACAACGGTGGTGATGCCCATGACGATGATCAGCTCGATCACCGAAAAGCCCTTTTGGTTTCTATTGAGTTGGGTCCATGTACTCATGATGACCTCTATGGTTAATCCTGGTTCAACCGGGTTTGCAGGGTCCGGGATTCAGTGACGCCGGAACGACTCCAACTGACCGTGACCACGACATCCGTCTGGTCCGACGTGCCGGAGATGGTCCAGTTGCGCGTGAACTTGTTGCCGCCTGCGTTGCCGTTTTCGTCCAGGGTGTCCGATCCGTTGTTGGAGCTGGTCAGGGTGGTGCTCAGCGCCTGGTTTTTGAGATCTTCCAGTTTTTCCGCGGCAAGGGTGGTGGCCAGCGTGGCCGATTCCAGATGGCCGCTTTTATTCAGTAAATTGCCGAGAAAGAAATTGACCGTGAGCAGGCCCATCACGAGGATGGCCATGCCGATCAACAGCTCGATCAACGTGAAGCCGGATTCATTTTTGGTGTGTTTTTGTCGAGGTTCCATGACTCCCCCACTAGGTTTAATTATAAACCTCGTTTAAAGTTCGGCTCCGCTTTTTCAGCTTCTCCCCTCTAGAAAGCAATTTTTGAGCCGTTTTCGATGAAAATCGTGTTTCTGATATAACGATTCCCATAGAATGAGTTGTTTTTCAACACTTAAGGAATTTCACAAAAGAATAAGACAAAATCAGGAATATCGGAATACCTGATCCCAAAGGACAAATTTTGTCCAAATTCCGTATAAAATTTTATAACCGGCCCCGATTTGGGCCCGATTTGGACCCGGATCCCGTATAAATATTATAAACGATTAAAAATCAAATTCTTATGAAAGAATTGGAGCGAATGGCAAACGGGCCGGTCCTGGTTGCCTGCAGGAACAAGCGCAGACAGGGGGACGAGAAGCAGGGTGAACGGGTCGCGTTCGGGAGGAGGACTGTTTTCTGGAAGTGGGAGTTTAAGACCCCATGTTCCTCAGGTTGACGTCGGTTTTGAGAATGATGTCCTCGGCAAAACCCTCCGGGTCTTCCATGGTCAGCGTGATCCCGATTTTGCGGATGGTGTGAATGTTGTTCGAACCGGTGGTGTTGCCCACGGAACTGGTCCAGCCCGAATTGGATAACGGAACGGTCACGGTACTGCCGGCGGAATTGTAATAGGTGAAGGTCACGGTCTCTACATTGTTGACCAGGGGCACCACAGGGTCTGCGTCATCAAAAAACTGGACGACGTTGTTGGTGGCATCGTGGGTGATGCGCTGGTACTTCATTTTGCTGACCAGCACGGTATCCGTGGAAACGGAAAAGTCCTGGTTGGGGTACATGGACAGGTTCAGCGTGGTGCCGCCGCTGGCGCTGCTGAAGCGGACCATGTTCCACTGGTCGGCCTGCTTGATGGTGCGGAGCATCAGGTAGCCATAGCCGCCGGATTGGGTCGCCAGCAGGTTCGCATCCTGCACGGTGAGCGCCGTGTCGCCGGAAGTCACGTCTGCAGTCACGGACGTGGTGGCTTCGTCGGTGTTGACCCACCAGTACACGTAGTTGGTGCCGATGCTGTACAGGCCGTGGCCGCGCGGCATGCCGTAGCCGATGCGGCGCAGTTCCTTGGCCAGCTCGTTGATGCCGTTGCGTCCCGAGGCGCGGATCTGGGCGGCGGACTGTTCGGTACGGATCACTTTTTCCTGCTTCATGAAAGTGTAGATCGCCGCACCCATCAGGACCGTAGTGATTCCCATGACGATTAGCAGTTCGATCACCGAAAAACCCTGTTGATTCTCTTTATTTTTGGTCAAGGTAAGCATGGCGGCCTCTGTTTATGATTCCGTTGCAGCCGGATTTAAAAATTAATGCAAATATATTGGTATTGTTGACGGGGGACGAGTCACCCTTTTTTCCGATCCATTTCTTGAAGTGAAATTTATTATAAGGGCCGAACCCATACTTCAAAAATGAGACGGCCCCTGGAATTCCAGGTTGCAGGAAAGGGCTGCCCCCTCAATACGCGAATCCCCAATCTGAATCTCGCAACGGTCATGGGAACGAACCATTTGGTGCATCCCGGTTTGCGGCCCGTGCTGGTCTGCAGAGTGCAATTCTTAAGCCACTTCAAGTGTACATCTATGATCAAACTTCTTAATATATTGATTTATATGAGATTTACAAGGGTTGAGAATTTTTGGACCTGAAATCAATCTGGCGAAGGCGTTGCAAAGTTGTGACCGGACTGACAAACTTTTGCAACCCACTGTTCACATTTTTCAACAATCGGTTCCCCAGGTTCCTCTTTTATGAGGCGGCCCATTTTTCTATTTCAGGTGTTTGAAGGGCCGATTCCATCGGCCCTCGCCACCGGCGTTGTTCATTTCCAGGGAGCGTCGCTCTGGCCGGTATAATGCAATACACGGATTTCGCCTGAGGTCTTGAGAAACTGCAGGGCGCGCATGTTTTTTGCGGTGACGCCTGCGTCCTCTTTGGGAATCAGGTAGACCACCCCGTTGTCGCTGGTCTGCCCCATGGGATTGAAGGTCAACCGGGTTCCCCCGTTGAACAACTGAACCCCCCGGTTGCCAACGGGCTTGCCGTTCCAGACGTTTTTGAGGTCCGGCAACGATCCGCCGTAGAATTGCAGGTGGTCGCCCAACCCGAATTCCTCGTGAAACTCCCCCGTGTCCGCGACTCCATTGCCGTTGATGTCCTCGTGAACGTTGAAGGCATTGCGTTCAGGAAAGAAGGTAACAGAAACCAGCTTGCGTTTTTCCACCGCGGTATTCTGGGCCATGACAAGACGGTCGTAAAAGGCCACGACTTCCTGGTTGGTCTTGATGCCGTTCCACCAGTTGAGAAGCCGCGGGATGCCCATGAAAACGAGGATGAGGACGATCACCACGCCGGTCACGATTTCCGCGAGCGGCAGTTCTTTTCGGGGTCCGGTTTCCGGCTCGGGTTCGGGGGGCGGTCGCCGGGAAGGACGATTGAGAGGGGATTGACGGGTTGCCATCCAGAGCGTCTCCCTTTAAGGGGTTCGAGGCTTCGGTTCCCTGTGGAGCCCCGAGGCTGTTAAAGGCGATTGAAATAATTAGAGTTATTCTATTCTAACAGAAAACCGGAGAAACGGAAGGGTTTTCCTGCTGTCATAGGTTTCCGGGAGGCGGGGGTCGGTTCCGCCCGATCGGGGATTATTTGATACCGGGGCTGACCGGGATGAGTTGGATGTTCATCCGCTTTTCCTCGCAGAGGGTGTCGAGGGCCTTCTCCACGGGTTCGATTCCTTTCGACAGGGTGCCTTCTATATGCAGGTAGAAGGTGGGTTTCGGCGACCCGGGTTCCTCGTCGAAGTTGGAATCCAGGTGCAGGATGTTGAGACCGGCGTCAGCCAGTGCGGTGGTGACGTCCTCGACGATACCCTTGCGGTCCTCGGCATAGATGCTGACGCGGATGTCGGGCTGGCGGTGGTGTTCCAGTTTTCCCGGCACCGGGTGAATGTTGAATGTGAGGCCCAGGTTGTCGCCAATGGGTTGAACCACCCCGATCAGTTCATCCTGCGTGCCTTCCCAGTGAACCATCATCATGATGGTGAAGTTGTCGCTGAGCGCGGCCATGGAGGACTCACCCAGGTTGCATCCCGCCCGGCATAAAGATGCGCTCAAACGGGCGACAATGCCCGGCCGGTCTTTTCCCACCATCGAAAGCATGAACCAGTTTTCCATTCGAATTCCTCGCGCCCCTTGGGTTATCTCTAAATCATTGTTTCAGAAAACGAATCTCCTGTAAAGCAAAACGCCCGGATAAATCGTTCCCTGCAGGCGGTTCGCATTTTGGGATCGGATGGAAGCGCGAAAACGCAGTTTTGAATTCGGGGTTTTGGCTTTAGAATACCAATGAGGGTTCATCATTCACACCCATCCCATTTTTGTCCACCCGATGAGAGGAATTATGAAAACAACCAAACTGGTATCGGCAGGATTGATCGTGCTGGCCGCCTTGTTTCTGTTCGTCGAAAATGCCATCAGCGATGAGGATAAAGTCCGTGCCAAGATCGCCATCGAAATCCGCAGTGACGATGATTCAATCTGGGCCCGGGCACGCGACAACATCACCTCCCAGGACAAGCTTCGCATCGTGGTGATCCCGCGCACCGACCTGCATGTTTACGTGATCTACTCGAACTACGAGAAGGCGCAACTCCTTCTGCACGAAAAAGTTTCCGGCGAATCGGTGCTGAAACTGCCCGCCGGCAGCAATTTCTTCCAGGTCGACGGCACCCGGTCGCAGGAAGCATTCTGGGTGGTGTGCAGTCCGGAACCGCTTGAAAGTCTGGAAAACGATTTCTCCGGCCGGGAGGCGTCGCACGACCGCTGGGAAAAAATGGCAGAGGGGCTTTACGACAAGGGCGGGCTCGACATTGCCGAAAAAATGAAAAAGCCGATTTCCATGGCCGGGGCGGTGCGCAGCCTGGACATGTCCGAAGACCAATTGAAAGAGGACCTGCTCACCTTCACCGGCCAAACTGTCCTGATCAAACGCTTCGTGTTTGATGTTACGGAGTAAAAAGTTTCTAAAACTCATCCTGCTGCTCCATGCGGGGCTGGTGCTGGCCCTGCTTGGGTTCTGGCTGGTGCGGGGAACGGTGTGGACCAGTTGGGATTATCAGGTACTCGACCGGTTCCACAAGCGGGCCCTGGAGGAGGGTAAAGGCCCGACGGCCTCGCCCCGCCTCCTGTATCTCCTGATCACCGACGACGCCTACGAAGATTTCGGCCGGAACGCGCTGGACCGCAGATACATGGCCCGGGTCAACCGCATCCTGTCCATGTTGCGCCCGGAAGCGGTGATGTTCGATATCATCTTCGCGCGCGAAGGGGATGCGGAGGAAGACAGGAAGTTCGCCCGCTCCCTGCGTCGTCTTCGTACCGCTTACCTGCCCATTGCTTTTCACATCTCGGATTCCCCCCAGCCGTTTCAATGGAAACCGGGCACGGTTTACGAAAAGAAGAACGAAAAAATCTCCGCGAAGCTCGAAGAGAAGGGACAGGGCGTTCCTTTTTATGGCGACCAGCCGGTTCTCCAGAACGACCTGTTTGCCAAAAAGGCACAAGGCACCGGGCACATCAACGCACATAACGACTCCGACGGGGTGTACCGTCATTTTCCTCTTGTGATTAAGCTGGGTGAGCGGTTTTTCCCTTCCATGCCCCTTCGAATTTATCTCGATCACGTCCGCGTGCCATTCGACAGCGTCCGCATCGAATGGGGCCGGGCGCTTACCATCCCGGCTTTCAAGGGAAGCCTGCTGAATGAAGCTGTCGTGGTTCCCATCGACGAACGCGGCCAGGTGTACGTGCCCTACTCAGGCACGTGGGAAAACGATTTCCCCAAGGTGGCGGTCACCCGCCTGCGCGAGCTGTTTGCGGATGAGGACATGCAGGGCAACCTGAGCGAGTTTTTCGGCGGGCGTTTCGTGATGCTGGGCGATGTGTCGCAGGGCATCAGCGATATCGGCCAGACACCGCTGGAGGAAAATGTACCGCTCATCGCCGTGCACGCCTCGGTGCTGAACGGGTTTCTGGAAAACCGGTTTTATGACCGCTGGGCGGACTGGCAGGTTTATGGAGTGGTTATCGGATTCAGCCTGCTGGTGGGAGTGGCGGCCTGTTTTCGCAAGCTGTGGATATATTACGTGACGGGGGCGGTGTCCTTTGCGGCGGTCCTGGCTTTGGCGTGGTGGCAGTTCACGCGGTTTTCCCTGTTTCCGATCACCTCGGTGACAGCCGCCTGCCTGGTGGTGTTCGTGGGCCTGGTGGTGGGATTGCAGGTGTCGCTGGCCCGGCACGGGGCGTTCATCCGTACGGCGTTTTCACGTTACGTTCCCTCGCAGGTGGTGGAACAGCTTCTGGAGAACCCGGACCTCTTACGGCTCGGGGGCGAGGAGCGGGAGGCGACGGTGTTGTTCTCCGACCTGGAGGGGTTCACCACCGTTTCGGAGACCATGCCCCCGCCGAACCTGGCCTCCCTGCTCAATGAATACCTCACCGAGATGACCCGCATCGTCATCGAAAACGGCGGGATCATCGACAAGTACCTGGGTGACGGCATCATGGCGGAGTTCGGCATCCCGCTGGCGAGCCCGAATCACGCCGATCAGGCCGTGCGCGCAGGGCTCGCCATGCAGGTGGCGCTTCGCACCCTGAACGCGGAATGGGAAAAGCAGGGCCGTGTGCAGGTGAATTGCCGCATCGGCATCCACACGGGCATGCTGGTTGCGGGCAACCTGGGGTCGGACCAGGTGTTCGACTACACCGTCATCGGCGACTCGGTCAACCTCGCCTCGCGTCTCGAAGGGGTGAACAAGCTGTACCGCACGCAGGTCATCATCTCGGAAAAAACATTCAGCCTGCTCACGCCGGAGGTGTTCCGCGTGCGGCCGCTCGATATCATCAAGGTAAAAGGCAAGAACGAACCGGTTCGGATTTTCGAGGTGTACGGACTGGAGGTGAAGCCCATCACCGAAGAGGACATCGAATACTACCGATTGTATGAAGAAGGATTCCAGGCCTACCTGAACAGGGAGTTTGCGAAAGCAACTGAATTTTTCAACCGGGCCTTGAAGCTGCATCCCGACGACGCCCCCTGCCTGAACATGATCAACCGCATCGACCGCCTGCAGGTTGAGCGCCTGCCCGCGGACTGGGACGGGTCCACCGCACTCGACTTCAAATAGAAAACGGCCCGCCGTCCAATGGGATCAGCGCCGGTCCCGGCGGAGTTTGTTCCCCCGCGATTTCGCCCATAGTCTGGCGCGACGGATCTGCTTCCGCGTCATGTGTTTCTCCAGCTTGCCAAGCGCATTTTTGGCTTCAGGATTTTTGTGCGAAGCGATCAGCATCCATTTGTACGCCTCCACCACGTTGCGCCGTGTGCCCCAGGCTTCCACGTACATGCGTGCGAGCATCATCTGAGCCAGCGCATTTCCGCGCGCGGCCTGAACTTTGAGGATACGAAACGCGGTGGCGTACTGTTTCAGCTTGATTGCATGATGCGCTCTTTGCAGGGCCGTACCCGTCATACTGTCCTGGGTTTGGCGCGTTTCGGTGTGGTCGGTTGTGTTTTTTGCTGGTGGGTCCAGCCGGGTTTCTTCCTGAAGCTTTGCGTTTTCTTTTTCAAGCTGCACCTTTTCCGATTGGAGGCGGGCGATGGTCGCCTCCAGTTCGCTCAACTCGGTTGCCGCGTTCATGGAATCCGGCGTCGCTTCAGGTTCTTTGGGGTCCAGCCGGAACACGAAGTCGCCCTTGTCGAGAAAGGGGTTTCGGATGCGCCCGTATTGAGGGTGCTGGGAGCCCTGCGAGTAATTCACCACCTTGGCCTGCAGAAACTCACCCAGCTCGACTCCCGTCAGGTAACCGTCCCCGTCGGAATCGCCTTCCCCGTTCAACGCGGCGATGAACTGGTCGCGGAAAATGCTTTCGTCCGGCACCGTTTCATCCGCGCTTCCGGCGGTCACGAATTGCCGCACCGGCTGACTGGTTTTGTAACTGATGTTTTCCGGCACCGCGCGGGAGAGGGCGAAGATCGATCCGGAAAAGCAACTGTCGAATAAAAACAGCGCGTGCTTGGACTCGATGCGCTTGGCATACACCTCGATGCGTTCCATATCCATGGCCCGCGCCAGAAAGCCTTGCCGGTCGCGGTTGGGATTGGGCGCGTCCGCGGGAACGATGTAGCCCATGTCGCCGCCATAGGCCAGCTTCAGTGTGTGACCGTGGCCGGCAAAATAAAAAAGCAGGCGGTTGTCCACCCCGTGACCGTACCGGTTGATGAAATCGTTGAAGGCTTTCTGCAAGGTCTCGTGGTTGGGATTCATGACCACCACCACATTGAAGCCCTGTTTCTCCAGCGCATTTTTTACCAGGTTCACGTCTTTGTTGACACCGGGAAGGTCCGGCCAGCCTGCGGTGTAATCGCTGACACCGACGATCAGGGCGTGACTTTCCTGGTACAGTCCGACCTGGTTGCCCTCCGCATCCTCGATGGGTACGACGCGGATGCCGCGTTCTTCCGCGAGAGTGATTGCAGGCAACGCCAGAGCGGCGGCGAAGAGTCCAGCCATCAGGGCCGAACAAATGGATTTGGATTTCATGTGTCCAGGACTCCCTTAAAAAAATTTCAATATGTCTTCGTAGATCATAACGAGATAAGTAGCGCAGCCGATGCTGAGCGCCGGACCGCCCAACAGTTTCAGCCGCGTGTGCAGGGTGAGGTGGCCCAGCACTTCCTCTTCTTTGCGGTTGCTGATGAGGAACAGCGAGGGTTCCGTTTTTTTGAACACCATTTTGGTGTTGGAATACAGTTTGGCGAACTGGTCGCGATTGTATTTGTCGACCATACGCTGTCCGATCACCTTCGCCCCCCATTCCAATTCGTCGGGATTCAGCACACCGTCTTTATCGCGGTCGAAGCGTTGTTTCAGTTTGGGGTGTTTCTGCACCAGCTTTTTGGCTTTGAGGAAGGTTTTGAAGTCGAGTTTTCGTTGTGCCGCGAGTTTCAATCCCGAATCGGCGTATCCCAGGATGTAAACGGTCTCCCCCGCCATGAATTTTTTTTCAGTCACCCGGTATTTGCCGGAGGTGCTGTCTGCGTCGTCCGTATCGAATTTTTTAAGTTCCTTTTTATTTTCGGCAACGGCCTGTTTGAAGCGCTGGCGCACCTCGTCGCGCAGGTAGCGGTCCAGATGCTGAACAAATCCCTTTCCCTTCTGGATGATCTGCGCGCCTTCGGCGAACACCAGCGCATTGGCGCCACTGCCGTCTTCCACATAGAATCCCTCGTCGGAATGAAGAGTGTCGATGGTCACCCAACGGGAGGAGTTGCGACTCCGCACCAGTTTTTCGATTTCCAGCGCGTAGAACACGCAGGCATCGCCGCTCATCGGGGCGGTCAGCAGGCGGTCGTCATCACATACGATTTTCCCGGAAATCTCGACGTCCGTTCCTACTGCGCCGGTGGCGATGCGGGAGGTGGGGATGTCTTCCACCGTCCTTTTGGTTTTGAGGTCGCGGAATCCCTTGAAGAAAAAATAAATCCCCGCGAAAAACCCCATCACCGTGTACATCACCAGTTCCAGGTCCACCCGGACCTCGCTGGATGTGGCGGACATAATGATGTGGGCCACATACCCCGAATTCATCAAAAGCGCTCCGGTTCGTTAACTCATTAATAAGGATAACGGCTTGATCGAAAATTTGAACTGTTTTGTGAGTTGGGGTCCGCCGGGAAAACCGGTATGACGGGAACGAGGAATCATACGAAGTCGAGAACAATTTGAAATTCCGCAGGTAAGGTCAAATTGGAGGCCCGGCCCGGAAGGTCGGACACGGTCCGCCTTCGCGGGCCGCCGTGGGAGATGGAATTCGATCAGGAATAATATGCGCCGTAGCGGTAGATCCGGAGTTCGCGGCGAATTTCTTCCTGGTCCGGCTGGGAAGCGGGTGCGGGTTGTTTGGACTGTGCATCGGTGAAACCGCGGGTATCGGGAACGTGTTGGCGGCCGGGGTCCGGGGTGTCCACCGAATACCGGTTGTTGGCAAACTTTTCGTTTTCAATGGTTGCGGTCATAGGCAAAAACCTCCTGAATTTTTTTTGGTCGATCATGCCAGGGTTTATTTGACCCGGTATCAGGCAATGGATTGAGCCTTGGGAGAGGGGCTCTCCCATCCGGGTAGGAAAAAATAAAATCGCTGGGGGAGGGAGGCAAGTTTTGCCTCAAAAAATTATATGTAAAGTGGGACCCGTGGGCTCAGGAGGTGGGTTTCCAACTGGCCACCCAGGCATCGGCTTTTTGTTTCTTGGAGGTTTTGATGCGCGGGGTGATGAATTCCAGGCTTCTTTGGGCGTCCTTGTTGCCCCTGGTGGCAGCCAGCGAATACCACTGGTACGCCTGCACAATGTCCTTTTTCACCACGTCGCCGTTTTCGTACATCATGGCGAGGTTCATCTGGGCCAGCGGATGCCCCCTCTCGGCGGCGGGTTTCAGGTAAGTGTGCGCCTTTTTATCATCGATGACCACGCTGGTGCCGTGATAATACATGTCCCCCAGAATCGCCTGCGAATCCAGGTGACCCTGGTCCGCCGCCAGGATAAGCCACTCGCGGGCCTTGTTGAGGTCCTTATCGGTACCGGTGCCTTCCATGTAAGCTAGTGCGGCATGATATTGACCCATCACATACCCGCCCTTACCGGATTCTTCGAACCACTTGAGGGCGGTGGGCGCGCTGCGTTTGAATCCACCGGTTCCGTTTTTGTAATACCAGCCAATTTCAAAAAGGGCCCACGGTTGTTTCTCCTGGGCGGCTTTCTTGAACCATTCCACCGCCGTTGCGACATCGCGCTCCACGCCCCGGCCGTTTTGATACATGTTGGCGACGTACCACATGGCCTCCGGGTTGCCGCGTTTGGCGAGAACCATGAAGTGGGCCATGGCGGTTTTGAAATCGCCCCGCATGAAGGCCTGTTCTCCCAATCCGTAATCCACCTTGGCCCTGAACGGATTCGGTATGTAATCGAGAAACATGGCCGCACCGGTGACCACGACGAGAAACAGTGTGGCGAGGGCCAGGGTCGTTTTCCTGTTCCGGGTCTTGTCAGGTGAAGAAGGTTGGGGTGTCTCTCGAGTTGCAGAGGAAACAGAACGCGTGGGTTTGCCGGAAGGGGAGGGACCTGCTTGGGAACCCTGTGTCGGGGGCCGGGGGGCCGGACGTTTCTGTGGCGACGGTTTTTGGGGAGTTCCTTTGGGTTCCGGTTTGGGGACACCCCCCGCTCGGGGGGCATTGGCCGGAGCCGACGCCGGCGGAGGACGCCGGGGTGGCGGTTTGGGTTTTTTGTTTTTCTCGGGTTCCTTGGGCATGGCTCCCCTTCTCCCCTCAGATTTTCAGGAAACACATTCCTGGAAAAAATCCTCATCAATTATATCGGATTGCTGGAACATTGCAAAAAAAGTCATAAAAAACAAGGGGGATTTCCCCTCTGAACCCTGTCGATGGGATAAAAAAAGAAACCCCGGCCGGGAAATCACTTTGAATTTTGCCGGATAAAAAAGCGAAGGAGGGAAGGGGGGAGTGACTGAAAAATTTTAAGCCATCGAGTGGTCCGGAGATGGAATCCAGCAGAAAAAACTTCACTTACCGCTACTTTTCCTTTCCCGGTTTCCTTATCCTGATTGTTGAAGAGCGGGTGTCTTTCCTGAAAACGGATTCGATCGTTTCGTACCGCCGAATTCGAATTGAAAAATTGCTACTGAAGATTGGGAGTCTGTTCGTGGTCTGGGTCTATTTGCTTTTCCTGCTGTTTGTGCTTTTGATGTTGGCGCTGGATCTTGGCGTGTTTCACCGGGATGCGCATGAGATCAATATCCAGGAAGCTTTGTTCTGGACCGGAGTCTGGGTGGCCTGTGCCCTGGTGTTCAACATGCTGGTTTATTTTTTGTACGAATACCAGTGGCTGGGTGTGGGTGTTGATCCGCGATACCAGAAATCCGGAGCGCAGGCGACGCTTCAGTTTTTTGTCGGGTACCTGTTGGAAAAATCGCTCAGCCTGGATAACGTGTTCGTCATCGCGCTCGTCTTCACCTATTTCAAAGTGCCACTGCGTTACCAGCACCGGGTTTTGTACTGGGGTATCCTGGGGGCCCTGGTGCTTCGCGGTCTGATGATCGGTCTGGGCACGGTTCTGATTCAGCGGTTCGACTGGATCGTGTATGTATTCGGCCTGCTGTTGCTGTGGACCGCGGTCAAGATGTTGATCGAGCGTCACGACAACCTCGATCCGGAAAAAAATCCGCTGATCCGCTGGGTCAAAAAGAAACTGCCGCTGACCGATGATTTTGAAGGCGACCGGTTTCTGGTGAAGCGCGAAGGCCGATGGATGGCCACGCCGCTGTTCCTCGCGCTGGTGCTGGTGGAAAGCTCCGATTTGCTGTTTGCGGTGGATTCCATTCCCGCCATCTTTGCAGTGACGCACGATCCGTTCATCGTGTTCACGTCCAACATTTTCGCCATCCTGGGACTGCGTTCGTTGTATTTCGCACTGGCGGAGTTGCTGGAGAAATTCCGCTACATGAAAATGAGCCTCACCTTCCTGCTGGCGTTCATTGGAGTGAAGATGATGCTGTCGCACACGCATCCGATTCCGAACCTGGTGTCGCTGGCGGTGATCATCGGCATCCTTGGCGTGGGGGTGGTGGCCTCGATACTGGGGGCCCATCGCGACACCGCGCCCCTGGTTTCCCCAGTCGCCAAAAACCTGAAACAACTGGTGGGCTGGACGTACGACGGGGTGCTTCGACTGTTCATCATCCTGGTGGGCATCACGGTTCTGCTGACGGGGATAGTGATGATCATCCTGCCGGGCCCGGCAATCCTCGTCATTCCCGCCGGACTCGCCATCCTGGCGACGGAGTTCGCATGGGCGCGCTGGTTGTTGAAAAAATTCCGCAACAAGTCGAGCGCCCTGATGGAAAAGCTGCCGCGAATGCTGAAACGGAATGTGGAGAAGGACGAAGGATTGCGTTAGTGCGGAACCCACTCTAAAGCGGTCGATGAAAATGGAAATGGTTTCAAATCCACCAAGCCTGGGCTAAGATGAATCGTCCACAAGTGCAGTCCCTTATTCACCGACAGGCGGTGATCATGACAGAGGACAATCCGGTATCCGTGCCCACCGACAGTCAGGCGGACCCCACCCCGCTCTGGCAGTTCGTGCGTCCGGATGAATATAACTTGCCTGTCACCGCTGTTGCGAGCACAGCCCTCCGCAAATGGACCGCGTTCAAACAGCTTTTCATCAAAAACGGGGAAAACGGCGACAGCCCGTTCAGGGCCGAAGTCGAACTGAAAACACTTCCGGAAGTGCGCCTGCGCCATTTGGTCCCACCCATCGACTGGAATGAGGTGGCAGGAGTCCTCGACGCAGAACTGGAGGATTGGCTTGATGAGCATTCGCCGGACGTTCCGGTTCAGTTTGTTTTGTTCCAGCCCCATACCGGACAGGAGGCCCTGTTGCGCCATTGGGCCGATCTCCATGATGCGCTTTGGCTCGAGCCGCCGACACCGGAACAAATTCTGAAAGCCGATCCCCACTGGTTGGGAAAATGGCCCAACACCGACCGGGTTTGGGTCCTGCCGCACCTCGAACACTGTTTCCTGCGGCATGCGAACGGACTGGAACTGGCCCGCCGGTTTCTGGAGTGGACTGCATCCGGCAGGCTGGGTCGCGGTCTCATCGGTTGTGACAGCTGGGGCTGGGCCTACCTGCAACGCGTCGGGCCGCCTTCACAGGTGAATCCCCTTATCCTGCAGGCATTCGATGGCGAACGGCTGTCGCGGCTGTTTTCAAAAAAGAGAGACACAGGGGGCCGCAACAACCGGGTGCGTTTCCTGAATGCCAAAACAGGAAAAACAATTTTGTGTTCGCAATCCG
Source organism: Nitrospina sp. 32_T5 (assembly GCF_052156635.1). Lineage (NCBI taxonomy): Bacteria > Pseudomonadati > Nitrospinota > Nitrospinia > Nitrospinales > Nitrospinaceae > Nitrospina > Nitrospina sp. 32_T5. Next base: position 107,137 of record NZ_JBQKUO010000005.1, on the reverse strand, counting down.
GTCAGGATTACGAAATCAGTTCGGAATTGAACCAGCTGGCCGCCCGGTGCCGGGGTAATTTTGGAACGGCCCTCGCTTTCTGGAGCCGCCGGTTGCGGGCCGAACCGGATGAAGAAGAAGCGCCTGCTGTGGAAGACGAGAATGGCCCGGATGCCCCTGGGAGTGCGAAGGAAGAGTCCGTCTGGGTTGCCCAGATGCCAGAGGAGTTGACCCTTCCCACGGAAAAAGACGAAAGCGTTGCCTTTGTATTGCACACCCTGCTTCTTCACAACGGATTGACAGCGGCGCTTCTCAGCGATTTGTTGTCCATTCCGGATTTTCGCATTGCATCTTTGTTGCGCCGCCTGCAGGCATTGGGTGCGGTGGATGAAGAAGCGGGACACTGGAAAGTGACCCCCCTGGGTTATTCCACCGTCCGGGAGTATCTGAGTGCACGGGATTATCTGCTGGATGGGTTTTGAGGGCGGTTATGGATAACGAAAAAATCTCTCAAGTGTTCAAGACGCTCGATACGGTCGCGATGATTGAGCTGGTTCTGATTGTAATCGGAGCGGTTGTACTCATCCTGATCACTCAGAGCCTGCTGCCCTGGGTGGCCAACCGCCTGCATGGCAGGTTGCGGTTGTTCCTGCTGGCCATGACCCCGCTGTTGCGGCTGGTATTCATACTGGCTGCATTCGTCCTGAGCGTGCCCCTGGTCATAGAACCGTCCCTGCAGAACATGGTGGCGGTGCTGGGTTCGGTCGGACTGGTGCTGGGGTTTGCACTCAAGGATTACGCGAGCAGCCTGGTTGCCGGGGTGGTTGCGGTGGGCGAACGGTTGTACCGCAACGGCGACTGGATCGAGGTGAACGGGGTGTATGGCGAAGTGACGCACGTGGGGGTGCGCACGGTGCAGATCGTCACGGCGGACGACACGGCGGTGTACATTCCGCATCACAAACTTTGGACCGAGCTGATCTCCAACGCCAACAACGGCACGCCGCACCTGCAATGCGTGGCGCATTTTTACCTGCATCCTCAACACGATGCCGCGGAGATCCGGCAGGTACTGCATGACGTGGCGCTAACCAGTCCTTACCTGTACTTCGATTTGCCCGTTTCGGTGGTGGTGGTGGAAAAACCGTGGGGCACGCATTATCGCCTGAAGGCATATGCGGTCGATCCCCGCCATCAGTTTCGGTTCATCACCGACCTCACCGTGCGCGGCAAAACCGCGCTGATCGAACGCAATATCAAGTTTGCGCTGACTGCCGGGCAGGCCGGGCAGGATGCCCCCACGGCCACCGGTTGAGCGCGACTCACCCCATCAAACCCTTGCGGTAATCGTCGAACGCCTGCACCAGTTCCGCTTCCGTATTCATCACAAACGGACCTTCCCCGGCGATGGGCTCGGCAATGGGTTCTCCGGAAAGCAGCAGCAACCGGGTTTCTTCCTGAGCGGATAAATGAATGGCCTCGACTTCGCGGGAGAACCGCACCAGTTGCGCGGCACGGGCGGTCTCGCTCTGATTGGCCTTCACCGTGCCCGTCACCGGCACCACGGCGGTGGTGTGTCCGGCGGGCAGGGACAGTTCCATCTCTCCCCCCGCCCGCAGGGTGATGTCCCAGATATTGATTGGCGTGAATGTGAGTGCGGGGCCGCGTGTTCCGTTGTACTCCCCGGCAATGACGCGAAGCTGGCTGCCGTTCACCTCAACAGTGGGAATGCGCGAGGAAGCGATGTCCTGGTAGCGCGGCGGCGACATCTTGTCTCTCGCGGGCAGGTTGACCCACAACTGCACGGCATGGAACGTACCGCCTTTTTCCGTGAAGGACTGGGAGTGGAATTCCTGGTGGACGATACCGGAGGCGGCGGTCATCCATTGCACGTCGCCGGGCTCAAGGTGGCCGCTGTTGCCCGCGAGGTCCTTGTGCTCCACCTCGCCTTCATAGACGATGGTGACCGTTTCGAACCCGCGGTGCGGATGCTGGCCCACGCCGCGCGGTTTGGACGCAGGCGGGAACTCCGCGGGACCGGCGAAGTCGAACAGCAGGAACGGGCTCAGCGCTTCGCCGTGGGTGTCGTATGTGAACAGGGTGCGAACGGGAAACCCGTCGCCCACCCAGTGTTGGCCGGGTGTGTTTAAAATTTCCTCGATCTGTTTCAATTGGGCCATGATGCCTCCTTCGGATGGATGAAAGCCAGCCCCCCTCGTAATCAGACTATCATTGAAACACCCGGTCGAAAAACGCCTGCATGGATTTCCACGCGCGTTCGTCCGCCTGCTTGTCGTACACCAGGCTGTCGATGTTGAATTTCTGGCGGAACTCGTCGGCCTGCGGGTTGGTGTAGCTGTGTTTGACGCCTTGCAGGTTGATGTAGGTCAAATCGACATTGGCCTCGAACATTTCCTTCATGAACCCGGCCACCCGGTCGGCGGGCAGGAAGCCGTCTTCCGAGCCGTTGATGACGAGGATCGACGCCTTGACGTCGCCCTTGCTCACCGGCGGCTGGTCCGGCAGGGCGCTGTGGAACGCCACCACGGCGTCGAGGTCCGCGCCGCTCCGCGCCATGCGGATGGACACCGCACCGCCGAAACAGAACCCGATGGCGCCGATGCGGTCCGCGTCCACCGTCGGCTCCGACTTCAGGATTTCCAGGGCGCGGTTGAACTTCGCCTGGCTGCCTTCCCAGTCCTTGAACGCCGCGTTCATGAACTCACCCGCTTTTTTCGGGTGATCGGCCAGCTTGCCGTCGCCGTACATGTCGAGCGCCAGCGCGGTGTAGCCCAGCTCCGCCAGCATGTGCGCGCGGTTCCGCGCGTGTTCGTTGTGCCCCCACCACTCGTGCACGACGAGGATGCCGGGGCGTTTGCCCTCGACTGCGTCGTTCCAGGCGACGAAGGCTTTCAGTTCGACGCCGTCCAGCTTATGGGTGATCTCCTTGGTCTGGACACCCGCATGAGCGGGCAGGGCGATCAGCACGCAGGCCAGCGCCAGCGCGGTGAAGGAAATCGTTTTCAGGAAACGTTGAGTTTGGAATCGGAACACGTTATCTTGCCTCCAGAAGAGATGATTGAAGGCCCCCTTCCCCGAAGACCGTGGGGAACGAAAAGGGATGGCTTGGTGCAAACCGGGTTCCTTCCCTGTGGAAGGGAAAGAGTAGCCCCAAGGGGAATCGAACCCCTGTTTCCGGCGTGAGAGGCCGGCGTCCTAACCGCTAGACGATGGGGCCGCGCTGTCAGATACCGCCGCCGTCCCTGTTGATCAGGGGCGGACCACTGCTTTTTCGCTGCTTCTTTTTCTCCTGCCGGATGCGCTCTTCGGCTTCCAGGTCGCGCTTGTTGAGGCGGCTGACCAGGTACACCATCAGGAAGTACGAAGGCACGCCCATCACCACCCAGGTGATGAAAAACTTTCCGGCGGGGGAGACCGGGGCGGAATCCGCCTCGGTGGTCGGGGCTGCGAACAGCATGTTGATGGCCCACATGATGAGGCCGAACACGATGCCGAGAAGCGACGCCACCGCCGTTTTGTGCATCAGCTCGTTGGGGTACAGGCCGGACAGGATGTGGAAGTCCGTCACATACGCGCCCAGGATGCCGAGCGTGGCGAAAATGAACATGGTGAACAGAAGGAAGTCGCTGACCACGGCCACGGTCCCCACCAGGTTGTAGGCGGGGGCGCACAATCCAAGCAGAAACGGGTTGCGGTAAATACTGGCGGCCGGCATTCACTCCTCCTGTGAAAAACAAAAAAATGGCTCGGGTACAAGGATTCGAACCTCAACCTTCAGAGCCAGAATCTGACGTCCTACCATTAGACGATACCCGAGCGTTGAACCTATTGTATGAATTAAACCTTCCGGTTTCAAGGTGATTTGACAAAAGGGGTAGAGAATAATAAAACACCCGCGGTTGCCGGGTCAATGGGGGAATGAATTGATTTTTCATGATTTTATTACAGACGGAATCCTGCCGGGGCGGCTGCTGTGCGGGTGATCGGCGGGAGCCTGAGGGGCACGCGGCTGAATCCGCTGAAAGGGCTCGATATCCGGCCCACGCTGGACCGGGTGCGCGAGTCCCTGTTCAACATTGCGGGCAGCGGCATCGAAGGCGCGCGGGTGCTGGACCTGTTCGCAGGCAGCGGTGCGGTGGGCATCGAAGCCCTCAGCCGGGGAGCAAAACGGGTGGTGTTCGTGGAGGCCAGAGCCAAAGTCCGCGATCTCCTGCAGGGCAACCTGAAAAAATGCCGCCTGCTGGAGCCGAACGCCGATTCAGCGGACTGGACCCTGCTTTCCGCCACAGCCCGGCAGGCCATCGACCGGCTCGCCCGCCAGGGGGAGGTGTTCGACTGGGTGTACGTGGATCCGCCGTTCGAGGCCGATCTGTACACGGAAACCCTGACGGCGCTGGCGGAATCCGGCATCCTCGCCCCGGAGGCGGAGGTGGTGGCCGAGCATTTTCACAAAACCGCCCTCGCTGAAAACTATGTTAGACTGAAAAAACGTGAAACCCGGCGGACAGGCGACACCTGTTTGTCTTTTTTTTATTTGGAAAACGGTTGATCCATGACGGAACTCCAGACAGTTGAGATCGGCACCGACTGCAAGGTCGTCGTCGCCATGAGCGGCGGGGTGGACAGCTCCGTCGCCGCCGCCCTGCTGAAGGAACAGGGATTCGACCTGGTCGGCATCTCGCTCCAGTTGTGGAACTACAGCTGGGATACGGACAACCGTTTTGGCACCTGCTGTTCGCTCGATGACCTGGGCGACGCCCGCCGCGTGGCGGAGCGGGTCGGCATCCCGTTCTACATCCTCAACCTGGAAAAAGAATTCCGCGAGGGCGTGGTCGATTACTTCGTCGACGAATACCTGAAGGGCCGCACGCCCATCCCCTGCACCGCCTGCAACAAGAAGCTCAAGTTCGACGAGCTCATGCACAAGGCAGAGGTTTACGGTTACGACTACATCGCCACCGGCCACTACGCTTCGGTAGTGAAGGACGCAAGCGGACGCTACACCGTGCGGCGCGGTCGCGACGCCTCCAAGGACCAGAGTTATTTCCTGTTCAACCTGTCGCAGGAGCAGTTGTCGCGCCTCGTGTTCCCGCTGGGCGACATGGAAAAGAAGGAAGTGCGTGGCCTCGCCGAGAAGTACCGCCTGAACGTCGCGGGCAAGGCGGAATCGCACGAAATCTGTTTCATCCCCGATAACGATTACGCCAAGTTCATTGAAAACGAAGTGGACGCGGCGCTGTTTCGTCCGGGCAACATCGTCAATGCCGACGGCGACGTGCTGGGCACACACAAGGGCTATCCGGCCTACACCATCGGCCAGCGCAAGGGACTCAACCTGGGCGGCCTGCCGGAACCGTACTACGTGACCGCCATCGATACGGTCAATAACGAAGTCGTCGTGGGACCGAAGAACGACCTGTTCCGCGAAGAGTTCACGGTGAGCGACGTGACGTGGCAGTTGGATCACTGCGAGGCGTTCGAGGCGGAAGTGCAGATCCGTTACCGTCACCAGCCGGTGGCCTGTGTGGTGACGCCGCTTCCGGGCGAGCGCGCGCGCATCCAGCTGGAACATCCCCAGCCCGCCATCACGCCGGGTCAGTCCGCTGTGCTTTACACGGACGACTGCATTGTCGGCGGGGGGTGGATTGAATGACCGCTCCCCTGCAGGTGGCCGTGGAGGCGGCGCGGGCGGCGGGTCGCATCCAGAAAGAACGCGCCGACTGCATCGGTGAAATCCGCTACAAGGGCGACATCAACCCCGTCACCGAAGTCGACCTTCTCTGCGAAAAAGAAATCATCGACCGCATCCAGAAAACGTTTCCCGATCACGCTGTGCTGGCCGAGGAATCCGGCGAGACCGTCGGCCACGCCGATCACCTGTGGGTGATCGATCCGCTGGACGGCACCATCAACTACGCGCACGGCTACCCCTGCTACTGCGTGTCCATCGCTTACCGTCACGAAAACGAAACTGTGGTCGGGGTGGTGTACAATCCCAGCCTCGACGAGTTGTTTGTCGCCGAAAAGGGAAAGGGCGCGACGATGAACGGCAAACCCATCGCCGTCTCGCCTCTCGCCAACCTGAAGGAAAGCCTGCTGGTGACGGGTTTCGCCTACGACATCCATACCGCGACGCACAACAACCTGGACCACTTCATCAACTTCATCAGCGCCTGCCAGGCGGTACGCCGCGCCGGGTCGGCCGCCCTCGATCTGTGCTACACGGCGATGGGGCGGTTCGAAGGGTTCTGGGAATTGAAGTTGAATACCTGGGACTACGCGGCGGGTGTGCTGATCCTCGAAGAAGCGGGTGGCCGGGTGACGCGGTTCGACGGCACGCCGTTTCAGTATGGTGACCGCGAGATTCTGACGTCGAACGGACTCATCCACGACGCCATGATCGCCGTCCTCGAAAAAGGCAGCAGCCGCGGTACGTTGATGAAATGACCCCGTTTATTTGTCCGGTTTGATGAGGTAGGTGTAGCCGGACAGGCCTTCCTTGTACAGGTTGAGAAACTGGTCGGCTTCTTCCTGCGAAAGCCGGCCGTTCTGCACGCTGTGGAACAGGAATCCCGCCATGCGTCCCGCCAGCTCTTCCGCGCGGAACTGCACGTAGTCGAGCACGTCCGTGACGTCCTCCCCCTCGATGATCTGCTCGTACTTGAGCGTCCCGTCCTTTTTCAATGACACGTGAACGGTGTTGGTGTCGCCGAACAGGTTGTGCAGGTCGCCCAGGATTTCCTGGTATGCGCCGGTGAGGAAGATGCCGATTCGGTACGGCTCGCTGTTCACCGGATGCAGGGGCAGGGTGCGTTCCATGTTGTGGTTGCCGATGAATGTGTCGATCATCCCGTCGGAGTCGCAGGTCAGGTCCATCAGCGTTGCCTCGCGCGACGGATGTTCGTTCAGCCGTTGCAGGGGAACGATGGGAAACACCTGGTCGATGGCCCACGAGTCGGGGAGCGACTGGAACACGGAGAAGTTGCAGAAGTACTTGTCGGCGAGACGCTGGTTGAGCGTTTTGAGTTCGTCCGGCATGTACTTGAGGCGTGACGCCAGGTCCTGAATTTTCCGGCAGATGCCCCAGAACAGCTTGTCGGCAATGGCCTTGTCCTTGAGCGATATCATGCCCAGTGAAAACTGGTTCTGCGACTGGTCCTTGAGGTCCAGCGCGTCGTGCCAGGATTCGGTGATGTTCTTGTTCGACGCCTGTTCGAGGACGTAGTGCAACTCCTGCACCACGCTCGGTGCGTCGTCGTCGATATCGAAATCGTGATCCGAGTCCGGGAACGAGGCCACCTCCAGCACGTTGAACACGAGAATGGAGTGGTACGCCGTCATGGCCCGGCCGGATTCCGAGATGATGTTCGGGTGCGGCAGGTTTTCCTCCTCGCAGATTTCCGAGAGGTGGTAGATGACGTCGTTGGCGTATTCCTGCACCGTATAGTTGGTGCTGGAGGCGAAGGTGGACTTCGATCCGTCGTAATCCACGCCCAGCCCGCCGCCGACGTCGATGAATTTCAGGTTGCACCCCATCTTCATGAGTTCGGAGTAATACCGGCCGACTTCCTTCAGGCTGTTCTTGATGCGGCGGATGTTGGTGATCTGGCTGCCTAGGTGGAAGTGAATGAGCTGGATGCAGTCCAGCGCCCCCTCCTTGCGGGCGATCTCCACCGCCTCCACGGTTTCCATCGGGCTCAGTCCGAACTTCGAGTATTCGCCGCCGGAAGACGCCCAGCGTCCGGCTCCCGCGGAGAACAGCTTGATGCGCAGGCCGATGTTCGGCGTGACACCGATTTCCTCCGCCACACGGAGGGTCATGGAAAGTTCCGACAGGCGTTCGACCACGATGAACACACGCTTGCCCAGCTTCTGGCCCATCAGCGCGAGGCGGATGAACGACTCGTCCTTGTAGCCGTTGCAGATGAGCAGGGCCTCCGGGTTGTCCATGATGGCGAGGATGGCGTGGAGCTCGGGCTTCGACCCGGCTTCGAGGCCGATGTTGTGGTCCCGGCCGAACTTCACGATCTCTTCCACCACCTGTCTCTGCTGGTTGACCTTGATCGGGTACACGCCGTGGTACTCGCCGGTGTAGTTGTGGTCCACCGCGGCTTTCCGGAACGCATGGGCCAGTTTGGCGATGCTGGATTTGAGGATGTCGGAGAAACGGATCAGGACCGGCAGGGAATAGCCCTTGGCCTTGATGTCGTCCACCAGCAGTTTCAGGTCGACCGTGTGCTCGTTGGTCTGGTCCGGGCGGACGATGATGTGCCCTTTTTCGTTGATGCCGAAGTAGCCGCACCCCCAGCCGTCGATGTTGTACAATTCCCTCGATTTTTCAATGGTCCATTTCTGCATTCCGGATCGGTGTCCTCTGGTGCGGGTTCTTTGGAAAATGAGTGTATTCGTTCAGTTTTAAAAGACACCCCCGGACGATGTCAAACAGAAAACAGGGGTGGGGGTGGCGGGCGGTTCAAAAGCGGTTTTTGCCGGTCGGCGATTTGTGTTATAAAGGCCGGACCTCGTTTCCCAATCCCATGGTAACACCCTTTCAGGAGAGAGCATGAAAATCGAAGATGTGGACGTCCGCGACATCGCCCGGCAATACGGCACCCCGGTGTACGTGTACAGCCTGAAAACCCTGCGCGCCGCCATCGCGGAGATCAAAACCCTCGCGCCGGTGGTGCGTTACGCCATGAAGGCGGAATCGAACCGCGTCATCCTGCAGGAAATGAAGAAGCAGGGGATTCACATTGACGCCGTCAGCGTGCTGGAAGTCCAGCGGGCCCTGCGTGCGGGTTTCGACGCCTCGGAGGTCTGCTTCACCAGCGACGTGTTCTTTCACGCTTCGGACGCGGAGTACTGCATCGAGAACAACGTGTACACCAACTGCGGCACGCTGGGGATGCTTCGCGAGTACGGGCAGACACTGAAACGGCTCGGCAAGGGATCGAACAAGGTCTCCATCCGCATCAACCCGGGAGAGGGCGCGGGCCATTCCAAGAAGACCAACACCGGCGGCCCCTACAGCAAACACGGCATCTGGCACCAGAGCCTCGACGAGGCACGCGCCATCGCGAAGGAATACGGCCTCATCATCAACGGCGTGCACATCCACATCGGTTCCGGCGGCGACATGGAGCACCTGAAACGGCTGACCGGCAAGCTGGTCGAGTTCGCCAGGCAGTTCGACGATGTGGAGGTGATCAATTTCGGCGGGGGCCTGCCATACCAGTACCGTGAAGGTCAGCCGGAGGCCGATGTCTCCGCCTACAAACCGATCCTGGAGGAACGCCTCGCCATCCTGGAAAAACATTTCGGCCGCAAGATCCGCTGTGAGATCGAGCCCGGCAGGCGTTTCGTCGCCGGGTGCGGGTACCTGCTGGGTGAGGTGCGGGCACTCAACCACACGCTAGACGAAAACGGCAGGCGCCTCGACTACGTGCTGGGCAACATCGGTTTCTGTCATCTACTCAGACCGATGGCCTACGGCTCGTACCACGCCATTCAGTTTGTGGGTGACAATCTGGGCCCGGAGCAGGACGTGATCGTCGCCGGGCCGGTGTGCGAGTCGGGAGACGTGCTCACTCAGGAAAATGAGGAACCCGTAACGCGCAAACTGCCCTTGCCCAATCCGGGCGACATCATGGTGGTGGGGGGCGCCGGGGCGTACGGCTTTGTCATGTCGTCGAACTACAACACCCAGCCCTTGCTGCCGGAAGTGATGGTGGACGGCGGTAAGTGCATCCTCGCCCGCCGACGCCAGACCCTCGACGACATCCTGAAGGAAGAGGAAGAGGTTTAAGAAGTCCGCTTCCGCCCTGCGGCCGTCACTTTATTCTTTCTCGAACAGCGGGTCGATTTGCTGGGCCATCTCCACGTCGGCCAGGGTGACGCCGCTCACGGTGTGCGTCCAGTAACGCACGGTGATGCGTTTGTAGTGGATCAGGATGTCGGGGTGGTGGTTTTCCTTCTCCGCTTCCTCGGCCACCTGCCGGACGAAGTCGATCCCTTTCAAATACTCTTTGGCGCGGTACACGCGGTAGATGAAGGGCAGGCCCTTCTCGTTTTTATCGACCTTCCATTCCGGCGCCATCTCTTTCAGTTTCTGCTGAAGCTCGTCGTCGCTCAATGCGGTTTTCTGTACCATGATTCGTCCCCCATCTATTCAAGAAGACCGTGAGGTCTTGGTTTTAAATTAACACATAGATTCTTCGTCGCCTGCGGCTTCTCAGAATGACAGGGTTGAGTTTGAATTGTCATTCTGAGCGAAGCGAAGAATCTATGTTTTCTCTGTATTTCAAAGTGTCATCCATCGCTGACGCTTTGGATGACAAACCGAAAAGGAAAAAGCCCCCCAGCCCCCTTCGGAGAAGGGGGAGCCGAATTACTTCCAAACCGGCATTTTCTACTTCCCTTCCTTGGAAAGGGGAGGGGAAATTAATGATTAGAGCAAGATTCATTTCCTGCCGTCGAGTTCCTCCAGCCGTTTGCGCAGGGTGACGGGGTGGACTTTGTAGATGAAACTGTCCTCGCCGTTCAACCGCACCACGGGAATCTTTTCCTTGTATGCCTCGAACAGGGCGGCGTCGGATTCGATGTCCGTGAGCCTAAGCGTCGCCGGGTAACCGGCGAGCACCGCCTCCACCACCTCTTTCGCCTCGTCGCACAGGCAGCAGTCGGACTTGGTCAGGATTTCGATCTCAATCATATCGCCATCCGCCGTCCCTTTACATCGAGTGGGTCATGGTGGTGACCTTGCCCCAGATGATGAGCGCCAAAGACAGCACGATGCAGAACACGAGGACGGCCGTGGCCACCGGACGTTTTCGCCAGTCGCGTTCCGGACCCCGGTCGATGAACGGCACCGCGACGAGAAACAGCACGATGAGCGCGGGCGCGACAATCAGAAACGGCACCCACAGGTTTTCCAGCGCGTAGATCCAGACAAACTGCCACGGCGGTTTGGTGACCTCCATCCCGAACACCGGTTCGTCGCCCAACGGCGGCGCGATGGTGAGTGCCAGAATGCAGACGATGAAGAACACTCCCGCCCCCGCCATATTCAGGTATTGCAGGTGGCGGGTGAACGGCATGTGCCGCTGGACCACCGGCGGCGTGTCCATCTCGCTCGAAGTCCTGTGCGTCTCACCCACTTCAGGCTGACCCGGCAGGGGCGAAAGCCTGTGGTACTTGATATAGAACAGGTGCAGGCCGAGCAGCGGAATCGTGATGACGGGCAGCAGGCTGATGTGCGCCATGTACACGCGGTTGAGGATCGGCACCCCCTGCGCGAATTTTTCCGTCAGCGGGTAGCCAAGGATGCCCAGGTTGTCCGCCACCCAGTTGAAATGCATGAGCGCTTCATACCCTTCCTGATCCCACTTGAGCACCGTTCCCGTGAACAGGAAACCGATCATCATCAGCAGGAGGCCCACACCGATCAGCCAGTTCACTTCCCGCGGTGCCTTGTACGCCGCCGTGTGCGCGACGCGGATCATGTGCAGGAGCAGGGTGACGGTCAACGCCTCCGCCGCCCAGAAATGGAGTCCGCGCAGGAACCATCCCAGATAAACCTGGTCCATCAGGTAATGCACGCTGGCGTTGGCGCGTTCCGGATTCGGCACGTAAAACTGTGCGAGCAGGATGCCGGTGATGACGAGGATGGAAAAGGACGACAGCGTCATTCCGCCCAATGAGTAACGGATGGTGTTGGCGTGTTCGGGGATGGGGTACTCCAGCTCCTTGTAGCCGAGCCGGTCTTTCACTGTCTCAACGATTCCATTCGCCATGAGCGGCCTCCGGGGTTTGCCGGTGTGGGAGCCGGGGATTAAGAATCGGTCGGGCGCTTGAGAAACAAGATGCCGGCCACCAGACCGGATAAGACGGTGATGCCTACGGCGAGGCCGTAGCCCTTGCTGGACGAAGCGACCATTTCATGCGTCGCCTGTTCGATGTGCTGTTTTTCTTTCATGCCGGCCATGTCGTGTCCGGAATGATCCATCATCTCCCCCGGCATCGTGGAATCCATGGATCCCGGACCGAGACCCAGGGGGTCGTCCTCCAGTCCGAGGGAAGGAGAACTGCTGTGCTCCATGCCTGGCATCCCGGACCCCGTGCCGTAATCGACCGAATCGGCCGAACCCATTCCGTACTCGACGGGTTCGGTCGAATGTCCGGCATGCGAATTCATCGGCAGGTCCTCGATCAGTTTGACGGGGGAGCCGACGGCGGGTTCTTCCTCGATGGAGGTTTTGTGATCGTCGTGTTTTTCGCCGCCGTGAGCGAAGGCCAAAGCGGGCAGGCAGAACAGGCAAAGCATAAGAACCAGTATGCGTAAAGGAATCATATCCGGGTCACTCCTCAGGATTGCTCCACGAGTTGCTGGAATGCGGCCATCGCGTCTTCCGTCGCCCAGTCCCTCGGTCCGATGGCCTTGTGCACGATGACGCCGTTTTTGCTGACGATGAACGTCTCCGGCACGCCGGTGGTCTTGTACACCTGCTTGGCGATTTCCTCATCCGGGTCGAGCAGGACCGGGAACGTGAGGTTGTATTCTTCCATGAACGGCTGGATCAGTTTCTGATCCTTGTCCACGCTGATGGTCAGCATTTCGAATCCCCGGTCCTTGAACTTGTCGTACACCTTCTGCATGGAGGGCATCTCCACCTTGCAGGTGGCGCACCACGTGGCCCAGAAGTTGATGAACACCACTTTGCCGCGGTAGTCCTTGAGGGAGATCTTGCCGCCGTTCAGGGTGGGCAGTTCGAAGTTGGGTGCCAGGAACGCCTCCGCCGGGTACTCCGTCTCGAAGGGTTTCGGCGGCACGTTGTCCAGCGCCTTCAAAAAAATAAACAAAAGGGCCGCCGCAAGCAGGGAGTAGGGGATATAGACGCTGACAGGTTTCTTTTCCAGGACGTGTTCCATTTTCTTTTTCTGGGTCCGATCGTTCAATTACAGGTGCCGTTTGTAGGGGCGGTAAAACCGGTCATCCACCGCTTTCACGATTTCATCGAGAGTCTTGCCGGATTTGTACAGTTCGTACGCGTAGATCACTTCGTCGATGCACACTCCGCACTTGGAGCCGTGCATGGTGGTGAAGCAGGTCAGGAGCGTTTTGTGGCCGTGGTCCCGTTTGCAGTAACAATAGCAGAACTGGCTGTCGATCACTTTCGGGATTTCCGCCGCGTACCGGTAGGCGAGTGCCGCCTTGCCGGTGAACAGGGCCGGGGTCAATACCGGACGTGTCTCAATCAGGTTGCCCGTGGCCGGGGCCACCGGTGTGGGAGCCGGTTGGAGGTACAGGTATCCGCCGAACAGGATCGCTCCCACCACGGCACCGAACACCCCCGGGAGCGTGTATTTTTTGCTGGGTTTGGCAGACGCCAGCGGCTTCTGGTTCTTTTTGGACTTTTTCTTTCCCATGATTATCCGGTAGTGAAAGGGTGGGATTGAGGATGTATGTTTTCAGACATTATATAATTTAGGCTTTCGGCCTTTCAAGGGTTTTGGGTCACCGTTTGGGCGGGTACCATTTGCTCAGCCGGGCCGGAGAAAACCCCATCAAAAAAAGGGAAGCGATCAGAATATTGCGCGAAGTGGTCCAAATCAGTCCCTCGGCATGCCAGCGGCGCGCAGAGGTGGAAACAGCCTCCCGCAGGATCACCGTCCGGCCGCGTTTTTTAAGGCGGCGAAAGAAATCCAGGTCCTCGCAGATGGGCAAGGGAGAAAAACCTCCCAGTTCGTGAAACACCTCCGGCCGAACGAAAATGCCCTGGTCCCCGTACACCAGGTTCAGGTAGCGTGAACGCAGGGTGGCCAGGCGCGAAATGGTCTGCAAAGCGGGCTTTTCGGAGTCGATCGCCAGGCTGAAAGCGCCGCCGATGTGGTGGCCTCGTTTCATCACGGCAACCATGCGCTGGAATCCCGCCTCTTCCAGGTGGCTGTCGGCATGCAGAAACAGCAGGAGATCGCCTTTTGCGTGCCCGGCGGCGGCGTTCATCTGTGGCGCCCGGCCGCGCTGGGATTCGATAAAGCGCACCCCGCGCCGCTCGGCGATGGACCGGGTGTCGTCGTCACTGCCGCCGTCGCCGATCAGGATTTCGTATGGCGCGATCCGGGTCAGCCGCTCCAGCGTATCCGGGAGCAGGCGGGATTCGTTCCAGGTCGGTATGATGACCGATACGTTCAAGGCCGGTTCCCTTTTTCCGGTGGGTTCACCGGGCGGGGTTATCGAAATATGGATAGATTGTGTTGCGCCCCTGTCGCCGGAAGTAAAGCACAAAACTCCCTGCGTTACAACGGTTTGACCCTGAAGGGCGGGATTTGTGCAAAACGCAGCTCCATACAGGGTGGGATCAGACCCCGGCAATTTCAAAGCTGGGTGGCAAATCCGGCCTTCACCCTACATTTCGCCGCCAAAATGGTATAAAATTCATTTTAGTTGTTATGACGACCTGTTAATCCGAACTGTCCCATAGGTGTCTGGGGCTTTATTTATGCTCGCCCATTTTATTGATTCCAAACCGTTTCAGTGCGGCTACTTCAAGGACCGTCAGTCCTTGTTCGAAGAGTACCTGCTGGAGGATATCTCAGAAGTCGAATTCGACTACATGCTGGCGCACGGCATGCGTCATTTCGGGGAGTACTATTTCCGCCCCCGTTGCGGAAACTGCCACCAATGTGTGCCCATTCGTGTGCGTGTGGAGGAATTCCGCATGACGAGGAGCCAGAAACGGGCGCTCAAGGCCTGCGAGGGCATTGAAATCCGCATGGGGCTGCCCCAGTTCACCAAGGAAAAATTCCGCCTCTACCTCGAGCACAAGAAACGGTTCCACGCCCTTCAGGACGATGTGGAGGACGAGCAGAACTTCCGCCTGTCGTTTTACGTGAACACTCCGTTCGGAATCGAGTTTGAGTATTATTACAACGGCGAACTGGTGGGGGTGGCGCTGGCGGATGTGACCCAGCGGTCTTTCTCTGCAATCTATACCTTTTACAGCAATCCGGTATCGCAGATGAGTCTGGGCACCTTCAGCGTGCTCAAGCAAATCCAACTTTGCCAGAGGCGGGGCATTCCTTACTATTACATGGGCTACTTCATTTCACACAACCACTCGCTGGCATACAAGGCCAACTTTCGACCCAACGAAATTTACATCAACAATGAGTGGCGGCCCTTCCGCAATGCTCAGGGCGACTTCCTGGTGCCGGAAAGTCAGGTGTACTGGGTGAACAACGACGCTCTGGTCAAGGCCGCATCCCATTCCGCCAGGGTGGTGCAGTCGCTCTGATCCGGGCGCAAGCCCGTTTGATGTTCTTCCCTAAATAATTTTGAAGAAAACCAGGTAGAGCCAGATCACCAGCAGGACGTTGAAGATCACGCCGATGTGAAACAAAACGTTGAACAGCTTGCTGTAGGTGTATTTGTAGTCCACGTCTAACCCTCCTAATCCATGACCAGCGTGACCAGGCGCTGTGCCAGCGCCGAATTGCGGATTTCCTGAATCACCGGCGGATCCATCAGGTTCAGGCTCATGTAAAGCCGCTCCAGCCTGTCGAATGTGCTGGAGGCGATCATGGCCTGCCCGCCCGCGTCGCGGATTTCGTTTCGCCAGATACTGAGCACGCGCAGGGTTTTGAGGTTTTCCGACTGCGAAAGCGCCAGAGCCCCTTCATTTCCGATGCGGTTGGAACAAAGGTAGAGGCGCTCGATGCCGGTCAGGGTTTTGGAATTGGCCAGGGCCACCGCCCCCTCGTCGCCCATCTGGGTGCTGTCCAGGTGAAGTGCCTTGAGATTCGGGAAATTGGGGGATTCGGCAATGGCCTTCACGCCCTCCGGACCGATGGGATTGAAATCGAGAAACAACTCTTCCAGGTTTTGAAAGTGGGTCGAATTCGCCAGTGCCTTCGCGCCTTCAGCGGTGATGGCGTTGGCCTCCAGCATCAGGCATTTGAGCGGCTTGACCCACTCCGACCGGGCAAGGCTCCTGGCCGCACCGTCTCCCAGCAAATTGTGGTTCAGGTACAGAGACTGGAGGTTCCCGGAGACCTGTTCGAGGGTTTCGATCGCCGCATCGGTCAGCTGGTTGTTGCTGATGTACAGCTTTTCCACCTCAGGAAAGATTTCCCATTCCGCAAGGTGTTTCAATTCCTCGAGACCCAGGTCCTTTTCATCGAGATCCAGCATTTTTTCCGGCGCGAAATACTGGACCTGAAACATCTGGTCGAATTTGGTGTTCACTGCCTCATCCAATTCCAATTCCTCCGGGTGTCTCTTAATTTAGATGTTGCGGGAGTGCATTTTGATGTAATAATTTATAGGATTTCCGGGTAAATAGCAATCGGCCGGAAATCGCGTTTCCTCATCAGCTTTAGGACCGTTTTCCTGGTCCACAATCCATTCCCCAAAGCTTACATATGATTATTGGTGTCCCAAAAGAAATCAAGGAAGATGAATACCGCGTGTCCATGACCCCGGCGGGGGTGACGGAGCTCATCGCCGATGGCCACACCGTACTGGTGGAGGAGTCCGCAGGAGAGGGGAGCGGCATCTCCGACGACGATTACGGCTGCACGGGAGCGAAAATCCTTTCCTGCAAGGAGGTGTTCGAGCAGGCGGACATGATCATCAAGGTCAAGGAGCCCCTGCCGGAGGAGTTTCCACGCCTGCGCGAAAACCAGATCCTGTACACTTACCTGCATCTGGCGCCGGCTCCGGAACTCACCCAGGGCCTGCTCGACCGCAAGGTGGCGGGCATTGCCTATGAGACCGTCCAGTTGGAGGACGGTTCCCTGCCGCTTCTGGTCCCAATGAGCGAGGTGGCGGGCCGCATGTCCGTGCACGAAGGCGCGAAGTACCTGGAGCGCGAAAACGGCGGACGCGGCATCCTGCTGGGGGGGGTGCCGGGAGTCGATCCGGGACACATCGTCATCATCGGCGGCGGCATCGTCGGAATCAACGCGGCGAAGATGGCGATCGGCACCAGTGCGCGGGTGACCCTGCTGGACATCGATCTCGAACGCCTGCGTTTCGTTGACGACATTTTCGGCGGACGCGTGAAGACCATCATGTCGAACAAACTCAATTTGCGTGAGTACACGGCTATGGCGGATTTGGTCATTGGCGCGGTGTTGCTCACGGGAGCGCGGTCGCCGCGGCTCATCACGCGCGATATGCTGAAGAACATGCGGACGGGATCGGTCGTGGTGGATGTGGGCATCGACCAGGGCGGCATCCTGGAAACCTCACGCCCGACCACGCACTCAAACCCGATTTTTGAAGTGGAGGGGGTCATCCATTACTGCGTGGCCAACATGCCGGGGGCGGTGGCGCGGACCTCCACCTACGCGTTGACCAACGCCACTCTGCCGTATGCCCGGGAACTGGCGCGCAAGGGATTCAAGACGGCGCTGATGGAAAGCCAGCCGCTCCGCCACGGACTCAACGTGTACAAGGGGCACGTCACGCACCCAGCCGTGGCCGAGGCACTGGGAATGGAATACCTGCCGTTTGAAAAACTGCTGGACTGACCGGCCACTCCGGTTCGATCAACTTTTGTAAGGACAGGACGCCCCATGCGTCATTCCAATTTTGTGCACCTGCACGTGCACACGCATTTCAGCTTGCTGGACTCGTCGCTTCGCCACGAGGCATTGTTCAAGCGCGCCGAAGAGTTCAAGATGCCGGCGGTGGCGATGACCGACCACGGCAACCTGTTCGGGGCGATGGAGTTCTACCAGGGCGCACGCAAGCACGGTCTCAAACCCATCATCGGGTGTGAGGTGTATGTCGCTCCGGAAAGCCGGTTGAAGAAAGACGACAATTTCCGGCTGCGCGACGCCGCCCACCACCTCATCCTGCTCGCCCGCAACCAGACCGGCTACCAGAACCTGGTCAAGCTGGTGACCTCCGGTTACCTGGAAGGTTTCTATTACAAGCCGCGCATCGACAAGGAGCTGCTTGCCCAGCATGCCGAAGGCCTGATCGCCCTCAGCTCCTGCAACCGCGGCGAGCTCGCCCATTACATCAACAAGGAAAACCTGCCGCGCGCGCTCAAGATGGCTGAGCAGTACAAGGACATCATGGGCGAGGACAACTTCTATCTGGAACTGCAGAACCACAAGCTGGACTGGCAGGAACCGATCAACAAGGGTCTGATTGAGATCGGCAGGAAACTCGACCTCCCCGTCGTCGCCACCAACAACTGCCATTACCTCGACCAGGAAGATTTCCGTTCGCACGAAATCCTCCTCTGCCTGCAAACCGGCAAGACGATGGACGATCCCTATCGCATGAAGTACCACTCGGACGAGTATTACTTCAAGTCGCCGCAGGAAATGGAGGCGATGTTCCGTGAGATCCCGGAGGCGATCGAGAACACCATCAAGATCGCCGAGCGGTGCAACCTGGACCTTGAAACCGGAAGGGACAACCTGCCGGAATACCCGGTGCCCGAAGCGCACACGCTGTACTCGTATCTGGAAGAACAATCGCGGCTGGGACTGCAGGAGCGGTATGAGGAAATGGACAGGGCGGGGCAGGAGTACGACCGCGCGGTGTACGAGGACCGGCTGGACGAGGAACTTGCCATCATCAGGAAGATGGGCTATCCGGGTTATTTTCTCATCGTGTGGGACTTCATACGGTACGCGCGGGAGAACGGCATTCCCGTCGGACCCGGCCGCGGTTCGGCGGCGGGAAGCCTGGTCGCCTACTCGCTTCGCATCACCAACCTCGATCCCATCCACTACGGCCTCCTGTTCGAGCGCTTTCTGAACCCGGAACGCGTCAGCATGCCGGATATCGACATCGACTTCTGCATGGAAAAGCGCGACGACGTCATCAAATACGTCACGGAAAAATACGGCGGCCACGATTTCGTCACACAGATCATCACCTTCGGCAGTATGAACGCGAAGGGCGTCATCCGCGACGTCGGCCGCGTGCTGGGCCTGACCTACGGCGAAGTGGACAAGATCGCCAAGCTGGTGCCCAACCGGCTGAACATCACGCTCACCGACGCGATGAACGAGGAGCCGCGTTTCAAGGAGATGTCGAAGGAAAACGAAAATATAAAGGAATTGCTCGACATCGCCCTCAAGCTGGAAGGCCTGCCGCGTCACTGCTCCACCCACGCGGCGGGCGTGGTGATTTCGCCCAAACCGCTCACCGAGTTCCTGCCGTTGTACAAGGGCAACAACGATGAAATCGTGACCCAGTTTTCGATGAACAACATCGAAAAGCTGGGGTTGCTGAAGATGGACTTCCTCGGCCTGCGGACGCTCACCGTCATCCACAACGCGCTTCGGTTGATCCGCGAGTCGGAGGGCACGGAGCTCGACTTCGACGCCATCCCGAAAGACGATTCCGAAACCTACAAGCTGTTGAGCGAGGCCCGGACGCGCGGCGTGTTCCAGCTGGAAAGCTCCGGCATGCGCGACCTTCTGCTCAAGATGAAGCCGGACAGCTTTGAGGACATCATCGCGCTCCTCGCGCTGTTCCGTCCGGGTCCGCTGGAGAGCGGCATGGTGGACGACTACGTCAAGCGCAAGCACGGCACGCTCGAGGAGAAATACGAACTGCCGCAGTTGAAGGACATCCTGAAAGAGACGCACGGCGTCATCCTGTACCAGGAGCAGGTCATGAAGATCGCCAACGTGCTGGCGGGCTTCACGCTGGGCGATGCCGACCTCCTGCGCCGCGCCATGGGCAAGAAAAAACCGGAGGAGATGGCGCAGCAGCGTGAGAAGTTCTACCAGGGCAGTCACAAGAACAAGATTCCGGACAAAAAGTCCGAACGTATCTTCGACCTGATGGAAAAATTCGCGGGTTACGGATTCAACAAGTCGCACAGCGCCGCGTACGCCCTCATCTCCTACCAGACCGCGTATCTCAAGGCGCATTACCCGCTCCAGTTTTTCGGTGCGCTGATCACCAGCGAAATGGACAACACCGACAAGGTGATCCGTTACATCAACGACTGCCGCGAGATGGGCATCCAGATGATGCCGCCGGACGTCAACCGCAGTTTCCGCGACTTCTCGATCCACGAAGACAAGCTGGTGTTCGGGCTGGGAGCGATCAAGAACGTCGGCGCGTCGGCCATCGACATCATCATCGATACGCGCAACCAGGTGGGTGAGTTCACCTCGCTCAAGCAGTTCTGCGAATCGGTGGACCTCAACAAGGTGAACAAGCGTGTCATCGAAAGCCTGATCAAAAGCGGCGCGTTCGACTCCGTAGGTGAAAGCCGGGCGGGGATGATGAAGCACCTGCAGGCGTACATGGATATCGGACAGTCTCGCCAGCGCGACCGGCAGTTGGGTCAGTCCAGCATGTTCGATCTCCTGGGCGAAGAGGAAGAGGACATTGCGGTGTCGTCGGAACCCGCGGAGGAATGGAGCGACCACGACCGCCTGAAATTCGAGAAAGAGACCATCGGCTTTTACGTGTCCGGGCACCCGTTAATGAAGTACCAGAAAGACATCGCGTGGTTCACCGACGCCAATTCCGCCAACCTGTCCGAGCGACCGAACGGAAAGGAAGTCAGCATCGCGGGGGTGCCGTTCAAGATCATCACCAAGACCACGAAGAAGGGCGACAAGATGGCGCTCATGACGCTCGAGGATTTGCAGGGCACGGTGGAGGTGACGGTGTGGCCGGAGACGTACAGGAACTCACTGGAGATTCTGGATCAGGACGGTCCGATTCTCGTCAAGGGCACGGTGGAAGCCGACGACAACTGGCCGAAGGTGATCGCGAACGAGATTCGTCCGCTCGCCGAAGCGAAGGATCACTGGAAGGGAACGGTGCATGTCCACATCCGCACCCCGGGCCTGGAGAAGACCACCCTGCATTCGGTCAAGGACGTGCTGGCGCGGCATCCCGGCAACAACCAACTGCTTGTGCATTTCCTGTTTCCAGAAGGGGGGCCGGCGAGACAACGCACGGTCCAGAGCGAACTCAAGGTGAAGCCCTGCGACGAGATCATCGAGCAGATCGAGGAGTTGCTTGGCGAAAACTCGATCAACTTCGAATAGCGTTGCGCCATTCGAGGTTGTCGCGGATGAGGTTCTGCACCGCCTCCATCTGTTCCGCCTGCCGGGCGCGGGACAAGCGGAATGGAAGGTCCACCTCCACGCCGTTCTCTCCCTGCACTTTGGGATAAGTGATGAACGGCAGGCCGATCAAAAACGCGGGCAGGAAGAGTCCGCTGCCCGGCTCCACCGACTTGACGTCGTGCCACGTCAGCCATGCGCGCGGGTTGTGAAACGGAAAGTGCTTGCGCGAGTAGTGCATGGCGATGCCGTTTTTGCCGAGGGTGACGAAATAGTTGCGTGGAAACAGCGCGCGGTTTTGCAGGATGAGGTGCATCACACGCACGAGGCCGACGATCAACACCACCGAGATGGCAAACACTCCCAGGGTGGTTGCGTTCAGCGAGACGTCATCTTTGAATCCAAACAGCACCAGGACGACGACGCTGGCAAGGAGCACCGGCAGGGGCGCCAGCATGAACAGGCCGTAAAACCGGATTCCCAGCGCGGGGAGGCCGCGCGGAATCACCGCGTACAACCCGTCGCCGCAGTCGAAAAGAGCGGTATCCGGTTGATCTCCTTCGTGTTCCTCGAGAAAGACCTCCGCTTTTCGGAAATCCGTTTCGCACCATTCCGGTCGGCTCATGAATTTTCCAATTCCATCTCGGACGCGTTAAAATTGTGTGAGATAATAACGGTTTTTCCACCACCCCTTCAACAGGCTTTATGAACACCACCCATACGCTTGAAAATCGAACTCACTTCGATACCCTGGAAAACGGACTGACCGTCGTCACGGTCGAGATGCCGCACCTGCACACGCTGGACATCGGCATGTACATCCGTTCGGGCGTTCGTTTTGAAACACCGGCGAACAACGGCATTTCGCATTTCCTGGAGCACATGCTGTTCCGCGGCAACCGCAGGTATCCGGACTCGATCCTGCTCAACACCGAGTTCGAGAAAATCGGTCGCGGCCTGCGCGCTTCCACCTACACCGAACACACGCATTACGACTTCAGCCCGCATTATGAACAGTTGGAGCGGGGAATGGAACTGTTTTCCGATTTCTTCACCGATCCCCTGTTCCCCAGCATCGAAGTCGAGCGCGAGATCATCCTGGAAGAATGTCTTGAAGATTTCAACGCGGAAGGTGTGAACGTGGATATCGACTACCACGCATGCAAACTGCTTTACGGCGACGATCCACTGGGCTATCCCATTATAGGTACGGAGGAGTCGATCAAGGCTATCGATACGGATCAACTCCGCGAGTTTTTTGAAACCTATTACTGTCCCGGCAACATGGTGCTGGCTGGGGCCGGCGCACTGAGTCACGACCGCTTTCTGGAATTGGCCCGGCGCCACTTCGGCGGGTTTCCCAGGTGCGGGCGGGTGATCCCGAAAAACCATTTCGTCGGTTCCGTGAAAGAAAACCAGGAGAAGCCGGTCCTGTTCATCCAGAAGCATGACGACAGCCAGGCCCAGTTGCAGATCTGTTTTCGCTCGGTTTCCTTCAATGATCCCGACTACTACATTGTTTCGTTGATCGCGCTGATTTTTGACGACGGGACGGCGTCCCGTTTGCAAAAAACCCTGCGCGAGGACCGCGGGCTTGTGTACTCCGTGCAGGCGCGGGAGACCGCGCTTTCTGACTGCGGTACGTTCGACTTCGACGTCAACGCGCGTCCGGAAAAAGTGCTGGAAATTGCCGATATCATTTTCCGCGAGATCAAAACCCTGCTTGCCGAAGGGCCGAGTGCCGAAGAACTGGGTTTTGTGAAAAAGCGATATGCTTACGAACTGGAGCTGGAATACGATTCGCCCTACAAGCAGTTGGTGCGGTACGGTCAGGCCCCCCTCTACTCCACCGCGATTTCAGTTGAAGACGAACGGATGTTGATAGAAGGCATCACCCTTGATGATGTCCGCCGCGTCGCCCGTCGTTTGTTTGTGGCGAACGGACTCAACGTCGTGCTGGTGGGGCCGCATACTCCTCAGATCACACAGGGTTTGAATGAACTCGTTAACCGTTTTTAATTCTCTACCGAAAAATTTTTTCATGAAACAATACCTGTTTGGATTACGTTGGTTTCCTGCCGTGCTTACGGTTTTGATCACTGGCCTGGGTTGGGGATGTGGTTCTTCTTCAGTGAATTATGAGTCCTGTCTGAATGATGGATACTGCACCGGCAAGGTGAAAGTGACCCGCTATTCGGGATCCCTGCCGCTGTCCCCTCTATCTGGCTTCTGGACGGCGGCGCAGGGGCCGGAGCGCAAGGTGATCGAACTCGGCCCGCAGTTGATCACCAATCCACAGTGGCCCGATCCCTCGATCAAGAAAGTCACTCTCAGTGCGGCGCGTACGGATACCGAATTTGCCGTACGGCTGGAGTGGGAGGACTCGACCCGCGACGATGGACTGGACAATTCCCGGCTCTATACGGACCAGGCAGCGGTGATGTTTCCGCTGAAGGCAACCGGCACGCCGCCTCCCGTCACCATGGGAGCGGAAGGGGAGATGGTGAATATCTGGCAATGGAAAGCCGCGCGGCAGGTGGAGGTCGATGCGCTCAGGCAGACAGTGAAAGATCCGTCCACCATCAAATCGCCGGTGGAGGATTTGAATGCCGAGGGCTTCAGCACTCTCACCCGCCAGGCCCAGCAGGATGTGCAGGGGCATGGTGTGCGAACCGAGACCGGGTGGGTCGTGGTGTTCAAACGCCCTTTGACGACCGGAGACGAACTGGACCGGCCACTGGATGCGGCCACGGCGTTGGCCATTGCCATCTGGGACGGAGGCAACCGCGAGACCAACGGGCAGAAGGGACTCGCGGGTTGGATCGTGCTGGAGTATGTATAAGGGGTTTGTTCAGGCCTGCTGAACCGCAAGGTTGCGGCTGAACTTTTCGAACGTGCCTTCGAGATGAGGCACCAGCTTTTCCTTCAATTCATCCGGTACGAAATTGATTTTATCCACCGGCCAGTTTTCCACCTGGAAAATGTCCAACCCTTCCTTCTTGTAAGGTCCCTCCAACGCCTCCTCGTAGCCGTAGGCCAGCGCATTGGCGTAGACCTTTTGGTATTGCTCCTCCACGTCGGAACGGTCGCTCATGCCCGTCACAAACTTTCCGTAAAGTTCCTTGATGATGGGATGGGCATGCTCCTCGAAGTCCGGAGTGAGTGCCGGCCTCAGCGTGAAGTAGGTGATGAGGATGTCCTGCAGCAGGAATTTGAGTTCATCGACACCCGCGATTCGCGGGCGGTGATCGATGTCCAGAAGCTCGCGCAGCTGGCGTACGTTGCGGATCATGTCGAAGATGATGGATTCCGCCCAGGTGGCCGAGTTGGGAACGAAGAACACGCGGGCGAATTGGATGCGCCGTGAAGTGTCCACCATCTGCATCGCGGTGGTCGGACGCCTGCGGTTGGAGTAGGGGATCACGTCGCCCCACGTCGGCTGGTCCAGTCGAATCCGGTATTCGCGAAACTGTTCTTTCAAGCAGTCGCGGTAATACCGCATCAGCATCTCGAACACTTCCGGTTTGTCCAGCGGGGTCCCCTGAGGGAAATTGACGATGGAATAGAGACGTTTGACATTGGTGCGCGACACACCCGTGGGGTCGGCAACGAGGTAGGAGCCGCCCCACATACCCGCGGTTAGCGGGATGTCGGCCCCCAGGTCGGACCCAATACGTTCGCTGACTTCCGAAGCGATTTCCTGAAATAAATCGTGCAGGTAGTACAGGTTGATACGGGTCGCGCTCACCAATAATTTATTGGGTGCTTCTGGTGCCATGATCTCCATTTGCCTTGCTCCCTTCCTTGTTGGACAAGAAAGAAGCAAGAATTAGCATGAGCGGTTCGCAAAAGAAATCGAGCCATCTCCTACACAGCGTGCGGGAGAGGCTCAGTTTCTTTCCAACGAGAGCAAGAACGAGAACTTTTTACAGTGGGTATCGAATTAATACCGACTAATCCGTTACCGCACCTTTGGAGGACGAAGCAACCAATTTGGCGTACTTGGCAAGCACACCGGTCTGATATTTGACAGGTGGAGCCTTCCATTCAGCCTGCCGGGCTTGCATTTCCTCACTGCTCAAACTCACCTCAATGAGGTTGCGGTCGACGTCGAGCGTGATCGAGTCGCCTTCGCGGACCAGCGCAATCGGTCCGCCTTCCTGCGCTTCGGGTGCAATGTGTCCGACAACCAGTCCGAAAGTGCCTCCTGAAAACCGGCCGTCGGTGATCAAACCGACCTTATCACCCAAGCCTTTTCCGACAATCGCTGATGTCGGTGCCAGCATTTCACGCATGCCGGGTCCGCCTTTTGGCCCTTCATAGCGGATGACAATGATGTCTCCTTCTTTGATTTTATTTTCAATTATTGCATCCAGACACGCCTCTTCGCTGTCAAAAATGCGAGCCGGTCCGGTGAGGACGTGCGTCTTGATGCCCGAAACCTTGGCGACGGCTCCCTCCGGTGCGAGGTTGCCTTTCAAGATAACGAGGTGTCCTTCCTTCGCTTTGGGTTGGTCCAGGGGAAGGATGACATCCTGGTTCGCCGCCGGCTGGTCCGGTACGTCTTTCAGGTTTTCCGCGATCGTTTTGCCGGTGCAGGTCATGCAGTCGCCGTGAAGCAACCCTGCATTCAACAACATCTTCATGACCTGCGGAATGCCTCCGGCCCGATGAAGGTCAACCGTAACATACCGGCCGGATGGCTTCAAATCACAGAACAACGGCACGCGCTTGCGGATGGTTTCGAAGTCGTCGATTGAAAGCTTGAGGCCCGCGCTGTGCGCGATCGCCAGCAAATGGAGGACGGCGTTGGTCGAGCCGCCGACGGCCATGACCACGGTGATGGCGTTCTCCAGCGACTTCCGCGTGATGATATCGCGCGGCAGGATGTTGTTCCGGATCAGGTTCATCAACGCGATGCTGCTTTCGCGCGTGCTGTTTTCCTTTTCCTTGTCCTCATTGGACATGGTCGAACTGTACGGCATGCTCATGCCCATCGCCTCGAATGCCGACGACATCGTGTTGGCGGTGAACATGCCGCCGCACGACCCGTAACCGGGACACGCATTCTTTTCGATGTCGGTCAATTCGTCCTGGTCGATGGCCCCGGCGCTGAACTTGCCGACGGCTTCGAACGCGCTGACGACAGTCAGGTCCTGGTCACCGAGGTGGCCGGGTTTGATGGTGCCGCCATACACGAAGACCGCGGGGATGTTCAGGCGCGCCATGGCGATCATCGCGCCGGGCATGTTCTTGTCACAGCCGCCGATAGCGAGCACGCCGTCCATGGACGATCCCCGGCAGACGGTCTCGATGGAGTCGGCGATGACTTCGCGGCTGACCAGCGAGCATTTCATGCCTTCGGTGCCCATACTGATGCCGTCGCTGATGGTGATGGTGCCGAACATCTGCGCCATGCCGCCGTTGTTGTAAATCTCTGCAGAGGCAATGTCCGCCAGCTTGCCCAGTCCCGCATTGCAGGGGGTGATGTTGCTCTGCCCGTTGGCAATGCCCACGATCGGCTTCTCGAAATCTTCGTCCTTGAAGCCCACCGCGCGCAACATGGCGCGGTTGGGCGCACGGCGGTCGCCCTGGGTGATCGTTCGGCTGCGGGGATTGAGCGGGGTTTCACTGGCGTCTGACATGATCTTCTCCTTAGAGTCTCTCCAATTTGTTTATGAATAGGGTGAATTGACCGTCCATCATATAACGGCCGGGCTGGATTTGAAAACAAAAATGGCGGAATCAGCCTTCCACGCGGTGCACGGCGGGGCGGGTGAAGTAGCCCGCGCCCCTGGGCGCGTGCGCCACGGCGTAATACAAGGGGCTGCGGGAGGGCGAAAGACGGGCCTGCCAGCGGTCCACTTCGATCTCGTGCGAGAAGGGCACAAGCGGCGTCTTGCGGTCGCCGGACCAGGTGCGGAGCTTCGTCGATCCGTTTTCCGGCAAGCGCGCACGCAGAAATTCGGGAAGGTGAAACGTGCGCTGATGGTACAGGTAATCGAGTTTGAGCAAATCGAGCGCAAGGGGATCGTCCAGCAGACCGAAACACTCGGCGAGGAACAAATACTGCCGGTCGAGCGAGATGCCGCCGTGAAACCCGGTGTGCTTTTCGACGTGGGCCAGCAGGCGGTCGAACACGTCTATGGGTGAACGGTCGCGCAGGATGTGTTCCAGCGTGAAGCGGAAGCGTTGCGAGTTGTAGAACAGGTCGAACATCTCGGTGAAACGTTTCAGATAACTGAACTGTTCGGCGGATACAAGCCGGTTGGCGATCACTTCATACGGCGGCGTGGAGAGATACCGGTAGCCTTCTTTTTCTATCTGGTCCTTCACCGGCGCGCCGGGAAGGAACTTGAGGAATCCCAACTGCACCTCGTGCGGGCGCAGGGCGAACACTTCCTCGAACGATTCCATCATCTGTTCGTACGTCTCGCCGGGCAGGCCGAAGATCAGGTCGCAGTGCACGTGGACGCGGTCCTGCGCGATCAACTGTTTGATTGTGCCGAACAGTTTGTCGTTGTTCTGTTTTCTCTGGATGGTCTGCTGGACCGGGTCGGTGGCGGTCTGGATTCCGATCTCGAACTGGAACATGCCCGGCGGCACGGTGTCGAGAAACTCCAGCATGCCGTCGTTCAGGAGATCGCCCACCACTTCGAAATGAAACTCGACGTCGGGGAACTGTGTCAGCCACTGCATGAGGTCGCGCATCCGGCGCGGTTGCAGGTTGAAGGTTCGGTCGACAAACTTCACCTTGCCGACGCCCGCCTTCACGATGTCCTCGATCTGCTGGCGCACCGCGTTGTCGTCGAAATAGCGCACCGTCTTGTCCAAGGCCGACAGGCAGAACGAGCACAGGTACGGGCAACCGCGCGAAGTCTCGACATACGCGTAACGGTTCTGGAGGTGCGGCCAGTCTTCCTGCGTGTACGGTACGTGCAGATCCGGCAGGTCGCCGCCGTAAACCAGCCACCGATCCAGCACGTCCGGCGGCGGCGATTCGTTTTTCACGGCATAGCCGAGATACTCGACGAAACGCGCCTCACCTTCGCCGGAAAGGATGGTGTAGTCGTCACCGTGTGGCATCTCGAACGACACCTCCGGCCCGCCCAGAACAATTTTCAAATCGGGATTCTGTTTTTTCAGAACCTCAACCAGCTCGAAACATTGCCTGCGGTTCCAGATGTACACGCCGATGCCGAGGATGTCCGGTTTGTGTTTCTGGATCTCGGCGGCGATTTTCCAGGTGGGGTGGTGGATGGTGAACTCCTCGATCCACACGTTGGTGTAACCCGCACGGCGGGCGGCGTTCCGCAGGTAGCGCAGGCTGACCGCAGTGTGGATGAACTTCGCGTTGAGCGTGATGAGTCCGATCGAGGGTTGCATGGCCCCAAGGATAGCACCGAAGCCCGGGCGGGTTAAGCGTTATCTCCTTTGGCACGTTTTGCAGAAAAAGGTGGAGCGGCCGGAGTGGACGGTGCGCACGATGGGGGTGCCGCACTGCTTGCACGGCTGGCTTTCGCGTCCGTACACGGCGAGGTCCAGCGTGTAATAGCCCGGCGATCCATCGGTGCTGAAAAAATCGCGCAAGGTCGTCCCTCCGGAAGCGATGCTTTTCTCCAGTGTGATCCGCAGGGTGGCGAGCAGTGTTTCCCATTGTGGCAGGGTGAGTTTGTTGGCGGCGCGGTTGGGGTGGATCCCCGCGGCGTGCAGGGACTCGCAGGCGTAGATGTTGCCGATGCCCGCGAGGCGCGAGGCGTTCATGAGGAATCCCTTGATCGGCCCCTTGCAGGTGCGGGCACGTGCTTTCAGGTCCTTTGCTGTGGTGCCGGGGGCAAGGGGGTCGGGGCCGAGATGATCGATCAGCGGATGGCCCTTGCCGTCGGGCACCCACAGGATGCATCCGAAGCGGCGCGGATCGACGAAATGCAGGTAGATGTCCGGCTCGAAATGAAACACGGCGTGGTCGTGTTTGTGAATGGGGGTGAGCGACGGACCCTGCTCGACGCGCCCGCTCATGCCGAGGTGCCACAGCATGGCGCCGCCGGAAAAATGCAGTAACAGGTATTTGCCGATGCGGGTGATGTCACCCAGCACGGCGCCGGGGAGGTTTTTTGTCAGGAGTTCCGTCGGGATGGGAAAGCGCAGGTCCGGCCGGTAGAATTTCAGCGCGGCCAGGCGTTTTCCGGGGATGAGGGGCAACAGCGCCCGGCGCAGGGTTTCGACCTCCGGCAACTCGGGCATGGGATGGGGTCGCGCCTCAGGCGGGGGGGTCGGCGGGTTTGTCCCCGCTCGGTTTTTTGGCGGTGGCGACTTTCGCCGGAAGCAGGACGCGTCCGTTCATCTTGTAGCCGCGCACGTATTCCTCGATGACCGTATTCTCCTCGTGTTCGTGCGACTCGATCTGCGCCAGCACTTCGTGCACGGCGGGATCGAATTTTTCGCCGACGGCGGTGATGGGTTCGACTCTTTCCTTCTCGAAAATCGCTTCGAACTGCTTGGCGGTCATGCGCACGCCTTCCTTCAGGCTTTCCACGTTGGTGTCCGGCGCCTTGAGCGCGCGGTCGAGGTTGTCGAACACGGGAAGGAGGTCCTTGATGAGCCGCTGGTTGGCGAAGGCGATGGCGTCTTCCTTCTCCTTGGTCAGGCGGCGGCGGATGTTTTCCACGTCGGCGCGCATGCGGAGCACTTCGTTCCGCATCTCGGCGAGTTCCTCGTCCTTCCTTTTAAGAAGCGTCTCCGCGGAGTCTTCGTTCACCACTTCCGGTTCCGCCGGATCATTCGCGGCATCCGTTTGCGCGGCGTCTTCAGGGTCAATTTTGTTTTCCTCTTCAGATTTTTCGTAGGTGTCGCTTTTCTTGCTCATATTGCGGTTGGCACTCCTATTTATTTGTCAAAAACTCCGACACGTTGTCTGCGGTCGAGTTCACGATACCGATCATTTTCCGATAATCCATGCGCTTGGGACCGAACACGGCGAGCGTGCCCAGTTTTTCGTTGCCCATGCGGTAGTTCTGCGCGATGAGGCTGAACCCTTCCAGCTCCTCGTCCGGGTTTTCCTCGCCGATCAACACGGTGAGGCCGTCTTCCAGCATGCACTGGTCGAGCAGTTTGATGAGCTTTGCCTTCTCCTCGACGGTTTTCATGAGGCGCTTCATTTTCTCAACGTTTTCCGAGAACTCCGGCTGGTCGAGCAGGTTGATGAGGCCGTCGATCAGCAGTTCCGCGTTCTTCTCGTCGGGGAACATTTGCATCCACAGCTCGCTCGCCCTTTTCACCAGTTCGTTGTAGTGCTCCTTTTCGTTTTTCCTGCGGTGCTGGAGTTCCTGACGGATGGCTTTCAGCGATCGACCGCCGAACTCGCGGTTCAGGTAGTTGGACACCGCGTTCAACCGGTCCTGAGACAGGGCGTCACCGGTTTCGATGATCTTGTTCTGCAGCATGCCCATCTGCGACTCGAACACCGCCAGCAGTTTGCCGGAAGTGAGGTGGATGAACTGGATGTTCTTGAGCGCGAGGTCCCAGAAGCTGGGCACCATCACCAGCCCCGCCTGGTGCGAACAGGTGGACAGAAACGAACATGTCGACTCCAGAATCTGGTCCAGCGACTGGTTCTGGAGATCACGTGGGAACGCCGCCAACGGCGCGGAATTCTGGATCTGGATCTGCAACAGCTCGTTGACAAAAAACCGGTAGCCCTGGTCGGTGGGGACGCGTCCAGCAGACGTGTAAGGCTGGTGCAGGAACCCCATTTCCTCCAGATCCGCCATCACGTGGCGCACGGTGGCGGGGCTCAGGCGTTGCTCCAGGTTGCGCGAGATGGTGCCGGAGCCCACGGGTTCCGCGGTGGTGATGTAGTTGCTCACCGTCTCCATCAGAATGGTGCGCGATCTGTCGTCTATCCGGGTTGAGGGCATGGTTGCGATAAGGGCCTGATTTTTAGACTTTCAAATATTTAAAACTAGCAATGTCCACGGGGGATGTCAACCTTCCACAAGCAGGCGGGGATCGCGGAAACGCTTGCGGAATAGGAATTTACGGCGCCGAAGGGCGAAAGGAGCGGGGAGGGGCTTATTTGTCCACAATCTGGGTGCCGACGCCCTCTTTCGTGAAGATTTCGAGCAGAAGGGAGTGGCGCACGCGGCCGTCGATGATGTGGGTTTTTCCGACGCCCGCTTTCAATGCGTCGAGACAGCAGTTCACCTTGGGCAGCATGCCGTCCTTGATGACCTTGGACTTGATGAGGTCCTGCGCTTTTCTCCGGGTGAGATTGGGGATCAGTTTGCCGTTTTTGCCCTTCACCCCTTCGATGTCGGTCATGAGCAGGAGCTTTTCCGCTTTCAGCGCGGAGGCGACTTTCGACGCGACGATGTCCGCGTTGATGTTGAGCGTCTCGCCCTTGTCGCCCTGTCCGATCGGTGCGATGACGGGAATGAACCCGGCTTCGTCAATTTCCTGAAGAATGCGCACGTTCACCTGCGTGATCTCGCCCACCAGGCCGAGGTCGATGATCTCCGATTGATTGGTCTCAGGCGACTTTTTGACGTGCTTGTACCGTTTCGCCTGGATGAGGTTGCCATCCTTGCCGGTGATGCCCACCGCGTTGCCGTCGTGACTGTTGATGAGCGTCACGATGTCCTGGTTCACCTTGCCGCCCAGCACCATTTCCACCACGTCGATCATTTCCTTTGAAGTGATGCGGTGGCCGTCAATGAACTGCGACTCGATGCCGAACATCTCGAGGGTCTTGCCGATCTGCGGGCCGCCACCGTGCACGATGACGGGATTGATGCCGATGTATTTCATCATCACCACGTCCAGCGCGAACGTGTTCTTCAACTCCTCGGAGACCATGGCGTTGCCGCCGTACTTGATGACGAACGTTTTCCTGTAAAAATTTTTTATGTAAGGCAGGGCCTCGATCAGCATCTCGGCTTTGTTGATCAATGCTTCCATGTTTCGGTCCATTACAGGATGTAGCGGCTCAGGTCCTGGTCCTCGATGATGCCGCCCAGTTTATCTTTCACGCGAGAGCCTTCAATGGTCACGGTCTGTGCTTCCATTGTCGAGGCGTCGAACAACAGGTCTTCCAGCAGTTTTTCCATGACGGTCTGCAAACGCCGCGCGCCGATGTTCTCGGTGCGCTCGTTGACCTGCGCCGCCATCGATGCGATTTCCTGGATGGCGTCGTCGGTGAATTTGAGGTCGATGCCTTCGGTATTGAGCAACGCCGAGTACTGCTTGATGAGCGCATTGCCCGGTTCCGTGAGGATGAGCACGAAGTCCTTCTGCGTGAGCGACTCGAGCTCGACGCGGATGGGAAAGCGTCCCTGGAATTCCGGGATCAGGTCCGAAGGTTTCGACGAATGGAACGCGCCGGCTGAGATGAACAGGATGTGATCGGTCTTGACGATGCCGTACTTGGTGGACACCGATGCACCTTCAACGATGGGCAGCAGGTCGCGTTGAACCCCTTCCCGGGAAACGTCGGGACCGCCGCTCATGCCGGAACGTGCGGTGATCTTGTCGATTTCGTCGATGAACACGATGCCGCTCTGCTGGGCGCGCTCCACCGCTTCCTGGTTCACCTTGTCCTGATCGACTAATTTTTCTGCTTCTTCCTGCGTCAGTACCTTCAGTGCCTCCGGTACTTTCATTTTCTTGTGCGAGGATTTTTTCGGCATCAGGTTGCCCAGCATGTCCTTGATGTTGGAATCCATATCCTCCATGCCGGGCGGCGACATGATATCGACCATGTACGGCGACTTGGCCTGCACCTCGATCTCCACATCGCGATCATCGAATTTACCTTCATGCAGGTACCCGCGGAACTTCTCACGCGTCTGCTGGTACTGTTGCTGGCCGAGGTCGTCCAGTTCGTATTCCTTCTGGCCCGGGTGCCGCTGGCTGGGGTGCGGCGGCAATAGGATGTCGAGCAGGCGCTCTTCCGCCGCCTTCCGGGCTTCCTTTTGCACGTCCTCTTCCTGCTCCTGCCGCACCATGCTGCGGGTCAGTTCCACCAGGTCGCGTATCATCGATTCCACGTCACGGCCGACGTAGCCGACTTCGGTGTACTTCGACGCCTCGACTTTGATGAAGGGCGACTTCGACAGCTTCGCCAGCCGTCTTGCGATTTCCGTCTTGCCGACGCCGGTGGGGCCGATCATGAGGATGTTTTTCGGGGCGACTTCCTCGCGCAGTTCCGGGTCCAACTGCTGACGCCGCCAGCGGTTGCGGAGCGCCACGGCGACGGCGCGCTTGGCTTTTTCCTGGCCGACGATGAACCGGTTGAGTTCGTGCACGATGGCTTTCGGCGTGAGTGCCGCCATAAACGTTTCCCGTTCTTTAACGGTTTTCGGGGTCTGGGTCGAGAGATCCGCCATCGTTCACAACTCCTCGATGGTGAGATGATCGTTGGTGTAGATGCAGACATCCTGCGCAATTTTCATGGCCTCTTCCACGATCTGCCGGGCATTCAGGCCGGAGTGACGCGCCAGCGCTTTCGCGGCCGACTGCGCAAACATGCCCCCGGAACCGATGGCGATGATGCCGTCGTCCGGCTCAATCACGTCGCCCGTGCCGGAAATGAGGAAGCTGTTGTTCTGGTCCGCAACCAGCAACATCGCTTCCAACCGCCGCAGGAGTTTGTCCGTGCGCCAGTCCTTGGCCAGTTCCACCGCAGCGCGCGACAGATTGCCGTTGTATTTTTCCAGTTTTTCCTCGAAACGCGCGAACAGGGCGAACGCATCGGCTGTGCCCCCGGCAAACCCGGCGATGATCTTGTTGTTATACATCCGGCGGACCTTTTGTGCCGAGTGCTTCATCACCGTCGGGCCAAGAGTCACCTGCCCGTCGCCGCCCATCGCCACCTGTCCCTGGTGGCGGACGGATAATATTGTCGTTCCGTGTGGAGTGTGGGATTCCATGTTGACCGGGTATTGAAAACGGGTTGGCAATGCGGTTTCCAACGGTTTCCTGAGAAACCGTCCTGCATTTTTATCATGGTTTGGGCGAATTGGCATCCAATTGTTGAGCCCGTGGGTGGGATTTGTCGTACGTCTCCATGAGCCGGTCGATGGTCAGGTGTGTGTATTTCTGTGTGGTGGAGAGACTGGCATGCCCCAGCATTTCCTGAATGGAACGCAGATCCGCCCCGCCTTCGAGCAAATGTGTGGCGAAGGAATGGCGCAGGGAATGGGGTGACACCCCTTTCGAAAAGGCCGGTCCCAGGTAGCGGTGGAGGATCTTGCGCACCCCGCGAACCGTCACCGCTCCACCGCGGGTGTTGAGGAACAGTTGCGCGGGAGGCAGCTCCGGTTTTTTCTTTGCAAGCAGCATCTGCCGTTCTTTCATGTAGGAGCGGACCGCCTCTATGGCTTTCCGTCCGAGCGGCAGAACGCGTTCTTTTTTTCCCTTGCCAAGCACGTTCACCCGGCGCTCGTCGAGGTGAATGGAGTCGAGTGTGAGCCCGGTCAACTCGCTGATGCGCATGCCGGTGCTGTAGAACAACTCCAGCATGGCGCGGTCGCGTATGCCGAGAAACCCTTCCTTTGCGGGAAGCTCCAGCAGGCGAAACATCTCGTCCACCGTGAGGTAGGTGGGAAGCGCATTCTTTTTTCGGGGCGCCGGGATGGTTTTCACGACGTTGGTTTTGATATGATTCTCCCGGCACAGAAACTGGAAAAAGCTGCGGAGCGATGACAGTTTGCGGTTCATGGTGCTGCCGGTGCAGGATTGCTCATAAAGGTAAGCGAGGTACGAACGCACCGCCAGCCGGTCGATCTGGTGGATGTCGATCGCCCCGTCTGCGGTGCAGGCATGCCCAGTTTGGCGCAAGAACCCCGCGAACTGGTCGAGGTCTTTCAGGTAGCCCGTAACGGTATTGGGCGAGGCATTTTTCTCCGCCACCAGGTGGGTGCGGAAGGATTGGATCAGGTTGTCCATGGTTTGGTCATAGTTTTCAATAGTATACACTGTATCCCCGGAGACGGGGGAAGTCAAGGCGGCGGTCTTCGTCCTTGCAGGGAGACATCATGTGGGGTCGTTTGCGCGGGTGTGTGCAGGAAATTTTTAAAAACATTCAGAAAAAAACTCATCTAATATGTAATTCGCAATCCAACCAAGAAAAGGCAATCGGTATGCTTATGAGTCCAGAAGAAGAACAGAAGGCACGCGAGAACCTGCGCATCCTCTCCGAGTTGCGGGAGAAAACGGAACTGCTTTCCGAGCACGTGGAGAACCGCAAGCGGGCGTTGGAAGAAGAGATCGAAGAAAGCCTCCATGAAGCCATTTCCAACGCACGCGACAGCCTGGAGAAGATTTCCGAAAACATCGAACCCAAATTGCAGAACACCATTCAACAGCGGCTGGATGTTTTGCGCCAGCAAATGGATGAGTGGAAGTACGATGCGCGTGAAATGGTTAAAGACGAGGTTGGCAAGCAGGCCGACGCGTTGAACCAGAAACTGTTGGACGCACAGGACGCCCGTATTCAGCAAAAGGTGGATGCCATCCGTGAAGACATGCAGGCGAAGATGGAAGAAACCTTGAAAGCCGAGGTCGCCTCCCAAATCGATGCCGTGAAGAAGGAAACGGACGATAAGCTGGCGGGCCTCAAGACGCTTGCGCTGACCGGGGTCGGCCTGGGGGCGGCGGCTCTCGTTGCGGCGGCAGCGGCGTGGCTGGTGCGTTGACGACGGATCAGGTGATCAGCCAGAACAACAGGAACAGGGCCAGTGACGTCAGGATCACCTGATAGGTGAAGCTGAAACCGGGCCCTGTGAACAGAATTCCCACAGTCATTACGCACAGAATGACAAAGCCCAGGATCAACCGGGTTTTTTCGGATAACTTTTGTTTCATGAAAACGGATTGTAGCGGAGTGTGGTCTGGAAGGAAAGAAAAACGGTGCAAGGGAGCCTTGCTTTCCTCCTCAATAAAATAGCTTCTTGATTTCCTCAACCAGAAAGATGTCGTCGATTTCCGACATCACGTCCTTGTATTCGATCGGTTGATCGTCTTCCTTCAGCGATATGCCGAGCTCGGATTCGTTGCCACCAAACCGTGGATACGATTCCAGGTATTCGCGGATGTCATCCAGCTCAAACGCTTCCTTGATTT
Source organism: Nitrospina sp. 32_T5 (assembly GCF_052156635.1). NCBI lineage: Bacteria > Pseudomonadati > Nitrospinota > Nitrospinia > Nitrospinales > Nitrospinaceae > Nitrospina > Nitrospina sp. 32_T5. Next base: position 70,957 of record NZ_JBQKUO010000005.1, on the reverse strand, counting down.
CCTCAACAAAGTCGTTGCGCAAATGGCTGAGATCCTCAATTTTTTCGAGAGCTTTCTGGTAATTGTTCTGGATGGCGAGCAGATATCCCTGATGGATTTCCGTGTTTCCGGAAAGGGGTGATTCGACTGCCTCGTCCTCACCGGTTTCCCCGGCGTTGTAAAGAAACTCGACTTTCGCTTCCGCCTGTTTGAGGGCCAGTATCAGCGAATAAAACTTTTCACCGATGAGGAAAGAAAGCCCGTCGTACGCGCCCAGTTCTTCCGCCATGTCCACGGCGGTTCGGCAGTAATCCCGAATCTGATGATAGTCCAGCGATTCCATCGCAAATCCTCCCCGGGAAGGGGTTAAATCCTCTACTTATATTTTCGGCAATATTTCCGGAAAACTCAACAATTATTGTGGGACGGGTGCCATCGTCTGAAAAGAGGTTTCCGGCCGATGCGGATAAAAAAAGCGCCCCCGGCCTTCCGCCGGGAGCGCTGCAATAGGGCGATTTCCTACACTTTTCAAAACTTGGAATTGCACTGTTTCTCCAGGTCGGCATTCACGATAAAGCCACACTGGCTTTGTTCCTTGTTCACCACGGCGTAGCAATAAGCCTGCTTGTCCCGGCTTCTGATGAGCGAACAATAATAGGAACTGTGATTTTTATTCTGGTAACGGTTTTCCTTTTCTTCCGCTGTGAGCTTTTTCTCGATTTCAAAGGCCCGGCAGAGGTTCTTTTCGTCCAAATCATTGACAGCGGCACAGGGGTCGGGTTCCGCTTTCGGGTCGGCAAAGGCCACGGAGGGAACCCCCACCGCCAGAGCCGCTACAAGCATCCACAGCCAGAGTTTCTGGTTCATTCTCATCGTTGTCTCCTCGTCAGTTGAATCCACAAAGATGAATATCACTGGGCGGATAACCCCCCAGGTGAAAGCTATGGAACGGGGCTCTGGTTTGCATCAATGCCCCCGGCCAGACCCACCAAAATGATTTGGAAAATCCATTGAAAGGCCTTCTGCCGTTACGCCAAAAACCTACCACGGTTAGGTGGTTTATGCAATATGCAGGGCTCGTGGTTGTGTGCCGGCCTCCTTCTGCGTTTCGGCTGTGAAATGAAACCCTGGCCGGTTTCCCGGTCGTTTTATCGGCTTGACGGCGGGCGGCCACCGGGCACGGGTTGATTGCCTGGAGTTTCGATGGATTGTGTGCCAGCCGATTCCTCCTTGCCGGGGAGCGGGGTGTTTCCCAGGTGGATGGGTTCGGGCACCGTTTCCTCATCTTCACGATGGACTGCAATGACGCGGTTCCCCGGCCCGTACACCACCGACATTTCATGGTCGTCGCCCATCATGAGTTCGCGCGGAGTGGCGATGATTTCCCACAGCAGAATGGAATAGACGTCGAGCGCGAAGTTGGCCAGGGCGCGGTCGCCATTCGGCGCGTTGCCCAGTTCGTAACGATACCAGTCCGTGCGCTGGCCGCTTTGCTGGTCCGTGTGAAAAGGGGTTCCCAGTTCCTTCTCCACCATGGACCGGGAGGCGCCGGGTTGGATGACGGCAAAGTTGGGTTCCGGGTCGCCGGATAAAGCCATGATGACGGAACAGCCGGAAGTCATAAACAGGATTGCGAGAAAAGCGATGCCGTGAAGGGCGTGGCGTTTAAACATGGCGGGTTTCTCCATAATTCAGCGGAATGAATTCGTACCGAAAGTCCGAAAAGAATTGTCACCGATCTGCGGAATTTTTGAAAGTATTTTTGAAACCCGGGGCATAAAGAGAATTGCCTTCTGCGCGAAAACCCGACCGGAGTTCAACAAGGCGGGCCGCACCGGCACCCTCCCGCCACCGGTGGGGGGTGGCGGGCGCCTGAGATGGGGATGCCAGTGCGGCGCCTGGTTGAAACATTCGTGAACCGGTTACAGCATCAGGGCGTCTTCGCGGTCGAGGTCGTTGACCACTTCCCAATTACCGCCTCCGGTCTCCACCTTCTGCTGCCAGATTTTCAACCGGTCCACGTACTCTTCCGGATTCACGTTGTCGGCGCGCAGTTTGGTCACGTTCAGCGCGCGCACCTTGAATCCGTCGAGGGTGAACTTGAGGTTGCGGTTGTAACCCTCCGGGAGTTCCTCCTTGAGATCGGAGTAGATGAGGATGTGCTTGTTCGAGGCCTCGACTTCATTCAGGTACTCGATGGCCTGGAACAACCCGCCGGAGATGTCGGTGTACTGGCTGCCTTTCACTTTCTCAACGAAGTCGTTGACGATCTCCGCGAACTTGCGTTTCTGCGCGTTGGCCACAGACGGCCGCGAGTCGAACGTCACCTTGGCGACGATGTCCTTCTCGCTGAAGCTGGCGCTGTCGATGCGCGCCACGGCCATGGTGTCACCGGGACCGAGCGTCCCCAGCAGGTAGTTGATGATCTGCTGGGCCTTCCTCAACTCCTTCGTGTAGGTACCGGATGTGTCGAGCAGAAGGTACACGCCCCGGCTGTTTGAGGCCTGCTCGGCGCATCCGTAGAAAAACAGGATGCATAACAGAACTGAAATCATTCGTTTCATTTTGCCACCTGTTCGATTCGGGTTTTAGAATCCATCAGCATCTCCGCGGTGGGCGGGGTTCCACTGCCCGCTTCGCCGGAGGATTTTTGACGGGTTTTCAACATCTGCTCCAGCCACAAAGGCAGGAAGATGAAGATGTCGTATACATGGGTCATCAACAGACCCAGGTTTTTGAAGCCGCTCCCAAGAATGCGGAACAGCACCGCGAGACTGCGGATGGTCAACGCCAGCAGGTCGCCGAACACACTGCGGCAGGAGTGCATGAGCGTCTCCAGCGGAATGGCGACGAAGGTCAGGGCGAAGGGCAGGATGAAGCCCATCACCATCTGGCCGAGCATCGGAATCCACGAATTGACGCCGCTCACCGGCACCGCTTCCAGCTCACCGCCGGTGGCCGTCAGCGAATGACGGAGCGCGCTCAGGTCCATGGCGATCTGGTCGCGCATGAACGCCAGCGCGGCTTCCACACACGCCAGCGTGAAAAGGATGCCGAAGGTGACCCAGATCATGCGGATGCGCAGGCGGTCGTCCATGGTGCCAATCACCGGGAACAGGCGCGTGAAGCGCAAGGCTTCCATTAAAAACAGGCCCATCGACATCTCGACGAAGATGATGACGAGCGCCGCGATGTCCGACACCTTCATGCCGCCGATCTGCGCCGTGGAGCCGACCATCTCGGACATGGGCAAAGCGATCAGGTTGAAGTTGATGATGGCGCCGCCGGTGGCGATGAGTACGACGAGCAACGATACAGCAAACTGCACCGCCGCCGAGGCGCGCAAAGTCCGTTCCGCCTTGTCGGTCTTGTTGATGATCTCGACGTAGCGGTCCATGTGCTGGTCAATGTCGCGGGCGCGGTCGAGCAGGCCGCGCAGGGTTTTACCGACTTCGTCCACGGAGTTGACGAGTTTTCTCCAGTACGGACGCAGGGTCTGCAACAGGGCGTGACGTTTGGCCACACTGTCGCGGTATTCGCGCACCACTTCGCGGTGGTGTTTCTCCGACGCTTCATGGATGCTCTTCAGAATGTTGGCGGTCAGCGGGTTGTTCTTGTGGTCGACTTTCAGCTTCGCCACCACCTCGACGGCCTCGATCCATTCCGGCGTCGGCGGCACTTCCTGCCCGCACTGCTTGTAGTCCTCCTCGATCTGCGTGATCTGGTCGGCGATGACCTTTTGCAGTTCGGGGTAGCGGGCGAGGTCGCGTTCGACCACTGCGTTCACGCGGAAGAACTCGCGTTCGATCTTGCGTTCCATGTGGTCCTGCCCCAACTCCAGCAGGACTTCCTTGTTGCGTTCGCACAGGCGTTTCTCGGCTTTGAACAGCGAGCGGGACGCCAGGCGGAAGCCGGAGTACACCGTCGCCACCATACGCTGGAGTCCGGCGTGCACGGGCTTGCGTCCCATGTACAGGGCCATCATCGCCACAAGTATCAACATCGCGGACCATCCGGGCTGGTTGGCCAGCAGGGTCCATAACGTGTTTTGGTTTTCGGGCTGGTTCATGATTTCCTCTCAGGTCATGGTTGTGAAAAACCAATCCATGGAAAACGGATTCCCTTTCCATTCGGTTTCATGCCTGTTAAATGTGGCAATTCGCGTACCAAACAGGAGGGAAACGCTAATCTTTTGGAAAGGGATTGGTTTTCGCCGTGCAAGGGGAATGTTGATTTTAAGAATCAACTGGCGGGGAGAGGAAAGCGTCAAAAACGGTAACAAAAATGGTCACAGGAGTTATGATTTTCTGCCCAATAATCAGAAAATCAGAGCCATTGCCGCAGCGCCCGGATTTTGACGGGGAAAGTGAGTGTGTTGGATTGTTGGTGGTGGTGCAGACGAAAAACCGAAACCGATTCGAGTTGCCAAAAGAAATTTTTGCAGGAGTATGCGGGGCGTTGATTGCGCGTTTACGTTACTGCCAGTTTTCTTTGTCGAGGGTGCGGTACTGGATGGCTTCGGCGATGTGTTCGGCGGCGACGGCGTCGTCGCCGGCCAGGTCGGCAATCGTCCGCGCGACTTTTAAAATGCGGTCGTGAGCGCGGGCGCTCATGCCCATCTTGTCGATGGCCGTGGACATGATCTTCTGCGATGCGGCGTCCAGCGGGCAGTGCGTCTTGATCTGTTTCGAACTCATCGATGCGTTGGAAAAAATCTTCGATCCGGAAAACCGTTGCAATTGCCGCGCACGCGCCTGCTGCACGCGCTCGCGCAGGATGGCCGACGGTTCGCCCACCGTGTTCGACGCGAGGTCCTTGTACTCGACGGCGGGCACCTGGATGTGGATGTCGATGCGGTCCATCATCGGCCCGGAAATGCGCGACACGTATTTCTTGATCTGCGGCGGCGTGCACTGGCATTCGCGTTTGGGATCGGTGCGGTAACCGCAGGGGCAGGGATTCATCGCCGCCACCAGCATGAAGCCGGTGGGGAAGGTCAGCGACCCCGACGCGCGCGAGATGCACACCTGCCGGTCCTCCATTGGTTGCCGCAACACCTCCAGCGCGTTGCGTTTGAACTCCGGCAGTTCGTCGAGAAACAAGACGCCGTTGTGCGCCAGCGAGACCTCACCCGGCATCGGCACCTTGCCACCGCCGATCAGTCCCGCATCCGAAATCGTGTGGTGCGGCGACCGAAACGGCCGCGTGGCGAGAAGCCCCTTACCGTTGTTCATGAGGCCGAGCACGCTGTGGATTTTCGTCGTTTCGATGGCTTCGTCCAGCGTGAGCGGCGGCAGGATGGTGGGCAGGCGCTTGGCCAGCATGGATTTGCCCGATCCCGGTGGCCCGATGAGGATGATGTTGTGGCCGCCCGCGGCGGCGATCTCCAGCGCGCGCTTCACGTGGTACTGGCCCTTGACGTCGGTGAAATCGAGGTCGTACGCCGAATGCTCGCGGTACTCGCCTTCCGGGTCCTTGGTCACCGGCTCCAGTTCCAGCTCGCCGTTCAAAAACGCCAGCGCTTCCGGCAACGTTTCCAGCGGATAAACTTTGAGACCCGACACCACCGCCGCTTCGGCGGCGTTGGCTTTGGGGAGCAGGATGCCTTCGACTCCCGCCTTCTTCGCCTGTGCGGCGATCGACAGCGTGCCCTTGATCGGTTTCACCCGTCCGTCGAGCGAAAGTTCTCCCAGGATCAGGTAGCGGTGCAGGTGGTCGGGTTTGACGATGCCGTCGGCGGCGAGAATGCCCAGCGCGATGGGCAGGTCGAAGGCGGAGCCTTCTTTTTTGATGTCGGCGGGCGCGAGGTTGACGGTGATGCGCCTGACCGGAAACTCCAGCCGCGTGTTGCGGATGGCGGCGGCGACGCGATCCGAGCTTTCCTTCACCGCCGCGTCGGGCAGGCCGACGATGGACATCCCCGGCAGTCCGGGTGACAGGTGAACCTCGACTTCGACGACGTAGCCATCGATGCCCAGCACTGCGCCGCTCTGCACCCGGGAGATCATGCTGTGCCCCTCGCACGTGAAGGAAGTTGGAAAATAATCGGTATGTCAATTTAATGCAAAAGCGCGCGCGATGGAACCAAAAAGCGGCCTGCCGTGGAAACGCGGGATGGTTTGCTTAGGGAGTTTTCAACCGGGTGCTGGGGAAGTTCCCAATTTCCTCCCCTCCTTACCAGGGAGGGGATTGAGGGGGAGGTTCTGGAGCGTTTCCCTTATTCCTGTTTTCCAATACGGGCGCGTCCTATGAAATTCGTGTCCTCTCCGAACCAGATGGTTTTTTCACTGGCATCGAACACCATGTGACGCACCGATCCCCCGCGTTCCGGGATCTCCGTGATGTTGATAAATTTCTTTGTGGACGTATCGAATCCCACCAGCCGGTTGGGCATGTTGCCGGTTTCGACCACCCATACCCTGTCTTCATGGTCTACGGTCATGGCATAGGGTCCGGAATCGTCACCACCGGGCAGGGGCCATTCCCTGAATTCCCCGTTTTGAGGATCAAATCGTCCCAGCCTTCCCTGGGCGTAATCCCCATACCAGATCATCCCGTTTGATGTGATTGCAAGCCGTCTCGGGCGGGCGTCCTTGCGGGGCAGTTCGTATTCTTTCAGTTCCATCGTTTCCGGGTTCACGCTGGCGATTTTATTGCTCCCGAACAGCGCAACCCAGGGCCGGTTGTGGGAATCCATCCAGATCCCGTAAGGGAGGGCATTGCGGGTAGGAACCTTTATAAGCCGGACCTCACCCGTTTGGGTGAACAGCTTGCCGATGAAATTGCTTCTCTGGACGGTGAACCAGATATCGCCTGCACCATCAAATACCAGTGTGTGTGGATCCCGGGCCTCCTTGTGCGGCATTTCGAATCGGGTGATGCCGCCGGTATCCGGATCCAGCTTGCCAATGTAAGCGTTGCGGTTTCCTGCAAACCAGATGAATCCAGCCGCATCCACAATCAGATTGTGTGGCCCTGCGCCAGGCCCTAAATCGAACTTTTTGAATGTTCCGGAAGCGGGTTCCAGGTACGCGATGTAACCGCCTTTTTGTCCGCAGAACCAGACACGGCCTTTCGGATCGACAAAAGGGTCTCGCGGCCGGGAATCGTCCCAGGGCACTTCCCACTCTGTAATGGAAACCGTTTCCGCCTGCGCGATGCCACCGGCCGGCACGAACCCGGCCAGCAGGGCAAAGATGGAAAGAATTGCGATGCGCTTCAGTCGATTCATGAGGATTCCGCTCGTAGAAGGTTGATTAAAATAAGTCCCCCTCACATGAATGAAATCGTTTCAAACGAAGCAGCCATCAATGCCCCGCGCTGCGCCCCTCGCACGTGTTTAAAATGGTAGAATAATCCGCATGTCAATTTAATGCAAATGTGCCAGGGATCGAGGCAAAAAGCATTGGTTCGCGGGGGAACGCATGACGAAGCGGGGAGAAGCGAAGTCGAAAAAGAAAAAGACAGGTGCCGGGCATCCCACGAAGGCAATGGGGCAGGGTAAGGAAAAGGATTCGGCGGAGTTGAAGGCCAAACATCCGCAGTCCATGCCTCCGCGCGCGAAAGAAAAAGCAGACGAACTGGCGCGCATCTGGGATGAAGACTTGTGTGAATGATTTTATTTATGGAGGGCATTGCCATGAATACAAAACGCAAACTGCATGACGGGATCGTCGGCGCGGTGCTGACGGCGGGCTCGGCGCTGGCGTACTGGGTGGATCCGTTGTGGATTCTGGTGCCGGGCGTGCTGGGAGTGACGCTGTTGCAAAGCGGGCTCACCGGTTTCTGCCCGCTCTACTTCATCCTCGATAAAACGTGCCGGGAAACGGAGACGGCGGTTTAGGTTTAGCATTCCATTTAAAGAAAGGATTTGGCATGGCGTGGGTGGTGTTGTTTGTGGCGGGATTGTTTGAGGTGGGCTGGGCCGTGGGCCTGAAGTACACGGAAGGGTTCACGAAATTGTGGCCGACGGTGTGGACGGTGGCGAGTATTGTCATCAGCATGGGCCTCTTGGGCCTCGCCCTCAAGCACCTGCCGGTGGGCACGGCGTATGCGGTGTGGACGGGCATCGGCACGCTCGGTACGGCGATCCTGGGCATCTATCTGTTTGGCGAACCCGCAACGGCGTTGCGACTCCTCTGCATTGGCCTCATCACTGTAGGAATCCTCGGATTGCGGTTTGTACCTTCCTGATTTAAACTTGGCCATCGTTTCTCTTTCTGGATTGCTTCGACATGGATTTCACGACTATCAAATTCCTGCACGTGATGAGTGCGGTGGTGCTGTTGGGGACGGGGCTGGGCCTCGCCTTCATGCTGTTCCGCGCCCAGCAGAGCAAGGACACGCAGACGCTCCTGTTCGCGCTCAACAACATTCTCATTGGCGACATCGTGTTCATCGGCCCGGCGCTGTTCGTGCTGTTCGGCTCCGGCCACTGGATGCTTAGAAACGGCGGGCATTCCGTGCGCGAGCCGTGGATGATTGCGTCGCTGGCGCTCATCATGCTGGTCGGGCTGTGCTGGATGATCTCCGTGTTCCTGGAATGGCGCATGCGCAACAACCTGCGCAAGGTGATCGCCGACGGCATCGAGCTGCCGCCGCGCCACACCCTGTTTCACCGCCTGTGGATGGGCCTGGGCGCGGTGGGGTTTTCCTCCGCCGTAGCCATCCTGGTCATGATGGTGACCAAACCCTCGTTCTCCGGGTGACGCATGACGGAAGCGTGGACGCGGGAGACGATTGAAGCGTCGAAGGGGGCGTTGCAGAAGGCGAACCTGTTCGGGCAGAAGCTGGAAGGGGCGGACCTCAAAAACGGTGATTTCACCGAAGCCAACCTGCGCAAAGCCAAACTCATGCAGGCGCACCTGGAAAACGCCAAACTCGTTCGCGCCAGTTTGAGCACCGTCGATTTCACCGGCGCGCATTTAAAGGGGGCCGACCTCTCCCGAGCCGAATGCATCGGCACCAACTTTTCGCAGGCCGACCTCACCGGCGTCAACTTCGACCGGGCCTCAGTCAGCAAGGCGAAGTTCGACGGCGCCAACCTGTCCGGCGCCGAAATGACGAACATCATCAACCTCACCAGCCAGCAGGTGCAGTCGGCGAAAATCGACAAAGCCACGAACCTGCCGCACTACCTCCGCGTGAAATGGATCTCCGAAACCGAATTCGAGTGCCACGACTCGGTCCGCCGCATCGATGAAGACAGGGGGGCGTGATGCTGGAGAAGATGCTGGAAGACCACGCGCTCTGGTTCGAGACCCGCGGCGGTGCCGGCGAACGCGCGGTGCTGAAGGGGGTCGATCTCAGCCACGCCGTGTTGTCCGGCGCGAAGCTGATCGAAGCCGACCTCATGGGCGCGAAACTCGTTAAGGCGGATTTGCGCAAGGCGGACCTGCGCGGCTCCAACCTGCAGGACGCGGATTTGAGGGAGGCGCTTCTGCAGGACGCCAACCTGGAGGAAGCCGACCTCATGATGGCCGACCTGCGCGGCGCGCATCTGGAAAACGTCCGCCTCGGGGGAGCCTACCTGCACGGCGCGGACCTCACCGGCGCGCTGGGCCTGACACCCGAGCAGGTGGACTGCGCATTCCAGGACGCCTCCACCCGCCTCCCCGATTTCCGCAAATGAAAATCGGTATCGATTGAACCACCGGTGGCTTTCCCCCGGTTTTCCACTTTTCCCGCCCGCCGCTCCATTAAAAAAAATTAATGGTGTTTTTCCAACCAGGCCCCATTTTACTTTCAGACGGTGGATGCAAAGCAGCCATTCGACCCGGTACCGTCGGGGTTGGGTGGCGTTTTAGTATCCAGCTTAGGGCGAACCGTAAAGAACAACATTTTCAGTTTCCCCCCGGGGAGCCCCGGGCGGCGAAAACAATTGGAAAGGAAAAGGAAGAGGTATGAAAAGGTTAATCACTGCAGCGAGCATCATGTTTTTGACCCTTGCCGGGTCGGGAATGGCCTTTGCAGAGGAACCGGCTGAAACCGATGCGTTGGATCGTCATTCTGTGTGGTCGTACCAGTTTGAGGGCGGTGAGCAACAGCTCTTGACGGAAGGTTCCAACGAACAGGACAGTCAAAAATCGACCCAGAAAGAATCGGACAACGTGAAGTTGGTGGATTCGATCGACACCAAGATGTACGACAGTTCCAGGAACGTACGCGCCGTGTCCGAGATTGACTGACCATTAGCATGAGTTCGATGATGCCTCTGGCCCTCGATACTCATAATTGAAAACGGCTCCCAATCCGGGGGCCGTTTTCTTTTTTGCGGGTAGGTGCGTAACTCTCTTCTTTTCCCTTTCCCAAAAAAAATCGCGCGTGAGCTTGCCTCCGCAAAATTCCCGTTTTAATAAAATACAGAATCCGGAGTCTTCGCCGGAGAACATCCTGTCCCCCCTGCGTGGGCCCGGACTTCCCAACACTTTGTGTGTTTCTTTCTTTTGATTGTTTTTGTGTGGCTGTCCGTAGTGGGACCGCCGACGGCATGCATTTGAATTTTTGAAAGGAGGATTCTCATGAAGAAGACGATCGCTGTCCTGAGTATGACTTTGCTGCTGGCCGCCTGGTCCGGCGTCGCAATTGCGAATGAGCCGATCGACCTGGACGTTCTGGACCGCAACGCGGTATGGACCAAGAAGTTTGAAGAAAAGGACCAGGGGTCTCAATCCGCTTCCGCTGAAGATGCCGGCGAAATCCGTGCCGAGGCAAAGGATGAAAATGACGCTCCCGTCATGAACGTCCGCCTGGAGGACCGCCCCTGGGCGCGTGTCGGTTGATCTTTTGTTTTCACGGCAAGCATTTTCAAAATACGAAAACGGCTCCCATCACCGGGAGCCGTTTTTTTATAGGAAACTTTGGGGCGTAAACTCGAAAAATTGATTTTCAATTTCAGTGCTTCAATTTTGTGCAGGGGGTTGCGGGCGAGGAAAACCGGGTTTTATGTTGAAAGTGAGAAGGGAATGAGGCCCAACCCGGTGAGCAGGGGACAGGCAGAGCCTGCTTTCACAGTCGCCGGATTGGTTGGGCTTCCCGGGCTGACAGCATCAAGCCGGCCTGTCGGTCTGAGTTCATGAAAGATTGCCGGCATCATTTTGAATACACTCAGGAGGCTATTCATGCGTAAGATCGTTGCCACGACTTCTGCAATTCTATTGACCCTCACGATGGGCGCGTCCATCGGGCTGGCGGATAACCATGTTTCGAATGAAGCCGCCACGAAGATGAAGGGTGATGAATTAATGAAACCCGTGCCGATCAGCAGAGACATCCTGGACCGCCATTCCACGTGGCAGAATGTGCTGGATGACCGCAAGGGCATCGTAAGGGGTCCGGGAGACATTGAGGAAGACAGGCGCGCCCGCGGGGAAAGCGCGGAGGATTTCGACATCCAGGTCAAGGACCTGCATCCCCGCTACCAGAAAAGCGGGTTGAAGTTTGACAACCAGCGCTCGTAACCGACAGCGCTTGCATTTATAAGGAACGGCGGCCCGGAATTTTCCGGGCCGTTTCCTGATCCTGGATTTTGCGATATGCGTTCCTGAATTTTTGAACTGCCAAGGAGGCGTATCATGAAAACCATCATTACCTGGATCATAGCCCTGATTTTGAGTGTCGCCATGGCCGCGCCCGCCGGGGCGGTCAAGCAGACCGAGCCCGAAACGGTCGACCCTGAAAACGTCATCAATCGCCATGCGGTGTGGATGAAGTGGTTCCGTGGGGACCGGGACGTGATCGACAAGGATGATTATGCCGAGACCCTGGTCAAGCAGGGTGCCTCGAAATCCGGGAACGACCTGGAAAAGAGGCAGGCCGAAGGTGGAAGGACTTCCGCACAGGTTGAGGAAGAGGATTCCGCCTGAGGTTGGACCTGGTGGAGGCATAAAAAAGCGGTCCGGCTTTCATGGCCGGGCCGTTTTTTTGTCCGCCGGAACGGGATGAGCTCCCAGCGCGCAATTGAATCGGTCCCGCCACTCTAGTACCATGCGCCAATGGAATCGACCTGGCCACCCTCCCTGCACCGCCGTTTTGTGATTTTCGTTTTCCTCGCGCTCCTCATCTGGGGCGTGACGGATGTGCGTTACCGCGCCAGCCTGCACCCCGACCAGCCGCACAAGCACCGCACCGACTTCACCGTTTACAGTGAAGCGGGTGCGGCGTTCTTCGACGGGCGCGACCCGTACGAAGTGACCAACCCGCGCGGTTGGAAATACCTGTATCCGCCCATGCTCGCGCTTGTGGTGGCGCCTGTGCATGGATTGCCGACGCACTGGCAGGGATTGATCTGGTTCGCCCTGAGCGTCGCTATGCTGTGGGGCTGTTATAAGGAATCCGTGCGCCTTTTGGGACTGGCCTTCCAGGACCGCAGTCTGCATCTTGAAAAACTGAAACCGTATTTACTGCTGGTCGGCGGTTGCGCGTCGGTGGCGGTGTTGTTCCCCATGCTGAATTGCATGCAGAGGGGGCAGATCGGAATCGCCAAAACGTACTTTCTTCTTCTCGGATTCCGGCTGGTGATGGAAAACCGCGGCTGGGTGCGTCCGTTTTTGGGCGGCGTGGCGATGACGGTGGCGGTGGTGCTGAAGATCACCCCCATCGTGCCGGTGAGTTTTGTCGCCTTTCAGGCGGGAGTGGCGTGGTTGCGGAAGGAATCGCGTACCGCCGCCCGGCCGGGATTCTTCGGCGTGATGGCGGGCACCGTGGCGGGGCTCCTGCTGTTATTTCTGATCCTGCCTGCCGGCCTCGTGGGCTGGAATGCCAATCTCAAACACCTGAACACATGGTATTCGAAGGTGGGCAACCAGTCGGTGGAGTTCGACGCCGCCAACAACCTCGACAACCCCTACACCATGCGCAACCAGAGTTTCAGCAACGCCGTGTACCGACTGGGCAACTGGACGGCGCACGTGTTTTTCGGCGGGCCGCCGGATAAAAACGTGCACCTGAAAAAATCCGGTCCCATGCCGATGGACGCCGGCTGGGTTCAAACGACGGTGTTGATCGTAAGAGTGGGGCTGGTTCTGGCCCTGTTTCCATTGGCAATTCGGCTGACAGAATCCGACAGCGTTCTGAATCGTTCGCTGCTGTTCGGGCTCGCCTGCGTGGCGGCCTTGATCGTCTCCCCCGTCGCCCGCGGGCACTATTACATGCTGCAACTGCCGGCGTTGGTCTTCGTTCCGTTATGGCTGTACCAGCGGGGTGAAATCCAATGGGCGAAGCGGATGGCGGTGATTCCCGTAGCACTGTCGCTCCTGCATTATGCCCTGCTTCCGGTGACGGGGAGGCTGGGAGTGTTGGGCATCGGCACCACCGTCTGGTATGTGCTCGCCGTCGCCCGCCTGGTGTCACCTCGCCTCCCGGCAGCCGTAATGGTGGATTCCGGACGCCCCACGGGATAAAACCCCCTGCCGGCAGGCCCTGTGGGCCCCGGTTTCTCGCAAAACATAAATATTTCAAGCAATTCTAGAAGGGGTGGGAAGGCCGGTGGGGAAGGTGGGCCGAGGCCCCCGTCGTCCCGCCGGGGAGGGAACCCGAAGTTTTGAAAAAATAAAGGGTTAAAGGAGCTTCGAGGGATTGACAAAATGATTAATTTTTTTACAATATGATGCTCCAATTTTGAGTTCCCACTCCTTATTCCAAAATCGTTGATAAAGCGAGCGGAACTACCTGAAATTGTTCCTTAAAAACCCAATCTGTGTTTGAAAACGAACCCAATATAAGTTTGTCAATTTTTGAATACGACCAAACCGTAATCCTGACGCAGGAGAAATAAAAAATGCAAATCACCGGAATGCTTTGGGGCCGTAAGTTGCTGGACCTGGTGGAATTCCCCCGGTCCGATGTGCGGGGCCCTGAAATCAGCGTTGATGAAATCAAGGAAATGATCAGCAAGCACGGGCAGGTGTTCATCAAGCCCGTGTTCAAAGGTGGTGTCGGCAAAAAAGGGAAATCCGGCCTCCTCGGCCGCGTCAACAACATTCACGACGCGTTGAAAGAAAAAGAACGTCTCTACTTCGCGACGCACCAGGATGGCAATGCCGTGACGAAAGCCAACGGCGTCACCTTCGAAGGCGGCGTTCCGGCGGACATCGAGGTTTACTTTTCCATCTCCGACAACACCATCTACCGCGCGCCGACGATGACCATCACTCATCACGGTGGTGTGGACATCGAAGAGTTGCCCGAGGACAAGATCGCAGTGGTGCCGTTCGATCCGCTTACCGGGTTGAAAGCCTTTCACGTATCGAATGCCCTGATGAGTCTCGGCGCTCCGCCGCAGATCATCAGCCCCCTGGTTCAGCACCTGCCTAAGTTGTGGGATCTGTACAACAACTACGGCATGCTGATGCTGGAACTGAACCCGATCCGCATGAGCACCGCGGGTGGACGCCTCACCCCGGTGGCGTGCGACTTCAAATGCGCGTTCGATCAGGACGATCCTGCGTGGAAGCGCCTGCATCTGCCGACCGACCTGTTCGCCTCGGACGACTCGGATTTCGAGCAGGAGATCAACCAGCTCCGCACCTACCAGGGGCAGAGCGATGTTTACGTTATCAATGACAAAGGGTCCATCACCGCGCCCACCTTCGGCGGCGGCGCCAATGCGATGGTCACCGAACTGCTGGGCGAAGACGCGACGATTTCTTCCGACTTCGGCGGCAACCCGCCTTACGAGAAGATGCACGACATTTCCCGGATCACGTTCAAATACTGGATGGATCAGTCGAACGTGCTCTTCATCATCGGCGGCAAAGCCAACAACACGGACATTTACGAAACGTTCCGGGCGATGGCCGACGGCATCAAGTGGTATTTCCAGAACTACGGTCCCAAGCCCCTGTTCGTCGTGGTGGGCCGGGGCGGTCCCAACCTCATCAAGGGAATGGGCTACCTGCGGGACACGCTGGATTCGCTGGGCCTGCCGTACCGTTTCTTCGGTCACGACAGCGCCATGTCCGAGGTCATCAATTATGCCAGAGCCGTCAACGACTGGATGAAGAACGGTGGCAAGGAAGAAATCAAAAAAGCTCTGAATATCAAGTAAACGAGTTATCCAACCGGGAGGTTTAAGACTCATGCATAAGCAAGGAATAGGCGATTTTCCCTATTACGTCGGGATCAATTCTCTGGCGGATTTGGCGACCAAGGATGACCGGGTCGTTGTTTTGAATATATTGGGTAAGGAAAGCACCGGGGTCACCCCCATCAGCCACGTGTACTCCGGAGGCAACGTGGTGTTCGGCACCGGTCCGGGCAAGTCCGGCAAGGCCCTGCCCACGAAGGAAGGGAACATTCCCGTTTACAACTCCATCAAGGAAGGCATGGCGGCGGGCCACAAGTTCAACACCGCGGTCGTGTACCTGCCTCCGTCCGGTGTGAAAGACGGCGTGGCCGAAGCGGTGCGCCAGAACCCGGACCTCAAAAAAGTCATCGTCCTCACCGAGAAGGTGTCGGTAAAAGACTCGCGCATCATGCGCGCCATCTGCCAGGCCAACGGCGTGGACCTGTTCGGCGCCAACTGCCTGGGTCTGGCCGATTCCTGGAACCATGTGCGCATCGGCGGCGCGCTGGGCGGCAGTCATCCGGAGGAATCGCTCATCAAGGGATCGGTGGCGATTTTTTCCAACTCCGGCAACTTCACCACCACCATCGCCGTTTACCTGTCCACTGCGGGCTGGGGCACGACGACGTCGGTGTCCAGCGGCAAGGACGTGTACATCCATTTCGGCCCGCATGAGTTCATTCACGGCTTCAACAACGACGATCGTTCCAAGGCGGCCATCATCTACTGCGAGCCGGGCGGGTATTATGAGAAGGGCGTGGAATCCGACAAGCCGATCATCGCCTGCGTGGTGGGTCGCTGGAAAGCGAAACTCACCAAGTCCTGCGGCCATGCGGGTTCGCTGGCCGGTTCGGGCGACGATGCCGTGGCCAAGGAGAATTGGTTCATGGACTACTTCGGAGTGGACGGCATCTACACGCCGGAAAACCCGAAGTTCTCCAAAAAAGGCGCGCTGGTGACCAACATCGCCCACATTCCGGAAGCCTTGACCAAGGTCATGGAACTGCGCGGCGAAAAGCCGGATTTCGAGCCGAAGGGCAGTCTCTCCCTCAAGTGCTGGTTCGGCAACAACAACAGCGCCAAACTGCCGAAAGAGCTGGACGTGCCGGTGGTCGAGGCGATCGATCCGTACAACAAACAGATCGAGGCGCTTCGCGTGCAGGTCGGTGCGATGATCCGCCGCGAGACGTTGAAAGACGCCAGCGGCGCGTCGCGCATGGATCCGAAAACGCAGGTCTCGCAGATTCACGGGGTGTCCATCCTGGATGCATCCACGAAGTCCCTGGAAGAGAACCTTGCGTTTGCGTTGACCAAGAACTACCCGTCCGAGTACGGTCGCGCGCTCGCCAACCTGGCGCTCAATGCCCACGTCGGGCATCACAACCATCCGGCGCTGGCGGCGGCGCAGGCGTCTCGTGACGCGGGCAACTCCCCCAACACGGTGTTGTCGGCGGCGGTGTCGATCATCGGCAGGAAGACCGTGCAGAAATCGCTGGACGCGGCTTCCGGCCTGCTGGAGTTGTTCAAGCTGACTGATATGAACGATCCGGAACAGTCCTTCGACTACAGCGCGCAGTTGAAAGAAGCGGGCAAGTTCAAGGATGCGTTCCTGGGCACCGGAGATGATTGTTCCGACAAGATCATGGATGCGGTGGCCAAGCTTCAGGGCCAGTCCGTGTTCCTGAACTTCCTGCAGGATTTCGCCAAACAGGAAAATGGCAAGGTCAGCGTCGATGCCATCGTCGCAGGCATCTGGGCCACTCTCGCGTGGCGCAGTCTGCGGTCGAAAAAGCTGACGCGCCACACCCTGCAGACGCTTCCGTGGTACAACCGCATCTTCAGCACCATGGTCGGCTGCACCGCCGGTACCGACAAGCACACGGCGGACAGCTTCTGCGGCGTCAAGCTGGACGACATCGTCACCAAGACCAGCTTCACCAAAACCGCGTTCCTGGCGCTCATGGGCCGGGAGCCGGCGGACGGCGAGCTGTTCGAGTTCCAGGTTCTGCTGGGCCTCATCATCACCAACGGCCCGGGCACCATCTCCGCCCAGGGATCGAAGGGGGCGGTGAGCGCGGACGGGCCGGAACAGCCGGACCGGGTGCAGGTCAACAAGAGCATGGTCGGTTTCCTGACGCACACCGGGTTCGCCCACGGCGGCAACGGGTACGAAGCGGCGGCGTTCCTGATCGAGCAGTTCAAGGGCTCCGGCCTCAAGGACCCGGCCGACGCCAACCACGGCATCGACCTCGCCAAGCTGGCGACGGACTATGCTGCGGGGTACGGCAAGTACAAAAAGGAACAGAAGGAACTGGGCAATCTCGAGTACGCCAAGATCCCGTGCGTCAATCACCCGGTGTTCAAGGGCAAGGACGTGAACGTGGACCCGCGTGAGGAATACGTGCAGAAGCTGTTCAAGGACAAGGGCCTGAACAACGTGTTCCTCGACTTCTACCATCACCTGGTGGAAGGGCTGTTCAAGGCCAAGGTCACGAACAACGTCTACTGCGTGAACATCGACGCGGTGATCGCGGTGATCCTGCTCAAGATGGTCTGGGCGGATTACCAGAAAGGCACGATCAAGGAGTCGGACATCGAGACCGCCAGTTTCGCGGCCTTCCTGTTCGGCCGCATGATCGGCTGTGCCGCCGAAGTGGACGACCACACCAACCGGGGACGCAACATGGATACCCGTACCCCGGCCAGTCAGGTCGCATACGTCGGCTGACGGCGTTTCTACCAGCTACAACAATTCAGGGCAGTCCGGATTTCCGGGCTGCCCTGTTTTTTTGGTAAACGGATTCAGCGGAACCGCTGAACGCGGAACCGGAAGCATTCCTGATCATCCTCATCGGTGAAGCCGCCTTTTATTCGGCAAAGGCGGACCTGCTCTGCCACCGTCGGAACGCCATCCAGGTCGGGTAACAGCACCCCCTGTTTTTTATCGTTACGGATCACGAGGCCGTACTGTTTCGGGTCCAGCATGGAAAAGTCGGTCACCCGCTCGAGCGGCGACAGCACGTCGATGGAAAACGTGAGGTGGTCCATTTCTTCCTGGGTGACGGGATCGAACCTTGGGTCCTTGGTGGCCGCTTTTACGGCGTTTTCAATAATTTCCGCCGCCAGGGTGCCTTGTTGGGGTTCCAGGGTGCCGATGCAACCCCGCAGGGTTCCGTTTTTCTTTATGGATACAAAAGCGCCGGCTCGCCGGGTCAGGGAATCCGGTAAGGAGTTGGGGCAAGGAAGAGGTTCCTGATGACGCAGGTAGTGAGACACGGCTTTACGCGCAAGATAAGGGAGCCCCCGCTTCATGGTTTCCATAGGGAACCTCAGGAAAGGAAACAGTTATAACATCAATGTAGGGACGGCCTCTCGATTACGCAACCGGGACGTTGGCCCCTGTCAGGAAATCGGCGTGAGTGACGGATTGGAGGGAGTGTAACGGTCAATGATGTGGTCGGCAATCGCGACCATCAGTTCCAGGTATTCGGGACAGGGAAACTTGAGGGAGAAGAGGATTTTTTTGGCTTCGGCCATGTGGGAATGCGCCTTGTCCATAGTGTATTCGAGGGATTTTGTCTCGCGCATTCGTTCCAGGACGTAATCCAGCTCCTTGTGCGTAAGGCTTTCGTTTTGAATGAAATCCTCGATCTCGCGCTTGAGGCTTTTATCGGAATGCTGGTACAGGTGCAGGAGGGGCAGGGTGACATGCCCTTCCTTGAAATCCGTTCCCTGCGGTTTGCCCAGCACCTCCGGCGGTGCGTCATAATCCATGGCATCGTCCATCAATTGGAAAGCGATGCCGAAATGGTTGCCGAAATCCACCATGGCTTCTTCGTTGGATTTGCCTGCCTCGGCCAGAAGCGCCCCGATCTGGCAGCTGAGTGACATGATCGATGCGGTTTTTTTGTGCGCCACTTCCAGAATGTGTTCTTCGGTGACCAGAATGTCGCGGGCATTGGAGTATTCGAGCAGCCCACCCTCAACCAGAAGTTTCGAACCCTGGCCGAATGCCCGGAAGATGTCGGCCTGAATGTCGTCGGAAAGCAGAACCAGAGCCCGGGCGATCATGTAGTCTCCCACCAGGATGCTTGCGTCGCTGCCCCACTTGGAATTGACCGTTTCGTTGCCGCGCCGCACGGTGGTTTCGTCCACCACGTCGTCATGGAGCAGGGTGGCGGCGTGAATGTATTCGATCACGCAGCAGTGTTTGATCACCCGTTCATTGGAGGGCATGCCACACAGGCGCGAACTCAACAGCAACAGCAAGGGGCGGATGCGCTTGCCCCCCGCGTTCATGATGTAGTCGCCGATATCGGTCACAATCGGAAGCGAAGACTCAAAATTGTCCCGCAA
The DNA here is from genome assembly GCF_052156635.1 of Nitrospina sp. 32_T5. Lineage (NCBI taxonomy): Bacteria > Pseudomonadati > Nitrospinota > Nitrospinia > Nitrospinales > Nitrospinaceae > Nitrospina > Nitrospina sp. 32_T5. Next base: position 51,558 of record NZ_JBQKUO010000005.1, on the reverse strand, counting down.
ACATTGCTCGACTTTCAACAGGTCTTCTCTGAAAAATTCCGTAACTTCGCGAAAGCCCATGGCGCTGGATCAACTCAGATGATTTGTAATATTAAACCGATTGTACTGTGAACCGCTGCAGCGGCACCACCAAATAATGGCCGCAAAAACATTTCGAAAAATGGTTCGCAAAGCCCGTAGTAATATGGGAAAATCCCTGATTTGTCAAGGTTTTTATGGGTATCCGCAATCCCGTAAAATTCCATTATTTGCACAGGCATCTCAAAATTTGGAGAATGCTTTTTTAAGCAACAGGTTAACGAAAAAGTTTTGTTTAGGTTTTCATGAATGAAAGAGACCCGCAGATTTCCGTCATCGTTCCCACCTTCAATCGCGCCTGGTGTCTGGAAGAAACCCTGGCTTCGGTGCGTCGGCAGAAATTTTCAAGCTACGAACTGATTGTTGTGGACGATGCTTCCACCGACGGCACGGAACAGCTGGTTAAAATGTTCGAAGGTGCCCAATACATTCGACTGGAGAGAAACCGGGGGGTGTCCGTCGCCCGCAATGCGGGGCTTCGCCGGGCAAAGGGGCAATACATCTGCTTTCTGGATTCGGACGACCACTGGGTGGAAACCAAGCTGGAGCGGCAGTGGGAATGGATGCAGACCCATCCCGGCTGCCCGGCATGCTATACCGATGAAATCTGGATCCGCAAAGGCGTGCGGGTGAACCCGGCTAAAAAACACCGTAAATATTCCGGGTATATCTTCCAACACTGCCTGCCATTATGTATTATCAGCCCCTCATCGATCATGCTGAAACGGGAGGTGTTGAGCCGTATTGGCGGTTTCGACGAGGCCATGCCGGCCTGCGAGGATTATGATCTGTGGCTTCGGCTCACGTATCTGTACCCGGTGCAGTTTCTTGAGGAAGCTCTCATTGTGAAATTCGGCGGCCATGAGGACCAGCTTTCGGCGCGTCACTGGGGCATGGACCGGTTTCGCGTGTACGCGCTGGAAAAACTGCTGGTCCGGCAGAAACCGCAGGGGGAAACCCGCCGCGGCGTGCTGGAAATGCTGATCGAAAAATGCGGCATCCTGGAGGCGGGGTACCGGAACCGTGAAAAGCCGGATGAGGCCGAAACCTTTCTGGCGGCGAAGCAGCACTATGTCGCCTGGCTGGGTGAGGAAGGCAATGCCGCGCAACCGTTCTTTGACCCGGAATTTTTACTGAATGTGGAATCGAATTAATATTTTTGCGATGTTGCCCCTGCTCATTGGCATGGCCTTCCTCCCGTTGGCTTTCGCTGCGGGAGATGGAGATGTCGCGCCAAAAGCGCTGGTGGATAAACTGCGCGAAGAATGCCGCAAGATCCTCCGCATGACCTATCAAAGCGAGGAGGCATTCGTACGCAGTGGCACCATCCGTGCTGCGGGGGAATCGCTCGATGCAGACCTGACGGACCTCGTGGTTGAAGGGACCAGGGACTTTTACCCGACCACGCGGCAGTTTGCCCTGCAGGCACTGGAAAAGATGTCGACAGAAGCCGCTCTTCCTGCAGCCCGGCGACTGTTGGGGGATTCCAACATATGGGTTCGGTCGGAGGCGCTTAAAATGGTCGCAGAACTGGGAGACAAAGCATCGCTTCCCGTTATCCGCAAACAATTGAACGCACCCGATCGAATGGTGCGCCTGGCTGCGGCCTACGCGTTGTACAGGCTGGGAGAACCGGAATACTACGCACATCTCGTAGATGCACTTGGTGCGGGTGACGCGGTTCAGCGTTACCAGGCCATCAGCTACCTGGGCCAGATCGGCGATGAAAAATCCCTGCAACATCTCGCGGCGCTCCTGGATTCGGAGGAACCGGACGTCGTGGTCAACGCGCTTAAAGCGATCGGGGACAAGGCGGACATTGTCCTGCTGCGTCCGCTCATTCGCCTCAGTCTCAGCCCGCACGCGTCGGTGCGGAGCCGGGCGTTGCTGGCCATGGGGTATCTGCCTCCCGTGGCGGTGTTGAAGGAATTGAAACCGTTCTGCAATGATGCCGACCCGGTGGTGCGGTTGTCCGCCGCATTGTCCCTGTTCCGCCTGGACAGCAAGGACTGCCGTCGGGTATTTTCGGACCTTTTGTCCAGCCCCGATTTCGGCATGCGCAGCATGACCGCGCGGGTCCTGGGAAAGACCGCTCTCCCCGAACGCGTCCGGTTATTGAAGCAGGTTTTGAATGATCCCGTCGTCCGCGTGCGAACCGCCGCCGTCCGTGCCACCGGCATGATGGGTGGGGCGGAGGCGTTCCAATTGCTCCTGCCCATGCTCAACGATCCGCAGGCGGTGATCCGCGCCTACGCCGCCGGTAACCTGATCCGCGTTATAGGAGAAAAACACGGATAATATGGAAATAATCCGGATCGTGCCGCCGTTTTTGACATCCAAGACTGTATACCTTTGAAACCCTCTTGAAATTCCGGCATGCCGGACCATGAGCTAAAATATGGACAATTCGGGCCTGTATTTGTTTCTGCTGTTCATCTTCGCTGTAACCATGATCGGCGGCTGGATTCCCACCATCAAGGAATGGTCGCAAAAGACTTTCCGCATGCTGATCAGTTTTTGCGCGGGAATCCTGCTGGGCGCGGTCTTCTTCCATATGATTCCGGAAATCACGGAAGTTCTGGGACGCCAGATCGGGTTTCCGGTGATTCTCGGATTTCTTGCCATCTACGTGATGGAAAAGTTCATCATGGTGCACCCGTGTGAGGAAGGTCACTGCGACTACCATAAAATCGGGCTCGCGGCATATGTGGGAATCGGTTTCCACAGCATTCTTGACGGGGTGGCCATCGGCGCGGCCAGCATGCTGAACATGAGCGTGGTCATCCTGCTTGCGGTAACGATTCATAAATTCCCGGCTGCACTGGCCTTGAGCAGTATTTTGATGAAGGGTGGCGAATTTTCCAGCCGTAAAGTTCTGGCCTACATGGTGGTCTTTGCTTTGATCACTCCGGCGGCCGCCATCCTGTCCACGTTTGTGCTGGAGGAATTCAATCCCTATCCCATTGGGTTTGCCCTGGGTGTCTCCGCGGGCACATTTTTGTATATCAGCATCGGCGACCTGCTTCCTACCGTTCACGAAGGAGATGAAAAAAAGCTGAATAATCTGATCTGCCTTTCTCTGGGTCTTGTCGCCATGTTTCTTTCCATGGGTACCGCCTGAATTTTCGATGAGGCGGCGGAATCCGCATTCCTCACCATTCCAGCCCGGCCGGCTTTGACCGGATTGCGATTCTATGGAACACGTCCGCACATTCATTCAATACATGAAGCCATACAAGCGGGAAATGCTGATCGGCATTTTCGCACTGTTGGTGACGGACCTGGTCGGGATGGTGATCCCATGGCTCCTCAAGCAGGTGATCGACCTCCTGCCGAACGACCCGGCGCAGAGCCAGCTCATCGGGTACGCCGGATGGTTGCTCCTCGCGGCGGCGGTGCAGGCGGTGGCGCGTTACGGCTGGCGGCGCTACCTGTTCGGTCCCTCGCGCAAGATGGAAATCGACATCCTCAACCACCTGTTCGCGCACTTCCTCACCCTCGACCGCACGTTCTTCCAGAAACATGAAGTGGGCGACCTCATGTCCCGTGCCACCAATGACCTGCGCGCGGTGAAGGACTTCCTCGGCCTTGGCCTGCTGGTGGTGCTGGACGCGGTGGTGGTCATCATCGGTTGCCTCGCGCTCATGATCTACATCAACCCGAAACTCACGCTTTACGCGCTACTGCCCCTGCCTCTCATCTCGATTTTGTTTTTCACGTTCATCCGCGCCATCAGCATCCGCCACCAGAGCATCCAGGAAAACCTGTCGCGCATCACCAGCATGGTGCAGGAGAACCTGGCGGGCATCCGCGTGCTCCACGCGTTCGTGCAGGAACAGAACGAGATCAACCGGTTCGACCGTCTGAACCGGGACCACATCGACAAGAACATGAGCCTGGCCAAAATGTTCGGTCTGTTCACGCCGTCCCTGGTGTTCGTTATCGGCGTCGCGGCGATGATCACGCTGTGGATCGGCGGCAAGGAGGTGATCGACGGCACCCTCACCCTGGGGTCCTTCGTTGCGTTCAACGGCTATCTCATGATGCTTTCGTGGCCGATGATGGCCATCGGCTACGTCATCAACCTGTGGCAGAAGGGCGTCACCGCCATGCGCCGCATCCAGCACATTCTCGATTCGCGCTCGGCTCTCGTGCAGTCGGAAAAGGAAGAGGGACTGTTCGACATTCGCGGCAGTATTGAGGTGCGTCGTCTGGCGTTCTCGTATCCGGACAGCGAGGCAAAGGCCCTGGACGGCATCGACCTGAAAATCGAGGCGGGCACCAGCGTTGCGTTCATCGGAATGATCGGTGCCGGGAAATCGACCTTCATGCAACTGCTCCCGAGGGTCTTCGACGCGCCGCAGGGAAGTATTTTTCTGGACGGCAAACCACTCTCCGAAATCCCTGCATCCGTTCTGCGCCGCCAAATCGGTTACGTCGAGCAGGAACCGTTTCTGTTTTCCACCACCATCCGTAACAACATCGCGCTGGCCCGGCCGGAGGCGTCGGAAGAGGAAATCGAAGCCATGGTGCATTGCGTCCACCTGACCCCGGACCTCGAACGGTTTCCCCAGGGACTCGACACCGTGGTGGGCGAACGGGGCGTGTCGGTTTCCGGCGGGCAGAAACAACGCATCGCGCTTGCGAGGGCACTGATCCGCAAGCCGCGCATCCTGATTCTAGATGACGCCTTCTCCAGCCTCGATGTGGAAACTGAATCCATCATTCTTAATAACATTCGTTCGGTTATTGAGGGTACGACGACGTTGATCGTCACGCACCGCCTGTCTCTCGCACGGCAGGTGGACCGCGTGGTGGTGCTGGGCGAAGGGAAGATTCTTGAAGAAGGTGTGCACGCCCAGTTGATGCAGAAACAGGACGGTGTGTACCGCCGCATTTACAGCAACCAGGCGCTGGCGCGCGAAATGGAGATCCTTCTGAAATGAACGAATGGGAAGAGAGTCTCGACGACCGCTATTACGACTGGCCGCTGTTCACGCGGATTCTGGGCTACCTGCGCCCCTACCGCATGCTGGTCTTGGTGTCGGTGGGCCTACTGCTTTCCGTATCGCTTCTCAACCTGGCCGGACCCTACCTCACCAAGATCGCCATCGACGAACACATCAGGGTCGGCGATTATTCCGGCCTCGACCAGATCGCGCTCATCTACCTGGTGGTCCTCCTTGCCGCGTTCGTCTGCCAGTTTTTCCAGTACTACACCATCCAGTTCATCGGACAGCAGGTGATGTATGACCTGCGCACGCAGGTGTTCGGTCACCTCCACAAAATGTCGTTCCGCTTTTTCGACCGCAATCCCATCGGCAAAATGATCACCCGTACCGTGAACGACATTGAAGTGCTGAATGAAATGCTGACATCCGGCCTCATCCTCGTGTTCAGCGACCTGTTCACGCTGGTCGGCATCTTCTTCATGCTGGCGTACCTCGACTGGCGGCTGATGCTGGTGGTGTGCGTGGTGTTTCCGTTCCTGTACCTGGCGACCAACGCCTACCGGACCCGCGCCCGTGACGCGCTTCGCAAGAACCGCGCGCACCAGACGACCCTCAATACGCTTCTGGAAGAAAATCTTTCGGGAATGAACACGGTGCAGATGTTCAACCAGGAAGAAAATCGCAGAAAGCAATTCACCGATGTCAGCGGGTCGAAGCTGAGGGAAGACCTGCGGTCGCTGTTTTACAATTCTGTGTACCTGCCGTCGATCGACGTGTTCAGCGCCATTGGCATGGGCCTCGTCATCTGGTACGGCGGCGGCCGCTTCGTGCAGAACGAGGTGGAACTCGGCGTGCTGGTGGCGTTCCTTCAGTACCTGCACAAATTTTTCGAGCCGATTCGCGACCTCGCTGAAAAATTCAACATCATCCAGACGGCGATGGCGTCCTCCGAGCGTATTTTCGAGTTGCTCGATACCGAAGAAGACCTGCCCAATCCCGCGCAACCGAAACCTCTAAAAAAAATAGAGGGCCGGGTGGAGTTCGAGAACGTGTGGTTCGCGTACAAAAAGGAGGACTACGTATTGCAGGACGTGTCGTTTTCCCTGGAGCCGGGGGAGAGCCTCGCTATCGTCGGGGCGACCGGGTCCGGCAAGACCACCATCGTCAACACACTCTACCGTTTTTATGACATTCAGAAAGGGGCTATCAAGGTCGATGGCACGCCGCTCACCGAAGTGGACAAGTACGCACTTCGCAGCCAGATGGCACTGGTGCAACAGGACGTGTTCCTGTTCGCCCGGAACGTGATGGACAACATCCGCCTGGGCAACACCGAGCTGGGTGTTGAGGAAATTGAATCCATCGCCCACGCCGTGCACTCGCACCACTTCATCGACAACCTGCCGCACAAGTACGAGCAGGCACTGATGGAGGGCGGCAACAGTCTGTCGCTGGGGCAGAAGCAACTGCTGTCGTTTGCGCGGGCGCTGGCGTTCAATCCGCGCATTTTGATTTTGGACGAGGCCACCTCCAACGTCGATACCGAGACTGAAAAGAAAATCCAGGACGCCATCCGGAAGCTCATCCATGGACGGACCTCGATCGTCATCGCACACCGTCTGTCCACGTTGCAGCACGTGGACAAGGTGCTGGTGCTGCGTCATGGAAGGGTCGTCGAGTTCGGCACGCGGCGGGAATTGATCCAGCAGAAGGGCACCTACTACAACCTGCTTAAACTGCAATCCGACCTGACCAAAAGCGCGTGAGGGGATTGGGGTGCGCGTCGCCAAATTGCGGTCACGCCGCTTTGCCGGAAGGGGGCCGGCTCCACGGCGATTTCATCCAGTAACTGATCCACAGAAACGCCGCGCCGAATCCCATGAAAATCAGGATGCGCCACAAAGCGGAAAGGTGGGACAGGTCGAACAGGGTGAGCTTCACCGCCACCAGCACCAGCGTGCCCAGTCCCACGCGGAAAGCGTTGATCTGTTTCGTGCGCACCCCGGTGAGCAATAAAATCGCGCCGGTCAAGCCCCAGCCGATCGACACCCAGGCGCTTCCGTGCGGCAGGACATTCAACTCCCGCCATAACCAGCCGATCCAGCCCACGTAGGCCACCAGCAGGTAGGCCTGCGATTCTTCTTTCTTGGGCAAGAGGGTGGACCAGTACGCCGCGAGAAGGAGGAAAGTGAGGTCCGCCCCGGCGCGCCAGTTCAGGACGGCCGTCTCCGGAGCCCGGCCCAGAATACGGGTGCACAGCCAGACGGTGAGGAGCATCAGAAATACCGTGCCGGTGTAAGTCACCACGTGTTCGCGTGTGCGTTTGCCGAACCAGTGCAAGGCAGTGGCCTCCACACCGAATGCGAAGAAGAGAAGGTTGTTGTCGAACAGGTGCCACAGGGCGAGCGTGAGTAGAAACACCCCCATCGTAGCGTGCAGGGCCACCGGCTCCAACGGGGGTCCCCGCCGCCACAAAGCAAACGCGACGCCGAAAAACGGCAGACAAAAAGCCAGAAGAATCTGTCCCCACCTTTCATCCGGCAGATCCCAGATCAGGTACGACACAAGCCAGGCCAGGATACCGGAAAACACCATGAGCGCGGTGACCGGTGCATTGTGTTCGGCGAACGTGTTTTCGAACACGGTTTTGGGCGCGGCGGGTTTTTCGGTGGTGGACGGATACCACTGCCGTTGTTTGGTGAGTAGCGGGACGATCCAGAACAACGCGAAGGCGAACAGCACGCCGCCTTCCACACTCCAGAACTGGAAACCGCGTTCCACCTTGAAGGCCGGAAGTTCTCCCTCCGCAATACCGAGCACCACCCATCCTCCGGCCCAGCTGTACCAGAGGAGCGACCGCCACGGCCGGAAATAATAAACCGCCATCGACCCGGCAAGCACGACGCAGGTGTAGAGCACGAGGCCTGGCAGGCTGCCTGCCTCTTGGTGCAGAAGGAACGGCGTGCTCAACCCCCCCGTCACCGCAACCAGTGCCAGTGCGAATTCATACTGCCTGACCGCCAGAGTGAAGGCGAACAGGGTGATGCCCACCATGACGGAAAACGCGTACAGGTGCGGGATCAACGCATACAGTTGAAACGCGGCGAACACCGTCATGTAAAACGTCGCCAGCCCGCCGCCCTGCAAAACGGGACTCAGGATTTTTCGGTCGTTGTGCAATTTGACTCCGAGCGCCAGCAGAACGGCTCCCAGAACGGCCCCCATCAGAATGCGCACCGGCGGCGTCATCCAGTCCTGGTCGAGTGAATACTTGAACAGAAACGCGAGGCCCATCAGGAGCAGGGCGATGCCGATTTTGTTCAGCCAGAACTCGCCCTGCGAGACCTCGTCCTTCCTGGGCAGCGTGGGGGGAGGTGGGGTTCCGGTTTGTGAGGAAGTGAAAGGGGGAGGGGTCTCTTCAGAACCCAGATCCTCAGGTCGGAACCACGGATCGTCCAGTTGCGCTTCCAGCTTCTGCACGCGCCGGTTGAGGTCCGCGACCCGCTGATCCAGCCGTTTGATGATATCCAGCAGCTTCTTCTGATTGTCTTCGGCCATGGATGATGCCTGTTAATTGTCCTGATTCCAAGTTAAGGGATGGTCCCGTTATTGTCAATTTGGGCGCGGCGGGGTGAAAGGGACCGCCGGGAGGTTGCGCGACTAAGGTAATTAAACTATAATTTTCAATCAGTTATGAATTATTGAGGACGCGGCATGAAGCGCATGGGGCGGTTTTGGGTGATGGGGGCGGTGCTGATGGGGTTGTCCGCCTGCACGGTCATCGAGGGCACCTACCAGGTGGTGAAGGGGACGGTCAAGGGCGTCTATTACATCGGCAAGAACGCGGTGAAGGTGGTGTACTACACCGGCAAGGCGACGTACAAGATCGGCGAGTTCACCTTCGACGTTGTCACCGCGCCGCTCGACTGGCCGCTGATGAATGACGAGATCGACACCATCGACGGCCTGCCGGTGAAAGAGGCCATCCGCCTGGGCCGCGTCAAAAACGCGCCGTACACGGTGAAGGGCAAGAAGTATTATCCCATGAGCGTCGAGCAGGCGAAGACGTACACCGAGGTCGGCATCGCGTCCTGGTACGGGCAGGAGACGTACGACCAGGACGACGGCCACATGACCGCCAACGGCGAGGCATTCAATCCCGACGGCCTCTCCGCCGCGCACAAGTTCCTGCCGCTGCCCACCAACGTGCGCGTGACCAATCTCGAAAACGGACGGTCTATCATCGTGCGCGTCAACGACCGCGGTCCCTTTCCCAGCGCCCACAATCCCCGGTCGGGTTCGCGCATCATCGACCTCAGTCACGGCGCGGCAAAGCGGCTTGGATTCGACGGTAAGGGAACTGTCCGCGTGAAGGTGGAAACGGTCGACCTGTAACGGCCTTGCGGAAACTCACCCTTCCACAGGTTCTCCCCGCCGTTCCGCCTTTCGTTTTTCGCACCATTGCTCCAGGGTAAGGGTGGGGGCGCCGAGCAGACGGTTGGCCTCGATGGGGTTGCCGTTTTCCCCGGCCTGGCCCAGAAACTCCATCAACTCCGCGACGAAGCGGATACGGCGGTCGAACAGCAGATAACCCATGATCTTCATCGCCCAGATGGGAATGCGGGTGATATCCTGCTTCCCGTGCATGGCGGTGCAGTATCGGAGGAGCGCTTCCTCCATGGTCATCGCTTCCGGGCCGAAGATGTCGAACTGCCGCCCAATCGCTTCCTCCAGTCGGTACGCGTTGAACACCATGCGGGCGTAGTCGTCCGCCGCCACCCAGTGGTAGTGGTGCGGTTGATCGCCGATGAGGCACGGCGTGTGATCGCGAAAGTACAGTGGCAGGGATTCCATGAAGTGGGTGGCACGGAAGATAGTGTGCGGGATGGAGCATTCCGCAATTGCGTTTTCCACGCGACGCTTGATCGTTGCATAGGGGATGTGCGGGTAGTTTTCCAGGTCCACCGCGAAGGAAATGGTGGAGAGCCGCTTCACTCCGGCTTTTTCGGCCACTTTGAGGATGTTGAGCGTTCCCCGGTACTCAATGGCTTCCAGTTGACGATCGTTGTTGCCGCCCTGCAGGTTGATGTGGACGCCGTCGCAACCTTCCATGACGCGGTCGAGCGTTGCCGGGGCTTCCACGTCGCCCTGGCGCAGGTCGAACCCGTCCCCCAGCACCTCGCGCGCCCGTTCCAGGTTGCGGGTGAGGACGCGGACGTTGCAGCCTTCTTTCAGGAATTTATGTGCAACCGGGCGGCCGAGCGTTCCCGTTCCGCCGACGATGAGGAGGTTGGAAACCATGCCCCAAGTATAAGTCAACCGGGGACGGGCACAAGCCCAATCGTTATTTGCGGGAGAAGTCGATGACCAGCCGCTCGACAACGCGGCCGTTCTGCAGGTGCTCGGTGAAGATTTCTTCCATGTCTTCCACCGTTTGAGGGGAGTACCAGACGTCGTCCGGGTAGACCACCATGGACGGGCCGTACTGGCAGGCGTCCAGGCACCCGGCCTTGTTGATGCGGATCTTGCCTTTCAGGCCGCTGTCATGAACGCGTTTCTTGATGTGGTCGAGGAGATCCATCGCACCGCGTGACTGGCAACAGCCGCGCGGGTCGTCTTCCTTGCGCTGGTTGTTGCAGATGAATACGTGGCGGGTGAATCGGCCCATGGATTATTCCGGGGAAAAGGGGATCAACTGTCCGGCTTGGTGGTGGAATGGGTTTCGGAGTGTTCCTTGAATTTGCCGAAGTTGATGTAATTGGTGTCGCAACTGTCGGGGAAAACGGTGACGATGACGCCCTTCTTGATCTGCGCGGCGAGTTTGAGCGCCCCCACCATGGCCCCCGCAGAGGAGTGGCCGACCAGAATGCCCTCCTCTTTTTCCAGCGTTTCGACCATGTCGTAGGCTTCTTCCGTGGCGACGCTGATCTTGCTGTCGAGTTCTTCTTCTTTATATATGCCGGGCACGATGGACGAGGCCATGTGCTTGAGGCCCTCGATGCCGTGCAGTTCCTCCGCCGGTTCGATGGGGTGGCATTTGATCTCCGGGTTCAGTTCGCGCAGGCGGCGGGTGTTGCCCATGATGGTGCCACCGGTGCCGATGCCCGCGCAGAAGTGCGTGATGCGGCCGTCGGTCTGTTTCCAGATTTCGTTGGCCGTGTGCAGGTAATGCGCGCGCCAGTTGGAATCGTTGTTGTACTGGTCCGGCATGAAGTAGGCGTCGGGATCGCGTTCGAGAATTTCCCGCGCCAGAAGAATCGCGCCGTCGGAGCCTTCGAACGGGCTGGAGGTGACGATCTCCGCGCCGTAGAAGTCGGCCATCATGCCCTTGCGTTCCTTGCTGACGTTGGCGGGCATGACCAGCTTCACGCGGTAGCCCTTGATCTTGCCGATGAGGGCGTAAGCGATACCGGTGTTGCCGGAAGTGGAGTCGAGGATGACCTTGCCCTTGGTCAGCTTGCCGGAGGCCTCGCCGTCCTGAATCATCTGCAGGGCGGGGCGCGATTTCACGGAACCGCCGGCGTTCCGCCATTCGGCCTTAGCGTAGATTTCCACGTCAGGGAAGTCCCGCGTCAGGTTCTGAATGGGGATCAGGGGGGTGTTGCCGATCTTCTTCAAGACCGACTCGTCCATGATCACCGGACAGGAAGGGGCCAGCACTTCCTCGGATAGCTTGAGCTTAGACATAACAATTTAATTGTATATCAAAACCCGGTTGGACCGGGAACCCGGTCCGGGTTTTTTGTATAAACGGGGTTGTTAAAATACCAGGTGCCAAAAAACCGTTGGGAATCAAAGAACTCATATTGAACAGGCCGTTCACCAGGTACAGAGTGGTGGACAACCCGTTTCCCCCTTCGTTCCGCAACACCCGGTTTCCAACACGTTTTCCGCGGGACACCCTGCCCGGTTGCCGGGGCCGGTGTCCTTCACCACTTTGATGCTCTTTCCAACCCGAAAGTTGCCGGCCATTTGAACCGGACTCCAACTTTCGAACGGTTCAGTTGCCTCCGGCGATGGCGGGGATGATCGACACCTCGTCACCATCCTTGATCTGGGTGTTTTCCCCGTCCAGGAACCGGATATCTTCCTCATTCAGGTAAATATTGATGAAGCGGCGCGGCGTTCCGTTCTCCTCGCAGATGCGCTCCTTGATCCCGCCGAACTGGGACTCCAGGTCGTTGAACAGCTCCGCGATGGTTCCCCCGGTGGCCGAAACCTCACTCTGGTTGTTGGTGAGTTTCATGAGGGGGGTGGGAATCCTTACTTTTACCGCCATGGTTCGTTTCTCCTTGTTATACCGTTATACCGTTGGAATAGACTTCTTCGAAACTGTGGATGTTGGGTTCGATGGCCGCCGGCTCTGCGAACTTGTTGTCCAGCGCCTCGAGCGTTTTGAGCCCGTTGCCGGTGACACAGATCACGGTCAGTTCGTCGGGCTTGATGCGTCCCTGCTCGACCAGCTTTTTGGTGACCGCCACGGTAACGCCGCCCGCGGTTTCCGTGAACACCCCTTCGGTTTCCGCCAGCAGTCTCATGCCTTCGATGACTTCCTCGTCGGTCACGTCCTCGCCCCAGCCGCCGCTGTCGCGCACGGTCTTGATGCCGTAAAACCCGTCGGCCGGATTGCCGATGGCGATGGACTTGGCGATGGTGTCGGGTTTCACCGGTTTGTGCGTGTCCCAGCCGTTTTTGATGGCCGTCGATACCGGCGAGCATCCCGTCGCCTGCGCGGCGAACACCTTGGTGTTGACCTTGTCGATGAGGCCCAGGTCCTTGAACTCGTGGAAGGCTTTCCAGATCTTGGTGATCAGCGAACTGCCCGCCACCGGCACCACCACGTTGTCCGGCGTGCGCCAGCCGAGCTGTTCGGCGATCTCGTAGCCGTAGGATTTCGACCCGTCGCCGTAGTAGGCGCGGATGTTGATGTTGACGAACGCCCACTGGTGCGACACGGCAATCTCGCTGCACAGGCGGTTGACGTCGTCGTAACTGCCGCGCACGGAGATGAGCTGGGTGCCGTACACCTGCGTGCACAGAACCTTGCCCTGTTCGAGTCCCACCGGAATGAAGATGCAGCTTTTCATACCCGCTTCCGCCGCATGCGCGGAAACCGAGTTGGCGAGGTTGCCGGTGGAAGCGCAGGACACGGTGTCGAACCCGAACTCCTTCGCTTTGGTCACCGCCACGGACACCACCCTGTCTTTAAAGGAAAAGGTGGGGTGGTTCACCGAGTCGTTCTTCACGTACACTTTCTTGAGGCCCAGCGCCCTGGCCAGGTTCTTCGCCTCGATCAGCGGGGTGAAGCCGGTGTAGCGGCCGACCTGCGGGTCGCCATCGATCGGCAACAGCGGCTGGTACCGCCACATGGAGGGCGGGCCGTCCTGAATCGATTTTCGGCTGATGACCTTGCTGATGCCTTCGTAATCGTAATCCACCTCCAACGGGCCGAAACAGTATTCGCACACGTGGACCGGCAGTTTTTCGTAACCTTTACCGCATTCTTTGCAACGTAAACCTTTGACGTATCCCATAGAGAACTTTTGACTAGAAGTATTGATAAAAACTGAAATAGCGTTCGCCCGTATCGGGGAGAATGACCACCACGTTCTTGTCCGGTCCCAGGTCTTCCGCCACCTGGTACGCCGCGCACAACGCCGCGCCGGAGGAGATGCCCGTCAGCAGGCCTTCTTCCTTCGCCAGCCGCTGAACATAATGGAACGCATCGTCGTCCGAAATGGGGCGGATGTCGTCCACGATGTCGAGGTTCAGCACCTTGGGCTTGAATCCCGCGCCGATGCCCTGGATCTTGTGCGGACCCGCCGCCCTTCCGGACAGCACCGCGCTGGTGGCGGGCTCGACGCCGATGACCTTGGTGTCGCTGTAATGCGCTTTCAGCGCTTCGCCGGCGCCGGTGATGGTGCCGCCGGTGCCGATGCCCGCGACGAAGGCATCCACTTTATCCCCTTCCATGGCGGAGATGATCTCCGGTCCGGTGGTCTGCCGGTGGATCTCCGGGTTGGCCGGGTTGTTGAACTGTTGCGGCATGAAGTAATCCGGGTGCTCCGCCACCAGTTCCTCCGCGCGCTCGATGGTGCCCTGCATGCCGAACTCGGCACGGCTGAGTTCCAGCTTCGCGCCGAAGCTTTCCAGCAACAGCCGCCGCTCGGTGCTCATGTTCTCGGACATGACCAGCATGACGTTGTAGCCCTTGAACGCGCCGACCAGCGACAGGCCGATGCCCGTGTTGCCGCTGGTGGGTTCGACGATCGTCGCGCCGGGCTGGATGAGCCCTTTCTTTTCCGCGTCTTCGATCATCGCCAGCGCAATGCGGTCCTTCACACTGCCGCCGGGATTGTTCGACTCCACCTTGGCCCAGATGGCCGCGCCGTTGGCGGGCACCACGCGGTTGAGCTTAACGAGGGGCGTGCCGCCTATCAAATCCAGCGTATTTTCTGACCTGATCTTGAATTTTTCCAGCATGCTGGGGGATGGTCACCTAAAAATAAGCAAAAGGGAAATTATAGGCTATCCGGCCGCGAAGTCAACACCTCGAAAGCGTCCTTAAACCGTCTCCTTACAATAGCTTTTGGGTGATGAAACCTGCACGATTATAACACGCCGCCCGGCCCCTTCCACCCAGTATCCATAAAATTGTGAGAATATTATGCGGGCGGGGTGATGACCCCCGGAAAGCTGTGCTAAAATTCCCAGAACGGGCGTTGATGCCCCACTTCCACCCCATTGATTTTTAAGAAGCTATGAGCGCACAGAGTCTTTTGACGGAAATCAAGAAGCACCTGCCCCTTCGGGCCTACGGCAACGGACCGGTGCTGGAGCTGATGCGGGCCATGGGCCTGCAAGCCAACAAGAAGACGCCGCTCGTCCTCTCCGGCGTGTACCGCGACAGCGAGTCCGGCGAGATCGTCTGCGAGGTGTCGGTGGAGGGGAGCGAAAAATTCAGCGCGGCGCTCGCCAACCTGAAGCTCGACATCACCCACCCCCTCTACCGCCAGGTGAAGAACTACCGCGACGAAGTCGCCAATGCCCTCGCCGAACAGGACAACCCCAACGTCAACAGCCAGTCCTTCTCCATGCGCAACCTCTACGGCAAGAAATAACCAGCGGGGCGCTGGACCCAAAAAATAGCAATCCACGGTTGAGCTGAATATCTATTGTTCGGCGGGAGAACTATGGTTTCCCGTAGGTTCTAAATACAAAGCGTTGCCTCCGGACGCAGTCCGGCGGGCGTGGCCCGGAGCAAACGGGCTAATACGTTGCGGGCGGACGATGATCCGTGGGCGCAACTCGGTCCCTTTTCCCCCGGCGGGAGCACTCACGGAGTGACAGGCTGGGATGAGGGGGAATAATCCCTCCCTTTTTCAAGGGGCACTCACGGAGTGACGGGCAGGGCGGGGTTACCAATGACTTTTCCTCTTTTCGGGGCATAGCCCCGGGCTCCCCCTTTGTGAAGGGGGCTGGGGGGATTTTTTTCTTTGAATTCCTTCGCTCGGCGAAGGAAGGGTGAAGTGCGAGGGTTAAATGCACCCTCCCCTTTTCAAGGGGAGGATACAGGAGGGGTTACCAATGAATTTTCCTTATTTTTCCCGCTTTGCCCGATCTGTGTCCATTTGTGTTCATCTGGGGTGAATCCGTATTTGCGGGGTTGTGCTAAAATTCGGGACGGTCGCGTGACGCACCATTTCACGCTGTAGCTCATCGTGGGAGGGGGCTGTGACCTGGCACCCGCGCCGACTCCATTCCATCGCCGTCCTCGGCCTCGCCCTGTTGTGGATGGGCCCGGCCGTGCCCTCCCTTCGCGCGCAAACCGGAACCGACCCCACCTTTGAAGAAGAGCCTGCGGGGGAGGTCCACCCCCTGCGGAAGGAAGCCCGCGCGCTGTACCACCGCGTGGTCGCCATCTACAAACAGAAAAAGCAGATGGAGTCGCCCGACACGGCGTGGTGGTACGAACTGGCCAAGGCTTGCGGCCTGCTCGCCTACCGCGACCCCGTCCCCCTCACCCAGGCCCTCACGAAATTTGAACAATTGTTGAAACAAAAACCGAATGTGGAAGAAGCGAAGGAAGGGCTGAAGTTGGCGGAAAATTCATTCCTAATAAAAAATAGAATAAAAATAAAAACACCACCAAATTTAGGTAATCCAAATTTATGACCCCTGAATATTCAGCTATTCCTAGGAAAAAATGAACTGCTGATATATATTTCGATAATTCAAAAGTTAGGAGGGGGTCATGGTGGGAGACAACTTGTTCGCAATCGTAATTTCGATTTTTTGGAATCTTACTGCAACGGGTAAATTTTTTGTGACAGCCATTTTAGGTCTGACGGTGGTCTCATTATTTATGCCTGGAAAATATAAAGATTTAAAGAGCTCGGTGCTTCCAAATTTCTTAATCAGCCTTGGAATATTGGGAACTTTTATCGGAATTTGTAACGGCTTGATGGAATTTGACCCAAACGAAATTCGAGCTAGTGTTCCAAAATTGCTGGAAGGAATGAAAACAGCATTTATTTCTTCCATCGCAGGCATAATTGGAGGTTTGCTTGTAAAAGTAAGCCATTACTACACTGAAAGAAAAGATTACAAAAAAGAAGATAGATTGCCTGAAAGCATAACAATCGCTGACCTTTATAAAAAATTAAATGGTATCCATCATTCAATGGTTGGCAACGAGGAGTCCTCATTAATTACTCAAGTCAAAAACTTCAGGACAGATACTCGTGACGAACTTCAAAAGCTTAATAATTCGGTTGAAAAATTCTTAAAAGATATGGCTGAAAATAATTCCAAAGCTTTAATACAGGCTTTGGAAGAGGTAATGCGGGATTTTAACGCCAAGATAAATGAGCAGTTTGGCGAAAATTTCAAACAACTCAATGAAGCAGTTGGAAAAATTTTAGAATGGCAGGAACGCTACAGAATCCAAATGGAAGAAATGATTCAGCAACAAACCCAGACCACAACTAATATGAGCGAGGCTGTGGAGCACTTTAGGCAAACAATGAAGAATGGTGAGAATTTACATTTGATTTCTGAAAGCATGCGGGAACTATTGCAGGGGTTGGAGGCCCAGCGAAATGATTTAAAAAAACATTTAAAAGCATTTGCGGAAGTTTCTGATAAGGCAGTCAATGGACTCCCAAAAATTGAAGAGGAAGTAGTTAGACTTACTAAAGGGTTTTCTGATTCTATAACCAAATCAAATCATGAAATAAATCAGCATGTTGAGCAGGTAATTAATAGGTGTGAGGAGCAGGTGCAAAATCTGGATCGAGCTCTAGCTGAAGAATTAAATAACGCCCTTAAAAGTTTGGGAAATAATATGGCCGCCATTTCAGAAAAATTTGCGGCGGATTATTTGCCTTTAGCTGAGAGGTTGCATACTGTTTTGCGAATTGCAGAGGGTAATGGCCGATGAGCGATTTTTTAATTTCTATGGCAAAGAAAAACCACGATGGAGAGGATCAGTGGATTTCTGTTAGTGATGTGATGGCTGGGCTCATGATGGTCTTCCTGCTGATTGCTATTATTTATATGCTGGAAACTAAAGGGCTGGCTGAAGAATACGCAAATGTTAGGGAAGTTATATATCATGAACTCAAAAAAGAGTTCTCAGAAGATGAGTTAAAGGAATGGAATGCGCGAATTTCCCGAGAAAGTTTGTCGGTCCAATTTTTAGCGCAAACCAGTTTTTTTGACCGGGGAGATAAGTATTTAAAAGATAGGTTTAAGAAAATTCTTAATGAATTTTTTCCTAGGTTTTTAAAGGTCCTTCACACAGAAAAACTTAGTGGGCATATTAGGGAGCTTAGAGTGGAAGGTCATACTTCGAGCGAATGGTATGAAATTAAAAACCCAAATGAAAAGTTCTTGAGAAATTTGGTTCTTTCCCAGGGGAGAGCTTTTCAGACCACTGAGCATATTTTATCCATAAGCCAAGGTTTAGATGTGATTCCTTATGGGACTCAGACCCATCGAGATTGGCTGCGGGCCAAAATTGCTACGATTGGGTTTTCTTCTTCCCATTTAATTAGAAATGAAAATGGGGCAGAGAATAAAGATGAATCAAGACGGGTTGAATTTAGAGTCCTGACCGATGCCGAAAAAGTAATCGAAGAAATTAGAAAGTTCTCATCATGAAGCTGGTGGACTTTTCAGAATTTCAACCCATTTTAAATTTAAAAAGGAAAATGGGGCTGGCCGAAGATCAGGTGGGAGCCTTTGAGCCCAACTCTGCTTGGGTTCCTCTTACGCCTAGTGAAAACGCCAAGCTCAGACGTTCTGGGATCGAAGTTGATCCTAATGAAATTAGGTTCCTCCCCGACGGTACTCTGGCTTACAGGAATAAACGCGTATTGGTTTATATACGGGACATTACATTCTTTAAAGAAACCGACAGGCTTCCAAAATTTCATATCGCCCACTGTAGTACTCTGGATGATATGATGCAAAAAGGAAAATTTGAAAAGTATGTTGTTTCTGTAAGGACCGACGGAATTTTTGAAATCAGAAAGCGGTTCAATGATTATAAACCGGAAACGATTAAGCTAGATGTTTGCAAAAATTGCCTAAGAAAATTGAATTTTAATAATTTCAGAAATGACAAACTAGCCGCATTTCAAAAGTTTTCTTTGGATGATTTTTTTACACGATATTCATGTAGCCCGTTGCAAGTTCTTCCTCGGCAAAATAATATTTCCGCACCATTAAATGAATATCCGGAAGATTGGAATACGCAAAGTAGAAACTATCGAGAATTAATTAAGTGGAAATGTGAGAGGTGTGGAAGGGATTTTTCTCAAAAAGGAAAAAGAAAGTTTTTAGATACTCATCACAAAAATGGAAATGTATATCAATGCCGGCAGGGAAACCTCAAGGCTTTATGTATAAAGTGCCATAGTGAAGAACACGATCACGGGCATATGAAAGACAGCCCAAGATATAAGGAATTTAAAAATTTAGGGTTGGGCTAGTTAGAAAATTTATGGATTTCCTGTATTTGTAATTATTGCTTCTCTGAATTTATAAATTTCTTCAGGAAGGGGAACATGGCGCCACGTTTTTCGATCATTTCCTCGCGGGACCTCTTCACGACGTGTTCGTCGATCAGCGCCACGCCGCGTTCGGCGGCGAACTTCTCGATGCCCTGCACCACCATGCCGCGCGCGAAAGAGGGAATGCGTTCCAGCCTCTGCTTCGCCTCCGGCGTCCATTTCTGACGGTACTCCACTTCCAGACCCAGCGTGTCTTCCACTTTCAGCTCGATGGCCTTGCCGCCGTGCTGGCCCGGTTCGTAATCGCAGGACGGGTCCTCCGCCATGTAGTTGCCGGTCTCGGCGAACGCCCGCGCCCGGCAGCCGGAACACATCGCCGAAAACTCGCACGAACCGCATTTGCCGTCGAGGCCTTTGCGGTCGCGAAGCTGGTTCATGAGCGGCGCGTTGTACCAAAGGTTCTGGAAGGTGTCGGACTTCAGGTTGCCCACGGATTCCGCGATGAACGGGCAGGGGGTGAGGTCGCCCTCCGGGCTGATGCGGCTGTAATGCGTGCCCGCCGGACAGCCGCCCGCGTAGGTGCGCTGGTAAACGGACTCCGGATCGTTCTCGTACACGACGCGTTTGTACTGCGGCGCGCACTTGGAATTGATCATGAGCCGCCCTTTGTACTTCATCTGTTCCTGGTACAGGATCTTGAGCGCTTCCTCGTAGGCGGCGTTGCTGATGTCGGTGTTGCCCTGGCCGCGTCCGGTGCACACGAGGAAGTAGAGGTTGAAGGCCACCGCGCCGATCTTCTCGGCGAAGGCGATGACGTCCGGGATCTCCTTGTAGTTCATGTCGGAGACCGACATCTGGATGAGGAAATCGACGCCGACGTCGTTCAGGATGTCGAACGCCTCCATCGACTTCTCCCACGCTTTCGACACGCCGCGGAACTGGTCGTGCTTGCCCGCGTCCATGGAATCGATGCTGATGCCCACACCGTGCGCGCCCGCGTCCTTGATCTTCTGCGCGTTCTCGCGGTTGATGATGGTGCCGTTGGTGCCGAGCACCACCATGAATTTGCGGTCGGCGGCGTAGCGGGTGATGTCGTAGATGTCCGGGCGCAACAGCGGCTCGCCGCCGGTGAGGATCAGGAACGCGTTGGGGTTGACCTCGGCGATCTGGTCGATCACGTTGTAGCATTCCTGCGTGGTCAATTCGTCCACGCGGAAACCGCCGCGGAAGTCGGCGTCCAGGTAGCAGTGCTCGCAATTGAGGTTGCACCGTTTGGTGATGTTCCAGGATATGGAGTAAGCCCGGTAGGGGCTGTTATTCGGCGTCGGTGAAAAATCGATCTGAGAGGATTCCATGATATAGTCGCAAAACGTGTGGTAAATGGCTCAAAAACCGGGCGGTGGCGGCAGAGTCGCCGAAGACGGCCCGGGAGCAAACTGAAATGTTAACACATTATTCCTGAAATGGAAGGGATACGCAAACCCCATGCGTCATTTCCGCCAAATTCTTTTAATACTGGCCGTTACCGCGCTTCCCCTGTTCGGGCTGGCCTGTGGAAAAGGCGCCCCGGCGGGAGGGATGGAATCGGCTGGCAGCGTGATGAAAAGCGACCTCGCGGGCATGGAGTCGCGCTGGATGCCGAGCGCCTACTTCGACCGCGGCATGGATTACACCGGCTCGCGCTTCCGGGTGGTGCCGATGACGAGGTTGATCGAACGGTTCGGCGACGCGGCCACCGACGCGGTTCTGCTCGACTGCTTCGACGACTACCAGGGTCTGCTTCCGGCAGAGCTCATCCGCGAGCACGACCTGCACCTGGCCCTGGAGCTGGAGATCGATCCTCAATACCCGCGGCTGGACTGGCTGGCACCGATGCTGGTGATCGTCCCCGACGGGCAGGACGCGCCGAAGCAGGAACGGTTCATGACGGCAAACATCCGCGCGCTTCGGTTCGTGAAGCTCAGCGACTACTACGCGCCGATCGCCAACAAACTGCCTGCGGATGAGGCGGTGCTGTCGGGTTTCTCCTTTTTCACCGACAACTGCCTGTTCTGCCACGCGCTGGAAGGGGTGGGCGGCAACAAGGGCGTGCGCCTGTTGAGCGCGTTCGACTACCAGAAAAGTTCCGACCGCGCAAAATTTCAAGCCGCGTTCAAGGGATTCCACTCGCCGGACAATCCGGACAAGCAGAACATGGAGCAGTTCGTGAGCGGCGGCGAACTGGAAAACGTAGCGGCGTTCCTCGCGGCGTTGCAGTGAGACGGCCTGCGCCGTGAGACGGCCGTGCCGTTGTTTTGCCTTTTAACCGGGCTTGTACTAGAATGAGCGCACAGTTTGGGCCGCACCCTGGCCGTAAAAAATATTGAAACGCAACCCGGACCCGCGCGCTGGGTTGGTATCCCGTTCACCGGAGTTTATATCGTGAGCTTTCCCGTCACCATCGTCATCCTGCTTTTTACCTCCGTCGTCGAGGTGTTTTCGCTGTCCTGGCTTGCCGGGTTGATCAGCACCATCAACACCATCTCCTGGGTCATGTTCACTCTGCTTCTGGGCGTGGTGATCGGCCGCGGTTACGGCGAGGAGTGGTGGGACAAGATGCAGTGGAACCTGAAGTCGCGCGAGATGCCCGCCGAGGAAGTGATCAACGGCGCGGTGATGCGATTCGGCAGTTACCTGCTACTGATGCCCGGTGCGGTGACGGATTTCTTCGGCCTGCTCATCATCATCCCCCAGACCCGCTTCATCGCCCGCGCCGTCGCGGCCAGCCTGTTCAAGCGCAAGCTGGCGAAAGGCGAGAAGTGGTTTTTCTTCAAGGAAGCCGAAGCCGGGTAGGCCGGTTTCGATCACCCGCATGTTCGCCCCGCCCCGCAACCTTCGTGATGAACTCCTGGACCTCGACCAGGCCCCGTTCGAGGAAGTCAAAGACAGTCTGAACGACGTGCGCCGAGTGAACCGGTACCTCAGCGGGTACAAGGTGCTCCTGCACCACATGCGTCCGTTTCTGGAATCCCAGCCCGAACGCGTGCCGTTGACCGTGCTCGACGTGGCGACGGGATCGGCGGACCAGCCCATCGAGCTGGTGCGCCTGGCAAGACGCATGCAGCGTCCCATCCGTGTGGTGGGACTGGACGTCAACGCCAAGATGCTGCGTTACGCGCAGGAAGAGACGCGGCGTTACCCGGAAATCCGTTTCGTGCAGGGCGACGCGAAGCACATGCCATTCCCCGACGGCGCGTTCGACGTGGTCATCAACAACCTCGCTTTGCATCATTTCTCGGAAGAGAACGCGGTGATCCTGCTCGAGCAGTTCACGCGTTTGTCGAGGCGGGGCGTGGTGGTCAATGACCTGCACCGGAGCCGCGTGGCGTGGGCGTCGATCTACATCCTCACGCGCCTGCTCACAAACAACCGGCTGACACGATACGATGCGCCGGTGTCGGTGATGAACGCGTTCACGCCGGGAGAGATCGCCGACCTCGCGCGCAAGGCGGGGTGGCGCGACTTCAAAGTGCACCGGCATTTTCCGTACCGCATCGCGCTGGTGGAAACCAAACCGCCGGAGCCTGCTTGAATGTCAAAGGAAAGTGTGATGTCGAAAACCTATGATGCGATCGTGATCGGAGCGGGACCTGCCGGCGCCGCCACGGCCCTGCTGTTGCAAGACAAAGGGTATGAAGTGTGCGTGGTCGAACGGGCGCGTTTCCCCCGCGACAAGGTGTGCGGCGAGTTCATCAGCCCCGCCGCCGATTCCATCCTCGAAAAACTCGGCGTGCTGTCGGCGATCGAGGCGACCCATCCTCTCCGGCTGCGGGGCGTTGCCATCTCCGCCTACGAAAGGGAGGAGCTTGCCATCGACTACCCGCCGCATGAAGGCCGCGTGATGACCAGCCTGTCGCTTCCGCGCCTGTCGTTCGACCACATCCTGTTTTCGAAAATGCAGGAGCGCGGCATCGCAATTTTGCAGGAGCACCAGGTGGACGACCTGGTGTTCGACGCCGGGGTTGTGACGGGTATCACCGGGCGCGATCCGGACAACAAACCGTTCACTTTGCATGCGCGGGTGGTGGTGGATGCGGGCGGCCGGAACTCGGTGTCGATTCGCCGGATGGGATTGAAGCGCGGACCCAGGCTGCGCCGCGGCAAGGTCGCGCTGGCGGCGCACTGGACGAACGCACGGCTTCCCGCCGACTACTGCTACATGCACATCAGCCGTCCCGGTTACACCGGCATGGCACCGGTCGGGGAGGGTACGGTCAATGTGGTGCTGGTGGTCGATTCCGACCGAGTCAAAGGAGAGGATGTCGGTGCCTTATACCGTAAAGTGGTACTGGGCAACGCCCGGCGTCGGGATATGCTTGAGGGTGCGGAACCGGCCGAAGGTGTGCGCACGGTGGATTCCCTGGCGTTCGAGGTCGATCCGCTTCCCTGCGGCGGGCTGGTGCTGGTGGGCGATGCGATGGGGTTCATCGATCCGTTCACCGGCGAAGGCATCTATCTCGGATTACGAAGTGCGGAACTGGCGGCGGCGACACTGGATGTTGCATTGCAAAGAGGGGATGTGTCGCGATGGATGCTGGAACGGTATGCCATCCGAAGGAAGCAGGAGTTCCACAAGAAGTTTGTGCTGAGCCGGATATTACAGAAGCTGATTTACCGGCCCGGCCCCTGCCGGAGCGTGGTGCGCCTGCTCGCCGGGAACCCGACTTTGGCGGCGACGCTGGTGGGGGTGATCGGCGATTATCTTCCCGCCGGGCGCGTGGTGTCCGTGCCCTTTTTGTTGAGATTGGTCTCAGCCTGGGTGCGGTCGCCTGCCGGAGCGCGGTCCCTCAAACTCTCCCCTCAGTCCACGCTCGACAAGCGTCCCCTCCCGGAGGAGGGGTGACAGTCGCTGTTTTTCAACTGGCTTCCGGTTCCAGTGTCTCCAGCATGCTTTCCAACTTGTCCTTGCAGATCAGTTTCTGTTTCTGAAAATTTTTCTTTTCCAGTTCTTCTTCCGGTGTCAGGTAGGGACGTTTGTTGAGTTCCTCGACCTGGTGTTTCAGACGGGTGTGTTCATCAAACAGGCGTTCGAATTCCGGGATTTCACTTTTGGCTTTTTCGAGGACTTCCGGATCGATGTCCATGGGTGGGTCTCCTTCCTCTAAATTATATGTGGGTCAACCTTTGTAATTGAGTTCGGCCTCGGATTTGCGGATGTATTGAATCTTTAAGGTATTGAGATCGTAAGAGCGCTCGCGTTCAAATCGCGTTGCCGCCCACAGGGCCGCACCGGCGGCGACGCTTCGGACCTGTGCCGTTTCTTCCGTGAGAAAACAGTCGCCCAGTTTTTCGCGGAATACATTCTGATAGACGGTCGCACCGGGGCCGACGAACAGGGTGGGCCGCTCGATACATCCACACAGTGCTTCCGGGGCCAGAACCCGGTCCTCCATGTCACGTGTCCATTGGTTTTGCCCGCGGGAAAAGCGGGCGGCGTACACTTCCTTTTTACGGGCGTCGAGCACGGCACAAAGGGCCTCCTTTTCCGTTTCTACGGTGGCGGCCCAGGCATCGAAGGTGCCGACACCCAGAAACGGTTTTTCCGTCGCCAGCACAAACCCTTTCAGCAGGCTGATGCCGACCCGCAGACCTGTGAACGATCCCGGTCCGGTGGTCACGGCAAAACCGTCCATCTCCTCAAGACGAACTTTGTTGTCGGTCAACACGCGGTTCACCAACTCCAAAAGCCGGTTGGAAAACGCGGGTTTCCCTTGTGAGGTCAATTCCTGAAGGATGTTTTGGTCTTGAAGGAGGGCAACGCTGCATTGCGGGGTCGATGAGTCGATTGCCAGAATTCTCATCGGACTCCCTCTTCAATGTAATTATGTTGAAACCTTTTCATGGTTCTGTCCGCCCATAAAAGGCATTCCGTATCACCTTCAACTTAGGCCATTCGCGGGCAAAAGTCAACGCTCCCCAAAAATGGCTTAATCCGCATAAATCAGGGGGTTTATGAGGAAGGGCGGGGCCAAATGGTTGATTCCATAATGGAAAAAATATCGTCTCTCACGTTGCCGGAAAAATCAAGACGCGGCGTCTAGGCCGTTTCCACAGGGGAACAGAAACGGGCCAGCAAGAGGTTCCGGGTCAGGTTTTGCATCCTTAATTATTGATTTTATTGGGTTTATTTTCTTGACAATAATCCGGCTTGCGGTTAATTTACAAGGCAGACTGCAAAATTGGTTATAACTAACTGAATTTATTATTTTTACATGATTAGTTTTGAATGTCGTGAGGGGATGGGGAACCAACGTTTCATTCAAAGGGGAGGACGATCATGTTCTACCAAGTCAAGATTCTGGATGCCCAGGGCAATGTCAAGAAGGTGATTTCTTCCAACAAACTCAGCCGCAACCACTGGAAGCAGAACGACCAGGCGCAGGACCACAAACTGACGGTGGAGTTTGAGGAACTGGAGGAGGAATCCCTCAACACGCAGACTGTAGGAAGCAGGGTTTCGGTGTTCAAGCTGGACGATTCGGTGGATTGAAAAGCAAGAGCTGAATGGCACTCTCCGTTCGCTGCCGTTATAATACCCTCATTCAGTTGGAATCAATGCTTCGTTGAAAATGGAACCGGGCTTGGCTAAGCCGGGTTTGCCGGGGCTGCCGGGGCCAGAGGGCCCTGGATAGAAATTCGAGATGCCATGTATGTAACCACCGAAAGCGGGTTGGCCGACCTCATCGCTCAACTTCAGGACTGTGACCAACTCGCCATCGATACGGAGTTTGTCCGCGAAAAAACCTATTTCCACCGCCTTGGGCTGGTGCAACTGGCGTGCGATGGAATCTGTGCCGCCATCGATCCCATTGCCGTTCCCAACCTCGATCCGTTGATCGACCTGCTTAAGCGCCGCGACATTTTAAAAGTGTTTCACGCAGGCAAGCAGGACCTGGAAATCCTGTACCGGCTGGCGGGGGAGGTCATCGAACCCGTGTTCGACACGCAGGTGGCGGCGGCGATGATAGGCTGGGGCGCGCAGATCTCGTTTGCCAAGCTTGTCAAACGTGCGACCGGCAAACGTCTCCACAAAAATGAAACCTACAGCGACTGGTGCCGGCGTCCCCTGAGCCCCAACCAGATCGAGTACGCCCTGGACGACGTGCGTTTCCTGGTCCCGGTGTACGAGAAGATCGTCGCCCAGTTGAAAAAACTCAACCGGCTGGATTGGGTGCAGGAGGAACTGAAATCGCTCACCGATCCCGAGCAGTTTGAGCTTCCCGATCCCCAGAACCAGTTCATGCGCGTCAAAAACGTGCGTACCCTGAAGCCGAAACAGATGGCGGTTCTGCGAGAGGTCGCGGCCTGGCGGGAAAAGGAAGCACGGCGCCGTGATTGCCTCGCCAAGTTCATCATCCGGGACGAGACGCTGTTGCAAATGGCCCGGCAGTGCCCGGAAACCCCCCGGCAATTGCAGGACCTGCGCGGCATGAACGGCAAGGAAATCCAGAACCACGGCGACACGCTGGTGAAACTGATCCAGAAGGGACGCTCCATCCCCGAAGACGAGTATCCCGAATTGCCGGAAGGCACCAGCTACGCCACCACCCGCGGCGTGGAGGAGTTGCTTGCGGCCTACGTGCAGATCCGTTCCGAGGAGTTGCGCATCGAACCCCATATCCTGGCCGACCGCAAATTGATTCATTCCTTCGTGCGCTTTCATGAACAGGAGGACAACCTGGACGAGCATCCGCTGTTTCATGGCTGGCGCAAGCACCTCATCGGCCGTGATCTGCATATGATTCTGGAAGGCGAACAGGGGCTCATCATCAACAAGAAGGGCCGCGTGGGCCTCATCAATCCCCAACCCAACCCCAATCCTTCCTGACCGCTTCAAACCTTCACATTTATCAACGACAGCTCAACCCAACGTGTTCATCCACATCTTGAACGCATCGGTCCGGCGCAGGGACGCGAGGTCGGGATCCTTCCGAATGGCGTCGAACTCCCGGTACCCCAGCTGAACCGATTGCTTGAGAGCGTCGAGCGCTTGTTCGTTGTGGTCCTGCAGGGCGTGGTAGCAGGCGAGGTTGTAATACAGGTGCGGGCTTTTCGGTTCCATTTCCTTCAGGGTGTTGAGTGTCTTCAAAGCCGCGTCGAACTGCCGGCCCTTCAGGTACGCACTGCTGAGGTTGATGTACACCGGGTGCAGGTGCTTGTCGTGGCGAAGAGCCATGTTGTAATTGCGGACCGCTTCTTGCCAGTCGCCGCGGCCCAGGAATCCGTTGCCTTCGTTGTAGTGGTGAATGGCCATACGGGTCTCGTCGCTGGCACGGTTTTTCGAACCTTCGGAAAAACCGCCTGGCTGGGCATCGCCCGGCGTCTTTGTGCCGGAGCCTTCGCGCGCAGTGTTTTCCCTGGGTGAAGGATCGTTGAACGAAGCCTGGTCGCTCCACAGGGCGAGTCCCATAAACACCACCACCAGCACGGGCAGGTAGCGCTGGACGATGTGAGGCGGAATCTTCATACCCCTAGAATACCTGAGTTGCGGGGCCGATTGCATCCCCAACAGGGCAGGGTTTCAGAGGGGGCCGGCGGGGGTTGCAATCGGCCGCGATTGGTTTAAAATCCGGGAAGTTGTCCGCTTCGCAGGCGGTACAGGCCGCCACACTGCTTGCCCGCCAACCGGGACCCGGTGCCATGACCATCCAGATATTGCCAGACAACCTCGCCAACCAGATCGCCGCCGGCGAGGTAGTGGAACGCCCCGCCTCCGTCGTCAAAGAGCTGGTCGAGAACGCCATCGACGCCGGGGCGACGCGAATCGCCATCGAGGTCGAGGGTGCGGGCAAGGAATCGATCACCGTCCGTGACAACGGATGCGGCATGAATCCGGATGACGCCAGGCTGGCGCTGGCGCGGCACGCCACGAGCAAGATCTCCCAGCCCGGGGACCTGGTGTCGATCCGCACCCTGGGGTTTCGCGGCGAAGCGCTTCCCAGCATTGCGTCTGTGGCGAGGGTGCGGCTCACCACCTGTCATGCGGAAGGGCAGGCCGGGACCGAGGTGACGGTCGAAGGCGGTGACGCTTCTACGGTCAAAGAAACCGCGTGTCCCAAGGGAACCACGGTGGAAGTACGGCAGTTGTTTTTCAACACGCCGGCGCGACATAAATTTTTGCGGCGCGACCAAACCGAGGCGGGGTACATCACGCAAGTGGTGCAGCAGCAGGCTCTGGCGCATCCCGGCATCCAGTTTTCGCTCTCACACAACGGACGCACAGTGGTCAACACCCTGCCGACGGACCAGGTGCTGTACCGCATCGCCGAGCTGTTCGGTCCGGAACTCACCCGCGAACTGCTCCGTGTGGAAAAACAAGAAGGACGCTACCGGATCGAGGGTTACATCTCGAGTCCCATTCTCACGCGGTCCAAGCGAGACGACCAGTTCAGCTTCATCAACCACCGTCACATCCGGGACAAAGTCATTCTGTCGGCGACGCAGAAGGGATACAGCCACCTCCTGCCGCGCGGCCAGCATCCGGTCCTGTTTTTGTATTTCACGATGGACCCGGACCTCCTTGACGTCAACGTGCATCCGGCGAAAGCGGAGGTGCGGTTCGCGTACCAGAGCGAGGTGTACCGGTTTGTGATGGAAGCCATCCAGGAATCGCTGGCCGGAAACGAAAAATCCGGCCTTCCGGAGCAAAAGCCCTTTGCGCCTTCCGAACCGGCAGGTCCAGGCGCAGTCCCCCATGTGGCCAACGGAGCGTCTACAGAGACCTACACCAGTGTGCCGCGTCCGCACCTGGAACGCGGCCCGGCGGGACCGCCGCCGCGTTACCAGCAGACGCATTCGTTTCAGGAGATGGGGCAGGCGCTCCAATCGTTTTACGGCAAAGGCGAGGGACACGGCTCCGTGCCACCCGGCAGCCTGCCGCCGGAGATCGACCTGTTCCGCACCAAACCACGTGCGGTGTCGGACATGATCTACTCCGACTTCGAACCTTTGGGTCAACTCAACAACTCGTTTATCGTCATGCAGGGGCGGCGCGGCGTGCTGGTGGTGGATCAGCACATCGCCCACGAGAGGGTTTTGTACGAACGGTTCAAGAAGGCGGCAATGGAACGCAAGGTGGAGATTCAGAACCTGCTGTTTCCGCTGGCCATCGAGTTCGCACCGGCAGAGGCTGAGGCGCTGGCGGGGGAGTTGCCGGAGTTGGCCAGGCTCGGCCTGGAGATGGAAGCGTTCGGCACCAACGGGTTTTTACTGCGGTCGGTGCCCGCCATACTCAAGTCCCACGACCACGAAGCCGTGGTCCGGGAGATCGCCGCGGCGCTGGCCCGCGACGAAGCCCAGCACAGCCTGCAGGACAAGTACGACGACGTCATCATCATGATGTCGTGCAGGAACGCGATCAAGGTCAACCACCCAATGGAGCTCGACCAGATCAGAAAACTCCTGCACGATCTCGAGATGACCGAGATGCCCTACACCTGTCCGCATGGACGCCCCATCGCGCTTCTCTTCGATATCGAAGACATCCTCAAGCAGTTTCACCGCAAATAAAAAAGGCGTCCCCTGTTGAAAGGAGACGCCCTGTTATCGTTCCGGAAAAGCCCGGCGGTCACTTGACCGTGATCTTTTTGATCGACTTGACCATCTTTTTGAGCTTCTGCGTGTTCTTGGCTTTCAGCACTTTTTTAGGCGTCTGCGCACCATTGCCCGCACGTTTGCGGCTGAGCGCCCAGTCCTGCACTTCCTTCAGGCATTTTTCCCTGGAACGCGGAGTCAGCTTGCGGTAATGGCCGAGCAGTTTTTTCTCGTTGGGCGTGGCGGTGATGTAGAAGTCTTCCTTGATGCCCTTGAACATCAGCCGGCCTTCGTTGAGCGACCCGCCTACAACCTCGATGTTGTCCGCTTTCACCGGCGGCAGTTCGCTGTCCGGACGGGTCAATTCCTGCATGCTGACCCGGGTGGTCAGCAGGCGGTCGAGAGAAATATCGGCCAGCCGGGCGAGCTTGATGAGCACCGCCACCGGGGCATCGCGTTCCCCGGATTCATATCGAACGTAGGTTCGAAAGCCAATGTCCATGATCTGGGCGAAAGCCATCTGCGTGCATTTCAGACTTTTCCGGATCGTTCGCATGTTCTCAGATAAAACCGTCATAGTACCTCTTTGGAAAAAATCCCGGGTTGGTAAACGGTTCCCATCGGTACGTTGATCCTGTTTTCAGTATAGAAAAAGGAAGGGGGGCTTTTCAAAAAAACATTCCCGTTTCGGCCCAGAAAATGAAGGGATGAAATATCTCCTGTTTTGGAGGGCAAACGGATGCGGAAACTGGAAAGGACCCTCAGGCCAGCTCGATGCCGTTTTTGCGCAGGAATTTGTAGGCCTCGTCGATCCAGCGGCGCTCTTTTTCCAGCTTGTAGTCCGGGAGATCTTTCGAGGAGCCGATGATGCTTTTCATGTAATCGATGGCTTCCTGCTTCTTGCCACGCTTGTCGAGCAGTTTGGCGTAGTGGTAGTACGCCTTGAAGAAATGGTAGGAATTGATGACCGCTTCGTAGGTTTCGAGGGCCTTGTCTTCCTGCCCGGAAAGGCGGTAACACTCGGCAAGTCCGAAGATGGCGTTGCCGTAATCGAACTTCTTGTCGATCTCCACCAGCTCCTCGAGCACCTCGGCGGCCTCGGAGAAGCGGCCCTGGCCGTAGTAGCACTTGGCGAGACCGTAGCGCGCCTCGTTCATTTCCGGATCGCGCTTGACCGCCTCCTGAAACGGCTCGATGGCCAGGTCGTATTTCTTCTGTTCGAGGTAAATCTGGCCGAGCTTTTCGTAGTGGTAAGCCTTGTCGTATTTGCCGATCAACTCCTTGAGTTGCAGGGTCTCTTCCGTGTCCAGTTCCTTGCGCGGTGCGCTGGGCTGGAAAAACGTGGACCTGCTTGTGCTTTGTTGGTCAGCTCCGTTGCCGGACGGCGCGGAAACCCGGTTTTTAACCGCAAAGAAGTAGGCAATGGCGCCCACCGGCATCAGCACGATCATTACGATGATCCAGACGAAGTGCTCCTTGCGGTTGATGCAGTCGATGCACATGTATGTGGTGAAGATCAGCGAGGCGATCCAGAATATTTCCGTCATGAAAAAGCTTTTTCAGAAAAGGCCAAGGCCCCCTGCCTTTCAACGACCTGATTGGATTCGTTCAGCAGAAGAACTTTGGGTTTGTAATCATTGCTCTTATTTACGCTCATCATACCATAAGCGGCAATTATAATGCGATCATTTCTCTCCACCATCCGGGCGGCGGCGCCGTTGACGGAAATCCGGCCCGAATTACGCGGTCCGGGGATGACGTAGGTCAGAAAGCGGTTGCCGTTGTTGATGTTGTAAATATGGACCTGTTCGTAGGCCAGGATGTCCACCTCGTCCATCAGGTTTTCATCGATCTCGATGCTTCCTTCGTACTCGATGTCGCGGTCGGTGACCGTGGCCCGGTGGAGCTTCGCGGTCAGCATGGTTCTTTGCATGGCACTCTCTCAATCAAACAGTTATCGATCAACCTGGCTTTCCCGACGAACACCGCCAGGGCCACCAGGGCCTTGTCATGAATGACTTCCAACTCCTCAAACGTGTCTGCATCGCAGACCGATACGTAATCGATGTGCGCATCGGGGTACGGGGCGAACACGGATTCCATTTCCCGGCGCAGGAGGGCGACGTCGGTTTCCCCCGCCTCGACGCGCTCCCTCGCCATCTGGAGAGCGCGGTTGAGGGACAGCGCGGTATCGCGCTGAGCCGCACTCAAATACTGGTTGCGCGAGCTTTTTGCCAGCCCGTCCGCCTCGCGCACAATGGGACACCCCACAATTTTCGTGTCCAGGTCCAGGTCCTTCACCATGCGGCGGATGACATGCAGCTGCTGGCGGTCCTTTTCGCCGAAATAAGCCGTGTCCGGCTGGACGATATGAAACAATTTCAACACCACCGTGGTCACCCCCTGGAAGAATCCGGGACGGCTTTTGCCGCAGAGGTGGCCGGTAATGCCCTCGACGGTCACCGTGGTCTGGAATCCTTTCGGGTACATGAGATCACGCGTGGGCAAGAACACCGCATCCACCCCCAGAGGCTCCAGCAGGTTGCGGTCAGCCTCCCAGTTGGCCGGGTAGGTGTCGAGGTCCTCGCCGGGACCGAACTGCTTCGGGTTGACGAAGATGCTGACCACGGTGAGATCCGAGTCGGCGAGCGACCGCTGGACCAGACTGAGGTGCCCTTCGTGCAGGGCCCCCATGGTGGGGACCAACCCGAGGGAGCGACCCGCGCTCCGGGCCCTTTGAGACCACGCTTTCATGTCCGCGATGGTGCGAAGGATTTCCATGATGCCGTCATCCGGGGATTCAGGAGGAACCCTGGTTGCCCGCCTCCCTGAGAGGTTTGCGTTTCAGGTTGTAGGTGTGTTCGGCGGTGGGGAAGGCGCCGGTCTGCACCTCGTCCACATAATCGCGGAGCGCGCCTTGTACCGCCTCCCCCAGTTCGGCGTAGCGCTTGACGAATTTGGGGGTGAACTCCTGGTTGAGGCCCAGGAGGTCGTTGAGCACCAGGATCTGTCCGTCGCAATCCTTGCCCGCTCCGATCCCGATGGTGGGAATGTCGACTTCACTGGTGATTTCGGCAGCCAGTTCCGCCGGAATGGCTTCCAGCACGATGGCGAACACCCCGGCCTTCTGCAAGGCCAGCGCGTCCTTTTTGATCTGGCGCGAGTCGTAGTAATTCTTGCCCTGCACGCGGTAGCCGCCGAACTGGTGGATTGACTGCGGCGTGAGGCCGATGTGGCCCATCACCGAGATACCCGCATCGACCACGGCACGGATGCGGTCGGCGAACTTCTGGCCGCCTTCCAGTTTCACCGCTTCGGCACCGCCTTCCTGGATGAAGCGGCCCGCGTTGCGGATGGTTTCCTCGTCGGAGACGTGGTACGACATGAACGGCATGTCCCCGACCACCAGCGCGCGGCCGGTGCCCCGGCGCACGGCACGGGTGTGGTGGATCATTTCGTCCATCGTTACCGGAAGCGTGGTGTCGTATCCCAGTGACACCATGCCGACGGAGTCACCCACCAGCACGAGATCGATGTCAACGTCATCCAGCAGGCGCGCCATGGAGTAATCGTAGGCGGTGACGGCGGTGATTTTGCGTCCGGTCTTTTTGCGTTCGATTAGGGCCGGCAGGGTCATGCGTTCGGTGTTCATGGGAACCCACTTCAAAAAAGCCGGGATTCCGGGGACCGGACAGGTCCCAGAGACAGGGAGGGAGGGGGCGCACCCGGTACACCGCTCCAAATTGAAACGCCCCAGGTCTTGTGGTGACCATGGGGACGATGAGGGCGTTCGGGTGTCGAAAGGTTGCAACGCTTTTTGGTTTAAAGCCCCCTCTCTCAGGGGGTCTCCGACCGCGTATGGCCTTTTGCTACTCGGTGTCGCTCCGTCCCGGTCTTGTCAGGATCCAAGCGGATTGTAATATTCTCGACCTATTCTATGACTATTGATCTTTTGAATCAACTCCTTGAGATCGATTTTTTTGTCAACGATATCGATTTTATTGGTGTTCACCACGAGAAGGGGCGTTTCCGTGTAATAAAAGAAGAAGTTATTGAATGCCCGATTGACCGAATCGAGGTACTCGTAGTCGATCAACTGCTCGTAGTCGCGGCCGCGTTTCTCCACACGGGTGAAGAGGATGTCGGTGTCCGCCTGAAGGAAAATGACCAGGTCCGGCTTCGGGATCTTGATACGCACCAGGTTGTAGATCTGCTGGTAAAGCGTGTATTCGTGGTCCTTGAGGTTCAACTGGGCGAAGATGTGGTCGCGCTGGAACAGGTAGTCGGTGACGACGACGCTGCTGAACAGGTCGCGCTGGGCGAGTTCCCGGTACTGGTTGAAGCGGCTCAGTAAAAAAAAAACCTGGGTCTGGAAGGCGTTGGCTTCGCGGTCCTGGTAGAACTTGTCGATGAAGGGGTTGTCCTCGTCCACCTCGAGCACCAGTTTGGCGTCGAATTCCTGGGCCAGCCTTCTGGCGAGCGTGGTTTTCCCCGCGCCGATGCCGCCTTCAATTGCGATGAACCTGGGTTCGTTCATGAGATTGGGGTTCGAGAGTGGGTTCCCGAAAGGCGCCGCGGGTGGACGCCGCCTGCCCTAGGAACCGAAACTGAGCACTTCCTTGATGGTCAACTTGAGTTCCCGTAAATCGGCCGATTTCACCACGTACGCTTCCGATGCCCACACCTGGAAATCCTGTTTGTACGTTCCGTACGCCGAGCAGAGGATAATGGGGATGTTTTTTTTCTGCTCTTTAAGGAGGCGAAGGAAATCGATGCCGTTCATCCCGGGCATCTTGATATCCAGCGTGATGAGATCGGGTTCCTGGCCCTCGATCATCTTCAATGCCTCTTCGGCACTCCGGGCACAGGCCACTTCATAGCCTTCATCCTGCAACTCTTCCTTATAGAGGAGGCGGATGTTGTCTTCGTCGTCGACGACGAGAATTTTCTTTTTGGACATGAGTTGCGACGGTTATGGAATGCGGGGAGCCCGGTGCGGGCCGCTTTCCGGGTTTTGGATCAATCAGGTTTTATTATAATTGCTGATTTTTTGCAACGGTAAATAAACGTAAACGGTGACACCCTTGTTGATGTTGTTATTGACATGCAGGGTACCGCCGTGCTCCTCAATGATGCGCCGGGAAATGGACAATCCCAGCCCGGTGCCGGTTTCCTTCGTGGTGAAAAAGGGATTGAAGATGTTTTCGAACAACTCCGGCGGAATGCCTCCGCCGGTGTCCTCGATGCACAGGGTCAACGAATCCTTGTCTCCCTCTGTTTGCCCGGCCCGGAGACCCCGGTAGGTGGACACAGTCAGGTGGCCGTCTTGCGGCATCGACTCGATGGCGTTGAACAGCAGGTTCATGATGACCTGCTTGATCTTCTTTTTGTCGATGTAAAGCTCCACGTCCGGGTCCATGAGGTTCTTTTTAAAGTCGATGCTTCTTTCCTCAATCCCGACTTCGAAAAAGTCGATCACCTCGCACACCAGTTCGTTGAACCGGCACGGCTCGACTTCGAGTTCCTCGGCTTTCGAGTACAGCAGAATATCCTGCAGCAACCGCTCCAGACGTTCGGTTTCATTGACGATGATGCTTGCATACCGGTACAACCCTCTCAGGTCGGAAAGGGGGGGCATCGTGCCGTTTTCCTGGTCCTTCAGGTCGCCGATGCGGTCACGCAGCCTGCGTGCAAATCCGCCAACGGAGACGAGTGGATTTTTGATCTCGTGCGCGACCTCCGCCGACAACTCCCCCAGAGCCGCCAGTTTTTCGGACTGGATCAGCTGTTCCTTGGTGCTCAACAGTTCGCGGTTGGATTCCAGAAGCTTGTTGACCAGCCGCGAGTTTTCGATGACCCATCCCAGGTGCGTGGCCAGCCGGCCGACCAGCTGCAAATTGGAATCGGTGATGGGTGCGTGGTTGTACAGATTGTCAACGAGCAGCACCCCCAGAACTTCCCGGTGGGGCATCAGCGGCACCGTTGCGAAACTCGGCGATCCGAGGGCCTCGGCCAGGTCTCCCGGCACCAGCTCGTCGTTCGACGTGTCGTTGACAATGTAGGGCCTTTTATTGAGAGCGGTTTCCGACAGCACATTACCCGAAGACAGCGGAAACTTGAGCGATCGC
The DNA here is from genome assembly GCF_052156635.1 of Nitrospina sp. 32_T5. NCBI lineage: Bacteria > Pseudomonadati > Nitrospinota > Nitrospinia > Nitrospinales > Nitrospinaceae > Nitrospina > Nitrospina sp. 32_T5. Next base: position 15,810 of record NZ_JBQKUO010000005.1, on the reverse strand, counting down.
GCGTAATGGTTGAGTCGGGTGTCACGAAATCTTTCCCAGTGGGGATTTTCCAGCAGGCGGGTGAGGGTGAACTCCCCGTCCTCCGAGAGCTCGCGCCAGATGCGCCCGGCTTCTTCCGCGGAGTCGGGCCCCAGTCCCATGTACCCGACAAGGTGGCCCGTTTTATCATCCAGTAAAAACAGGATGGCGCGGTTGAATCCCCCGGCCCCGCCAAACGTGATGCCGGTCATGAGAATCCAGATGCGGTGGTCGAGCTTGGGGGTTTCCTGGACTGCGGTGTTGATGGTGTAGAGGAGGGTCTGTTCACCAAGGAGGGCCTGGCTCTTCTGGTATTCGAGGGCGTTGCGGATGCACCCGGTGATCTGTGCGGAGAGGGTTTCCAGAATGGACACTTCGGTCAATGTGAACTGGCGACGGTCGAGGGTGTGCACGTTGATGACGCCGATGCACTGGTCGTGATCGACGAGCGGCACTGACAGCATGGACGGAAATTTTTCTTCCTCGATCTCGGGAAAGTAAACGAAACGCGGGTCCTGCATGGCTTCGCTCAAAGCCAGCGCCGTCTTGTTCTGCGCCACCCAGCCGGTCACGCCGCGACCGGGTTCCAGGTAGATGCGCGTGGCGGCGGAGGGGGGCAGGCCGCTGGTCGCTTTCAGTTTCAACCGCACCTCACCGGAATACGATTGCTCCATGAGGTAAATGGAACAGGCGTCGATGCGCATTTTATTCTTGATGATTTCGATGGTCTGCCCGAGGATTTCGTCCAGATTGAGGGGGGAAGTGGAAATGCGGGCGATCTCGCGGAGAACTTCCAGTCCTACGATGCTGTCATCCACCATATGCATGTCCCCAGGACCGGCGTGGTCAGGTTTCTCGGAGTGTTTTCCGGTAAAGTCGGATGTATTCCGTGGCGGCGCGTTTCCAGCTCAGGTTCTGCGACATGCCATTCTGCATCAGGCGGCGCCATTGCGTCCGGTCGGCAAACAGTCCGGTCGCTTTGCGGAGGGATTGCAGGAGGTATTTTAATTCAAAGCGACGAAAATTGAAACCGGTACCGCGGCCGGATTCGGGATTGAAATTCTTCACCGTGTCCGCCAGTCCCCCCACCGAGCGGGCCACGGGTACGGTACCGTAACGGAGCGCGTACATCTGGGTCAAGCCGCAGGGCTCGTACACCGACGGCATGAGAAGCAGGTCGCTCCCGGCAATGATGCGGTGGGCCAGTCCCTCGTCAAAAGCCAGCCTGCAGGCGAACCGTCCGGCATGACGTTTGGCCTGTGCGGTGAAGAATGCCTCAAACGGCGGATCGCCGACGCCGAGCAGCACGAGGCCGACACCTTCTTTCATGATCTGGTCGAACCCCTCCTGGACGAGGTCGATTCCTTTCTGCCAGGACAGGCGGGTCACCATCGCCACGAGCGGTTGCCGGGCGGGAACCTTCAACGCCAGTTCTTTAAGCAAGGCCTCCCGGCACAGGGCTTTGCCTTTAAGGTTTCCCGAATCGAACGGCGCGGGGATCCATGGATCGTTTTCCGGGTTCCATTCTTCGTAATCCACGCCGTTCAAAACACCGTAAAGATCTTCCTTGCGGTCCCGAAGGATTCCGTCCATCTGAAACCCGTTTTCGGCCAGCAGGATCTCCTGCCGGTAACGTTTGCTCACCGTGGTCAACAGGTTGGAATAAACCAGCCCCGCTTTTAGAAAACTGAAGTGGCCGTGGAACTCCAGACCCTGCGAGTGAAACGCGTCGGCAGGCAGGTGAACCGTGGACAGAGCGGAAGCATCAAAGTTTCCCTGGTAACCCAGGTTGTGGATGGTGAACAGCGTGCGCGTGTTTTTGAAGAAAGGATCGTGCTGGTAAACGAGTTTCAAATAGGCCGGCACCAGCCCTGCCTGCCAGTCGTGACAGTGGATGATATCCGGCTGAAACCGCGTGGCCTTGCACCACTCGAGTGCCGCCCGGCAAAAAAAGGAGAAGCGCGACGCGTTGTCCGGGTAATCGGCTCCCCCTTCGCCGTACAATCCCTTGCGCCCGAAATAAAAGTCGTTTCCGATAAGGTAAAGCGGGACCCTGTTTTGCAGGTGCGCCAAATGAAGGGTGGCCTGGGGATTGGCGATGCCCACCGGTATGGAGAGGGTGCGTCCCATGTTCTCGATTCCATTCCGGTGAAGTGCCGGTGTGATCGAGGAATAGTGGGGAAGCACGCAGCGCACGTCATGTCCCAGCCGGTGGTGTGCCAGGGGCAGGGCGCCGCAGACGTCCCCCAATCCTCCGGTCTTGGCGAAGGGATGCGCCTCGGCGGCGACGGACAGGATCTTCAGTGGGCGCGCCATGTCACGGGTGCACGGTGCACGACCTCAGGATATCGGCGGCTTCCTCGGGGCTCACGGGGTTGATGTGAAACCCGGTTCCGGCCTCGAACCCCGCCAGCTTGGTGAGCTTCGGCATGATCTCGATGTGCCAGTGAAAGTACGTGCTGTGTTGACTCTGGACGGTCGAATTGTGCAGGACGAAGTTGTACGGCGGCTGATTGCAGACCATGCGCAATTTCAAAAGCACGTCCTTTAAAATGTTTGCCGCCCCTGCCAGCGCTTCCGTTGAATCGTGCTCAAAATGGGCGGAATGGTATTTGGGCAGAATCCAGGTTTCAAAAGGAAACCGCGGGGCATAAGGACAGACGGCGATGAAGTCGTGGTTCTCCATAACTACCCGGCGGCCGTCGCCCCGTTCCTGCGCGATGATGTCGCAGTAAATGCAGCGTTCCTTGTATTCATAATGCCGCCTTGCCCCGTCCAGTTCTTCCAGCACCAGCTCCGGCACGATGGGGAGCGCCACCAGCTGGCTGTGCGTGTGCTCGAGCGTCGCTCCCGCCGCCTCGCCGTGGTTTTTGAACACGAGAATGTAGCGGAACCGCGGGTCGCGTTTCAGGTCGATGATGCGTTGCTGGAACGCCCACAGCGTTTCCTGCACGGCGCGTTCCGGCAGTTCTTCGAGTGCCACTTCATGGCAGGGACCCTCAATGATGACTTCATGGGCGCCGATGCCGTTCATTTTGTCGTACATCCCTTCACCCACGCGGTCGATGCCGCCTTCGATGGTGAGGGCAGGGTACTTGTTGGGAACCACGCGGAGCGACCAGCCGGATTCGTTCGGCCCCGATCCATTCGGCCGAAGGGCCAGGATCTCCTGCGGGGTCTTGCCTTCGTTGCCAAGACAAAAGGGACAGAATCCGGCCTGGGAGTTGACCGTCGGGCTGGCAAAATCCGCAGGACGCTTGCCGCGTTCCTGGGCGATGATGACCCACCGGTCGACGATGGGGTCCTTTCTCAATTCAGGCATATCCGGTTTCGTTCTTTCTTTTTTCACCAGCCATGATAATGGTCTGAATACTAAGCAATGGCCCTTCAAAAGTCAATTTTAGCCGCCGGTTTTTCGTTGCTGTTGAGATTTCCGAAAACAATTGAATGACAAAGGCTTGCAAACTATAATCGAGGCACAACCAATCATCATAGCTTAAGGGCGGAATGCGGACATGAGTTCTCCCATGGCAGGCAAAAAAATCGTGCTGGGCGTCTCCGGCGGCATCGCCGCCTACAAGGCGGTGGAACTGTTGCGCCTTCTCACCAAAGCAGGAGCGGAGGTGTACGTGGTGATGACCGAAAACGCCAAGCAGTTCATCACGCCGCTCACCTTCGAGGCGCTTTCGGGCCGCCCGGTGTACCACAAGATTTTCGATTCGGAACGGTCGGCGTCGATGGAGCACATCCGTTCAGCGGAAAATGCGGATTTGATGGTCGTCGCCCCCGCCACCGCCAACACGATCGGAAAAATGGCCAACGGCCTGGCCGACGATCCGCTTTCTACTTTATACGCGGCGTTCCCGGGCACGGTGATCGTCGCGCCTGCCATGAACGATCAAATGTGGGCGAATCAAGCGGTGCAGGACAACCTGCTCAAATTAAAAGTGCGGGGCGTCGACGTGGTGGAACCGGACTCGGGCGAGCTGGCCTGCGGGGTCATCGGGCTGGGCCGTCTGGCCGAACCGCAGGTCATTTTCGATGCGGTGTGGAAACGGTTGGAGCAGAAACAGGACTGGGCGGGACGCCGCGTGCTGGTCACCGCCGGGCCCACGCGCGAGCCCATCGACCCGGTGCGCTTCATCACCAACCATTCTTCGGGCAAGATGGGGTATGCCATCGCGGAGGAAGCACAAAAGCGGGGCGCGGTGGTGACGCTCATCAGCGGCCCGACGTCGCTTGGCACTCCCGCCGGGGTGGAGGTGGTCCCCTGCCAGCGCGCCTCGGAGATGCGCGACCTGGTAATGGAACATTTGGAAAATTGTGATGTGCTGGTGATGACGGCGGCGGTGGGGGACTTCGCTCCCGCCGACATTCAAAAGGAAAAGATCAAAAAATCCGGCGACCAGCCTCTGTTGCTCAATCTACAACCGACTCCGGATATTTTAAAGGAAGTGGCCGCGAAGAAAACGCACCAGACTGTGGTGGGGTTCGCCGCAGAAAGTGAAAACGTGGTGCAGAGCGCGCTCGACAAACTCCAGCGCAAGCAACTCGACCTTATCGTGGCCAATGACATCAGCGCACCGGGAATCGGGTTTCAATCCGACTTCAACCAGGTCCAATTGATCCGTGGGGCGGACAACATCGAAACCCTGCCGCGCCTGCCCAAGCGCGAAATTGCGGGCATCCTGCTCGACCGCATTCGCGACCTTTCCAAATAGCCCGGCGCTTAGCCGTTGTTCACCGTTTTCTTCATTTTCCGGAATTGTCTTCTGTCGTCTGCGGGGATTCTTTCTGCGTCACGCTTTTCGCGCACCGGAAGCCTACGGAGTCCTGCCTGAGCGTGGGCACGGTCGCGTTTCTGTAACTGAGGCGCACGTCCTCCGCATTGTTGTGCCAATGTCCGCCACGAATGACCTTGTACATTCCCCGATCAGGCCCTTGCGGATCTTTCTTCGGTGAGAACAGATAGTATTCCGCAAAGTGCCAGTCCTTTACCCATTCGGCAACGTTGCCGGAAAGATCGTACACCCCGTAAACGGACTTGCCGGCTTCATACGAACCGACGGAGGCGGTTTTGCCAACGGTGTTGTTGAAGTTCAGTTTGTCGGGAGTCGGTGCCGAGTCTCCCCACGGATATTTGATCGTGCCGGTTCCCTTTCCCGCCTTTTCCCATTCCGCTTCGGTAGGCAGGCGTTTGCCCTTCCATTCGCAAAAGGCTTGCGCCTCTTTCCAGGTGATCCCCACCACCGGTTGCTTGGGCTGATTGAATTCGTGATCGTTCCAGTAGCGTGGGGGCTTCCCATGCTCTTTGGCTTTCATGAATTCAAAATACTCTTCATTTGTCACTTCGTGAATATCGATGTAATAAGCGCTCAGATAGACATCGTGCGCCGGGTCTTCCGGACCCAGCATATGGCGGTCACTCTGAAAAATACCGGTAGGATCGAGTTCCCTCAACGAGTGCATGCTCCCCATGACGAATTCGCCCTCGGGAATGAGCACCATGCCTTCTGGCGGCCGGGGTGCTTTGGTTTCAGCAAAAGCAGCAGCCACCGGGAGGGCAATCACTGAAATAAGGATAATGCATATTCTGGATACTGCGGTTGTTTTGAATTTCATAAGTTCGGGCAAATCAGTAAAGGTTGCGGGGTGTCGCGCCGGGGCTGGGGGTCGTCCGCCTATCAGGATTGACACGTAATTTTAATGGGTATAGAATCGCTTTACCTCATTATAAACAAAGATGCTTCCGGTGCCGACAGGTTTTCGGGCCGCAGGCGGATTGCGGGACCGGCGTGGACAAGCCCAAAAAAGAACCCATTGCACTGCATAACCGCCAGGATTACCGGTTGTGCCTCAATTGCGGCTTCCCCAACCGCCAGGCGGACACGGCCTGCATGTATTGCAGTGCCAGCCTGGTCGAGGACAACGGATTTTTCTCGTGGCTTCGCCAGAGTTACTACATCCTGCGCTGGCGTTACCAGTTGCGCCAGAAACGGGAAAACCTGAAGCGAGGTCACCGGGGCATGACCTGGGGCAAGGGGCTTGGCTATTTCAGCCTGGGCATCTTTTTGAGCTTCACCGGAGTCTACTTCTTCTCCCATTCCATCACGGAAAATTCCTTTTCCAACGGACTCATCGCCCTGCTTCTTCTTGGGTACGGCGTCTTCACCCTGCGCGGCCTGTTCCGCAACAAACAGTAAATTACAAAGCATTTACGGAATCTCTGCCACTATGCGGAGTGGCGCGCCACTGCCGCCGCCGATTTTCATCGGAAGCGCGATGACGCGGAAACCGCGTGCGGGCAGGGTGCCCAACCGCGCCAGGTTTTCAAATCCCGGCACGTTGGCCGCGCCGAACACACGGTGGGCCTTGAATTCCCTGGATTGGCCGAAATCGAGGCTCGCGGTGTCGAGTCCCACTGCCACCACGTTTCTTTCTTTGGTCAGAAACCGGGCGGCACCCTCGCTGTAACCGGGAAAATGCAGGTTGTCCGTGTCGCCCGGCTGGTCGGTTCCGAGGTACCGTTTTTTGTCCGGCCAGCGGGTGTCCCATCCAGTCCGCACGAGCACGATCGATCCTGCCTCGATGCGCCCGTGTTGGGCCTCCCACTGTAGCAGGTCTTCGCTGGAGATCAGGTAATCCGCATTGCCGTTGACCTGTGCACTCAGGTCCACCATCACACCGGGGGCGATCAACCGGTCCAGGGGAATGGCGTCGGCGGTCCAGCGTCCTTTTGCGAAATGCACCGGGGCGTCCATGTGCGTGCCGCCATGCTCCGCCGCTTCAAAATTGTTGGCCTCGTACCAGTAATGATCGTCCACCAGTCCCTTGTGCACCTCGGACAGCGCGAACGGCTTGCTGGTGGGCCAGTAGATGGTGGTCTCGTCGAATGGGTGGGTCAGGTCCGCCAGCCGGGAGGGGGTTCCGGGAGAGGAGGGCGTCTGCGCGCAGCCCGCAATCCATAGTACAATGAAAATGAGCACTCCGTACCATCGGCGTTTCAGATCAAGCATTTTGGGGTCTCCCAGACCGGGGCCAAAAAAATATTTGTGGACGGACCGTATCCAACCCACACGCGGCAACATCTCAAAGGAACCAACTTCCTTTCAAAGGATACGACAAAATGCCAGATACGAAAACTCAAGAGAGCAAGAGCCTTTCGTTACCGATACAGGGAATGAGCTGTGCCAGTTGTGCCGCACGCATCGAGAAAAAGGTGGGCGAGGTGCCGGGGGTCAGCAAGGTCAGCGTCAATTTCGGGGCGGAACGGGCGGCAGTGGATTACGACCCGGAAACCGCCACGCCCGACGCGATCATTTCCACTATTCAGAAAATCGGGTTCGACGTGCCGTCGGTGCAGAAAACGTTTCCCGTCGAGGGCATGACCTGCGCCTCGTGCGTCGGGCGCGTGGAGAAAAAACTGCGCGGACTCGACGGCGTCGTCGATGTGAGCGTCAACCTCGCCAGCGAACGCGCCACGGTGAATTACATGGAAGCCAGAGTGGGCCTGCCGGATTTCCGCACGGCGCTGGCGGACATCGGCTACTCCGTGCCCGATGTGGAATCGGAAGCAGAGACGGCAACGCAGGAAGCGGAAGAGGCCAGGCACCAGCGCGAGTACCGCGCGTTGCAGTTCAAGTTTGCATCGAGCCTGGGATTGGCTGTCGCCATCATGACACTGGGCATGACCGGTTGGGTTGAAAACACCTCGACTCTCCACTGGTTGTTGTTCGTGCTGGCGACGCCGGTGCAGTTCTGGGGAGGCTGGCAGTTTTACAAAGGCACATGGGCCGGACTCAAACACGGGTACGCCGACATGAACACGCTGATCGCCGTCGGCACCACGGTGGCCTATGCCTACAGCGTCGCGGTGACCGTTTTGCCTGAACTCGCCGCATCTTTCGGCACGGAACTGGCGGTGTATTACGATACGTCGGCGATGATCATCGCGCTCGTGCTGATGGGCCGCATGCTGGAGGCGCGGGCGAAAGGACGGACTTCCGATGCCATTCGCAAGCTCATGGGCATGCAGGCCAGGACGGCACGAGTCGAACGCAACGGTGAAGAGCATGATCTCCCCATCGACCAGGTGGAGGTGGGCGACATCGTTTCCGTGCGCCCCGGTGAACGGGTGCCGGTGGACGGCACCATCACCGAAGGGCAGACCGCGATCGACGAGTCGATGATCTCCGGAGAAAGCGTTCCGGTCGAAAAGAAGGAAGGCGACGATGTGATCGGCGCCAGCATCAACAAGACCGGCTACTTCAAAATGAAAGCGACGCGGCTGGGCAGGGACTCGGTTCTGGCCCACATCATCCGCATGGTGCAGGAAGCGCAGGGATCGAAGGCACCGGTGCAGAGGCTGGTGGACAAAGTTGCGGGCGTTTTCGTGCCGGTGGTCATCGGCATCGCGCTGGTGGCGTTCGGTTTCTGGTGGTGGGTGGGACCGTCGGTGGCGGCTTTGCCCACCGAACCCGGACTGTTCGCCATGATGATTTTCATCTCGGTCATGATCATCGCCTGCCCGTGCGCGTTGGGCCTGGCGACGCCGACGGCCATCATGGTTGGCACCGGAAAAGGGGCGGAGATGGGCGTGCTCATAAAGGGCGGCGAGACGCTGGAGCAGGCACAGAAACTCAACACCATCGTGTTCGATAAAACCGGCACGCTCACCGAAGGCAAACCGGTGGTGCGCGATGTGTGGGTTGCGGAAGGCGCCGGCCTGAACGAGGACACGCTGTTGATGTACGCGGCGTCCCTGGAGAAGGGGTCCGAGCATCCACTGGGTGTGGCCATCGTCGAGCACGCGAAAGAAAATAACGTGTCGTTGAAGTCGACGGAAGGATTCGAGGCCCTGCCGGGATTCGGTGTGAAGGCCAAAGTGGACGGACACGACGTCGCCCTCGGCAACCTGCGCATGATGCAGGATGCGGGACTCGGTGTGGAGTCCGTGCGCGAGAAAGCGGAGACGTTTGCGGGAGAAGGCAGGACCGCCATGCTGGTGCAGGTCGACGGCCGCATCGTGGGCATCATTGCCGCCGCCGACCGCGTCCGGCCGGAATCGAAATCCGCCATCCAGAGTTTGAAACAGCGCGGGCTGGAGATCGTGATGATCACCGGCGACAACCAGAAGACCGCCGAGGCGGTGGGCGGGGAACTCGGTATCGACCGTGTGCTGGCGGAGGTATTGCCCGCCGACAAGGCCCAGCAGGTGAAGCGGCTCCAGGATGAAGGCCGCTTCGTGGCGATGGTGGGTGACGGCATCAACGACGCGCCCGCACTTGCGCAGGCGAACATAGGCATCGCCATGGGATCGGGCACCGACGTTGCCATCGAGACCGCCGACATCACGCTCATGACGCACGACCTGAACGCGGTGGTGGACGCCATCGAGCTCAGCCGCCGGACCATGAGCAAGATTCGGCAGAACCTGTTCTGGGCGTTTTTCTACAACGTGCTTGGGATTCCCATTGCGGCGGGGGTGCTGTATCCCTTCAACGGTGTGTTGCTGCAACCGATGTTCGCGGCGGCGGCGATGTCGTTCAGCTCCGTTTCCGTGGTCAGCAATTCCTTGCTGTTGAAACGGTTCACCTCCAGCCGCAGTACGTGATCAAAACGCGTTCATCGCGAACTGAGGCAGTTTGCTGAAGCCGGAGCTGAAGTGCGCGGCTCCGGTTTCATCGATCACCATCACTTCCGCGTTGTCCATCGACTCGATCCACTCAATCCCTTTCTCTTTTCCCATGATGAACACCGCCGTGGACAAGGCGTCGGCGTCCATCACGGTGGGGGCCATCACCGTAACGGAGATGGGTCCCTCCGCAGGCAGGCCCGTTGCGGGATTGAGGATGTGGTGATACCGGGTCTCGCCTTTCATGAAATAGCGCTGGTAATCGCCGGAGGTTGCAACTCCCTGGTTAGCAAGCGCAAACGAAGCCAGCACGCCCTGCGGTTTGCGGGGATGCTGAAGGCCGATCACCCACGGCTTATTGCGCTCGCGCTGGCCGAAGGCATAGAGGTCGCCCCCGGCGTTGATGATGCCGCTCGGCACCAGTCCTTTCAGAATCGTTATGGCGCGGTCCACCGCATACCCCTTGGCAATGCCGCCCAGGTTGATCGCCATGCCTTCGCGCGCCAGCCGAACCGTATTTCCCTGGATGCGTATGTCGCGGAAGTTGACGAGGCGCGTTGCGGTTTTGAGTTGTGCTTGTGAGGGCACCGTCTCGCCGCCGCCGTCGAAATCCCAGGCCTCCACCAGCGGGTGGATGGTGATGTCGAAGGTACCCATGGTTTTATCGCCCCACGCGATGCCTGCCTGAATGATCTCCAGCACCTCCTCGGATACCGGAACGGCCTCTTTTCCTGCCGCGTCATTGATGCGCGAGATTTCCGAGTCGGCGATGTAGGTGCTCATCAGCTTCTCGATGCGACTCATTTCGTCGAATGCCTGGCTGGTCGCGGCCTGCACCACGTTTTCGTCGGCGTTAACGACGGTGATTTCCACCAGGGTGCCCATGATGAATTGGGTGCGGCGCACGGGTTCGGCCGTGCTGGACTGCGAGCAGGCAGCGCCTGACAAGGCGATGCACAACAAAATACATATGAAGAACAGGCGAGCAGGAATCATGACCATTTCAGTTTTCCATGTTTTGAATTAATTTTTCACGGTTGTACACCGCTTCCACGTCGACACGGTCGAGCATGCCGAGAATCTGGTTGGGATCGCTCACGCCGACAACGGGAATCTGATCGACGTCGAGTTCTGTGAACTTTTCCAGGGCTTCGTTCAAATTGTTGTGCGGCACCAGGGTCACCGGGTTGGGTGTTGCGAGGTCTTTTGCGGTGAGCGTGCCTTTGTTCACCGTGCCGTCGGGATTGAGAACGGCCTCGCGGATGTCACTGAACGCGAGGATTCCGGTCAGTTTTCCTTCGGCACTCAGCACCGGGTAATGCAGGTCGCGCACCTGTGCCACACGATCGACAATTTCCTTGAACGGTGTGTTTTCATTAAAAATAACCGCTTCCTTGTTCATGACATCACGAACATAGATGGCACGGAGAACCGACACCAGCCGGCCCTGCTTGAGATCCACGCCTTTGTTGAGCAGGGCCTGAACGTACAGCGAATGTTTGTTAAAACGGCGCGACGTGTAGGCGGCGACGATGCAACACACCATGCTGGGCAGTATGATGGTGTAGTCGTTGGTCATCTCGAACAGAATGAGGATGGCGGTCAGAGGTCCCTGGACCACGGCGCTCGCGGTCGCCCCCATGCCGACGAGGGCATAGGTTTCGCTGGTGGCGGTCCATTCCGGAAGCAGGCCGTGGACCGCGAAGCCGAACGTGGCGCCCGTCATGGCGCCAACAAACAGGCTGGGCGAAAAAATGCCGCCGATGCCTCCCGAACCCAAAGTGATCCCGGTCGCCAGAGTTTTGCCGAAAATGAGGAGAAAGGTCAAGTACCAGATCAATTCTCCATTCAGCGCCTGCTCGAGGATGTCGAATCCGTTTCCTTTGACCTGTGGCAGGGCAACGGCGAGAAGCCCGACCAGCAACCCGCCCAGTGCGGGTTTCAGGATGACCGGGATGTTTTTCTTTTCTTCAAAGCGTTTCTGGATTTTGAAATAGGTCCAGGTGAACAATTGCGCCGCCAGTCCGCACAGTACGCCGAGGATAAGATAAAAGAATATCTCCCAGGGCGTCACCACCTCATGCACCGGCGTCAGAAACGTCAGTTCGTTGCCGTGCAGTGCGCGGCCGGTTACCGTTCCCAATACGGCCGCGATGACAATGGGGCTGAAAGACTGGATGGCGTACTCACCAAGGATGATTTCCATGGAGAAAATCACGCCCGCGAGCGGCGCATTGAATGAGGCGGCGATGCCTGCCGCCGCGCCACAGCCGACGAACACGCGCAGGCGGTTGGTGGACATGCGGAATAACTGGCCTACGAGGGAACCGATAGCGGCGCAGATCTGAACCGTGGGCGCGACGCGTCCCGCCGAACCTCCGGAGCCGAGCGTGATCGACGATGCGGTGGCGCACATGACGATGGTGCTTCCCGGCACCTTGCCGTCACGGAGGGCCATCGCTTCGGTCACTTTATAGATGCCGTTTTCCTCCATCCTTTTAGGCAACCACTTCCAGCCGCAACCGATAATCAGTCCCCCCAGCATGGGCATGAGCGGAAGGAGCCACGGCACCACCGACTCGGGCACGCCGCTCAGCATGCCCGAAGAAGAAAACACGCGTTCAAAAAGTTCGATCATGCCGCGGAACAGTGTGGAGGCCGCCCCCGCCAGCACACCGATGACCGCCGCGAGGATGAGGAGGTTGTATTCCTTCGCAAAAAACTGCCGCGTGCGCTCGGTGAATGCCGTTGTTTCCGCTGCCATGCAATTGGGTAGTTGCACCGGTTACGTGTCAGCCGCCTGGGCCATCGCGAAATCGGTTGAATTAAGCGTGATCGCCCGGGAAAGGGCGTGGGGCGGGGGAAGCCGATTGCCCGGCCATGCACATTGTGCTATGCTCAAAACCGTTTTGGGACCCCCAAACCCGCCCGGTCATTCCTACTGGTCAGCCTGCCGTGGCATTCCACTATAACGTATGTTGAACGAATTGAATAGGTTGAGGTGACTATGGTGAAAATTGCACCTTCCATTCTGTCCGCCGACTTCAGCCGTCTTGGAGAAGAGGTGAAAGCGGTTGAGAAAGCGGGCGCGGACTGGATTCATGTCGATGTCATGGACGGCGCGTTCGTGCCGAACATCACCATCGGCCCCCCGGTGGTCGAATGCCTGCGCAAGGTCACCGATTTGCCGCTCGACTGCCATCTTATGATCGAAAATGCGGACAAGTACATTGCCGATTTCGTTTCCGCCGGAGCGGATATCATCTCCGTTCACGTGGAAGCGTGCCCGCATCTCCACCGCACCGTTCAAACGATCAAGGAACACGGAATCAAGGCGGGGGTGGTTCTCAATCCTGCGACAACGCTGTTCGCACTCGATGAAATCATCGAGGACGTGGATATGGTTCTATTGATGTCGGTGAATCCGGGATTCGGCGGGCAGAAATTCATCCAGCAGGTGCTGGGAAAAATCCAGCTGCTCCGCAACACGCTGGACCAGTCGGATGCGGACATCGATGTTCAGGTCGATGGGGGAGTGAATCCGGAAAACGTGAACATCGTGAAAAAAGCGGGAGCGAATGTGATTGTCGCCGGTTCCGCTATTTTCAACGCACCCGATTACAAAAAAGCCATCGACGCCCTGCGAAACAATTGAGTGGGGTGAGGGAGGGCTTTTTTCTTCCTTATCTTTTCAGAAACTGGAACAGCCGTTCGATGAAACCGCCGGATTTCTGGTGCTTGCGCGCCTGTTGCACGAGGGTGCGTGTCTCCGCCAGGGTGGGATCGAGCCGTGTCGCTTCCTGAAACTCATTTTCCGCTTCCTGGTTTTTCATGCGCGCTTCGTATACCAGTCCCAGGTTGAAGTGCGCGAGCGGATAGGTGGGATCCCGTTGCACCGCCTCCTTCAATGCCTCTTCCGCCTCCTGCAGGCGGTTGCGGGCGAAGCGGGCAAGACCGAGATTGTTCCAGATCTGCGCGTCGTCGGGGGAAACCTCCAGCGCGCGCCGGTAAACGGTCTCTGCCTCATCAAACCTTCCAATGCGGTCCAGCACCAGCCCCAGGTTGTACAGGGCGTTGATGTCCTCCGGCGCATGCAATAAAGCCTCGCGCAGCAGGCGTTCCGCCTCTTCGTAGCGTTCTTCTTGTGAATAAAGCAGGCCCAGGTTGTTGCAGACCGAGGCGTTGTCCGGCTGCAGGTGCAGGGCTTTGAGATACGCCGTCTCCGCGCTTCGCGGGTCGTCCAGGTCCTGATGGGTGACACCGAGATAAAAATAATGCACCGGCTCGTGCGGGTCGAGTTCGGACGCCTTGAGAAATGCCCTCAGCGCCGCCTGCGGGTTTCCAGATTCGAGATGAACGGACCCCAGCTTGCGCCAGGCGAACTGGTTGTCCGGTTCCTGGTCCAGCACGTTACGGAGATGTTGTTCCGCCTGCAGGAAATCTCCTTCGTCTTCCAGAATACAGGCCATCCCGAAATGGGCCTTGGCGTGTCTCGAATCCAGTTCCAGCGCCTGCCTCAAATAAGGAATGGCCTCCTCACTGCGTCCCAGGTTGGAGTACAGGTTGGCGATGTTGACAAGGGCTGAGAGGTGCTGTGGATTCAACCGCAAGGCATGCAGGTAATGGTCTTCCGCTTCCTGGAAGCGGTCCAGATCTTCATACACCAAACCCAGGTTGAACAGGGGAAGGGGATTGTCCGGCTCCAGAGCAAAGGCCTTCCGGTAGATTTCGATGGCCTCCTCGTACCGCTCCATTGACGAAAGACTGTTTCCAAGATTATTGTAAAAAGAAGCGTTATCAGGTTCCCGTTGCAGGCACGCGCGCCACTCTTTCTCGGCCTGCTCAAACAGACCGCTCTGGAAATGAATGAGGGCCAGGCTGTGGCGGGCGTCCACGGAGTTGGAATCAATGGCGAGGGCCTTGTTGATGGCGTTTTCCGCATCGTTCAAGCGATCGGTGTCGACATACAGGTTGCCCAGGCTCACATGGGCCGCTTCGAGTTTGGGATCGAGAAACAAAGACTCCTGAAATTCCTGCTCCGCTTCTTCAAAGCGGCCGAGATGATGATACAGGTTGCCCAGCTCATGGTGCGTGAACGCGGAATCCGGATTGAGACGCAGGGATTCCTTATAAGCTTTTTCGGCCAAATCATATTGCTGGTGATCAAAGTAAAGGTTGCCCAGGTTGTAATGGGCCTGGTCGTATTCCGGGTCCAACCGCATTGCGGTTTCAAAAGCGGTGCGAGCCAACTCGAAATCCTGCCGGCGGGCATGCAGCAGTCCGAGGTTGTTATGCGGCAGGGCGTAGTCCGGGTCGATCTCCAGCGCTTTCAAATATTCGCGTTCCGCTTCCTCCCAGCGTTCCTGGTCGTGGTACAGGCTACCCAGGTTGTTGAGCGTGCGCGAATTTTCCGTGTCCAGTTTCAGGCTGGCCCGGTAATATTTCTCGGCGTCCGGGTAGCGTTGCTGTCGGTGACGTACGATGCCGAGACCGAGCAACGCTTCTGCGCAATCGGCATCGTATCCGAGGGCCTGGTTGTAATGCGCCTCCGCTTCTTCGTACCGACTGAGTTCGACGTAATAATCACCGAGGTCGCAATGCGGGTCCGGGTCGCCGGGGTTCTGCCGGATGATTTGCTTTAAAGATTCTTCTTCCTGAAAGTTCATGGAAACAGGGCGTCCTGCGGCAGTGCGTGATTCATGTGTCGTTGTGACCTTAGCTTTCTACTTGAATTGTATCCAAACTTTCAACTTTTTATGAGTGCAGGGGGGCAAAAAAATGGCCCCGCCGGGAAACCGGGTGGGAATCCCGCTGTTTTCTTCTTGGGAAACACTCAGACGAAACCAGGAGAAAATTGCCGGGGGCCTTTCGGAACAATTCCTTACAGGGGTCATGGTTTGTCCTTGTCAGTATCAGTAAAAACAATGTAAACTGTGCTAACTCAACAGGTTCAACCCTCGCCCAGGTTCGGGAAGGGTGTGGCCGGTGCAGAACCATTAAATCTCCACGGGAGGAATCGAATCATGATGGGAATTGGGTTTCCGGAACTGATGATCATTCTGGTCATCATTATGATTATTTTTGGCGCGGGAAAACTGCCCGAAATTGGAAGCGCCTTCGGCCGGAGTATCAAAAATTTCAAGACGTCAATGAAGGAA
>NZ_JBQKUO010000004.1:0-375550 GCF_052156635.1 Nitrospina sp. 32_T5 | reverse complement strand
GGTTTCCGGAACTGATGATCATTCTGGTCATCATTATGATTATTTTTGGCGCGGGAAAACTGCCCGAAATTGGAAGCGCCTTCGGCCGGAGTATCAAAAATTTCAAGACGTCAATGAAGGAAGCTGAGGAATTGGAATCCGGCGAGCAGGCCCAGCAGGAAGGTGGGGCGCAACAACCCGCGGGTGAGCTTGAGCAGGAAAATCTGAGCGATGAAGAAAAAGAACGTCTGGCGCGGGAAAAGGCACAGGCTGAAGGGGAAGCCAAAGACAAGGCCATGAAGGAGAAGGCGGAAGCCTTCACCGCTTCCCTGCCGCGTAAAGGCAGTTACGATTACACAAAGGATCAGGAAGAAACCGAAAAGAAAGCCTGAACAAGCGGCAACACTTTTTTGCGAATCCGCCTCATCCAAATTCAAGCGGATGAGGAACCCGACTGATTATTTCCCGTGGAAAACAAAGGAGCCTTGGTCTCAATAAGACCAGGGCTCTTTTAAATTGTCCTCCGTCCAAACAGACCAGCCGTCGATGTCCTTGTAAATTCCTTTGGTGTACAGGTTGAAGGGATCGAAAAACCGGATTCCTTTGTCGCGGTCCAACTCGAAATTGACCTGCTGGCTTTGCAGTGGGTTGCCCTTGCATTCGAGGAACTTGTTCCCGTCCACTTTGGAGATTGTAAAAATCTCTTCCATGATTTCCGGATCGAATTCGCCGGAATCGACCACCGTCCGGACTTTTTCCATCACTGTCTCAACTTCTTCCGGAGACAAATGGTGCATTTTCATCGCAAATTCCTTTCATTCAAAGCTTGGACTCAGCGGTACCAACGGGACCCCAATTATATAATAATTTCAGCCTCATGACGAGGGTGTGCGGGGTTTGCAGAATGAGGGTAGGGGCCTGCGTCAGGGCTTGGCGAGGGAAATGATCGGGTCCGGAAAGATACCGAGTTCCAGGGTTCCCAAAACGCCGATGCCGATGACCAGCATGGTGATGGGCGTCAATGACAACCTGAACTCCTGAACCGGTTCCTTCATGTACATGTAAACGATCACTTTGAGGTAATAGTAGAAGGAGATGGCGCTGTTGAGAACGGCCAGAACCACCAGGATGACGAAGCCCTCCTTCAAAGCTGCCTGGAAGATGTAGAACTTGGCAACGAATCCGGCCAAAGGCGGAAGCCCGCCCAGAGACAACAGGAATATGGACATCGACATGGCGAGCACAGGATGCTTGAAGCCCAGCCCGGAGTAGCCCTGGATGTCGAGGTTCTCGTCCCCGTCGCGACCCAGCAGGATCACCACGCCGAATGCGCCGAAAATCATGAACGCGTAGGCCAGCATGTAGAACAGCAGGCTTGCGCCGCCTAATGAGTTTTTGGCGATGATGGCGATCAGAATGTACCCGACATGGGACACGCTGGAGAAAGCGAGCAGTCGCTTGATGTTGGTCTGCATGATGGCGCCCAGATTGCCGACAAACATCGTGATGACGGCGACGATCGACAGGATCATGTTCCATGAAGGGGCGAGTTCCGGAATGCCTTCCGCGAACACGCGGAAGAAAGCGGCAAAGGCGGCGGCCTTGGGGCCCACCGCCATGAATGCGGTGATCGGAGTCGGCGCGCCTTCGTAAACGTCCGGCGCCCACATGTGGAACGGAACGGATGCGACCTTGAAGCCAAATCCGATGACAAGGAGCACGACCCCCATCAGCATCATAGGCTGAGAGAATACCTCGCCACTGTTTAGAAGCTGTGCGATCTGCACCAGCTTGGTACTGCCGGTGGTTCCGTAGAGCAGGGCCATTCCATAAAGAAGGAATCCAGTCGCAAACGCGCCCAGCAGGAAGTATTTAAGCGCCGCCTCGTTGGAATGGGGATCGTATCGGCGGATTCCGGCCAGCACGTACAGGCAGATGGAGACGATTTCAATACCGAGGAAAATCATGATGAGGTCCGTCGAGGACGCCAGCACGATCATGCCAACGGTGCAAAACAGAATGAGGGCGTAATACTCGCCCATCTTGATGCCTTCGCGCTTGTTGTATTCGATCGAAAGCAGGATGGCGAGCGCTGAACTCAGACAGAAAATGCAGGTGAAGAATACAGAAAGATTGTCCACCACATATGCACCACCGAAGGAGTAAACCGGCAGGTCCCGTTTGGCAAAGGCGCTGATGGCGGCCATGAGCAGGCCAGTGAGGCTGATGAAAACGAGTCCGGATTTGTTCTTGCCTGCGAACAGATCGAACACAAGAACCATCATGGAAAACACACTCAGCACCAGCACGGGCGCGAGGCTGGTCAGGTCTATTTCAGGGGTCGGTATCATTTCCACGTGGTTGCGTCCTCAGTTCAATTCAGTTTTCCGTTTTGCTCGAATTTCAACTGCATCAGGTGCCGGTCCAGTTTGGCGGCGTGCTGGCCCTGAGCATGGGGCATGTATTGTTTCGGGTCCACCTGGTGGACCAGTTTTTCGATCGAGGCATCAAACGTTTTGGTGAACGGGGTGGGGTAGAACCCGATCCAGAACACCAGCACAATTAGCGGCGCCATGTAACCCCATTCGCGCGGGGTCATGTCTGTCAGTTTTTCGTTTTCCGGGTTCTCGATTTTCAGGAACATCACTCGCTGGAACATCCACAGCATGTAGCAAGCGGCAAAGATGACGCCCGTGGTGGCGAGGCCGGCATAGAAGCCGTTCACCTGGAATATGCCAAGCAATACCAGAAACTCGCCGACGAACCCGTTGGTTCCCGGCAGGCCGATGGATGAAAGTGTGACGATCATGAAACACACCGTGAACATGGGGATCACCTTGGCCAGTCCTCCGAAATCCTTAATCAGCCGTGTGTGCCGCCTGTCATAAATCATGCCCACCATCAAAAAGAGGGCGCTGGTACTGATCCCGTGGTTGAGGTTCTGGAGCAGAGCGCCCTGCAGCCCATAGTGGTTGAAGGCAAAAATGCCCAGCATGACGAAACCGAGATGGCTGACACTGGAATAGGCGACCAGCTTTTTGAGGTCTTCCTGCACCATCGCAACCAGCGCACCGTAAATGATACCGATGATGGAAAGGCCTGCGATGAACGGAAGGAACTCGTTGCTGGCAACCGGAAACAGCGGCAGGTTGAACCGCAGGAACCCATACGTTCCCATTTTCAGGAGTACGCCCGCAAGGATGACACTGCCCGCCGTCGGCGCCTCCACGTGTGCGTCCGGAAGCCAGGTGTGAAACGGGAACATGGGAACCTTGATGGCAAATGCCAGGAAGAACGCGAGGAACAGCCATTTCTGCTGGTCCAGCGTCAGGTTCAGATGTTCGGTTATCAGCAGGATGTCGGTGGTGAACACGCCGACCGTTTCGTGAAAATGGAAGTACATCCAGATGATGGCGACCAGCATGAGCAGGGAGCCGACTGCGGTGTAAATGAAGAACTTCACCGCCGCGTAAATGCGCCGCGGTCCACCCCAGACACCGATGATGATGTACATGGGGATCAGCTGGAATTCCCAGAAGACATAGAACAGGAAGAAGTCCAGGGCGATGAACACGCCCAGCATGCCGGTCGAAAGAGCCAGCATGGCCATCATGTATTCTTTGGTGTATTTCTTCACCTCCCAGGACGCGAGGATGGAGATGAAGGTCAAAAATGTGGTCATGATATACAGCAACAGGGAGATCCCGTCGATGCCGACGTGATAGCTGATTCCCCATTGCGGGATCCACGGCACGATGTACTCGAACTGCATATCCGCCGTATTCATATTGAAGTCGAAATACAGCGGCAGGGAAAGTATGAAATCCACACCCGCAACGATGAGTGCGAACCATTTGACGCCGGCGGTGTTCTCGCGAGGCATCAACGCCATTACGAAACAGGCGAGCAGCGGTAAGAATGTTACGAATGTCAGGTACATCGCTTCGCTTCTAGATAAGGATCAACAGTAAAATGAATCCGACCACCATGAACATGGCGTAGTTGCGGACGAATCCGGACTGGAACTCGCGTGCCTGCTTGCTGAACCAGCCAATGGTCTGAGCCACACCATTGACCGCACCGTCCACTCCCTTGGCGTCGCCCTCCTTCCATAGCAGGTAGGAGCCCTTGACCGTGGGTTGAACGAAGATGGCGTCATACGCCTCGTCCACCAGGTATTTGTTCTTCACCAGGTCATAACCCCACTGACCCTTGGTGTATTCGTCCGGCAACTCCGGGCGCTTGATGTAAAACAGGTAGGCAAGGAAAATGCCCGCAAGCGCGACACCCATGGAGAAAATCATCAGGAAAATCTCGAGCCACACGTTGTGTTCGCTGTGGGTTTTCTGGTGCAGGATCTCTGCGTAGGTCACATGGTGACCGTGCTCGGCCTGCATGATCTCCGAGTTGTGCAGGGCAGTCGCAAAATCGAACGACAAAACCGGTTCAAGGAAATTGTGCAGGATGTGCCAGCCATGAATGAGTGGCAGGCCCAGCAGGCCGCCTCCCAGCGCCAGTCCCGCCAGAACGATCAGCGGCAGGGTCATGACTTTCGGCGACTCATGCGGGTGCACGTGCGGGTCCACACGGGACGGGCCGTGAAAGGTCAGGAACACCAGCCGGAACATGTAAAAGGCGGTGATGAACGCACCGGCCACACCCATGCCCCAGTAAATGACATTTCCGTCCATCAGCGCGTGGTACAGGATTTCGTCCTTACTGAAAAAACCGGAGAACGGGAAAATACCTGCAATCGCTATGGTTGATACGAGAAAGGTGACGTAAGTGATCGGGAAATGGTCTTTCAACCCGCCCATCTTGCGGATGTCCTGCTCGTGATGCATGCCGTGGATGACACTTCCGGAACCAAGGAACAGGCAGGCCTTGAAGAACGCGTGCGTCACGAGGTGAAAGATCGCTGCCGTGTAGGCGCCAACGCCACAGGCCAGGAACATGTAACCGATCTGGCTCACGGTGGAATAGGCGAGGACGCGCTTGATATCGTATTGGGTGCAACCGATGGTCGCGGCAAAGAGCGCGGTGCCGCCGCCTACGAGCGCGATGACCATCATTGTGATCGGCGCCATGTTGAACAGCGCGTTGCAGCGGACCACCATGTACACACCGGCGGTGACCATCGTCGCCGCGTGGATGAGTGCGCTGACCGGGGTCGGGCCCTCCATTGCGTCCGGCAACCAGGTGTAAAGCGGAATCTGCGCCGATTTTCCGGTCGCACCTATAAACAGGAACATCGTGATCAGGGTTGCCGCCTCGCTGTTGTAAACCAGGGTCGAGGGCACCGCGTTGAACACGCTGGTGAAATCGATGGTGCCGAATTCGTGAAAGATGTAAAAAACGCCAAGAAGGAATGCGAAGTCGCCGACGCGGTTGACCACGAAGGCTTTCACACTGGCGTCACAGGCCGATTTCTTTTCGAAGTAGTAACCGATGAGGAAGTAGGAACAGACACCCACACCTTCCCAGCCGATGAACATCATCAGGAAGTTGTTGCCCATGACGAGAATCAGCATGGAGAACAAAAAGAGGTTCAGGTAGGAGAAGTAGCGGTAGTAGCTGTACTCCTCGTACATGTAACCGATGGAGAAGATGTGGATGATGGTACCCACGCCGGTGACCACCAGCATCATGACCATGGACAGGGGGTCGATCTGGAAACCGAACTCGACGGTGAAATCACCCGCCGCCATCCACGTCCACAGGATCTGCTCAGGGTACGCCTGGCCTTCCGGATGGAAGAACAACGCCACCCACAGGATCACCGTGACGAAGAAGGACATTGCGGGGAAGCCGCAGGCAATCCAGCTGACTTTGTCTTTTCCCAGTTTGAGGCCGAAAATTCCGTTGATGATCGAACCGATCAACGGGAAAAGGGGAATCAGCCAGGCGAGTTTGAAAAGCACGATACGATCCTTACCACTTCATCAGGTTGAATTCATCCAGGTTGACAGTCGGCTTGTTGCGGTACAGGGCAATGACGATGGCCAGTCCCACGGACACTTCCGCCGCCGCGACGCACATCACCATGAAACTGAAAATCTGACCGTCGTGGTGGTTCAGATACCGGTCAAAGGCAATCAGGGAAATGTTCACCGCATTGAGCATGATTTCAATGCACATGAACACGACGATGGCATTGCGCCGGATCAGCACGCCAAGCACCCCGATGGTAAACAGGGTGGCGCTCAGTATCAGGTAATGCGAAAGAGGTACCATAGTATTCAATCAATCCAGTTTGGATTTGGCCAGCACCACGGCGCCGACCATTGCCGCGAGAAGCAGGATGGACGCCACTTCGAACGGCAGAACGTAATCGGTAAACAGTTTGGTCCCGACCTCTTCCGTGGTGCCGAAGGTGTCCGGAACCATCGCGGGGTTGTTGAATTCCGTCCCCAGCGTGAGGTCAATGAATTTGTACAGGACACCCAGCACCAAAAGGCCGGTGAGGATGGACAGGAACAGGTTGCGTTCCCGGGTTTTCCAAGTCAGGTCCTGTTTCAGGTTCAACAGCATGATGACGAACATGAACAGAACCATGATGGCGCCGGCATAGATGATGACCTGCAGAATGGCGAGAAAATGCGCCTGCAGGAGAACGAAGATTCCCGCAAGACCCAGCATCATGCCGATGAGGGACACCGCCGACCCGATGGGACTGTTGTTGAACACCACTCCCAGTGCCAGGAGGAGACACAATCCACCCAGTGGATAGAAAATCAGTAATTCCATTTTCCGTACATTTTCCGGCAGAAGTCGATGCGGTCCTTCAATTCGGAAACCGGCATCAACAACTGTTGCATGTTGTATTTCATTTTTTTGCGGTCAAGCATCGAAATGTCACAGTCGTTGCTCATGAAAATCGCTTCTTCCGGGCACGCTTCTTCGCAGAATCCGCAGAAGATGCAGACCGCGTAGTCGATGGTGAACTCGACCGGGAAACGTTCGACCTCGTTCTGCTTGCCGCTGTTGGCGCCGGGATCGATGTCGATGCAGTAGGCAGGACAGGCAATCTCGCACAGGCCGCAAGCAACGCAGTTGGGGCGGCCTTCTTCATTCAGGGCCAGCACCGGCCGTCCGCGGTAAGCGATCGGGTACTCCCGCGTTTCCTCGGGATAGTAAATCGTGAAAATCTCCCGTTCTTTTTTCTTTCCCAGGAAAAAGGGAATGAACCCAAAAAGGTTCTTGAAGAAATGACGTGAGGTGATGATCATGCCCCGGATGATTTCGGGGATATATAAGCGTTCCCACCACGTCATCTTGACATTGCGTTCGACGTAGTAAGCCATAACTTCTCCTTATTGAAGAGCCAGGATAACGATACCCGTGACGACGACGTTCGCCAGCGACAGGGGCAACAGGATTTTCCATCCCAGCTTCATGATCTGGTCATAACGGAAACGCGGCAGCGTCCACCGGATGACCATTTGGACAAACAGGAAGAAAATGACCTTGGCGAAAAACACGCCGACATGGATGAACATGACGACGAGGTTCGATCCTGTTTCTCCGAGAAAGTCGAAGATTTCCAGCAGGGTGGCGGTACCGATAAAAGGAATGTGCCACGCGCCGAAAAAGAGGATGGTCACAATCGCGGCGATGGTAACCATCTCGATGAACTCGGCCATGAAAAACATGCCGAATTTAAGCCCACTGTATTCGGTGAAGTACCCCGCCACCAGTTCGGATTCCGCTTCGGGGTTGTCGAACGGAATGCGTTTGTTCTCGGCGATCGACGCTGCAAAAAACATGAAGAACCCGACCGGCTGGAGAAAGATACCCCAGTGCAGGAAGTTTTCCTGGGCGTTGCCGATTTCCGTCAACTTCATGGTGCCGTAAACCATGAGCACGCCGATGATGGTGAGGCCCATCGTGACCTCGTAAGATACCATCTGTGAGGCGGTCCGCATGGAACCGAGCAGCGAGTAGTTGTTGTTGGAACTCCATCCGGCGACAACGTAGCCGTAAGTGGCAATCGACGCTATGGCGAACACGAACAGGAGTCCGACATCCAGATCGGAGATGACCAGCTTGACTTCCTTGCCGAACAGCGTGTACTCGCCACCAAAGGGAACCACCGCGAATGTCAGAATAGCGGGGATCAGTGCGATGATGGGGCTGAGTGTATGGAGGAATTTGTTGGCGCCCTGGGGAATGAAGTCTTCCTTCGTGAACATCTTCAGCCCGTCGGCCATGATGTGAAACAGGCCCAGCGCGGTGAAGCCCATGATGTCCGCCCGGTTCGCGCCGATACGGTCCTGCATGATGGCGCTCTGCTTGCGTTCCACCCACGTCAGGATTGGGGCAAAAAAACCGACCGTGACCCCGAGCACAAAAAAGATTTTGGCAAGGGTGATGGCCAGATCAACAAATAAATCTTCCATTTCTCCTCAGTTCAGCGGACCGATCAACGGTTGTCGTTTATTGATGGGGTAGTCCTTGCGGAGCGGATGGCCTTTGAACCCTTCATAGAGCAGAATCCGCTTGAGGTTCGGGTGTCCCTTGAACTTGATACCATACATGTCCCACACTTCGCGTTCGTACCAGTTCGCAGACTGGTACAGCGGCACCACGGAATCAATGATGCATTCCTCCTCGTCCACCGGCGCTTTCACGCGAAAGCGGTGGTTGTGCTTGAGGGAAAAGAAGTGGTACACGACCTCGAAACGAACCTTCTTTTTGTCCAGGTAATCGACCGCGGTCAGGTCCATCAGAAAATTCATGTCCAAGGCAGGCTCGTCCCTCAGGAACCGGGCCACTTCGTAGACGCAGTCCTTGTCCACCACAACCGTCTGGTCGCCACGGAAATCGTGCGAGTCTTTCACCTTGTCGCCGAATTTGGCTTTGATTTTATCTATGATTTCAGTGCTCATAACAGGTATCGGTCATGCGGTGCGCATCACTCCCAGTCCAGGCCTCCCCGAATCCAGACGTACATCAGCCCGATCCCCAATATAATAAGGAACAGGATCATTTCCACCAGCCCGAACAGGCCCAGCTTCTTATAAAGGATCGCCCAGGGGAACAGGAAGACGGCCTCAATGTCAAACAGGATGAACAGCACCGCGACGAGGTAAAACTTGACGGAAAACCTCTGATAAGGCGAGACAATCTGGCTTTCCCCGCACTCAAACGGCTCCATCTTGTCTGCGAACTCGCGCTTGGGCCCGAGGAGGGAAGTGGCCACCACCATGCCCACGGCAATGGCTGTGGCAAAAAACAAAAGGATAGCTGCGCCTGTGTAGCTGTCAAGCATAGATCACTACCTTGTAAGTCCGACTTTTATAAGGGTTTCGGGAAATGCGACCCTGCAGAGCCAAGGTCCCTGGGTCCTTAAAAAAAGGGGATTTTAACCTGTAATTTCTTAAAAAACCACAGGTTTCTCAACAATTTTAAAAGAGTCGGATGGAACCCGCCATTTGGAAAAATGGTGACGGTGGATACTACCGGAGCACCCACGGGTTGTCAATGAAAAAGCGGGGTTTCCGGGCGGGAGAAAAGTCTGCAATCTGCGCAATTTAGCCCCCCCTCCGCAAAAAGGGAAGTGTTTAGAACAGGTTGAAGGGAAAAATTGAAAATGTTCATTTGACCCAGTTCCGATTTTGCGTCCCCTGTTTATCATTTTGCCGATACAATGGCTCCGCCAGCCTGTTGAGGCTTGAATTTACGTACAACCTTGGAGAGGGTTCGGCCATGAAACGGAAAAGGGGAGAAGAGCCATTAAAAGGAAAAAAGGGGGTGGCGGGACGCCTGTTCGCCGCAGGGTTTCTGCTGTCAACCTGCCTGGGGGGAGTCACTCCGGCCCCGGCCGCGGCCCAGCCGGGGATGGACTGCCCGGAATACTTCTTCAACGCCACCGACGCCAATGACTTCTTTGCGGGGCTCACAGACCGTCATTTCACCCAGGGCCTGCGGATGTCCTTTGTCGAGCGGGGAACGGGTACGGATGATCCGGGCTGGGCGGAACGGGTCCGGCAGAACTGCGCCTCATCGCACCTTCCCGGGCGTGCGGGCATGGGGGTCCTCCGCTTTCTCACCAACTCCACGCGCAAGGCGGGGCAGGCCACGCTCGGAAACTGGTTCGATTTCAAAACGGACACGGTGAGCGTAATCTTAGGCCATAACATTTACACGCCGGAAGATTTGTCGAAGACCGGCCTCGTCAGTCGCGACCGGCCCTACGCGGGGTGGCTCTATGTCGGGTTCGGATTCTTTGATGAAAAGAAGGATCGCGAGGTGCTGGGCCTGACGGTGGATACGCTTGACTCGGTGGAGATCGACCTGGGGGTGATCGGCCCCGCCTCCGGCGGCGAGCGGGTTCAGCGTGAGTGGCACGCGTTCATCGACGACGAGGACCCGAAAGGCTGGGACAATCAGCTCCACAACGAGTTCGCCCTGTTGATTTCCTACGATCGAAAGTACCGCCATCGGCTGCTGGAAGAAAACGGCATGATCCCGGGGGTGGACTGGATTCCCGGCGGCGGGGTGGCGCTGGGCAACGTGTTCACCTATGTGGCGGCAGGCGGCGTCGTGCGCGTCGGTTACAACTTGCCGGCGGACTATGGTCCGCCGCGCATCCGCCCGGGCACGCAGGGCTCTGATTTTTTCGACACCGGAGGGCGTCACAAGAATAAGTTGATGGCGTACCTGTACACCGGTGTGGAGGGCAGGGCGGTTGCACACAACATTTTTCTTGACGGCAATACGTTCCGCACCAGCCACGCCGTGAACAAACGGTACCTGGTGGGCGACTGGCAGTTTGGCGGTGCGCTTGCCTACGACTGCATCCGACTGGCATACACCCAGGTGTACCGCTCGCAGGAATTCAAGGGCCAGTTCGAACCCGACGTCTTCGGCACGGTGACGCTGTCGGTTCGGTTTTAGGACAAAGCCGGGATCAGTTTTTTGCGAGTCTTTTCCTCCGAGTCAAGCGCCCTGCCTTTCGAGCTCGGGTTTCCATAGAATCGGGGTATAAGCCAGAATATAAAACGCAAAACAGAATGCCCAAAGCGTGGCGGAACCCATGATCCAGTTAACAGTATTGTCAGGATCCATTATCGGACCCAATACCCGCATGAGGGCCGAACCCTGCAACAGGATGAAGCTCAATATCGTCAGCCTGGTTGCACGCACGGTTCGCCCGGTATGAGCCAGCGGCACGCGGGACATCATGCCGAGCGTCATGGAACCGATCGCGCCCGCCGTGAAAGCGTGCAGGGAGGTTGGGAAGGGAACAGCACCCAGTGCGGAAAACCCGGTTAAAATCAATCCCGCAATCACCCAACCGTAACCAATATGAAGGATCAATGCCATCGGGTCTCGCAGGATTCGATGGGTATGATATCGCCGCATGCGCAGTGCATGAATGATTGCGGAAAAAAAAGAAGCGCCCGCCAGAAACATCCCCTCCTCATCTGCGAAAACAAAAGCGAGAATGACCAGGGCCAGCGACAAAAGTGCCAGTATGTCCAGCTTTTCCTGCGGCTCCTGTCTGGCTTTTTCCCCGCGCTGATGCAACGCCTCCACGGTGAAGGAGGGAATCACGCGCCCGCCAATCAGGGATATCATGGCAACTATGATCATCACAGCAACGTAAAGAGGGGGGCTTTCTTTCGTGACCAGGAATGTCGTGTCGCATGCCAGCAGGATGCTGAGCAAAACGAGAAACACGAAGTTGCGTTTGTTCCAGCTCTTGAGAAGCGGAAGGGACAGGGTGAGGGCCAGCGCCAGGATAAAAGAACCTTCAACCAGGATTATGACCGTCTCCGGCAGGCCCAGATCAAATTGCATGACCACCCGACCGGCCAGCCAGAGGGCGGCCAGGCCCGCCAGATGCAGGGGCCCTGCCGGATTCCGGCCCGTCCAGTTGGCGACGGCGGTCAGCAGAAACCCTGAAACGATGGCGATGGTGAACCCAAAGACCATTTCGTGCGCATGCCACTGCACGGGGTCCAGCATGAATGTCGGCGGTGGGCGATGCCCGGCAAAAAACCCGCCCCAGATGAGCAAGTTGGTCACGCTGTACAACGCGCCCAAAAGGAAAAAAGGGCGAAACCCGTTCTGCAGGAACGGGTGAGCCAGGGGGCCTTTGGATGAATCCTGCATGACGGTCCTTTTTTAAATGAATTGATTGTATCTCAGAGTGGCGGCCAACCAAAGCGGTCGGCGATGGCGCGGCGGTAAGGAGTGTCGATTTGAAGCGGCGCTTTGCGGATGTATTCTTCCGCGTTTTCGTGTTCCCCACGCTCGATGAGTCCTTCCAGGTAAGCACACACTTCGTCCACCGTGGGACGTTTTCCAGGACTCATTTTGAACCCGCAGGGCAGCTCCGTCCACACCAACCCCTCCAGTTGTTTTTCTTCCATCCACGTTTTTAAAATTCCCAGCAGGGAAGGGGGCAGGGCGGACTCCGTGCGTCCGTAGGCGGTCATGACACCGATGTGCTCGATGCCGCAGCCTTCGCGGTCGGCCAATTGTTCTCGCGCTTCGTCAATATGGGCGTGATTGTACGGCGTCCAGTACGTGGTGCTTGCCGGGTGGCCGGGGACGACGACGAGGGTGATGCGCCGGCGGTCGGATTCGCGGGCGAACTCGACGGGCAGGGCGGGTCCGTCGCCAAACCAGCGGTTGGGGTGCTTGAGGTGCGGCGCGAGGTTTCGCGGACTCCATATCAGCGAGCCGTATCCGATACAGGCGAGGGTCATGGCCGAAGTTTAATGGGAGAGGAAAGAAAAGAGAATAAGAAATGGAATCACCAATGGGTAAATTGGAATGCAGATCAAGAATTCGCTAGATCAGGGGAAGGAGAGATATAAGTGGGTTCATTGATTATAGCCTTTTTCTTTTTTCTCTGTCTTCCAAACACCTGATTCATGTATTTGGAATAGAGTTTGAAGTAACAATCAATGTATTTACTGGAGCCCTCTTGAAAGCCAAGGTCAATGCATTCCATTTGGGCCCGGTTGCGAATGTCTTCCGGTGTGACGTTGCCTTCGGCGCACGCACCAAGAGAACAAACAAATACAATTGTAAAAAGTTTAATTTTCACCCCTTCCAATTTCCTCCAGTCTCAAAGGAATTTCACTTTGCAAGGGGCTAAATAAGATGTCAATCTGAAACTAACGAAACTCGGAATTTAGCCATATTTTTATTAGGAAGACACTACTATTAAAGTAAATATAATAATTTTTTATTTAATTTTGGGAAGTCAAAGTAGAGGAAAGAGGGCAGCTCAAGGAACTGGAAGGAAAATAAAAAAGCCGCTTTGGAATGAATCCAAAGCGGCTTTTAAATGAATAACCCGGCGTTGACCTACTCTCCCACACGGTCCCCCATGCAGTACCATCGGCGCTGAAGGGCTTAACTTCCGTGTTCGGAATGGGAACGGGTGTATCTCCTTCGCTATCAAGACCGGGAAAACAGTCTCAAAAGAATTTATACAATTGATATCGCAGACAAAGTAGCTGAAAAAAGGTCAAGCCTCACGACTGATTAGTACCGGTTAGCTAAACACATTACTGTGCGTACACATCCGGCCTATCAACCTTGTAGTCTTCAAGGAGTCTACAGTCCCCGAAGGGAAGAGAGATCTTGTTTTGGGGTTGGCTTCCCGCTTAGATGCTTTCAGCGGTTATCCTTTCCAGACATAGCTACCTGGCAATGCATCTGGCGACACAACCAGCACACTAGAGGTCTGTCCACTCCGGTCCTCTCGTACTAGGAGCAGCTCCCCTCAAATCTCTAACACCCACAACGGATAGGGACCGAACTGTCTCACGACGTTCTAAACCCAGCTCGCGTACCGCTTTAATTGGCGAACAGACAAACCCTTGGGACCTGCTTCAGCCCCAGGATGCGGTGAGCCGACATCGAGGTGCCAAACCGCCCCGTCGATATGGACTCTTGGGGGCGATAAGCCTGTTATCCCCGGCGTACCTTTTATCCGTTGAGCGATG
Organism: Nitrospina sp. 32_T5; assembly: GCF_052156635.1. Lineage (NCBI taxonomy): Bacteria > Pseudomonadati > Nitrospinota > Nitrospinia > Nitrospinales > Nitrospinaceae > Nitrospina > Nitrospina sp. 32_T5. Next base: position 361,601 of record NZ_JBQKUO010000004.1, on the reverse strand, counting down.
GCCCTTCCACACGGGACCACCGGATCACTAAGACCTGCTTTCGCACCTGCTCGACCTGTCGGTCTCGCAGTCAAGCCCTCTTATGCCTTTACACTCGACGGCTGGTTTCCAATCAGCCTGAGAGGACCTTCGCGCGCCTCCGTTACAATTTAGGAGGCGACCGCCCCAGTCAAACTACCCGCCTGACATTGTCCCTGATCCGGATTCACGGACCGAGGTTAGAATATCAATGTAATAAGGGTGGTATTTCAAGGGTGACTCCCCCGAAGCTAGCGCTCCGGATTCAACGTCTCCCACCTATCCTACACATACTAGATCAATACTCAATATCAGGTTGTAGTAAAGGTGCACGGGGTCTTTCCGTCCTGTTGCGGGAAACCGGCATCTTCACCGGTATGTCAATTTCACTGAGTCCCTGGTTGAGACAGTGCAGCCATTGTTACGCCATTCGTGCAGGTCGGAACTTACCCGACAAGGAATTTCGCTACCTTAGGACCGTTATAGTTACGGCCGCCGTTTACCGGGGCTTCAATTTGGAGCTTCGTCCGAAGACTAACCCCTCCTTTTAACCTTCCGGCACCGGGCAGGCGTCAGACCCTATACATCGTCTTGCGACTTCGCAGAGTCCTGTGTTTTTAGTAAACAGTCACAGCTGCCTGGTCACTGCAACCCCTCTCGGCTCCAGAAGCAAGTTCTTTCACCTAATAGGGGCACTCCTTATCCCGAAGTTACGGAGCTAATTTGCTAAGTTCCTTAACCAGAGTTTTCTCAAGCGCCTTAGGATTCTCTCCTCATCCACCTGCGTTGGTTTAGAGTACGGTCCCGTATAACCTGAAGCTTAGAGGTTTTTCTCGGTAGCCTGGGATCATCTAGTTCGTTTTCTCCGTAGAGAAGACTCCCCATAACGTCTCGGAGTTAAAAGAGGTCCGGATTTGCCAAAACCTCCCTCCTACATGCTTGGACCGGGACGTCCATCACCCGGATAGATTACCCTTCTACGTTACCCCATCGCAGTTATACGAGGTACGGGAATATTAACCCGTTTCCCATCAGCTACGCTTTTCAGCCTCGCCTTAGGGGCCGACTTACCCTGAGAGGATTACCCTTCCTCAGGAAACCTTGGATTTTCGGCGAACAGGTTTCTCACCTGTTTTAACGTTACTCATGCCGCCATACTCGCTTCCATACAGTCCACCCGTCCTTACGGTCGAGCTTCAACCCGGTATGGAACGCTCCTCTACCACTGAATGGCACCGAGGTGTCATTCAGTCCACAGCTTCGGTGATAAACTTAAGCCCCGATACATTTTCGGCGCAGGGACACTTGATAAGTGAGCTGTTACGCTTTCTTTAAAGGATTGCTGCTTCTAAGCCAACCTCCTTATTGTCTGAGTATTCCTACAACCTTTCCCACTTAGTCTATCTTAGGGACCTTAGCTGGTGGTCTGGGCTCTTTCCCTTTCGACCACGGATCTTAGCACCCGTAGTCTGACTCCTGCGATACGGCCTGCGGTATTCGAAGATTGGTTGGGTTTGGTAACCTGGTGAGGCCCCTAGCCCATCCAGCGCCCTACCTCCGCAGACTATTACGCAAGGCTAGTCCTAAAACTATTTCGAGGAGAACCAGCTATTGCCGGGTTTGATTGGCCTTTCACCCCTATCCACAGCTCATCCAAGGGCTTTTCAACGCCCACTGGTTCGGACCTTCACGAAGTGTTACCTCCGCTTCATCCTGGCCATGGATAGATCACCCGGCTTCGGGTCTACTCCATTCAACTGATCGCCCTGTTCAGACTCGCTTTCGCTACGGCTCCACCTAACGGCTTAACCTTGCTGAATAAAGTAACTCGGCGGCTCATTATGCAAAAGGTACGCGGTCACACCTGCATCCGGCAAGCCGGATGTATAGTGCTCCCACTGCTTGTAGGCACATGGTTTCATATTCTATTTCACTCCCCTCACCGGGGTGCTTTTCACCTTTCCCTCACGGTACTGGTTCACTATCGGTCGCCAATTGGTATTTAGCCTTGGGGGGTGGTCCCCCCGGATTCCTACAGGATTTCTCGTGTCCCGTAGTACTCGGGTGCCCGATCGAGAATGAAGATGACTTTTCGTTCACAGGGCTTTCACCTTCTATGGCCAGGCTTTCCAGCCTGTTGAACTAAGACACCTTTTTTTTACATTCCGACAGGTCCGTATCCCTGTCAAATCAGGTCCCACGACCCCGGACGCACAACGCACACGGGCTTGACATACGTCCGGTTTAGGCTATTCCCGTTTCGCTCGCCGCTACTAAGGGAATCGCGGTTGCTTTCTACTCCTCGGGGTACTGAGATGTTTCAATTCCCCCGGTTGCCTTCACTGCCCTATGTATTCAGACAGTGATGACACGGTATGACCCGTGTCGGGTTGCCCCATTCGGGAATCTCCGGATCAACGCCTGTTAGCGGCTCCCCGAAGCTTATCGCAGCTTGCTACGCCCTTCATCGACCATTGGCGCCAAGGAATCCACCATGCGCCCTTATGCGCTTGACCAAAATCCTCAGCTACTTGTCTTGCGATATTCAATTGTAAAAGAGCAGTGCCCTTCATCAGGGAAGGGCAATTCCGAAAATTCGGTACGGTTCCAACGAAGATGTCGATTTCGTTTTAGGTATGGAGGTGAACGGGATCGAACCGATGACCTCCTGCGTGCAAGGCAGGCGCTCTCCCAGCTGAGCTACACCCCCATATACGGTGCCAGACTGGCCCACCCGGGCCGGCCATCGATCATCTCAAATCAAATGGTGGGCCTAGGTAGATTTGAACTACCGACCTCACGCTTATCAGGCGTGCGCTCTGACCAACTGAGCTATAGGCCCCTGATACCTGTCAGGCTTTAGCTCCCGATCATGCCAAATAACCTGGTGCCGAATTTTTATAGAAAGAAAAGGTGCCAACCCAACTCACGGATGGTTGATCTCGTCGATTTCGACCGACAGATTTGCCGGATCGAAATCTCCTTAGAAAGGAGGTGATCCAGCCGCAGGTTCCCCTACGGCTACCTTGTTACGACTTCACCCCGATCACCAACCATACCTTAGGCAGTAGCTCCCCGAAGGTTAGCATCGTGACTTCTGGTACAGTCGGCTTTCATGGTGTGACGGGCGGTGTGTACAAGGCCCGGGAACGTATTCACCGTGGCATGCTGATCCACGATTACTAGCGATTCCAGCTTCATGGAGTCGAGTTGCAGACTCCAATCCGAACTGAGACCGGCTTTTTGAGATTAGCTCCACCTCGCGGTATTGCAACTCTTTGTACCGGCCATTGTAGCACGTGTGTAGCCCTGGACATAAAGGCCATGAGGACTTGACGTCATCCCCACCTTCCTCCGGTTTATCACCGACAGTTCCTTTAGAGTTCCCGGCATTACCCGCTGGCAACTAAAGGTAGGGGTTGCGCTCGTTGCGGAACTTAACCCAACATCTCACGACACGAGCTGACGACAGCCATGCAGCACCTGTGCAAGGGCCCCGAAGGGAAACCTTGTTTCCAAGGCGGTCCCAAGCAAGTCAAATCCAGGTAAGGTTCTTCGCGTTGCGTCGAATTAAACCACATGCTCCACCGCTTGTGCGGGCCCCCGTCAATTCCTTTGAGTTTCAGCCTTGCGACCGTACTCCCCAGGCGGGGCACTTAATGCGTTAGCTGCGGCACAGAAGGGATCAACACCTCCTACACCTAGTGCCCATCGTTTACAGCCAGGACTACCGGGGTATCTAATCCCGTTCGCTCCCCTGGCTTTCGTATCTCAGTGTCAGTTGCAGGCCAGAAAGCCGCCTTCGCCACTGGTGTTCTTCCCAATATCAACGCATTTCACCGCTACACTGGAAATTCCGCTTTCCTCTCCTGCACTCAAGCCGAATAGTTTCAAACGCAATTCCACGGTTGAGCCGTGGGCTTACACGTCTGACTTATCCGGCCACCTACATACGCTTTACGCCCAATGATTCCGAACAACGCTCGCCCCCTCCGTGTTACCGCGGCTGCTGGCACGGAGTTAGCCGGGGCTTCCTTTGGTGGTACCGTCATTGTGTTCTTCCCACCCGACAGAGCTTTACGACCCGAAGGCCTTCATCGCTCACGCGGCGTTGCTGCGTCAGGCTTTCGCCCATTGCGCAAAATTCCCCACTGCTGCCTCCCGTAGGAGTCTGGACCGTGTCTCAGTTCCAGTGTGGCCGATCACCCTCTCAGGCCGGCTAACCATCGTAGCCTTGGTGAGCTTTTATCTCACCAACTAGCTAATGGTCCGCGAACTCATCTTTGAGTGGAGTTTGAGACTCCTTTTACCGCATCTCTTATGAAACGTGGTCTTATTCGGTATTAGCCTAACTTTCGTCAGGTTATCCCAATCTCAAAGGCAGATTATTCACGTGTTACTCACCCTTGCGCCACTTTACTCATTCCCGAAGGAACTTTCTCGTTCGACTTGCATGTGTTAGGCACGCCGCCAGCGTTCGTTCTGAGCCAGGATCAAACTCTCCAGTTGTTAAACTCGAAAATTTGACCAAATTACAAATTAACAGGCATCCGCAAGCTTAGGTTGGCACCTTATTCTGCTTTCAAAGAACAGTGATGGCTGGAGTGATCGTTTGAACGACCCTCTGGTCCATCGAAAAAATTTCAATCTGAAACAAATATAGGAAGGTCATCGGGGACCTAACTTTCGAACCCCGGATGCTTGAAAATCCTAGGTGTTGTTCAAGTGATTTAAGTTATATCGGCTTTATCAGAGTTGCGCAAGTGTTTTTTTGGAAAATTCTGTAATATTTTTTAGGAACTTGGCCGAACCGCTACCAGCCTACATATCCGCCTCGTCCAGGGCCTCCGGCTCGTGCTCCAGCTGGTAGCTTTTCAGGGTGTAGAGGTAGTGATACAGCCCCTCCTTGTCCATCAACTCCTGGTGCCGGCCCATTTCCACCACCTGCCCGTGCTCCAGCACAATGATGCGGTCCGCATTATGGATGGTGGACAGCCTGTGGGCGATCACAAACGAGGTTTTGCCCTTCATCAGGCGCTCCAGGGCCTCCTGGATGAGCTTTTCCGACTCGTTGTCTAGGGCGGAGGTGGCTTCGTCCAGTATCAACATGTGCGGGTTTTTGAGAATGGCGCGGGCGATGGCGATCCTCTGCCTCTGCCCCGCAGACAGGCGGATTCCCTTCTCCCCGACAATGGTCCGGTAGCCGTCCGGGCAGGCGCGGATGAAGGCGTCGGCATTGGCGCTCTTCGCCGCGTCGACGATCTCTTCCTCGCTGGCCTCGGGCTTGGCGTAGCGGATGTTCTCCTCAATCGTCCCGCCGAACAGCAGGGTTTCCTGCGGTACCAGCGCCACCTGCTGCAAATAGCTGCTCAACTGCACGGTGTGGATGGGGATGCCGTCCACACAAATTTCGCCTTCCACCGGATCGTAAAAGCGGTGCAGGAGGTTGATGAGCGTGGTCTTGCCGGCGCCACTGGGCCCCACCAGGGCCACCATCTCGCCCGGCTCGACGGTGAAATCGAGTCCCTTCAATACTTCCTGGTCCGGCCTGTAGTGAAAATGCAGGTTTTTCACCTCCACGCGGCCGACGATGGGAGGCATGGGCTGAGCGCCGGGCAGGTCCTTGACTTCGCCCTCGGTATTCAATATGTCGAAAATGCGCTGGCTCGCCCCCAGCGCCTCCTGGATACGGGTGTACAGCCGGGCGAAACTGCCCATCGGCCCGGCGATGATGGTGGCGTACAGGATGAAGGCGATGAGTTCGCCCGGGCTGATGTTGCCGGCGATCACCTGGTGCCCGCCGTACCACAACAAGACCAGCGCGGTGATGAAGGCAATGAAGCCGATCGAAGGGCCGAAGAACGCGGAAATCTTCACCCGCTTCTTCGCCGACTCAAAGCTGTCCTCCACCGCCGCCTCGAAACGGTCGATCTCCAGCTTCTGCTTGACGAACGATTTCACCACCGCCATGCCGCTCAGGTTTTCTTCCAGGATGGTGGTGGAGGTGGACAGCTTGTCCTGGATCTCCGTGGACAACGCGCGCAGGCGCTTGCCGTAGTAACGAGCGAACAGAACCAGGATGGGCGCGAGCACGAGGATCATGAACGTCAGCTTCCAGTTCATGTAGATGATGATTATGATGCCGCCGAACAGGCGGATCGACTGCTGCAGCACCGTCGCGGGCAGGTCGGTGATGACGCCCTCGATGGTGGAGATGTCGTTGGTCATGCGCGACATGATCTCGCCGGTCCGGCGCTTGACGAAAAAGCTCATCGACAGTTTGTGGATATGCCGGAAGATGCGCTTGCGGAAGTCGGTGGTGACGCGTTTCTCGGTGATGTCGTACAGGTAATTGTGCGCCGTGCTGAACAGCATCTGCGAAAGGAACAGGAGGGCGATGATCCACGCCATGTCGTTGAGCAGGTCCACGTCCTTCTTCACCATCACCACGTCCACCAGCTGCTTGACGAACAGCGGGATCGCCAGGTTGGTGGCGGAGGCGAGGATCAGGAGGATGCTCCCCCAGAACAGCATGGTGCGGTAGGGGTGCAGAAAACGGGCGAGTTGTCTTACGTATTTCATAGGGTGACTGGGGTTGGGGTTGATTTGCGAGGCCACATCATACCGTCAACCGCCACAACGCGGAACCGAAAATTTTTGCGAAGGGCAGGGGGATTGTCAGTGCATCATGCCGGAGAGGCCGGGGATGAAAGGGAGGAGGATGGAGACGGCGATCAGCACAATGATGATCCATTCCAACGTCTCCAGGCGCCGGGTCGCCTCGGCGTCCGACAGCTTGCCGTAAATGCTCTCGATGGTGTCCAGCTTGCGCTGGATGCTCTCCTGCCAGTCCTCCAGGCCCAACTGGCGGGAGGCGAGGTCGTACAGCCGCGCCAGGAACACGTCGCCGAACAGTTTGAGCGAGTTGGTCACGCCGTCGAAGATGATCTCGGTGTCGAGCTGGAACTGGCCGATGCTGCGCAGTTTCGGTGCCAGCGACTTGAACTTGCTCGCTGACTTTCCGCCCGCCGCCGGCGGCAGGTGATCGTAAAACTCGTCGAGCGCCTGGTTCAGCTTGTTGTTCAGGAACGCGAACTCGAGGAGCGCCACGTTGGTGTACTCGAGCACCGTGCAGATGTCCTCCGGTTCGGTGTCGTACACCAGCGCGCAATCCCAGCCGACGAAGGTGACGTCCTCCAGCCCGTACGAAATGCGGTTGGAGATGATATCCTCGGTCTCCTCGTGCGACAACCGCTCGCGCTCGCCGCGCAGAAGGCGGGCGACGGTCTCCGGATACTTTTCGATGAGATCGTGCACGCTGACGTGGGGATCGAACTCCTCGATCTGGAACACGAAGTAGTCCTCGAAATGCGGCGAGACCGACAGGCGGCTGACGGAAGGGCCGATGTCCTTCAGGACCTGGTCGAGGGCGCGCCGGGCGTGCTGTCGCAGTCCCTCGCTCTCGTAGGCGGTTTCGATGAACGCCACCAGTTCCGTCAGCGTGCCGGAGAAGGGGACGACGAGGTCGATCGACACCGCGCCGAACTCAAACAGCAGGGCGTTCACCCGGCTTTCCGTGGTGTGGCGCGGAGTGATCTGGAACGCATCCACCGGCGTGGACATCCACACGGGCGACGGGGTCAGCTGGAAATACTTGCTGACGCGCCGCTTCGCCTGGATCTGCGAGCGGCCTTTGGGCGCGGTGATGTGCCGGTCGGCTTCATCGAGGTTGATGGCGAAGCCGACGTCGTAGGCGAAATATAGATGCGCGGTGCCGTTTTTTATGGAAATATCGGGTCGCTCGGCGGGCTTTCCGGCGGTCTCGGTGACGGTCATGCGCGTGCCTGTGAATGAGAAATTGGTGTTAGTGAATCCACGGCTTCTTAATAGAAAGATTTTCTCTTTTTTTACCCGTGTTCATCGGCGGTTGCCATTTGCCGGACCGCTTCTCCCTCTTCCGAAATAGTGTGGACGAAACCGCATGTGGGAACAACTGAAAATCATCTTCGCGGACATCAAAATTCAACACACCGTGTTCGCCCTGCCGTTCGCTGTGATGAGCGCCTTCCTCGCGGCCGGGGGCCTGCCCACGTGGGAGCAGATGCTGTGGATCCTGCTTTGCATGTTCGGCGCGAGGAACGCCGCCATGGCCTTCAACCGCATCGTCGACGCCCGCCTGGACGCGAAAAACCCGCGTACGGAAAACCGCGCCCTGCCAGCGGGCAAAGTGGGGACGGGGCAGTACTGGGCGTTCCTTATTGTGTCGTCCGCCATCTTCATCTTCGCCGCCGGCATGCTGAATCGCCTCGCGCTGTGGTTGTCGCCGGTGGCGCTGGCCATCGTCTTCTTCTACTCGATCACCAAACGCTTCACCCCGTACTCGCACGTGTTTCTGGGATTTGCCCTGTCGGTGGCGCCGGTGGGGGCGTGGGTGGCGATCCGCGAGGAGATTTCCTTCACCTCGCTGGTGCTGGGCGCGGCGGTGGTGTTCTGGCTGACCGGCTTCGACATCATTTACGCCTGCATGGACGTCGAGGCCGATAAAAAGAACCGCCTGCACTCCATCCCCGAGCATTTTGGTATCGGCCGTGGACTGCTGTTCGCCCGCGCCGCGCACGCCATGATGGTGTTGTTCCTGCTGGGGGTGATGTACCTGTCGCCCTTGCTGGGCGTGACCTATCTCGTCGGCGTGCTGGCGGTGGCGGGATTGCTGATCTACGAGCATGCCATCGTCAGGGAAGACGACCTGACGCGCGTGAACATCGCCTTCTTCAATGTGAACGGACTCATCAGCCTCACCCTCATGATCCTCGTCATCATCGACTGCCTGTGGGTGTAACATAAGAGGGGACCAAGGGTGCACACAGATCTGGATTGGCAGATTTTGGGGCCTTTTCCAAACCTTTGCGTTAGGGGGGCGGAATCGGGTATAATCCCTTCCTCTATTGAATCAACGGACTTTATGGAGTGTTGTGGTGTTTGAGTTTCTGGATGAGCGGCTGAAAGCCATTGAAGACAAAGTGAAAGCGGGCGAGCGCCTGTCGTTCGACGACGGCGTGACGCTGTTCAAGACGCCGGACCTGTTGGGCGTCGGCCGTCTGGCCACCATCGTGCGTGAGCGCAAAAACGGCGACAACGCGTTCTTCATCCACAACCGCCACATCAACCCGACCAACGTCTGCATCCACACCTGCAACTTCTGCGCGTTCGGCGTCAAGCCCGACGCGCCCAACGCCTACGAAAAATCGCTGGAGGAAATCTTCTCCGACGCGCAGGCCTACCAGAACGGCAAGGTCAGCGAGTTTCACATCGTCGGCGGCCTGCACCCGGACTGGCCGTACTCGATCTACCTCGACATGGTGCGCGGCCTGAAGGAACGTTTTCCGGAAGTCCACCTGCAGGCGTTCACGGCGGTGGAGCTGGATTACCTGGCAAAGCTTGCGGGCAAGCCGCTCAAGGACACGCTGGAGGAGTTGTACGCGGCGGGGCTGGGATCCATTCCCGGCGGCGGCGCGGAGATTTTCGCCAAACGCGCGCGCAAGAAAATCTGCAATGACAAGATCACCGGCGAGCGCTGGCTGGAGGTGCACGAGACGGCGCACGGCGTCGGTCTCAAGAGCAACGCCACCATGCTGTACGGTCACCTGGAGTTCGCGGAGGAACGCGTCGATCACCTGGTGCGCCTGCGCGAGTTGCAGGACAAGACCGGCGGATTCGTGACGTTCATCCCGCTGGCGTTCCATCCGGAAAACACCAACCTGCATTTCCTGCCGCCGACGTCGGGTCAGCTGGACCTGCGTGCTCTGGCGGTCAGCCGCCTCATGCTTGATAATTTTCCGCACATCAAGGCGTTCTGGATCATGATTTCACCCAAGATTGCGCAGTTGTCGATGTCCTTCGGCGCGGACGATATGGACGGCACCGTGGTCGAGGAAAAAATCATCCACGCCGCGGGCGCGACCACCGACCAGATCTTCCACCAGCGCGAGATCATCGACATGATCGTCGAGTCCGGCCGCCTGCCGATGGAACGCGACACGTTGTACGAAGACACCCACCTCGCCGCGGTTTAACGCGCCTATTTCGCATAAGTTTCCTGGCCCATCCCGGCTTTCCGCGCCGTCGAGAATCTTTTTCCTCTCTTCTTCTCAAAATCTGCGAAAGTGGTAAAATTAGAATTCAACTGTCAATGGGGGACAGCATTGCGGAGGTGCGGGGCATGAGTCAACCGATTCGAAAACAACAGCCCAGGCCCAGAAAGAACGTCGTTGGCGGGGTGGATTTCAGCAAGGATTACATCTGTCTCACCTGCGGATGCCAGCGTCAGCCCATCAATGTGCGCCGCGGCCACATCGTCATCGAGGTCCTGTTGTACCTGTTCTACATTGTGCCCGGCGTGATGTACACGCTGTGGCGGTCCGTGCGAAGACATGACGTCTGCCCCAAATGCCGGACGCCTTCGATGGTGAAGACCACGTCGCCGCAGGCCTTTCAACTGCGCCGGTTGATGAGCGCGATGAGTCAGCCGAAAGACAAACCCGCAGGCGAAGCGTGAGCCCGGATTCGCACATGAACGAGAAAGACAAATCTACGGAGACACCTCCCCCGCCGGAAAAATCAAACAAGGGAAAGCGGCCGGAAGAGAAGGGCAAAAACGTTCAGGATATTTTGCAGAAGGCGCGGCGACGCGGCATCCAGCAGAAAGGCCAGCAGGGCGTCATCGAATTCGACTACCCCCGCAAAAAAGAGTGAGCATTTCCCCGGCGCATTCGCGTCGAAAAACAATCCCACCTGGAATGAAAGCATGACGGCAGACGATCGCGATTTCAGCGGCCGCGAATTGAAGGAGATGGATTTCAGCGGCCGTGATTTGAGCCAGTCGGATTTCGCGGAAGCGGATTTGACCGCGGCCAACCTGTCGAACTGTGTCCTCACCTATTCGCAGTTTTACCGGGCGCGACTGCTGCAGGTCCAGGCGGAGACGGCGGACGTCTCCCAGTCCAGCCTGCTGGAAGCCAACATGAGCCACAGTCGTTTCACCGGGGCCTCGTTTGCCGGATCGGAACTGGAAGGGGCGGACCTGCGTCACTCCAACTTCACCAACGCCAATTTCTCTGAAGCCAACCTCACCGGAGCCTACCTGGAGGGCGCGAACCTGGAAGGAGCCAATTTCCAGCGGGCGGAATTGAAAGCGGGGGCGCTGAAGCAAGCCGTGTTCCGCAACGCCAACCTGTTTGAAGCCGACCTGCGTTACACGCGCGTGGATGAAGCCGATTTCACCGGCGCCAACCTGGAAGGGGCCGACTTCACTGGCTCGGACCTGTATAACGTCAGGTTCAACAACGCCAACCTGAAGGATGTGGACTTCGCTGAAGTGGATATTTCAGGATGCGATTTCACCGGCGTGCAAAACCTCACCTGCGGGCAGATCGAGTCCGCCATTTTCCAGAAAGACACCGTCGCCTTTCCCGACTACATTTCGATCCGCTGGCTGGACGACAATGAATACGAATGCGTCTGCAACACCGGGTGAAATCCAGAAGTCGAGTTACCGAGGTGGCCGAATTTATATCCGGTCGGTGCGCACGCGGAAGGTTACCTGCGATTCGGTCACCTGGCTCCGTCCCATGTAGAGGAAGGTGATGACGCAGAAGATGAGCGTCCACATTACCGCTTTCCATTGAAAGATGGACGGCCACGCTTGTGCGATGGACACGGTCAGGGGAGGCTCCGGAAGGAGGCATCCAATAAGACCCGCATACGCCAGTGCTATCAGCGCGCCTTTCTGATACACGCTCCAGCGTCCCGCACCGCGGTGGTCGCGACGTAGAAACTCCGAGGCGAAGCGCCACCCCTGAGAAACTCCGACGGAAATCAAAAAAGCGATGAGAAACTTGGATGCGAGAAAAAAAGCGAGGGCGATGCTACCGCCAACCAGGTGCAGGGCGGCAGTGAGGGCCTGAATGGGGAACACGGGAACTTCTTCCCACCCCTGCGCGTAGGCGATTTTTTTGGTCGCGCCTTCAAAGCGGAAGCAGTGGTTTTCGAAAAGGCGGCGCAACCCCAGCGGCATCTCGTGCAGGGGTTTGCCGTAACAGCAACCGAAACTCATGCAGGCCAGCCGTCCCCAACCTTCCGCCATGCAGTAACCGACCGTCAGTGCGGCGAACACAGGGAGCATGGGAAGGGAGTCGATTTGGAAATGTCCCGGCAGGGCGTTGATCAAACCCAGCACCGGCAGGGCCAGTGCGCCTCCGGCCCAGAAGGCACCCTGCGTGGTGAACGTGTGCTGCTTGCCTTCCACCCATTGCGAGAATACGCGCGCCGCAAACAGTCCGGCCCCCACTACCAGCGTCAGAAACAGCAGGCTGGAATCGAGCGCCGCACCGGCTCCCGTGCTCAACGTAAAAAACATCATTACGCCCAGGCCCAGAGCGGTGGCGGTGAGCAGGCCGTAATAAGTGAGGTTTAAGGATTCCCAGCTTCCGTCCTCGCGCTTGCGCACCGGGATGACCGCGAGAAACTGAAACCGTTCGCGTGGCAAGTACTTGCATCCCATGTAAAGATAAACGGCGGAGAATAAAACCATCCCTGCAAAGAAAATCCTGTTGGCAGTCATTTTGCGGTTCCGTTTGTGGGTTTGCGTGAACCGATCCGCGACCGTACCTTGACGTCGGTTTCCACCAGGGGTGTTTCCAGGCCGAGGGAATAGCGGCTTTCGGCAAACGGGTTTTTGAGGTTGGCGAGGATGCGTGCATCGAATTCGACTCGGTCCTGCTGGAATATCAGAATCGTGGTGCTGCTTCCCGGACGGAACAGGCTTTTCGGCTGGCCTTTGACCAGGTACCGTCCCGATGTCATCGGTTGCGGATCGGTGTACTGATGGTTGCTGTAGCACTGCACCACCTCGCCGATCATGAGCGCCACCACCTCCACCATGGCTACGAGACCCAGTCCCGTGCCGCCGGGGACATCGGTATCGAGAATGGTCACGGTGCGTTTGTTCTTCGAACAGGGCGTGGCGAAGGCGATCAACGCACCGGGGTTGCACGAATGGTAGCGGCCGTCGATCTCGTAAAAATCGCGCACCTCCCCGGAGACGGGACAGTGGTTGTAATGGTATTTTTCCGGCGTCAGCCGGAAGAGGGCGAAATCGCCCCCGGTAAAGGCTTTGCGCCAGACGGGCCGGTCGCCCAGCAGTTCTTCGTAGTCGAAAAACTTGTGTTTCACCGGAAGCAGGCTTGTTTTCTGGAACGATCCCACCAGCACGCGGCTGTCCGCCGGGGAGACCACCGCCTCGGGCGCAGGGGGCAAGGGGCGACATTCCCAGTAACGGATCTGCCGTTCAAAAATTTTGCGTGGTGTGTCGAGCCGCCAGACGGGTTCGACGCATTCCTGCCAGCGGATGCCGCATTCTTTCAAAAATTGTTCGTTTCCGCACAGTTTTGCTCCCAGTTGAGATTCGTAATTCAGATAGCCCACCCAGCGCGACCAGTGTTTTCCGGTCATCAGGCGAAACAGAAAGGGAGCGCTCTCGCGTACCTGCGAGTACAGAAACCGAATCAGCGGATCGTTCAACAGACGTTCGTTGACGATGGCTCCTGTCTCGCCGTCAATATACTGATGCCGGGGTAAGGTCGGAGTTTTTGGGTTCGTGTGTTTTGGCATTTTGATTTTCGGTATCGAAAAGAATGGACAGCAACAATGCCTGCAATAAATTTTCCACTTCTTTGAGAGAAAGCATGCCCTGCGACAGTTTTTCCGGAAGCCCGTTCCAGTAGACCTCCCGCGTCCGGGTTCCGTGAACGCGGGCAAGAAACCCGGGGTCGTGCCGCCGGACGAACTCGTGGAATTTGCGGCTGTGGCAGAATCGTTCCGCCAGATCTTCCACCGATTCCTGGATGTGTTGTTTTCGGAGTCCCTCGCGGAAATGCGATTCGGCGGCGGTGTTGAAGGTTTCCGCATCGAGATCAAAGGGCGACTGCGCATCGCACGTCTGTAATATAGAACGGGTCAGTTTGCCTCCGGTGGAATGTTCCTCCGGGTGCTGAACCCGGACTTCCAGGTCGCGCAGGGTTTCTTCCATCCCCAGCATGGACACGAGATCTGCCGCTTCCATACGGAGAAGACGGACCAGCGCTTGTTTGTATTCTGGTGTGGGCACGCGGAATGAACCGGGATAGCGCGAACTGATGCGGATGTTTTCCGTGTATTTGAGAATATGCCGCAGGAAAAAGTTGCCTCCGTTGTTTTTCACGAAAAATGTGGGCAGGTTGATGGCGGCGGCGAATACGATCTGCCGCCGTTCGCTTTCGCAGAACGGGTCGTCGGGAATGGTTCGGTGCGTGATTGAGCCACTGGCAATCAGACGGTAAGCGAACAACGTGATCAGTCGTTGCAGGTTGACGGCGTGAGCCAGATCGTTCTGCAGGCTATGGAACAGCGAATAATACCGTCCTTCAAAGCCGGAATAACCCATTTTGGAAAAGTGCCGCTGACGGAAGAACGAGTAGACAGGCATCTGATCGTGAAAGACGCCCATGTGCATCAGGTCGCGGGCGAGTTTTTGCTGATTGCCGGATTTCCCGTCGAGGCCGGGGCACTGTTCCGTGCTGAGCAGGCAGACGAGATAATCGATCAGGCGGAAATCCGCAATGAAATCGCCTTTCAATCCCAAGGAGCTGCGCACCACCGAGTCCAGCCATTCCGGACCGAATGGGGTGACGGGGTGATTGAAAAACTTGAGCCGTGCTTTTTTCTTCCAACGCCGCCAGAACATGCGCAGGTGCGTGTAATGCAATTCGTGCGGCAGAAACCCGAGCGCCTTTTCCGGATGGAAATCGGTGAAGTCCATGCGGTACGGCGCTGCGCTGTATGTTTCCACAAACAGCGGCAAAAAGTGTTCGGTGATTTTGATGACGAGGTCACCGATGCGCTTTTCATCCGCTTCGGTAAGGCCGGATAAGGGATCGGCGAGTGCCGCCGTCAGTTTTCGCGACCCCAGGCTGATGTGTGTGCCGTTGTTGGCGAGGCTGGTGTTCGACGGGTTGGGCAGGCTTACCAGATTGCGCGTGATGATGCCTGCCTCCTTCAGTTTGGTCAGGGTGTTGAGTTGACTGCGGCTCAGCACTTCGTGACAGAGCGCCATGTAGGCGTGTTTCTTTTCGCCGTCGTCCCAGCCGGAAAGGCACGGACTCATGAACAGTTCGCGGTAAAACGAATCGGGAATCAGTTCGTTCAGTTTTTTCTGCCGCAGGGGAGGGTGGGGCGAATAGTAAACGGTGCCCTCCTGCCCGTGGTCCTTGAGCTGAAATTTCAGATTGGCGTATTGAATGAGGCCCTGCGTGAGCAGGTAGCGCTGACCCGTCTCCCGCGACAGGGCGCGACCCATGCCCGATTCCGCGTCGAGGAAGCTGATATAAAACGAATGCGTTTCGGGTGACGTATTGTCGTTCAGAAAATGATCGAAAAACCGGGGGCCTTCCTCCCGGCAGATTGCGGGCAAGGACGGTGATCGGTTCAAGTAGTCCGCAAGTGCCAGCTTGAGCAGGTAACTGATCGGGACGCGCACCCAGGTTTCCCCTTCTTTTTGAAACAGGAAACGATCCGTGTCAGCACGGAGCGGCCCAGCGGGATCTTTTTTATTTGCCCGTAGGTCGTCTTCGAATAACTGTTGGGTGGCCGAGGCCAACACGGTGAGCGGAAACCGCACCCAGCTGTTTTCCCATAACCGTCGTTTGTTGTCGTCCAGGAATCCTTCGAGGTCGGCCACCTGTTTTTTCGGGATCTCTCCCGCCCGGCACCGCTTCAGCACGCTGGCGAAGAAACTGGACTCACGAATGCGGACTGCCAGATCCACATCCGGAGCGTTGCCTTCCACTGCGGCCTGCAGTTCGCTTTCCGAGCCTGCGGTCGTGTCGTTTGTTGAAAAGGGGAGGGATTCGATCAACGCCTCGTGGGAGGAAAAATCGACGCCCAGCGAGCGGAATGCGTTCTGGTTGACTGTGAATTCGTTCATGAAGCCTTTCGGGGCGATGAAGTTCGTGGTGCACGTCCCTTTGTTTTTCTGCACAGAGCTTATGCCCGGACTGTTATGGGCGTTATTGAGTTTGGTTTGAATTTGGAAAGCTTTATTGGATATGTGAGAGTGGGAGGGCGGGTTGTGTTTAAGGCGCCTATTGTCAGGGATTTCACAAAAGGATGGGAAAAGGTGGCCGGGTGGCGGATCGCACCAGGTTGCACGCACTTCGGGCCTGTGTTCCAATGGAAGCATCAGGGGAGAGACTTTTCTGGAAGAGAACGTTTATGGAACAACCCGGCTACAAACTCAATATCCTGCCCGAATCGGAAACCCTGGAACTGGAGGGCGTGGGGTGCCGCGAAGCGGTACGCATCATCGACTCGGAGGTGGAACTCGCCATGTTCTTCACCAAGTGCCGTGCCATGAAAAGCCTCGACCTCATCGAGTTCGAAACCGCCACCAAGATGACCTCCGACGGCGACATCATCGACGCCTGAGAGCAGGGCAATGCATATATAAAACAAAAAAACCACCCGGCGAGTGTTCGCACGGGTGGTTTTTTGTATCTGGCACGCCCGGAGGGATTCGAACCCCCGACCTTCGGAACCGGAATCCGGCACTCTATCCAGCTGAGCTACGGGCGCAATGTTTGATTTGGGAAAGAATAAGGCCTAGACGTCGTCGTCTTCGCTGGCCTCCGGCATGGTGTGCTTGACGCCGGTGTACTTGTCCTCGCGTCCGAACTGACGGATCATGTCCAGCCGCCATTTCCACCACTGCACTTCCTCGAGAACGTCATCGGACGCGCCGTCGGGCGGAAACAGTTTCACCGCACCTTCGATGCCGACTTTGGCTTCGACGCCTTCCGGCAGGTGGATTTCAAACTCGCCCATCACGCTGACGGGATTGGCCACAAGCCTTTGCTTGAATTCTTCCTGCGTCACCGCCTGCGTGGCGACCTGTTTCCACTTGTCGTCCAGTTCTGTTTTGCGTTTGTGTTTCATGTTCGATCCCTCACCGCGTCACCGCGGTTGGCTGGGCGGATTTGTGTTTGCATTCGGTTTCGCCCTAAAGGGTATCCGACAGCGGCGGACATGGCAATGGGAAACTGCCTGTGGTGCGGGCGCTTATTTTTCGAGGAGACCCGGCACGGCGTTGAGTGCGTCGTCGAGTTTTTCCGGCTGGCTGCCCCCCGCCTGCGCCATGTCCGGCCGACCGCCGCCACTGCCGCCGACGATGCCCGCGATTTCCTTCAAAATGTTGCCGGCATGAAAGCGGTCGGTGAGGTCTTTCGTCACCCCGGCGGCCAGCATCACCTTGCCGTTGTCGCTGGACCCGGCCACCACGACGCCGGACTGGATCTGGTTCTTGGCGTTGTCGATGAACGAGCGCAGGGTCTTGGCATCCATGCCCTCCAGCTTTTTGACCAGCAGCGACACGCCGCTCACCTTCTTCACTTCGTCCATCAGGCTCGTGCCGCCGCCCTTGCCGCTGATGAGCTTGTCCTTGAGTGTGCTGACTTCTTTTTCCAGCTCGCGCTGGCGCTCCAGCATTTTCTTGATCTTGTTGACCTCTTCATTCGGCTGGGCCTTGAGCAGTTTGCGGATGCCGGAGAGCTGGCCGAACTCGTTCTGCAGCCACTCGTAGGCGCGCGAGCCCGTCACCGCCTCGATGCGCCGCACGCCGGAGGCGATGCCGCCTTCATGCGTGATCTTGAAGAAACCGATGGTGCCGGTGGCGGGCACGTGCGTGCCTCCGCACAGTTCCTTGCTGAAGCCGGGGACATTGACCACGCGCACGTGGTCGTCGTACTTCTCGCCGAACAGCGCCACCGCGCCTTCTTCCAGCGCGTCTTCCATCGACACGACCTTGGTCTCGACTTCATGATTGGCGCGGATCTGTTCGTTGACCAGCGCCTCGATGCGCTCGCGCTCCTCTTCCGTCAGCGGTGAAAAATGCGTGTAGTCGAATCGGAGCCGGTCTGCTTCCACCAGCGACCCCGCCTGCTTGACGTGCGGGCCCAGCACTTCCTTGAGCGCCGCGTGGAGCAGGTGCGTGGCGGAATGGTTGTTGGCGGTGTCGATGCGTTTGCGTGTATCCACCTGCAGATTGAGCGCGTCGCCTTTCGAAACCGTGCCCTGCGTCACCTTCGCCTTGTGCACGATGAGGTTGTTGAGCGGCTTCTGCGTGTCGGTGATCTCCAGCCGCGCCCTGTCGTGGAACGCCCAGCCGATGTCGCCCACCTGCCCGCCGGACTCGCCGTAAAACGGGGTCTCGTCGAGAACCAGCTCGATTTCATCGCCTTCGCCCGCCGACTCGACGGGTTTCTGATCTTTCAGCAGGGCCAGCACACGGCCTTCGCCTTCCGTCCCGCCGTAGCCGTCGAACAGCGTGCCGCCGTGCTCCTGCACGATCTTGGTGTAGATGGGCGCGATCTGTTTTTCCCCCGATCCCTTCCACGACGCCATGGCTTTTTCCCGCTGTTCCTTCATGGCGCGGTCGAAGCCGGACATGTCCAGCTCGAATCCCGTGTCCTTGGCGGTTTCTTCCACCAGATCGACGGGGAAGCCGAAGGTGTCGTACAGCTTGAACACTTCCTCTCCGGGGATGGTGGTTTTGTTTTCTTTTTGCAGGCGGTCGAGGATTTCGTTCAGCCGCTCGGTGCCGAAGGTGAGGGTGTTGTTGAAGCTGACCTCCTCGTTGGTCACCACCTTCTGGATGAAGTCGCGGTTGGTCTTGAGGTCGGCGTACACGTCCTGGAATTTTTCGATGACGTCTTCCGTGATGTGATGGAAGAACGGTTTTTCCTGGTCGAGCAGTTTGCCGTGGCGTAGGGCGCGGCGCATGATGCGACGCAATACGTAGCCGCGTCCCTCGTTGGAGGGAAGCACGCCGTCGTTGATGAGAAACGTCGCGGCGCGGGCGTGATCCGCAATGACGCGCAAAGACACGTCGTTTTCGTGGCTGGCGTTGTAGGCCTTGCCGGTGATCTTGCTGGCGTGCTCGATCAACCCCATCATGATGTCGGAGTCGTAGTTGCTGGGCTTGCCCTGCAAAACGGCGGCGAGGCGTTCCAGTCCCATCCCGGTGTCGATGCACGGGCTGGGCAGCGGCGTCATGGTGCCCGCATCATCCCGGTCGT
Source organism: Nitrospina sp. 32_T5 (assembly GCF_052156635.1). Taxonomy (NCBI): domain Bacteria; kingdom Pseudomonadati; phylum Nitrospinota; class Nitrospinia; order Nitrospinales; family Nitrospinaceae; genus Nitrospina; species Nitrospina sp. 32_T5. The sequence goes on along the minus strand of NZ_JBQKUO010000004.1, from coordinate 342,420 downwards.
ACTGCATGAACACGAGGTTCCAGATTTCGAGGTAGCGGTCGCAGTCGCAGCCGACTTCGCACGTCGGCTTGCCGCAACCGAGGGCCTCGCCCTGGTCGATGTAGATTTCGGAGCAGGGACCGCACGGCCCGGTGCTGCCCATCGCCCAGAAGTTGTCTTCCTCACCCAGGCGGTAGATGCGGTCGTCGGCGAGACCGATGTCGTTTTTCCAAATCTGGAACGCGTCTTCGTCGTCCTTGTAGATGGAGATGTAGAGTTTTTCTTTCGGCAGTTTGACGATCTCGGTGAGGAATTCCCACGCGTAGGCGATGGCTTCCTTCTTGAAATAGTCGCCGAACGAGAAGTTGCCCAGCATCTCGAAGAACGTGTGGTGACGCGCCGTGCGCCCGACCATCTCCAGGTCGTTGTGCTTGCCGCCGGCGCGCACGCATTTCTGCGACGAGGCGGCGCGGGTGTAGTCCCGCTTCTCCTGGCCCAGGAACACGTTTTTGAACTGCACCATGCCCGCGTTGGTGAACAGCAGGCTGGGGTCGTTTTTCGGCACCAGCGCGTCGCTCGGCACCACGGTGTGGCCGCGGTCCTCAAAATATTTCAAAAACAGATGTCGTATCTCGTTGCCTGTCATGTCGATCCGTTCGGAGATTCTATTAATCCGGGGATTGTAACACTAGAATATCGTTTTTGTAGGCGGGATTCAAAGGATTGGCAGGAAAGGTTTTTTTATATGATCCCGGCCTTCAGCAGGTCGTGCAGGTGGATGATGCCGTCGATCGCTTTGCCGTCGTCGGAGACCACCACGCAGGTGATACTGTGCTCGTCCATGAACTGCACGGCCTTCGTCGCCATGTGGTCCTTGCCGACGCATTTCGGCGTGCGCGACATCAGGTCGCGGGCGCAGATGGACTGGAAATCCTTGCCGGATTCCATCAGCCGTCGAAGGTCGCCATCGGTGATGATGCCGGAAAGCAGGCCGCTTTGGTCCACCACCAGCGTGGTGCCGAGGCGTTTGCGGCTCATCTCGGTGATGATGGCGGGCAGGTTGGCGTCTTCCGCCACCTTGGGCACCTCGTCACCGGAGTGCATGAGGTCCTCGACGGTGGTGAGGAGCCTGCGGCCCAGACTGCCGCCGGGGTGGTGCTGGGCGAAATCTTCCGGCCGGAAGCCGCGTTTCTCCAGGAGCACCAGCGCCAGCGCGTCGCCCATGGCGAGGGTGGCGGTGGTGCTGGAGGTCGGTACCAGGTTCAGCGGACAGGCTTCTTCTTTCACGCCGACGTTGAGCACGAAATCGGCGCGTTTGGCGAGGGTGGAGTCGGGGCGCCCCGTCATCGCCACCAGCGTGCATTTGCGGCGGTTGATGATGGGCAGCAGGCGCACCAGTTCTTCCGTCTCGCCGCTGTTGGAGATGGCGAGCAGAATGTCTTCCTTGCCGATGATGCCGAGGTCGCCGTGGCTGGCTTCCGCCGCGTGCAGAAACAGCGCGGGCAGGCCGATGCTGGAAAAGGTGGCGGCGATCTTCTGGCCGATGAGGCCGGACTTGCCGATGCCCAGCACGACGACGTGGCCCTTGCAGGCGTCGAGGCGGTGGACGACTCCGACGAAGGTGGCGTCGATGCGCTCCTTGAGCGCGGCGATGGAGTCGCTTTCGTTCTGCAAGACGCGCCGGGCTTCCTCCATCATGCGAAGCGCTTCGTCCTTGCCGCCGGGATCTTTTTTCAACGGTTGCATTCTCTATTAAGCCTTAAAATTCAGTAACTTCAGTAATTCCTTGAGTCCCAAAATAGTAGCACAAAACGGGCTTGGGGCAAAGGTATTTGGGTTTCTTTGATAGGAATCACTATAAGTGTTTAAACAGAGAATCCTTTTTTGAGGATATTTGGTATATTGAAAAACTGTTGCAGGAATTTAGAAAGCTAAAATTAATTTTCAAACTAGGTGAGTTGAGGGTATGGGGCAGGATAGTCTCTTTAATGACCTTTGTAAGCCGGATGTTATGCGGATTGGGTGGTACCTTGCGCAAGGTGATAGCCGGGATGATTTTGTTTCTGATCCAATTGGACACGCAGATTTTGCCTTAAACCTTGATGAAAGGCTTCAACATTTAGTTGAACAAGTACAAACCTTTAGGTATCGACCTCATCACCTACTGGAAGTGGATGTACCTAAAACGGGCCTCAGTGTTAGACCAGGAAATGTTCTCCCAATTGAAGAGGCGTCGCTTCTTCATGCAATTGTATATCTGCTAGCCCCTTATTTGGATAAACGACTGGATGATTCAGTTTTCTCATATAGGCTTCATCCAAATTTTAAGCAAAGGCTCAGGAAGCGTAAATCTCTATTTCGAGAGGCAGAGATTGAGTTCCCATTTCTTAAAAAAGAAACATTAAGATCAATCAGTCCTTTCGATGCATGGTATGAGCTTTGGCCTGAGTTTGAGGCGAAGTCTATAAAGGCGTGCACAGAGGAAGGCTTTACCCACCTAACTAAAACGGATATAACCGCATATTTTGAAAATATAGATTTAAGGCTTCTTGAAAATCAAATAAGGTCTCTCCTTAAAAAGGAGGAAGATAAAATACTTCAAGTTCTTTTTAGAGTTTTAGAAGGGTGGACAAGGGTCACAAGCTCTGGAACGCCAATTGAGAGAGGTATTCCTCAAGGTAACGAAGTAAGTTCGTTTTTAGGGAATTTATATTTGATTCCCTTGGATCGAGCCTTGAATAAGTTTTGCACAAGAAATGATGCCAGATGGTTCAGGTATGTAGATGATGTGAAAGTGTTTACCAAATCCGAGCAACACGCTAGGGAAGTAGTATTTATAATAAACGAGACTTTAAGAACATTACACCTAAACCTTCAAGGAAGTAAGACTGAGATACTGTCTGAGGAAGACTTGAGGAATGAGATCGATAACTCTGAATTGCAATCAGTCGATGTTGCGATAGAAGTTGTGCGAAAACTAAACCCTAAGTTATCTTCAGATAGAAAGCTGATCACAAGAGAGTTGGTGCAGCTTAACCATATTAAATCGCAGTTTACAGCAGGGTTACCAAAAAATATTGAGTCCTTAAATGGAAAGAAAAATAGACTCTTTAGAAGGTTGATGACTTTGTTTAGTATCTGTTCTCGTCCTCAAATGCGTAATGCAGCGCTAATGGCCATTAGCCATTTGCCTGATATTCGAGTGCTTAATAAGTCTCTTTCTTATATTAGCTCACTTGAAATGAAACATCATGATTGGGCAGTAGATGAGCTATTTCAGATATTGGAGAAGGATCAACTTCCTTTTCCATATCAAGCAGCCATTGTTTTGGAGACGATTTCGCGATTAAATCCATCAAACCCGAATCAAATTTCTTCTAGAATTAGAAGGTTTGCCCTTGTGCAAAGGCGAGATTGGATTGTGGTTCAAAAGGGTTTGGAATGCATTATGGCCTATCCATATCGTGACGACCATTCCCTTTCCTTAGCAAATAAATTTTTAAGGCATGAGCATCCGATGGTTCGACGTGCAGCTTGCGTCCTTCTTTCTCGAAGTCCTAGGGAAAAACTTAAGGTAAGATTGAATGACTTGATTTACCATGCAGATCCTGGAACTAATCGTTTAGCATTGTTTTTTCTTAGGTTCACTCAAGATGAAAGTTTTGTTATTAAGGAGCTGGTGAAAATGCAAAAAGGAAATAAAAATGAGTTTGCTTTTCAGCGGTCTTTGCCAACGTTATACGCAATGGTTGCAAATAATAAAAGAGAAGTAGCCCTAAAGGTTAGGGAATATATTGAATCTATTCCCAAAACTAGAAGTGCAAAGATTAATTGGCAAATAAATAATTTGATGGAGAAGATATCATAAGAGTTGAAAATAAATCTCCCGTCCCCTTCATATGGCCAAGGCTTATATTTTAGTTTTAAGGTTGGGTTTGGTTGGGAGTTCGATTTGTAGTACATTGAGGCGTTTGTGACCAACCTTTTATAAGCGCACTCCATGGCCTCGAAGAAAAAGCTCTACCTGATCGACGGTTCGTCGTACATCTTCCGCGCGTTTTTCGGCATCCGCCACAACCTGTCCAACTCCAAGGGCCAGCCCACCAACGCGCTCTACGGTTTCACCACCATGCTGATGAAGGTGGTGCGCGAGGAGCAACCGGACTACCTCGCCGTCGTCTTCGACAGCAAGGAAAAAACCTTCCGCCACGAGATGTACGCCGATTACAAAGCCAATCGCGACGTGCCGCCGGAAGACCTCGCGGTCCAGTTCCCGTATTTCGAGCCACTGGTCGATGCGTTCAACATCAAAAGCCTGCGCAAACCGGGTTTCGAGGCGGACGACATCATCGGCACGCTGGCGCGCGAGGGTGAGAAGGCGGGGATGGACGTCACCATCGTCAGCGGCGACAAGGACATGATGCAGTTGATCACAGACAAGATCCACATGCTCGACACCATGAAGGAAAAACGCTTCGGCATCGACGACGTGAAGGAAAAATTCGGCGTCGAGCCGGACCGGGTGATCGAGGTGATGGGGCTGATGGGCGACTCCAGCGACCACATCCCCGGCGTCAAGGGCGTCGGACCCAAAACGGCGACCGACCTCATCCAGAAATACGGATCGATCCAGGGGTTGTACGAACACCTCGACGAAATCGACAAGGCCAAGCTGAAAGAAAAACTGGAGACGGACAAGGACAACGCCCTGCTCAGCCGCGAACTGGTGACGATCAAACTCGACACGCCCATCGACTGCAAGATTGAAGACCTGGAAGCGCGCGACCCGGACAACCAAAAACTGCGCGAGTTGTTCACCGATCTTGAATTCAAAACGCTGCTGGCGGCGTTACCGGAAGGGGAGGGCGGGGACGGTGCGACGGCCGAAACCGGGTCCGCAATCAAGCGCGACTACGACACCATCCTCGACGACAAGGCGCTGGACGACCTGATCAAAAAGCTCAAAAAAGCGAAAGCGTTCGCGCTCGACCTGGAGACCACGTCGAAGCGGCCGGTCAAGGCGAAGATGGTGGGCATTTCGTTTTCGTGGGCGGAGGGCGAGGCGTGTTACATCCCGGTGGCGCACCGCTACCTGGGCGTGCCGGAACAACTGGGCAAGCAGCACGTGCTCGACAAACTGAAGCCCCTGCTCGAAGACCCGAAGCTGGAGAAGTACGGGCACAACATCAAGTACGACCTCATCGTCCTGCACAACGAGGGCGTTCAGTTGCGGGGCATCGTGTTCGACTCCATGCTGGCGTCGTACGTGCTCGATCCGTCGCGGCGCAGTCACAGTCTCGACGACCTCGCGCTCGAGATGTTCCAGCACACCACCATCAAGTACAGCGATGTGGCGGGGTCGGCTTCCAAGCAGGTGGGATTCGATGAGGTGGAGATCGAACGCGCCTCCGAGTACGCGGCGGAGGACTCCGACATCACCTACCGCCTGACGCGTCACTTCGAGAAGCAGTTGAAGGGCGAGGACCTGGAGTTGTACGAGACCATCGAACTGCCTCTGCTCGAAGTGCTGGCGGAGATGGAGTTGGCCGGCGTCCTGCTCGATACCGAACATCTGAAAAAGCTGTCGAAGAAGCTGGAGAAGGACCTCAAGAAAATCGAGGACGAGATTTATGCGCTGGCGGGCGAGCCGTTCAACATCAATTCGCCGAAACAGCTTTCGACGATCCTGTTTGAAAAACTGAAGCTGCGCACGGTGAAGAAAACCAAGAGCGGGTACTCGACCGATGTCAGCGTGCTGGAGGAACTGGCGGCGGAGCACGACCTGCCGGACAAGATCCTCAACTACCGCCAGTTCGCGAAGATGAAATCGACTTATGTCGATGCCCTGCAGGGCGAAGTGTTCAAAGAGACCGGGCGCATCCACACCTCGTACAACCAGACCGTCGCCGCCACCGGGCGGCTGAGCAGCAGCGATCCCAACCTGCAGAACATCCCCATCCGCTCGGAGGTGGGACGCGAGATCCGCAAGGCGTTCCTTGCCGACAAGGGATGCTGGTTGCTGTCCGCCGACTACTCGCAGATCGAGTTGCGTCTTTTGGCGCATCTTTCCGGCGACCCGGCGCTCATCCGCGCTTTCAAGAATAATGAAGACATCCACAGTCGCACGGCCGCGGAGATTTTCGGTCAGCCCATCGACCAGGTCGATCCCGAAGGGCGGCGCATGGCGAAGGCGGTGAACTTCGGCATTGTGTACGGGTTGAGCGCATACGGCCTTTCGCGCCAGCTCAAGATCACGCCGAAAGATGCGAAGACCTTCATCGACCAGTATTTCGATCTGTACAAGAACGTGAAGACGTTCATGGATGAGACCATTGAAATGGCACGCAAAAACGGCTACACGAAAACGATGATGAACCGCAGGCGGTACATGCCGGACATCAACAGCAAGAACCGGCAGGTGCGGGAAGCCGCCGAGCGCACCGCCATCAACTCGCCCGTGCAGGGAAGCGCCGCCGATTTCATCAAGATGGCGATGCTCAACATCCACGACAAAATGTTGAAAGAGAAACTGGCGTCACGCATGATCCTGCAGGTACACGACGAGTTGATTTTCGAATGCCCGGAATCGGAGAAGAAGGCGATGGAACCGCTTGTCCGGAAGGCAATGGAGGGTGTGGCAAAGCTCAAGGTGCCGCTGACCGTCAACATGGACTGGGGCGAAAACTGGAGCGACGCCCACTGAATACGCATGAAATTCGGCGTTGTGGAGTGGAGCGGCATTCGACCGTTTCTTTTTTGTGGATTTACCGGGTGCCTGCTCGCGATAATAGAAGGAACGTTTGGGAGGCGCGCCGGTCTTGAGATTTCATTTCGATTTTTTTAAAAAACCGATTCCCCGCCGGTCTTTTTTGAAAGGCATGCTGGGCGTGTTTGCCGTGAGTGGTGCGGGTGTCGGTCACGGCTACGCCGGTACGTGGAGTTCCAACATCCGCCTGGAGCGGGTGGAAATCACCATCCGCAACCTGCCTCCCGCGTTCCGCGGATTCACCATCGGCCTGCTCAGCGACCTCCATTCCTCACCCATCGTTTCCAAAGACCATCTGCAAAGCGCCGCCGAATTGCTGATGACGACGAAGCCGGACATGATCGCCCTGACCGGTGATTTCATCGGCCACACCTTCCACTTTCCCGGAGAGCCGCCTCACGGGTTCGAACCGGAATATATAATGAACATAGTCGAGGCGTTTTCCGGATTGAAAGCGCCGTCGGGTATTTACGCCGTGCTGGGCAACCATGATTACTGGAGTGGGCCGGAGGCGACGTCGATGCTGGAGCGCGAGTTCGAGCAGGGATTCGGTGCGCAGTGGTTGCGCAACCGCAATGTGCGGGTCGAACGCGGCGGCGATTCCATCATCCTCGCCGGAGTGGACGATTACTGGCAGACGACCTGCTCGCCCGGTGAGGCGTTGAAGGACATACCGGAGGACATGGTACGTGTCCTGCTCAGCCACAACCCGGAAGTGAACGAAATCCTCTATCCCTCCCACAAGGTCGATCTGATCCTGTCCGGTCACACCCATGGCGGTCAGATCAAGCTTCCCTTCATCGGCGCGCCGTTTCAGGCGGGAGTGCGCCAACGAAAATACATGGAAGGACTCGCCCGGGATGGCCACCGGCAGACGTATGTGACGCGCGGGGTGGGCCACCTCGTCGTTCCCATCCGTCTGCTTTGCCCCCCGGAAGTGACGTTGATCACCCTGGTTTGAATCCACTCCCGTTTGATTCCGCTGCGGCCGTTTTCAGGCAAAAAAAATCCGGCGGAGCCTGCGACCAGGCCCCGCCGGATTAAGAGAGCGCCGAAATTACTTGGGAACGACTTTTGAGGCCTGCGGACCTTTTTTGCCCATGCTCCCTTCGAATTCCACCAATTGACCCTCTTGAAGGGTTTTGAATCCCTCAACCTGGATTTCCGAGAAATGGACAAAATAGTCTTTGCCATCATCGGCTTCGATAAAACCATAACCCTTGCTTTGATTGAACCACTTGACTCTGCCTTCAGACATACCGAATAAACTCCTACAAATTGGTGGGAACCCCCCGTCCTTGTGCCGAAAGTGCGTTCCCTGTTTTTACTGGGTTGGGTAATCCCGGGGTTTTATCGAACCGAGACGGGCAATCCAACCCTTGTGACCGCACCCATATAAAAACGCTTTATATGGTTCTGCGGAGGAGGACAGATTCTCCCGTCTGAAGCACCCACCTCCCCCTGTGGCGGCCGCTTTCCAACGACACAACCATAGCAGAATTGGTATCAATTTCCTAGTATTATCGGAATAATATTTACACGCAAAATGGGCATATCCAACTTTCTCTTATTAAGTGAAAATCAAATGTTTGCGCAAGATTTTCAGGAGGTGGCGGTGATGGAAAATGATTTCAAAACGGAATTGACTGTGCGCGCGGACGCCCCATCTTTGTTTCGTGCAGTGGGAACCCGCGACGGCATTCGCGGATGGTGGACGGTATTCACCGAGTTCGACGGGGAAGAAGGGTCGGTTGCCACCATGCGTTTTCCAAAAACAGGTTTCTTTGCGCGCATGCGGGTGGAAAAACTGGAGCCCAATCGGCTCGTTCATTGGAAATGCGTCGAGGCCGAACACCCGTCGGGTGTCTCCAGCGATCCCCGTGACTGGGTCGGGACCGAAGTCCTTTTCGGAATTAAATCGTTGGATGAAGGTGCGCGCCTCATCTTCACGCATGTTGGCCTGAGCCGACTGGAATGCAATGAGGTGTGCAGTGACGTGTGGGAATTTTTTATTCACACCAGCCTGAAAGCCTACGTCGAAACCGGAAAAGGCGTACCCACCCTGGAATAAGCAAATCTTCCTTCGATTTCCCAATACTATCGCTATGCCTTTTGGTATGTGGCATTTCTTCGGATAACTTTGGCTAAATTATGCCGGTTTTGAGCCGGGTTGCCTTGCCCCGATATGTAATGGAAGAATGTTTAGGACTACCTATTGCGGGTTGGACCGGATGGATAAATATTAATTGAGCATAAGAACGGGAAAATCAGAATTTTACCAATCGACTTGAAAGCGGCCCGGGAACGCCGCTTTTGGAGGGGCGGTCATGGTTCAAAATTCGTGTCCTGTCTCCATTCCGGAAAAAGATTATCTGGCCATTCTCGATACCATCACCCAGTTTCATGGGTGCGAGACGCGGGAAGCGCTTCGCGGTGTGTTCAGCAGTCACGTGCTCCCTTTGTTCGAAGCGGACTCCGCATTGTACGGCTGGATCAACATGGATTTCACCAGCAAATCGCTGGGGCAGGTAGGCCTGGTGGATTGCGTGGGCGTTCCGCAGGAAGACTTCAACCAGCTTTCCGATTCCATTCCTTACATCAAATCCATCCCAACCATGCTGGAACGGGTGGCCCGCCCAGTCGTGGCGGTGGATGTGGACATTCCCCGCGAAGTGTTTGTCAGGGAAAAGGACCAGTTTTTCGCGGAGAACCCGGAGTATGTCCGCGACTCCTGGCTGTACCTCAACCCGATCGCTAATTTCCTGGCGACGTTCGACCAGCCGGAAATCACCCATGGCCTGGGAATCCACCGGCACGCTCCCATCGAAATGGTGGATCAATACGATAAAAACTTCACCCTTCGCGACATCCGGGTTCTGGAGTTATTGCGTCCCCACCTGTTGCAGACCATCAAAACCATCATCCTGAATGACGAGCTGAAACGCTACCGTTCCCTGGTGGACGCTTTGGTGGAGGTGCCTACGGGCATTGCGCTGTTTCATTCCAACATGCGGGTTCTGTTCTGCAACCGCGTGTTCACCGAGGTGGTGGGCGTGAGCACCGGGCAGATGATTCCGCCGGAGTTGATGCGGATCCTCAGCCGGGAAATTTCCCGCTTCGAACCGCCTTTCGAAATCCAGAGTTCTCCCGTGGAACTGGTCTTTTACCAGTTACCGGAAGGCGTCTTTCGATTGAACCTGTGCATGCTGGAAAGAAAAAACTGGGGGCAGGACCCGTGCTGGCTGCTTCAGATGAAACCGGTGGAAGATCCGTATTCCCTGCGCAACCTGGCCATGCAGGAGGCGGGGCTCGACAAGGTGCAGATGGAAGTTTCCTGCCTGTTGCTGGATGGCATGGAACCGGTGGCCATTGCCGCGCGTTTGTTTATCAGCCCGGAGCGGGTCCAGGAAAACATTCAGCAAATTTTTGAAAAGCTGAACGTTCAAACCCGGGAGCAGTTTTTTTCGAAAATGAGTCTTCCTGATGAAGGACCTTGATCATGCGGATTTGCTCTTCTCCAGATAATCTCAAAGGAACCGGGCCGATGGGCGAATAGAAAAAAATTGAATTTAGCAAGCGAGGGAAACCGCAGCGAACTGGAGGAAAAGGTGTATGCAGATGAAACGGTTCATTTGCATGCTCGGTCCCATTATTGCCTCTCTAATATTGACGAATCTTTTTCGCGCACCCGTTGTTCAGGCCGAAGCATTCAGAATTCTGGATCAGGGAGCGGCCGCCACCGGTCAAGGGACGGCTTTCTCCGCCCAGGCGGACGATCCATCGGCCATTCATTTCAACCCCGCAGGCATTGCCCGGCTTTCCGGAATCCAGGTTTCCGGCGGGGTGATTCTGGTGGGCGGCAAAACTACATTCACTCGCCCCAATGGCAGTAAGACGAAAGGCACCCTGGACGGAACCGTTGCCTATCCCCCGCCTTCGCATTTTTATCTGACCTCGGACTTGAAAAGCCTCGGCATCGAATCTGTGGAAGGAATGGCGGTCGGCCTGGGCATCACTTCGCCCTTCGGTTTGATCAACAAGTACCCGGACCAGGGACCCTTCAACACCGTATCCACGCGCAACCAGCTTTCGCTGGTCGATTTCAAACCGACTGTGGCCTACGCGTTTCATGACCGGGTTTCCATCGGAGTGGGGTTGGACATTTACACGTTTTTCGATTTCATCGGTGAGGGGCACCTGGAACAGAAGCTGAATGCCGGACCGGAGTTTGGTCCGTTGGGCATCCCGCTGGGTACGCCTCTGGAGTTGAACGGAAAGGATTCCGGTGTCGGGTTCAATGTGGGCATTCTGTATACGGCAATATGGGATGAAGACCGCCAGCCCATCCTCAACCTGGCGTTTGTTTATCGCAGTCAGGTGACGCTGGACCTGGAAGGGGCGTTTCTTGTTGGGGGAAACAAATCCGCGGATGCCTTCGCCCAGCTTGAGTTGCCGCAGATTTTTACCGGAGCGGTGGCGTACTGGCCTCTTCGTGACCGGCGCCGCGAATGGAAACTGGAAGTCGACGTGGAGTATGCGGACTGGAGTTCGCTCAAGGATATCGATGTGACCCTGTCCAACGGCGCGACCCTGCCGTTCCCGCTGAACTGGAAGGGGGCGTGGGTCTGGATGGTGGGCACCGAATACAAATGGCGCTACTGGCTGGACCAGCCGGGCTGGACGGCCTCGGTGCGGGCGGGCTATGTCCGGTCGGAATCGCCGGTTCCGGAGTTCACCTTTTCGCCCGCGGTGCCGGACTCCGAGTACAACGCCTACTCCGTCGGCTTTGGCTGGATGTGTGAAAAGCAGGGAAGTTTCTTCGGCTGGTTCCGGTGCGGCGGTAAAAACAAAAAAGAGTTCGCTCTGGAAGGGGTGGGAGTGGATCTGGCGTACCAGGTGGTGGCTTACGACTCGCGAACCATCAGCCGCAACCGCCGGCCCCCGGTCATTGGCCGCTGGGACACGATCTTTCATGTCGGCGTGGTGAATTTTCGGTTGCTGTTCTGAGGCCGGGCTGGCAGGGAAGGTCCCTCGAAAAAGAGAAGGTGATGCCATGAAAGAGCTGGATCTTTTTAAAAGGCAGAAGTTGTCGCGGATCTCCGATTCGTTTCCGGAGGCAATATACATCACCGACCCGGACGGTGTGATCAGCCACGTCAACCCCGCGTTCGAACTGCTCACCGGATTTCGTGGAGACGATGTGGTCGGCAAAAGCGGGCGCATTTTAAAGAGCGGACATCATCCGGAGAGTTTTTACAACAGCATGTGGGATATGCTTATGTCCGGAAACATCTGGAGCGGGCAGATGGTGAATAAAAAACGGGACGGGACGGTCTTCCCTGCGGACGTCACCATCTTTCCCATCTCGGACCCCGCCGACCGGATTTCTCACTTCGTTGCCATTCTGCACGGCACGACCGCCCAGCTTCAGGCCCACGAGGAAACCCTGCGTCGCAACATGGAGTACACCGCTCTACACAATGTGTCCAAAATTCTGCAGACACAGGATCCGCTTCCCCAAATGCTGAGCCGCGCCGTGGAGGAGATCATAAGGTTGAGCGAGCTGAGAATCGAGTACAAGGCGGGAGTGTTCATTGCAGACCATGAGAAAAAAGTTCTGCGCCTGTACACCACGGTTGGTGATTTTCCGGAAGAATTTCACCGGCAGGATGCGGAGGTGCCTTTTGGCGAATGCCTGTGCGGGCGGGTGGCCATGAGCGGGGAGATGCTGGTCAGCAACAACTGCTTTTCGGATCCACGGCACGAGCGGAAGTACGAGGGCATGACCGCGCACGGGCATTACATCATTCCCCTCAAAAGCCGGGACAAGATGGTGGGCGTTTTGTTCCTGTACACCAATTCAAATCCGTCGTGGTACGAACGAAGCCCGGAGATTTTGAAGTCGATGGGGGGATTGATCGCCGACGCCATCGAACACCGCCGGGCGGAGGCCATCATCCAGGAACAGAACGAAACGTTGACCAAGATGAACGAGCTGAAGAACAAGTTTCTGGGCATTGCGGCGCACGACCTGCGCAACCCGGTGTACGTCATCCGCACGTTCAGCGAAGCGTTGCGGGATGAATGCACGCAGGGCGTGAGTGACAAGCACCGCAGGTTCTTCGATAAGATTTACAACGCCAGCGGCCACATGATCCATCTTCTGGAAAACCTGCTGGACATCTCCAAGATCGAGCAGGGGAAAATTGAGATCAACCGGATGATCCAGGACATCAATCCCATTATCGAGGAACAGGTGAGCCTCAATCAGATCGTGGCCAACAAAAAGGAAATCTGCATCAAGCAGGACCTGGCCAAGGTGCCGCCGTTTCCGTTCGATAAAGACGCGCTCATCCAGTCCATCAACAATTTTTTGAGCAACGCCATCAAGTTCTCCCCACCAGCCTCAACCGTTCTGGTTACCACCGAATTGCAGGGAGACAAAATCCAGTTTTCGGTGAAAGACCAGGGAGTCGGCCTTTCGGAGGAAGAGCAGAAGCTGTTGTTCGGGGAATTTCAGACCTTGAGCAGTAAGCCGACCGGGCAGGAAAAAGCGACGGGGTTGGGCCTCGCCATCGTGAAGAAGATCATCACCCTGCACGGCGGCGAGGTGGGCGTCGTCAGCCAACCCGGCCATGGCTCCACTTTTTACTTTTTACTTCCCGTAAAATAATTTCTATCGTGCCATAAAAACAAAAAGGGTTGGCTTTGAAAAGCCAACCCTTTCAATAAAACTGGTCGGGATGAGAGGATTTGAACCTCCGGCCCCCTCGTCCCGAACGAGGTGCGCTACCAGGCTGCGCTACATCCCGACCGTTTTCGGTATCGTCTTTAAATGTAAAACTTCAATGTGTCTGCCCGCCGGTCACTTGTCCCAGCGGTAGCGGTCGACGCTCTCGGACCAGTACGAGGTGTTGGTCACGAGCCGTTCGACGTCCTTCGACTTCTTGCACTTGGGGCAGGTCACTTCCTTGTTGCCCACCTCGGAGATGCGCATCTCCACTACGAAATTGTGTTTGCATTTTTTGCAGGTATGGTCGTACTGCGGCATGGCTCCATTCCTCAAAGTTGCTAAGGGTACACCAGTTTTTTTCCGTTTTCAACGGGACTTGCGCGGCTTCGCGCGTTTTTTACCGGGTGCCTTGGTTGATCCCGGTGCGCCGCCCCGAAGGGCCACGAATCCGCAAAAGTTGAACCACTTGAAAAACACGTCCACATCCTGAAACCCGGCTGTTTCCAGCATTGTAACATTTTCGGCGGGCCGGAGGGGCACCAGAACCTGCTCCAGGGCCTCCCGCTTGCGCGAAATCTCCATCCGCGAATACCCCATCTCCCGCTTGTACGCGTAATAACGCTCGACGAAGACCGGGGCCAGCGCTTCGGCCTCCGCCTTCACCTTCTCGATCAGGATCAGCGCCCCGCCGGGAAGCAGGCTTTTGTGGATGCGCTTCAACAGGGCCAGCCGTTTTGCCGGGGGGAGGAATTGCAGGGTGTAATTCATCACCACCACGCTCGCGTCCACCAGCTCCAGCGGGCCGTTGAGGTCGCCCGTAACCACTTCGCACCGGTCGCCGAATTCCTTCAGCTTGCGCCGGGCTTTTTTGAGCATGGCGTCGGAGTTGTCGATGCCGACGAACCGGACCTCCGAGGAGGCGGGCAGGGCGCGCGCCATCTCGCGGATCAGCGTGCCGGTGGAGCAACCGAGGTCGTAAACCCGCGTGCCCGGTTGCGAGTAGTTTTCGGCCAGCGCCACCACCATCTGCTGACATTCCTTATAAAAAGGAACGCTGCGTTCCAGCATGTTGTCGAACACGCGGGCGACGGATTCGTTGAACTCGAATTTCTCCGGCGCGTCGTCGCGGGCGAACAGGTTGTCGCGTTGTCTGGGTGCCATTCTATTCCGGTATCAGAAGATGCAAAAAGGAATCCCCATACCCGGCGGGGTGCCGCCCGGCATGGGGATTCGGTTCTGCATCGGTTTCAATACAACAGCCTGCCTGTCACGGACCCTGGATTTCGTTACCGTCCACGGGACCGCTCTTGCTTTTCAGCAGGAGTTTGTTGATGGCGTTGACGTAGGCGACGCCGCTGGCCTCGACGGTGTTGACGCCGGTGCCCTTGCCCAGCACCTCGCGGTTTTCGCTGAGCACACGGACCGACACCTCGCCCTGTGCGTCCTTGCCCTTGGTCTTTGACATCACCTGGTAGTCGAGCAGTTTGCAGGTGAGCCCGGTGATCTTGTCCATCGCGTTGTAGATGGCATCGATCGGCCCGTCGCCCTGCGCGGTGGCGGTGTGCGTCTGGCCGTCACGGCTTTTGAGCTGAACGGTTGCCTCCGGCATGACGCCCGTCTCGAAACCGCACTGGATTTTCTCCAGCACGTACGTGTTCAGGCTGTCGTCGGTGGTCACCTGTTTCTGGATGACGGCGAGGATGTCTTCGTCATAAACATCCTTCTTCTCGTCAGCCAGCACCTTGAACTCGGCGAACACGCGGTCCATCTCCTCGACGGTCAGCTTGTAGCCCATGCTCTCGATTTTCTTGTTGAGCGCATTGCGTCCGGAGTGCTTGCCTAGAACCAACTCCGCACTGTCGAGCCCGATGTCGCGCGGGTCCATGATCTCGTAGGTGTCCTTCTTCTTCAGGTAGCCGTCCTGGTGCACGCCGGATTCGTGGGCGAAGGCGTTCTTGCCGACAATGGCCTTGTTGCGCTGCACAAAGAATCCGGTGAGACTGCTGACCAGCCGGCTGCACGCCATGATGTGTTTCGTATCGATGCGCGTGTCGTAGCTGAAGAAGTCCTTGCGCGTCTTGAGCGCCATGACGATCTCTTCCATCGCCGCGTTGCCGGCGCGCTCACCGATGCCGTTGACGGTGCATTCCACCTGCCGCGCTCCGGCTTTCACCGCCGCCAGCGAGTTGGCCACGGCCATGCCGAGGTCGTTGTGGCAGTGCACGCTGATGACGGCGTCGTCGATGTTGGGCACGTTCTCCTTGAGCGAGCGGATGAGTGCGCCGAACTGCTCCGGCACCGAATAGCCCACCGTATCGGGGATGTTCACCGTCTTCGCTCCGGCGGCGATCACCGCTTCCACCACCTCGGCGAGGAAGTCCGGTTCCGTGCGCGAGGCGTCTTCCGGCGAAAACTCGATGTCGTCGCAAAACTTCCTGCCGAACTCAATGGCGTCGGTGGCCATCTTGATGATCTGCCCCTTGTCCATGTTCAGCTTGTGGTCACGGTGCAACTTGGACGTGGACAGGAAGATGTGGATGCGCGGCGACTCCGCTTTTTCCAGCGCACGGGCGCAGGCTTCCACGTCCTTGTTCAGGGCGCGGGCGAGTCCCGCCACCGACGAACCACGGATTTCGTTGGCGATCTGCCTGACCGACTCGAAGTCCCCGGGAGAAGCAACCGGAAACCCCGCTTCGATCACATCGACTTTCAGTAGAGACAGCTGCCGGGCGATTTCCAGTTTTTCCTTATTGTTCATACTGGCGCCGGGACATTGTTCCCCGTCTCTTAACGTCGTGTCGAATATGATGATTCGTTCCGGTTGCATGATCTTTCTCTTTTGTTAAAGGATTGTTAAATAAATCACGTTCCATTGTAACGCAATTCCGGGCGGATGCGAGAGGGTGCGGGCGTTTTTTGGCCGGGATTGTGCGGAAAACGGGGCTGGCTAGAAGTTGAGGCCGAAGCGGAAGCCCACCGAGAGCGTGTTCACCGCTCCGGCCCGGGCCACGGGATTGAACACGTACTGGACGTCCGGTTGCAGGAACATGCCCGGCCGCACGCGGATTCTGTAGGTGGCCTCGACCAGCACCTCAGGATCGTCGATGGTGATGCCCGCCGCCCTCTGCTGTTGTTTGTATTTGTCGCCGAAAAACAGGTAGGAGACGGCGATGCCCGCCTTGTCCCTGTCCCGGCCGGGAATGAGTCCGGTGTATTCCAGCCCGGCGTCGAAGTAGGTGGAGAGCGCATTGACGTCCTGGTCGGAAAAACCCAGGCGGGCGAAGCCCCGCAGCCCCTGTCTGGAGCGTGGGTATTCGAGAAAAAAGGTGCCTTCGGCAAACAGGTAAATACCCTGCGTATCGGAATGTTGCCGGGGAGCCCCGGCGGAGTCCTGCTCCACCAGGTCCGGAAACCGCTTCGTGTACCACCAGCTGCCGATCCCGGCCTTGTTGAGGCCCAGGCGGGGCCGGTCCGACTCGTATCCCACTTCGTTCATGAACAGAACCCCCTCGTCATCCGCATCCAGGATCACCTGCGTGCCGCGGGGATTCTGCGGGTCTCCCGGCACCCCATCCAGCACAGCACCTTTATAGTACCAGTTGGGGGTGGGTTCGATCCTGAGACGCATGCCCAGAGTGGTGAGGGGGTAGGTCGGCACACCGGCAATGCCGGATTCGGTGAGGTCCACGCCGGTGCCGAAGGCGCCGTTCAGGAACAACTGGGCGGATTCTCGGTAGTCGAACTCGTTGGCGATGTCATAGATGCCGACCAGGATGGCCATCCGCCGGTCGAAAAAATGCTGGTCGTACCAGGCCTGCATGAGAAGCAGGTTGGGGCGGCCTTCAATATTACTCAGGTCGTGGACAGAACCGATAAACGATTGGAACCGGTTACCATGAAGAAGTGTGGTGTAAAAGAAAAAATGGCCGTCGGGTCCGTCGAGCAATTGTTGTAAATTGACATGCAACTCGAAGTCCGCGTAACCGAAATAACGGGTCTGGCTGCTCCGGTGGCGTCGGTCCATGTGGAACAGTTCGCCCATGTATCCGCCGCGGAAATAAATGCCGCGGTCGAGGAGTTCGGTGCGGAGTCCGCCCCAGTTGCCGGTGATGGTTTCCCTGCGGAGGGTGATGTTGCCGTGGCGGTCGAGTCCGTCGAGATCCTGTGCGGCCAGGAGGGATGGATAAAGAGTGCCGGACAGAACGAAAGCCAGTAGAGCCAGCAATCCGGCCTGGTACAACCCATTTCGGTCCACCACAAAGGAAACCAAGCGCACAGGTTTTTTTCCGATTTGAAAGTCAAAAAGAGTCAGGGAAGCATCCACTTCGGCCAGGTTCCCGATTTCATTTCCCCCTTCCGGAAACCCGGCAAAAGCCTACAGGGATATTTTACTCCGAATTGGTAAATTGGATTCGGCTTTTTAAGAAAAATATGGTGGGAATCCGGTCGATGTGGGGCCGGATCCGGTGACCTGGTTTTCTCTTGTGAGAGAGGGGCACGACGGCAAAGGCAGGAGTTGGACGTCTCGCGCCGTTCAATCCATTGAACTGATCACGTGGAAACCTGCTTTTTCGATTTTACCGACGACGTTTTTCGTTTCACACAGGTCGAGGCGGAAAAAATAGACCTGCTGGGTCGGGTCCTTCAGGTAGGGCGCCATGCCGACGCTGATGATGTTCAACCCCTCCTTGTTGATGATGCTGGACACCTTTTCAAAATTGTCCGGGTTTTTGCCCATCACCACGTCAATGCGCGAACTGGAATGAAGGATGCCCATGAGGTCGACGAAAATGCCAAGCATGTCCATGATGGTGATGATGCCGACCAGCTTGTTGCGCTTGATGACAGGGAGGGCGCCGATCTTGTTTTTATAGATCATGAGGGCGGCATCCTCGATGTGGGTTTCGGGCACCACCACCAGGGGGTGACGGGTCATGTAGTCGTTGACCTTCATTTTGCCGGGATTGTTGATCTCGAGCTTGCCCGAATTGCCTTTGCGGGCATTTCTCCCCTGGCCGATGAAGGCGCCGCGGATGTCGCTTTCGGTGATGATGCCGAGAAGCTCTCCCTTGTCCACGACCGGCAAATGGCGAATGGCATGGGTCACCATCAGATCCTGCGCTTTCTTAAGGGAATCGGACTTTTTTACCGTGTGGAGTTTCTTGGACATCACTTCGCCGACAATCATATGCGTCCTCCAGGTAATCGGTTTATGAGGGGGAAATTACCGTCCGGAATTCATCCGGCACGGTCAGAACTAAATGGAATGATTTGCGGGCCGGGAGTACAATATGCCGGAAGGCCACCTGCCGGACAGCACCTCTCTCCTTCATTATTACCAGAAGCGGTTCACAAAATACACGTCAAATGCAGGGTTTCCGGCGGGCTTCGAATGGCAGTTGGAGACCTTTAAAGAATCCGGAGAGGGGTCATTTTTCAGTTGATTTTAGGAATTCACTTGTACTTAAATGAAAGGTTCCACAGACAAGAAAGGGCTGGCACCCCCACAGTTCTTCTTACACGAGTGTTGTATTTTTACACCATTCTATGTCTAAAATGGAATCATAATTGGGCGCCAAGTTGAAAGTAATTGATTTTACAGCTACTATGTGAAATGGCACAGGCTTTGCTCCCATTGCTCTGAGTTGCTGAACAGCCAGCCTTGCAAACTCAGATAAAAAACCCAATCAAAGTTATTTATGAAAATTCAACGATTACCCAAACGGCAGGGTTTGTACGACCCGCGATTTGAAAGAGAAAACTGTGGGGTGGGCTTCATTGCCAACCTGAAGGGGGAGAAGTCTCACGAACTCATCCAGCAGTCGCTGGAACTTCTGAACCGTTTGGAGCACCGCGGGGCGGTGGGTGCTGATCCGCTCACCGGCGATGGTGCGGGGATCCTGATCCAGATACCTCACGATTATTATAAGGAAGAGTGTGCAAAGGTTGGCATCACCCTGCCCTCCGAAGGGAAATACGGTACGGGGCTGGTATTCCTTCCGCGGGACGACCGGGCGGAAAGCCTGATGCAGATTTTCGACCAGGTCACGAAAGAAGAAGGTCTTGAGATGCTGGGCTGGCGCAAGGTGCCGGTGGACAACACTCAGATTGGAACCGTGGCGGCGGAAGTGGAGCCGGACATCCGCCAGATTTTCATCGGGGCGGGCAGCATCGAAGACCGGGACGCTTTTGAGCGCAAACTTTATATCGTGCGCAAGCAGGCCGGACGTGCCATCCGCGCCTCCGGTCTCGCGGAGCTGTACGAGTCTTATTACATTTGCAGTCTTTCCAGCAAAACCATCGTTTACAAAGGCCAGTTGATGGCCCCGCAGGTGGGCCGTTACTACCTCGATGTCAGCGATCCGCGCATGACGTCCGCGCTGTCCCTCGTTCATTCGCGCTACAGCACCAACACCTTTCCGTCCTGGGGGCGCGCCCAGCCTATGCGCATGGTCGCGCACAACGGCGAGATCAACACCGTGCAGGGCAACAAGAACTGGATGTCAGCGCGCGAAGCCATGTTCGAAAGCAACCTGTTCGACGACTCGGAAAAACTGATTCCGGTCATTCCGCCGGGCGGTAGCGATACCGCCGACTTCGACCAGGCGCTGGAACTTCTGGTGATGACCGGACGGTCGCTTCCCCACGCGGTCATGATGATGATCCCCGAACCGTGGAGCGGCCACGAAACGATGGATGACGAGAAGCGCGCTTTCTTTGAATATCATGCGTCGATGATGGAGCCGTGGGACGGTCCGGCGTCGATCACCTTCACCGACGGCGATGTGGTCGGCGCGGTGCTCGACCGCAACGGCCTTCGCCCGTCGCGCTACGTGGTCACCACCGACGACCGCGTCATCATGGCCTCGGAGGTGGGAGCGCTGCCGCTGGACGAATCGACCATCAAGTTAAAAGGGCGCCTCCAGCCGGGCCGCATGTTTTTTGTCGATCTCAAGGCCGGAAGGATTTGTTCCGACGAGGAGATCAAACGGCCTTTGGCCCAGGCGCATCCTTATCAGCAGTGGGTGCAGGAGAACCAGGTCAACATCGAAAACCTGCCGGTGCCCAACGGTTATGTCGAACCGAAGATCGAGGACCCGCTGGTCCAGCAGATCGCATTCGGTTACACCGCCGAAGACATGAAAGTCGTGCTGGCCCCGATGGTCGGCACCGGCCTGGAAGCCGTGGGCTCCATGGGCAATGACACGCCGCTTGCCGTGCGTTCGGAACGGCCGCAACTTCTGTTCAATTACTTCAAGCAACTGTTTGCACAGGTCACCAATCCGGCAATCGATTCCATCCGCGAGGAACTGGTGATGTCCATGGAAGTCACGCTCGGCCGCGAGTACAACCTGCTGGAACCCGGTCCGGAAAACTGCCGCAAACTGCGCCTGAAACACCCGATCCTCAAGCCGGAGGAGTTTCACAAGATTCAAAACCTCAATCAGCAGGATTTGAAAACCGCCACACTGTCCTTATTGTTCCCGGTGTCCGAAGGTGAAGACGGACTGGAAAAGGCGGTGGAGAATCTGTGCGCAAAGGCTTCCGAAGCCATGGAGAACGGCGCGACCATCCTGATCCTGTCCGACCGGGGCGTCGATGATAATCACGCGGCCATCCCGAGCTTGTTGGCGACCGGTGCGGTGCACCATCATTTGCTTCGCGAGAAAACGCGCACCCGGGTGGGCCTTGTGGTGGAAACCGCCGAGGCCCGGGAGATGCACCACTTTGCCCTGCTCATCGGTTACGGCGCAGGCGGCATCTATCCTTACCTCGCATACGAAACCGCAAAACAGGTGGTGCGGGAACAGGTGTATGTGAAAGACGTGGCCCCGGACAAGGCGATCGAAAATTTCATCCTGTCCTGCAAAAAGGGCCTGTACAAGATCACCGCGAAGATGGGTATCTCCACCATCCAGAGCTATCGCGGCGCACAGATTTTCGAAGCGGTGGGTCTGCACGAGGACCTTGTCCACCGTTATTTCACCGGAACGCCGTCGCGTGTTGCCGGCATCAAGCTGAAGGACATTGCGCGCGAAGTACTGGCGCGCCACCGCAACGCGTACGAGCGGTCGAAGATCATCCGTCCGGCGCTGGACCTGGGTGGCTACTACCACTGGCGGCGCGGCGAAGAAGAACACATGATCAGCCCCGCGATGGTGGCGTTGATTCAGGAGGCGACGCGGTCCAACAATTATGAAAAATTCAAGCAATTTTCCAAAGTGAGTGACGAACAGAACACGCGCAACTGCACCATCCGCGGCATGTTCAAGTTCAAGCCGACGCAGTCGATCCCGATCGACGAGGTGGAGCCGGTGGAGGCAATCACCCGCCGGTTCTGTACGGGCGCGATGTCGATCGGCTCGATTTCCCGAGAGGCGCATGAGACCCTGGCCATCGCCATGAACCGCCTTGGCGGAAAGAGCAACACGGGGGAGGGTGGTGAGGACCTGGTGCGCTACACGCCTGATGCGAACGGCGATTCCCGGCGCAGCAAGATCAAGCAGGTGGCATCGGGACGTTTCGGTGTGAACAGCAATTACCTGGCGAATGCCGATGAGTTGCAGATCAAGATCGCGCAGGGCGCCAAGCCGGGTGAGGGAGGTCAGTTGCCCGGCCACAAGGTCAGCGAGTACATTGCCAAGATCCGGCATTCGACGCCGGGCGTGGGACTCATTTCGCCGCCGCCGCACCATGACATTTACTCCATCGAAGACCTGCAGCAGTTGATCTTCGATCTGCACAACTCCAACCCCAAGGCCGGCGTCAGTGTGAAGCTGGTGGCGGAGGCGGGTGTGGGCACGGTCGCCGCGGGCGTTTCCAAAGCACGCGCTGAAGGGGTGTTGATCGCCGGGCATGACGGCGGAACCGGAGCTTCTCCCCAGACGTCGATCAAACACGCCGGCTTGCCGTGGGAACTGGGCCTGGCGGAAACCCAGCAGGTGCTGGTGCTCAACGACCTGCGCGGGCGCATCCGGGTGCAGGTCGATGGCCAGTTGAAGACCGGGCGCGATGTGGTCATCGGTGCGCTGCTGGGCGCGGATGAATTCGGTTTCTCCACCGTACCCCTGGTGACCCTCGGATGCATCATGATGCGAAAATGTCACCTGAACACTTGTTCGGTGGGTGTGGCGACACAGGATCCGGAGTTGCGCAAAAAGTTTTCCGGCCAGGCCGATTACGTGGTCAACTTCTTCCGCTTCATTGCGCAGGAGGTGCGCGAACTGATGGCGCAGCTGGGATTCCGCAAACTGGACGATTTGATCGGCCGAACGGATCTGCTGGAAGTGGACACCTCCATTGACCATTGGAAGAGCCGCGAACTGGACTTTTCCCGCATCCTTTACCGCGCGGAAGGAGGCGAGGGCGTGGCCACGCGCAACGTCACCACCCAGGATCTGAGTGGCGACATCGGGGACAACTGCCTTGACCGAAAACTGATCGCCGAATGTGCCGGAGCCATCGAACACAAGAAACCGATTCGCCTCAAACACACCATCGGTAATGTGGACCGTGCCACCGGTGCCATGCTGAGTTACGAAATTTCCAAACGCTACAGTGAGGCGGGCCTGCCTGACGAAACCATTCATATCGATTTCAAGGGGTCGGCCGGGCAGAGTTTCGGCGCATTCCTGGCCAACGGCGTCACCTTCAACCTGAAGGGCGACACCAACGACTACGTTGGTAAAGGGTTGTCCGGCGGCAGGATCATCGTCGCACCGGCGAAGGAGTCGCCGATTGTCGCAGAAAAGAACATCCTCATCGGCAACGTGGTGCTGTACGGCGCCATATCCGGCAAGGCGTATTTCCGTGGCATAGCGGGCGAGCGCTTCGCCGTGCGCAACAGCGGCGCGGATGCAGTGGTGGAAGGCGTTGGAGACCATGGTTGTGAATACATGACCGGCGGAAACGTGGTGGTGCTTGGCAAGGCCGGACGCAACTTCGCCGCAGGCATGAGCGGTGGCATCGCGTACGTGCTGGACGAGGACGGATCGTTTCCCATCCACTGCAACCAGGAACTGGTGGATCTGGTCGCTTTTGAAGAGGACGAGGACCTTGACCTGGTGCAGACCCTGATCCGCGAACACCTGGAGTACACGGGAAGCGCGGTGGCGAAACGCGTCCTCGACAACTGGGAAAAGATGATCCCGAAATTCATCAAGGTCTACCCGCGCGATTACCGCCGCGTGGTGGAAGAACGAAAACGGAAACAGGCAATGTTGGAAGAGGTGGCATAAATGGGTGCGCTCAAAGGCTTCATGGAAATCAATCGCGAAACGCCGAAGGCGCGTCCGGTTCCCGAACGGCTCAAGGACCAGAAGGAAATCTACGAACCGTTTCCGCTGGAAAAGTACCGCGAGCAGGGAGCGCGGTGCATGGACTGTGGAGTGCCGTTCTGCCAGAGCAACACGGGTTGTCCCCTGGGTAACGCCATCCCGGACTGGAACGACATGGTGTACCGCGACCGCTGGGAAGAGGCGGTGGCGCTCCTCACCAAGACCAACAACTTTCCCGAATTCACCGGCCGCATCTGCCCCGCGCCGTGCGAAGGGGCGTGTGTCCTGGGCATCAACGAACCTGCGGTGACCATCCGCAATATCGAGGAGATCATCGCCGAAAAGGGTTTTGAGCAAGGGTATATCGCCCCGAACCCGCCGAAGCAGCGTACCGGCAAGAAGGTGGCGATCGTCGGGTCCGGCCCCGCGGGTCTCGCCGCCGCCGATCAATTGAACCACGCCGGGCACGAGGTGACGGTGTTTGAGAAAGCCGACCGCATCGGCGGCCTCCTCATGTACGGCATTCCGCATTTCAAGATGGAGAAAACGGTTCTGCACCGGCGGCTGGAGTTGATGGAAAAGGAAGGCGTGATCTTCAAAACCAACGCGCACATCGGCAGGGACATTCCCGCCAAAAAACTGGTTGAGGATTTTGATTCGGTCATCCTGTGTTGTGGCTCTGAAAAACCGCGGGACCTGCCGGTGGAGGGGCGCGACCTGGACGGCGTCCACTTTGCGATGGACTTCCTGCCTCAGCAGAACAAGCGCAATGAAGGGGACACGGTTCCGGATGACATTACCATCACCGCGAAGGACAAGAATGTGCTGATCATCGGTGGCGGCGATACCGGTTCCGACTGCCTCGGTACGTCGCTTCGCCAGGGCGCGAAGAAGGTTCATCAATTCGAACTGTTGAGCGAACCTCCTCTCGAGCGCTCGCCCAACAACCCGTGGCCGCAATGGCCGATGACCCTGCGCCTCAGTTCTTCACATGAGGAAGCGGGCGGCAAAATTACCGACTACAGCATCCTGACCAAAAAGTTCACCGGCGAGAACGGCAAACTCAAAAAGGTGCATGCCGTGAAAATCCGCTTCGGTGACCCCGTCCCCGAAACCGGACGGCGCCCGATGGAAGAGATTCCCGGATCCGAGTTCACGCTGGATGTCGATCTCGTTCTGCTGGCGATGGGTTTCGTGCACCCGGTGCACGAAGGGCTGGTAAAGGAACTGGGGTTGGAGCTGGATGCCCGCGGCAACGTGGCCTGCGACAAAAACAAGATGACCAACGTTCCCGGTGTGTTCGTGGCCGGAGACATGGCCCGCGGACAGTCGCTGGTGGTATGGGCGATTGCCGAAGGGCGCGAAGCGGCACGTGGTGTGGACCAGCATTTGATGGGCTTTACTTTCCTGCCCCACAGCGAACACATGTGATTCTTTGCGGCCGCCCGGCCGTATCGATTTTCCTGAACGATTACCCTTTTTTAATCTCCAAAAAGATATCAAGCCCAATGTTTATATGGGCTTGCGCCTGCGCGTCGGTTTGTTATCATGGAATAACACAACGTAAACAAGGGAACGCCCCGGGCGTGGGAAGGAGGAAGACAGATGGAGACCGTTTTGATTCAGCGGCAGGCACGCGAACCGTTCAAATTCCCAAAGCAGAGTGTGGTGCGTGCGGTGAAAAGCGGCGAGTTGTACGGTGACGACAAAATTTCAGCGGACGGCAAATCATGGGTCCGTCTCGATGAACACAAGCAGTTGAAGAACTTTTTTTACAGACAATCGGAACAGGTACAACTTTCCTGAAGGAAGAGCAGGACACCCACCCTTTACCGCCTGGCCCGGAACGCCTTCGGTTCATTCAGTTGGACGACAGGATCAGTTCCACCCGTTTATGGATGTTCAGTTTCTTGAACGCCTTCTTAAGGTGAAATTTAACGGTGAACACGCTGATTTTGAGAACCTGTGCGATTTCCTCGTCGTTATAACCCTGGCTGGCCAAACTGGCCACTTCCCGTTGACGCTTGGTGAGCCCGACTTTCTCCAGCTGCAGATTTTGACTGTATGCGGGTTTGCGATTTTTGAGAGTCCGCCTGGGAAGCAACTTATCAAGGCAATTGTTGATTTTGGAAAGAAGCTCGTCACGCTTCACGGGTTTGAGGATGTAATCCTGCACCTTCAATTTCAACGCATCGATGGCCGACTCCAGGGTGCCGTGCCCTGTTAAAATCATGACCGGTGCATTCGGTTGCAATTTTTTAATTTCCTGGGAAACCTGAATGCCGTTCATGCCCTCCATGATCAAGTCTACAATCACTAAATCCGGGTGCTGGGACTTGAACTGCTCCAGTCCTTCCTCGCCATTGACCGCTGTGGTGACGTGAAAGCCTTCTTCTTCAAGGTCGTCACTCAGGGTTTTGCGCAGTATTTCTTCATCGTCGATGAGAAGGATAGAGTGGTCCATGATGAGTCTCCTCCATCGAGATTAATAAGGGCTCCTCTAAAAGCCTGAAATGCGGCGGGACGCCTCGAACGTCCCGCTTCTTATAAAAATATACATAGATGGACTGGACCACAAGAAAAATCGGGGGGAACCCATAATTATGGGGTGAAATCCGGCGAAAAAGGGGAAAAGGAAACCATTTTCCACTATTTTAGGGTAATTAATCTGGAACTCGGAATTTAGGAACCGCTCAAAGCCCCAGCTTTTCGAAGAACCCTTTTATTTTTTCCTTCACCGGTTTGCCGTCGATTTCCGCCAGTTCCTGAAACAGTTCTTTCTGCCGCTTGTTGAGCTTTTTCGGCACTTCGACGAAGAACTGTATGATCTGGTCGCCGTGCCCCGGTCCGCGGAGGTTGGGAATGCCTCCACCATGGATGCGATAGGTTTCTCCGGACTGGGTGCCGGCAGGAACATTGATCACCTTGGTTCCCCCATCGAGCGTCGGAACTTCGATGTCGGCGCCCAACGCGGCCTGCGAAACGGAGAGGTTGAGCCGGCAAAGGATGTTTTGGCCGTCGCGGTGGAAGAATTCGTGTGGCTTGACATGTACGAATACGTAGAGGTCGCCGGGAGGCAGGCCGGGTCCCGCTTCGCCTTCACCCCGAAGGCGTAACCGGGAACCGTGGTCCACACCACCGGGAATGTTGACGGAGATGGATTTCTTGTCCACCACCACGCCTTCGCCGCGGCAGTTGGAGCAGGGGTCGCGGACGATTTCGCCGGCCCCGTGACACTGCGGGCAGGGCGTGGACAGGCTGAAGAATCCCTGTGACCGCACCACCTGCCCGGTGCCGTGACAGGTATTGCATCGCTCGGGGGTGGTACCCGGTTTGCAACGGGATCCCTTGCAGGTCTGGCAGATCACGTGCTTGCGCACGTCGATTTCCTTTTGCACGCCGAAGGCCGCTTCCTCGAAAGTGATGGTGGCGTCGGCACGCAGGTCGTTGCCGGTGCGTTGCCGGCCCCCGCCGAAGAAGTCTCCAAATATGTCACCGAACGTCGAAAAGATGTCTTCGAACCCGTTGAACCCTCCGAAGCCCTGGCCCTTCAGGCCCTCGTGGCCGAATTGATCGTAAACACGACGCTTCTCCGCATCGCGGAGCACCTCGTAGGCCTCTGAGGCCTCCTTGAATTTCTCTTCAGCTTCCTTGTCTCCGGGATTCTTATCCGGATGGTACTTGAGCGCCATCTGGCGGTAAGCTTTTTTCAGTTCGGCTTCGGACGCTTCGCGTGAAACCTCGAGGACCTCGTAATAATCGCGTTTAACCATGAGCACCTTCAGTTTTTGAGTTTGGCCACTTTCACTTTAACGGGTTTCAGCAACTTTTCCTGGAACCGGTAACCGAGTTCCAATTCTTCCACCACCATTCCATCCTGCTCCGGATCGTCGGTGTCCACGGTCATGCACACCTCGTCGGTGTTGGGATCGAGCTTGCGTCCGACTGCGGGGATGGGTTCGATTCCCTGCTGGGTGAGTTCATTTTCAAACTGGGAGAGTATGAGGTGGATGCCCTGCTTGAAGCTTTCGAAGTCGCCGGTGGACTGCGCCGCGCTGGACGCGCGTTTCAGGTTGTCCAAAATCGGGATAAGTTGTTTGAACAGTCCGGCCTTGAGTTGAGCGAGCCGGCTTTCATTTTCTTTTTGCAGGCGCTGACGGAACTCATCGTTCTCCGCACTTTTGTTTTTGTAGGCGGCAATGTATTCCTTCAGCTTCTGGTCTTTTTCCTCGGCTTCCTTGCGGAGCTGTTCCACGTAAGTGGGAAGGCGTTCTTTTCGGGATTCTTCCTCCTCGATGGCTTCTTCTTCCAGCGCCCAATGGCGTCGGTCGCTGACTTGGAATTTGGGAGGAGGCTGGTCGCTGTAATCAGGCAGTTTGCTGTTTGAGTCGTTCATGGGCTTTCAAATCAAAAAACGGAAGGCGGGCACACTCCCAAAGGAGCCGCCCGCCGGTCCGGAAATTGATATTCGAGGATTTCCCTCCGACATCCCTGAAATGTAATGCACAGGGATTCCCCGCACCCCGGTCAAACCCGGGAGCGTGGGGGGAGGGAGTGTCCTTTATTTTTTGTTGCTGATGTCTTCGTACTCGGCGTCCACGACGTCATCCGCGGATTTGTCGGAACCGCCTCCGGATTGATCCTCACCGGACGGGCCGGAGTCATCGCCACCGCCTTCACCGCCTTCCGCAGACTGTTGCTGGTAAATCTGCTGGGCCAGTTTGTGCGAAGCCTGGGTCAGCGCTTCGGTTTGCTGTTTGATCTGCTCCAGGTCGTCGCTTTCGATGGCGGTCTTGGCCTCGGCAATCGCGGACTCGGCTTCCTTGACGTCGTCTTCGGAGAGTTTTTCCTTGTTGTCGCGGATGGTTTTCTCCGTGTTGTACACCAGGGAATCCAGCTGGTTGCGGGCGTCGATCTTTTCGCGTCGCTCCTTGTCCGCCGTGGCGTTGGTTTCGGCGTCTTTCACCATGTTCTCGATATCCTGATCCGAGAGGCCGGTGTTGTCCGTGATGGTGATCTTCTGTTCCTTGCCGGTGCCTTTGTCCTTGGCTGAGACGTGCAGGATGCCGTTGGCGTCGATGTCGAAGGTGACCTCGATCTGCGGCACGCCGCGCGGCGCGGCGGGGATGCCATCCAGATGGAACTTGCCGAGCGAGCGGTTGTCCTTCGCCATTTCCCGTTCGCCCTGCAGAACGTTGATCTCCACACTCGGCTGGTTGTCCGACGCAGTGGAAAACGTCTCGCTCTTGCGGGTCGGGATCGTGGTGTTGCGGTCGATCAGGCGCGTGGTCACGCCGCCGAGAGTTTCGATTCCGAGAGACAGCGGAGTGACGTCGAGCAGAAGAATGTCTTTCACATCGCCGGAAAGAACGCCCGCCTGCACGGCCGCACCCAGGGCGACCACTTCGTCCGGGTTCACGCCGCGATGCGGATCTTTCTTGAACAAATCCTTGACGATCTGCTGGGCGCGTGGAACGCGGGTGGAGCCGCCGACCAACACCGCTTCGTCGATCTTGCTGGCGTCGAGGCCCGCATCCTTGAGTGCGCTGACGCACGGCTTCTTGGTGCGCTCGAGCAGGTCATCGACCATGGACTCGAACTTGGCGCGGGACAGTTTGATGTTCAGGTGTTTCGGTCCCGTGGCGTCCGCGGTGATGAAAGGCAGATTGATTTCGGTTTCGGATACCGAGGACAATTCCATCTTGGCTTTTTCCGCCGCTTCTTTGAGCCGCTGGAGAGCCATGTTGTCGTTGCTCAGATCAATGCCCTGGTCTTTTTTGAATTCCGCCACCAGCCAGTCAATGATGCGCTGGTCCAGGTTGTCGCCGCCCAGGTGCGTGTCGCCGTTGGTCGCTTTCACTTCCACGACGTTGTCGCCGACTTCGAGAATGGAGATATCGAACGTGCCGCCACCAAAGTCGTAAACGGCAATCATATGGTCTTTCTTTTTATCGAGACCGTAAGCCAGCGCGGAGGCGGTGGGCTCGTTGATGATGCGTTTGACTTCGAGCCCCGCAATTTTACCTGCGTCCTTGGTGGCCTGCCGCTGAGCGTCGTTGAAGTAGGCGGGGACGGTGATGACCGCCTCCGTAACCGTTTCACCGAGATAGGCTTCCGCAGACTTCTTGAGTTTTTGCAGGATCATGGCGGAGATTTCCGGCGGGCTGTACTGTTTGCCTTGGACTTCGATGCGAACATCATTCTTCGGGCCCTTGACGACCTTGTAGGGCACCATTTTCATTTCCTCGGAAACTTCCGCGTAGGAACGGCCCATGAATCGCTTGACCGAGAAGATGGTGTTTTCCGGGTTGGCGATGGCCTGGCGTTTTGCAACCTGTCCCACCAGGATTTCGCCATCCTTGGTGAAAGCAACGACCGAAGGAGTGGTCTGGCTTCCTTCCTCGTTGACAATGACCTTGGGGTCATTGCCTTCCATCACGGCCACCACGGAGTTGGTGGTGCCCAAGTCGATTCCTATGATCTTACCCATGGGTGCAGTTCCTTTCCAATTGGCGTTATTTATTTCAACTTATTTTATATAAGGTTAAAGCGATTTTGAGAATTCCTCCCCGATGCTAGGTGTCTAATAAGATGGGGGTGGGGGGGAGTCAAGCCGGATGGCGATTTTTAAAGCATTTTTCCGGTTTGTGAAAGGTAATGAGTTGTTTTTAACCCTATAAAGAATAAACACTTAAGCTTTTTCTTCAAGCGGGTTGAGGGGGGCGGGGAGGAAGTAAAGGGCAATAAAAAAGGGCCCCGGAATCCGGGGCCCTTGATGTACGGTGGAAAAACAGCCTGGAACTTATTCCGTTTCCTGAATCCCGTCGTAAAGCTCGCCTTTGAACAGAACCGCGCTTTCCTTTTCTTCGGCTTTGTTCTTGGCTTTCATGGCGGCGATTTCTTCGAGCTCTTCCTTGCCTTCCGGGGTTTCCGCCCACGGGGTCAGCGACTGCCGCACGCGCTTGACGGTCTCGGTCATTTTGAGGATCACGTCCGAATCGGTATCCCGGATGGACAGCAACGCATCTTCGTGGCCGTCGTACGCGCACCAGGCCTGCGTATAGCAGGGGGTGTTGGCCCGGATCATCTTCAGGGTGATGTTTGCAAAATGGCAATGCACCCCGATGAGGACACAAACGTGAATCTTGTTGTGCAGAACGGTCAGGTTGGGGTGACAGGGATTGATCACCGCTTCCGGATCGATTTTGGGATAGATGGGACGGTAGTCCGGCATGGGAATGATGTTCATTCCGGGAACTTCCTTGACGAAATTCAAAATCAGCTCCGCCTTGTGCCGGGCTTCTTCGTTCCAGCCCCAGATAATCTGCGGTCCGGGAAACAGGGTCGGGTTTCGCCGGGTCAGCAGCTTGACGGCTGCGGTCTCATAGACCTTATCCTCATCAACCGGTTCACCTTCCAGCAGTTGCTTGCGGGAACCTTTTTCCGGCTGGAAAATACCCATGGCGGCCGCAGAGGGCGGAAGCAGGCCTACAGGGCCCAACTCTAATTTTGGCATTCTGAATAACCTCCAAAAAACAAATATCTTATAGGGAATCCGTCTTTGGAACCTTACCAAAGAATTTTAGTTGTCTATTCAAATATTCTGCTACCGGGAAGTGGCAATTTTGGAGCAGAGGATGGTAAGACAAAAATAAATGAGCTTTAAATACTATTATCAAACACCTATCCTGTCAATCCTAAATTCCGGCCCGGATTTCATTTATTGTGGGAACCTTGCAAGTATATGTTTCTAAAAAGGTTTTTTCGATTTGAGGGTTTCAGCGTTTGTTTTGGGCGGCCCATTCAAAAGGGTTCTCATACCAGGCCTCCAGAAGCGCTTTCTGGCCGGCGTCGATTCGCCCGTTTTCTTCCGCAAAAGCCACCAGGTCGGGAAAGGTGAGAAGGGTGTGGAGCTGGCAGTCGGCGGCCTCAAAGGCGGCCCGGGCCGACTCGAATCCGTAACTGAAGATGCACAGGCAGTGGGCCACCCGTGCGCCGGCGGCACGCAGCGCTTCCACCGCTTTCAATGCGCTGCCTCCCGTGGATACCAGATCCTCGATCACCACCACTTCCTGGCCCGGCTCCAGGATGCCCTCGATCTGGTTTTGCAGTCCATGCCCTTTGCTGGAGGGGCGAACGTATACCAGAGGAAGTTCCATCATGTTGGCCAGGGTGGTTGCATGCGGAATGCCCGCGGTGGCGGTTCCCGCAATGCAATCGACCGGGACCTGATCTCTCTCGATAATTTCCTGCATCGATTCCGCAATGAGAAACCGGTGCTTGGGTTCACCCAGGAGCAGGCGGTTGTCATTGTAAACCGGCATGCGGTAGCCGGATGCCCAGGTGAAAGGCTCATCCGGATTGATGCGGATGGCACCGATGTCGAGCGCCACACGGGCGATGTTTTTCCAGTACTTCAAGGAACGGATCCTCCATTGAGATTGAATCAAAACCCGCGGTGGATAAAAGTCTCGCCGCGTGATCCATCAAAGTCGGCAAGCCCCCGCAGTTCGATGCTGAGCAGCATTTTCGTTTCCGCCTGGTTGACGTTGAGGTTGATGTTGCGGCGGCGGATGAAGTCGAACGACAGACCCCAGCATTTGCAGGGATCGCTGTATGTGGCCCGGCCGTTGTGTTCCAGGACGCGGTCATTGAACTCGTCAAAACGGGCACTGTACTTGAAATTCAACCCTTTGGGAAGAGTCACGTCGAGAGTGCCCAAAATCATGGCTGACTCATTGTGGACCTGGCGTTTTTCCAGAACCACCATCAACCATTCGCTCAACCGGATGCCGACGTCAAAATTGAACCGCTGGACGAAACCATCGTACACATTATACTCACTGTCGAAATTGAACATGAAATAATCCGTGAAGCGGGTGTCGAGGTCGAATCGCAGGTTGTTAAAGGGGCGCCGTGGAGTGAGGGGTGTCTGGAACCGCCGTGCTTCCTTGATATTGTAACTCTGGCTGATCTCAAAGCGTGCCACCTGTCGTACTTCGCTGTTTCCATTGCTGTCCGTGTCCTTGCGAAGCAGGCGCTGGGTCAGGAAATAGGTGACGGCTTCGGTCGGGCGGATGTCGTCCACTCCGTCAATGATGCGGATTTTTTCGCGGTCTTTCCGGTCGAAACCGGAAATGTAATCGTACTGCACCCGCGGTTCAATGACGTGCTTGTACGCGGGGCCGCCGGGCTCCGTCGGTTTGAAGACCCGGTTGAACTTGGGTCCTTCCAGAAAGGCGCTGAACTCGAATACTTCTCTTGTGAACTCCGGCCGAATGAACGGCTGGTTGGTGGACGGGTTGATGTCGTCCGAGATTTCTTTATTGTAATAGGTTTCGCGGAACCCGACCTGGGGTGTCAGGCGCAACCACGGGGCAAATGTGATCGGGTACGAAAGCTGAGGATGAAAGTCGAACCGTTGAAGGGTCTCTTCGTTGTCCACACCTATTGTTGGATCCAGGTCGAGTAGAAACTGCGTGGCGCTCGATTCCTGGTTGAAGTAAAAGCCGCTGTTGCCCAGTTGAAAAGACTGCGTGACCCAGGTGATGGACGGCAGGATGCCGAAGGTATCGTCGCGCTCGGCCTGTTCGCTTTCGCGGTAGCGGCCCAGGATGTCGAGGGAGTTGGTTTCCCATCCTTTGAATATGGACAGAAATGAATCGCTGCTTCGCCGGGTGCGGATTTCGGTTTGCGACTTGAAGGTTTTGTTGAAGTTCGCCCCGGAAGTCTGGTCAAGCCGTGCCAGCAGGCGGGCTTCACCGGGAAGGACCTGCTGGTGCCGGGCGTCCAGTTTCCAGAACGTTTTTCCCGAGATGTCGTCTTTCAAATGCTCGCCGCGCCACCAGCCTTCGGTCGTTTCGCTCGGGCGGTAGCGGAATTCGAGGGATGAGCGCAAGCCGCGGTTTTCCATGTAGTCGGCACCGAGGGTGGCGTCGTAGGACCGGTTGATTGCCCAGAAATACCGGTTCTGGATGGTGAGGCCGTCCAGGTTGCTGGTACCGATGCTGGGCATCAGGAACCCGCTTTTGCGCTCCGTGATGATAGGCACGTAACCCACCGGAATGTATATGAAAGGAATTCCTTTCACACGAAACACCCCGCCCGTGAACAGGGCGCGGTCCTGCATCAGGATGTCTGCCTTGCCCACCTCGATCATCCAGTCGGGCAGCACCCCGGTGCAGGTAGTCAGCGTGGCGTCCTCCGTCTGGTAGTGTTCCTCCGAAAAGCGGCGTAATACTTTTCCGGTAACGTAATATTCCTGCCCCTGCTGTCCCTTCAGCGTTCCCCGGCTTCGAAGCAGGATGCCCCGGTGAGTTTTTATGTTGAAATCACCACGCACTGCTTCCACGGTGGAACCGTCTTCCGCTTTCATCACCACGTTGCCTTGTGCGTGTCCCTGGCCGGATTCGGTATTGATGGCCATTTTATCGGCGCGTATGGTGCGGTTTTGATAACGCACCACCACATTGCCGCGGGCTTTGATGAGGTTTTCTTTGACGAGGTGCTCCATGTAATCGGCGGTGATTTCCACCGGGTCTTCTTTTTGCTCCGGACTGGTGACGGGTGAAACGGATTGGCTGAGTGCGGGGGAGGGAACGAAGCCGAGCAGACCTGCCAGCAACGCCATCGTCACAAAAAGGACCGCCTTATTTGAGACAGGTTCGTTCAATATATTCTCTGGCTTCCGCGACGGTAAAGATGGAGCCCGTCACACAAATCAACTCGTCGGGTTCACATTGCTTCTGGTTGGCGATCAGGGCCTGAGGGACGTCCTCGATAATTTCCAGCGGCCCGATGGAAAAGGTCTCGCCGGCCAGGTCCGCCGGGTTCAGGCTGCGATCCTGCCGGGGCCGGGCCAGCGTGATATGATGGGCGAATCGGGCGACAATTTCAATACATTCCCGGTAGGGCTTGTCCTGCATGATACCCAGCACGATGCGCAGTTTCCGCGAAGGATACAATTCCTTCAAGGCCTCCATCAGTTTTTGCAGGCTGTCCAGGTTGTGCGCGCAGTCGAGGAGGGTGAGCGGCGATTCGTTGACCACTTCCAGCCGTCCGGCCCATTGCGCGGTGGAGATGCCGCGTCGAATGATTTCAGGTGTGAGTTTCACTCCTTTGGATTCGAGAGCCTGGCAGGCGGCGATGGCCATGGCCGCGTTTTGAGCCTGGTAGCGTCCGAGCAGGGGGCTGGTCAAACCTTGAATGCTTTCGATCGGACTTTCATAGTCGAACATCATTTCGCCTGGCCGATGTGTGTGCAGGTTCACGTCAAAATCCCGTCCCAGCTTCAGAAGACGGCAGTCGAACTCGCGCGCACGGTCTTCGATCACGCGGAACACGTCGGGCTGGTCTACACCCGTCACCACGGTGCAGGTGTCCTTGATGATGGAGGCTTTTTCAAAGGCGATACCGGGAAGCTCCGTGCCCAGGCTGCTTTCGTGATCGCGGGAAATGGAGGTGACGATGCACACTTCGCCCTGACAGGTGTTGGTGGAATCAAGCCGACCGCCCATACCGACCTCGATCACGTTCCAGTCCACTTTCTGTTCGACGAAATACCGAAAGGCGAGGACGGTGCCGAACTCGAAAAACGTAACCGGAACACCGATCCGTTCCGAGGTTTCCTTGATGTGCAGAATGCCGTCGACCATCGCGTCTTCCGGAATCGGCTCGCGGTCCACCTGGATGCGTTCTGAAAAATGCCGGATGTGGGGCGAGGTGTACAGTCCGGTTCGGTAACCGGCTGCGCGCAGGATGGATTCGACAAACGCGGCGGTCGAGCCCTTGCCTTTGGTTCCGGCGATGTGGATGGCCGGAATCTTGTTCTGAGGATCGCCCAGCGCTTCCAGCAGGCGGGTGGTGTTTTCCAGGCCCAGTTTGATTCCGCTGTTTTGCAGGCCGAAAAGGTAATCCAGGCATTGAGATGGATTCATGATCTTTTAATATGGGTGAGTGGGAGCAGGACTCCAGAAACAGGGTTTATATTTTCGCATTTTTGAAATCCGGGCGTAAGATATTATTGCTTAATTTATTTTAATTAAAGGAATGAATGTGAATCCGCATTCCCAAAGATTGCGCATTCCCCTCATGCGGCTGGTGCGGGGCCCGGTCCTCCTGGATAACATGAAGGAACCGATGGAGGGGTTGGAACTGGTGACTTCCATCGATATCTTTCCCGACGAACCGCTTCCCGGGGAATGTTACGCGCTCAAGATGGAAGACGATGCCGCAGAACCGCACGTCCTCGCGGGCAGCATTGGCGTGTTTTCCCGCCAGTCGGATGGGGTTGCCGCGCTGCACCAGATTTACCTGGTGCAGATCAAGAACGAACGGCCGCTGGTCTGCAAGCTGGTGAAAAGCGATATGGCGATCCATCGCCGGGCGAGCGATCCGGGGGCGACCTCTTCCACTCCCGACCGCCTTCGTCAGCGTCGCAAAAGTTTCATGACGCCGACGCCGCTTCACATCCCTGATTCCCGCATCTCTCCCATTCCTGATTCCGCGCACGAGATGGTGTATCTGAAAAATCCCGAGGAAGGCGAGCCCATGCTGGTTGTTCCGGGCCGCGATTTATTGTGGATGCACCCTTTGGTGTTCATCCCTTGAGCAAAATGGGTTTCTTTACTTTTGTGTCAACCGGATGAGATCGCGGTACGTGCGCACGCCTTCCGCCGACCAGTCCACTTTCGTAAAACCGGGGTCGCTGACGGGGATCATGCGGATGACCTTGATGTACGAAATAGTGTTTACCAGCTGACGCACATCGTCCCCGGACGGTTCCTGCACTGGCGAGAAGTTGTTGTCCGCGTTTTCCCATTCCCAGGGACTGTCATGGCGGGCCAGCCAGACGTCGGCAAACCCGGCATCCCCCCTCCGCTCAAGCAGGCAATCGAGGTATTGCGGCAGGGCAGGTCCCTTGAGCACCAGCGAGTACCCCAGATAGTGCCCCCACCAGAACAGCACGCGGTAGGTGAAGTATTCTTCTTTGGTGAAAAACTGCGGGATGTCGAGAGACACGAAGGGAAACCCCTTGTTGTTTTCTCCCTTGGTTATTTTGCCCCGTTTGAGGTCGGTGCCCAGGGGAACCGGGCCGGGGTCTTTCGCCAGCTCGGCGATCATGACGTCCTTCAGGTCTTCCAGTCTGGATTCGGCCTTTTGGATGATG
Source organism: Nitrospina sp. 32_T5 (assembly GCF_052156635.1). Taxonomy (NCBI): domain Bacteria; kingdom Pseudomonadati; phylum Nitrospinota; class Nitrospinia; order Nitrospinales; family Nitrospinaceae; genus Nitrospina; species Nitrospina sp. 32_T5. Next base: position 305,497 of record NZ_JBQKUO010000004.1, on the reverse strand, counting down.
GAATGCTTGTGCAGAAACAGTTCGCGCTCCCGGATCAGTCGCATTTCCGTGTCGGACCAGAAAGGGGAGTCATGGGGCTGAGAGGGCATGGTCACTCGGTTTCGGATCGTTTGCGGTTTCTGAGGATTTCCTTTTGGCGGGCCAGCACGTAGCGGTGGATATCGTCTTCCGCACGATCGGTCAACCCCACGAAGCGGCACTGGCAGATTCCCTCCCGGTTGACGCGCAGGATACGGAGTTTGGTCTTGACGAAACCGCCGGTGATGGGCAGGGTGAAGGTGACAGGATACACCGCCTTGGGCTTGAAGTCACTGTTCCGGAATGAAATCCCCCCGGAACTGATTTCCAATACCTTTACGGTCTTGTCTTCTATGGAAACCAGGACCGGTTCCGCCGGGTCCGGAGAAATGCGGAACGCCTGCCGTTTGTCCTCCTTTGGCAGGTGAAACAGCTTTCCCTTCTCATCCTTGTCGTCTTCAGCTTTCTTTTTCCAGAACAAACTCCACTCTCCTGTTCAAGGCGCGGCCGCGCTCTGTCTTGTTGGTGGCGATGGGAAATGTGTCAGCAAATCCCGTAGCCGTCATCCGTTTGGGGTCGATGTTCTGATTGATGAAGTATCTCAGCACGGAGGTGGCCCGTGCCGAGGACAACTCCCAGTTGCTTGCAAAGCGTTTGTTTGGAATTTCTGAATTGTCGGTATGGCCGTTGATGTTGATTTTGTAACCGGGATACTTTTCCGTTATACGGATGAGTTCGTCGAGGACTTTTTTACCACGGCCAAGGTTCAATTCAGCGCTTCCCGTATTGAACAGCGACTGGGAAGGGACCTTGACGATGATTTTCGACTGGTCGGTGGAAATGGTCATCACGTCCGAAAGGCTTTCCACCTTGGCCACATTTTTCACCTCAGTCAGAATATTATCAGATTTGAGTCCCGTCAACACGTCCAGCGATTCTTTTATTTCCGCGGCATCCATCAACTCCAGCAGGCCTATGGAAGCCTGCTCATGCCCGATTATGGCTTCCTTGAAACGGTTCATGTTGATGGAAGAAAGCGAATACAAAATGATGAAGTAAGTGAGCAGCAGGGTGAACATGTCCGCGAATGTCATGAGCCAGGCCTGGCCGGACCGCTCATCCTGCACTTCCTCGGCAAAGTCGGCCAGGGACTCCCTCTGTCGGCGGCGGATTTGCAGGGTTTTCCGTATGCGTTCCTTTGCCCTCTGGACTTCGTAGTTCATCTGGACTTCGAACTGCCGGTCGCGTATTTTGATTTCCTCCTCCAGCTCTTCTTTTTCGGATCGCGTCTTGTCCAGTTCGTCCTGGATTTTGTTGATCATGTCGGAAGTGAGGGTGAGCGCGTCACCTCCTTTTTTGTTGGCCTGGATCATCTTTTCATACATCTGGATCAGGCCGTCTTTTTCCATCAGCAGTTTTTCAAACCGTTCTTTGGATTTTTCCGTCAGCATCTCAAGAGACACGGCCTTCGATTGGACATCCTCTACCGGGCCCACGTCATGACGGAGCCGTTTGACTTCCCGTGCCAACGCGCTTTTCTCTCTCGCCAGCCGCTCTCGTTCTCCTCTTTCCAGTTTTACCCGTTCGGTAAGCTGAAGATTTTTCTTTTGCAGAGCCTTCAGCGTTCGGGACAATTCCTCATACCGCGGAAGGGTGGGATCCTCCTTCGGGTCTTTCTCTTTGTCGGCCGATTCTTTGGAAGGGATGGGTTTGATCACACGATTCTGACTGAGGCTCCGTTGGAATTTGATCTGTTCCTTCTGGTCTTCAACGGTTTGCTGGAGTTTGGTGATTTTCTTGCCCGTGACCGTCAGCATGTGCTTGAAGCGGGTTTCCTGGCGTGCCTTTTCGGCGTCCAGTTTTTTCAACTGGGCCTTTTGCGCACGTAGCAGCTCCTGGATTTGTTGAAGGTTTTCTTTTTTGTCGTCTTTCTTTGCCATGGGTCACCCCGTCTGGTAAGCCGCTCCAGTGGGCCGTGGTGGACGTCGCCGTTTAGCCGGGACGTATGAAGACAGTTTTTCATAAACGAAAACCGGATTGTTGTCTTCGAGTATGGAAATGGCGCCTTCAAACATGATTTCCAGGTTGATCAACTCCACCAGGGTCCGATCCTTCAATTTTCCCGCGATGGGAAGAAAAAACAAAGTCGATAACAGCATCCCGTAAAACGTGGTCAGCAAGGCCACGGCCATGGCGGGACCGATGGTGTCCGGGTTGCTCAGCTGACGGAGCATCTGCACCAGACCAATCAGTGTCCCCATCATGCCGAAGGAGGGGGCATAGGACGCCATTTTGCGGAAAATGTCCTGGATGATGAAATGGCGCTGTTTCATCGATTCGATTTCGATGTTCAGGGTGTCGCGGATCATTTCTTCCTTCGATCCGTCGGCGATCAGGTTGCAGGCTTTTCGCAGAAGGTCGTTTTCGTATTCGATGCGGCTGAGTGCGATCAATCCCTGGCGGCGGCTGATGCTGCACAGTTCGATCATGGTCTCGACCATGTCGTTGGGATCGGACTTTTTTTCGGAGAAAACGAAAATGGCCGCACGGAAAGCGGCGATGACGTCTTTCAATTGGAAGGTGATCAGGGTGGCGGCGATGGTTCCGCCGACCACGATCATGATTCCGGGCAGGTTGAAAAAATGACTCAAATCCCCGCCCAGGAAGATGGCCCCGATGATCAACCCCAGTCCTAAAAGGACCCCTACAAGGGATGCGGCATCCACAGGTCAAATCCTTGGGAAAGTGCTCGTGACAGAATTTCGGATTCCAATAAAATTACCATGAAAATCGAATTTCTGCAATGTTTTCATTAGGTTATGGGATTTCCGCCGGTTTGCGCCGAACTTTTCGGGCCTGACTTCGGCCCCGTTTTTAATTATCGGCACAAACGGCCTGAACTGGAGGGTTGGGTGGCGATAAATTCAAATATTATCTGATTTTACAGGCACTTCCGGGGTTGTGGGTAGGGTCAGCCCAGGGCCAGCAGGGTGATGGGAATGATGGCAAGCGAAAGAAGGGTGGAAACGAGGATGGAAGAGGCCACGAGATCCGGATTGGCGTTGTACTTGCCGGAGAGCAGGATGTTGATCACGGCGCAGGGCATGATGCTCTCCAGAAGGACTATTTTGTGAGCGAGGTCATCCAGCGGAAGAATGGCGGTACATAAAAGGCCTGCCAGCAGTCCGAAGGTAAAACGGAAACCGACCACCATCCAGGTCAGTTTGAGCTGAGTCACCTTCACCTGCGCCAGGTGCATTCCCAGAATAAGAAGCACCATGGGGATGTTGGCCCCGGCCAGAATACGCACGGGTTCCCGGACGAAATGGGGAAGGGGAACCTGAAACGCATTGACGGCAAGCCCCAACGCCACGAGATAGACCACCGGTTCCTTCAAAAACTGCAATGCGCCTCCCTCGGCGGAGACGAGAAACAATCCGACCGTGAACACGGCGATGAACGAGGCGAGAAAAAACATGAGCCCCAGAGGAATCGCCGCGTCCCCGTAGGCCGCCTGCATGATCGGGAAGGGAAGGTTGACCGAGTTCATGAACATGATGGGCAGGTACACCCCCCGTCCGATTTCTTTTCGCCTGCGCAAAAGGATCCACGCAAGAAGCCCGGGCAACAGCAGGATGACCCAGGCGGAGAGAAAGACATTGCCCAGCAGGCCTCCTTCCAGGTTCATGCCGCTGATATGGTGAAAGGCGAAGCAGGGAAGCAGGATCCCCATTGTCAGCCGCACCAGCGGTTTGGGGTCCATGGAAACCCGGCGGCAAAAGAGGAATCCCAGTCCGATAATGAGAAAAGATGGGGAGACCAGTTGCAGGACGTGAAGGAGGTCGTCGATCATGAACGGCCCGTCATGTATACAGGTGGCAGTAAACGACGTGGCCGGGACCAAGCTCGACTTTTTTCGGGTCCTCGTGTTTGCAGTGGTCCATCACTTCCGGACAGCGGGTGTGGAATCGGCACCCGGAAGGAGGGTTGAGGGGCGAGGGCACATCCCCGCCAAGGGATACCTTCCCACCCCGGTCACGGGGATTGAGCGACGGCTTGGCGGCGAGGAGCGCTTTGGTGTAAGGATGCGCGGGTTCGCGGTTGAGCACATCGGTCGGGGCGACCTCCACCACCTTCCCCAGGTACATGACGGCCGTACGCTGGGACAAATGCTTGACCACATTGAGATCGTGCGAAATGAACAGCATCGTCAGGTTTTTTTCCTGCTGGAGCTTGCGCAGCAAGTTGATGATCTGCGCCTGAATGGATACGTCGAGTGCGGAAACGGGCTCGTCACAGACAATGTATTCGGGATCGAGCGCCAGGGCACGGGCGATACCGATGCGTTGCCGCTGGCCTCCGGAAAACTCGTGCGGATAGCGGCGCATGTAGCGCGGTGACAGGCCGACCTGTTCCATCACTTCACCGATTTTCTTTCTCAGGTCCTGTCTGGTGGCTTTGCCGTGCACCAGCATGGCTTCGCCAATAATGCGTTCCACGTTGAATCGGGGATTGAGCGAGCTGAACGGGTCCTGAAAAATGATCTGCATTTTCGGCCGCAGGCGTTCCATCTCCCGGTTGGGAAGTTGGGTGATATCGCGACCATGGAAAACAATCTGGCCCGCGGTGGGTTCGAGGAGGCGCAGGGTCATTCTGCCAACCGTGGTTTTGCCGCAACCCGACTCTCCGACGAGCCCCAGGATTTCCTGTTCTCCGATGTCGAGGGACACATCGTCCACCGCCTTCACCTGGTTCACCACATGGGAAAACACACCACCGTAAACGGGAAAATACTTTTTCAGGTTTTTCAACTCGAGCAGGGATTTCATGATTCCTGTGCCACGGCGTTGGTTTTGTAAAGAAAGCAGGCGGCGGTCTGGTTGGGACCCGTGCGGTACATGGGTGGAATATCCCGGCTGCACTCATCCATGACATCGGGGCAACGCGGATGAAACGCGCATCCTGAAGGCATGTTGACAGGATTGGGCACGGTGCCGGAAATGGGCTCCAGCAGCTTGTCCGGTTCCTCCCTGGGGAGCGAGCGCAGCAGGCCACGGGTGTAGGGATGCCTGGGATTTTCAAACAACTCCACCACGGGCGCTTCTTCCACGATCTTACCCGCATACATGACCGCCACCCGGTCGGCGAACTTCGCTACGATTCCGAGATTGTGGGTGATGAGCAGGATGGACATTTGCGTTTCGTCACGCAGATTTGCGAGGACGTCGAGGATCTGTGCCTCGATGGTGACGTCGAGCGCTGTGGTTGGCTCGTCGGCGATCAACAGGGCGGGGCGGCATGAAATGGCCATGGCGATCATGACCCGTTGCTTCATGCCCCCGGACAGTTCATGCGGATACTGGTCGACCCGTTGTTCGGCCGAAGGGATGCGCACGCGATCGAGGAGTTCGATAGCGAGTTTGCGTGCTTCGGCCTCGGTTTTGTTCTGGTGGAGGACGATCGCCTCGATGATCTGGTCGCCTACGGTGAAGATGGGATTGAGGGAGGTCATCGGTTCCTGAAAAATCATGCCGATGTCGTTTCCGCGGATGTCCCTCATTTCTTCTTCGGACAGTTTGAGTATTTCCCGGTTGTCGAACAGGATTCGACCGCTCTCGTAACGGCCGGGAGGGGTGGGCACGAGGCGCATGGCGCTTAGGGCGGTGACGGATTTGCCGCAACCGGATTCGCCGACCAGCGCCACCGTCTCACCGCGCGCGATCTCCAGGTTGACCGACCGCACGGATTCGACCTTGCCTTCTTCGATGTAGAAAGAGGTGACCAGGTTCTCGATCTTGAGCAGGGGTGCCATGAATGAGTCCCGACGTGAGTGTGTCCCGGTGTTTGCAGGACAAAAAAAGAAAACCTCCCGGCGGGAAGCTTTCCTGCCAGAAAACCGTTACCGGTTATTGAGCATCATCGAAGATATCCTCGTAGCGGTAGTCGTCGTCTTCCTCGTCGATGTCGTAACGGGCCATGCGGGTGTCCACTTTTTGTGCCCAGGCGTCGATACCGCCTTCGATCCCCTGCACGTTGGCGAAACCGCGTTGACCGAGGAATTTCTGGAAGCTTTCGGTGCGGTCGCCTTTCCAGTCTACTACTACGACTTCTGATTCGGGCGCGAGGTCGGCCAGCACCGACTCGCAGTTTTCGCGGGTGATGAAGGTGGCTTCCTCAATGCAGGCGATGTCACGTTCCCACTGTTCGCGGATGTCGAGCAGGACGATGGGCTCGCCGTTTTTCATTTTTTCCTTGAGTTGTTCCGGGGTGATGAAGCGGGCCTGACCGCTTCCGGCTTCCCGGTTCAAAAGGGACAGCACCTCGCCTACGGTTTTGCCGTGCTGTTCGCACACCGTGAAGATGGTTTCTTCCGGTTTGTAACCGGTGACCGGCATGCCGATGTGGAAATGTTTGAAGAGCAGGGTGTGGACCTCCGGCAGGACCCGGTTGACCTCGGTCATGGGCGTGTCCGGGTTGAAAACGACGGTTCCTTCCTCTTTTTCGATCTCGGTGATCTGGAGAATGTGGTAGCCGTAAGGCGAATGGATGGGTCCCAGGATTTTACCCTGGTCCTGTTCACCAATTTCGCCCATGAGGGCCATGGCGTTGTCTTCCGGCATCCAGCCCAGGTCGCCACCGTTTTCCTTCGAGGGGCAGGTACTGTACTGCGACACCACTTCGGTGAAGGGCTTGCCTTCATCCAGCATTTTTTTGGCCGCCACCGCGTCTTCCACGGCATGGGTGAATATCTGGCTGGCTCGGACTCGGATCATGAAACGCTCCTTTAAACCTTGCCTTCAGGTCGGTTATCGGGGTATTGGGAGAGTCGGTGACTCCTGAAAATGATATACCGAATGAAACGGTCGAATCAAGCCGGGTGAGGGTTTTTGGGGACGTCAAACAAAGGGGAAGGGTGAATAGGAAGCCAGGATTCGAAAAAAGCATGGATTCCCGGCAATTCCGGAACAAATTGATAGCGAATCACCCTTTTTCTCACCTTTTGCCAAAAATGGCTAATGGAAATTTTCGAATCTCCCGATCTATTAAGGATATAACCAGGGAGATTCGCATCATGACGAAATCCGTGGCCCAGGCCACCTACGAGGAGTATCGGCCCAGCGGGGTCGATCAGGGTTGTTTCGAGCACATTCACCACGGCCGCGTGCTGGAAATAGGGTTTGGCTCCGGGTCCCTGCTTCAGAGCCTGCAAGAAGCAGGCAACGAAGTGCATGGGGTGGATGCCGGGCGGGATATCGTGGACCGCGCCCGGTCCCGGGGATTCAATGTCTCCCTGATTGATGTGAGCGAGCAGGATCTACCGTACGAGACGGATTTTTTTGATGCGGTTTACAGTTATGAGACCTTCGAGCATTTGACCAACCCGCATCGAATGGTCTCCGAGGTCAGGCGGGTTTTGAAGCCGGGCGGAGCTTTTTATTTTTCGGTCCCGACCCAGGAGGGCACCATGGGCTATGGAGCCTGCCGCCATGCCTTTGTGTATCCGGGCCTGCTTGAAAAAAAGAACCTGGAACGCTTCCTGATGCAGATGTATTTCCGTGTGGACAAACAGTATGAAATGAACACAGGACTCATTGTCCACCGGTTTTACGGGTTGACCAACGGCAAGCGGGAAGACCTGCCGGACATCATGGATGTGATTGTCGGCGATTACCGGGTCTCGGAATTGTACAAACACGTGTTGACGCCTGAAAGCCTTCAGGAGGAAGTGCAGATTGAAATCGATGGATACATGAAGGGAATTGTCTGGTGTCTGGATCGGCCGGACGGACTGGAGTATGCCATTGGAATCGGCGATCACCTTTGCGAGTCCTACAAAGGATTTCCTTCTTTGTACATGCAGTTGTTTGAATGCTTTTTTGAAAGAGGCAAACCCGAGGCAGGAATTTCATTTCTTGAAAAAATGCTTGCGGACTGCCAGCTTCCCCAAAGTTCGCGCGAACGCACGCGCGGGTTGATCGCTTCCCTGGGCTCGGCCCCGGCTCTGGCGTGAATTGAATTCAATCGAGAAAACGGGTGCGTTCTTCCGGAGACGGAATGCGGCAGGTTGCCTTTTTCCCGAACAGACGGTAACGGTTCCTGGCGATCCATTCGTAGATCCCGTCGCGAACAGGTAGGGGCACCCACCGTAATGCCCACAATAGGGACCAGATTCCCCCCAGGCGGCGGAAGATGCGCAAAGCCGCTGTGGATTTGCTGGAGACGCGATCCCCCTCCACCAGAACCACGCTGTCCAATGAGTACTTCCCGGTTGTGCCCAGCACCCGGCCCGCGGCTTCCCCCTGTAATGGAGAGAAGCGGAATACCTGCACCTTGTCTGCACGGATGAGAAAATCCACAAACCCGTTGCACAGTCCGCACATCCCGTCGAAAAAGATGATGGGTGGTTGTTCATTCCCTTTGGCAGGTCTGGTTGGCATGGCCGTCCGGTCCTTTCAGAGTCTCATTATAAGACTTTTGGTTTGACGGGGGAATGAGGCTTGCGCCGTCGCGGGGGGCCAAAAATCGATTTATGGGGCATGAGTTGCGTGGTATGATTCGGCAAGTGGCCGCTTGATTAATAGCGAGCAGGATGGCCCGGCCTCATGTCGCCATCGTTTTAATTCAAAATACACGCCCCCGTAGCTCAGCAGGATAGAGCAACGGATTCCTAATCCGTAGGTCGCTGGTTCGAATCCAGTCGGGGGTACCAAAATGCAGTATGAAATGGCTTGCGGGTTTTCCGGCAGGCCATTTTAATTTTATCGATGAAATGCGCTTTGAAGGGTGTCTTTCCGATCGTTTGGCCAGAAAATAAATTCCGGGGATTCGATACCAGGAGAAGTGATTAAGCAGAAAGAAGGCAATCGAGGGATAATCGCTATTCGTCTTCAGAATCGAAATTCAATTTCAGTAGCTGTTCCAGGATGGTCACGATTTCTTTCTGCAGGAACGGTTTGGAAAGGAAGCCATTGTGCACGTTTTCTTTCAGAATGTCTTCTTTTTCGTGGGAAAGTACGGAGGCGGAAAGCAGGATGATTTTAATGGAATCGTCACCGTAAAGAGCCCGGATTTCCTTTGCCGCGTCAAACCCGTTCATGACAGGCATCTGGTAATCCATGAAAACGATATCCGGCTTCCATGCCGTTACCGATTCGACGGCCTCTTTTCCATCCACCGCGGACTTGACCTCCAGACCCATTTCAGCCAATAGCTGGGTGAGGATATCGACGTTGTCTGGCATATCATCGACGATGAGGGCCCGCACGCTTTTTTCAGGCGGTAGTCTGTACCGGTGGGATTCAAAGATGCCGTTGACTTTAGGTTTGGATTCCGCCGGAAAAAGCGGAATATTGAAATAGAAACAGCTTCCCTTGCCTTCTTCCGAGATCAGCTTCATCTCGCCGCCCATCAGTTCGACAAACTTTTTCGATATGGCCAGCCCCAGTCCGGTGCCCCCCTTGGCCTGCCCAAGCTCGGTTTGGCGAAACGGCTCGAAGATCAGGCTCTGCTTATCCTGTGGAATGCCCTTGCCCGTGTCCTTGACGTCAAATTGAAACCGGGCTTCTCCAAGGTGCTTGACCTTCAATGTGATCCCCCCATCTTCGGTGAACTTGGTGGCATTGCCGATGAGGTTGATCAATACCTGGCGAAGTTTTTGATCGTCTCCAAAAACCCAGCAGGGTTCCTCCATGGAGAGTCCTTCAATTGAAAAATCAATTTCCTTTCCCCTGCAGACCTGTTCGAACATGACGGTGAGGTCGAAAAGGATTTCAACAAGATCGAAATCCTGAACATCGACGCTCATCCTGCCAGCTTCAATTTTGGCCAGATCGAGAACGTTGTCGATCAACCGCATCAAATGCTGCCCGGCGCGGTAAATGCCCTCGACCCCGTTGCGCTGCCTCGGGGTGAGACTGGCTTCATCCAGTTTCATGATCTGGGCGTAGCCGAAGATGGCGTTCAGCGGGGTACGGATTTCATGATTCATGGCGGATAAAAATTCCGACTTGGCTTTATTGGCCCGGTCAGCCGCGTTTTTCAAATGCGCTGTTTCTTCAAGCTGAAGCTTCAGGTTTTTGGCCTGTTCCTGAATGAGCCTTTTTTGTTTGTAAAGATCGAGAAAAATCCGAACCTTGCTGTTCAGGATCAGGGGGTTGAGCGGCTTGTACAGGTAATCCACCGCCCCTTTCTGGTAGCCCTTGAAAACATAAGGTTCTTCCTTGCTGGAAGCAGTGATGAAGATAATGGGAATATAACGGGTTTTTTCTATTCCACGAATGAGGGACGCGGTCTCGTAGCCATCCATATTGGGCATCTGGACATCCAGCAGGATGAGTGCGAAGTCATATTCCAGGACTTTTTCCAGAGCCTGCTTCCCGGAATCCGCACGGACGACCCTGCAGCTTTCCTCTTCCAGAAGGCTTTCCAGAGCGATCAAATTGGCCTCAACGTCGTCTACAATGAGCACGTAGGGGCGGTCATCGGCTTGCTTATTTTTCATAATCGATTCGGTTTTGGAGGTTGAAATTTTTGCGACTTTTGTTGGTTTGTTCATGTCCCCCCCCCCAAAAAAACAGTAACAAGCTACTTTCAAGCCGCCTTCCTTTTTCTGTAAATTTTGTTTTTGTCGTCAAATACTTCAAACATTGTTTGATTCTCATCACCCAGCAAGCGCTCATTGGCCCCGGCGCAGAAAAATCCCTTGTGACACAGGGATTCCCAGAATACCCGGATGGCTCTCTGTTTTAAACTGTTGTTAAAATAAATCAGAACATTCCGGCAAAAAATCAGGTTCATTTCCCCGATTGAGCTGTCTGTTACCAGGTTGTGATCAAAAAACGAAATGTGCTTTCTAAGCTCCGCGTTCATGATGACGTTTCCATAATTCACGGTGCAGTATTTCGTCAGGGTTTCCAGGCCGCCTGCTTCCAGGTAGTTGTGCGAGTCTTCTTTGATGAGCTCAACGGGATAAATTCCCTCCTTCGCTTTTTTCAGAGCTTCCATGTTGACGTCCGTAGCATAAATCTGCGCCTTTTCAAAAAGGCCTTCTTCCATCAGCATGATGGCCATGGAATACACTTCCTGCCCGGTTCCACATCCCGCATGCCAGACTTTCAGGGAGGGGTAGGACTTGAGAAGGGGGATAACCTGCTCCCTCAAAGCCTTGAAGAAAGCCGGATCGCGGAACAATTCCGTGACGTTGATATAAAAATCCGAAACGACTTTATGGAACAAATCTTTGTTGTTCAGAACATGGTGCTGAATTTGTGAAATGGAGTCGATTCCCTCCGCCTTCATGCGCCGTTTCAACTGGCGGCGGATGGAACTGTAATTGTAATTGCGAAAATCATAACCGTATTTCTGATACATCACTTCGAGAAGCGCCCACAACTCCAGGTTTTCATTGTGCTCCTCTTCGGAAACAGCCGCAGGTTCGTCAGTGTTGGCTTTCATGGAGCACCCATATTCTGATCTGGTTCAGCAAGACGTTGATGTCAACGGGCTTGGTCAAGTAATCGTTGGCCCCCGCTTTCAGGCACTTCTCCTTGTCGCCCTTCATCGCTTTGGCAGTCAATGCGATGATGGGAAGATTTTTGAACTCCGGGATTTTGCGAATCTCCTGCATGCATTCGTAACCATCCATCTCGGGCATCATGATGTCCATGAGGACGAGATCGATGTCCTTGTGTTCTCCCAATTGTTCCAAAGCTTCCCTGCCGTGCTTTGCGATGATCACATTCATTTCGTATTCCTCCAGCACGTGCGCCAGGGCGAATACGTTTCGCAGGTCATCGTCCACCAGGAGGATATTCTTGCCGGCGTAGGCCTTGGCATTCATTGCGGGAGAGTCCTTTTTGTCCTCCCCCTTTCCCTCTGTCTGGACCACTTTGTGGAGGAACAGCGTGGCTTCGTCGATGAGCCGGTCCAGGGAATGAGCTCCCTTGATGATGATGCTTTCAGAATACCGTTTGAGTTTCACCTCTTCATTGGGAATCAGGTCCCGCCCGGTGTAAACAATTACGGGAATATTTTTTAATTCCTTTTTCTTTTTTATCTGTTCCAGGAAATCAAAGCCTGAAATGCCCTCCAGGTGAAGGTCGAGGACAATGCAATCCACTTCGTTTTCATCCAGTACCTTGAGCCCGTCCTCTGCCGTGATCGCCCGGAAGACGTTGGTTTTGCTGTTGCCGAACATTTTCTGGATTTCGTCCTGGACGATGGTTTCGTCTTCGATCACCAGAAGGTTTTTGATGCTTTTGGAGATCACCTTTTCAATACGGGAAAACACGTCATCCATTTTTTCTTTGGTGACGGGTTTTCTGAGGAAACCGATGGCACCCAGTTCCATTGCTTCCTTGTTCTTGTCGTACGCGGAAATGAAATGGACGGGAATCGGTTTGGTGTCCGGATGGTTTTTCAATTTCTCAAGCACCATCAGGCCGTCGATGCCGGGCAGGCCGATGTCCAGAATGATGGCCGAAGGCTGGAATTGCTGGGCCAGCACAATACCGTTCTCCCCGTCAACGGCAATGAGGCATTTGAACCCTTTTTCACGGGCCATGTCTTTCAGCACGTCGGCGAATTTCAAATCGTCCTCAATGATGAGAAGAGTACGGTCTGAGGCATGGATCCCCTGCCTGTCGTCATCGATGCCTTTTGATGTCGCGTCCCCCTCGAAATTGGGTGATTTTTTCATTGCGGGTCGATGGCCCCCGTTTCCGCGTTCGCTGTTGGTCTGCAGGATTCCTGCCGGCGACTCCACTTTTTCGGGAATGAACACGGTGAAGGTGGAGCCCTCTCCCAGCCTGCTCTCGAGTTGGATTTCCCCTCCCATGAGGCGCACGAATTCGCGCGTGATGGACAACCCCAGCCCGGTACCGCCGTACTTGCGGCTGGTGGTGCCGTCTTCCTGCTGGAAAGCTTCAAAAATCTGCACCCGCTTGGATTCATGAATGCCTTTGCCCGTATCGATGACGCTGAAACCAATTGTGGAGTCCACACTCAGGTCTTTGTTGGCCAGAACGGTGCCTGGGGAGGGGCGGCTAATGCGAACGGTGATGCCTCCTTTTTCCGTGAATTTGAAGGCATTGGAAAGCAAATTGCGAAGCACCTGTTCCAGATGCTTGGCGTCGCAAACCATGCTGTCCGGAAGGGCAGGGTCCAGTTCGACCGCGAAATCCAGTTTTTTATCGTCGGCCAGCGGCTGAAAGTTGCGTTTCACGGTATCGACAAACCGCTCGAGGCTGACTTCCTCCAGGATCATTTCCATGTTGCCGGATTCGATCTTTGACAGGTCGAGGATGTCGTTGATCAGGTTCAGCAGGTCGTTTCCGGAACTGTGGATGGTCCTGGCAAATTCCTCCTGCTTGGTGGTGAGGTTGCCGTCCTTGTTGTCGGAGAGCAGCCGGGACAAAATGAGCATGCTGTTGAGGGGCGTTCGCAGTTCGTGCGACATGTTGGCGAGGAACTCGGACTTGTACTTGCTCGCGATTTCCAGCTCCCTGACCTTCTGGTTGACCAGCTCGTTCTTGGCCTCGATCTCCTGCTTCTGGATTTCCAGAATGGAGGCCTGCTCCTCCAGCTGGCGGTTGGTTTCCTGGAGCTCCTCCTGCTGTTGCACCAGTTTGTACTCGGATTCCTTGAGCGCGTTTGTCTGGACTTCCAGCTCCTGGTTGGCTTCCTGCAATTCCGTCTGCTGCTGTGCCAGCTCCTCGGCCTGGGCACGCGACTCTTCCAAAGCGTCTTTGATCCGCTCCTGGGCGATTTCGAGGGAAATTTTGGAGGCAATGGCGTCGGCGGCCTGGTTCACGAATTCTAGATGGTTGCCGGTGATTTCCTGCAGTGAGCACAACTCGAGGACGCCCACCACGTCCCTTTCGGAAATCAGGGGCACAAAAAGGAGCGTTTTGGGAGGCGCTTCGCCCAGGCTGGATTTGATCCTGAAATACTCGTCCGGAACCTCCCGGACAAGGAGGCTTTTCCTGTCCACGGCGGCCTGGCCGACGTACCCTTCGCCAAACTGGAAATTCTCGGTCAGTTTATGAGGGTTGGCGTAGGCATACCCGGCGGAAAAATAGAGAGTGTTTTCCTGCGCCAGGTACAGGGCCCCCATCTGGATTTCCAGCCGCTGAACCATGAAACCGATGATTTGCTGGGAAGCGCTTTTGAGAGTGTCCGACTTCTGCATGATTTCGAACAGGTCGGAGATGCCCGATTTCACCCATCCCTGATGGGTGGCCAGCGCCTCCGCTTTCTTCAACTGAACGAGTGTGGTTTCGTTTTTCTGGATGGTATCCACAAACGTGCCCAGCGTGTTTTTGTACTCCAAAACCAGCCCGACGAAAGGAATAACGTACGCCACGATTTTCAGGTAGTGGGCGACGTTGAAGGCGTTGTCAAACAGGGCCTCGGAGCCGAACGCCATGTACGCCTGGGTGAGGACATTGGCGACCATGCTGACCATCACCGAGTGCACGAATACCGTTTTCTCCCGCTTGTAGAAGCGGGGAAACAGAAAGATTCCGGCGAACAGGAAGAGAGCCAGCGGCACCACATCCCAGGGGCGGGTGAACAGGGCGTCCGGAAACATGGTCTGCGGGAGTTCGGTGCTGGAGGCGCAATACTGGATGACCGCATACGCTACCAGTGCAAAAATGAACCCAATGCCAGCCAGAAACTTCAACTGATCCGTGCTTTTGTCGTGGCCGGACCGCATCAACAACACCACCGCGGCAATCAGGATGATGGCATTGAAGACACGCGAGATGGCCCAGGTGAACGGCGCCAGGTTGGTGGCCATGGCTCTGCCTTCAATCAAACGGTCGGACGCCAGGGTGTGGAACGCATCCACCATGCCTGCGCACAAAAAAGCCATGGCAATGACGGGCAGGGTCATGTCCCGGTTGAAATAGAAGTTGAACAGGGCCAGGATAAAAACCACGATGGCGGCGGCAAAGGCGCTCCATTCCAGAATCGTATGAACAAACGCCCCGGACTGGGAATGAATGGCTCTTTCCTTGAGTTCCCCAGGGGACAGCTGGCTGATCACCGCCGGGTCCAGGTGGGCGGATTTGGAACCGAAGTCGTAACCTATCAGGTTCAGGAACAGAGGCAGGAAACACACTGCCAGAATGCCCCAGGTGATGCCCGCAGGCATGCGTGTGGGCCGGGCCTTGTCTGTATCTTTGCTTTCTTCCGAATCAGGCAATCGGGTTGTCGTTTCCATAAATCAGATCATCCATTCGATGAAGTGTTTTGTATGGGTATTCCTGCTCCGGCCTGAAAACGGGTCGGAAAGCAAATTCGGTAAATAGAAGGAGCACAAACCAAATCCGGCGGTGAGTCCTGTAAAAGGACCGAACCAGATTTGGGGCGAAAATGAATAGTTTGTGAAAAAAAGAAGGGTTGGTGTTGGTGGGAAGGGTTTGAAAGGGTGTGATTTGAAGCCCAAGTGGGATGAAGTTTCCTGTATCGGGCCCTTGTGCGGCAAAGCTCCTGCTTTGGCTTCAGGTTGTTTAAGGGAAACAGACCTGAATTCAGTCCAAGTGGGAAAATTCCAGAAAGCCCCTGCAAGAGCATTTTTGTCCGCAAGAAAATTTTCATAGCATGTGCATCGTTAATTTGCCTGGCAGGTGAACTGCCGATAAACACTCAAGAACCGATGACGGAGGATTCTTGCCCCTTGTTTTTATTTCCCCGGAATCTTTCAGTAATGACTTGCTTTACCAGCTCCTGCTTCGATTAAGTAAAAAGATGCTGTTTTGAGCGCATGCCACACCCGTGTATTCAATTTTTTAATATTTTCCGCCTCTCCACCCCCTTTCTGACAGTAGAGATTGGAACGCATAAACGCATATTCGAATTGCGCTTGTTCCAAGTTAAGACCTAATGAGGATAAAGCCAATCAATTTTAAGGAGTTCATGTAAAAGGCAGACCTAATTGGGGAATATTTACAAGACCGAAATTTTTCTGTAAATTTATGGTCGGAGTTTCAACTCTTTAGTTTATTGTCTTTTATTAATATATTTAGACCAAAAATGTTGACCCAATACGGAATGTTAACAAAACAAAATAAGCATTAGAAATCCTTCTAAAGGTTGAAAAATATTTTGCGAATATTTAACGAGTACCCAGTTACAGGGTTGTGACCCGGGGCGGCAGTACTTATAAGCCCATGCATTTCAATGATTAATTTAGATAAAAACCTTGGAACAAACAGGAATGGAATTGTCAACCTTGATAGAAGGGAATGCACTGCAAGGTTGGACAAGAAGCGGGTTCGGTAAGAGGGCAATTCTCAGCTATTATCCTCATGGCGAACTTTCTTGAGAATGTCCAGGATCTTTTTCGACTCGAACAGCCGGCTCAGCTTGTAAAGCCGGTCGGCCAGCTCGGCTTCCTTGTCTCCAAGCACTTTCAATTCGTTGAGATTTTTTTCAAATTCAAGAAACAGGCCCATGCGGGCATTTTTAGCGAGGGCATCCCAGAGAGACTGGGGAATGTGGATGGACTCGTAATCCAGCTTCTGCTCGGAACCTCCATTGGTCCCTTTCTGGGAAGAGGAGGGGGCTACAGAAGCATCGGCCGTTTGCCGGAATTTGTCTTTCAGCAGTTTCCGGGTGATGGTCAGAAGATCTTCGTATACCACCGGTTTTCTCAGCACGGCATCGGCGCCTTCCTTTAAGAACTCCTTGGTCTGGTGAGTGAGGGTGGACGCCGTGGTCATGACGATTTTGAACCGTTCCTTGCCGTACTTCTCATGAATTCGTTTCATCACTTCGGAGCCGGACATGCCCGGCATCTGCTGGTCGAGGAAAATGATGTCCGGTTGCCAGTTTTCAATCAGTTTCAATCCCTTTTCCCCGTCCTCCGCCATTTGCACCTCGGCGCCAATGGTGGATATCAGTTCCTTAAGGATATCCAGGTTGGCCGCGTTGTCGTCTACAAGAAGGGCCTGGATATTGGCATCCTGCGCGGCCGCCTCGATGTTTTGAAGCATCAGGTCTGCGTCGACCTTTCTTTCCACTTTCAGGAGGATCAGTGAAAAATAAAAACGGGTTCCTTTTCCGGGCTTGGTATCGAATTTCAATTGACCGTCCATGATGTCCACCAGCCTTTGGGCGATGGTGAGCCCCATGCCGGTGCCGCCTTTCTGCTGACCGATGTTTCCCTGCCGGAACGGTACGAAGATAACCTTGTGTTCTTCATTGGGGATGCCGGGGCCGGTGTCGATGACTTCAAATAAGAACTCATCGTTTTTCTTTGGCGTGACACGGAACAGCACTCCGCCCTGGTCGGTGAACTTGGCGGCATTGCTCAACAGTTTCACCAGCACCCGGCGGATTTTGCCTTCATCGCCCCACACCCAGCGCTCCTCATCCAGCGGAAACGATTCCATTTTGAACTGGAGGTCTTTTTGCTGGCAGTCGATGCGCGTGATTTCCGCCAGCTGGTGGATCAGGGCTGTCAGGTTGAATTCAATCCGGTCGAGGTTTTCCTTGCGGGCCTCGATTTTGGAAACGTCCAGGATGTCATTGATGAGTGAAAGAAGGTGATCCCCGGACCGGTACACCATGTTGATTTTTTCTTTTTGCTCATCGGTGAGGTTGGCGCCCCTTCTCAGTATCTGGCTGTACCCGAGAATGGCATTGAGCGGAGTGCGGATTTCGTGACTCATGTTCACCAGGAACAGGCTTTTGGCGTTGTCCATTTCTTGGGCTTCTTTGGCGGCTTTCTCCGCCTGGAAGGCCTTTCGCGTGCGTTCGATGACCTGCTCTTCCAGCTCATCCTGGTGCTTCTTGATGACGCTGGTCATGCGATTGAAGGACCGGGCGAGGAGTCCTACTTCGTCTTTGGAGTCTGCAGCCAGTTCCATATCCCAGTTGCCGTGGCTGATGGCCTCCGCCTGCCGGGTCAGCCGTTCCATCGGTCTGAGTGTATGGCGGATAAACCATCCCGTAATCAGGGCCAGGAAGGTAGCCAGAATCAGAAAACCCACCATCAAATGGGTCTTGAGTTCCGAGACCGGCGCCAGCACTTCCTGGCGGTCCACCATAACGACCAGGTTCCAGCCGATGCCCTTGAAGTTCTGCCAGCCATCGGAAGTGGTGTAAGCCGTCAGGGACGGACCGTAATCCGTCGGGCCATAATGAAATCCGCGTCCTTCATTCAGCGCGGCCTGGACTTCAGCCCAATGGGAAAAGTCCTTGCCAAAATGTCTTGCCAGGCTGGCGGGTCTCGGAGCCAGGGGATTGGAACCGAAAACCAGGATTTGCCCTTTTCCATTGAGCAGGAAGAACTTCAGGGTTCTCAATTCTGATTTTATCCGCACGTCAATCAGGATTTCTTCAAACAACTCGATATTGAGTCCTGCCCGGACCAGTCCTTCGAACTGTCCTTTATCGTCGATGACTTTTTTAGAAACCGTCAGGATGTACCCGTTGGAGCTTTTGTCGTAGTGAATATCCTCGAAGGAAAGACTGTCCTGACTTTGGATAGCCTTTTGATACCAGGTTTCATCCCCCTGGTAGAAATCGGTGGTGCGCGGGTAGGTCCCCATGATGACTCCGTACCGGTTGACGGCAAAAATCTCGCTGAACACGAAAAACTTGAATTTATTGTTCAGGAACCGGATCTTGTTTTCGAATTCGCGGGAAAGGGGATTGAGCAGGATGTTGCGGATTTCCGGGGTGCCCAGTCCCTTTTTCCAGCTTTCATCAACCCTTTGGATGAAGGCTTCCCGGTCCGGCATGGAGGCGTATTCCTGGTTCGACCGTTCGAACAGGCGGTCGAGAAACATGTCGAGTGGTTGCAGCTCCACTTCCTCGACCCGCAAAAAGAGACTGCGGTCAAGGGTGTCCATGGCTTCTTCAACCAGGTCGTGAAGCTCGGTGCCGATGCGGTTCTGCAGGACAACTTCAAACCGCTGGAGGAGGGAATAAACAGACAGGCCGATGGCAAAGCTGATACCGATGGCAAACAGGTATATCTTGTTTTTCAATTTCATAACTCAACGTGCTTGAAAACGTAAAACAATCTAAAACGATTCCCCACAGCCGTATCGCTTCGCTATTATATGAGTAAGTTAAATGGTGCGCCGACTTCGGGTCAATCTAAAAAAGCTGTAAATGAAAACGACTTTAAATATAGAATTTGGTATAACCGATACTAAAAAATTGATTGAATCAGGAGGGGGTGAAATTTTTTTCAAATTGGTTGGATTTAATTTCAGGAATTCGGAATGCCTTGGGAATATGCTACCTAATAAAGTTATTTTATTAGGAGGAATTTCCTACATTATGTACACAAACTTTTCAACCAGGGGTTGGATCGAGGAGCAACCTTGAGCCGTCACGATGCGATCGTCGGCTAGAACCGGCACTTCTTCGCAGGGGATGCCCTGGTTTTCGAGTTCCGATCGGGCGGCGGAATCCCCGGGGCAGGCCGCCCGGCCCGGTAACAGGCCGGCTTTTCCCACGACCACAATGGAGGTACCGATGGCAGCAATGATGCTGCCGGCGCGGTGATGGTCGACCAGGATCTGCGGCACAATGGGGTCGTTCCACAGGGATTTGGCCGCCCCCTTGCCTCCGGTCAGCACGATGGCGTGGTATTTTCCGGAAACCCCTTCCTGCTTGTTCCAGTCGATGATCGTGCCGTCGGGGGTGAACCGCTCCTTCTTCATGCCGGTTGCCTCCCGTCCCGATTTGGACAGGACCACGACCCGCGCTCCTGTGGGTTTCAGGGCTTCGAGCAAACCCAGAAGTTCGTCTCCATCGAACTGGTTATTGGGCATGATGATAAGGATGTTTTTTCCATCAATTGACATAGGCTATCCAAAACAATTGAATTTATATAAATTTTGTATAAAATGAGGCGTTGCCGATTGGAAAATGGTGATTTAAAATGCCTCTTTCTTTTCGTGATGCCGAAATTATTTGAGTCCGTTATTTCCGAGGTCAGAATGATTCAAAAGAACCTGATACTGGTAGTGGACGATGATCCCGACAGCTGCCAGATTTTAAATGAATTCTTTCATTCCCTGGATTACAGGGTGGAAACGGCTGAAGATGGACAGGCCGGCTTGAAGAAATTTTTCGATAGCAAGCCCTGCCTCGTGGTTCTCGATGTACGCATGCCCATCATGGATGGTTACCAGATGTTGAAACGAATCCGGGAAATCGATTCCGACACTCCGGTGATCATCGTATCCGCCCAATCCTACCTGGACGGTGTTGAAGAATGCATGAAGCAGGGGGCAACCGATGTTCTTCACAAACCCATTGAGCTGGTTCAACTTGAAGAAAAGGTGACCCGTTACCTCAAGAAGTAGCCCTGCCCCTTGTAGATGTCACTCCCTAAAAGAGGTTGTCTCAGGTATATGAAAGAGGAACCAGGTAAACCTGTTCTGTATCTTCCTGTTTGATAAAGGATTTTGTGGTGGGGCATTGAAACGGGTTGGCCAGCACATTTTTGACATCCGTCGGAAGGTCCTTCCCCTCCCAGAATTCTTCCACACTTTGCGTATTGTCCGGGCCGTTTTCAAGCAACACGTGGTGGCGGGTGGGGTGCACGTCCCCGCAGGCATCGCACACGCTGTGAACTTCATACTTTTTCATTATCCACTCCCTACCAGAGAAAAAAGATTTCCTGAAAAGACAGGCATTCGAATTGTTTCCTTTATTTGCCCTCTTTGTCAAGAGGACCCAATCTTCTATTTCGGGGGATTGAACGGGATCTCCCGGGTGAATACGGGAGGGTGACGCGAATCGAAATGAGCCTCGGCCACCAGCACGCCGCGCCGGTCGTCGCCCTTGATCACCAGTTGGCGTCCGGCTTTGTTCAGGTGGGGTTGTCCCGGAACGATCAATGTGTCCTTAGGGATGAGGGGGATGCGGAGGGATTTGGCGGCCTCGACTTCATCTCCGTGACCATTCTCCGAAGGCGGCCAGTTGGCCTTGCCAACCGTGGAAAACATCCATTTCACAAATTCGGTCGGGCGCTGGTCGGGGAACATCGCGGAAAACGAGGAGCGGGAGACCTGCCGCGGAGAGGACAGGTATCGCACCACCTTCACCGCCTGCTCCAGTCTTGGATAGGCAGGGGGATTCGTCCAGTCAATGAACAAAAGGGGAACGACCAGCAAAAACCCCAGCGCACCCCAGATGGCAAACGCCTTCGCTCCCTCACCTGCAGATCTCATCTTCCCCTCCAACCCGGTTCATTCGACAAAATTCAGTTTCGCAGAATCTGTAAAAGAATCAATATGGATTTATAAGGAAGAAGAGAGGGGCCGCCAATCAATCCATGTCCTGCTTGAGAACCTGGAGCAGTTCTTTCTGTGCCAGAGGATTGGTGGACAACTGGTCCAGGAACCGCAACTCGAAAATCACCTGCCTGTCCTTGATCCAGATCTTGGGGAAGGGCGTTTCGATTTCGTTGAACACGTATTCCCGCTTGCCTACCTTCATGATGGCCCGGGGGGAAGGGGGTTCGAAACCGAATGCGCTGGTAAAAGGAATTTCCTGTTCCTTCAGGAAGGCTTCCAGCTTGCCCTCGCTGTCGGCCACCATCAGCTTGTGGTCCCTCGCCCATTCACGAAACGATTTGAACATGTCCCGGGGAAAGGCGGTAATGGGAATGGTGTCGAGGTGTTCCCAGCGCTCTCCCTTGTTCACTTCAATGACCAGGTCGAAGTGCTGCAGGGTCTCGTGCACGTCGGGCAGGGTCACCTCGATGTCTGACTCGCACGCGCTTTCCGCAACCTGGGTAACGGGAACCGAGTTGGTATTCTGCTTGTGAAAAAGCTGACTGCGGACCTGGGTGCAGTTCGACGTTTTGTATTCGTTGGGAACACTCAGGGTGGCACCACCGAATTGATGATACTCGCTTTGCTGAGGCAAAGCAGAGAGGACAGGGGCAGGAAGAACCAGGATTGCAAACAGCCAGGGAAGAAGGCTTGTTGTACGGGAATGGGGTGGACCGGAACCGGGTGAAATAGGAAAACGAGCGGGCATGATCCTTACCTGGAAAGCGGTTGTTTCTGGCAATCATATCGAAATCAGGTTTCTGCGCATAGCGCAAAAATGGGGCAGAATCGGCTTTTCAAAGCGAAAACTTTGAAATTATTTTCCTAATGCATTTTGTAATAAGCGTCCTTTTAAGACGGAAAGGAATGAAGAAAAACTCCTTTCAAAGTGTCTGCGGAATAATTCGAACAAACTTATAAAAATATTACAGAAGCGAACCGAAGTTCCAGCGAGGTGAAGGCCGTTCCAACGTCTCAAAGAAGGTGACCCTGTCAGGTTGCTTCTGTTAAAATCGAAACCTTTATATTGGCTTTCAAGCCGACACCACAATTCGTTTTCATGTTGTTCTTCGACCTGCTCTCTTTCTCTGAGTTCTTTTCGAAATGAAACTTTTTTCTGTTTCCTTCAAGGCGCTGGTGTTGTTCCTGTTTTCCGTGACAACGGTGCTTGGCGGACAGGCCAATCCGGAAGTGATCGTCTCTCCTTCCACCGGAATCGAGCTGGTGCGCATACCGGGCAGCTGTTACATGATGGGCGATGACCGGGGTAACGATTACGAACGCCCGGCTCACGAGGTGTGTGTCGGTGACTTCTACATCGGGCGCTACGAGGTGACGCAGGAGCAGTACGAAAAGTTGATGGGCAGGAATCCATCGAAGTACAAAGGACCCCGCCGCCCGGTGGAGCGCATCTCGTGGAACGATGCTGAGGAGTTCATCCAAAAGCTCAACGAAACGGAAAGCACGGATGTGTACCGCCTGCCCACGGAAGCGGAATGGGAACGGGCCGCACGGGGCGGCACCACCACGCGTTATTACTGGGGAGACGAAATCGACAACGACTTCGTCTGGTATTACGGTTCGGCCGAGTTCCAGACGCATCCCGTTGGAACGCGCAAGCCGAACCCCTTCGGATTGTATGACATGCTGGGGAACGTGTGGGAGTGGGTGAACGACTGGTACGATCCGGAGTATTATTCCAAAAGTCCGCGTGACAATCCCAAAGGACCCGAAACCGGACGTTTCAAAACCCGCCGCGGCGGAGCCGTGACCAACCTCGTCACCTATGTGCGCTCAGCCACCCGCTACCGGGGTCCCCCCGGTCATCGGCATTACATACTGGGCTTTCGTGTTGCCCGCTCCGTGGAGGGAGAGGGCGGTCGTTAAAATCCAGTTTGAGGTTTCGATTTCACATCAAATGGTGTACGGTTTGGGGCATACCGTCATCGATAATCAATGGAGAGAAAGGGTTATGCCTTCCGAACACCAACGCCGATTTTCACTGGACAAGGTCGAGATCGATCCCGTCATCAAAAACCGCATCATGTCCGCCGATGGAGACGACCATGTCGGCGACTGGGATGGCGAACACATCGAGGACCTGGTCAAGGAACTGGACCGCATCGAGGAGAGGGTGGATCCCAGCTATTCCACTCTGCCGCACCGTGAAAACATCCCAAAGGACTTGCAGGACAAGGTGGAAAAGGATTATCCCGTCTGGGCCTGTGACCGTCACGGAAAGTGCCTGGTCGGGGAAAACTCCGACACCATTGAAACCGTCGAATCCATCCGTGCCCACTACGAAAAAGAATATGGTGGCGTGGACAAATTCCTCGAGAAGCTTCGTATCGAGCGGGAAAAATTCGAAGCGGAACTGCGCGCAAAAAATAAAGATATATAACCTTACCCCAAACGGGCTATAAAGTTGTCGTTGAAATTTAACGGCTTTTTGGCCCGGTCCCGGCTGGCTTCATCAATCCCCCCTGGTTGGCCAGTTTCCGATAACGGATAAGTCTTGACAGCCTTTGAATACCTGATATAAGGGAATTGGATTTAAAGATTTTCAGGGGGGGTTGTTATGCCGATCGGAAAAGTTAAGTGGTTCAGCAACAAAAAAGGTTATGGCTTCATCCAGTCAGAAGAAGGAAAAGACATTTTTGTTCACTACTCAGCGATTCAAGAGGAAGGTTATCGGTCACTCACTCAGGGGCAGGATGTGCAGTTTGAAATCAGCGACGGTCCCAAAGGCCCACAGGCTTCGAATGTGTTGAAGAAGGAAATCTAGTCCACCGGCCACAGCAAATCTGCAGGCGGGGCTTTGGCCCCGCCTTTTTTTATGCCCGGTTGTTTTGAAAGCATCGCACTCCCAAGGCGGCAACAAACAACACCCCGAAGGTGGCAACAATCATCGCACCGGTCGGCACATCCAGTGAAAAAGACAATGCCAGTCCGGCCAGGCTTCCCACCACACCAATCACCGATCCCAAAACGAATTGACGGTACAGGGTATTGGCAAACAACGTGGCACAAACCGCCGGTATGATGAGTAGGGTGAACACCAGGAAGATGCCTGCGGTTTTGATCGACACGGCAATCACCAAACCGAGCAGGGCGTAAAACACGAAATCCCACAAGGCACGGCGGTAGGACCCGGCGTCGGCGGTTTTTCGGTCGAACCAGGTTTCAATCGACTTCCTCCATTTCCAGGCGAGCAGGCCGACGATGCCGGCGGTTGCTGTCAGGGTGAGGACTCCTGTCCAGGTGATCCATAGAATGGAGCCGTTCAGCATGAACTGGATGTGTTCCGCGGCATGCGGCGCACGGTCGGCAATGATGATGGCGAGCGACGCGCCGACAACATACACAATACCGATCACCGCTTCCTGGGACACTTCGGGAAAGCGGTACTCGACCAGTGCAAAAAACAAGGCCCCCATGAGAATGAACAGCAGGGAGAGTCCTTGCGCCCCCCATGAGTGGGCATCCCATTCCAGTGCAAAACCCAGTGTCGCCCCCAGCGCCGCCAGTTGGGCGAGAGACAAATCGACAAAGATCACCTCGCGTTTCAGCACATGCAAACCGAAGTAAGTGAAGACAAGGGCGAGAATGATGCATCCGGCGGCAGGTGCGGCCATGAAAGTGAAGAATCCGGTCATGGTTGAAGGGCTCCGTTTATCTGGCGAACCAGAAAGTCGAAAAAATCGATTGTGCTCCGGGCTTCAGGCACGCCCCCAACCCCCGGAGGCAGGCTGAGGATACGCGCTCCGGTTTTTCCTGCAAGCAGCTCTGAAAAACGAAGACGGTAATAACTGGCCTGTAAAATGATCGTCACTTTTTGCGATTTCATTTTCTCCGCCAGTTGGGCGAGGTGAGCGGGAGTGGGCTGGACCCCGGGTTTCACCTCGACGGTACCGATCGATTCGATACCGAACCGCTGAAGAAAGTAATCCCATGTACGGTGGTAGGTGACGAGCCGTGCCCCTTTAACCGGGTCCATGATTCGCTTCCATTGGTTGAGTTTTTCCTTGAAGCGCTTCACAAACCGGTCGCGGTTGGATTCGAATTCGCTTTCGTGTTCCGGGTCGAGTTTGGCAAGGTGATCTGCAAGCAGGAACACCATGGGTTTTATGTTTTCCGGATCCAGCGTGTAGTGTGGGTTGCCGAAGGGATGGACATCGCCCATCGACCTGTCCACCGGACCTGTGGGTATCTGGATGGGATCGACAGCCAGCGACATGTCGAGCAGGCCCGGTTCGCCGAACCGGATTTTTGAATTGCGCGCTCCCTGGATCAACAGGGGCAACCAGCCCACCTCCAGATCGAGCCCCTGGTAAATCAGGAGATCCGCATCGTGCAGGGTGACCATGAGGCTCGGTTTGGCCTGCACGAAGTGCGCGTCCTGATAGCCGCGTGTGAGACTGGCGACTTCCACACGGTTTCCACCCACCTCGCGGACAAGCGATGCAATGTCCTCGGTGGTGGTGACGACCTTCATCGCGGCGTGGGCCGGGACCGCGCTCAGCAAAAGCAGGAGCGCGATCCCGAAAACCGCCACTGGAAGCCGATATTTGTACGATTGTGAGTTGCCGTCTCCTCTCATCGTATTCTTCCTCAATACGTGTGTGCGGGATGGGAACCCATCGAGAAGTTCAACTGCAACAGTACCTGTTGTTCCTCCGAGAATCCCTGGTCGAGATAATTGTACTGCAGGCGGATGGCGGAGAACTCGCTCGGCACGTAACCGACGAGCGCGGACCAGCGGTACGAGTCGTCAAAGTGTTGCGGCTGATGGAAGCCGACGTAGTCGTAACGGCCCTGCACCCACCAGCGTTCCAGAAACTGGTACTGCACCATGCTGTACATGCCGCCCCGGTTGAGGTCCGGGTTGGCGACGTTGGTGACGGGATTGGTGCCGGTCTGCTGAAAGGAGCCGATGTACTCCGTCTGCCAGATGAGTGTTTTGTAACGCGACCGCTTGGCGGGATTCCATTTGACCGTCATGTTGCCTCCCACCAGGTTGGTGCGGCCGCGCCCGGAACCGGCCTGGGCTCCCGCCTGGTTGCGTCCGGTGGCGAAGGAGCCTCCCAATTCCAGCGTGGTTTCCTCGTCCAGGTCCCACAGGTTTTTCAGGTGTGCCAGATAGAGAAAATCGTTATTCAATGGACCATTGAATTGAAGTTCATTGTCTCCCTGGACCACTTGAAATATGGCTTCCGAGTACCAGGGCACCGGTACAAGATAACTGGTTCCCACGCCGACCTCAAGCAGGCCTTCGTCCCCAAACAGGGTTTCATTGACCAGGGGCTGGTCAATGAATGGAAACTGATGGGTGTGAAGCAGGTTGTGCTTGCCAAAGCTGGTATAAAATTTTCCAGCACGAAGAGCCAGCCTGTCCATCAGCAACGCATCAATGAAGGATTCCTCGATTCCCACTTCGTCGCCTTCGAAAGTGGCACGGAAATTGGCGCGGAGATAGGTGTCTACGTTGGCGGTGAATTGAAGTTCCATCTCCTGGATTTTGAAGCCGGTCGAGTTTTCGTTGTTGGGATCGGCGTTTCCAATGGACCTGTACTGTCCGAGAAACAGGCCGTTGACGGATATGGCCGGGTTGAAAAACCTCGACAACCCTGTGGCGGTGGAGAATGAGGAGTCGGCGGAACTGCCGGTTCCTTTTGGCAGATTCTTGTAAATATCCGGCGTGGTGGTGCCGGATGGCTGGGTGCCGGGGGCCTGTTGCGGCGCGGTGGGCCCGGATGGCTGGGTCTCCAGCTTTTTGATGCGCCGTTCCAGTCGTTTGATCTGTTGTTCGAGTTTGTACGTTTCCGTATCGGTGGTTGCTTCCTGGGCCCAGGCGGAACTCGCCAGCAGGCAGGCACTCCACACCATAACGGAGAGCTTGAGCGGATTCATGCAAAACTCCTGAATTTGTTTGCAACACGCAGGGAATGCCACGCGTCCGGAAATGCCGGTCGCAGCACGGGCGTTGCGGTGAATGATCGTGGATCAAAAACCTTGAATGTTCAGGAGTGAAGGGGAGGGCTTCTTCCGGAGTGGCGGGTGGAGATTAGCTTGGAATGCGTTTCCTGGTAGAAAATGATCTGGGAAACGGTACCAAAATCCACATTCAACGGTGCGAGGGTGGGGATCAGCCCCGCATTGGAATGTGAAAAGTGGCAGGGAGAGCAATCCTGATGCAGGTCTTTCAGGTCAAATTCATGACTGTGCAGGTAGGGAGAAAAGCCCACCATGGTCGCAAAGCACAAGGTGAACAGTGCGGTCCATAGAAACTTCTGGTTTCGAATGAGGCTTTTTGTCGTCATGAGAATGTCCTTTACCGGACTATCCGGGTTGCGCTTAAGATGCACGCCCTCGTACAAGGATTCGGCTTAAATGAAAAAAAGATAATGGAGACGGTGCAGGGGAAGGGGCCTGAAAAGAGAAACCCCCCTCTTCCTGTGGAAGAGAGGGGCCTGACCTCTGGGGAGGAGTGAGCCCTGTCCTTGGCAGGATTGGACTCTGGAGAAAATCAATCTTCGCTGTAAAAGTGGTCTTCGTATTCCAGCCCACCGTACATTTCGTTCAGTAGTTTGCGATTTACGTCTTTCGGCTTGATCTGGAGGTTTTTCTTTTCCGGATCGAAAAAGCTTTCCCAGTATTTTTTGCTGAGGGCCTGCGTGGATACTTCTTTTTTTAATTTACCGTTGCGACCGAAGACTTTAACCGGATATAGCATGATTACCTCCTTCAGCTTAGGTGGGCGGAGCCTGATTTATTTGTTACCGGCAGTCGGGGCCGGGTACTTTATGATTTAAATGATTGCGCGGGACAGAATATGAAGTCCCCCCTTTATCTATTGTCATAATAAGAATTGAGAATTAAATAAGGGTTAAAGGAATATTAAAAAATTTTAATTTTAAATCAGCCATCCGCTTTGCGGGGAAGCGGGGGAGGGGGACTAAAAAATTTGCCGAAATGCTTGATTTGGGCGAAACAAACGGTTATTTTTTGAATCTAAATCTATGAATCTAGGCGGAATCTCAACCGGAATTTTTAAAAATTTATGACCTCGAAATCTCCAAAACCCCTTTGGGATAAAGCTTTTTGGGCCAAACCGCTTAGCCTGGCGGAATCCCTGAAAATCCGGGACGGCCTTTCTTCTCCACCACCGCAGCAGGTGCCGTCCCCTGTTTTGCAGGCCATCCAGTCCCGAATGAACCGAAACCGAATTCGTGGTATTTGCCTGAATTGACCGGGTTTTTTCCTCGTGAAATCCGGATTTGAATGGGGAAGGGGGGCGGTCGCCAAAAGGAATAGTTGTCTTCCAGGCAATAAAAAAAACCCCTGCCGGTTGAACCCGGCAGGGGGTTTTTGTTTTCGGGCCTATTTTTGTTTCATGGGAAGGGTCAGGGTGACTGTGGTTCCCTTTCCAGTTTCACTGCGAATGTCGATATCTCCTCCGTGATTTTTGACCACACCAAGCACCATCATTAAGCCCAGGCCGGCCCGCTTGCCGGCTTTCTTGGTGGTGAAGAAGGGGTCAAAAATACGATCACGGATCTCTTCCGGAATACCGCAACCCGTATCCTGGATATGGACTTTGACCTTGTCTTCCAGCTGTTCGGTGGCAAGGACAATTTTCCCGTTTTCGCCAGAAGTTGCCTCCACGGCGTTGCGGAACAGGTGTTCGAATGCAAGCTTCAATTGCGCCGCATTACCCTGGACCGTTCTCAAATTTGAAAAGGATTGCTCTTCAAGACGGATGGAGCCGTCCTGAGGAACGATGTTGGGTTCCTTCAAAATCTCTCTCAACAATTCATGAAGGTCAATTGCCTCCGGTTCCCCAAGCGGAGGGATTTCGCATCGCTGTAACCGTTCGCTGAAATCCGCAATGCGGCGGCATTCGTTGAGAGCAACCATCATGAGCCCTTTATGTATTTCCTCCATTGCGGCCCGGTCACTGAGCTGTTCCAGAATATTCTGAATTCCCTGGATTGGGTTGGTGATCTGGTTTGCAAGTCCAAGAAGAACCTGGGTGGCGGCCGCAGAGCGTTCTGAAGCAATTTGCTTTTCGTGGTGCTGGTTCATGGACTGGAGGTAGTAATCCATTCTTTCCTGAAACTCGGTTTTCATGCGGGCCAGTTCTGACTCCAGTCGATTCCGATTGGTGTTGTCGTTCAAAACACCGCAAACCCCGTAAAGGATGCCGGACGAATTTCGCATGGGATGCTTGATCATTGTGTAATTGTGGATTCCATCATCGTGCAGAATGGAATCCTGTGATTCGACATTCTGTCCTTTGTCCAGTGCTTGCCGATCGGATTCGGAGAGTATATCGGCAATATCTGCAGGAAAAATTTCATGGTCGGATTTCCCTATTAACTGGTCGCGCCGGACATGGAAGAGTTTCTGAAACGCCGTATTGGCAAGCAGGTAACGCCCGTTCATATCCTTGATGTAAATGGGCAGGGAAGCCTGGTTCAGAATATCGTTCAAGTGTCGCTCACTTTCCTGAATGGTTTCCTCTGCACGAATCTGCGGTGTGACGTCTCTTATAATATTCAGGCTCAGCTTTTCGTTTTGAACAAGGAAGGAACTTATGACCACCTGTGCAGAAAAAACGGTACCGTCTCTTTTTGTAAAGTGGGCGAGATTGCTTTTTTTCCGCGGATGCAGGCCCAATGCGCTTCCCTGGGTTCCCCCGGAAAATTCTGAACTGGACCCGTTGACCACGAGGTCGGTGTATTTCAGTTTACCCAGCTCACCCCGGCCGTATCCGAAAAGCTTGGTTGCGGCTTCATTGCCGTCCAGTAACTGGTTGTCCGAAAGGTTGACAAGCAGAATAGCGTCGGTCTCTGCTTCCATCAGCTTGCGGAACTTTTCCTCGTTCTCCATGGAAGCGATTTCAAATTCCTTACGTTTGCGGACGTCGTGAATGATCCCTACGAACATGCGGCGGTAACCCTGATAAATTTCGCGTACTGCGATCTCCATAGGGAAAGTCGAGCCATCCTTGTGTTGACCCAGAAATTCCCTGGGCTCTTTTCCGACCAAATTGCTTTTGCCCGTTTGCAAATAACGGGAAAGATAATTTCCATGTTCGCTTCGGTAAGGTTCCGGCATCAGGATACTGACATTGTGGCCGATAAC
Organism: Nitrospina sp. 32_T5; assembly: GCF_052156635.1. NCBI lineage: Bacteria > Pseudomonadati > Nitrospinota > Nitrospinia > Nitrospinales > Nitrospinaceae > Nitrospina > Nitrospina sp. 32_T5. Next base: position 275,024 of record NZ_JBQKUO010000004.1, on the reverse strand, counting down.
TTCCGCGCTGCTGTAACCGAACATCGTTTCTGCCGTGCTGTTGATTGACTGGATGATTCCGCTTTCGTCAATGGTGACAAAGCCATCCACCGCCTGGTCGATAATGGATGAAAGGAGAGCTTCTCTTTGTTTGATATTGTTTTCGCGTTCGCGCATTTCGTGGATGTCCTGCGCGATGGCGATGATGGGGGCGTTCTCCTTTCCTCCCTCCTTCTCAAATATCAGGTTCCAAAGGAGAGTTCGTTTCTCAGAATCGTGTGCGGGGGTAAGATTTTCAAACTGATAAATCCCCTTATCTTTTAGCGTTTCCTGCGCCGTACTCTCCATCGCTTTCCAATCTTTACCTGGCATGATGTGCTCAAAGAAATTACGGTTTTCAACCTCCTGCCTGTTCCAACCCAGATTGGATTCCCCATCCGGGCCGACTTGGAGGATCTTGAAGTCTGTAGAAAGGATGATGGGAACCAGCCCGGACTTTTTCAGGATGGAGTCATAATAATTTTTGACTTCCTGTTTTTCCGTTTCCGCAAATTCCTTCAAGCTTTGCAATTCCCCTTCCAGTTTTGCGCGCAATTGCTTGATTTCTTCATCGGCTTTTGGATCATGAGAAATGTCAACTAGAACTCCAAACGCTTCCTTGGCTTCATTTCCGTTTTTAAAGAGAGCCAGGCTGATCAACCCTTTCTGGCAGTTTTCCTGCAAACCATTACCAAACGTCAGGGGAAGAATCAAAGTCGCCGAACCCTTCTCCTGGAGGGGATCAAGCACATCTCTCTTCAATTCAATTTCCTCACCCGGGGGGAACAGGAAGCTCAAGGATTGCCCTTGGGCGGCCTCTTCCAGGTAACCAGTCAATTCCTGGGCCCCCTGGTTCCACGACATGATGGTCCCCTGTGTGTTCATGGTGAAAAGTGGCAGATCCACTTTGTCCAGTCGCTGGTTCTGGTATTGGAGATCTTCTATCAGGTAATTCTTCTCTTCCAGGTCTTTTAGCATTTGCTGGTTTGCTATTTCCAAATTGCCCATGTCATGCTTCAGTTCCTTGAGTTCACCTGATTGCAAATCCAGTTTGTCCTGGATTCCTCGGAGTTCCTCCAGATCCGATTCCAACAGGGTCCGGGAAGCTTCCAGTACTTCCAGGTTTTCCTTGTATTTTTCCAAGTCCTTTTTAAGCTGGGTATATTCGGTTTCCACCCAGTTTTTAGCAACATGGGCCTCGTCCAGAGACTCTTGAATCTGCTGTATTTCCAGATCTTTGGAATCCACCAGAGACTGGAGGTTTTCCAGTTCTTCCTCGGATGGGGCATTTTCCCTGAATTCCTCGTAATCTTTTTGAAGACTCTGCAATTGGACGGTTTTTTCTTCCAAAAGAGCTTTCAAATTTTCGATTTCTTTCTTAAAGCTTTGAGCTTCGTTCTTATTTTCTACTTCAGGGGTTTTCTGGGTGAGTGTCTTTGAAGCTTTATAATTTTTTTCCGATATGGAATTTTGCGTTGATTCCAATTGCGATTTTAATTCTGCAATTTCCGCTTCTCTGTCTGCAATTTTCTTCTCCAAAACCGTGTGCTCAATTTTTACCTTTTCTTCCAGTTTTTCTTTGGTACGTAACTCGTTTTCAAGTTGAGCCTGAACCTTTTGCAGTTCGATGGATTTGTTGGAAAGCTGTTTTTCCAGGTTTGTGGCGAGTGCGGATTTCGCTTCGCCCGGTTTTTGACTTTGCAGGGCCTCTCGAAGTTTCTTTTCATCTTGCAGAGCCTGTTTTAGTTTTTGAAGTTCCTGGGTCTTGGAGGCGAGTTCTTTGTGGGCGGACTCTTCTTTGTTTGATATTTGGGACTCAAGTTCTTCTTTCGCTTTTTTAGTTTCCTCCAGTTTCGCCTGAAGGGCTTCAAGCTGCTCATCGTTCCCAATGGTATTGTTTTCGTTTTCCTGTAAAGCCTTTATCTGCTCTTCAAGGTTCTGCTTTGTCAGCTTTTCCTGTTCAAGAAGGTTATTCAGCTTTTTCAGCTCCAGGGTTTTGGTCTGGAGTTTTTCTTCCATTTCGGTTTGGGCCGATTTCAAATTGGCTTCGCTGGCTTTACTGAGTTTCAGCTTGTTCTCAAGTTCGGTTTTTACGGTTTCAAGACTGGTAATTCGTTCTTTGATCTCTTCACCCACTCGGCCCTGTAGTTCCAGGATGTCATCATCCTTAAGAGGCTCGTCAAAGCCAAGGCCCAGCTCTTCTTCATTCCAGTCCAAATCCGGGTCGCCGAAACTATTATCGATAGTGGGCGCACCACCGGAGGCCCCTTGGGGAGGGTGTAATAGATTGGACATTTGCCGGGCGATGATTTTCAGTATTTCGACCTCATCCGAGTCCCAAGATTTTTGTTCATGTATGGTTTCGAAACCAATGCATCCCAAAATGCTTTCATCTGAAACCAGTGGGACGAGGAGCAGGGATTTCGCTCCCTGTTTATTCAGAAATTTCTTTTCAGCGCCTGCTTCCTTGGGCAGTTCCCCTACGTTTGGTATGTGCAAGGCTTCCCTGTCGTTTAGTTTCTGGTTCAACCAGGGAAGTGTTGACAATTTGATTGGGTCCGAATCAGGTTCCATGTCAGGTTCGTCTGAAACCCAGATGTGCGTGTTGTTCATTGTTTGACCGTCTTCGGAAATCAAATTGATGAAACCATGGTCCACATTGGATAGAGTTCCGTAATCTTCAAGGACCTGATTCATTTTTTGGTTGAAATAATCCTGATTGGATAAATCGCTTGGTTTCAACGAAAGCAGGTTTTTTTCCAGGTCAAACCAGAACTTGAAACGAGCTTTTGCATGAGCGGTTTTGATCGCTTCCTGGTGGTATTTCTGCTTGTTTTCATTCAACTCGTTTGTCAGTTTTTTGATCTGTGGATCATATTTGGATTTGATCGTTTCCAAATCCTTTGTCAGGGATGTCTGTGCCGTTACGTCCTGCCCGGAAATGATGGTTCCATACACCTGATCCCGCTCATCCTTCAGCATGGCGGCTTGCCATTCGACCCTATGCTCCTTGTTTGATTTATCATGCACGGGGGTGGTGAACATTTTAAATTGTTTCGACGGGTCGTTTACAAAAGCAATGAATTCGCGCCGCAATACCTCACGCTCCTTGTTGCGGATGAGAAATGCCATCCAGTCTTTTCCAAGCAAATCCTCTTCTTTATAGCCAAGAAACTTGAGAGCTTTTTTATTGACCTGCATAATCTGGTTTGCGGTGTCCACGACAATCAAGATGGAATTGTCCACACTAAAGAATATGCGGGAGAGGGTTTTTTCCCCTGCCAAAGATTCTTCTACCAGCTTGACTTCTTCATGGAGTTGCCGAATTTTTCGAAAAGGAATGATCAGGGAAAGGCAGACGATCACCAGGCACGCGGTTATGAATTCCCACCGCTGGAAGACCGAATAATTCCCCGATTGGGAAAGGGTAGCCCCAAAGAGGAGTGGCTTGAGAAAATACTCCCAAGCTAACAAAAGGATAAGGGCAACGATCAGGGTGACCCCGACCTGCGCTCCAATTTGCTCATTCTTCTTCGACATGGAGGTTTCCTTAAATTATAGGACTTTGTCCATTGTGCACAGGGCTAACGGGTTGAAGCGTTTTCCCGGCCAATGTCCAAGGTTCCCTTTAAGGCATTTCACATCCCCTCCTTCTTAAGATCAAGAAAGATGCCGAAAAGGAACTCTTTTCACAGGGGCGGTGGCGAGCCGCTCCAAATGAAAAGTGAGATCACTTTTTATTTTAGGGTACCCTGAGTATAGCTAATAACACTTTGAAAAGCAACAAATTAGCCGGGTTCGGAAAAAATTTGGAAAGGGTTGGAGGAAGTTTTGTCAGACCGGGCCTTGCGGCACCCTTAGCTATAACATAAATCCTTTTATTATATGGAGTTAATGGAATTGGGGAGGGGCGATTCGGGTGTCGGTCGGTTTGGAAAATGGATAATGAACCGCCCGCGAGGGAAGGAAATTATTGAAAGTTCTATACTTAGCCTCACTCTGTGGGGGCGGGGACCGGTTCGTGGTGTGCGTAAAAAACACTTTTGGGGCTGACCCTCAGAATGAACCGCTCATCGGTCTGTGCCGGCACGATGACATTCAGCGAAAAACGCCATTGGGCTACCTTGTCGGATTGGTGGGGGCCGCCTTCAACCAGAATGGCGGATTGATGGGGATTGTTTACAAGCTGGAAATCGGTGGCCTCCTCAGGCCCTTCATTATACCGGTACACCCAGCCAAAGAGATGGCTGATGGTTTTTTCCCCGTCATTCCGGATTTTGAAGAGGATGAAATTCCGGGCCTCATCCAATTTGTAATCCCTGTCGTATGAAACCAGGCCCTGGGAAACGAATGGGTCCGATTTAGATTCGGGTGGCTGGGCAGACAGGGAGGTGGGGAGTAAGGTAAAAAGAATCCCTGCTGTCAGAAATTTTGCCATGCAAAATCGGTTTTGAATCGTCCGTTCTCTCTTTTCACCCTGGTGTGTCACCATGTGATCAAAAAAAAAGTTGTTGTTCGGGAAGCATCCCTTACACTAAAAATACTAAAACGACAGACCGGATCGAATCAAGAAATTATGAATCAGGGGACGACCCAAAATCAGAAATACAAAATTCTCTTTGTCGATACAGAAAGGAAGGTATTGGCGACGGCGAAAAAAATTTTCAGCCAGAGTGGATACCAGATTGAAGTGTGCGACGGCGCCATGCGAGCGGCGGATATGGTGGCAAACAATGGTCCCATCGCGGTCGTTTTCACGGATGAACGCATGCGGGGAATGCGTGGAACGGAACTTCTTGAAATTGTGAAGCGTGTCTCTCCCAACACTGTCAGGGTGCTCACCGCCGCACAGGTCGAAGATCACGTTGTAGAAGACATCATCAATAAAGCGGAAGTTTACCGATTCATAAGGAAGCCCGTCGATTTCAACGTCGCCCTCAAGGTGGCGAAGCAGGGGGTTTCGTTGTATGAACAGGCGGTGAGAAACGAGCAACTGGATCTGGCTCTTCACGAAATGGAAGCCGAGAAAGACAAGGTTGTCCGTGAGGCGGCCGGTCTTACGGCGCGAATCAACAAGCTTAAGCGGTCCACCCTCTACTGGTTCGCAGGTATCCTCCTCGTTATCGGGCTTGGGTTTGGTTTCAATTTTTATCAGGAATACCTCCGCCAGCAGGACCTTCAGGCCTCGAGCAACAATATGGGCAATTGGATTGCCTATAAAAATCATACGGCGCTGGACACGGTTAACAACCTGATGTGGATGACGCGCGATTTCCGCAATATTGAAAAACGGTACCCCACTTCCTGGCAGGAAGCGATGGATTGGGCGCAAAAAATGAATGCCCGGAACTACGCGGGTTATTCCGATTGGCGGGTACCAACGGTGGCGGAATATAAAAGCATTTTCGATCCGGACCGGACCAAACTGGCCTTCGACGGGAACCAGGAGTATCCCGTTGGATACCCGAAGCCCTTTGAAGGCGGCGGGGGATATGGATTCTGGACGAGCGAACGGGTCGGCGAGGACTCGGCCAAGTATTTCTTTTTTGTGGGGGGTTACGGCCGCACCGAGGCTCTCAATTATGGTGGGCCCACAATGAGCGTCCGGCTCGTTCGGAATTTGAAATAAACATTTCTAGCGGGAATGTCACCCGCCATGCTGCGCCAGCAATTGTTGCCAGCGCGGTCCTTCCACCAGTCGGCGCACCGTCAGCATGGCTTCCGGACCGAGATCCTTGCGCTGAAACAACACCCCGGGTGACTCCGGAGTGTGCGCCTGCCAATCGCCGGACTGCCACTGCTTCAATACCCCTTCCATAAGTTCCACTCCCAGCTTGATGGTTTTTCCGATCAGGGACTGTTCGTCATCGCCGGGGTCGATGTTCACCGTGTCCTTTGCGAGGATGGCGCCGGTGTCGATGCCAGGATCGATTTTCAATATGGTCGCCCCCAGGCAGTCCAGGCGTTCATCGTGAATGGGCCAGAAATTGCAGGATGAACCACGATACTCCTCAGTAAGTCCGACATGCAGGTTGAGGATGCGGCCGGGAAAAGCGTTTATGATTGGTTCGCCGACAAGCCCGCAGTCGAACAGAAGAATCAGGTCAGGGGCAGTGCATTGCAATTTTTCTAAAAATCCCTCCCTTTTCAATCCGTCTGGTTGCAGAGGTTCATAAACGGGACGATTGACGCCGGGCCAATTGCGGGCGGGGGCAAACTCGCGCTCTTCGTATTCCTTTCGCCGCTGGAAAAACCAGTCCCACGCTTTTTCGGCTTCGGTGGTGGTGGACGGAAGGGGGGGATAGTTTTTACTTTCGATAAAAACAGATTGCACAGGGTGACGGGCGTTGATGCGGCGTATAAAATATTCGTGCCGCAGGTCGTTGCCAGTGATCAGTGTGAGCCGGGGTGACTGCATGCGCGTTCCTTTGTTTCTCTATGAATCTCAGTCCGTGCAATTATAACAGAGGCGGTGGGGCTTCCAATCCGGGAATGGTACAATGATTCCGGTTTGTCGCGCCACCCTCCCCAATCCCGAGCGGAGCCGTCCTGTTGCTGAACATTCTCTGGGTTTCATTCTTTCTGGTCGCCTTCCTGGTTGCCCTCTTGAAATGGATCATGTGGGGTCAGGGGGACGTCTTTGTCTCCATCATGGGGGCGACCTTCGAGATGTCCCGTGTGGCATTCGAGATCGCGCTGGGCCTTGTGGGCATCATGAGTTTCTGGATGGGGGTCATGCGCATCGGCGAGCGAGCCGGAGTGCTCGACCTGTTCGTCCGCATCCTCCATCCTGTTCTCCACAAATTGTTTCCGGATGTACCCGAGCGTCACCCGGCCTTCGGCGCGATGGTCATGAATTTTTCCGCCAACATCCTGGGTTTGGACAATGCCGCTACACCGCTCGGACTCAAGGCGATGGACGAATTGCAGGAACTGAATCCGGAAAAGAATTCCGCCACCAACGCGCAGATTCTGTTTCTCGTTCTCAACACCTCGTCGGTCACGCTGTTTCCCGTTACTGTTTTCGTATACCGGGCCCAACAGGGCGCAGCCGATCCCACTGACGTGTTTCTGCCCATTCTGCTGGCCACATTCTGTTCTACTTTGGTTGGCTTGCTTTCCGTCGCGGCGGTTCAAAAAATCAACCTGAAAGATCCGGTCCTGCTGGCCTATCTGGGTGGACTGGTTGCAATGATGGGGGGACTGGTGCTGTATTTTTCACAACTCGACCAGGTTGCCATGCAGGAACAGTCGGCCCGTCTCAGCAATTTCCTTTTATTTACGGTGATCGTGGCATTCATGGTCTCGGCCCTGTGGAAGAAACAGAACGTGTTCGATATTTTCATTGATGGTGCGAAGGAAGGTTTTGAGGTAGCGATCAAGATCGTTCCTTATCTCGTGGCCATGCTGGTGGGGATCGCCGTGTTCCGGGCCAGTGGTGCACTGGAGATGTTGCTGGACGGCATCCGCTGGCTGGTGCTGGGCGTGGGTGGAGACACGCGCTTCGTCGATGCCCTGCCAACAGCGTTCATGAAACCATTGAGCGGCAGTGGCGCGCGGGGCATGATGATCGAGACCATGCAGACCTTCGGTGCTGATTCCTTTGCCGGGCGCATGGCTTCGGTGATGCAGGGGAGTACCGAGACCACCTTTTATGTTCTGGCTTTGTATTTTGGAGCGGTGCGGGTACGCCGGACACGCCACGCCCTGCCGTGTGCCCTGTTGGCCGATGCGGCGGGTATCCTTGCCGCCATTGTGATCAGCTACTGGTTTTTTGGCTGAGGCTCACTTCAATTCATCTCAACGCGTCGCAGGTTTCGAAAAACAGCCGCAGTGCCTCGCCCATGCCATTTCGCAGAAACCGAAGCCTTTCCGGGTCGACTGATAATTCTCTCTCATCAAACCACGGCTCTTTCAGGTACAGCTTGCGGTTCATCTCAATCTGAATCCAGGGAATCGGCCGATTGCCGTAGGTGCGGGTGATGTACCCTCCGGCGAACGGCTGGTTCAAGGTGACTTCCGTGGCTGGCAGCTGGAATACCTTCCTCAAACAATCCGCCAGAACGTTGGCAATGGCGTCCGGGCAGGTCTCGCCAAACCGGTTGCCGAGACAGAAGGTCGGGCGCGGTTTGCCCGCATCGGGTGAAATGGGGGGCGCAAACTCCGACATGGTATGGCAATCGAAAGCGATTTGCAGCTCCTTCTGCGTTGTCAACGTGTCTTCAATGAATCCGTGAAACGGCCGATGGAATGTTGCGATCAAATTTTCGGCCAGCGCGTCGTCCAGAGGCTGTGCGGGATCGTATACCGGAACACCAAAACAGGTGTGGGTTTTGACGACGCCATCCGGATTGGCAGGTGGACGGTCGCCTGAATCGCGGTTGAGGTCGACCACCGGCCGTGCGATGTCCGTGTCTTTCCAAACGCTCACCCGTTCGGACAACGCATAGATGTCGCGGGTGCAGGCATCGATGTCGTCGAACAGGTCTTTGGTAGAAAGGATGAAGCGGCCTGCAAGAAAATCAGGGACGCTGGTGCCGCCGTGGGGAACGGTGACCAGGCAGGGCAGGGTATCCATAAGATCAGTCAATGCCCGCGGCGCTACCATCGCGGCGGATTTCGGCAACACCCTGGAACGCATCGCACGTCTGCATTTTGACCACCGCGTGCACCGCGCCCAGATAAAATGCGTAAGGATCTTTGGGTGCCATTTTGTAGCCGGCTTTCTTGAGATACTTGACGACCTTGGAGGGAAAGCGCTCGGTTTCGTAACTGAGTGTGCCGCCCAGAGTGCAGTGCATGCGCGGGCGGATCATGGCCTGGTCGATGGGCAGGTTTCCGTCAATGATGTGAGTGAGGAACTGGCTCATGGTGGAGAAGATGCGGTCGCTTCCCGGACTGCCCGCCACCATCCACGGTTGTTTTTTGTAAAAGACGATCACCGGCGCAATGCTGCTCCACGGCACCGCACCGGGCCGCAGGTAATACGGGTGGCTGGGATCATGAACTTCCAGAGCGCTCATGTAATTGTTGTAAAGAAAACCCAGTCCCTTCGCCGCCGAGTGGCAACCATAAACGCGCTCGATCGATTGCGTGATGCCCACGGCGTTTCCATCCGCATCCATTGCAGAGAGGTGCGTCGTGTCCTGCCCGGTTTCGTACGGCTCGGCCAAAGGCAGGCTGGGGTCGATGACGTTGCGGATGGTGGAAGACAAACGATGAGCGTAGTCTTTACTGAGTATGCTCTTGTCGTCCGGGAGCTGCGGGTAGATGTTCGGATCGTACGGCCGTTCTTTGTGGTTCATCAACGCCTTGCGGAATGTTTCTGCGATGAAATGGAATGATTCCGGTGAACGGTCCCGCAGGAACTTGGACGGCAGGTTGTTGAGCATCTGCAACGTCAAAAGCAGGGTGCGGCCCGAGGTTGGCGGCGGACAGGTGAAAATCTGAGTTTTGCGATACCTGCGTTTGAGGGGTTTTCTCTCCACGGGCCACGGAATGTATGCGAGGTCCTCTTTGCGCAGAAACCCGTCGAAGGCGCGCATATCGGCATCGATCTGTTCCGCAATCTCGCCCTGGTAAAACGATTTGGGTCCGTTGTACGCCAGGTGTTCGAGCAGGTTGGCCAGGTCATTCTGCACAAACATTTCCCCGGGAACGTAGGGAGTCTTTCCATCTTTCAAAAAATACCGGGCTCCCCATTCGCAGACCGGTTTTTGAAACGTTTCCAGTTCGCGTTCCTGAAGCTGGCTTTGAAGGGGGGTGATGCGGTATCCCTGGCGGGCGATTCGGATGGCGGGTGCGCACACCTGTCGCCAGCTCAGGCGTCCGTAGCGGAAATTGAGATAGCCGAGGAAAGCAACGGTACTGGGCACCGTGGTGGCGCGGTGGCCGACCAGCAGGTTGTCGTCCTTGAAATGGTCGATGTGGGCGAGCGACGGCGCGCGGCTGGAGCCATCGACATAGATGACCTTGCCATTCAGGTGCAGTATGCCCGAGGACTGCCCGCCAATACCGCTTCCTTGCGGTTCGCAAACACCCAATGCGAGTGCGGAGGCCACTGCCGCGTCCACCGCGTTGCCGCCGGCCCCCAGCATGTCCACGCCGGCCTGCGTCGCGTCCGGAAATGCCGTGGCAACCATGCCTTTCCTGGCGATGGCGCTTTTACCGTCTGCCCGGGCCTCAAATCGTGTTTCGATTCGGTCGAGTTTCATTCCTTAAAGTCATTCGCGGAAAGGTAGATCAGGTATGCCAGGAGGATGGACCGGTCGAGCAGGCTGTCACGTACGACGTATTCGTTTCGCGTGCCCATGCCTCCGGAGATCGGTCCCATATTGCCCAGAACCGGTTTGTCCGGTGGAACGTGACAGAGGGATGTGGAAGAGGTGCCGTGCTCCTTCTGCAATCGAATTTCCAGATTCTTGGCGACTTTGCTGACCTGCTCGTAAAAGCTGGAGGTCGCTTCCGATTCCATCAAGGGCAGACGCAAAAGCGTGCGCGAGATATTGACCTTGATCGGACTGGTGGCGCTGACTTCGAAAGTTTTGTAAATCTGGTCCTTGAGTTGCTGGCTGAGGTCGGGCGACCGGAACCGGATGCGGAAATTGAGATTGGCAAAATCCGGGGTCGCTTCATCGAGCCCCTGGGTATTGATCGAAGTGATGGCAACAGACACATCCTCGTCCTTCGTGGTCATCTTGCGAAGAGCGTTGATCTTCTGTGTGAGGAATGAGATCAGGTCGGTCTGTTCCCCTTTGGTCTTGGATAATTTTCCCGGAGCGTACTTGATCTCCACGTTGTATTTCATGACGCCGGAGAACGATGTGGTTGCCTGACCGGAAAGGCCCGCCCCCTGTAAACCAATCACGTATTTCGATTTGTTGGACAGGTCTCCGATGAGACTTTTGGAAGTGCGCCCGCCGGCGGTTTCGTCGGAGATCAGCAGGATGCCGCATTTGACCTTTTTAAGCGACCGCGTGTAGCGTAAGGCCTGCAGGGCGCCGAGAAGGATGGCGAGTCCTCCTTTGCCGTAGTAGACGCCGGAACCGTAAAGTTTGCCGCGTTCTTCCTGGTAGGCAACGAAATCCTGGCTTGGAATGGGGTTGTCCAGCTGGCCGATCAACAAAACGTCGTTTTCTTCCCCGGTGTGATTGGAGAAGTATAAAACGTTGCCGAACTCCGCCTTGGTGTGCACTTCACGCTGGAATCCCATGCGGCCCAGATGGTTGGACACCCACTTACCAAGGGAATTGACTCCGTCCAGGTTGCGGGCGTAGGAATTGATTTCCACCATGTGCGCAAGGAAGTCTTCCATGGTGCTCACGTGGCCGCGAAGGTGACTGCGCAGGCGTACCGGCAAAGAAGTGGTCTGGCTCTTTAAAAGACTTTTAAAGAAAGACTCCTTTTCAGGAACTTCATTCATGTCCTTTTCGCCGAAATACCGCTCCACGGCGACATCAAGCATGCGGTTGATGAGGGTTTCGTAGGTATAACCCGCCACCTTGGCGGCATGGACATAAGACCCGGTGAGCCCGAGGCTCGCCATCGAGTTCAGTTCCAGCACGTACAGGTTGCCTTTGTCGTCCATGCGAAAATCCGCGCGGCAGAAATCGTACAGGCCTAGAGCGCGGGAGGCCGCTTTCGTGAGTTCGCCCATCTTCTCGGCGGTGGCGTCGTCCACCTTGGCGGGGCACACTTTTTCCTTCGGCTTTTTCATTTTCTCGTCGTAGGTCTGGATGGCGTTGGGATCGCCTTCCATATCGAATTCGACGATGGGCAGGACTTCCGGGTCGCCGTTGCCAAGCAGCCCGACGGCAAACTCGCGTCCCGGAATGAATTCCTCCACCAGCACCTGCTGGCTGTATTCCTTGACCAGGGTTTTGACCGTTTCTCGCAGGCGTTCGATATCGTGGACCACCTCGATACCCATCGACACCGCTTCCATTTTGGGTTTGACGATGACGGGGAAGGGGATGTCTCCCGGTATCTGGTCTTCACTGAAGAAAGACCAGTAGCGTGGGGTTGCCACGCCGTTGGCCTGAAACAAAACCTTGGATGTGATCTTGTCCAGGGCGATGCCGTGCCCCGCCGGACTGGATCCGACGTAAGGGATGCCCACCATTTCCAGCAGGGCAGGGACGTGGGTGTAGCGGCTGACCCCCTGTATGCCGTATGCCATGTTGAACACCATGCCGGGTTGCTCGCCGTGCATCACCTTGGGCATGAATTCATTGAGCTTTTCAATGAGATGAATGTTACCGTCGATGACACGGACGTTGTGTCCGCCTTTTTCCAGAGAACTCGCAACCCGCTCCACGGTTTTGGGGTTGTAAATTTCACGGTTCTGGGCACCGAAGACATTGATGACTTCCGACTGGTTTTTGTTGTAAATGACCGCTACTTTCATTGGACGTTCCCCGAAAAAGTGATATTTTGGGCAAAAGCTTCCAATGCACCCGTTCCAAGAATTTGAAACCTATTGTAACGCTATTCAGGTATTTTTGATGGTTGAATTTATTAATTCAATGAGGTGAATGGGTTATGGAGATCCTGCGTGAATGGATGAGCCAAAACTCGGGACCGGTCTGGGTGGAAGGCGGGTTCTGGGCCCTTCTGACATTTATCCTGTTGCTCTTTGTGCGGGGCCGCCTGCGCAGCATTTTTAAAAACAGGTACCAAAGGACCAAGGCACTGGGAGACCGCCTGGTCAAACGCCTTTCGGATAAAACCCACTGGCTTTTCCTGCTTGTGATCGCGCTCTATGTCGGAAGCCAAAAATGGCCCATCCCGGATGATCTGGCTGATCAGTGGACGCAGACCTCGTTTCTGCTGGGTCTCGTTCTGGTGGGGGTGTGGGGTCACAACGCCATCCTGCTCTGGGCGGAACAGGCGTACGAAAAAAAGAAGGATAAAGACGCATCCTTTGCCACAGCCCTGGGGGTGATCAAGTTCATCATCCTTCTCGGATTTTATGTGGTGCTGGCGCTGGTCGCGCTGGAAAACGTCGGGGTGGATATCGCGGCCCTGGTTGCCGGGCTGGGTATCGGCGGCATCGCCATCGCACTGGCGGTGCAGAAAATCCTGGGCGACCTGTTTGCCTCGCTCACCATCGTCATGGACAAGCCGTTCGTCATCGGCGACTTCATCATCGCCGGAACGGACATGGGCACGGTCCAGCACATCGGGCTCAAGTCCACCCAGCTCAAGAGCATTGACGGGGAGCGGCTGGTGATTCCCAATTCCGACCTGCTGGACAGCCGGATTCGGAATTTCCGCAAGATTCCGGAGCGCCGGCAGTTGTTTTTGATTGGTGTCACCTACGACACCACGGCAGACAAACTGGAGCGCATTCCGGGAATGATCCGGGAAATCATCAAGGCCCAGCCGGACACACGGGTGGACCGCATTCATTTCAAGGAATTCGGGCCGTACTCGCTGGATTTTGAAGTTGTCTACTGGTTGTTGAAGGGAGATTTCGAATTCAAGATGGACACCCAGCAGGCCATCAATCTGGCGCTGTGCCGAAAATTTCAGGCGGAAGGCATCGAGTTTGCCTTTCCCACGCAGACCATCCAACTGGACCCGGGCGAGAATCCGCCAACCGGGTTGCCCCCGGTTTGACAGTCTCCGGATTTCCCCGTATGATCCCGTTCTGAATTTTTCGAGAGAGGGGTTTATTTTTCGCATGCCGTCTGCGTCCAGCCCGAAACCCTTCAAGCAGTTTTGCACCCTGATTCTAACAACCTTTCTGGTGTCCATGCTTACCGCCTGCGCCAACCTGGGTGCGAACCGCATTGAAGGCGAGCGGTCCAATTACAATGTCGCCATCCAGCGCACCAACGATCAGCAATTGTTGCTGAACCTGGTCCGCCTGAAGTACCGCGATACCCCCTATTTCCTTGAAGTGAGCAGTGTGGCGGCGCAATTCACACTGACTACCAGCGCCAACGCCAGTGCGTCAGTGCCGGAAGCGGGCCTTTCCACCTTTGGATTCGGCGCGGGGGCGCAGATGCAGGAAAAGCCCACCATCACCTACTCCCCTTTGCAGGGGGACAAGTTCATACAACGGGTGCTCTCGCCCATCACCATGCAGACCATCACCCTTTTGTACCATTCCGGCTGGCGGGTGGACCGCCTGTTCCGCCTCTGTTTCCAACGCATGAACCGGATTAAAAACGCGCCCGGCGCTTCCGGACCCACGCCCGGCCGCGCACCGGAATTCGAGATGTTCACACGGGTGGTGTCCATCCTGCGTACTTTCCAGAAGAACGACATGATGGAATTGCAGTACATCGAGGAAAACGATGTTCCAATGATCATCATCAAGCTGGATCAGGACGCTCAGGAAACGGAAGACGCCCGCCTGCTGGCCGAGCTTTTGGAGGTGAACCCGGTACAGGGACGTTATTACCTGACCGCGGTGGACGATCCCCGGTACATCCGGGTGCAGACGCGGTCTTTGCTGGGCGTGATGTATTACCTGTCACAGGGGGTGGAGGTGCCGCCCGACCACGTCGATGAGGGCAAGGTGACCGTGACCTACAATGACGATGGAAGCCGCTTCGACTGGCAGAGGTTGACGGGCACGCTCCTGCGGGTGCGCCATGGGGAGGACTTCGATCCAAATGCGTTTGCGGTGGCCATCCTGCACCGCGGCACCTGGTTTTACATCGACGATTCCGACCTCAATTCAAAATCGACGTTCTCCCTGCTTTCGCAGATATTCTCATTGCAGGCGGGCAAGGTTCCGTCTTCGGCGCCGCTATTGACCCTGCCGATAGGACAGTAGACGCGGCGGGGTCAGTCTTCCCAGTTGCAGGACCGGGCCCAGGCTTCGTAACCACCCATCAGGCTGTGCACGTCCTGAAACCCCTGTTGACTGAAAAACATGGCGGCCTCGATGCTGGAAATACCGTGGTAACAGCAGACCACAAGGGTTTTGTCTTTTTCGAATTTTTCCAGACACTGCTCCACCGGCGTTCGGCTCAAGGGGACGGCATTCGGCACGTGCCCGGCATCGAACGAGGCTTCATCGCGGATGTCGAGCACGTTGACCGACGACCCTTCCTCAAGCAGGTCCTGCAGTTGCTGAACGGTCATTTGCTTGATTTCGGACATGGTTCGCTCCGTTGTTTACAGTGCTCCATTTGCCAGGGGTCCGGTTCGATTTGATACGGAGGGCGAACCGTTTTCTGGTAAGATTGGGGCATTTTCAAAACCGATTTTCGTTGCACTTTGCGTTTTTACACCGCCTGAAGTTGCAATTCAAGTTTTATCCGGAGGACTGACGAACATGGCCAATCAGCAACACGTGGATTTGATCAAAAAAGGAGTCGAAGGCTGGAACAACTGGCGGGAGGCAAATCCCGGCGAGGCAGTGGATCTTTCTGAGTCGGACCTGCGCGGCACCAATCTGTCGAAGGCCAACTTGAAGGACGCCAACCTGCAGGGCGCGAAGCTCCAGTTCGCCAACCTGAGCGGAGCCAATCTGGAAAACGCCAACCTCAACCAGGCGCGCATGCAGGAGGTGAACCTGAACGGAGCCCAGTTGCAGGGCGCCCAGGTCAAGGGATGCAACCTGATGGAGTCCTCGCTCATGCAGGCGAACATGGAAAACGCCGACTTGCAGGGATGCCAGTTCAACGAAGACGTGGAGTTCCACCAGGCCAACCTGAAAGGCACCAACCTGGTCGAGGCGTCGGGACTCAGCATCGGGCAGATCAAGGCAGCGCAGTACGACGCCAACACCAAACTGCCGGAATACCTGAGCGATGATACCGACGACGAAGACTTTTTGAATTCCTTTTTATGAGTGCGCTCTCAAAAGGGGAGCGTTCCGATGACTCGTTACCGAACATTCAGGAGAGGGCTATGAAAGCAAACGAAGGTGGAACGGTGTACCCGCACAACCTGTTGCGGACGGGAAACGATGAAGGCGACCTCAATTACATTTCCACCGGCATCTCCCGCCGGGACTGGCTGGCGGGGCTGGCCATGCAGGGACTGCTGGCATCGGAGGGAATGAGCGCGGACCCCACCCGCGTCACCGAACACGCCTACGAGATCGCCGACATCATGATCGCCAAAAGCATAGAGGACAAAAAGGAAAAGTGAGGGTAGGAAGGCAAGGAAACCACGTGGTTTTTACCTGCTAGTAAATGTCCTCGCGGTCGTCCGGCTCCAGGAACTTCCACTTGATCTCCGGAAACCGTTCGCCGATGCGGTCCTCGATCTGGTTGAACGCCTCGATCAGGTCCGTCACTTTCTGAATCTTTCCGGGATGGATCTTGATACTCAGCATCACTTCGTTGTCGCCGGTCTTGAGCGCAATGAAGTTCAGGATTTTCGCGCCGGGCAGGTATTCGCGGGTGATGGTCTCCACCTCGTGCCGGTAATCCTTGGCGGGAGCCTCACCGATGATCAGGCTCTTCACCTCCACCGACAGCACCACCGCGAGAATCACCAGCAACGCGCCGATGAGAATCGAGCCCAGTGCGTCCCACATGGGATCGTGCAACGCCCACGACAGACTGATGCACCCCGCCGCCAGCGTCAATCCCACCAGCGCCCCCAGGTCTTCCGTGAAAATCACCAGCAAGCCCGCCCGCGTGGTGCGCCGGTACCAGTGCCAGATAGGCATGCCGGGGTCGCGCTTACGCACTTCCTTGATGCATGCCAGAAAGGAATACCCCTCCAGCAGAATACCGAAAACAAGGATGCCGACGGCCAGGCCGGGGTTCGTCACCTCGTGCGGGTCCGCGATCTTGTGCGCGCCTTCGTAAATGGCGAACAGCCCGCCCATCGAGAACAGCAGGATCGCCACCACGAACGACCAGAAAAACGACTCGCGGCCGTAACCGAGGGGATGCGATGCCGTCGGCCGTTTGCGCGAACGTTTTTCGCCGATCAGGAGCAAAACCTGGTTGGTGCAATCGACGACGCTGTGGATGCCTTCCGCAAGCAGGGCCGCACTGCCGGAGATGGACGCGCCGACGAACTTGGCGACGGCGATGCCGAGGTTGGCGCCCAGCGCGATGACGATGACTTTTGTGGAACCGGATGCAGACATGCGACTTCAGTTAGAATGGGGACAGGACGACCAAAATGTGGCGGACACTATAACATGGCCAGCCGGGCGAAAAGAATTAAGGGGTTGAAAAGCAAAGCCTCACGAAACAAGAAAAGGTTACGGACCATTCCGTAACCTTTTTATGAAAAACTGGTCGGGGCGAGAGGATTTGAACCTCCGACCCCCTCAACCCCATTGAGGTGCGCTAGCCAGGCTGCGCTACGCCCCGACCCTTTTGATTTGGTGTGCGGTGTCCGGCCCCGCCCGTCCCGGTGGGAGGCCGTTCGAGCCCCTCTTGCTCCGGAAACTGCGCGCATTGCGCGGTAGCTTCGAGGGACCGCAGTGTGGTCTCAAAATAGTGGATGTCCCCAGATAAGTCAACACATTATCCCCCCTCGGCCTGACCGTGTCGGAATGGCTCCTACAATTTTGCTTGAAGCCGCCGGGTTCTGTGGTAGAATCCCCCAAACTTCGCAATTTCAATGGGCTTGGGGCCTTCCCCCCGGCTTTTTAAAATGAAAAAGAGGTGGGCATGAAAGTTCTCAAGGTTCGGGACCAGGCGGCCTTCAAAGCTGAGAAGATGAGCAAGGTCAGCCTGTTCGACACGGATCGGTTTTTCTGTGATGTCTATTGCCTGGAACCGGGCCAGGCGCAAAAAGTTCATGCGCACGAGGGCTCGGACAAGATATACTATGTCCTTGAAGGCAAGGGCCGGGTGACCGTCGGCGCGGAGGAGAAGGAAATGTCCGCGGATGAAATCACCCTCGCCCCCTCGGGAGAAGAACACGGGGTCGTCAACCACACCGACCGGCGGCTGGTGATGCTGGTCTTCATGGCTCCCAAACCGCAATAACGCGCCCGGCTTTGCGGCCCGCGGTACGGAATGTTTGAAACATGATCTACCTGGTTTTTCCATCGTCATGGCATCCTTCCCAGCCCTACCTGAGCCTGCCTGCGCTCAAGGGTTTTCTGCACCACAACGGCATCGATGACGTCGTCCAGCGCGACCTTGCCATCGAACTGCTCGACCACCTGTGCACGTGGGAAAAAACAAAACCGCTCTACGACCGCATCCTGAAACAGGCGCGCGAGCTGGGTTCCAAACCCTACCACACCGACCTCGAACGCGAAAAATACGAAAAGCTGATGGAAGCGCAGGAGATCATCCCGGCGCTCTGCGACCAGATCGACGCGGCGAAGGCATCCCTGCGTTGTGAGGAGTTCTACGAAATCGACCGCTACATGGAGTCGCTCAAAATCATCGACGTGTGGCTGGACAGCATCCTCGCTCCGTACTACCCGTCGCAGTTGACGGTCATCGGCAGTCAGCTTCGCTACTCGCCGTATTCCACCGAGGAGATTCTGCAATCGTTTCAGGACCCGAACGAAAACTTCTTCCTCGACCTTTACCGCGAACACTATTTGCCGGGAATCATAAAAGAAGACATCGACATCTTCGGCATCTCCATCACCTCCGTCGAGCAGGTGATCTCCGGGCTCACGCTGGCTTACCTGGTCAAGCAGGCGCGGCCGGAAATCCACATCACCGTCGGCGGCAGTATCTTCACCAAGCTGGTGGACGTGCTGGAAAAGGGATCGCCGCTGTTCGACTTCGTCGACAGCTTCATCGTGCACGAAGGCGAGACGCCTCTCCTGAAACTGGTTCAACAACTGCGCGGCGACAAGGACCTCACCCAGGTGCCCAACCTGGTTTATAAGGATAAGGAAGGAACCGTTCAGGTCAACCGCCCGTTCGGCAAGGAGGAGCTGAACGCCTTGCCGACGCCGGATTTCGACGGCCTTCCGTTCGACCTGTACCTTTCCCCGGAGCGGGTTCTGCCGGTCATGGGTTCGCGCGGCTGTTACTGGGAACGCTGTGCGTTCTGCTCGATTCCGTTCGACCACATCGATTTCCACGTACGCTACGCGGAGACGGTGGTGCAGGACTTCAAGAAGCTGAAAGAAAAATACAACTGCCGCTACTTCTTCTTCACCGACGAAGCCCTGCCGATCAATTTCCTGCGCACCTTCGCACAGAAGCTGGTGGAGGAAGAGGTCGATGTGCAGTGGACGGGAGAGTTGAAGTTCGAAAAGAGCTTGTTGCGCGACAACCGGCTGGAATTGCTATACAAATCCGGTTGCCGCAAACTGATCTTCGGCATGGAGTCGTACAACCAGCGCGTGCTGGATTTCATGCAGAAAGGTTGCCCGAAGGAAGTCATCGACCAGACGGTGGAAGAGTGCATCCGCATCGGCATGGGAATGCATTTCTACATCCTCGTCGGCTTCCCTACCGAAACGCGGGAAGAGGTGATGGATTCGGTCAACTTCGTCATGGACAACCGGCGCATTCTGGAATCGCCTGGTTTCTCCTGCATCGCGTCGCAGTTCGACCTGGAGAAGGGCACCCCCATCGCCAAGGATCCGGAAGCGTTCAAGGTGTACGGCCTTTCCAACCCGCCACACCACGATCTCGCCCTGGGTTTCAACCACAAGGTGCGCGAGGGATTGACGCCGGAGCAGGCGACCGAGTTGTACCAGGAGATCGTTCAGAAGATCAGCCGCGAGGTGATGACCTTCCCCCACAACTACTCGCTGGCCGACGGTTTGCTATACCTCGGTTACCACGACAAGGAAATCATCCAGGAACGGCTGGCATCGCTGGTCGTCTGATTTTCCACTCCCTCAGAAAAAAGCCAGAATCCCGAACGGCAACCCGAACAGCAACAGCATCACGATGGCGTTCGCCGCCTGCAGGATCATGATGTTATCGTGAATCGTGGACAGCAGAAACTCCACCCCCACACGGCGCACGGCGCTTTCGATGTCGGCGCGCGTCACCTCCTCGCCGGGTTTCTTCTTGATCTCCTCCATCATGTCGTCGAGAAAGAAAAACTTCAGCGCCTTTAAAATGATTCGGAAGATGAGCCCCTTGATGTAACTGATGGGACCGCCCTTGAGCTTGAGGTCTTCCAGGAACTTGTGGCCGATCTGGTCGAACTTTTCACCAAGCTCTTTTTTGGAGATGTTTTTGCTGAGGTTGGGGTAATAGGAAAAGACGCCCTTGACCAGGATGTCCAAAAGATCGTGCAGCCCGTTGACCGCTTCCTTCAGTTTTTTACCGACGGTGGCAAGCGCGCTCGCCACCAGTCCATGAAACAGGCCCAGAGGCAACAGCCAGACCAGTGTCAGGATCAACACCAGCCATTGGATGGCCATACTCCAGCCGGTCGGGTCCAGGAGCCACGTGTCCAGTCCCCAACCAGCAAGTCCGGCAAGGAACATCCCGGCCATAGAGAACAGGAAAAGGCTTTTAAAGGTACCGACCAGGAGGTCGCTGAAAAAGTTGCGCCAGTAGGTAACAAGTTGGGTTCGATCCATAACGCGTTTCAAATCACATGCGGGTGGGTGTGGGTTGCGGCGACGGCTGGCTGCTTTGCGGGCGCACGCGGGTTTCTGGCTCCATCGGTTCCGGCGGTTCACCCTGGCGCAGACTGGAGCTCAGGTTCATGAGACTGGGTATGAGAAACAGGGTGAACAGAGCACTGAAAAACAGTCCCGACAAAATGACGACACCGATGCCCCTGTAAATTTCGCTGCCCGCGCCGGGAAACACGACGAGCGGCATGAGCCCGAAGATGCTGGTGAACGTGCTCATGAAGATCGGCCGGATGCGATTGCTCACACTTTCCAGGATGGCGTCGCGATAGTGCATGCCGTCTTCACGAATGTGCAACAGCGCCTGGTAGATGATCAGGATGGCGTTGTTCACCACGACGCCAATCAGAATGATGAAGCCCAGCATGGTGAGAACGTCCAGCGGTTGCAGAATGAACTTGTTGAGCGCCCACAGGCCGAACACGCCGCCGACCGCCGCCATCGGTACGCTGAGCATGATGATCAGCGGAAAACCCCAATGCTGGAACAGGACTGAAAGCAACAGGTAGGTGATGACCAGAGCCAGGATGAAGTTGCCTCCCATCGCTTCCCGCGTTTTTTCCAGCTTGTCCGCGTTTCCGGTCAGCGTAATGGCGTAACCACCGGTCAGGATTCCCTGATCCTTCAGAGGCTGGATGATTTTCTCTTTAACCATGGCGATGGCATCCTCCAGCGCGATAGTCAGTGGCGGGGTGATTTCCAGCGTCACTGCCCGCTGACGCTCGAAGTGGCGGATCGTTTCGGTGCTGACGGTCTCCACCATGTCGGTGATGCTGCTCAGCGGGACCGCCTGTCCAAGGGGAGTGCGGATGATGAGGTTCGGGATGTCCTGGGTTTTGCGCAGTTCCATGTCCCGGCTCATGAGAATGAGGTCGATGCCGTCACGCGGCAAGTAGGGCGTCGCCACTTTGTCGGCATCCAGGTAAACTTCGTCAGCGAACACGCCATCCACCAGGGCCGCCACGGAGTAACCCAGTTCAGATGCATCGACGCCCATCTCCGCGGCCTGTTTCCAGCGGGGTCGAATCTGGATTTGCGGTTGACCCAGCTCGATGCCGGGATTGGGTCGAACCTGCGCGTCAGGCATGATCTCCTGCACCTTGAAAAACGAGTTGCGTGCGATTTCCGTGATGCGTACCAGGTCCGGCCCCATGATGTTCATCTCGATGCCGCGCGACCCTGTGAATGCGCTTGAGAATAAGGAAAGTTGTTTTGAAACGGCGATCATGCCCGGAACTTTTTTCAGTTCTTCCCGGAGCACGGGAATGAGGTCTTTAGCGCGTTCCGGGTCCTTGGCCTTGACTACGGTGAACAGGCGGCCGCGGCTGCCGATGAACAAAAAGTTGCGTACGGCCGGACCTTTCAGTTTCGCTTCCTCCGGGCTTCCCGGTTCCACCTGCCAGTATGGCGCGTAGTTTTGCTCCATTTCATTACCGATGCGGGTCATTTCCTGGATGTTGTACCCTTGAGGCGGAATCATCATGCCGATGATGACGTTCTGGTCGCCCTCCGGAAGGTATTCGGTTTTCGGCAACATCATCCATGCGAGGTAAGCTGGGACAGCCGTCAAGACAAGGATCACCACGGCCTGGCGCATTTTGGATTGAAAGATGAAGCGCAAAATGCGGACCACGCCTTCATTGAACCGGGTTGCCAGGGGCACCAGGCCGAACAGGTTGCGGAAGGAGGAGATGAAACGGCTGTTCGACGGGGCATGAATATTTTCGAAATTGAGCAGTTTGCGGCTCAACGCCGGGATCACAAGAATACTGACAATCATCGACAGGGTGACGGCGGCGCTGATTGCGACAGCGATGTCCTGGAACAACTGCCCGACTTCTTCTTCGATGAACAGGATCGGGATGAACACCGCGAGGGTTGTGAGGGTGCTGGCGAAAATCGCGCCCCACACCTCGCGCGCGCCATCGTGCGCGGCGTCGAAAGTGTCCTTGCCTTTCTGGCGGTGACGGTAAATGTTTTCGAGCACGATGATCGAGGCGTCCACCACCATGCCCACGGCGAAGGCCATGCCGGCCAGCATGATGACGTTGATGGTCTTGCCCATCAGGGTGACGACCAGGAATGAACCGATGACGCTGATGGGAATGGCTACAGCAACCACCAGGGTGCTGAAAAAGCTGCGAAGGAACACGAGCAGGATGATGATTGCGAACGAACCGCCCACCACCAGGTTGAACATGACCATATCGATGGAACGCGAAATGTACTCGGTTTTGTCCGCGGTCTGGTGCAGATGCATGCCCATCGGGTTCAGCACGTTGTCATTGAGGTCCTTCACCACCGCCTTGAGTTCCCCCATCACCTGCAGGATGTTGGAACCGATCTCCCGGCGTGCGTTTAACGAAATACCCGGAAGGCCGTTGTGGCGCACATAGTCGCGTAGTTCGTCATGCGCGAGCCGGACCTCGGCCACGTCCTTCACGTACACAGGCGTTCCATTGACATGGGTGAGGATGGTGTTTTCGACTTCTTCCTCGGATTGGAATTCTCCCGTGGTTCGAACGATGTAACGCCGTTTGCCTTCATCGAAATCGCCGCCGCTGATATTGCGGTTCTTTTTGCGCAACTCTTCACGGAGTTGGAAGATGGTGATTCCGCGTTCCGCCAGTGCTTCCGGATCGAAGACGACCTGCAGCTCGAGGGGACTGCCTCCGTACACCTCGCTGTCGGAAATCCCCGGGACGCGCTGAAAGCGGGTCTGGATCACGTCCTCCGCGAAGTCGCGGTAATCGTAAACGTTGATCTCTTTTTCCTTGCCGGGGAGTGGTTGCAGAACGAACCAGCCGATGGGCCGGTCGGAGATGTTGCTGGTCTTGATGATGGGCTGGTCCACGTCTTCCGGGTAGGTCTCGACCTGGTCGAGGGCGTTGGCGGTACGGACGAGGGCCATTTGCAGGTTCGTGCCCACCTGGAATGTCAGGTAGACTTCCGCGACGCCTGTCTTCGCCGTGCTTTCCATTTCCACCAGCCCGACGATGGATTTGAGCTGGGTTTCCTGCTCGTCGATGATCTCGCGTTCGATTTCTTCCGGGCTGGCCCCGGGCCATGTTGTGCGGATGCTCAGTTCCGGTTCGCTGATTTCAGGAATCAGCTGGACGGGGATGCGAAGGAGGGACATGATGCCGAACATGAGGATGAGGATCACCCCCACGGCCACGGTGACACCATATCTGAGGGATTGTTCGACCAGCTTCATGGCACATCAATTGATATGTTTGTTGATGATGCGGACTTCGGTGTCGGGTTTCAAACGCTCGTTACCATCTACCACCACCCATTCACCGGGCTCGATTTTGCCTTCAATGAATTCCACGGCAATCATGCTGTCTACCAGTTTACCCGTTTTAACCGTCACCTTGTAAGCCATCATTTTCTTTTCTTCGTTTTCCCGCACCACCCAGACGTTTGCCCCTTTGGGGGTGCGCACGATCGAGTCCTTGGGTACAAACAAGCGTTTCTCAAGGTCTTTCTGGTCGGGGGTGAAACGGACTTTCACCAGCATGCCGGGTGCGAGGGTGGGATTGGTTCCGGAAACCTTGATCCGGATTGGAAACGTGCGGGAAACCGGATCGCCCTGCGGTACTTTTTCAATGACGTTACCCGAAAAAATGAGGGATTTGCCGTTGGTGTCGCGGTTTTCCAAAATGATTTCGGCGGCGGAGCCTACCCGGATTTCGTTGAATTGAAATTGCGGAATATTGACTTCCACCTTAAGTGGACTGGCAGCGATCATGGCAACCGCCTGGTCACCCTTTTCCAGCCACTGACCGACTTCGGTGAGTTTTTTTGTGATGTATCCATCGAATGGCGCATAAATGGTGCCCTGCTGGATGTTGTCTTCGATCAAATGAATGCGCGCGTTGGCAGCCTCCAGGTTGGCTTTTTCCTGCTGGATGCGTTCGATGCGCGGTCCGGCGACCAGTTCTTCCAGCACCGAACTTTTTTCCTGCAGGAACGCCGCCGCCTGGTCGGCCTCCGCTGCGGCTTTGTCATAGGCATCGAGACTGAGGACGCCTTCATGGTACAGCTTTTGAATTCGCCGCAATTCATTTTCCGCCAGTGTAAGCCGGGCCTTGGCCTGTTGCACCGCATGCTGCGCCGCCTCTATGGTTTCCTGACGCGTTCCGGTCTCCAATTCCTGTAAAAAAGTTTCGATGCGGCGCTTTTCGGCGACAGCCAGATCACGTTCCAGAAGCAGGGGCCGGATACGCAACTTCACCAGCGGGTCGCCTTTTTTCACCCGGTCCCCTTCATTGAATAAAATGCGCTCGACGCGGCCGTCGATTTCCGCCGAAAGCTGGGTGGTGGCCCAGGGAAACACCGTGCCCGGAAGTTCGATTTTCTCACGTACGGACCGCTTGACCGCCTTGGCCACTCCGACGGGGACGGTGAAGTTGAACTGGCTCCAGCCTTGCGTGGGCAACAGGATCAGGCTGGATATCAATACAAGCGCCAAAAGGAGGAAACGGTTTCTACTACGAAGATTCGATTGTGAGCGGATGGATGAATTGATTAATGGATCGGTCACGGATATTTGGAGGATCGGTAGAAGTTTGAATGATCGATGGCTAAAATTGGATTTAAAACCATGAGCTTACAAGCATACCGCATTTGAGGCCGGGCTTGCATCAACGATTTTAATGTGCCTGTGAGGCCACCCGATAAACAGAAAATGGCCGTCAGGCCGTGACGTCAACGGTCAGGATCACATCCCCGCGTCGGTCTCCTTGTTTTCGGCCCTTATTGCGGATGCGGAGGCGGCCGCCTGGCTGAATGCCGGGCGGGATGGCTACCATCAGGTGCTCGATATTCTCGTCCACCTTGTAAGTCAGTTCCTTTTTCGTGCCTTTCCGAGCTTCATCAGAAGGGATGGCGATTTTGAAATGGAGGTTCAGCGCATTCTGGTGAGTGTCGGTCTCGGGTTTGACGAACAGGCCCTTTACCTTCTGGAACAGGCCAGGCTGGCCGGTGTCCTCTCTCCCCTCGGCCTGGCCCTGCGCTTTTCGGCGGCGGTTCATGGTGTACAGAGCGGTGCCGACCGATTGCAGGACCCACAATCCGGTTCCGATCCGGCCGATGGGACCGGGAATCATGCGGAGCATGCGGGCCAGGGTTCCTGCGGCGCCGGTGAACAACATGGTTTCGAAAAAACCGGTCCCGTGGCGAAACCCGGACTGCTGAAAATCGCGGTTCAGGTTGTTGAACATGTCGCGGCCGAAAGCCTGCCGGAACATGTTTTCGAAAATTTCCTGCTGGGTATAGTTGAATTGCTGACCCGACTGGCCACCGCCCAGGCGGCGGAACATATCGTACTCCTGGCGTTTTTTGGGATCCATCAGGACCCCGTAAGCTTCCGTAATGTCTTTGAACCGTTCTTCGGCTTTCGGGTCGTTGGGATTTCTGTCGGGGTGGGTTTCCACCGCGAGCTTCCGGTAGGCCTTTTTGATCTCTTCAGACGAGGCGGTTTCCGCGACGCCCAGAATCTGGTAATAATCTTTGGTTTGGGTTTTCATGGCTTCCGGAAAAGCCGGATCACATTCCCAATTGCTGTGGATACACCGCCTCGGCTACGGCCGGCCCTTCCAGCTGGGTGTTTCCCTGGACGGTTGCCAGGTGAAACGTTTCATCCTTGTGAAGCCTCTGTTTCATGTTCTCGAAATGAATCAGGACGGGTTTCGATTCGATGGTCCCCTCTGGCGACTGGGGCGCGATGATGAAATCCTCCTTCGCCAGAACATCCCGGTATTTCCGTTTCATGTTCATGGAGTAGGCGACGTAGCCAGGTATGGTTTCCGTTCCCAGGTAAGGCTCCTTGTTGATGACCTTGTAGTTTTCCGGTATGTACACGTTGGCGAAGTAGTCCTTGCCCAGCGAATGGTGGACGACGGTCTCGACTTTCAAAATACTCAAGGGACCTTCGACATCGGTCAAATTCATTTTGACGAAATACGTACGGTCGTGAAAATTCAGGTTTTCGAGAAAGACTATGCCGTACAGGATGTTGAATTTGAATTGCAGGAAAATGCCGAGACATATCCACCCAAAGATGGCCCAGAATTTTTTCAATTTTCCGCCCTTCGCTAAATGGTTCTATGATAAGGTTTAAAGACCGACTTGGAGCAGAAAACGGCTTGGTGGAAACGCGTTCCGCCCGCTTGGATTGGCTTTTTTTAATAATTATGAAATAAAAAAAAGCCAAAAGCAACTGTCCGGAAACGCCATTGCGGGACCGGAATTTTCCTATGGATACTGGGAACGATATGGAGTTGGACCGGGGTTATCTGATTGCGCTGGAGGGCATTGACGGCACGGGTAAGACCACGCAGGGAAACCTGCTGGCCGATTATCTGGAGCAGCGCGGTCTGCCTGTCGTGCGCCTTCGTGAACCGACGCAGGGGACGTGGGGGCAGAAAATCCGCAGAATTTTAACGGAAGGTCGGGGCGGCACAACCCCGGAAGAAGAATTGCAGTGGTTTTTGAATGACCGCAAAGAAGATGTGGAGCAGAACATCCGGCCCGCACTCGACACGAACAAGGTTGTGGTGATCGACCGTTATTATCACTCCACCGCCGCCTATCAGGGGGCGCTGGGGTTTGACCCGGTAAAAATATGTGCGGACAACGAAGTTTTTGCTCCGCGTCCCGACCGGGTTCTAATTTTTTCCGGTTTACTGGATACCAGCTTTGAACGCATCGCAAAAGGTCGGGATGGATTCAGTTCCTTTGAAAAAAAGGATTATCTTCAAAAAGTGCAGGCTATTTTTGACTCTTTCGAGGGTCCCCATATCCGCCGCATTGACAGTGATGGTTCGGTCGAGGCGGTGCACCGTCAGGTGGTGACTGTGGTGGATGATCTGCTCGGTATCGGGGAACCGCGATGAAGCGATTCATTATTGCCATTACCGGCGCCAGCGGGGTGTGTTACGCCAAGCGACTGTTCGATGTCCTGCAACCGATGGCGGAACTGCATGTGGTCCTTTCCGAGCGCGGGGTGGAACTGCTCAAACTGGAACTGGACCTCCTGCCGTCGTATTTCAAAAAAGAAAACGCGACAGTCTATAAGAATTCGAAGATCAACACATCCATCGCCAGCGGTTCGTTCAAAACCGACGGCATGGTCATCGTTCCCGCCAGCATGGGTACGGTGGGGCGCATCGCCGCAGGGATCTCGAGCAGCCTGGTGGAACGCGCGGCGGATGTGGTGTTGAAGGAAAAGGGGAAATTGATCCTGGTGCCGAGGGAGGCGCCGTTCAGCACAATCCACCTCAAAAACATGTTGGCGCTCGACCAGGCGGGCGCACTGATCCTCCCGGCCAATCCGGGATTTTACAACAACCCGAAATCGGTTGAGGATATCGTCGATTTCGTGGTCGCCCGCATCCTCGATCAATTGGGCGTCGATCAAGGCATTGTGCCGCCTTATTCGACCTGACAGGAAACAAGAACGAAATGATTTATCTGGACAACGCCGCCACCACACCGATGGATCCGGAAGTGATCGAGGTGATGACGAAGTCAATGCAGGAAGACTTCGGCAACTCCGGGGCGGTGTACCGCCTTGGCCACGACGCCAAACAGAAAATTCAGGAGGCGGAGGACCGGATCCGCGAAAGTTTGTGCATTCCGATGCGGTTCCGCATCATTTTCACCAGCGGCGGCAGTGAATCCAACAATCTCTTCATTAAAGGAACATGTTTTCCCGATAAGAAAGCGGCGTATCTGGGGCTGGAGCATCCCAGCGTAAAACAAACGCTGGACGCTTTAAAGGAATACGATAACGAACCGGTGTCTTTGCTGGAATACCAGAAGGACGGCAGGCTGGATACGGCTTCGATTCCCGAACTCAAAAAACAAAAGGTGCGCTGGTTGTTTTTATCGCACGTCAACAACGAACTGGGCAGCATCAACGATCCACAGATTATCACTCCTCTTTTAAAGGAACACGCACCGCAGACCCGGCTGTTCATGGACGGCGTGCAGGCGGTGGGCAAACTGCCGATCACCGAGGCCATGTGGGAAGGCCTTTCGGGCTATTCGGTATCGGCGCACAAGTTCCACGGGCCGAAGGGCATCGGTCTGCTGGTGGTCGATTCCCGTCTGAGTCTCAAGCCGCAGATCCACGGCGGCAAGCAACAGCACGGCATGCGCTCCGGGACTTTGCCGGTGCCGTTGATCGTGGGTCTTGCATGCGCGGTTCAATTGGCCGCCAACCGTGCATCATCCGTGAATAAAACATTTTCCATTTTGCGGGAACGGCTGGTGACGGGACTGAATGCGCTTGCATCCAGCAACTCCAACCTGAACTTGAAATTCAATTCTTCCATCGATCCGGACAATTCGTTTCAATCACCGGCCATTGTCAATTTCAGTTTCGCCCCGGTCGAGGGCGAAGTGGTCCTGCATCATCTGGAAGAGCAGGGCATTTATGTGGGCCTCGGTTCGGCGTGCAGTGCCCATTCGAAAGAGCCGTCTAAAATTTTAACGGGCATTGGGTGCACGCGGGAAGAAGCGCGGTGCAGTCTTCGCATCTCCTTCAACCACAGCAACACGGTGGAAGACGTGGACCGCTTTCTCGCGGCTTTCGCCCATGCACACGAAACTCTTTACCCCTCCTTTTCTCGTCGATTCGCCAACTCATGACACAAAATTGCACGATCCTGGTCCGGTACGATGAAATCGGGCTCAAGGGAAAAAACCGAAGTATGTTCATCAACCGGCTGGCCGACAACATTCGGCACGCACTGAAAGGATTGGACGGGGTCACGATTCAAAAACCGCACGGTCGCATCCGCGTGGACTGTCCTATGGAGGCGGCGGATACGGCGGCGCAACGCCTTGCGTGTGTTCCCGGTGCCGCTTCGTTCAGTCTGGGCGTGGCAATGGAGCCGGATTTCGAGAAAATGGCGGAGCTCGGTGTGCAGTGGATCGAACCCCTCCTGAATTCTGGAAAACATCTCAAGTTCTGCGTGAAGACAAAACGTGCGGACAAACGATTTCCTCAAACCTCAACGGAGGTCAATTACGAAGTGGGTTCGCGTATCCTCGGCCGGCTTCACGAACGCGGCCTGGAAGTCGATATCGACAACGCCGAGTTTACGCTGGAAATTGAAATCGGCCAGGAACATACCGTGGTGTTCAAGAACCGAATCGCGGGCCTGCGCGGATTGCCGGTCGGCAGTTCCGGGGAGGTTCTGGGGTTGATCTCCGGCGGCATCGACAGCCCGGTCGCATTGTTTCGCATCATGAAACGCGGATGCCGGGTGCATGGCATCTTCTTTGACAACCAGCCTTACATGGGACGCGGCGGATACGACAAGGTGAAGCGGCTGTGTCGGCAACTGAACCGTTTCCAGAGCCGGGCCCGTTTGTATGTGGTGCCGTTTGAAACTATCCAGGAAGCGATTCGCGACCACTGCCGCGCGCCGAATCGCGTGGTTCTGTACCGTCGCATGATGTACCGCATCGCACAGGCCGTGGCTGAACAGCATGGTTATCTTGGGCTGGTGACCGGCGAATCTCTGGGACAGGTTGCGTCGCAGACGCTGGAGAATCTCAACGCGGTGTCAGGGCTGGTGTCGCTCAGCGTATTTCGTCCACTCATCGGTACCGATAAAAACGAGATCATCCGCCAGGCGAAGGAACTGGGGACGTACGAAATAAGCATCGAGCCTCAACCCGATTGTTGTTCCGTGTTCATGCCTCCGAATCCAACGACGAAAAGCAAAATTCACGAACTGGAAGAGGATGAAAAACGTTATCCGTGGCAGGAGTTGATGCAGGGGGCCATCAGGAAAATGGAAATCATCGAGGTCGATGAACTAGGCTGATTTTGTGATGCGCTCCACTTGCAGGTCGTCCCGAGTTTCAGCAAGCAGGTCCTGGATTGTTTTATTCAACGTGGGATGAACCAGGTCCGGTGAGATTTCCGCCAAGGGTTCCAGCACAAACCGCCGCTCGGCGATGCCCGGATGCGGCACTTGCAGGTTTTCTTCCTTTATTGTGTCCTCATCGTACAGCAACAGGTCGAGGTCGATCTTGCGGGGCCCCCATTTTTCCCGCCGTTCCCGCCCCATTTCCTTTTCCATGTTCAATAGAACTTGCAGAAGATCCGCAGGGGAGAGGTCCGTTACCACCTGAGCCACGGCGTTGATGAACCAGTTCTGGTCGGTTTTTCCGTAGGGTTGGGTTTTATAAAGGGAGGAAGCAGTGTGGAGGTTCAACGCCGGGTGTGTCCGCAAGCGGTGAATCGCTTCCCGGCAGTGACCGGGAGCGTCTCCCATATTGGAACCGATGCCGATAAAAGCGGTGTGGGACATAACGGGTCCCTTAAATAAAACCGTCGCTAGAACTCAAACTTCACTGTGGACAAGCGCATTTTGATTTCCTGCATGATGCGCACTTCGTCGGCTTCATCCTTGGCGGCGAAAGTGGCGGAGAATCGGACGAAATTGCCGACGTCATCCCACGGCACGGTGGAGATGAGGTGTTCGGTGATCATATACTGTGAAAACGCTTCGGCGTTTTCGAATTTCGGCCCGCCCTGAATACCTTTCGGCGCTTTAACGTAAAGGAAGAAGGATCCACCCGGCATGGTGGCTTTGAAGCCGACTGAATTCAGACTGTCCACCAGAAGACGCAGGCGACGCTGGTATTTTTCCACTATGCGCTTTGTGATTTCAGGATGTTCCAGTGCGTAGATGCCGGCTTTCTGGATGGCCGCGAACTGGCCACTGTCGATATTGTCCTTGATGTTGGCGAAGCCTTTGACCACCAGCTCGTTGCCGACAATGAAGGCGATGCGCCACCCGGTCATGTTGTACGCTTTGGAATGTGAATGGAATTCCACGCCTACGTCCATTGCACCGGGAATCGAAAGGAAGCTGAGCGGTTCTGTGTCGTACGTGAGTGTCGCATACGCTGCGTCCTGCACCACCACGATGTCGTTTCCCCTGGCGAATTCCACCACCTCTTCATAAAATTTGCGGGTGGCGTTAGCCCCGGTCGGGTTGTTCGGATAGTTGATGCAAAGCAGTTTGGCGCGTTTCGCCGTCTCGGAGTCGATGCTTTTGAGATCGGGCAGAAAGTTGTTGTCCTCCGTTAGAGGAAGGTTCACCACCTCACCGCCGAGAAACTGCGTGTGTGTGCCCATTACCGGATAACCGGGAGTTGTCATCAATGTCACGTCACCGGGGTTGATGAAGATCAGCGGCATCATGGCCAGGCCGGGTTTGGAGCCGATGCTGTGGTTGACGTGTTTTTTAGGATCGAGCCCTGTCACGCCGAACGTTTTTTCCATATACCGCACTGCCGCTTCCTTGAATGCGTCGATGCCGTTGTCGGTGTAGCCGCGGTTTTCCGGTTTGCGCGCTTCCTGTTCCAGCGCGGCGATCACTCCGTTGTCGGCCATCTCATCCGGTTCGCCCACACCCATGTCGAACAGTTCCTTACCGGGGTTGGCCTCCAGTGCCGCGCGTTTGGCGCGCTTGATTTTCTCGAACTTGTAAATTTTGGTGTCTTTTCCGAATTGCGCCCCGCCGATGCGGTTTGCGAACTGGGACTGTATATAACTTTCCGACATGAATTGGGCTCCGGTATGTCTGTTTGAGTAGAGGTATGGCCTTCAAGAACGGCACAATTTAGCCAAATTTACGGAGGGTGTCAAGGCGGGGAAGGGCGCGTCACCCTTCCTCCAATTCCTCTTCCTCTATGGGGTCCTCCGCCGGAAGGGGAGCGTCAAAAAACTCATCCATCGCTTCCGCATCCATCACCAGGTTGGCTTCTTTCTGGCTGTAGCGCAGGTATTTGATGATTTCGGTGATCTCCTCATCTGAAAACTTTCCCTTCTGCGAAGGCATCTTGCCGGAACCGTTGTTGATGGTGTGGCGGATTTCCTGGTCGGAAAATTCACTTTTCACAAACACTGCATCGATCAGGTTGGGTGCCTTGGTGTGTCCACCCAGCGCGTCGGAACCGTGACAGTTGGAACAGACCGCGTGGAACAGTTCCTGGCCGCGTTTGTATTCCGCCGGAACGGTTTTGGTGGGTTGGGGAGCGCACGCCGCCAGCAGAAGGCCGCACAAGAAAACATTCAATGAAGTTCGGGTCCAGTCCATTCCTGCCTCCAATAGTAATGATCGGTTTTGGTGAACCGGTTCAATCGAGAGTGAACGCGATGGGCAGTTGGATCGTCATCGAGTCGCGGTTGAGCGCATGCGGGATGACGGGAAAAGGCGCGCCTTTTTTCACCGATTCCAGTGCAGCTTCATCCAGGATGCCGCTTCCGGAAGAAAGCGCCACGTGCAGATCCTGAACGGTGCCCCTGCGGGTGACCCTGAAATGTACCACGGGTTTCCCTTCCAACCCCCGCCGCCTGGCCAAACGGGGATAAAACTTGTATTTTGCGATCCGGTTTCGGATTTCCAGAATGAAACCGTTTTTCAGCGCTTCCAGGTCCTCTCCACCGGAGTGGGAGCTTGTGAATCTTTTGGATGCAAATTGGTGGGAAGCGGATTCGATATTTTCGGAATTAATCGTATCCGGTTGTTCTACCGGGGGAGGTGCCTTGCCGGATCCGTTTTCTGGAACCGTTCCCTTCGGGGGCTTTTTTGACCCCGTTTTCGGGCCGGTCCACGAGGCCGTGGGGATGTCAAGAAACGTTTTTTTATCGATTATTTCCGTGGTTCCTTCATGCGAGATGTGCCTTTGCCCGGTTTGTGTTGTCGGCTTGATGCCGGCAATGGTGTGAGTGGGTTGCACGGCATCGGTGTGACTGTCTCCCGCAGGTGCTTTCCAACCGTGTGACTGCGCGAGTGTGGGTTGTACCTGCAAGGGCGGGATGTAGTTCATTGGGGACTTTGGAAAAATTTCTTTTTTGTAAGCGATTCGGGCCTGGGTCTTGGGCCGAACGGAATTTATGGTGCTCACGGTCACGGGTTGGGGAGCCATCTGAACAATGGAATTGGCTATTGGAGAGTGGGGGGGCAAGAGCTCCGCCGGGTTCTTTTGTAATGTCGATGGCGAGAATGAATGGAGGGGTCGCATCTTGTCTGCCTTGTGTTTCGTTTTGAAATGCGGCGAGCGCATTTTTGCGGGGACCCCTTTGACGGGAAATTCTTTCGATTCAATGGAGAGGGGCTCCTTTTGCAGGGTTTCCTGTTGGTGATTTGTGCGGGAATCGGAGGGTGACGAGGTCACAAGCCGGACCTTCTGGACCATGAAGTTTTTATTTTCAACCTCACTTTTCCGGGATTTCGGCCAGAAGGTGAGACCCGCAAAAACCAGTCCATGCAAGACAAGAGAACAGGCCAGCGCCGACAGGAAAGCCCGCCTTAATTGAATGTGACCGTGGGTGGAAAACATGGCCTTCCTGTCAGTGAAAAGAATATTCGAATCCGGCATAACCGGAAATTCCCGCTGTTCCGAAGAAAAGCGACTCCTCGTATTTTTTATTGAGCAGGTTTTCTCCTCGAGCCGTCAGTTTGAGCTGTTTTGTCAACTGGTATCCCAAAGCTGCGCGCACGATGGTGCGCCCTCCGACGCGTCCGGTGCCGGACACCATGGCGCTCCGATACTGCGCCGTCACCAGCCAGTCGAGCAGGTTACGCCAGGTGTGGTGCAATGTGGCGGAAGCGGTATGACGCGGCCGCCTGACCAAAAGGGCGCCGGTGCTGGAGTCCACCGCCTGGTTCCACGTGTAGGCGGCGTTCACATCGACGTCATCCAGCACCTGCCAGCGGATGCTGGTCTCGATGCCCTGTGAACGCGCGCGGCCGATGTTCTCCGCGATGAACGTCGCCTGGTTGGGCTGGATCTGGTTTTTCAGATCCATGTTGAAGTACGTCACAGCCACAGCCACGCGATCGGACAGCAGGGCCTGCTCCACTCCGATCTCGAAACTTTCCGTTTCTTCCGGCTGGATACTGGGGTTGCCAAAAAAGGGAAACAGGATTTCATTGACCGACGGGGCGCGGAAGCCGGTGGCAAAGCCCCCCCGCAGACGGGTATCGGTCTCCAAAAAGCGGTAAGCCGCCTCGATTTTGTAGGTGAACTTGTTGGCGAAACGGGTGTTGATGTCTTCCCGCACGCCGGCGTTCAGCAGAAACCGGTCGTTGTGATTGAACTGAAATTGCAGGTAATAACCCTGGTTCTCATTTTGCAGGGCGATACCCTGGCTGGCATTGGCGGCATTGGTGGCCTGGTGCTCGAATCCGAAAACGGTCGAGATGTTTTCATTGATATACACGTTGTTCTGGACGTCCACCGTGTACGTTCTGTTGATAATGAACGAATCGCCGAAGGTGGGATCGATGGTATCCAGTTCGTCCACAAACACGCTGGGAGTGACTTTCAGGTCCCAGTTTTCGGTGAGCGCTTTCTGCAGGGGCAACGCGCCGTAAACGGTATCGTTGTTGATGTGATGCGGCAGGGTGTCGGAGAAGGTGAAGGTGAGGGGATTGAATCCGTCAAAGTGACTGCGCGCGCGGATGTAGCGTCCAATGAATTCGACCCGTCCGTCTTTAAGGAAGTTGTAACCCAGCCGGGTGGAGAATGTGCGGTTGGAATAACGGTCATTTTCCGTACCGCCGCGCCGTTCGTTGAATGCAGAAAAGCCCTCGCTGTCCGTGTTCGATGCGCTCAGTGAGTAATCGAAATTTTCATGGGACCCCGAACTGGTGAGCGTTTCCTTGAACGTCTCAAAACTGCCACCCTCGAACGACAGCGTGTGCGTTGGCTTCCCCTTGCCTTTGCGGGTGACGATGTTGATGACCCCACCGACGGCATCGGCGCCCCATAAGGTGCTTTGGGGCCCACGCAGGATCTCAATACGCTCGATGTTGTCCAACTGCAAATGGGCAAAACTGAAACTGCCGGTGGAGTTGGCCTTCACCTGAACCCCGTCGATCATCACCAGGGTCGATTGGGAATTGGCCCCGCGCATGAAAAGAGTGGTTGAACTGCCCAGCGGTCCCGTCTGCACGACATTGACACCCAGTTGCTCCTGAATGAGATCCTTCACCTGCATGTGTTTTTTCTTTTCTATTTCCTCACGCGTGATCACCGTATAGGACGCGGTCTGGTTTTCCGGTTTGGTCTGCGAACGGGTGGCGTGGATTTCGATCGGGTCCAGCATTTCCAGTTGCTTATCTTTTTCTTCGGCGATCGCGTAACCGGAAACCAACGGCACAAATAGGGAGATTCCTATTATGGATAATAGTTTCTTCATATTCTTATTCTGGTTCCTCTTAGTTTTTAATCAGTGCTTCAATTTGTTTCATGTCGATCGAGGTGTTCAGCCACCCAGCCAGCCGGTCCCATTGCCGTTCACGGAATAGTTGATAGTCGAACGGTTCTTTCACAGGGGGGATATTCCGTAAATGGCGGACTCGATTCAACAGCGCGTGGCGCAGGAGATCGTTGTCCAGAATGCCGTGCAGGTACGTACCGATCAGCGTACCGGTGCTGTCGCAGGCTCCCAGCGCATCCGTATTTTCTTCACCTTTTTTTTCGAACAGTGGGGCGCAGGTACCCGAAATCTCCGAGATGCCGTTATGGATTTCGTAACCCCACGCCGTGAGTCCGTGGTCGAACGCCGGTGAGTGGTTGGTGGTCAACCTCACCTGGCGCGTTATTTTTTCCGCCTGCATCGTGGTGGTGACAGGCAACAGGTCCAGACCATCGACCTTTCCCGCATTGCTTTCAATTTTTTCGGGATCGGTGAGCTCTTTACCCATCATCTGAAAGCCACCACAGATACCCAGCACCACGGTTCCATGGGCATGACAGCGATGAATGGCGCGGTCGAGTCCCTGCGTTTTTAGAAACCGCATGTCCTCCAGCGTGTTCTTGGTGCCGGGCAGGATAATGAGGTCCGGGGATCCCAATTGCGCCTCGGTCCACACATAGCGCACTGCCACTGTCGGGTCCTCCATCAAGGGGGAGAAATCGGTGAAGTTGGCAATGCGCGGCACACGCAGGATGGCGACGTCCAGCAACCCTGCGTCGGTTTTCATTTCCCCGTGCGTGCCGAATGGCAGGGAGTCTTCCTCGTCCACGAACAGGTTGTGGTCGAATGGAATCACCCCCAGCACGGGTTTGCCGACCAGGTCCTCGAACTGCTTGAGGCCGGGCTTTAAAAGTTCGACGTCGCCGCGAAACTTGTTGATGAGGAATCCGGCGACGTGGTCCTGTTCATCTTCACTCAACAGGTCGTAGGTGCCCTTCATCCAGGCGAACACGCCGCCGCGGTCGATGTCCCCTACCAGCAGCACCTTCGAATCCGCTTCCTTCGCCATCGCCATGTTGACGAAATCCATCTCGCGCAGATTGATTTCGGCAGGCGACCCCGCACCTTCGAGGATCACGAGATCGTGACACTGGCGCAGTGCGTTCAGCGCGTCGGTGACTTGTTGCAGGTACGCGGGTTTGCCCCGGTAATACTCTTTGGCGTTGCGCGTGTGCGCCGGGCGGCCCATAACGATGACCTGAGACAGGTTGTCCCCCGCCGGTTTCAACAGGACCGGGTTCATCTGGACGGTGGGGGCGATGCCGCAGGCCTCGGCCTGAAACGCCTGCGCGCGGCCGATTTCGCCGCCGTCCTCGCAGACGTAGGCGTTGAGCGACATGTTCTGCGCCTTGAACGGCGCGACCCTGTAACCTTTTTTGTAAAACCAGCGACACAGGGCCGCGGTGATGACGCTTTTGCCCACTCCCGATCCGGTTCCCTGTACCATCAAGGTTTTTGCGGTCATGATCGAATCACCTCTGCCGTTTTAAAAGCCAGACGAAGAACGGTCCGCCGAGAAGTGCCGTGATGACGCCGACGGGAATCTCCACCGGCGCAATGAAGGTACGGCCGAACGAATCGCACAGGATCAGAAAACTCGCGCCGAAGAAAAACGACGCCGGGATCAGCAGGCGCAGGTCGGGTCCGATCACCAGGCGCACCATGTGGGGAACGATGAGCCCGACGAAGCCGATGGGTCCGCTGGTCGCCACCACCGTGCCTGTAGTCAGAGAGGCCATCACAAATGCCAGCTTCTGAGTGCGTTTCACATCCACCCCCCGGCTCTGCGCCGAATGAACGCCGGCGCTGATGAGGTTGAGGTCGCGCGCGATGTAAAGCAGTCCGCCAAAACCGATCAGCACCAGTGGCAGAATCGACCACACCGTTTCGTAACTGGTGATGTCGAGGCCGCCCATCATCCAGCGCACGATCTGGAAGGACTGCGTGAAGTCGGACAGGTAATGGATGAACATGACCAGCGACGCGAAGAAGAAGTTCGCCGTAACTCCGGCGAGTAGAAGAACGCCCGTGGGGAAATCGCCGTGCCGCGTTTTGACCAGGCTGAATACCAGCAACATCGCCCCCAAGGCCCCCAGAAACGCGGCAATGGGAACCGACGAGAATCCGAGGAACACGAAGTTGAGATTGAGCGCGATGGCGATGACTGCACCCAGCGACGCACCGCTGGAAATGCCGAGGGTGAACGGCGCGGCGAGATCGTTGCGCAGTAACGCCTGCAGGACCGCGCCGGAGATGGCCAGCGCCCCGCCTGTGAGCGCGCCCAAAAGGATGCGCGGAAAGCGGGCGACGAATAATATGTTCGCGTCCACGTTTTCTGCGAACGGGATGTCGCGCGACAACGCCTTCATCAAGTTGACGCTGGTTGGGCCAATCAGCGGCGCGATTCCAAGGATCAAAAGAAAGAGCAGGAAGAACGCGGTGA
Source organism: Nitrospina sp. 32_T5 (assembly GCF_052156635.1). NCBI lineage: Bacteria > Pseudomonadati > Nitrospinota > Nitrospinia > Nitrospinales > Nitrospinaceae > Nitrospina > Nitrospina sp. 32_T5. The sequence continues at coordinate 236,753 of NZ_JBQKUO010000004.1, read as the reverse complement.
CCACCTGCACGTAGCGGCGCGGGGTGAGTCCGTGGGTGTGAGTCCACATCACGCATCCCCCGGAGAAATCAGGAAACTTCCATCGGCTTCATCACGATAGATGTTGACGCCGATCTCGTAAACTTCTTCCAGTATGGATTTCTGCAGGACTTCCTCCGGCGCGCCGTCTTTCACCACACGGCCCTGTTTCAGTAATACGAGTCGGCGGCAGTATTTCGAGGCGAGGTGCAGGTCGTGCATGGCGACGACGATGGTGACGTTCTGATTCTGGTTGAGGTCGTCCAGAATCCGTAACAGTTCCACCTGGTACTTGAGATCGAGCGCGGAGGTCGGTTCGTCCAATAGCATTGCCTCGGGTTCCTGCGCGATGGCGCTGGCCAGCATGACGCGCTGTTTTTCGCCACCGCTGATTTCGTTGAACAGCCGCTCGGCGAACACCGAGGTCTGCGTCTGTTCCAGCGCGCGGCGGACGATTTCGAAATCGGTTTCCCCCTCGAAGGTGAACGCGGAGAGATACGGATGCCGTCCCATCATCACCACCTCGCTGACCTTGAACGGAAACGGCATGTGGTGTTCCTGAGGAATCCACGCGATGGACTGCGCCAGTTGCTTGCGGTTGCAGGACTGGATATCGCGGCCGGAGAACAGGACGTGCTGACGGTCCGGTTCCAGAATGCCCGCCATGAGTTTGAGAAGGGTGGATTTGCCGGATCCGTTGGGACCGATGATGCCGACGAATTCGCCCGACGCAATGTCCAGCGACACCTCGTGCACGACGGGGTCTTTGTCGTAGGCGAACGAAATGCCCTCGGCGCGCAGGAGTGGTTGTGCGATTGCGGCGGTCATCCCTGTCCTCCCTGTGAGGTGGATTTCGGCAGTCGTCCGAATAATTCCGGGTGCAGGGCGCGGGCGAAGTCGTCGAGTATTTTCAGCAAGCGTGGCCCGGGAATGAGGATGTAGTCGGCTCCGATGAAATGGATGTTATTAACGGAAACCGCGCGGATGGTGGAAAAACGCCCCCACTCTTTAAGCCGTGCCGCTTTTTCTTTTGCGGTCATGTTCATGGCCGGTCCGGCTTCGATGATGACCTGCGGCGACTGTTGGATAATGTATTCCTTATTGATCTTCGGGTAGGGAGCGATGGTGTCGGTGACGATGTTCTCTGCCCCTGCGAGGGCGAACAGTTCGCCCAGAAAGGAACTGGGCCCGACTGCATACAGACTGCGTCCCGGCTCGTTGCTGTCGCCCAGTATCAGCAGGGCGGGTCTGGGAGCGTGTCCCTTCAGCTTACCCCGGTAGTCATCGATTCCGGACTGGAGGCGGTGGACCAACTTTTCCGCACGATCTTCAATCTGCAAAACCTCCCCCATCTTGCGCACCGACTCATAAATTTGCTGGAGGGTCTGCATTTCCACCCCGAGGGTGCGGATGCCGAGATTGAGGGCGTTTTTTCTGAGCGTGTGGCTGGTGGCCTGGTGGATGACAAGGTCCGGGTTCAGCGTGATCCAGCGTTCTAGACTGGGATGAAGAAGACTGCCGATTTTCGTGCGGGTGCAGGCCTCCGGTGGGTATTTGCAGAAGTTGGTGACGCCGACGACGCGGTCGCCCACACCCAGCTCGAACAAAAACTCAGTGATGGACGGCGACATCGAAATGATGCGTTGCGGCGCTTTCGGGGGGGAATCCGCAAGTGCGGACCCGGCATAAGCCAGCAACGCAAGCAGGCACACCACTGCCAACGCATTTCGGAAATTCGTTCCTGATGCGGAGAGCGATGAAAACAGCGATGGCTTGGGAAAGCGATTGATTGCCGGGCGCTCGGTCATATCCGGTTCCATACCGGAAACCTGGAAGGCCCAAACAAAAAATCCCTTTCCGGGTGGAAAGGGAAACAGGTCATGTCACCTTCACCTCTCAGGTCCCGGAGAGTGTGTGAAGCATATCCAGACAGGCTTTCTGGCTTCCGGATCGTCCTACTCCCCGCGCCTTCCCGTTCCCTGGAACAGTGGCAAGATGCGGGTGTCGTCCCCGGTTACAGCGGCGGCACCGCGACGGATTCGCACCGTCTTTCCTACATCTGAATACAGCGATTCAATTTGCGATCAGCATAGCAAAACGTTGGGGCAAGTCAACGAAATTCCCAGAAAGGGGGGAAGAGGTCAGGCTTCGAGGAACCGGATCAGGTCCTGGATGTTCTCGGCGCTCACTTCGTGCCCCTGCGGGGTTTCTTTGATGGTCAGGTTGTGACCGTGGCTTTGCATCTCGTCCAGTGCGTGCTCGGCCAGGAACGAAGGCACCACATCGTCGTTGGCGCCGAAAATGCCGAGAATCTGCGACGCGGCGTTTTTGGTGGTGATCTCGGGCAACTCCGGCAGGAAGCCGCAAATGGACGCCACCTTGTGCACGGGATGTTTGCCCATCAATGCGTACACCAGCGACGCCGCGCCGCCCTGGGAAAAACCCCACAGGCAGGTGTGGAATCCGTTGGCGACGTTCTGTTCCTTCATGAAGCGGTGGGTTTCGTCGACCATGCCCGCAGTGAAGTCGAGAAACTGGCTGACCGCTTCCTTCTGGCGGGGACCGTCCAGCCACCAGCTCCACACGCTGTTGCCTGCATCTACTGGGCCTTCCGGATAGACGGTGACGGTGTTGGTCAATTGCAGACGGTTGCCGTGGATCAGCATGTTCTCCGGAGTCGATTCCGCCCCGTGAAACCCGATGAGCACGTTCACCGGTTGGGCAGGATCGATTCCGGTCTGCCCGATGATGACTTTCTTTCCAAGCCAGGTCTGGTTCTGATATTGCATGTTCATGTGTCCCGTTTGATTTGAAGTTGCTGAATGAGATCGGCGGCCAACGCTTCGGCTTCCCCGCGCGTGGCGATGGTCCCCAGAACGCGAGCTTCCTCCACGCGGTCGAGTATGGTTTTGTAGGCTGGCGATGGAGACAGGTGAAACTTGCGAGTCAGCGTTTTCCCGTTCAACAGCGCGGGATGCTTTTGCGCGGGCCGGTAGGTGTTCAGGTAAAACTCCAGGATCCGGTTGAGCGCCAGCAGAAACGATTGAAGATCGTCGCCGGTCTCCATCTTAACAGCCGTGGCCAGAATCGCACCGGAAAAAATATCGTCGCCTGCCTGCCTGCACAGATTATAAATGCCGGAAAGATTCTCTCCCCTGATGTCACCCGCCAGCGTTTCGGTGTGCTCGACCAGATGGGCATGCACCGCGAGCGCCCGGTCGGTGAAGAGGATGTGGTCATTGCTGAGCCGCAGGTCTTTCAAAATGCGGACAGGAATGGTGTCGTTCCGGGCTTTCGTTCCGGTGATAAAGGTTTTCTGAATCGTATCCAGCGGACGCAGCAGAAGCGCAAGCTTGAGCAGAGCGCGTCGCGGCGAGATTTCCAAATGGTCGCGGAAGTAGCCGCGGTGTTTCGGAGAAATCTTTTCGGTCTCGGTGAGCAAAATCTCCAGCCGGTCCAGAATGCGGAGCTCCTCAAGTCCACTCTCAGGCAGGGGCCCACCGGGTTCGTTGCCGAAATGCAGGGCCAGCTCCGGGATGAGCGCGGACAGCAGGCCCGTATCGACCATTCGTTCGATATGCGAGTTGGGAGTGCCGAGCAGGATCAGCAACTCGTAGGACAATCGCTCTTCGGCGACGGTGCGGATGCGACCGCGGGTTTCGGTGATGCGCCGTGCGGTGGTTTCATCGATGTCGAAACCCAGCGTGTTGGCGAACCGGAACGCGCGGAGCAGGCGCAGGGGATCGTCTTCGAACACCGGACCCGGCAGGGCACGCACGTTACGGCTTGCGATGTCCGCCAGGCCGCCGAAGGGATCGAGCACCGTATCCTTTTTTTCGATGAAGTCTTCCAGCGGCTGGCCGAGGGCGTTGATGGTGAAGTCGCGGTGGACGAGGTCGTCTTCCAGCGTTTCTCCCTGCAGGGTGGAAAAATCGAAATACACGTCGCGTTCAATCACCACGCGATGCGTCTCGCGGTCAAGTGTGGAATCCAGGGGCACCAGGGTCAGCGAATGCGCTTCGGCGAAGCGCCGCGCCAGTTCCGGTGCGTTTTGGCAGGCGAAATCGAAATCGGCGCCGGCCTTGCCCATCACCCGGTCACGAAGAGTGCCGCCCACCACGTAAAGCGGGTGACCCGACTCGCGGCTCAGACGCAACAGGTTTTCAAGCTGGTTCTGGTAATCTCTGGACATGCGACCCTGAAGGAAATATCTGCGGGATATCTTAACAGATTCGAAAACGAAGGACAGGCAGGGGCGGGAGGGGAGCTGATTATTGAAGAGAGCCGGTCCTCAGCGGTCCCAACCGGATTTCAGCTTGATCTCGAGCGACACGAACATCGAGCCGTTTTTCTTGACCATGTGCAGGTCTGTGTGGGTCAGGTTGCTCATTACCTGGCGGATGTTTTCCGAGGGCTTGCTGGCCGGGTCTTTAACGAGGAAGGGCACCATGTCATCGATGGAATCGCGCACCTCTTCGCTGTCCACCACGTAGCCCAGGTATTTTGCGTCCACGTCGAGGTATTTCTTGACGAGTTTGCAGAGGGTGTCGCCTACCATGATGTCGCGTTTGCCGCGCACGCGGTTGATGACCAGTCCCGGAGAGAAGGTGCGGATGATGTCGTTGACCGCTTCCAGCGAATCCGGGTCGGTCTGCTTGATTTTGGCGCGAAGCTGGTCGATCTCGAAACAGTCCTCGCTCACCTCCGGGTTCCTGGAGAAATCGAGTGCGTGCTGGATTTCGGCGTTGGCCTTGAACTCCTGGCTGATGCGGCGGAACAGCACCGACTTGATGTAATTGAACGTGTTGGTGATGGATGTCATCTCCGGCGTGGACACCACCACCTGCCGGTCGGCGAGGTTGAAGAAGTCCACCGTGTGGAATCCCGTACCCGGACCGAGGTCGATGCACACCGCATCCGCTTTCAGGTTGCGTAGTACGTTGATGACCCGGTTCTGGTGTTTCTGGTTGATGTCCGCACTGCCCGGCAGGCTGCCTGACGTGCTCAGGAATTTCAGGTTCACCAGTCCGGTTTCCTGAAGCAGGGGAGAGGGGTCGTCCTCAATGCCGTCGTGCACGAAGAAGTCGCGGAAGCCGTAGCGCGGATTGCTGATGCCCACCAGCGCGTGCAGATTGGAGGCGCCGAAGTCGCCGTCCACCAGCACCACCTTCTGCCCGGTGAGCGCCATGGCCACCGCCAGGTTGGTGGCGATCACGCTTTTGCCGACGCCGCCCTTGCCGCCGCCGACGGCGATGATTTGACTGGAATGCTTCGTGGACAAAACGCTCACCTGCTTTCGTTAAAAGGGCTTGCCGACCCACGCCGGGCGGGCCGGGGCGTCCCGATGTTTCGTGAATGCGGATCGTTTCATTGTCACGCAACGGCAGAGTGAATTCAACCGAATGTGACCCGCCGCCCTTCTCATAACGGCCAAAAACCCAAAGGCTTGAGGACAGGGACGCAATTTATGTGAAGAAACACGCAAGCTGTATAAAATTTGAGAAGGGGGATTTAAATGAGCTAAAATTCAGTTAAGAGCGCAATTACGCGTATTTGGGTCAAACTCCTACCGGATCGTTCCCCCGCCGGCCGGGAGAATTCCCGGCAGTCCTTTGCCACTCGAGGTAATTTCTTGGAAAGCTTGCAGTTTTACCTGTTTTTTACCGTCATCATCCTGTTTTCGTTGACGGTGCATGAATACTCCCACGGCCGGGTGGCCTACATTCTGGGTGACAACACGGCGAAGCGGCTGGGCCGGCTCACCTTCAATCCCATCAAGCACCTGGACTTCTTCGGCGTCATCTGCTTCTACTTCCTCGGTTTCGGCTGGGCCAAGCCGGTGCCCGTAAATGGACGTAATTTCGAGAACCCGCACCGCGACATGATGTACGTGGCGGCGGCGGGTCCGGCGTCCAACCTGATCCTCGCCCTCATTTTCGGGTTCCTGGTGCGTGTCACGCCGCCGGAGCAGAACCTGTTTCTGTTCGCCATGCTGTGCTACGCGCTCTACATCAATGTGGCGCTGGCGATCTTCAACCTCCTGCCCATCTTTCCGCTGGACGGCGCCAGCGTGCTCAAGGGCCTGGTCTCGCAGGAGATGGCGGCGAAGCTGGCGGTGTTCGACCGCTACAGCGGATTCGTCCTGCTCGGCATCTTCCTTTTGGATTATTTTGCACAGACCGGGATAATTTTGGGTATTCTTAGACTCCCCATGGGGTTTATGGTAGAGTTTTTTACCCAAGAGGCGTTTCCCTATGTAAAACAGATCATTCGCTTCCTTTAATCCTTATCAAATTTCCGATTGATGTCGAAAAAACGCATTTTGAGCGGCATGCAGCCTTCCGGCCTGCTTCACCTGGGCAATTACTTCGGCGCGTTGAAAAACTGGGTGTCCCTGCAGGACGATTACGAGTGCTTTTACTTCATCGCCGACTGGCATTCGCTGACCACGCTGCATGAAAGCCCCGGCGAGATCCCCAGGTTCACGCGCGAGGTGGCGATCGACTGGCTGGCGGCGGGACTGGATCCGGAAAAGTGCACGCTGTTCGTGCAGTCGCGCATTCCGGAGCATGCGGAACTGCACCTGATTTTATCGATGATCGTGCCGGTGTCGTGGCTGGAGCGCAATCCCACTTATAAAGAAAAGCAGCAGGAAGTGAAGACCGTGGACATGAGTTCCTACGGCTTCCTCGGTTACCCGGTACTGCAGACGGCGGACATCGTGCTGTACAACGCGCACTTCGTGCCGGTGGGCATCGACCAGGCGCCGCACCTGGAGCTGTCGCGCGAGATCGTGCGTCGCTTCCAGCATTTCTATAAAAAGAAGGTGTTGATCGAACCGGAAGCGAAGATCAGTGAGGTGCCGAAGCTGAACGGAATCGACGGCAGGAAGATGAGCAAAAGCTACAATAATGCCATCTACCTGTCCGACTCGGAAAAGGAGATCACCAAGAAAATCCAGTCCATGCTCACCGACCCGCAACGGCTGCGGCGCAACGATCCCGGCGATCCGGACGTGTGCAACCTGTTCCCGTTTCACAAGCTGTTCTCGTCGGAGGAGAAGCAGGCGTACGTCGATGAGAACTGCCGGACGGCGGGCATCGGGTGCGGCGACTGCAAGGCCCTGCTGGCGGAGTCCATGCTGGCGGGGATGCGTCCCCTCATGGAGCGGCGGGCGGAGCTGGTGGCCAAACCGAAGGAAGTGGATGAAATTCTAGATGAAGGCACCGAGCGTGCCCGCAAGGTGGCGCAAAACACCATGCGAAAAGTGAAGGAAGCGATGAAACTGAAATGAAGACGGAAAACGGCGACACGAAAATGGATTACAAGGACACCCTGAACCTGCCGCAAACGGATTTCCCCATGAAGGCCAACCTCGTGCAGAGGGAGCCGGAAGTGCTGGCGGCATGGGAGGCGGAGGACATTTACCAGCGTATCCGCGAGGCGTCGAAGGGCCGCCCGAAATACGTCTTCCACGACGGCCCGCCCTACGCCAATGGCCACATCCACATGGGCCACGCGCTCAACAAGGTGCTGAAGGATTTCATCGTGCGCATCATGACGATGAAAGGATTCGACGCGACCTTCGTGCCGGGCTGGGACTGCCACGGCCTGCCCATCGAGCACCAGGTTGGCAAGGAGCTCAAAAGCAAAAAACAGGACCTGGCTAAGAATGAAGTACGCAAGCTGTGCCGGGAGTACGCCGCGCGTTTCGTGGAGGTGCAGAAGGAAGAGTTCAAGCGGCTGGGCGTGTTCGCCGACTGGGACAAACCGTACCTCACCATGAGCTTCGGCTACGAAGGCACCATCGTCCGCGAGTTTCTGAAATTCCTCGAATCCGGCATGGTGTACAAGGGACTGAAGCCTGTGCACTGGTGCACGCACTGCCGTACGGCTCTGGCCGAGGCGGAAGTCGAGTACGCCGATCACAATTCTCCGTCCATCTACGTAAAATTTGCTGTGAAGTCGGGGTGGAACAACCAGATCGAAGGCGTGGATGCGAAGAAGGCATCGTTCGTTATCTGGACCACCACGCCATGGACGCTTCCCGCCAACCTCGCCGTGTGCCTGCACCCGGACTTCGAGTACACCGCCGTTGAGATCGCGGGCGAGCAGTACGTCGTGGCGGCGGAGCGGCTCTCGGCTCTGATCCTCGAATGGGACGTCACCGATTACAAAGTCCTCGGTAAATGCGCGGGCAAGGAACTGGAAGGCGTCGTCTGCCAACACCCGTTCATCGACCGCGAGTCGCCGGTGATCCTGGGCGACCACGTCACGCTGGAGCAGGGAACAGGTTGCGTTCACACCGCACCGGGGCACGGTCAGGAGGACTACATCGTCGGCCTCAAGTACGGGCTCGACACATACAACCCGGTGGACGACGGCGGCGTGTTCAAACAGGAGGTCGAGTTTTTCGGCGGTCAGTTCGTGATGAAGGCCAACCCGGAGATCATCAAGAAGCTGGAAGAACTGGGCAAGCTGATCCGCCAGGACCGGGTCGATCATTCTTACCCGCACTGCTGGCGGTGCCGCACGCCGATTATCTTCCGCGCCACGGCGCAGTGGTTCATTTCGATGGACGACAAGGGCTTGCGCCAGAAAGCGCTGGCGGAGATTGACAAGACCCGTTGGGTGCCGCACTGGGGACGCGACCGCATTTACGGCATGATCGAGAATCGTCCGGACTGGTGCGTGTCGCGTCAGCGCGCGTGGGGTGTACCGATCACGGTGTTCACCTGTGTGCAGTGCGACACCACGCTCGCCGACATGGCGGTTTACGAACCCGTCATTGAGGCGGTGGAAAAAGAAGGCGCGGACTGCTGGTTCGAGAAAGACGTGAAGGACCTCCTGCCTGCGGGTACAAAGTGCGCCTGCGGGTCTGCCGAGTTCAAAAAGGAAATGGATATTCTGGATGTGTGGTTCGACTCCGGCGTCAGCCACGCGGCGGTGCTGGAACCGGACCCGAACCTGCAATGGCCGGCCGACCTGTATCTGGAAGGCAGTGACCAGCATCGTGGCTGGTTCCACAGTTCCCTGCTGGAAGCCGTGGCCACGCGCGGTGCGGCTCCGTACAAAACCGTTCTCACGCACGGTTACGTGGTGGACGGCAAGGGCAAGAAGATGTCGAAGTCGGCGGGCAATGTCATCGCCCCGCAGAAGATCATCGACCAGTACGGCGCGGAAATCCTGCGATTGTGGGTGGCGTCGGAGAACTACCGCGAGGATATCCGCATCTCCCACGAAATTTTAAAGAGGCTTACCGAGGCCTACCGGAAAATCCGCAACACGTTCCGGTTTCTGCTCGGTAACCTGAGCGACTTCGATCCGAAAACCGACCGTGTGCCCGTCGGCGAGATGGAGGAGATCGATCACTACATCCTGCACCGCTTCAAGAAGGTGAACGAACGCATTCAGAAAGCGTTCGAGGGGTACGAGTTCCACGTGTTCTACCACACGTTTTACAACTTCTGCATCGTGGACCTGAGCGCGTTCTACCTGGACATCCTGAAAGACCGGATTTACACCTACCCAAAAACCTCGCAGGGTCGCCGGTCGGGTCAGACAGCCATATACGATCTGTTGAAGGGCATGGCGCAGATGATGGCGCCGATCCTGAGTTTTACCGCCGATGAGGTGTGGAAGTACATGCCCGACGACGGCAGTAAAACGGAAAGCGTTCACCTGAGCGTGTTCCCGGATCTGTCCGGCGTCACATTTTCCGACGAACTGGCTACCAAGTGGGAGCGCATCAAGGAGCTCAAGGGCGAAGTCAGCAAGGCACTGGAGTTGCGCCGCCGGGAAAAGGTAATCGGGCATTCGCTGGACGCTTCGGTCTCCCTCGCTGCGCCTGAATCCATGCAGCCGTTGCTGGAAAGCGAACGTGAATCGCTCAAATATATTTTTATCGTGTCAGAGGTCGAGATGGTTCCGCAACTGGATGGCGACGCCTACCAGAGCGATGTGATCGAGGGGTTGAAGATCGGGGTCAAACCGGCTCCCGGAAAGAAATGCGAACGTTGCTGGAACTATTTTGTCGAGGCCGAAGCATCCGGAGACCATCCCGGAATCTGTCAACGGTGCGCGACCCATCTGGAAGCCGCCAAAGCCTGAGTTTCTTTTGAAGAACAAATACCTTCAGCTGTTTTTGATTTCCAACATTCTGATCATCCTCGATCAGTTCACGAAGTACCTCGTGGCTCTGCACATTCCGCAGAACATGTCGATCCGCATCATCGACAACTTTTTCAATTTGACGCACATCCGCAACCCGGGGGTGGCGTTTGGCCTGTTCGCCGAAAGCGAGTTGGAAATGAAGGCGACTCTGTTCATCATCTTTTCCGGGATCGCCATCATCGCCATTCTGGTGTTCTTTCACGAAACCCCGAGTCATAAAAAAATCGCGCTCCGGGGCCTGATCCTGATTTTTGCCGGGGCTATCGGCAACCTCATCGACCGCATTTTGTACAAGGAAGTGATCGATTTTCTCGATTTTCATTTTGGAAGTTACCACTGGCCCGCCTTCAACGTGGCGGATTCCTGCATTACCATTGGCGTGCTGTTCATGTTCATTGATATAATCAAGGATGGAACCGCACCGCAAAAACGGCAAGAGGACCCCACCTCTGAATCTGCCTGACAGGGAGAGCTCACGTGCATCCCATTCTGCTTGAGTTTGGTATTGTCAAAATCTTCACCTACGGCCTGCTGGTGGCGACGGGTTTCTTCGTCGGCATCGTTCTGGCGGCCCGTCAGGGGCAAAAGGAAGGGCTCGATTCCGGTCGAATCCTTGATCTGTGTTTTTACCTGCTGATCGCATCCATTCTGGGTGGGCGGTTGTTGTACGTGATCGTCGAGTACCGCTACTTTGCCTCGAATCCCCTGGAGATGTTGAAGTTCTGGAAGGGGGGGCTCGTGTATTACGGTGGATTGATGGCGGCGGTGGCGACGGCGTGGTACTTCATGCGCAAGTTCGATCTGCCTTTCTGGAAAACGGCGGATGTGCTGGCGCCTTCGATCGCCATCGGGCAGGCCATCGGCCGCTGGGGATGTTTTTTCGCGGGGTGCTGTTACGGCGTGCGCACCGACGCGCCGTGGGCCATCACGTTCACCAACCTGGATTCCCTGGCACCGCTCAATGTGCCGCTTCACCCCACTCAGATATACCTGTCACTCAATGCGCTCGTCATTTTTTTCGTCCTGCTGTGGGTGCAGAAGAAGAAACGCTTTGACGGACAGGTGCTCCTCACCTACGGAATCCTGTATTCCATCGGCCGCTTCATCATCGAGTTTTACCGCGGCGACGACCGCGGCTACGCGGTTCCGGAGATGCTGTCCACCTCGCAATTCATCGGGATATTCATATTCGGGTTGTCGCTGGTGCTTTGGGCCAAAAGGCGTGGTCAGGTTGCAAAACCCCTGTGAAGCGGAATGAGAATAGCGAGCGACCAGGATCGACTTGACTGGCATTTTAATGGAAAAATGAAGTAAAAAAATAAATGGTGCAGCCAATCACCAGGGCGGGTCCGCCCCAGATTTTCAGAGCGGCCATCTTTCCAACATGCGAGACCAGGTCTTCTTCGTGGCGGTTGCTGATCACAAAGGGGTAGTTGTATTCTTTTTTAAAAACCATTTTGGTTTTGGAGGCCAGTTCCTCCAGCTTCTTTTCGCTGTATTTGGTCGCAAGCTTTTTTGCAAGCAACTGTGCGCCTCGTTCCAGTTCGTAGTAATCCAGTTTGCCATCCCTGTTGGAATCCAGCTTATTCTGCAGATCCTTATTTTTGCGGATCATTTTCTTTGCTTCCACGAAAAAACGCGCACCGGGTTTTTTGGGACGAAGGGCTTTTAGATTGGAAGAAGCGTAACCCAAAACATACAACTCTTCACCGGGAACAAAACACCATTCCCGGAAATGGTAATCTTTGGAAAACAGGTAGGTAGTGTCCTTTAATTTGAATGACCCTATTTTTTTTCTGCTTTTTTTTAAGGACTGGTACAACTCCGCATCCATACCTGAAAATTGGTGGGAGGAGCATTCATAGTTTACTGTGTCACCGTCCCGGTGTACTTTCGCCCCTTCCACCAAAACCATGGCGTTGGCACCGCTGTCGTCGTCGATATAAAACCCGTCATCAGAAAAATAGCTGCCAATGGTCACCCACCGGCCACGTCTCCAGGTATGCTTTTTCAAAGGATCGAAAGAAATGGAACTGGGGCGCGAATCGGCTTCCCCGTCCTTGTCCCATTTTTGGATTTCAATGTGGTAAATGGCGCAGGGTTTGCCGCTGATAGGCCCGCGGACCAACTTGTCTTTTTCGGCGATGACTCGGCCTTTGACCTCGACATTAGTTCCAACCGCACCGGTATTTATCTTCGAAGTAGGTGTGTTTTGAATGGTCCGCTTGACTTTCAACTCCCGAAAACCAGTGCAAAAAAGGTATAACCCGATAGCGGCTCCCAATATACAAATTACAATGATTTCCAGTTCATCCCCGGAAAGACTGGACACCCCTCATCCTCCAAATGATGGTTAAAATTTTCAATCAAAACTGGGGAGCTTGATGTTGACCTTTACGTCGCGGCGTTCCTCTTCGGCCACTTCAAACATCTCTTCCTGCCGGTAATTCAGCATGCCGGCCACGAACACATCCGGGATTTGCTGGATGCGGATGTTGTAGTTGTTGACGCTGTCGTTGAAAAACTCGCGTCGGTCGGCCAGGGTTTCCTCCAGGTGCGAAATGCGATTCTGCAATTGCATGAAATTCTCGTTGGCCTTGAGCTCGGGATAATTTTCAGCCAGGGCAAAAACACTGCGAAGCGCCTCGCTGATCTGGTTGCTGGCCTTGGATTTTGCTTTCACTCCATCCGCGCGGACATAGCGTTCGCGCGCTTTCAGCAGGCGGTCGAGCATGCCTTTTTCGAACTGGGCGTAGCTTTCGCAGACAGAAATCAGTTTCGGGATTTCGTCGTAACGCTGCTTCAGGATGACATCGATGTTGGCCCAGGATTTCTTGATGTTTTCCTTAAGGGAAATGAGGCCGTTGTAGATCATGATGAAGTAACCGATGATCCCCAGCAGGCCGAAACCCAGGATTCCCAAAATCACGATTGTGGTCGTTGACATTCCACCCCTCCGATTAATTTTGATAATGAAATGGGAAATGGAAAGGATTCCTTCCGTGTTTTCAGGTTAAGGGAAGGGGGATGGTAAATCAAATAATTGGGGAAAAAATATACGATGTGTCTGGAGCTGCCGGAAACAAATACGTGATGAGAGGGAGGGGAATGGCGGAAAAACCGCTATTTATTTGGAAAAGGAAAGGTCGAACAGGTCGGCGATGGCCTTCTTGCCTGCGGCGTTTAAAAAACGGGTGCCCGTTCCGGCAAAATTTTTATCCCGAATTTTCGGGGTTGCTTTCTTCCAGGCGTCCCCCGTCCATTTGAACCACTGTTCCTGGTCCTGATCGAACACATAGAGTGGTTTGTTGAACAGCTTGGCCAGTTCGGCGCCCCAGCCGGTGCCGCCTTTCACCGTTTTGTCTTCAAGGATATGGCCCACCACGAACACTTCGCCCGCGTGGTTGACCATGTGCCAGATGCTTTGCAGGACTTTCCGAAACAGGGGGCCGTCCGTGTACTTGCGGTGCATGAGTTTGGAGACGTAAACCAGGCTGACGTCACCGTGTTTGAGTTCCTCCTGGGTGAGGAAGCGCGTCCCGCGTTTTCGGACGATCTTGTGGCCCTCAAAAGTGAAATGCACTTCCTCCAGGCCGAGGCGTTCGGCATTGGCACCGAACTCCGCCTCCGCGCCTTTCACACCCCCACTGAATAATGTGAAATCTTCCGGCTTCATAAACGACCAAAGGGCAAGAAAAAGAGGTGGAAACCGATTTGGACCGGTTTCCGCAAGCCAAAACAATGTATGCGAATCCACCTAAACTCTCAAGGATTTTCTTGGTTTGAGCGGATATAATGAGCAAAGGGGAGACGCTGCGGTCCACCCGGACGCCACAAAAGGAGCGATTATGAGCCACTTGTATATACCCCCCGACTGGAATGAAAATTCCCGAAGCATCACTCCGCAAACCCTGTTTTTCAATCGCCGCGATTTTCTCCAGGCGATGGCGGCCGCCGGTCTGATGGTTGGCGGAGCCATTTTTCCCGGCACTGCGCAGGCGCAGTCCAACTGGCTGGACCGCCTTCTGGGTGAGCCCGATCGAAAGCTCCAAACCGACTTCATTCCCATCCCTGGTTTGAAACGCAATCCGGCCTATACCGTTTCGCGGCCCATGACCCAGGAGACCGTAGCGCTCCAGTACAACAATTTTTACGAATTCACCTCGGTGAAAGAAGGCGTGTGGAAATTGATCGACGCTTTCAAGCCTCGCCCATGGCAGGTGGAGGTTTCCGGTCTTGTCAACAATCCCAAAACGTATGATGTGGATGACCTCATCAAGACCATGCCGCTGGAGGAACGGGTTTACCGCCATCGTTGCGTGGAGACGTGGGCGATGGTGGTGCCGTGGAATGGGTTTCCGTTAAGGGAACTGATTCGTCGTGCCGATCCCAAACCCGGGGCGCGGTTTGTGAAATTCACCAGTTTCCTCAATCCGCAAGTGGCCCCGGGACAGGAGCAGAGCCACCTGCCATGGCCCTACACCGAGGGACTGACAATCGCCGAGGCGATGAACGAATTGACGATCATGGCTACCGGGGTGTACGGTCATGTGCTGCCCAACCAGCACGGAGCGGGTATCCGGCTGGTGACGCCATGGAAGTACGGTTACAAAAGTATCAAGTCGGTGGTCAAAATCGAGCTTGTGAGCAAACAACCGGCGACCTTCTGGAATACACTGGTTCCCCACGAATACGGGTTCGTTTCCAATGTCGACCCGGAGGTTCCGCACCCGCGTTGGTCTCAGAAGAAGGAGAAGATGATCGGCACCGGCGATATTTATCCGACCGAAAAGTTCAACGGCTATGGAAAGTGGGTGGCCTCCCTCTACGCCTGACCGGGGCAGGGGATGGCGAAATCAAACCAGAAACCGGGCCAGAAAGGGATGGGGCTACTGGAAGTCCCGGAGGTCCTCTTCGTCGAGGATGCTTTCGTTGACCCCGTCTTCAATGATGGCGTCGGCCAGTTCGCCGAAACCACCGGGTTCGTAATTTTCCACATTTTCGTTGTCGAAGTCATCAAAATAGACTTTATGCTCATTTTCACACCATTCACGAATGGTGTTGCTGAAACGGAGGACCCGTTGCACGGCTTCCAGTTTATCCATATCCTAGTTCCTGCTGAGATCGGGGTTCAGTAATTTCAGTGTCGAGTGAAGAAATTTTTGGGGATCGATACCAGAATAATTATAATACGAAGTTTAGTGGTTCAAATTAACAGCATCCATATCGTAATTCAACCTGCGTTGAAAACGAAAAGGGGGGGACTTGGCGACCAAAATCAAAGACATGATCGGTTCCTGGGCGGCCTCGCCGCCTGTCTTGTATTATCAATTGAAGCAGGCCATGGACGATCCGGAGAGCAGTTTTAATGATTATTCCCGGATCATCAGTGCCGACCCCGCACTGACAGCGCGCCTTCTGAAAATCGTGAACAGCCCCTTTTATGGTTTTTCCTCTACGGTGGAAACCATCGACCATGCCCTCAACATCATCGGTACAGACCAACTGATGGACCTCGCTCTGGCAACGGTGGTTGTGAGCAAGTTCAAAGGGATCCCGCGAGACCTGATTAACATGGAGACGTTCTGGATGCACAGCATTGCCACCGGCATTGCGGCGCGTAAAATGGCAATAGCCGTGGGTATCGAGAACCCGGAACGTTTTTACCTGGCCGGGATGTTGCACGACATCGGCACCCTCCTTCCGCTCAAACAGCAGACCGAGGTGGCAAAGGGTGTGCTGGAACAGTGCAGGGAAACCAAAAAACACCTGTTCCTCGTGGAAAAGGAAACATACGGGTTCAGCCACGCCGAGGTTTGCCAGCTGTTGCTTATGGAATGGCAGCTTCCTCAGCGCCTTGTGGACATGGTGACTTACCACCACTTCCCCCTTGAAGTCAGTGACCCCGAAGTGAGGCGGGATTGCTGTATTCTCAACATGTCAGACATCATGGTTTACTTTTTGAAGATCGGCAACAGTGGCGAGCCCGCCGTGCCGCAATTGCTCCCCGATGTGCCGAAGCATGCCGGTGTGCCGAAGGATGTCATTGATAAAATCCGTGAAGAAGTCCCCAATGAGGTCGATGAAACTGTCAAAATGTTCATCTGAATTTTAGAACGGGCTGAGTGGGGGCGTGGGCTGGGCTCACGCCCCCTTTTGATTTTTATACAAACTCCTCCAAGTGTGATTCCGCCCTTTTCTCTCTCTTTGATTTTCAGTATATTTTTAATAGAACCATCCACTGACCGGGGAGCGCCATGAAACAATCCCAACCCAAATATTGCATCGGCCAGATGATCCACCACAAGCTTTACGATTATTACGGGGTGGTCCTCGGTGTCGACCCGGAATTCCAGCTTTCAGAGGAGTGGTACGAGAAAATGGCCCGCAGCCGCCCCCCGAAGAACCAGCCCTGGTATCACATAAAAGTGCACGGTGAGGACAGCCTGCGCTATGTGGCCGAACGCCACTTGGAATTGGACAAGAACGTCTTCAACTAGGCCCTTCGGGGCCCGCTCTGCCCGGGAGGGCCATTGCCCGCTTCTCCTTCATTATTTCTTTGGATTGTTGCATTGGGCCTGCTGGCATTGTTTGTGTGGGTGGGGGTGGGGTTGGTACTGGATCATCTCCCCTGGACTCTCATTGATACCTCGTCCCCCGGCAAAAAACAGGTGATTGCTGTGGTCTTGATTGTGCTGGGGGGGCTGAGCTATCTGTCCTTGCGGGAGGTCTTGAGGTATGTCTGGTGGGGGATTCGTTACTTGGTTGGGATGGAGTTCGAAGGCTTGTAGGCAAAAAAATGGCCCCTGCATCTGGGGATGCAGGGGCCTTAAATTTCGGCTGGATTACTGTTCCAGATGTGCGTTTTTGCGGTCCGGATTGCGGAACAGGGAGGTCTCTGCGCTCAACTCGTCGAGCGCCGGAAACGTCTGGTCCGGGTGGATCTGCTGAGCACGATCAAGCAGAAGCTCTTCGGATTCACGGCGGTCCGGATCCGGGATGCAGCAGTCTACCGGGCAAACTTCCTGGCAGGCTTCCTCACCATGGAAACCAACGCATTCGGTACACAGTTCCGGATCGATGTAGTAGAAATCGATCCCTCCCTTGGTACCATCGTCAATGGCGGCGTTTGGGCATTCCGGCTCACACACACCGCAGTTAATGCATTCATCAGTAATGATTGTTGCCATCGGCTGTCTTCCTCTAATGAATTAGTTAGATAGAAAAAATTTATAACCGAAGATTAATCCCTGTGAAAGGAGGAATTGAGTATTTTCTGTTTGGGCAGTGGGTTCGGGCTTACTTCAGAAACGCAGGCCTTACCTTAAACCGCTGAAATTGAAATTTCAATCCCTTTTATATATTTTTTTGCAGGGAAACCCCGGATTCGAAAAACAGGAAGCACCCCAACCTGCTTTCGCAACTGGGCTTCCTCAGAAAAATACTGATAACGTTTTTAGATATGGGAAGTTATCAGTATTTCAAGGGACCGTCAAGCCCCAAAAAATGGCCCCTTTTTCCCAAAGTTTGGAAACAGGCCGGTAATTACATTCATTTCCACCCACCCTAAAAACACCCGGCGGTTCCCATACTCAGATGCAGAAACCAACCCGGTGATTTTTCAAGGTCCGGTGGGTAAAAAATAAAGGAGCAAGGAAGCCTTCCTTGCTCCTTTTCTATTTGGTAGCGGGGACAGGATTTGAACCTGCGACCTTTGGGTTATGAGCCCAACGAGCTACCGGACTGCTCCACCCCGCAATAATACAAAAGGACACTCCGGAAAATACCGGAGGGTATTGAGTGAATATACCGATTCTTAAACTTTGTCAAGTGGGAAGCCGGACAGTATGCGCGGGAACCACAGGGATCCGGTTTTGTATTTCGGAAGCACTCAACGGCCATTGTATAAGAAAGATCCGGGAATAGCCACCCCTCATTTTTGCAGCGTGAACATTTGAGTGCCAACAACGCCCATTGTGTATTGACCGAGGCCGCCTATCACCGCAACCGTCCGCTCGCAGAAAAACCCGATATGGGTGGGATCATCCTTGTACCACCAGTTCCCGAAGTGGGATGTAGCGTCCGCTCGTTCGACGAATTCCGTGGTCATCGCTGTTGAAAATACCGCCACACCTCCGGGAACCATGACGTTCACAATCTCGCGGATTTCTTCCAGAGGGTTGGGCAAATGCTCTATGACCTCCACCGCAACCACCGCGTCGAAGGGACGAGGGTAGTTCTGCTCTTTCAGGAAGCCGTGCTCCATCGGGTCCAGAGCGGTGACATCGTAGCCCCGGATTTGCAGTTCCCGCGTCAACGCTCCCGACCCCGATCCGAAATCAAGCAAACGTTGATGAGGGATGCCCATTTCTCGCAGAATCTGTAACACTCCATCCGCCTGGTTTTTGAACAAATCCTCTGTCTGATCGTCCCATTGCATCTTGTAATGCCCCTCAGTCAGCTCGTTTGAAGGCAGGTGATTGGTAAAGATGTACCAGCATTGGGGACATTTATGGAAAACCCGTTCATCCCGGTAAAACTCGGGAGAGGGGGCCTGGCAAATCCGGCATTCTGGAGCGGAGGACGATTCAAGCACAGGTGGATTTTAACACCGGCAAGGATAAAGGCAAGGCGTTACAGGGAGGGCGCGGGTTCCTTCAACCCAAACGAAAACCGCGAGCCAGCACTCAACAAACAATCCGGTTTTGAAATTTCCGGACGCTGTGTATTATTGTAAAGATAAGGATTTGTGAATATTTATTCTTCCTTTGAGCCGGCCTCATGTGGACCAAACGCATTCTAATTTTTCTTCCCCTGCTGGTCGTCCTCCTCCTGCTTCAGTCGTATTTCTGGGTGCCCACTTATGACAAACAGGCGGCCGGCAACCCGGAACGCCTGCGCCAGTTCATCGAGACATCGATCGGCGACGCGGAAATCCTGAACCCCATTCTCAGCGCCGACACGGCCAGCAGTCGTATCAACGGCTTCGTGTTTGACGGGTTGATCGATTACGACGACCAGCTCAACCTGCGAGGCCGGCTGGCAACGGACTGGGTTATATTTGAAAACGCCTACCTGCAGATCCTTCCCGGTTTTCGTGTGGGAAGGCAAACGCTCGACACGCCGCAAGACTGGATTCAATTCATCCGCGAAAGCACCAAAGAAAAAAAAGCGTGGTGGGAGAACATCAAGTCGGTCACCGTTCAACCCGCCCGGCGTATCGACGATGCGCTTTCCCTGCCGGAACTGGGAGCGGACGGCAATCCGGTCATGAAAAACGGATTCCCCAAAATGACCGATGTGCGTTATCAGATCAAACGACCGGCGCGCATTCACTTCCAATTGAAAAACGTGGACCAGCATTTTTTCGTCCCGCTGGAAAAACTGTTTGGCGACAGTCTGTTCGCGGAGTACCCCCACGAGCGTTTTGTGAAAGCGGGTGATACGAAAGAAGCGGAGCGGCTGGCACGGCGTCACGCGGAAATCATGCCGGTTAAGGAGCACAACCCTGTCATCCGTTTTAACTTGAGGAAGGGAGTTCGTTTTCATGATGGACATGAATTCGATTCCGGGGATGTCCTGTTCACCTACCGGGCGCTGATGAACCCGAATAACGCCTCACCGCGAACCTCAGATTACGAACCGGTCAAAACCGCCGAGGTGCTGGGTCCGTACGAAATTCAATTCGTGTACAAGCGGTTGTTCTCACCCGCCATCACATCCTGGATGATGGGCATTTTGCCTGAGCACCTGTTGAACGCGGAAGTCCTCAAAAAAGAAGCGGAGGCGGCGGGGAAAACCCCCGAGGAAATCAAAAACCTGTCCATGCGGGACAGCGCTTTCAACCGGCATCCCATCGGCACCGGGCCGTTCCAGTTCGAACACTGGGAAGGGGACGTGGAGATTCGCCTGACGCGCAACGACGACTATTGGGAGGGCCCGCCGGAGTATGGCGAGTATGTCATGCGCATCATCCCCGATGCCATCACGCAGGAGATGGAGTTCTATGCCGGAGCGGCGGACAACTACAACGTCCAGCCGCACCAGGTGGTCCGGCTGAAGGATGATCCCAAGTTCCACAGCATCTCCACGGTGGGCAACAATTACTCCTACATCGGTTACAACCTGCGAAAGCCGCTGTTCGCCGACCCCGAAGTGCGGAAGGCTCTCGGCATGGCCATCGACGTGGACAAGATCATCCAACACGTCATGTACAACCAGGCGGAGCGGGTGACGGGACCGTTTGCCAAAGGCACGCAATGGTATGACGAATCGGTGAACCCGATTCCGTACGACCCGGAAGGCGCGCTGAAAATATTGAATGGCCTGGGCTGGAGGAAAAACGCCGACGGCTGGCTGGAGAAGGATGGCAAGGTGTTCGAGTTCAACCTCATCACCAATCACGGCAACCCCATCCGCAAAAACATCATGACCATCGTGCAGAACAACTGGCGCAAGCTCGGCATCAAGTGCAACACGCAGCTGTTCGAATGGGCGGTGTTCCTGAAAGATTTCGTCAACGCGCTCAAGTTCGATGCGCTGATCCTGGGATGGAGCATGGGATTCGATCCCGACCTGTATCAACTGTGGCATTCCAGCCAGACGCACCCGCGGCAGCTCAACTTCGTCGGTTATAAAAACGACGAAGCCGATCGCCTGATCGTCGCCATCCGCCGCGAGTACGACCAGCAGGTGCAGGAACAGATGACGCACCGGTTGCACCGCCTCATTGCCGCTGACCAACCCTACACGTTTTTGTTTGCGGGAAAATCCACGCTCCTGCTGGACAAGAAAATCGTCATTGTCGAGAAACAGCCCGACGGCAGCGAGGAATACAAAAAGATCCGTCCGGTGAAAGGCGGGCTGGTCTATTACCATTTCAACGACTGGCGCAAGCTCGCCGCGGTTCCCAGTTTCTCGCAGTGAGATGCCGTGTTCATTTCATGACGCCGCGCCCCAGAAAGATATCCACCGTCCCCTCCGTGTTGCTGACAACGGCGACGTCGTCCAACCCGTCGTTGTTGAAATCGGTGCTGATGATCGCCAGCGGCGTGCCTCCGGTGACGTAGTCGCGTACCGGAAAGCGGAACGCGCCGTTCGGGTGGCGCGTGATCAGGGAAAAGGAACTGCTCCTGGAATTGGCCACCACAACGTCTTTATGATGGTCGCCATCGAAGTCACCGATGGCGAGGGAGACGGGTCCGCCGCCGCCTGAAAAGGACACCGGGCGGCCAAACTTGCCGTTGGTGCCCATCGGAATGTAATACAGGTTGTCGCCCTTGGCGGAGGTGGCGACCAGGTCATACAGGCCGTCCCCGTTCATGTCTTCTTTCACCAGGGTGAGACAACGCAGTCCCTGGGCAATCCGCTCGCTTTGCCGGAAGGTGCCGCCGGAACTGCCGGTGAAAATGCGGATGGAGCTGGCGTTGCTGGACTGCACGGCCAGCAGGATGTCCTCGATCCCGTCGTCGTTGAAGTCCCCCGACACCCCGGAGCTGGAGCGCGATCCGGTCTCGTAAGTCTCTCCGCGTTTGAAGCGTCCGTCCCCGGTACCGAAGTGCAGTTCCAGTTTGCTGAATGTCAGGGTCACCGCCACGTCCTTGTGGCCGTCGCCGTTGTAGTCCCCGACGATGAGAGCCAATGGAACCGGACCCGTCGGCACCGACTGCATCGGATAAAATGTCCCCCCGCCTTTGCCGAGAAGGACCTGGAACGCTTCGCCGCCTTCGCTGTTGAAAAGCAGGTCCGGCGTATTGTCATGGTTGATGTCGGTGATGACAATGTGAGACGGCTCCACGGGCACCTGGAGGGTCTGGGGCGATTCGAAGGTACCGTCGCCCCTGCCGAACAGGAAGGTGAGGGTGTGGTCCTTGGAGTTGGCCACCACGAGATCCTGGTTGCCGTCGCGGTTGAGATCGCCGTGAGCCAGAAAGACAGGTCCCCAGCCCACTTTCACCGTGTTGTACGGGCTGAGGGCATCGGGGGGAGGTTCAGGCAGGGAAAGGTCGCAGCCGCTCCAAAAACCCACCAACCCCAGAATGAGGCCCAGCCAGAGGGTGGCAATCCGGTTAACGGTCCATTTCATGATGTGCCCTCCGGGGCCGGAAACGGGGGTTTTCCCCTTGCTTTTAAGGCCTTGTTGTGACAGTATTTACCAAATTTTATCTTACCCACATCCTCGCTCCGGCCGACGCGCCGGGGCTATAACTCATGAGGAGGTCTCAATTGCGAAGCTATCAGTCTGTCCTGATTCTGAAACCTGATCTCGACGAAGGCCATGTCGATCAGGCCGTCGAAAAAATCACCGCCCTCATCCAGAAACACAGCGGGGAAGTGCTGAGGCTGGAAAAATGGGGCAAAAAACGCCTCGCGTACAAAGTCAAAAAGAACAAATTCGGTTATTACCTCAATATTTACCACACCTGCGGCGCCGGGGAAATTCCCGCTCTTGAAAAAGAGTACAAGCTGATGGATGTGCTCATCAAGTTTCTTGTGATCGTGCTTGATGAAAAGGAACTCGAGCGGGCCATGAGCCGGGGAACGGAATCCGGCGAAGAGGGCGAGGAGTCCAAGGCATCCAGCGGGGAAGGGGAAAAGGAACCCAAAAAGGAAGCCGCTCCAGCCGCATCCTGATCCGGACGCCGGCACCGTCTTGAATCGTTTGGAAGGACATCACCTATGGCCAGTGTGAATAAAGTATTCCTGTTGGGCAACCTGACCCGCGACCCGGAACTGCGTTATACCCCAAGTGGAGCCGGCGTTGCCAGCTTTGGCCTGGCGGTCAACCGCCGGTACAAGGTCGGCAACGAAAACAAGGAAGAAGTTTGCTTCGTGGACATCACCGTTTGGGGCAAGCAGGGTGAAAACTGCGTCGAGTACCTCAGCAAGGGCAGCCAGGTCATGATCGAAGGCCGCCTTCAGTTCCGATCCTGGGAAACGGATGACGGCCAGAAGCGCAACAAGCTGGACGTGGTGGCCAACAACGTGCAATTCCTTGGAAAACCGGGCGGCGGCGGGGGCCGCAGCATGGACAGCTATGAGGAAGAAGACGGCATGGGTGTGAAAGACGATATCCCGTTCTGAACAACGACATTCGAATAAATTGAAAACAAAGGTAGCCAGAAAATCATGAACAAACCAAAAAAACGCGCATTCTTTTCACAGAAAATCTGTCGGTTCTGCGCCGAGAAAATCCAGCACATCGACTTCTACGACATCAAACTGTTGAAGCCGCTGATCTCGGAGCGGGGCAAGATCGTGCCGTCCCGCATCTCTGGCAACTGTGCCCGGCACCAGCGACAACTGACCACCGCCATCAAGCGGGCGCGCAATATCGCGCTGTTACCGTTCACGGTCGAGCATTGATTTGTGAATGACCCGCTGACACCCAGGGATCTGTTCCTGCCCTTCGGGATTCTGCTGGTCATTCTGCTCCTGGGAACCCTGGTGCCGCCGCTGGGTGTGGTTGGAGGCATTTTTGTACCGGTGCCACTGATCCTCATTTACCTGCGTTACGGCAAACAGGTGGGGCTGGTCTCCATCGCGCTTGTGTTCGTCGCGGTGCTGATGATGATGGGGATGAAGCAGGCGATCCTGTTCGTCACGGAATACGCCGTGGTCGCGGCCATTCTCGGTGAGACGGTGCGGCTGGGTTTCCCCTTTCAGCGCAGTGTGCTGTTTGCGGCGCTGGGATCGATCGCCCTGTCGGCAATGATGATCCTCGTGATCTCTGCGGGCCAGGAGTTGTCTCTGACCCAGCTGTTCGAGCAGGAATTCCGGAAGGGTGCGGACCAGTACATCAAGTCCCTCGAAGGGTCGGACGGAAAACCGGAAAACAAACAGATGCTGGAGGAGATGGCCGACCGGGTGGTCCACATGTTCGCGCTGTCGTTCCCGGCATTGCTGGCGATCGGTTCGCTGTTCGCCACCACGCTCAATTACCTGGCGGTGCGCTGGGTGTGGCTCCGGTTTTACAGGCTGGGCGGGCTGTTTGAAAATGCCGATCTCACCCGGCTGATGATCCCGGACAACTGGGTCTGGTTCTTCATCATCGGTACCGGATGCGCGGTTCTGGGAGAGGGGTACCTGCAGGCACTGGGACTGAATTTGTTCATTGTGCTGGGCGGGCTGTATTTTTTGCAGGGACTGGCCATCTTCCTGCATATATTGAAAGAGAAAAGCATCCCGAAGTTTTTCTGGTACCTGGCTTTTTTGCTGATTTTCACCCAGCCGCTGTTGATCGGGCTGGTCGGTGGACTGGGGTTGTTCGACATCTGGGTGGATTTCCGAAAAATCCGCACCCCACTGCCGGAACCGGAATCCGATGAGGACGACGACATCGGGCCGCTGGGATGAGACCATTTGAAACCGAAATCTGTAGTGCAAATTTGTTATTATTGCGTTGTGTCAATCAGGGAGTGTGAATCAAACGATGAAACTTTTACTTTTGGAAGAAGTCGACAAGCTGGGCCACCTCGGCGATGAGGTGGAAGTGCGCGACGGTTACGGCCGCAATTACCTCATCCCGCAGGGCAAGGCGATTCTGGCAACGGCCAACAACGTCAAGGAATTCCAACACCACAAGGGAATCATCCAGCGCAAACTGAAAAAGCTGAAAGGGGAGGCGGAAACCCAGGCGGAAGCCATCGGCAAACTGCGCATCCAGGTCAGCAAGAAAGTGGGCGACCAGGGCAAGCTGTTCGGTTCCGTCACGTCACAGGAAATCGCGGACCTTGTGGAAGCGCAGGGCATGCAGATCGACCGGCGCAAGATTCAGTTGAGCGACCCGATCAAGGCGCTGGGAGAGTTTGAGGTCCCCCTGAAATTGCACCCGGAAGTGACGGCGAAGATTCACGTCACCGTATCCGCGGAAGAAGAGCCCAAGGCGGATACGGAAGAAGAAACCGCCACGTCTGAACAGGCCGAAACCGAATCCGCCTGAAGCGGCGTTTTGCCGCCCCGGCGGGCCTTCACCCAACACTCGAACCGGAACCGCCCATGCCGGATGTCTCTGATATTTCCCTGAGGCGCCTTCCTCCTTACAGCGAGGAGGCGGAGCAGTATGTGCTTGCCGCCTGCTTCGGTTCCAATGACGTCTTCG
This sequence comes from Nitrospina sp. 32_T5, assembly GCF_052156635.1. Classification (NCBI taxonomy): domain Bacteria; kingdom Pseudomonadati; phylum Nitrospinota; class Nitrospinia; order Nitrospinales; family Nitrospinaceae; genus Nitrospina; species Nitrospina sp. 32_T5. Next base: position 211,462 of record NZ_JBQKUO010000004.1, on the reverse strand, counting down.
CCCGCGCCCTGGAAATCATCGGGCAGGACGATTTCTACAAGGCCGCGCACCGGAAAATCTTCGGTGGCATGCAGGGCCTGTTCGAGGACAACGAACCCATCGACATTCTCACCTTGGCCGATCGCCTGCGGCGGGACCATGCCCTGGACCAGGTGGGCGGCCTCGATTACCTCGACTTTCTCGAGAACCTGGTACCGACGGCGGAAGCCATGGGCTACCATGCGCGCATCATCCGTGAAAAGAAAATCCTGCGCGATCTCATCGAAACCGCGACTGAAATCGTCACCCACAGTTACGAGGATTCCGACGGCGCGGAAGTGATTCTCGACCGCGCGGAACAATCGATTTTCCAGATTTCCGAGCGCCGCACCCGCAGGACGTTTTTCGGCATCAGCGAAATCATCAAGAGCAGTTTCGATTCCATCGAGAAGCTGTTTGAAAGCCCGGGGATGATCACCGGTATCGAGACCGGGTTCAAAGATCTCGATCACATGACCTCCGGTCTGCAGCGGTCGGATCTCATCATCATCGCGGGACGGCCCAGCATGGGAAAAACAAGCTTCGCGCTGGACATCGCCCGTTTTGCCGCCAGCAAACGAAAAGTGCCAACGGCCATTTTCAGTCTTGAGATGTCCAAGGAACAGCTGGGCATGCGCATGCTGTGCTCCGAAGCGCGCGTCAGTTCCGTGAAACTGCGCACCGGGTTTCTGGCGCGCGAGGACTGGCCGAATCTCACCGCCGCGGCGGGGCGCATCTCGGAGGCTCCCATTTTTATCGACGACAGTCCGCAGGTCAGCACACTGGATGTGCGCGCCCGCGCCCGGCGCTTGAAGGCCGAACACAACCTGGGGCTGGTCATAGTGGATTATCTGCAACTCATGCATGGCATCCAGAAGACAGAGAGCCGTCAACTTGAAATCTCCGAAATCAGCCGTGGCTTGAAAGGACTGGCCAAGGAGTTGGACGTTCCCATCATCGCGCTTTCCCAGTTGAGCCGCGCAGTGGAAAGCCGGACGGATAAGCGGCCCTTATTGTCCGACCTCCGCGAATCAGGTTCCATTGAGCAGGATGCCGATGTCGTGGCCTTCATATATCGGGATGAAGTTTATAATGAGAGTTCGGAAGATGCAGGCAAGGCTGAAATATTAATCCGCAAACAACGAAACGGCCCTATCGGAGAAGTCAAGCTTGCCTTCCTGAAAGAATTCACCCGCTTTGAAAACCTGGCCCATCATGAATTCGAGGCCCCCATGGTTGAAGCCTGATTCGGAACCTTTCATGAATCCATCCCACCCACGTCGCCTTTTATTGCCCGCACTCGCATTTCTTCTCACTGCAATTTTTGTATGGACCGTCCCGATTGAAGCCCAGGCGCCGCATATGGAGTGGGACCGGTTGTCCCCCTTGCAGAAAGGAGAGATCTATCTTCTAAGAAAAAAACCGGCGCAGGCTCTCGAAACCTTTCGCAATATCTGGCGGCAGGAACCGCACAACCATTATGCGGTGCGGGGCATTGTTCGTGCTTACCAGGTTGGGGACCAACTTGACGAGTCGCAGGTGTTCTTTCAGAAATTCGTGAATGACAATCCCGAAGCCGCACCGGCGTGGTATGGGCTGGGTTACACCTATTACCAGATGGGAAGGTATTCGGAATCGCAAGGCCCCCTGGAACGCGCGGTGGAACTGGACCCGAAACTCGCACTGGCCTGGAACGCTCTGGGCGCGGCGTTGACGCAGTTGAAAGATTACGAAACCGCTGTGAAATACGTGAAACGTGCGATCGATCTGCATCCTTCTGAAGTCATGTTTTTCCGCAACCTCAAAATGATTTATCAGCGCAAGGGAACACCCCGGGAATTTGAAAACGAATACCGGTATCATCTTAAGTCCGGCAATACAGCGGTGGCGAAGCAGTACGGTTTGGTCATGGCGCAAAACTTTCGTCAAAAAAGTTTTAGCGAATACGCTGGCGGGAACAAAAATAAGGCCATTGGACTGACCCGTGAAATGCTACAGGTTTACATGGAAATCAACCACATCACCGGGGTGGTCGCGGCGCACTTCAGCCTGGGGCTGCTTCTGGAGGAGACCGGGGCCTTTGAGGAAGCCCACTCGGAATACCGGGAGGTCTTAAAAATCAATCCGAACCACCTGCAGGCACGGGAAAAAATCCGGGCTTTGGAAGAAAAAAATAACTGATCCCATATTTTTGATAAGTTTTTGAATTTATGTTTGTTAGGTTTTATCCGCTAAGGATTAAGGATCGCCGATATTCAAAAACCATTGACAACAAAGGAAGTAAGCAATTAACCTTGAGACGATTTCGTCCGCAGAGGGGCTTTCTGCGCTTAAGGGCTTGAAAAGTAAAAATAAAAAGGAGGTATGGTGGATAAAGAAGTTTACACCATAGTGGTTTTTCCCGAAGCCACCGAAAAACCCAAGCGATTCCAGATTCCCAAAAAATTTGCCAGAGTTGCCTTGTACACGAGCCTGGTGTTGGCAGTGGGGTTTGGGGGTGCGTTCGCGTATCTGACCCAGCAGTTTCTTCAGTTCCGCGAAGATAAGGTGGAACTGGCCGAACTGAAGCGCAAAAGCAAAATCCAGAAAGTGCAGATAGAAAAATTCGGGAAGCGGGTGCGAACGTTTGAAACCGAAATGTCCCGGCTCGAAAACTTTGAGAAAAAGCTTCGCATCATCACGGCTCTCGACAAGGATTCCAAGCCCAGAGATGAAAACTGGGGTGTCGGTGGACCCCACGGTCTCTCCAATCACAGCATACGCACTGCTTTGGATAAGGAAGTGCAGGCCATGCTTGACAGTCTGGAAGGGGACCTGAATATCCTTACCAGCCAGGCGAAACTGCGCCAGGTTAGCTTCCAGGAATTGGACGAATTTTTCAAGAACCAGCGGTCGCTGTTGGCATCCACCCCGTCCATCTGGCCGACACGCGGTTGGGTGACTTCCGGTTTTGGATATCGAAAATCCCCGTTTACCGGCCTTCCCGAAAAACATGAAGGACTGGATATTGCTTCCCGCAAGGGTTCCGAAATCCGTGCGACTGCCGACGGCAAGGTCATTACGGCCGGGCGGCAATACGGTTACGGAAACCTGATCGAGATCGATCACGGTTATGGCGTGATCACCCGCTACGGACACAACTCCAAGAACCTTGTTAAAGTGGGTGACAAGATTGAGCGCGGCGACCTGGTCGCGTTGGTAGGCAACACCGGCCGCAGCACGGGGCCCCACGTCCATTATGAAATCATTGTGGACGGGATTCCGGTAAACCCGCGGAACTATATTCTGGAAGACTGATCCGGCTGACCCGTCTTCCGGCTCCACTCGTCTCATTTCCTCTTGGTGTGACGCACCCCGTGCAGCCTGCACAGGAGTCCACCTTATTTTATGACAGGCATTTCCCGCCGCTGGCCCCGCGCAGTCGAAAGACTGAGGAAGTCCGTGGGCCTTTTATGTTAATCTGTTCATCAAAATTCGAACCCGAACAGGACGAAAACGCCAATGGTATTAGGACTTATAAAAAAAATTGTCGGTACCCGCAATGACAGGGAATTAAAACGGATCCAGTCTTACGTGGACCAGATCAATGAACTGGAGCCAAGCATCCAGGACCTGTCCGACGACCAGTTAAAGGCGAAAACCCAGGAATTCAAGGAACGTCTCAAAGGCGGCGAGGATTTGAATGAAATTCTTCCCGAAGCATTTGCCGTAGTCAGAGAGGCCAGCAAGCGCACCCTCAAGATGCGTCATTTTGATGTTCAGTTGATTGGGGGCGTCGCCCTGCACGAGGGCAAAATCGCCGAAATGAAAACGGGTGAGGGGAAAACCCTGGTTGCGACGCTTCCGGTTTATCTCAACGCACTCACCGGGCGCGGGGTTCATGTTGTTACGGTCAACGATTACCTGGCCAAGCGCGACGCGGAGTGGATGGGCACCATCTACCGCTGGCTGGGTCTGGAAGTGGGCGTGATCTACCATGACATGTCCGAGGAGGACCGCAAAAAAGCCTATGCGTCGGATGTCACCTACGGGACCAACAATGAGTTCGGGTTCGATTACCTGCGCGACAACATGAAGTTTGCGGCGGAGGACTACGTTCAGCGGGAACTGAATTTCGCTATCGTGGACGAGGTGGACAGCATCCTTATTGACGAGGCGCGCACGCCGCTCATCATCTCGGGTCCCGGCGAGGAATCCACCGACAAGTATTACGTTATCAACAGTGTCATCCCCAAACTTCAAAAAGAAACTCACTACACGGTTGACGAAAAAGCCCGTTCCGTTGCGCTCAACGACGACGGCATCTCACTGGTTGAGAAGCAGTTGAACATTGACAACCTTTACGATCCGTCACACATCGACATCCTGCACCATGTTAACCAGGGATTGAAGGCTCACGCACTGTTCAAGAATGAGGTCGATTACGTTGTCAAGGACGGGAAGGTCGTCATCATCGACGAATTCACCGGACGCATGATGCCGGGACGGCGTTACAGCGACGGCCTGCATCAGGCCCTGGAGGCGAAAGAAGGGGTCGAGATAGAAAATGAAAACCAGACTCTCGCCACCATCACATTCCAGAATTACTTCCGCATGTACGACAAGCTGGCAGGCATGACCGGCACCGCCGACACGGAAGCCGAAGAATTCAACTCCACCTACGGCATTGAGGTTCTCGTGATTCCCACCAATCAACCCATGGTGCGCGACGATCAGGCTGACCTCATCTATCGCACCGAAAAGGAAAAGTTCGATGCCGTTATTGAGGAAATCCAGGAATGTTACGAAATAGGACGTCCTGCCCTGGTGGGCACCATTTCTATTGAGAAATCCGAACTGTTGAGCAAGCACTTGAAGCGTTGTGGTGTGCCGCACAATGTTCTGAACGCCAAGCACCACGAACAGGAGGCGGAAATCATTGCGCAGGCGGGACAACAGAAAGCGGTGACGATTGCCACCAACATGGCCGGCCGCGGTACCGATATTGTTCTTGGGGAAGGCGTGCCGGGTCTGGGGGGACTGCACATCATCGGCACCGAACGCCACGAAAGCCGCCGTATTGACAACCAGCTTCGCGGCCGCTCCGGCCGACAAGGGGATCCCGGTTCCTCGCGTTTTTATCTTTCCCTGGAAGACGATCTCCTTCGCATCTTCGGTTCAGACCGCATTTCCGGTTTGATGGGCAAACTCGGTATGGAGAACGGTCAGCCCATTGAGCACGCCATGGTCTCGCGGGCGGTCGAAAATGCACAGCGCAAGGTGGAGGCCCACAACTTCGAAATTCGCAAGCATCTTTTACAGTACGACGATGTCATGAACAAACAGCGCGAGGTGATCTACACCTTGAGGCGGGAGATCCTCACTTCGGCCAACCAGAAGGAGCTTCTGTTTGACATGGCCGATGAGGTGCTGGGCGAACGCATCGACGAGATGTGCCCGGAGGGGGTGTATCCGGAAGAATGGGACATCGAGCAGGTCCACAATTATACCGACCGGGTTTTCGGCGTGGGAATCACCAAAGCCAGCGATCAGGAACTGGAAGTCTGCGGCAAGACCCGGCTGGAGCTGGAGCATTGTACTGCCGCTCAACTGCAGGAAACCGTCCTCAATATGGCCATCGAGCGTTACGAAGCCAAGGAAGCGCAGGTGGGTGGGGAATACATGCGCTACCCGGAACGGATGATCATGCTTCAGGTTCTGGATAATTTGTGGCGCGAACACCTCCTTGGCATGGATCACCTCAAAGAAGCCATCGCCTTCCGTGGTTATGCACAGAAAAATCCGCTCAATGAATACAAGAAGGAAGGGTTTCAGTTATTCAGCGAAACCACCTTTCGCCTCAAGGAAGAAATCTGTGAGTTCCTGTTCAAGGCCCAGATCACCAAGGAGACGGTTTCCACGCTGGAAGAAAATCAGGAACGGGAAGCCCAGAAAGTCCGCGAACACCGCGGTGAGGGGGAAGGGGAAAGTAAAACCGAACCGGTTCGGCGGGATGATAAAAAAGTCGGCCGGAACGATCCCTGTCCCTGTGGAAGCGGAAAGAAATACAAAAAGTGCCATGGCCAGTGACGGCTGGACCGAGAGCAGGACTCAGGAGACTTCCAGGTTTTCCTGGCACTCGATACAAAGCGGCGTCAGCGGCATGATCTGAAGGCGCTTGACCGGAATGTTTTTCGAACACCCCTCGCACACCCCGTAGGTTCCCTTTGCCATCTTGAATAATGCCTCTTCAATCAGCTTCAACTCGTTGCGCTCGCGACTGGAAAGCTGAAACGCCATCTCCCGGCCTTCCAGGCTGGAAGCCAGGTCGATCTCATTGCTGAACGTGATCTCGCCGATGTTTCGCTCTACCTCCTGAGACGACTTGATCATCGTCATCAGTTCATTGCGCTGTTGGATTAATTGGGAGCGGATTTTGAGGATGATTGGATCGAGGTTTCGCGGCGGCGGCTCCTTGTGAACCGGCTTTTCCACGGGTTCTTCCACAACAGGAGCGGGTCTCGGTTTAGCCGGTGATTTCACTTTCCTTTGGGTCGGTGTGGGTACGGAGGCGGCTGCTTTTTTGGGAGCGACTTTTTTCTTTACCGGAGCGGCCTTTTTGGTGGTTGTTTTTTTGGCTTTGGTGGATGCTTTTTTTACCTTGGCTCTGGTTTTTTTCGTGGCTTTGGTGGTTGTCTTTTTTGCCGCTGTCTTCTTTTTTGCGGTTTTCTTTTTTGGTGTCGATTTTTTCTTAGCCTTGGACTTGGCCTTGGACTTGACCTTGGTTTTGGCTTTGGTTTTGGCCCGGGCTTTCGACCCTGAGGACTTTTTCTTCACCACTGCCTTCCTTGGGCTTGCAGATTTTTTCTTTTTAACAGCCACCGCGCAGTCTCCTGTTTCAGTAGAGGTGTGGGTACGTGTTTTGAAAAAGAAATCCTTTTGACACGTGGTTCCGCTTTAGAAATTGCCTATTTAACTCTGATTGCCTTGCAAACTCAAACTTTTTCTTACAGCCTGGCTTGCTGATTAACAGTAAATGTGTATAGAAAAGCCAAAAAAGAGTATCACTGGAGGCCTCAAAGTACAAGATTTTATTTACCTTATACGGATTTTCCGGTTTTCCGCCATGTGGTGGGATTTTTTCAAATTTCATAATCCACGACAACCGTGGGATGGCAGAGCTCCCGCGCAAGTTGAATGACCGGTTGGTGCACCGGGTGCCGGGCGTAGGACTCAAGCCCCTTCCTGTCGTCAAAGTGAGTTGTCAGAACCACGTCAAAGGACCGTTCCGACTCTTTAAAGTCACGTCCGACCTCTATGAACCGCAGGGTATCAATTTGGCCCTGCATGCCATTCAGCGCCTCGACCAGAGCGTCCACGTTCTCTGGGGTTTTTTCTTTCAGTTTGAACATGACGATGTGTTTGACCATCCGCATTCTCCATTTGGTGGGGATTGAGTTTTAAAGAAGGACAAGGGTACCCGTATCCCCTGTCTCAATCAAGCCTTCCGCGTTTTGAAGTGAAAATGGAAGGCGGGTTATTGTATGGTGATACAGGGCCTGAAGTTCAATCGATCGATTTATGGGTGAAACGATTCTATGTCGTGGTTGTTTGGTGCCGGATTGGGATTTTTGCGGGGTGGGCCGCTGGGAGCAGTGGTGGGCGGCGTGGCCCAGCATTTCCTGTCCAGAAAATTTCAGAAACTGGTTCGGAAAAGCCTGCCGGGGGTGAAGAACGAGCCGGTGTTCGTGGGTTGCATCATTGTGGTGATGACGAAGATTGCCATGATCAAGGGCGCTCTTCTACCACGCGAGGTTGAAACCATTTACCGGTTTTTTGTGCGCAACCTCAATTACCGCGAAGGGGACTTCGACGGCATCAATCGTGTTATCCGCGAAACTTACGAAAAAAATCCCGACCTGCAGCCGATCGTCGAGCAGTACAAGCAATCTTCTGAATCCAAATACCGCGCACTTCTTTTAACGCTTGCCTACCAGGTGGCGCTGGTGGAAAACTCCCTCTCCGAAGAAACTCAAAAGGAGATCAACGGATTGGCCCGCCTGCTGGAGGTATCTCACGAACGGCACAACGGCATCCGGGAGCAGTTTTCACTGGACAGTCTGGTGACGCCGTACGGCATCCTGGGCGTTCCGGTTTCCGCAACCGATGAGGAAATCAAAAGGGCGTACCGCCGAATGGCCGCGCAGTATCATCCCGATCGCGTCGCCCACCTGGGAGGGGAGGAGGTGGAGCTGGCGCACATCCGGTTTTTGCAGTTGCAGGAAGCGTACAAGGAAATCCGACGGATGCGGCGGTTCTGAGTTCAGGAACGGGACGAGGAAAAAAACGATTTCTTCGGCTTGCTTTGTTTGGGAGGGGTGTCGTTTTCCATGGAAGCCGTATCGGCTGGGGGAACGGGATCCGAAACGGCTGCGGAATTTTCTTTGGAAGCGGTCGATCCTGATTGGCCGTTGCCCGTCTTTTCGCCGTTCTGCGTTTCGGCATCGAAATCCGGCGGCAGTTTGCGCAGAATGACGGAATTGATTTTGCGCTTGCTCGCCTCTTTTACAGTCAAACGGCAGTCCTGAACGATCACCTGGTCGCCCGCGACGGGAATTTTCTCCAGCCTGTCGATCATCAGTCCCGCCACCGTTTCGTAATTGCCTTCGGGCAGATCCAGGTCCAGTTCCTCGTTGAGCATGGCGATCTCAATGTCTCCCTGCACCAGGTAACCGTCTTCATCGTATTTTTCATAATATTTCGGCGGCTCGTCGTACTCGTCCTCGATTTCTCCGACGATCTGTTCCAGCAGGTCCTCAATGGTGATGATGCCCACACACCCGCCGTGTTCGTCCACAACAATAGCCAGGTGAAGGCCGCGTTGTTGCAGTTCCTTCAACAGGTCGTCGAGTTTTTTGTTGGGTGGGATGTAGTACGCCGGGCGGATCAGGTCGGTGATGGGACTGTTGTCCGGCGGGATCGTTAACAGGTCGAAGGTATTGAGGATACCGATCAGGTTGAACATTCGTTCGTGAAATACGGGCAGGCGTGAAAAACCCGATTCCATGGCCAGCTTGTTGGCTTCCTCCACCGTCGCTGTGTCCGAAATAGCGTAGAGCTGGATCAACGGCACCATGCACTGCTCCACCGTAAGCTCGCTGAAATTGAAAATCCGGTGAATCATCACCCGTTCTTCCGGTTCCAGCTCGGAGGTGTTCGACTCCGGATGCGAGATGTGGCGGATCTGTTCGCGGCTCACCCTCGTGTAGCTGGGAACATCCGATTGCCGGAGGATTTTTTTATAGATGAACGCATTGAGGTGAGTGAACATCGCGTTGAACGGTGCCAGGATTTTGCCGACGATGTTGAGCGGATACACCATCGCCGACATGATGGCGTCGGAACGACTCTGGAAAATGAGCTTCGGGATGATTTCCCCGGCGAACAGGATGAACGGGGAGATGATGAGCATCGAAAGAAAATCCCCCCAGCTTCCAAATGTCGTGACCAGGTAGCTCGTGAAGACGGCGGTGGAACTGACCACGCAGACATTGGTTCCGAGCGAGGTGATGGCGAACAGTTGTTCGGGTGTTTGCAGGAGCTTGTTGATGAGGCGGGCGGATCGCACCCCTTCGCCGGCGAGCTGTTCCATGCGAATGCGGTTGACGGAGATCATGCCGATCTCGCAACCGGAGAAAAAACCTTCCAGCAAAATGAACACGCCCACCAGAAGCAGTGTGGTTCCCAGGTCCATCAGCCTGCGGCCTCCTCTTCAACCGTATTCGGTTCGGGCTTTTTCGTGGCGGTCACGGTGAGGTGAAGGCTCAAAATACGCGCTCCTTTCATCTTCTCCACGCGGAATTTGAAACGCTCGAAACTGATGGTTTCCGCAGAGCGGGGAACGCGGCCGAACAGGCCAAATACAAAACCGCCAATGGTGTTGAACTGTTCATCGGGCAACGAGGTGGTGAAGTAATTATTGAACTCCTCGATACTCAGCATGGCATTCAGGCGGTACCGTTTTTCCGTGATCTTGTGTATGAAGCTTTCCTCCCGGCGCATTTCGCTGTCAATCTCACCCACCAGCTCCTCCAGAACGTCCTCCAGTGTGACCAGCCCGTCGATGCTTCCGTATTCGTCCAGCACGATGGCCATGTGGCGTTGCGACTTGCGGAAATTCTTCAGCATGTCTTTCAGGTTCTTGGACGCGGGCACGGTGAGTGCCGGCTTGGCGATGTTTTTGAGATTGAATTTTTCCGGCGGCAGTTGCCGGAAGTTGGCCAAATCCTTGGTCAACAGCACACCGACCAGGGTTTCTTCGTCCTCTTCGAAAACCGGAACGCGGGAATAAAAGTTTTCGATGATCTGGGGCAGGATCTCGTCCATCTTCTGGTTCACCGTGATGTAGAACATGTCGATCTTGGGCGTCATGATCTCCCCCACGGTCTTCTGCCCGAATTCGATGACGTTGTGAATCAGTTCGCCTTCCTCGGCGTCGATGATGCCCTCGCCCTCGCCGATCTTCACCATGGCGCGAAAATCCGCATCGGTGATGATGCCTTCTTCTTCAAAGGTCGGGACGCCCAGGTAGGTGATGACTTTCTGGGCAAAGCGCACGAAAGGCTTCTGGATGGGTTGGACCAGGTAAGCGAACACTTTGAGGGGAAACGCCGCGAGCAGGGCGAACCGCTCCGCAAAGTTGAGGGCCATGGATTTCGGCAGGATTTCACCGAACAGCAGGATGAGGAAGGTGCCGATCCCGATGGCGATGGCGACACCCATGTCGCCAAAAATCGTCAGGGCAATGGAGGTGGCCAGTGCGGACACACCGATGTTGACCAGCTCATTGCCGATGTAAATGGTGATAAGCAGTTCGCGGGGCGTTTGCAGCAAGTCGCTGACCAGGTTCCCTGTCCGTCCGTGTTGGTCTTTGAGAGAGGCGACTTGAGCGGTGTTGAGGGAAAAGAAAGCCGCTTCGCACGCCGCGAAGAATCCGGAAAGCCCCAGTAAAGTGATCAGTATGACGGACCGGGGTAATATCGATGACTCGTCCAAAAGTTTTTTTATGCCCCCAAAAGGCCGGAACTCATTGCCTGAGCCCGGGAGATGCGTTCCCGCAAGGGATGAGGCCGTGGTTCAACCATTTTCTTTAAAGTGATTGAATCCCGCAGGCTTTCGGAGAGTTTGGCGGCGTCCGTTGGTGCGGACCCAAGTGACCCCTTGGCGGGCCGTGATCTCTCCGATTTGAGTCACAGGCGTTCCGTAATTAACAAACGACCCCATCAATTTTTTAACATCTTCAGATTTTAATGTAAATAACAATTCATAGTCCTCCCCACCCCCGAGAGCCAGTTCTCCAGCCTCCAAACCGTTTTTAATGCATGTTTTTTCAAAGGGTTTACTGAGTGGCAGAGCGGTCTCCCAAAGCTCCCCCCCGACTTCGGAGGCGCTAAGCAGGTGGCCCAGGTCCTGCGCCAGTCCGTCACTCACGTCGATCATCGACGTCACCCGCAACCTGGATTTCGCCAGTCTGGTGGCTTCCTTCACGCGGGCTGTGGGCTCGAGGTGCCGTTTGATGAGGTGTTTGCGGTCAGCGGTGCTCCCGGACCATTTTTTATCCGGGGATTGCAGGATCTGAAGGCCAAGAGCGGAGTCGCCGACGGTGCCGGTCATCACGATGGCATCGCCTGGTTTGGCCCCCTTGCGGGTGAACAGACGCTTTTTGTGGGTTTCCCCCACCATCGTCAAACTCAACATCCAGTGTTCGGGTGTGGACACCGTATCTCCGCCCAGGAGGTCCAGCCCGAACGCCTCACAGGCGCGGCCGAGTCCCTTGTAAAGCCGGTCGAGGAAGTTCACCTTTGTGGCTTTGGGAATACCCAGGGTGAGGACGGCAAAGCGTGGCGCCGCGCCCATCGCCGCCACATCGCTGGCGTTGACCGCGACCGTTTTCCAGCCCAGTTGCTCGGGTGTGGTGGTGTTGAGGTCGAAATGAACGGTTTCGATCAGCGCATCGGCGGTCACCACCAGGTAGTTGCCCCCGGGTTGGGAATACACCGCGCAGTCGTCGCCGATGCCTTTCACAACACGTCGCGACCGATGGGGTATGTGGGAGGCCAGCCGGGCGATCAGCCCGAACTCGCCCAAGCGATCGAGGTCCATTGCCTGCCCCGGGTACGGGTATCCGCTGTCACTGGTTTTCCTTGAAAAAGTCGCGGGCGAGGGAATCGAAATCCGCCTGCTTCTCGATTTTGATGGTCAGCTTGTCGCCCACCTGGAACCCGTTCTTCTGGAACGTATTCAAATCCAGCGTGATTTCGAATTCGTTGCTGGTCTCGTCGATCCAGATCTCGAGGTCCCTCTCATACTCCGCCTTATTGGGCGGAACCTTGATATGTGTGATCTCACCTTCAAACATGAGCATACAGTGAATCCTTTCTTGCAACGGCCCTGCAATGCCGCGCGGATAGAACGCTGATCGATGTGAAATGGTTTCGCGGGCCTCACGCGGAACAGCTGACCTGCATGCCGAGGTAAGGTTCCGGTGTGTCGCTTGCGTAGTGTTCGGGATCGATGCCCCATTCCCGGAACAACTCCGGCTGGTCCCCGAAGGGGTGCTTCAGGATAACCCGAAGCCGTTCGATTTCCGAATAATCATTTTCCTTGAGGGCCCGGTCGATGGCCTGCTGTGCAAGGTAGTTGCGCAGGATGAATTTGGGGTTGACGGCGTCCATCTCTTCCCTCTGCTCTTCGGGGGAGATGTCCTCCCGCTCCAGCAGGCGCGTGTACCGATCCAGCCACCCGTCAAGTTCGTCGGGGTTGTTGGGGAAATACGTGCGCAGGGCGTCGAGGGTGCCGCAACGGAACCCTGAAAGGGCTCGGAAAAAGTTGGTGTGGTCCGGTTTGTGCCGGGAGAGGAGCTGGATCAATCCACTGACCAGGTTGTCGAACTCGGAGTCGAGCACACTCAATCCCAGTTTCCGTCCCATCATCGTACGGTTGTAGTGGTTGAAGCGGGCGGCGTACTGTTCCAGCTCTTTCTGCAATCGTTCGGGCTCGACCAGGTGAGTCAGCGTTTCGCCCAGCTTGGCCAGGTTCCAGTGGCCGATCTGCGGTTGCTGGGCATAAGCGTATCGTCCGTGGATGTCCGAGTGATTGGGGATGAACATCGGGTTGTAGCGGTCCATGAAACCAAAGGGGCCGTAGTCGAACGTCTCGCCCAGGATCGACATGTTGTCCGTGTTCATGACACCGTGGGCGAAGCCGACGGACTGCCAGCACGCGATCATCCAGGCTGTTTTGTCCACCACCTGTCCGAACAGTTGGGCGTATTTGTCCGGGGCCGGTTTCAGCTGCGGAAAATAATGGTGGATGACGTGATCGGCGAGTTCGGTGACCTTTTCCGGCCGGTTGGTGTAGTGGAAGTAATCGAAGTTGCCGAAGCGAATGTGCGTCCGGGCGACGCGCACCAGCACCGCGGCGGGTTCCGGCAATTCGCGCTGGACCAGCTCTTGAATGCCGACCAACGCAAGGGCGCGGGTGGTGGGGATGCCGAGGCCGGCCATGGCCTCCCCGCACAGGTATTCGCGGATGGAGGAGCGCAAGGTGGCGCGTCCGTCAAAGCCGCGGCAAAACCGCGTCTGACCACACCCCTTGAGGTACACATCCCAGAACTCGTCCTGTTGGTTCTGGACTTCCCCCAGCAAAAGCCCGCGTCCGTCGCCCAGTTGCGGATTGTAGCTGCCGAACTGGAAACCCGAATACACCATCGCCAGAGGCTGGGCTCCGGGCAACATCCGGTTGCCGCCGAAGTGCTGCCAGAATTCAGGCCGTTCGAATTCCTGAATATCGAGGTCCAGCAGACCGGCGACGTCCGGATTTTTGGCCACGGGAAACGGGTTCGACACAGGAGTGGGGGGCTTGTACTGGTAAAACTCCCCGCCCAGGCGGACGAACCGGTTTTGAAAATTCAGTGTCTCCAGAGTCTGCAACAGCTTTCCTTAATAATCTTCCCGGACCTTGAAATCTTTCGAATAGTAGCCAACCAGATCCTTGATGGAAAGGATGCCCACAATCTTGTCGTCATCCGTGATTCCCAGGTGCCGGATTTTATTTTTCTGCATGTACCGGTTGGCCTCTTCGATCGGCATGAAGCGGTCCATGCTTTTGATCGGCGAACTCATGATCTCGGCGGCCTTGATTTCTTCCGGATTTTTTCCCTTCGACAGAACCTTCTGGGTGAAATCCCTCTCGGTCAGAATACCGATGTCTTCTCCATACTGTTCGATTATCAGACTGCCGACGTGGCTCTGTTCCATCAGTATCGCCGCGTCCTGAACCGAGGCATCCGAATCGATGCGCAGTACCGGGGACGACATGAAGTTTCCGACTTCTTCAAGAATATCTGTCATGGGATCCTCCTTTGCAAAAGTTGAAGGAGCGATGAACCCTGCGCTGGTGTTTAAGATGTGCCGTATTCAGGCAGGGTTTTTTGTATGACTGAAAACGTTGAATGAAATACAGGTTTTGATTAAGGGGGAGGGCGGGAAACGATACAACAGGAACGGATCTTCCCGGGGTCGAAAGCAAGCCCGTCTGAGAAGGGGAGGGACTATTCGTTATTTCGGACCAGCCACACATAATAGTTTTTGGCGGTGGTGTGGTGCCAGAAAATAGCACCGATATTAAAATGGATCAACCATGCGCCTTGTTCACCCTGCTGGCACATTTTTTTCTGATACCGGTCTTCCACCACGGATACTTTCTCGCAGGTGGTGGAGGTCCAGTAATAGTGCCCGCGTCCATCATCGAATATGGGGTTGATCCATGCCTTTTGTCCACTGACGTTTGCGACTCTCTCATTATACAACAGAGTTTTGAGCTCTGGTAAAGTCGGAACCCGCCACCCGGTCTTGCCCGACTGCTGTGCAGTCAATGCCAGGTCTTCCGCTTCCTTCAGGGAGTACTTTTTGTCGCGGATTCCGGCTTGCAGCCATTCCAGATTGTTGACCGTGTCCTTGACCGTGCCATCCCCGTTTTCTACAAACTTGGGAGTCGGGAGTTCCTCCAATCGGGTTTCGGACACCTTTTTGCACTCGACCAGCAACGGGGCGGCATTCGGGCATTGATTCAATATGTCAAAATGGCCCATGGTTTTCATCATGGAACACACTTCCTCCTTGGTGCAATCCGCCCAGACCAAAGACACCATGGAAAACCAGAGAATCAATCCGATTGCCAGAATACGCATTGTGCCAACTCCTTGAGGGAATGAAACGATTATTCAGGGTGATTCATCGAATTTGGCAAAGAATACTATATTTTCCGACATGAAGATACGCCAAAATTTCCCATTCCGGACCCCCGTAATTTGAGGATGTTCTTTCTATTTTTTATTTAGCCCGCGCAATGGAGAGAAATCAGTTTCTCAAAGAGGCGATGGCCTGATCGAGCGCCTCCAATGCAGCTTTACCGGGCATCTCCAGCATGAATTCTGTGCGCAACAGGGCATTGGCGGAAGGGTCGAGATTGATGTTGACCACCGGCGCACCCTGGTCGCGGAAATGCATGGCCAGGTAATCGTTGGTGGGCACTGCACCGGAACTTCCAATCAACAGCACTGCGTCCACCGGGTTTTTAATGAAGCGCGAAAAATTGACATCCTGCTCCGGGTGCCCGGTGTACTGCGCGTCGCCGAACATGAGGATGTGCGGACGCGCCACCGCGCCGCATTGAGGACACAGCGGAAAGTTCGACGCCTTCATGGTGTCATAATCGAGCCCGCAAAGCGGCACCGCGGGTTCGTCCCAGAAATCGTCACAGCACGGGCGCGTGCACTGCAGTCGCCACATGGAACCGTGGACTTCCTTCACCTTGTCGACCGGGGCTCCGGAGCGGAGATGATACCCGTCGGTGTTGGTGGTGTGGATGAAAGCGTTTTCAAACACCTCGTCCACCCAGCGGTTGAGAATGTGGTAACCGGGGTGCGGCCGGTTTTCATCGGCGTTGCGCCGTCGCCATTCATAAAATGCCCAGGCGTGTTCCAGCTCGTGTTCGAACGCCCACGGGTTGGCCAGGTCCTGCGCTTCCAGTCCCTTGGATTTGAACGGAGGAAAATTCTTCCAGTACCCCTCCTTGTCTCGAAAGGTGGGGATGTTGGAGTCGGCACTCATGCCGGCGCTTGTCAGGATCAAAATCGAGTTGGCCATCGAAAGCACTTTGGCACAACGAAGGAGTTGGCTAGAGGTTTCCATCCCATTCTCCGAAAAACTGTTGCAGATACTGTTCCATAAAGCGATGCCGCTCCTCGGCCAGGGCACGGGCCGTCGCGGTGTTCATGCGGTCCTTGAGCAGCAGCAGTTTTTCATAAAAGTGATTGATCGAGGGTCCCTTGTTTTTTTTGTATTCGCCGAAGCTCTGATGAAGCACCGGCTCCTGCGCCGGGTCGTGGATCAGCCGGTTCCTGTTTCCCCCGTAGGCAAAGGCGCGGGCGATGCCCACAGCGCCGATGGCGTCCAGACGGTCCGCATCCTGCACGCACTGACCTTCCAGGCAATCCACGGGCGTCGTCACCCCGGCTCCTTTGTAGGAGACTTTGGAGATGATGTCGCACACCCGTTCCACTGTCTCCTCAGGCAGATCGTCCTTGAGAAGGTTGCGGATGGTTTCGTAACCCTGCTGTTCTTCGCCGTTTCCCAGTTTCCAGTCGGCGACATCGTGCAGGAGGGCGGCGATCTCCACAACCGTACGGTCGGCGCCCTCGGCGTCGGCCAGTTTGCAGGCCATCTGCCACACCCGGTGGACGTGCCACCAATCGTGACCGGAGCCGTCGTCCGCGAAAAACGATTGTGCAAACTTCCGGGTTTTTTCAATGACGGCGGAGGACATCAGGCCACTCTTTCGGTTGGGGGTGGTGTATTTTGCGGAATCTTAATATACTCATTCACAATTTCAACATCTAATCGGCCAATTGGAAAGGAACCGGCAACGCATGGTGGGCCACACCCCTTTATCGAAAAGTATTCTTGAAAGCCGTTACCAGAAGGGCGACTCCTTTTTTCATAAGTTGAGCCCGGGCTGGAAGATCCTTACGGTGCTGGGTCTCCTTGGTTGGATTGCCCTTGCGGACCTGACGGTGCTGGTCGGTCTCACGATACTGGTCGTGCTTTGCACCATCAGCGCGGGCATCCCCCTTGCCACGTTGCTCAGGCTGCTCCGGTCATTGAGATGGTTGCTTCTGGTGATCGGGGTGTTCCCGATGCTGTTCACACCCGGCACCGTGATTCCGGCTTTGAGTTTCCTTCCGGTTCCCATTACATGGGAGGGTATTTATGGAGGGACCATGGCCTGCATGAAACTGACTGTGATGTTTGCGCTGTCGATCCTGCTCACCCGCACCACTCCGCCGATGAGTCTCATTGAATGCCTGCAAAGGTGGGTGATCCTTCCCTCGCCCGTTTGGAGACAGAAAATTCTGGACGTGTTCACGGTGGGATTGTGGTCGATTCAATTGATCCCGATTCTGTGCGTTGAAGCGGAGCGGTTCATTCTGGGCGAAATGGAACGGCGGCGGGAAGCGAACGCAGAAACGCAAAAGAAAATGGGTCTGCGTGATGCATGGTCGGCGGCGTTGCTTCTGGGACCGTTGGTCACGCACCTGTTTGGTCAGGTGGACCGTTTTGCGTTGGAGTTGCAGCAGGGAGGCGAAACCGTGCCAGAGCAGGGAGCGGCTTGAATGGAGCGGAGAATCAGCGGGGTCGGTGCAGACCGCATTCCTTGTGCTCGGGATTTTCCCACCACCAGCGTCCGGCCCGGATATCCTCGCCCGGTTCGATCGGCCGTGTGCACGGCGCACAGCCGATGCTCGGGTAATTCCTCGCGTGCAGGGCGTTGACCGGAATCTTGTTGTCCTGGATATACTGGTTCACCTGTGCCTCGGTCCAGTCCGCAAGCGGATTGAACTTGACGAGCGGGGGGTGGTCTGCATCCTCATGCGCTTTTTGAATGTCGCTACGCGTCACACTCTGCTCCCGGCGCACGCCCGTAACCCAGGCGTCTAGTTCGTTCAGGGCACGTCCGAGCGGTTCTACCTTGCGGATGCGACAACATTCCTTACGGTTTTCCAGGCTTTCGCGGAACGAGAACAGGCCTTTTTCCCGTTCCAGGGTTTCCACGGCGGTTGCGTCCGGGAAGTAAGCGCGAATGGGGATGCCGTACCTGGCGCGCGTTTTTTCCATAATTTCGTACGTTTCCTCGTGCAGGCGACCCGTGTCCAGCGTGAACACGGTGAAAGGTTTGCCAGAGCGGTGTGCGAGGTCGATCAATACCATGTCCTCCAAACCGAAGCTGGAAGCGATGCCAGCCCGCTCGCCGAAACGGTCCAGCGCCTCGTTCATGATCTCAGAGGCTGATTTTTGCTCAAATTCCTGCCAGTTCATACTTAAACTCCCGAATCGACGAACGATTATGTAAGACAGTGTACTACACTGCCGGGCGGGGAAAAAGAAACTGTATTATTTACCAAGGTTTACACCGGATTGCAAGGAACGCTTTTTCCCTTGACACCCTCATCAAATCTGTATATATAAGGTGATTCGAAGGGCTCCAAAGCCTTTATTTTTTCAGGGTCTAGGCGTATCCGGGCAGGGTATAAGACCTTGAAAATAATGGGCTTTTGGGGTACCCATTGCGCCAATGGGGACCGCAGTAGGAAGAGAAATAGTGGTAGATAGTTTGGCTGTGAGGCGACCTGTTCGTTGCAAGACCTGTTTCGGTCCACCCCAAACGGAGTGATCCCTCCATTTTCTTTTCTTTCCGGGTTTCTGGATAAGGAGCACCACCGCTAGTAGGCGGAAAACTGGCAGGGTTGAAACATGAAAAGCCGGTTGGTTACCAACATATATTTCCTGTTGGCGTTTGTCGCGTGTTTGATGTTCGGTTCAAGCGCGTTGGCCGGGCATTCATTGGGCAATGGTTTGCGTGTTCTGGAAGAGGTGGAATCGGGCCTTGTTGGGCTCGCGGAGCATACGTTGCCTTCCGTGGTCAGTATTTCGCCTTTCGTTCCGGAGGCGTCGGTGGGCACGCCGGAATCCCTGCGCAAGCGGCCGAACAATGCCGGCGCCGGTGTCATTGTTGACGGGCGAAACGGATACCTGATCACCAACGCGCATGTGGTGAGGAAGGCTGAAAAGATTAGGGTGACTCTTTACGACGGTCAGGAATATGTCGGAACCGTATTGGGGACCGACGAAGAAACGGACCTGGCGGTCGTTCATATCGATAGCGACGAGATCCTGCCGCAGGTGAGCCTGGGGGATTCGTCAAAATTGAAAATTGGCCAACTGGTTGTCGCCATCGGCAACCCCTATGGATTGAAAGAAACCTTGAGTCTTGGCGTGATCAGCGGTCTCAACCGGGAGAACATCAACCTTTCCCGTTACGAAGATTTCATTCAAACGGATGCCTCCATCAATCCGGGCAACAGTGGGGGGCCTCTCCTCAATATCCGTGGCGAAGTGATCGGAATCAATACAGCCATCATCAACTATGCGCAGAGCATCGGCTTTGCCATTCCCTCCAATGTCGTCAAAAACGTTTCACGCCAGATCATTGAGCACGGTGAGGTCAATCGCGGCTGGTTGGGTGTGGGTATTGAGAACGTTCCTGAAGACGTTGCCGCCCAGGTCAACCTCGCCAAAGGGCGGGGTGTGATGATCAACTCCGTTTTCGAGGGTCAGCCCGCCCACATGGCGGGACTCAAGGTGGGTGACATTATTTTGAAAATAGGGGGTTCCAATGTGGATTCCCCCAACGGGATGATCCGTCTCATCGGCAACGTTTCCCCCGGCCAGTTTATCAACCTCGATATCCTCCGCGATGGCGAGGAGCGAACGTATTCGATTCGATTGGGGCAACGCAAAGACCAGATGGAAATGGCGTCTCTGCAGCAAAACCCACTTCCCGAGCTTGGTTTCGAGTGGACGGAGCATGAAGCCGGAACCATGACGGGGGATCATGAAGATTCAGATAAGAAAAAAGAGGGCGTCCTTGTGACCCGGGTGGAACCGGGTGGGTCCGCGGACCGGGGCGGCCTGATGGTAGGCGACCTGATCACCGGCCTGAACGGCCAGGATGTGATCAATCGCGGTCATTTTGAAAGCATACTCCGGCAGAATCATGTGCGGGGGTCCATTTCGGTAACCGTTCAACGGGCCGATGAAGAAGTGAGCCTGACATTGAGCAGGAGCGAATAACCCGATGGGTTTTTCAATATAGGTTCCAAGATTCATTTATTATTTTTTAGCGGAAGAATCTTAGGAGGTAACTAATGGCAATCGCTAAATCAACAAAGTGGGTGGGGCAGCTTCTGGTTGTCCTGCTGGCCGCGCTGAGCCTGGGTATCACTCCGGCTCTCGCGAATCCCAAGCATGAGGGGCACGACGGCGCCGATCGTCCCGACTGGTTGAAGAAGCTCGAAGAGCAAGTCGACTACGAGGAGATGATGGAAGGCCTGGAAGGCAACCAGCAAAAGCTGGACAAAACCTTCCGCACCCTCATGGACAACCTGAAGGGCAAACTCCTGGAGCACGCCGTTCCCGCATCCTCAAGCGGTATGTTCCATGAGTCGTGGGCCGCGCATCAGTTGCAACAGGGCTACCTGTTGGGGCCGACGAAAGCTGCCAACAAGGTGTACCGGGGTGCACATTGTCCGGCAGGAGTGCCCACCAAGCACTACGATGTCAGCGCCATCAACGTGGAGATCACGTTGAACCAGTGGGGCGACTATTATCCTGGTTACATGTACGTGCTGTCCAAGGACATCGACAAGGTGCGTGCTGAGGAAGAAAAAAACGCCGCGGCGCGGGAAGAAGCCCTGGACCCAGGTGCGGTTCGGACCGGTCATCAGGGTGACGCCATCACCCCCATGGCCATTCGTGCCAACCAGGGTGACTGTGTGCGCATCACCTTCCACAACAAACTGGAGTATGAGTCTGCCGGTTTTCAGATCAACGGTTCTGCAATGATCATCAGCGAAACCGGCGAGCCGAACACGGCAGCGACCAAAGGTGCCATCATCGCCCCGGGTAAAACCCAGGAGTACGAGTGGTACATTCCGATCGACGAGCAGGAGGGCGGTCGCATGATCGTCAGCCACGCCGGCCGGGATCCCGCTTCTCTTGGTCTGGTGGGTGCGTTCATGGTTGAGCCGCGCGGTTCCGAGTACCTGAACCCGTGGACCGGTGAGCCTCTGGAAAACGGCTGGATGGCGATGATCACCAACAAGGACGCCAAAGACTTCCGTGAGTTTGTTATTTTCTACCACGAAGTCGGTGACGAGTCTTTCCGCCCGCTCAACCGCCACGGTGAGATGATCCCGCAGCGTGATCCGCAGACCGACTCGTATCGGCCCTCGGCGCGTGCGATCAACTACCGCAGTGAGCCGTTCGGTATCAACAACCTGGCAGTTCAGGAGAAGATGTTCCACTTTGAGGACGAATCCCTGGGCTACAGCTCGTACACCTTTGGGGACGCCCCGACCACGATTCCGCGGTCGTACCTCGGTGACCCGGCGAAATACCGCCTGGTGCACGGCGGTGGTGAGGTGTTCCACTCGCATCATCCGCACGGCGGCACCATCCGCTGGACGCGTTCCCCGAAACGGGAGCCGGGCCTCGAAAACCTGGTTACCGCAGCCTGGGACGGTCCCGTGAAATACCCGGTTGTCCGCACCACCACCGACCGCGTTGACGTGCAAGTCATTGGCCCGGCCGAAGTGGTGGACCTGGAGACCGAGTGTGGTTCCGGTTTGTGTCAGCGCCTGGCTGGTGACTTCCTGTTCCACTGCCACGTGGCGCACCATTACGTGGCCGGAATGTGGGGATACTGGCGTGTGTACAACACCCTGCAGGAGGGCAATTATCCGCTCGGTTCCACCGACGTGATGCCCCCTCTGCAGGAGCTGCCGGATCGCAAAGGCCGCATCCCTAGAGGTGTGACCTCGGACCAGCTGGTCGGCAAGACCATGGACTGGTTCGGCAAGCATTTCCAGATTGTTGATAAAGGCAATAGCGACTGGAACCGGGAATCCCCGGTCGTCAACGTGAAGGACTGGGTCAAGTACATGCTGCCGCCTCAGGGCAACCCGGGCCATACCGACGACGAGAAGGGTCAAATCCTGTCGTACGACGGTTCCGTACTGGGCTGGTCCTGGAAAGGCAATCAGGCTTTGTCCGAGAAGGAATCCACGTACAAGGTTCCCAAGTACATTTCTCCGCGCCCTGGCAAGCGGCACCCGCTTCAGTTCAGCCCGTTGACGGGCAAGCTGGCGTGGCCGCACCTGACGCCGCATTTTGGCAAACGCGTACCGTTTGCGCGGCATCATGGTGGTGCTCCGTGGCTCGAACCGTTCCACATGCTCCCCGATCCGAAGATTCTGCATTCCGAGTCGGGAAGTGGCCGGTCCGGTCCCAACGTGGAGAACTCGTCTCCCGCCAAACCCGGTGCGCACGGACGTTGGAGTCTGTGCCCGGAAGGTGCGGGACGCAAGCAGTACAATTTGCACTTCATCAACACGCCGATCGAAGTGTCGGGCGCCTATGGCAACACGCCTCCGGTTCTCGATAAGTACGGTCTGATCTACGTGATCGATGAAGATATGGCAGGGGTGAAAGCGGATCCGAAGAAAGCGATCCCGCTGGTCATCCGCGCCAACGTGTACGATTGTGTGGACGTGCTGTTGACGAGCGAATGGAATGACGATGACTTCACGAACTTCCAGATGTCGAAGGTGAACATCCATCCGCATTTCTTCCAGTTCGACAACCAGGCATCGGACGGCGTTATCACCGGTTTCAGTTACGACCAGTCGATGCGTCCGTACACGCAGTTCACCAAGAAAGAGAAGAAAGGGCATCATGTCGGTTTGCCGGTGCCCATGAACGCGAAGGTTTTGGAGGATACGAAACCGGGCGACAACACCGTGAAAATCAAGATGGCGGAGGGCGCGACCCCCTACCATGTTGGTGCGGACATCATTGTTGGCATCGAAGTGCCCAACAAGAAGGATGCGCGGTGGATCAAGAAAATCAGCCCGGATCCGAGCAAAGGCTTTGCTAAAGACGGTGTGTATACGATCACCTTCTCGGAGGGCATGAGCCATCCGCACAAGAAGGGTCAGATTGTTTCCACCGAATATGTGCGGTACCGCTGGTGGGTGGATGCGGACGTCGGACTGGTGTTCTGGCATGACCATGCCTTCGGTGCGACGACCTGGCCGCATGGCGGTATTGGATCGACGATCGTAGAGCCCTGGGGTTCGACGTATCACGATCCGAAAACCGGCAAGGAAGTACGCAGTGGCCCGGTTGTGGATATCCACGGCACCGAGCCGGTCGCGTACTCCCGAAGCGGTGCGTTCCGCGAAATCGTGGTTCAGTTGCACGATACGGTTCCGCACACGGCACAGCTGGTAAGTAAGGGCAACCCCCCGGGACTGTCGCGTGAGAACGCGATCGCCGCGGGTCAGTCGGTTTCCTTCCAGATGCCGAAAGACATGTTGGAAGTGGCGTTTCCGCATCTGAACGGCGGTACCCACACCACCGGCTCCGGTTTCAACTTCCGGGCGGCGTCCCTGACGTCCCGCCTGAGGGCGAACCCGAAAGCCGAATGGCTGTTCAGCAGTCTTAAACACCGCGATCCGGATACCCCGCAGGTTCGGGCGTATTTGGGTGACAGCGTTGTTTTCCGCCTGTTGCACGGCTTGATGAACGAGACCCATACGTTCGTTGTGTCGGGTCACGGCTACCGCCCCGAGCGGTACGACGGTGATTCCCGTGTGACGAACACGATCCATATCGGTATCGCAGAGCGGTACGATTTGGCCACGACGGCAGGCGGTTACCAGCAGATGGCTGGCGACTACCTGTTCTACAATGGCCGGACGTCCAAACTGTCGGAAGGCAGCTGGGGTATTCTCCGGGTCTACGATGAACTGCAGAAAGACCTGAAACTGTTGAACCCGCATGCACCAATTCCGAAATCGAAAACGGAATTGTGCCCGGCGGGCGCACCGGTGAAAAAGTTCAACGTGGTTGCTGTCAACAAGGAGCTCAAGTTCAACCCCAATGCGGATGACTACCTTGAGGTGGATTTCGAGCGCAAGCTGTTGCTGGCGAACCCGGAGGGCAAGGTGTTCATGCTGGAAGACGAAGTGAGCAAGGCTTCGGACGACGATGTGATGCCGCATCCGCTGACGTTGCGTGTCAACATCGGCGACTGTGTGAAAATCAAACTCACCAATCGTCTGGAGAAAAGCAACACTTCGTTGCATGTCAACAACATTGCGTTTGATCCCAAAGATTCCCAGGGGATCAACGTGGGCAACAACCCGGGAGACCAGACGGTCGCCCCAGGCAAGTCGAAGAATTATACCTTCTACGCGCATCCGGGATTCAAGATCAACGGATCGCTGATTTGGGACTTCGGCAACCTGGTTAGCAACATCCGGGATGGCCTGTACGGCGGTATCATTGTCGGCCCGCGGGGTTCCGTTTACCGGGATCCTGAAACCGGCAAGGACATCTCCCTGGGTAATTCCTGGAAAGCGGACGTCATCATCGATAAATCCTATCCGGAAAACGCGGATCTGGAGAACTATCGTGATTTCGCCCTGTACTTCCAGGACGA
The DNA here is from genome assembly GCF_052156635.1 of Nitrospina sp. 32_T5. Lineage (NCBI taxonomy): Bacteria > Pseudomonadati > Nitrospinota > Nitrospinia > Nitrospinales > Nitrospinaceae > Nitrospina > Nitrospina sp. 32_T5. The sequence goes on along the minus strand of NZ_JBQKUO010000004.1, from coordinate 186,781 downwards.
AGACAACATCATCGGTACGTCTTTCATGCCTTACCTGCAGAACGTAGCGGGCCTGACGGGCGTCAACTACCGGCTGGAGCCCTGGCTGTATCGGGAGTTCGAAGGTTGTGACTTCGGCAATATGTTCACGCCCTGCGTGGCTGCGGAAGGCGACCCGGCGACCCCGGTGCTCAAAGCTCATGCCGGAGACAAGGTGATGATCAACGTCTTCGGTGCCCACAACGAGCAGAACCAGATGTTCAACCTGGATGGCCACCAGTGGCGCCGTCATATGGACCAGGAAGGTTCCGATATGATCGACGTCGAGCAATTTGGTGGCGGTGAGTATATCCAGGCCCACCTGCGCAACGGTGCAGGCGGCACGTATCATAACCCGGGTACCTACCTGTGGTTGAATGCGCGGACGCCTTACCAGCAGGCGGGGCAATGGGGGTATTTCAAGGTCTTGCCGCAAGGCGACCGGTCGATCCTTCCCCTGGATGGAGCGACCCCCCAGGGCTTGAAATCAGCTCAAAATGTGGATGACAACAAACTGTCCATGCGATAGCATCGCTTGAGACATAAAAAACGAGGGGCCTCCTACCCGGAGGCCCCTTTGTTTTAAGTTTTTTCCATTTTGTGTTATGATTTCGGCTTTCGGTTTGAATCGAGCTGTAAGTTTTTGTGGGTTTCTGTTTCAGTTTTCAGTTAGTTTTTATTGCTTGAATGTTCAAGTATTAAGGAGAGAGAAGGAATGATTAAAAAAAGTTTGTTCCAGATTCTGGCAGTATCGACGGTGCTGGTCTTCTCGGCTTCGATGTCCATGGCAAAAAAGGGCGACTATGAGGAGGGCAGTGTCAGCAACGGTGGATCCATCAGTGGTGTGGTCAATTTCAAGGGAACGGTTCCCGATCCCATCATGGAAGACCTCAATAAAGGTAAAAACGTTGAGTTTTGTTCCACGCATCCTGACACCCAGGATGGCAACATCCGCCCTCGCCATAAAGTGGTTGTCAGCGGTGGCAAGCTGAAGGACACCGTGGTTTTCATCGAAGACATCTCCAAGGGCAAAGCTTGGGGTGGGACCATCAACTTCGATTTTGCCAAGTGCGACATTGAGCCGAAAGTAACGGCTGTACGCCGCGCTCCTCGTGGTGTTCGTGAAGGTATCATCCAGGTCACCAACCAGGACCCGGATATCCTCCACAACCCGCATGGCTATTCCGTAATGGGTGCCCGCCGCAAGACCCTGTTCAACAAGCCTCTGCCCAGCAAAGGCGACATTGCGGACGTCACCAAGAACCTGATGCGGATGCGCCCGGGTAAAGACCAGCATTTCTTCCTGCAGTGCGACCAGCACAACTTCATGGAAGCGGATGCTCGCGTTGTCTGGAATCCGTACTACGCTGTCAGCGGTGCTGATGGATCTTTCAAGATCGACCAGATTCCGGCCGGCAAGTACAAGGTAACCGCCTGGCACCCTTATGTAGGTGAGGTGACCCAGGAAGTGACCGTCAGCGGTGGTGCAGATGCGAAAGCGGACTTTACGTTGGAGAAGAAGTAAGCATTTCGCACGAGTAAAAATTAACAGCACCGGACATTGTCCGGTGCTGTTTTTTTTTTGACCCTTTTTTAATTTGTTTCCGGTTTCAGATGGTACGCCCAATTCCAACGAGGTGCACTCGGACCAGTGTTGAGCCTCAATGAGTCCGGGCCAAACCGCTTCTTTTTTGATTAACAAAAGAGCGGGAATAGGATATCCTCTGACCAGAAAGTCCTGAATTTGCACTGAGTTCGGTTTGTGGAACCCTTTGGATTTGTGAAGTGCACCAGAGCCGGGATGTCCAATCAGAAATTCCTATGTGATTTTTCATGCTACGAATTCTGAAATCACTCTTCCTCACAATTTTTATTTTGGCGGTTTTGCCATTTTCTGTAGGTGCCCAAGGCGAAATCGAACGAATCAAAAATAAATTCGATACCCTCATTAAAAAAGGCCGGCCCCTGTATCTGCACTACTGTGCGCACTGCCATGGCCTTTCTGGAAACGGCGATGGTTACAATGCCGAGCAACTGGAAAAATGGCCAGCCGAACTCTCCGACCCTGAATTTGTCCAGAAGAAGTCCAATGAGCAGCTTTTTCGAGCCATCAAACTTGGAGGGGAGGGCACACGCAAATCCCACCTGATGCCCGTATTCGGCCGCACGCTCTCCGAAGAGGAAATCTGGAGCCTCGTGGCTTACGTGCGGTATCTGGCCGGGGACCGTTCACAGCCGGTCAACCTTCCGGAGAATGTGAAAACCCAAAGGCCTCATGTTCCGTCCCTGGATTCCAAAGAAGTTGATGGATTCCGTTCGTGGTTTAAAAAGCATGGTAATGACCCCAAAGTGATTGGAGACGGGCGCTGGCTGTTTCGTGAAAAGAAGAGTTGTTTTGCCTGCCATACGGTCAATGAAGAAGGCGGGGTGGTGGGTCCGGATCTTTCCCGCGCCGGCTTCATGTACACACCGGAATGGATTTATGGCTGGATTCGCAGTCCGCAGCTGGTCAAACCCGAAACGAAAATGCCAACCATTGGTCTGGATAAACAAGAAGACCGTCTTATCACGGCATTTCTTTCCAGCCTCAGTGGAACGGAAATTCCCAAAGAGTGGAAAACCTATTTGGATAAAAAGGGGGATGCCGCCCGGGGGGAAAAGCTGTTTTACGATTCCAAAGGCAACGCCTATTGTTCCAAGTGCCACAGCATAGACGGCAAGGGCGGGAAGGTAGGGCCCGACTTGAGTTACGTGGGCGTCAGCCGGACGCGTCCCTTTATTCTGGAATCGATTCTCAACCCCCGGGAAGTGATCACCGTGGGTTATTCATCTGTGCTTATTCTTACCAAGAAAGGCCAGTTCCTGACCGGCGTTAAAATCAATGAAGACGACAAGTCGATCTATATCGTTGACAAGGAAGGGAACAGCATTCAAGTTGAGAAGAACGATATCAAAAAATATAAAACTCAGGATATCTCCATAATGCCCGGCAACTTTGGTGATATCCTCTCCCAGCAGGATATCCTCGATATTCTTGCATACCTGTCCACTCTGGAACCGCCCCAATCTCCGCCGGGAAAGAGCAACGTTTCGGTCGTCAACCGCTGATCAATCCAGTATCAGTTTGTACCAGCTTGAGACCGCTTTCCTGCTTCCCGATTCACCCTCGTTTCCATCCCAGGCGTTGAAAGCAATCGGCACTTCCTGTCCCGGTTGAAACTGAATGTCACGGTTCCTGTCGGACGTGGTGAGGGTGCGCTTCAGTACCAGCTGGTATTGCCCAAAGCGGAATGCCGCCTTGCCCTTCACTTCCTGGCTCATTCCCTTGCGGGACCATTGTGAAATGCTTTGCGCTGACCATTCCGTGACCTGATTCGGGTACGAAGTCCATTTCCAGAGCGTCACCGGATGGCCTGGCTCGCCGTTCAAAAAATGGGGCAGGATGTCGGAGTTCAGCGAAGCCGGAAACTGCAGTGCAAACCCATCCGGGATTTTTTGCGGCTCGGGCTTGGGAGGAGGCGGTTGGTCCGCCGGGTCCGCCTGCAGGTGAGCGGGCAGGGGAGGTGGAGGCGACTCCAGGACCTTTGCCGTTTCTTTTAGAATGGGGTCAAAGGTCGGGTCATCCCACCGGATGCGGAACGCGATTTCGCGTCCGTTGTGGACCGCCTGGACCCACAGGCTGTCCGTGGTGGTGAAGTAGGATTTGGGTTCTTCTTCCAGTTGACCCCCTAGCGGGAAATAGTAGGCCGTAACCGATTTCCACGCGGGGTCCTCCGGATCGTCGGGCAATGGACCCTCCACCCGTTCGGCGTGCATCTCATCCAGCACCTCCGGCTGAACCGCGGGCGAAAGAGTATATATGTAGTTGACGAGATCCCATACGGTCTCATCGGAATGTACGCGCGGTGACAGGCGTGGCATGGCGGTCAGTGACAATCCCGTCCGCAGAGTCTGGAAAAGGTCCCTGCGGGTGTGGCTCCGGCGGAAAAGCCAGGACTTGGTCAGGTTCCGCGGGCGCAACTGGTCCTTGGCGATGTTGACGATCTTGTGCGTGGAGGCGCCGTCGCTCCTGCCTTCCACCCCATGACAGCCGGAGCAGTTTTTAATAAACAATTTGCGCCCGCGCTCCTTGCTTTCCAGCGTAAAGGGTGCGGGTTCCGGAACCGGGATCACCTTGTGCGACTTTCCGCGTTTCTTGAATTTTTCAAATTTGCGTCCCAGGGATTTCAGGTAAAGCACCAGGCTTTCGCGGTCCACCTCCGGCAGGTGCTTCCATGAAGGCATGGTGGTGCCGGGCATGCCTGTAACCAGCATTTCGCGCAGGTCTTCATCCGTGGGGATTTTGCCGAAGGCGGTGGAGCGGAACTTGTAGTGACCCTTGGTGAAGTTGCGTGGCTGCGGGCTGGAAAAAGGGGCCGCGATACCTTTGCCGTCCCCTTTTGCTCCGTGGCAGTGGAGGCAATGCTTTTCGTAGACCTCGGTGCCCCGTTCCACGCTGGCTTTTTGGGGCTCATTGGGCACAAAGGGATACCGAACCGAATCGAAGAGATAGAGAACCACCTGCCAGATTTCCTCGGGTGTCAGTTTGCCTCCCCATGCCGGCATGGCGGACTCCCAGGGTTGATGCTCTTCAGGCAGTCCGCGGCCCCCTTTTGCGATCCGCCAGAAGGCGTAGTTCTCTCCCTTGTCCGGGTCGGCCACGAGCTTTCTCAGGTTGGCTGGAGCCGGACGGAACCGGTCCCCAAACACGCCCTGTCCGTCTTTCAGGTCGCCGTGGCACAGAAAGCAGTGGGTGAAGTACAGCTTGGCCCCGGCCTTTTTATGGTCCTTCAGTTTGGTTTTGTCGGCCCGGAGCGGGTTGTCCAGGTTGTGCAGGGAATAGGTGGTGGCCCCGACCGTGATGGTTTCCGGCAGGTCGGCACTCGTCGGGCTGGTGAACGCAAAAACCGGGCTGACGAGCAGGCTCACAAGCAAGGCGAGCCCCCCCAGCCCGGGCAGATACGTCCGTTGAAGTTTAACGATAACGGATGCAATCAACGGGTTACCCAGCGGAAAGTATGGTTCCGGATTGATTCCTCAACCCCTCAATGAATCGTTCCCGGCAATCGGGCGTCTTTCTTGATGCGTCCGGACTTGATCGTCTCGTAATAAGGCCGTTCGATTTCGTCTCCATTGAAATGGAAATCGATCTTCACGTCCTCATTCGGTCCGATCTTGATTTTCTGGGTCCGCACCTTCATCAGGTAATGCCAGGCATTGACGGTGTATTCCCCGGGGGGAATGTTTTCGATTTTGAAAGTACCATCGGCGCCGGTTTTGAAGAAGTAGGGATTCTGTACGCGGTAGCCCCAGGTCTGCATGAACTCGTGCATGCCGCAGATCATCTGAAAGATTTTATAGTGCTTCTGGAAATGCACCTTGCCTTCGGAGATTTCCTCTGCGGGAATGGGGATGTTCAGAATGATCTTGCCGCGTTCCTTCTGGTAAACCTGGCTGTTGTGCATCACCGCATCCTGGTTGTCCACGAAAAACGTCTCTCCCTGCCGGATCACGTTCACGTCCGGGTAGAATTTGCAATTCTCGGACAGGATGTTGATGGGCTTGGGCTCGAACGGTTTGCCCGCATCCACGTGCTCCAGCGTGATGACCACATCGCGCATTCCGCGGTTTTCATCCACGATGAAGTCGTAGAGAACGCGGTTCATTTCATCATCGGTTTCCACTTCGGCGCAGATGTCGAGGTTGGGGAACAGCACCAGGTGATAAACGCGGGGCTGGGGAATGGGGCCGTCCAGAATGGCCTTTCCGGAAACCGAGCCGCCGTTGTTCACTTCAATTTCCTGATAAGCCCAGGCAGAGGGGCCGAAACCCAGCATGAGGATAAACAGGGCGGTGAACGCGCAACTCATTTTAACGGAAAAATGTTTAATCCAATTTTCAAACATGGTAACGACTCAGGAAAGCTTAAGGTTATTGGTTCTGTGATACCTGTTCGGCCAACTCGGGAAAATCGAAATGAATTTCCTGATTGGCGCTGGAAACTTCAACTTCCCGACTCTGCGTTCCCAGAACTTCGTGCCAGACATTCAGGGTGTAATTTCCCGCAGGCACATTGGGGATGGTGAACGCGCCGGATTCCACGGTGGTGGAATAATAAGGGTTCGGGGTCACCACAATCCATGCCTGCATCCAGGAATGCAGGTCGCACTCGACTTTCACGATCTCCGCTTCTTCAAATTCCTGGATGTGTTCCTGCCCCGGAATGAACATCAGGTTGATCGGGTCGTTGTCGAAGGAATAGGTATGAATGTTGTGGTTGATCGGATCACTGGACAGGATCGTCAACTCGCTGCCCCGCGGCATGGCGACCACATGCGGTTCGTAGCGGCACTTCGTCTGATCCAGAACGAATTCGCCCGAGGCAGCTTTGCCTTTGAGGGCATGGCCTTTTTTCTCCGTCAGCCAGACCACGGCGTTCCGTACGTTTTTTCCTTTTAAAAGAAGGGTCTGACCGGCAAACTCAGCACCACACGCCTTGCTGTATCTTCCGGTTTTATGGATGGTCGCAGGGGGCGGCGTTCCGCTGAATGTGACCGTCCCTTTGAGCTCGGACGCGGACGCGGTTCCGACCAACGCAAACAGGCTGAGTGTGAGAAAAAAACCTTTAAACATATCGACTTAAGCCCTACAAAGGAGTATTACTAACGAATCATATCTCAATCCCCAGGCAAGTGCAAGGGGGGACTTGATTGGCGGCATTTCCTGATTTTCAGGCGCTTTTGTCAGGTTCGCGCGGCCCATCCCACTCCTAAAGTCTAACCTGTCTGCATTAAACGATTCTTAACCGGAGATGAAAAACACTTAATGGAAGACGGACCGGATTTGGCTTTGATTCAGCCTCTCCGTATTTTAAAATGATGAAAAAGGTGCCCATTTAAAGTGCAAATCCGGGCTCTCAACCGTAGCGTAAGGAAGGAATGAGGACACCATGAAAAAATGCGCCATTTTCGTCACAGCGTTGTTGTTGATCTGGCAGACTGCCTGGGCGGCGGTACCCAAAGCGGGAGACCCGGCCCCGGGTTTTTCCCTGACCTCTGTGGACGGCCAGCAGGTTTCGCTGGGCGACTTCAAGGGGAAGGTGGTTCTGGTAGGCATGTTCCACATATGCGTTCCCTGCATGAACCAGGCTATGGAATTTGAAAAAGTCCGTAAAGAACTTGGTGATAAGGTGGCCATCATTGGTATTAACACCAGTGGCGATTCCAAGGAAAAGGTCGTGGATTACCTTTCCCAGTTCCCGAGCCAGGTGGACTTTCCCTATCTGCTGGATCCCAACCACACCGTCCACCAGAAATATGTCCAGCGGGACATGCCGACCGTGCTGGTCATCGACTCCAAAGGTGTCATCCAGGCACGCAGCCCCGGGGTGGGTGCGGATCAGTTGATCCCATTTATTAAGAAATTACTTTAAATAAGTATTTTTAAATTTTTAATATTAAATGAAATAATTGATACCATGTTGTCCGGTGCGGTGCCCCGGCTCCCTTATCTTTGCCTTGTTTCTGGTCCTCATTCAGGGCGGGTGGTTGCTTTTACCTTCCGCTGCAGGTGCTTTCGACTGGCGCTATGAGGGGCGGTTTCTGGCCGCCTCGGAGTACCTGTGGGACGCGCCCCCTCTCTCCAACGACTTCAACCACCAGGTCCAGCTGAGAAACGGCCTCGTGGGCGATATCTGGAGCGACGACACCTCGCTCCTCGACTTTGAATTCACCTTCCAATCCGAATATCGCGGCGGAGCCATCGAGCAGGTGGGCCTGGTGGACGAATGGGACCTGGACGTGTTCCGCGGCTGGCTCCGCTTCGAAAAAGACCAGTTTCGTCTGCGGGGGGGACGTCAGGCCATCCTGTTCGGTCCGGGCCAGTTGTTCCGTCCCCTCGGTGTGTTCGACGACCGCCTCATATCCGGCGTCATTCCACAGACCACCGGCGTGGACGGCCTCCGCGCCACTTACTTCACCGGCCCCACCTCCAAAGTGGAAGGATGGGCCATTCCCGCACGTTTCAACGAACGCATCATTTGGGGACTGCGCGGCGAGCGCCAGATTGGTATTCTGGAGACGGGCCTCTTGCTTCAATACAAGCCGGTCACCGATCTTGAGTTTCTGCCCAGCCACAATTTGGAGTTGTTCCAGTTCGGGTACCATTTAAAAGGGACGCAGGTGATTGGATTCTGGAACGAGGGCCGGGTGGACATCGAGCAGAACAAGCCGGGGAAGCCGCTCCGCTTCGACATGGTCGCGGGGGTCGACTACACCTTTGACATCGGGCAGGGGCTGCACGTCCTGCTGGAATATTTTTTCCGTACGCAGGAACCCGGGTTCACCGTCGAAGACGTCAAGCGGGAACGCACCCTTCACGAGTTGGGATTGCTGATCGATCAGCCCGTCGGCATTGCCACCGTCTGGCGCTTCTTCGCGTTCTACGATATGCGGGACCGCAGTTTCCAGATCGCACCGCAGATCGAGCACAATGTGTTCGGCCAGGTCTATCTGTACCTCACCGCGTTGATCGGCGGCAGTGTGGAAGGCGACAACCGCACCGGCCGCCTGTTCCGGCAGACCCCGGTGTTCAACGGCACCGAGTCGCGGGTCGGGCTCACGCTGGTGTGGTTTCATTAACATTTCAATGGGAGTGCGTGCATGTTCTTGATGCAGGACGTGACCAAGGTGTACCGGGTGGGCGAGCAGGATTTCACCGCCCTGCACGGCATCTCCCTCGAAATCGAAAACGGTTCCTTCATGTCGTTCGTCGGGCCGTCCGGCTCCGGCAAGACCACCATCCTGAACCTGCTTGGCGGGCTGGACAGTCCCACCTCCGGCGAGGTGCGGTTTCAGGGCAGGGCGCTCAGTTCCATGTCCCGCGACGAGTTGGCCGCCTTCCGACGGGACCATGTCGGTTTCATATTCCAGTCTTACAACCTGCTTCCTGTCTACGATGTGTACGAAAACGTCCTGTTCCCCCTCCTCCTCATGGGTAAGGACGAAAACGAAGTGAGGCAGAAAGTGAGGGACCTGGTAGACCGGGTGGGCCTGTCGGAGCAGATCAACAAGAAACCGGCAACGCTTTCCGGAGGCCAATGCCAGCGCGTTGCCATCGCCCGGGCCCTGGTGAAGGAACCGGCGGTGGTGCTGGCAGACGAACCCACCGCAAACCTCGACGCTGAGAACTCGTACCACGTCCTTGAACTGATGCAAAAGCTCAACCGTGAGCTCGGTGCCGGCTTTGTGTTCAGCACTCACGACGAGAAAGTGACGCAGTACGTTCGCCGGGAAATCCGTCTCGAGGACGGATACGTAAAAACGGATGAGGTGCGCCAGGTGGGAGGCGAGGCGGCATGATCTACGACATGGCGTTCAAGAATTTCATTCGGCAGGGCATGCGCGCCTGGCTGAACGTGCTGGTTACCGCACTCATACTGATTGCCGTCATATTCTCGCTTTCCCTCCTCAACGGCTTCCAGGCACAGGCGTTGCGCAACATGTCCAGCACCGATGTTGCCGGGGGCCATTACCGCGTGCCCGGCTTCGACATCCTGGAGCCGACGGAGTGGGAGGACCAGACCCTGCAGGTCCCGGAACAGCTCGCGGACCTCCCACACTCGGAAAAAGCCGAGGTGCTCGTTCAGCAGGGGCAGTTGTTCCCCAACCGGCGCCTGTTCCCGGTGCAGTTGCGCGGCGTGGAAATGGAACAGGCCCTGCTTGAGCTGCCGCTGGAACCCCTCCGGCGTGAAAGTCCGGAGGTGGGATCGATCATCCCCGTCATTCTCGGAAACAAAATGGCGGAAAAATCACACCTGGCGGTGGGCGACGTGGTGGTGCTCAAGTGGCGCGACCGCCACGGTGCAGTGGATGCGCTGGACGTGCGGGTGGTCGATGTTGTGCCGCTCATCAATCCACGCATCGACGAAGGCGTGGTGTGGATGCGGCTGGATCACCTGCGCAAAATCACCGACCGGCCGGGCGAGGTCACCTGGGTGGCGGTGAAGGAGCCGATGGGCGTCATCGAGGGATTCGAGTTCCAGTCAGTGGAAATGCTGATGCACGATCTCATGACGCTTCTTCGTCATGACCGGAGAAACACGCGCATTCTGTGGTTCATCCTCATCTCGCTTGCCGCCATCAGTGTGTTCAATACACAGATTCTCAGCGTGTTCAAACGGCAGAAAGAAATCGGCACCCTCATGGCATTGGGCATGACGCCGCAGTGGGTGGTGCGACTGTTCACTCTGGAGGGAAGTTTCGCCGCGCTTCTCGCGGTGGTGGTTGCGGTTCTGCTCGGCGTTCCATTTTTCATCTGGTTTCAAGGTGTCGGTTTTGACGTATCGCACCTGAGCGAGACCGGGTTCCCGGTGCGCGAAAAAATATTTCTCGACATCAATCTCTGGGAAGTGATCACCTCCACCCTCATAACTGTCGCAATTGTCATTGCTGTTTCCTGGGCGCCGGTGAAAAAAATAGTACGGTTGGACCCGACGCAGGCGTTGCGCGGGAGGGCCATCACGTGATCCATTTCATCTTCAAAGGCATCCTGCGCGACAAAAGTCGTTCTCTGTTTCCGTTTCTCATCGTCACCGTCGGTGTGGCACTCATGGTGGGTCTCCTCGGGTTCATGGACGGAATTTTCATGGGGATGCTGGACATGTCGGCGAAACTGGACACCGGCCACCTGCGCTTCGTCAACAAGCCGTTTTATAAAGAAGAGCATCTCGTGCCCTTGGACCGGGCTCTGGCCGACCAGCAGGAAACCCGCGAGTGGCTGGAAGCCAACAGCGATCCGCGTATCGAGTGGACCCCGCGCATCCGCTGGGGAGCGTTGATGGATGTGCCTGACGAGGAAGGGAACACCGTGAGCCAGACGCCGATCACCGGCATGGCGGTTCAGCTTTTGAACCCGACTTCATCCGAGCGGGAGCGGCTCGATTTGAAGGCCTCCGTCATAACGGGGCGCGTTCCCGAAAACCCGCATGAGATGCTGGTGGGGTTTCAGTTGGCTGAATCTCTGGGGCTGAAACCCGGATCCATGGTGACCCTGCTGGGCCAGACCTTCGACGGCGGGCTCGCCACCGACAACTATTCGGTGACAGGACTCATTCAATTCGGTGTCACCGCCATGGACAAGAAGATGGCGCTCATCGATCTGGCCGACGCCCAGCACACGTTTTACATGGAGAACATGGTGACCGACTGGCTGGGGTACCTTCCCGCTTCGGTGCCGTATGATGAGTTTGTGGACATCAAGCAGGCCATCGAGGGAAAACTGCCGGACCTGCGGCAGAATCCGCCGGAACAGTGGGCGAAGGATGATTTTCCCATCGCACTCACCATCCTCGACCAGAGAAACATCGGTGAGATCGCCCGCAAGTTCGAACTCATCCGCGGCGTCATCGTGCTCATCTTCACCTTCCTCATGGTGCTGGTGTTGTGGAACGCGGGCCTGTTGAACGGCATTCATCGTTACGGCGAGATGGGCCTGCGTCTGGCGATGGGCGAGACGCACAAGCATCTGGTGGCGTCGATCACGCTGGAAGCGTTTGCGGTGGGGGTGCTGGGTTCCATTGCCGGGTGCGTGGTCGGGGGTCTCGTGGTGTTCTACCTGCAGGAGGTGGGGGTGGACATGGGCGATGCCATGGCCAAATCGGGTTTGATGATCAACGACATTGCACGCGGCCGGATCACGGTGGAGGGATTTGTGCGGGGCATCGTTCCGGGCATGACGGCAAGTGTGGCGGGCAGTCTGTTCGCCAGCCTCGCCATCTTCAAACGTTCCGAGGCCAATCTGTTCCGCGAATTGGAAGTGGGGTGACGATGAGCTGGAAATGCTGGATCACAAATACTTCGTTGGGGTGGGTCATGGTTTTAACATTGGTTTCCACGGCTGCGGGGCAAAACGGGATTCCCGAGGAATGGAAGAATCTCGATCCACAGAAGCTGGTCGAAGCCATCGATGCCAACCTGTGGTCTCCCACCAAATACGTCGAAGGACGGCTGATTGTGGACAACGGCCGCCGCGTGCGTACGCTTGAGATGAACACGTGGATGGAGGGCATCGTCAAATCGTTCAGTCATTACAAGTCTCCCCCGCGCGAGCGCGACACCAAGATGCTCAAGATAGACCGTAAGCTGTGGCTGTATACCCCGCAGACCGACCGCATCATACTCATTGCCGGTCACCTTCTGCGCCAGTCGATGATGGGAAGCGACCTGTCGTATGAAGACATGCTTGAGGATGAAAAGCTAAGCGATGCTTACATTCCCAAAATTGCGAAGGTGGAGGAATTCGAAGGGGTGAAAACTCTGGTGCTGGACCTCACTGCGAAGGACCCGGAAAAAACCTACCAGTTTCGAAAGGTGTGGACCGATCCGGAACGCAAGATCGTTCTGCGCGAACAGCGTTTTGCCAAGAGTGGAAAACTTCTCAAGATGATCGACTTCAAAGGCTACCGCATTATTGACGGCCGTCTGTTCCCGCGCAAGATGGTGTTCCGCGACATGTTGAAAGACAACACCAGGACCACCTACATGTTCGACCACATCGAGTTCAATTTGGACATCCCTGCAAAGTATTTTTCCAAACGGATTCTCAAACGGTGAGGATCAGTCGAACCAGTTCGGCTCCAGACTGCGCACGGCGGCGATGACATCGTCGGGCGAGTCCACCACCCGGGCCTCCGTACGTTTGAATTCTTCCCAGATGTGATCCTTGTTGAGGAGAACGATCGGTTTTCTGTATTCCAGCGCCAGTTGAACCTCCGAACGCGTACCGGGTCCACCGGGAAAGCCGATCACCACGTCTGACGTCAGCACGATGATGTGGTTCCTGCTGGCCACGCCTTTTCCCTGGATGCCCGACATGTGCAGGTGAGTGTAGATGGGAATGTCCACGAAGTCATTGGGGTATCCCGGAGGCGTTTTGTAGTGGCTGCGCATTGCCGCACGGTCGCAGGCGATCCCGGAGGGCAGGATGCCGATGACCTTTCCCTTGCGGTGCGACACCTGGCAGAAAGCCTGCGCGGTGGATTCCATCACGCCGCCCCCGCCGCCCGTCACCAGGTTGAATCCCTGTTCGGCGATCCACCGCCCGATGGGCCACGTCAGTTTGGCGTATTGATTGGTGCCGGAACCGATGATTCCGACCTGAACGTTCTTTTTAGCCATTCGTTTCTTTAATTTGCGAATCGTACCCAACCAGTGCGAGATAGGTGAGGAGCGATTCCAGATGCGCTTCCGAATTGCCCGATGCCGATTCGTAGTCGTGGGTTTTGAGCCGTACCTCGTCGCCGCGCCGCATCAAATGATACGCCAGTGAGGCCGTTTCCGAGACGCGTTGCTCCAGCACGCTGGAAGCCACCATCCTTTGCGTTTCCGGATCGATGATATTCAAAAACAGGGTGAAGCTGTGAAACCCTCCATGCGCGAACTCCTTGACGCGCAGGTTTCCGGTTTTGGCGCTGGATTTCCAGTGGACCGCGCTCAAGGTGTCCCCCGGGCGGAACTCGCGCAAGGCGTAAAGGTCGTCCCCACTCTGGCTGATCACCCCTTCACCTTCCTCCGCGATGTCTGTTGGGTCCGGCAGTTCCACCGGTTTGATCACCGGATACACCAGTGTTTCGACATCAACCGGAACCAGCTTGGTTTTCATGAAGAAGCCGAAGGGAAACCGCGTCCGAACCTGAGCGAACCGGATTTTCAGCGGGCCCCGTTTTTTTGCGGTCACCAGAGCTGTTTTCTCCAGCATATCTCCGGGAGGAATCTGGAAAAAATACAGGGGGGGAGCCACCGAGTACCGACCCAGAGAGTCTGCCGGGAATTCCACGTAACAGGAATACGACGATAATCGTTTTTTGCAATTCTGGACTTTGATTGGGACCGGGTAGGCGTCACCAGGGTAGATCGATCTGGGCAGACTGGCCCAAACCCGGATATCCCGCAACGTGTGCTCGGAAAGGATACCCGAAACCACGATGAAACTGCAACACATGGCAAGGATCAGGTACAGAAGGTTGTTGCCGGTGTTGATTGCCCCCAGCCCGACACCGAACACGAGGAAGATGAATCCACCACCCTCGCGGGTAAGGTGGAGCGTCCGGTTGTAAAACGAGACGGTGAAAACCGGTTTGTGCTCATTGGGCTGGTTCATGGAATCACCCCGCCGGGGAAGATGCCGGATGGTAGAAATGATGGTTTGATTTTAAACCGGAATTTCCATTTTATCGACGATTTCCATGATGACCGCGGAGGTGTCCGCCGCCGTGCGCTTGTTCATGCCGTGGTGGTTCTGCGGGATGACGCGGTGGCACAGGACGGGAATGGCGAGTTGCTTGATGTCGTCGGGAATGCAGTAAGTGCGACCGTGCACCAGGGCACGGGCGCGGGCGGCCTGTTGCAGAATCAATCCGCCGCGAGGACTGACACCCAGCGACAGGTGCTTCGATTCGCGGGTGGCCGTCACCACGTTCATGATGTAGTCGATCAGTACCGGTTCCATGGTCACCGCCTCCGCCTGCTTTTGCAGGTTCAACACATCCTCACGCGAGAGGATGGCCTTCACATCCTTGATATTGCGCGATGGAGACTGAGTACCGAGCAGTTTGCGTTCTTCTTCCGGATCGGGATACCCCATCGACAGGTACATCATGAAGCGGTCGAGTTGCGATTCCGGAAGCGGATGCGCCCCATGGCTTTCGATGGGGTTCTGCGTGGCGATCACCATGAACGGGTCTTCCAGGTCGTAGGTACGATTGTCCACCGATACCTGCTTTTCATTCATGGCTTCAAGCAAAGCACTCTGTGTGCGCGGCGATGAGCGATTGATCTCGTCCGCCAGCACCAGGTTGGCGAAAATCGGGCCACGGTTGAACTCGAATGTGTTTTCCTTCTGATTGTAAATGGAGACGCCGACGATGTCCGAAGGCAGGATGTCGTTGGTGAACTGGATCCTGCGGAACTCGAGGCCCAGGGATTTCGCGAGTGCGAAGGCCAGCGAGCTTTTGCCGACACCGGGGACGTCTTCGATCAACAGATGTCCCCCGGCAATCAGGGTGATGATGGTGTTTTCAATGACATCGGATTTGCCGATGATGACGCTTTCGATATTGGACTGGAGGCGGGCGATCGCCGCGGTCGTGGGACTCATGAGTTCAGCACCTCAAGAACTTTCTGCATGTCTTCCATCACCGCCCGCCGGTTTTCCAGAGTGTAAAAGCGGAGCAGGTATGCCGGATGAAACGTGAGCATCAGCTTGATGCCGTCGAATTCGTGCCAGGTGCCGCGTTCCTTGGTGATGGCCACCGACCGGCCCAGCAGGGTGGAGGCGGCGGGTTTGCCCAGCGCCACGATCACCCTGGGCCGGATGGCCCGGACCTGCTCAACCAGAAACGGTTTGCAGGCGTTGATCTCGTCGATCTCCGGATCGCGGTTGCCGGGAGGACGGCACTTGACGATGTTGCAGATATAGGTGTCTTTTTCGCGGTCGAGCTTCATGCCCTTTTCAATTATCTCGGTCAGCTTCTTTCCCGCCCGACCAACAAACGGAAGGCCCTGCGCGTCCTCATCCGCTCCCGGGCCCTCGCCGATGAACAGCAGTTTCGCGTTGGGATTTCCGGACCCGAAAACGATGTTCGTGCGTGTTTCCGACAGTTTGCAACGCGTGCATTCGCCCAGCTCGTTGCGTACTTCGGTCAGGCGGGTCATGGCATCGGGCTGGATCATGGTATTGCCGGCAGTGCGGGATTGAGGAACGGGAACGGAAGACGCGGGCATGGATGCGGGTGGCGCGGAAGCCCTCAAGGGGCCCACGGCAGAGGTCCGGAAAGAGGTTTCCAGTGCCTCCAGCAGGGGGACGCGGTCCATGCCCTGGTCCTTCAAAAAAACCAGGTAATCCTTCAGTTGTCGCAATAAAACGGCTCTTTCGGCTTCAACCCCCATAATAAAAAAGGATAGCAGAAGATGGAAGGCAGTCAACCGCTAAGGGCGGGGCCGGAACTTGCCCGGCGATTTATAATTGTTTTGGTTTCACGCTTTATTTATAATTTCCTCATCTCGAACAGGAGGCGACGATGTCCGGTCTCAAAAGCGCATGGGAACTCAGTCTGGAAAAATCCGACAAAATGGTCCCGGGGCTCAAAAACAAGAAAAAGCTGACCGACAAGCAAAAACAGGAAATTGACGCCATCCGCAAGGAACACAAGGCCCGGATTGCGGATAAGGAAGTGATGCTTCAGCACCAGCTGGACCGGCTTTCGGAGCGAACACGGCCCGAGGACCTGCATGCGGCCTCCGAGGAACTCAAACGGGAATTTGCGACAGAAAAGGAACGCCTGGAAAAAGAAATGGAGCAAAAAGTAGAGGCGATCCACGAGTCCCGTAAATGATCAAAGGGCCCGCCATTCCCCCCTTTTTCACCCTTAAAACCAGGAAACCTGAAATCGCACCCGGCTGCCCGGTGCGATGGTATTCAATATGAGAACGGAAAGCATGAAAGATATTGTCAAATACCTGGTGGTGCAGGCTCTCAACCGGGTCAAGGAACAGGGCGGGCTCACTTTGGACACGGTGCCGGACCTCGTCATCGAGGAGCCGAAGGACGAGTCGATGGGCGATTTCGCCACCACCATCGCCATGCAACTGGCCAAGCCGGAAAAGAAAAATCCCAGAGAGATCGCCCAGAAAATCTGCGAAGAAATCAGCACCGATGGCGGGCAGGTGGAGTCGGCAAACGTTGCAGGCCCGGGCTTCATCAACCTGAAGATGACGCAGGATTTTTTCCGCGACCAATTGAAGGAAGCCGCAGGAAAAGGCAAAGAGTTTGGACGCTGCTACGTTGGGGAAAACAAAAAGGTGCTGGTTGAGTTCGTGAGCGCCAACCCGACCGGTCCGCTCCACGTAGGGCACGGACGTGGTGCCGCGGTCGGCCATGCGTTGTCCTGCATCCTGAAAATGGCTGGATTTGTAGTGTCCACCGAATACTACATCAACGACGTCGGAAACCAAATGAACACGCTCGGCCGCTCCACATGGATCCGCTACCGGCAACTGCTTGGTGAAGACGTCGCATTTCCGGAGGAGGGGTATCAGGGCGACTACATTAAGGACATCGCCAAGGAGATTATCGAGCGCGACGGCAAAGCCCATCTCGAGAAAAAGGACGAAGACGCCCTGACTTTTTTCCGCCTTCATGCAACCGGCTCCATTCTCGAAGGGATCAAGGAGGACCTGAAAGAGTTTCGCGTCGAGTACGACCGGTGGTTCAGCGAGCAGATCCTGCACGAGGACAAGTCTGTGGACCAGTCCCTCGAGTGGCTGAAGGATAAAGGTTACATCTATGAAAAGGATGGAGCGACGTGGCTCAAGACGGCGGAGTTCGACGACGATTCCGACCGTGTCGTCATAAAAAACGACGGCGAGAGGACCTATTTCTGTGCCGACATCGCCTACCACAAAAACAAGATCGACCGTGGCTTCGACATGATCCTGGACCTGTGGGGGGCCGATCACCACGGCTACGTACCGCGCATGCAGTCGGTGCTCAAGATGATGGGTTTCGATGAAAACGTTTTCAAGGTTCTTCTCGTGCAGTTCGTCACCCTGCGGCGCGGTGGCGAGAAGGTGTCGATGTCCACACGCTCCGGCGAGTTCGTCACCCTGGCGGACGTGGTGAAGGAGGTGGGTGTGGACGCGACGCGTTTTTTCTTTCTCATGCGCAGTTCGGACAGTCATCTCGATTTCGACCTCGAACTGGCGAAAAAGGAAACTCCTGAAAACCCGGTGTATTACATCCAGTATGCGCATGCGCGCATTTGCAACGTGTTCCGCACCGCGGAAGAGCAGGGTTTCCGCCCCGAGGACTGGGCTGAAGGGGAGTTGTCACCTCTCACGGAAAACGCCGAGATCGCACTCATCAAGAAAATACTTGCTTATCCTGAGGTCATCGAAAAAAGTGCGGTGGCCCAGGAAGTACACCGCATCCCGTTTTACCTTCATGAACTGGTGGCGATTTTCCACAATTATTACGCCCACCACCGCATCGTGACCGACAATGCGGAGCTCACCCGAGCCCGGCTGTTTCTGATCCACGTTCTGCGCAACGTCATTGTCAGCGGGCTGACCCTCATGGGCGTCACCGCCCCAGAGAAGATGTAGCCCGGTTCCAGTAATACCGCTCCCCTTCGCAATCAGCGACCCGCAGGCATCAGGGGTCCATGGTTTTTAATAAAATTTGTTTAAATTTTAAAAAATCATGTTATACTTGTTCCACATTTAATCACATAAAATCAAAGACTTATAGGGCAAACCCGCGGTGGACCGCCAATGTGAGGGGCTGTCATGCATCTGAAAACCCGCTTCATCCTGATCCTGTTTTTCATCGCCATCGGTGCCGGTACCGGTTATGCCTGGCGCAGTGATATTTTTGCACCCTCCCTGGAAAGCGAGAATCTTTCTGAAGCAGTGAAGAAAGTACGGGCCATCAAACCCGATAACTTTAAAAGTAAATTGCAGGATGTGGTGCCTGGTCCCGAGGTCAAAAACGACTTCACGTTTTTCGACACGCTCACGGACGTCAGCCAGAACCGGTTTATTGACCTGGATGGAAACATTATCCAAATGGAAGGCTACGTACAGGAATCGCCGGTCGACGAGCTGGAAGTGGAAGCCGGGAAATCGATTTTAGGGCCGGAGGAGCCGGTAATAGCCTTACCCGAATCGGAACCGGTGCAGGTGGTGCAGAAGGAAACGGAGTTCAGCCTGGAAGAGAAAATCAGGGCACTCGAAGCGCTGGTTGAAGAAGAGCCTGAAACAACGCAGCAGAATAAACAATCCACCCAGAACGTAGAACTGGAAGCTGCGAAAAAAGAAAATACAGCCCGTTCATCCAGTGACGCGCGGTTCCAGGTTCAGGTCAGTTCATTCCGGGAAGTGGAGCGTGCCCGTGCGTTTAAAGAAGAGCTGCAGAATAAAGGCTATCCCGCGTTTTACACACAGGTGGCTTTGCCTGGTAAAGGGGTCTGGTACCGGGTGTTTTTAGGTGAGTTTGAAAGGCGTGGTGCGGCAGAGGATGCGGCGCGTCTGGCCCGCATGCGGGATTCTCTCCAAACCATGATCCTCACTCTTCAGTAGGAGAGTCCCCCACGTCGATGTATCGGTCGGTGTTGTTGAACTGCTGAAGAACCTCGACCGGGTCCATTTCCCGTTTGCCCCCGTAAAATCCTTCCTCATTCTCAAATACCGTGTTGAAGCGGTACCCCTTGGTGTCGTTCTGGTACAGTTTACGGCGTTCTTCCTCGCCCTCGAACGTGAAATCCAGTTTTGCGGTTTTCCCCTTTTCAATGGTGATGGTTCCGGTCTGGGTCGGGATGAATGGATGCCACGCCATCACTTCGTAGGTTCCGGGAGGGATATCGTGGATTTCAAAGTTGCCTTCTGTGTCCGTCACCGCGTAGTAGGGATTTGCCACCATAAGGCCCCGCGTCTGAATGAAGGGGTGCAGGTTGCATTTCAAAATCAACTCCGGCGCTCCCGGCTTCATGAACAGTGACCGCACCTGAGACGAGTGGGGCATGGTGTTTTTGTTCGACACCTGGTACTTGTACACACCATTGACCTCATAGAGCGCCATCTCGTGCTTGATGGGGTCTGTGTTTTCAAGCAGAAGGTCCTCGCCGTTTTTGAATCCGATCACATATTGGTCCGCCTGGCAACGGCTGATGGTGACATTGGTCATCTTGCGGGGAAACGGTTTTCCCTTTTCCACATTGAGGATCGCGATGACCGTGTCTTTCAAAGCCCCTGTGTCGTTCACCACGAAATCATGAAGGATGCGATGACCCTGGCCGTCTGAAATGCGGGAACAGTATTTTATGTTGGGGATGTTGATCAGGTGGAACACCCGGGGTTTGGGAATGGAGCCATTCATGCGCACCTTGCCCTTCAACGAGCCGCCGTCATCCACCGCCGCGATTTTGTATTCCGGTGTCAGCTCGAAGTAAAGTTTCCGTGCCAGCGTGTTGTTCCGGCGGTAGAGTTTGGTGACCTGGGCCAGTGCCTTGTCATGGGCGCCCATGTGTTCGTAGATGAGGCCCAGGTCGTAATCCGCAAACTTGAGCTGGGAATCCATTTCGAGCGCCAGTTCGATTTCTTTCGCGGCATCGGCCAGCAGATTGACCTTGACAAACGTCAAGCCACGAAGGTAACGGAATTCCGCATTGTCGTATCCCATTTGCAGGGCTTTTTCAAAAGCCAGCAGGGCTTCCATGTTGCGTTCCGAGCGGCTTAAAGCGACACCCAGATTGGCCTGAATCCAGTTGTTGTCCGGTTGCTCCTTCAGTGCTTTTTGGAATTCCTCCACCGCTTCCGGCCATTTTCCAAGCAGGCTCATTTCCTGAGCTCTTTTCAGGTGAGGGGTGGAATCGAAGTCACCGGCGAAACTGCCCGCGGGCAGGACCAGGCTGAACGCCAAAACCAGAATACAAACTTTCAAACGGAACATAAAACCAGGCCAACCAAATAAAAGTTATGGGTCTTCCAGTACCGCCCGCCAATCCAAGCCAACAATGGCAATAGGCTTGCCAAGCAGGTATCCGGTAACGGTATAATACCCTAAACCACGAATCAGTTTAAATGGGGAACCCCCATTGAATTCCCTTTTATTTAGAGAAGGAACACCTGTGAAGCAAACCCCGACTCCTGGTAAGAACGGAGGCGACAGTGGAATCGATCCATTCTGGATGCCCTTCAAACCCCATGTTTTGATTCCCGGACCCGTGGCTCAAACCATTGTAAGTTCCCAATGGACCGGGGACACGCGCATTGCTTCCCGAACGCTCCACAAAATCCGGCTGGAGGAAAACGCCGTGCTGGCGCTGCTGGAACTGAAACCGCAGGCTCCGGGTCGCCCGCTTGTATTAATGATGCACGGCATGGGCGGGTGCAGTGAGTCGGCTTACATCCGGCGGATCGCAAACAAGCTGGGGCAGGAGGGGTACGGCGTGTTCATGATGAATCACCGGGGAAGCGGGCCCGGTCTGGGCTTGTGCGACCGCCTGTTTAATGGCGGCTCCAGTGGCGACCTGAAAGCCGTCCTGCAGTTCATCACAGACCGTTATCCGGATTCGCCCCTGCTCGCGATCGGGTTTTCCCTGAGTGGAAATATCCTGCTTAAATACCTGGGAGAGGGGCACGATCCCATCCCGCAATTGCGCGCCGCTTTCGCAGTGAATCCTCCCGTCGATTTGAAAGCGGCCAGCCGCGCCATCAGTCACGGACCATTCGCCCGCACGTTCAACCGTTACTATCTGGGGCTCATGTACAACCAGTTGGATGCATTGCGTGAATGTTTTCCCAATGCCTTTGCCCCTGCGAAACGGGCGCGGTCCATCTGGGAATTTGATGAGCTTTATACCGCTCCCGTGGCAGGGTACGCTACGGTGGAGGACTACTACGACACGTGCAGTTCGCGTCAGTTTCTGGACCGAATCCGCACCCCCACGACCCTCCTGTGTTCGCAGGACGATCCCTTCATTCCGCCCTCGGTATTCGAAGGCATCGAATCCGCCACGCATGTGCGATTTGTGAATCCAAAGGGGGGCGGCCACATGGGATACATCGCTCGCAAATGCACTCCCTTCGGGGACCGGCGGTGGATGGACTACGTCTGCGTCGAATGGGTGCGGGCCCACACACCCAAAACGGAAAGGTAAGGGAATGGAAACGATTCAACCGTGGTGGGTGAACATGCGAAGTTTGTCGGCGGTGCGGTTGAAGTTCATGAAAAATCATTTTGGCCGGCCCAACAGGGACAAAGTTACCCGCTGGCTGCTGATCGGTACCCTGGGCACGCTGTTTCTCATTGCCGACTACGTTTTCTTCTACCGTATGGTGGCTTACCTCGACGGACTGCCCTTGCGCGTCGGGGAGGAACTGATCGTTCAGTTACTGAACGTGGTTTTCCTCACCTTGTTCGCCATGCTGTTGTTCTCGACCATCATAGCCGCACTGGCCATCTTTTACGTTTCCTCCGATCTGGAATTTCTGCATTCCCTTCCCATGGTGCCGGATGCGATCATTCACGTGCGGTTCGTGCAGACCCTTATCAACGCATCGTGGGTGGTGCTGGTGTTTTCACTTCCCATGTTCATCGCCTACGGATATTACTTCAAGGTCACCGCGTCCTATTACGTTTATCTGATTGCGTCGTTTCTACCGTTTGTGGTGTTGCCCTGCGCGTTGGGTGTGCTGGGCATCATGGTGTTGATGCGGTTTTTCCCTACCGACAAGGCGCATCAGATCCTTTCGTTTCTGGGCCTGTTTTTTGTCGCCGGACTGGTGGCCTTCCTCCGTTTCCTGTCGCCGGAAAAATTTTTCGACAAGAAAGTGTCGGATGAAGTCATCATCGACTTTGTCGAGAGTCTGCGCGTGCCGGAGTTTCCGTATCTGCCTTCCAGCTGGATCACGCGGGGACTGACGGCATGGACCGAAGGCAATATTGAAATCAGTTTTGGGCGTTTGGGTTTTCTGTATGCCGCCGCCGGGGTGGGGCTGGTCCTGTTTGCGGGGATCAGCCGCCGGATTTACTTTTCCGGCTGGCGCAGTTACCAGGAGGTGAAAAACGCCCCACGCACCAGGAAAAAAAACAACGGCCACCGGAAGCCTCTTCTTGCATACCTGCCCATCGGACCGATGAAGCAGGCGCTGATCTCAAAGGATCTCAAAGTGTTCGCCCGCGATCCGGCTCACTGGTCGCAAATATTCATTTTGCTGGTTCTGGTGATCGTGTACATCTTCAATATCATGAACCTGCCGCTCGATAACCTGGTTCTCAAGAACGTGGTTTCGGTGCTGAATATCGGGTTGATCGGCTTTGTGCTATCTGCACTGATTGCGCGCTTCGTCTTTTCGTCGATCAGTATTGAAGGAAAGAAAATGTGGACGCTCTACACCGCGCCGGTGGACATGCGCCATTTCCTCGTTGCCAAGTTCTGGATGTACTGGCCCCCGTTGCTGGTGGTGGCGGAAATTTTGACCGTGGCCTCCAATTACCTTTTGCAGGTGGATGCCTATGTGATGAAGATGTCAATTATAGGCGTGATGCTCATCACCACCGGGCTGGTTGGAATGGGTGTTGGCATGGGGGCGATGTATCCCCGGTTCGATCACGAAAACATGTCGGAGATTTCCACCGGCACCGGCGGCATCCTGTTCATGATCTCCAGCCTGGCCTACGTGATGCTGGTTCTGGTATTGAGCGCTCGTCCCATGTACGTTCACTTCAACGAAAAATTTTTGTTCAAGTTCGTGGGCGGCATCGAGGTTCCGGTTTTTTACGGCATGATCGTGGCGGTCACCGTACTGGTCACGTGGATTCCGATGAAACGGGGCATCCGCGCCCTGCGCACCATGGATATATAAAAGGTGAATCACTAGGTGTTGAATGGAACTGTTTCCTGAACTGGAAAACGAAAACAGCCGCCTGCCGCAGGCACCGCTGGCGGACCGCATGCGCCCTGCGGACTGGCAGGAATTGTTCGGCCATGAGCACCTGGTGGGAGAGAGCAGTCCCCTGCGCCGCCTCATCGAAAAGGACACAGGGCTGTCGTTCATCCTGTGGGGACCGCCGGGTTGCGGCAAGACCACCATCGCTCGCATCGTGGCCCGCGTCACTCAGAGCCAGTTTTTCGAGATCAGTGCCGTCAACGCCGGAGTGAAGGACATCCGCGACATCATCGAGACCGCGCAGAAATTGTGGAAAAGCCAGAAACGCCGAACCGTTTTGTTCATTGACGAAATCCACCGCTTCAACAAGGCCCAGCAGGACGCCGTTCTGCCCTACGTCGAGAACGGCACCATCCGCATGATCGGTTCCACCACCGAGAACCCGTCGTTCGAGGTGATCCCGGCGCTCCGCTCCCGATGCCAGGTGTTCCGGCTGGGTTACCTGAGTGCGGACGACGTGCGCGGCATCCTGGAGCGGGCGATGAAGGACCGCGACCACGGATTGGGTCGTTATCTGGTCGCTTTCGACGACGGCGCCCTGCACCTGATTGTCAGCCACGCCAACGGCGACGCCCGGCGGGCACTGAATGTGCTGGATTCCGCCGTCAGCTACCATCTGCAGAAAGACCCGCAAGCGGCGACCCCCGTGGACCGGGAGATGATCGAGAGCATCATCCAGCGCTGTGCCGTGCTTTACGACAAGGATGGGACCGAGCATTACGACCACGCCTCGGCGTTCCAGAAAAGTTTACGTGGATCGGACCCCGACGCGGCGATATACTGGCTGGCCAAAATGATCGCCGGAGGCGAGGACCCGAAGTTCATCGCCCGCAGGCTGGTGGTGACCGCCGCTGAGGATGTGGGCAACGCCGACCCGATGGCGCTGGTCGTGGCCAATGCTGCCGCCGATGCGGTGGAGCGAATCGGCCTGCCTGAAGCGCGGATTCCGCTGGCGCAGGCGGTCATTTATGTGGCGCGGGCTCCCAAGGACAACTCCGCCATCACCGCCATCGACAGCGCGCTCAGCGACATCGAAAACAAGGGGCTGGCCTACCCGGTGCCGGATCACCTGAAAGACGCGCATTACCGGGACGCTAAAAAATACGGGTATGGGGTGGACTACAAGTACCCCCACGATTACCCGGATGGCAAGGTCGATCAACAATACCTGCCCACCGAATTGCGGGGAAAAAAGTATCTCCCGGATGACAAACGGGACGAAACTTGATATATCAGATGGGTTTATCCGAATCACGGAAAGGTTTTTCAGCAGGATGACATCGCGAACCAAATTCAACACGGTAGAGGACATTTTCGAAGGCCGCCTGCGCGGCAACCAGGCCATGTTCAGCGGTCTCGGCCTGTCGGCGGAAGAGGCGCGCCTGTTATGGCAGTCGGAGCGCATGAAGGAGGTCAACTGGCTGGACCTGGACGACAACGATCTGGGTGACGAAGGCGTGCGCGAGCTTGCGGAATGCGGCCTTCTTGCCAACGTTCAGTACCTCAACCTCAATAAAAACGGTCTCACCGACCAGGGACTCCAGTATTTGGCCGAATCGAAATGCCTGCCTTTACTCAAGCGGCTGCATTTGAAGGACAACCCCATCGAAGGCAAAGGCGTGGTGGCGCTGTTCGAGTCGCAGACGCTGGACAATCTTTCGACCTTCCAAATCAATTCCGGCTGGACCTGCAGAAAACGTGAAGGCTGGCGGTACAACCCCCAGTTCTGAGTCTATGCTGGAACTCCCACACAGGTATCAGGTACACGTCCATATTGCGGGGGAGGACCGTCCCGGCATCCTTGCCAAAGCGCTGGAGTCCGTCGTGGAGTGCGAAGCGCTGGTGGTGGACATCAAGCAGTTCGTGTTCAGCGGACTGTTGAACCTCTCCCTCCTGCTTGAAAGCAGTGACAGTGAAATCCTTTTGCAGCTGGAAGAGAAATTTGCGGCTTACAGCAAACGATCCGGCCTCAAGATCAACGTCTATCCGTGGCGGCCGGGTTACCGTCCGGAAGCGCCGTATTGCCACCGGCTGGTGATCACCGTCCTGGGACGGCGCATCGGCACCATTGCCTTTCTCGAACTGACCCGCACCATCGCCGAACTCGACATCAACATCCCGCGCATCGAGCAACTGGATTACGGCGATCACCACGTGCTCGAAATCGTGGTGGGGGGAAAGCAGTTGCTGACCAACGTGGATGTGCTCAACGCGCTCCTCAAGTTCAAGGAAAACTTCGACGTGGACATTGCGGTGCAGGAGGACACCCTGTTCCGCCGCAACAAACGGCTGATCGTCTTCGACGCGGACATGACCTTCCTGCAATGCGAGGTGATCGACGAGTTGGGCAAGCTGGCGGGGGTGGGGGACCAGCTCGCGGCCATCACCCACAAGGCGATGAGCGGAGAACTGGATTTCACGGAGGCTCTTCGCGAACGCGTGCAGTTGCTGAAAGGCCTGCCGGTGGAAAAGCTGGAGGAATTGTTCGAGCGCATTCCACTGACGCCGGGAGCGGAGGACCTCGTCCGCATCGTCAAGCACCTGGGTTACAAGGTGGCGATCGTCAGCGGAGGATTCCAGTTTTTTATCGATAAACTGAAATCAAAATACGGCCTCGATTACGGCTTCGCCAACCAGCTTCAGATCAGGGACGGCAGGGTGACGGGAGAACTGGAGGGCGACATCGTCGATGCCCGCGCCAAGGAACGCATCCTGGAATCGGTGGCGGAAAAAGAAGGCCTGCTGGTCCAGCAATGCGTGGCCGTGGGCGACGGCGCCAACGACATCCACATGCTCGCCCGCGCCGGTCTCGGCATTGCCTTCAACGCCAAACCCATCGTGCAGAAACACGCGCAAGCCATCATCAGCACTTCCAACCTGGAACTGATCCTCTACTTTCTCGGAATCAGCGGCAACGAATTGCAGGAACTCCGGCAGGTCGTAAAGAGAAAGCCCGGCTGAAGAACAATTCATGTCTCCCGGTAATTCGGGTCGTTCAGGTTTTTCCGGGTGGAAAGCCGGACACTCTCTTCAGCCTCCAAAAAGTTCAAAAAGGTCCCGTTACAGACCGAAACTTCCAGCCTCACTCAACTTCCTTTTTACTGCAAATATGGAAAGAACTATATCTGGAGAAACCATTTCCCGGCAGTTGGGTCAGAATTCAGTTGCAATTTGGAGAAGCGGGATTATTCTGAGTGTATAATAAACTTCACGAGAGCATCATGGAATTGCACAAAAACGCACGTTTCTCCGAGCGCGGCTTCACACTGATCGAATTATTGATCGTGATCGCCATCATTTCCATACTGGCCGCCATCGCCATTCCCCAATTTGCTCAGTATAAGGAACGGGCGTACGACTCCGATTCCAAGGCCACTTTGCGGAACCTGTTCTTATCCTGCCGGGTGTACTGGGATGACAATGGGGGATCCAATTCCTGCGATCCCACCGTGGCCGCCGGACCTGAATATGGTTTTGTTAATCCGAGCGACATCACCTTGACCGCTTCCGGAACGGAAACCACCTTTGCCGGCACCGCGCAGCATAACGACAGCACCAATACCTACAACATAGACAGTAACGGCAGTATTAGTTGAAGCCCGAAACCCGGGAACAACGCTCCTCTTACCCTTTTGCAATGCACCCCGGCCACATTGCATTTCTTGCAGGGCCTGTCCTTGCGAAAAAAGGGGCATTGCGATCAAAAACCGGACCCTCCATCCCCCTTGATGATTTCCAGAAATTATCGGATAAGCTAATAGTTTATTCGCTCAACCACTTATTTTAATGCAGAATTTGTTTGCATCCCGTTGGAGGGGCCTTAATCTGGAAGTAGGAATAATGATTTCCGGGGCTTCGTGTATTCTTACCGAAAACGGGTTTTCAGCCAACGCGGCTTTACCTTGATCGAGGTTTTGATCACCATTGCCATCGTGGCGGTCCTTGCCGCTATAGCGATTCCCCAGTTCACTCAATACAAGGAACGGGCGTACGACTCGGATTCCAAATCCAC
Organism: Nitrospina sp. 32_T5; assembly: GCF_052156635.1. Taxonomy (NCBI): domain Bacteria; kingdom Pseudomonadati; phylum Nitrospinota; class Nitrospinia; order Nitrospinales; family Nitrospinaceae; genus Nitrospina; species Nitrospina sp. 32_T5. The sequence continues at coordinate 159,208 of NZ_JBQKUO010000004.1, read as the reverse complement.
CTTGCGGCATCTTTTCATTTCATGCCGGGTCTATTGGGATGACCAGGGAGGCACCAATACCTGTGACCCCGCCGTGGCCGCCAATCCCGCCTATGGATTCATCGACCCTCCCGACGTCACGGTGAATGGGTCCGGAGATGAAACCAGTTTTTCCGCCACCGCACAGCATCTCAGCAGTTCCAATACCTTCACCATCAATAATGATGGTGCCATCAACTGACAGGTTGGAGCCCCGCACTCCCATTTCTTGCTCAAGGCATTCTTTTTTTCTTAAAAGAGCCTCCTTGCCGATCGAGCCCCTGATAGTTTCAATCCATACCCTCCAGATTGCACATTCCCGAAAATTTTCAGTGGCCTGCCACCTGCTATTTCCCTTTTGTTAAAGACCATCGGAGGGACTCCATTACGTTGAGATGATTTTTATTGACCCATCATTTTAATTTTGATATTTCTAGAAATATGGAAATTTTAAATGCAGTAGCATCTTTGGCGGCCTTGGCACAGGAGAGCCGCCTCCAGATTTTCCGACTTTTGATCCAAGCGGGAAAAACCGGTCTTCCCGCTGGGAAGTTGAGCGAGGAACTGGATTTACCGCCTTCCACGCTGTCCTTTCACTTAAGCCAGTTGAAGAAGGGAGATCTGGCTCGGTGCCGCCGGGAGGGGCGAACCCTGTTCTACTCCGCAAATTTTGAAGCCATGAACGGGTTGATGGCGTACCTCACCGAAAATTGCTGTCAAGGGAACCCGGAAGACTGTGTCCTGCCGCCGACGTGCGAAGAAACGGACTAAGAAAAATGCAGTGCCCCCCGGTATCCAGAAAGCCCTGCTATAACATTTTGTTCCTATGTACGGGCAATTCCGCACGGAGCATCATGGCCGAGGCCATTTTGAACAACTGGGGCGAATGTTGTTTCTGCGCTTACAGCGCCGGGAGTCATCCCGCCGGAACCATTCATCCGCTTGCTTTTGAATTGCTCGTTCAACAGGGACATTTGATGAGCGCCCTGCGCAGTAAAAGCTGGGAGGAGTTCACCCGTCCCGGTGCGCCTGTCTTCGATGTGGTGGTCACGGTTTGTGACAATGCCGCTGGAGAGGTGTGCCCCGTTTGGCCGGGAAGTCCGTTGACCGCCCATTGGAGCCTGCCGGATCCGGCTGGATTCGAGGGGTCATATGCGGAACGCATGGACGTGACGGAACGGATTTATGAAGAATTGGAGCGCAGGATTGAAGTTTTGCTGGAGCCCTGCTTTGAAACGCTGGACACCGCACAACTGGTGGAACGGTTGAAAAAATCCGAAGCCGAATGCCTGGGGAGACGGGAATGAACGTTGTGCAAAATTCCACCGCTGTTTACAGTAAGAAAGCCCTTTCGATGGGATTTTTTGAGAAGTATCTGACCATTTGGGTGTTTCTCTGCATTGTGGCGGGCATCGTTCTCGGTCACTGGTTGCCGGGACCGTTTCAGTCCATCGGCCGGATGGAGGTATTCCGCGTCAACATTCCGGTTGCGGCGCTGATCTGGCTCATGATCATTCCCATGCTCCTTAAAGTGAACTTCAAGGCCCTGCATGAAGTGGGGGATCATTGGAAAGGCGTCGGGGTCACGGTTTTTATCAATTGGGCCGTCAAACCGTTTTCCATGGCGCTTATGGGCTGGTTGTTCATCGGACATCTGTTTGCCCCGTATTTGCCCGCGGGGCAGATTGAATCCTACATTGCGGGCCTGATCATCCTGGCGGCGGCGCCCTGCACGGCGATGGTTTTTGTGTGGAGCCATCTTGCCAATGGCGAACCGCATTTCACGCTGACCCAGGTGGCGCTCAACGATGTGATCATGATTTTCGCCTTCGCCCCCATCGTCGGTTTGCTTTTAGGATTGTCTTCGATCACCGTCCCGTGGGAAACCCTGACCCTGTCGGTAATTTTGTATATCGTCGTGCCTGTCATCGTGGCTCATTTCTGGAGAATGCATTTGTTACGGAAGGGAGGTGAAAGTGCGCTGAAACGGACGCTGGACACTCTGCATCCTTTTTCCCTGTCGGCGTTGCTGGCAACTCTGGTCTTGTTGTTCGGATTTCAGGGAAATCAGATTTTAGCGCAACCCATGATCATCGGTATTCTCGCGATTCCCATTCTGATTCAGGTTTATTTCAATTCCGGGCTGGCCTACATACTGAACCGGTACTTCGGCGTGGCCCACTGTGTGGCGGCGCCTTCGGCCCTCATCGGCGCCAGCAACTTTTTTGAGCTTGCGGTGGCGACGGCCATCAGCCTGTTCGGGTTTCATTCCGGTGCGGCGCTGGCGACGGTGGTGGGGGTTCTGGTCGAGGTGCCGGTCATGCTCTCCGTGGTGCGGATCACCAACGCCACCCGAACCTGGTACGACAAGCCGGTCAAAGCCCCGGTTTGATGGTCAGGAGAACTGACTGCCTGTCCCGGTGTGTGTCTGGATTGGTTTTTCAGGGGGTTACGGTTTTACGCAGTTCCCATCCCCGTTTCTCTATTTCCCGGTCAAAGGTTTCACCGCTGAGCGCCGAATCCACCGGCACCGCACCGCGTGGCAGTTGACCCTGGGCCGCCAGAATGGCGATGAGGGAGGCGTGCCAGCCGGTCAGCTTTTCCATGGCGGTGAACCCGGTATCCAGATCGGCTGTCTCCACCAGGTCCAGTGTGCAGGATGCCATCTTGTTGTTGGAGGTCCCTGTGCACTGCACCCGGATCAGGCAGATGTCCTGCACGTTTTCCGTATGAATTTTCTTTTCCAGAAGTTTATGGTAGAGGTCGCGCGGCGCAATCCGTCGCGCGTTCACGGATACCGGTTCCTCGCTGAACAGCCCCAGTTCCTGAAACGTGCGGAAATGTTCCCAGTGACCCAGATAACGGAGCGTCCTGTTTTCCAGCCGGCGCAGCTTGCCTTCAAATGTCCACGGCATGGTGCTCAATCCTCCGGCGGTGACCGCCGCTTCCAGCGTACCCAGCGGTTCGAACTCGATCAACTCCAGTTCGGTCAGGCAGGGCACTTCCGTCACCTGCCCGTTGCGAAGAAAGTGAGCGTGGCCGTCGTATTCATTGGTCAGGCCGTTGATGTGAAATAAAAGAGTGTAGTTGTATGGCGGCTGCGGGTTCAGCGGCAGGCCGCCGTCCCAGATGTGCAGTTCTTCCGGCTCCTCCACCAGTTCCATGGCGCGCACGCCCATGTTGATATTGAGGCCGGGCGCCATCCCGCAATCGGGTATGATGGAAACGCCCTGCGCCTCAGCACGGTCGCCCATCGCCAACTGCTTGCGCACGATTTCCGTATTTCCACCCATGTCCACCAGGCTGGACCCGGCTTCAATGGCCGCTTCGGTGATGCCGGGATTGTACTGAAACGGCACCGCGCTCACCGTGGCATGGATTCCTGTTAAGGCCTTGGACAGTGCCTTCCGGTCGGTAACATTCAGGGTGTTTGCATGAACGCATCGAGTGCTCAGTAAGGAGTTGATGCGTTCGGCGCCCTGCCGGGCGGACTGGGAATTGGAATCGAAGAGGGTAATGCCTGCCGCATCGCCAAAGCGGGCCAGGTCGTAGGCCGCGGCGATGCCCTGGCGTCCGGCGCCGAGGACGGCGTACCGATAGCTCATGGGATAAGAACATTCCTGGAAAATTTCGGGGACTCAGTCCAGAAGCACCATACCTATTTTGTGACCTTCCGTACAAGGTTGGAATTTTACCGCAAAATCCCAGCCGATATTCAACAAAGTTTGGGAAACGTCGATGCCGCAGGCCTGCAGGGTGGGGCGGGCTCGATCGGGATACTTGCAATTCGATTCGATGTTGCACACCTCGCACAAATTACAAGGCAGGGCGCCCATACCAAATGCCTTGAAAAACCCCTTCTCCCGCAATCGGGCTTCCAGGCTGAGTACCAGTGTGTGCACACCCTCCGAGTTCGATGCTTCGACTACCATTGCCCGGCCGTAATTCAAAAGAATGTCCGCCATTTCGTCACTCGTGGGAGTGAACGTGGGGCACGTATGGCGCTGGTTGAAACAGGAGCACCCGAACTGACATCGCAGGCGCACCCAGTGGCCCAGAGCGATTTCATGGACCGGGATCACCTTCGCGCGAGCACTGCCCAAAGCTTGCGCTTCCTGAATCATTTGTGATGCAGACACTCGGTCCGTGGGCAGGTTCTTGACGTTCGGCAAATCTGAAATCATGGAACTCCCTTGCAGGTGAGATGTCGAAGTGTGATGAAGGCGTGAATTGTATCAAAAAAGTATATGATATATTACAACATGGTTCACCGTAAGTGGGCCAGAACTTATTCTCCTTCTGGTGAGGTCCGGTGACTGCAGACCGGTCGATTGACTCCATTTGCCATTCCTCATTGACCCCGTCCAATAAATCTTCTGTTTTTAGAACGATTATTGCAGAATGAAATCAGAACGGACAAAACCACCTTTGATGTACCAAACACGTTATACAATGAATTCCGACAAGCCATGAGTCAATCCTGCGAAGCCGTGTTGTTCGATTGGGCGTATACCCTGGTCGACCTTGTTGATGAAGACGACCGTGTTCCTCTTAAAAAAGTTTTCGATCACCTGGCCAAAAAGGGGATCGTCCTTCCAGACTTCGAAAAAGCTTACCGCATCTGCCACGACCTCTTCTACAGCATGATCGCGGTGTCTCGTGAGTGTGGGCTCGAAGCGCGCTTCGAGATCGCCCTGCAAACCCTGTTCTTTCGCCACGGCATTACGCTGAACGGCACCACCATGCAGGAACTCATGACCTTGTACTATGAAGACATCTATTCCCGGCGCAAGGTGTATCCGGAAACGGTCGCGGTGCTCGAAGGCCTGAAACAACGGGGCATTCGCATGGGCGTTGTATCCAACACAACCAACCCCGGGTACATGAAGGACCGTGAGCAAGAAATGCTGGGCCTTCGCGATTACTTTGAATTTTCCATCTATTCGTCGGAAGTCCCCTTCAGAAAACCCCACCCGACCATATTCCAACTGGCCATCGACCGGCTCGGCCTGTCCCCCGAACGCATCCTGTTCGTCGGTGACAATCCGGTGGCGGACATTACCGGGGCTCATGCTGTGGGCATGCAGACCGCGTGGATCAACCGAGACCGCGAACCGGTGCCGCCGGGATTGAAACCGGATCATGTCCTTTCCACCCTGCACGATGTACCGAAGATCGTGTGTGCCGATTGAGCCATGCATCGATTCTTCGTTCCGGCAGACCAGATCGACGAAAAGCGTGTGGTTGTACGTGGCTCTGATGTCAACCACATCCGCAAGGTATTGCGCCTGGGTGAAGGCGACCACATTTTCGTTGTGGATGATGAAGGACGGCAGTGGCAGGTGAGGCTCACCGGCCTCGGTGCGAAAGAAGTGGAAGGGGAGGTGGTGACCGAGGTCAGCGTGGCTACAGAATCACCGGTGAAAATCGTGATGGGGCAGGCGCTCATCAAGGGCAACCGCTTCGACCATCTGGTCCGCAAGGCGGTGGAACTGGGCGTTCACCAGGTACTGCCGCTGGAAACCAGTCGGTGCGTAGCGCGGATCAAAAAACAGGAAGTGGAAAAAAAGCTGGAACGCTGGCAACGCATCGCCGAGGAAGCGGCCAAGCAGTGCGGTCGATCCAAAATCCCGCAGGTCGGACCCAACATCCCCGATCTGGAAAATTTTTGCGATCAGGTTGAGACCTGCGACCTGAAACTCCTGTTCTGGGAAGACGAGACCCGGGCGCGCCTGCGCGACGTTGACAATGGGGACAAGGCATTTGCGTCGATTGCCTTTGTGGCCGGCCCTGAAGGGGGTTGGGAGCCACAGGAAGTCGAGTTCCTGAAAAAACGCGGCTTCCAAACGGTGGGACTGGGTCCCCGCACCCTGCGCGCCGATTCGGTCTCCCTCGTCATCCTCTCCCTCCTGCAACAGCGGTGGGGGGATTTATGAACTCCGGTTTTCGTTTTGCCTCGCCCCGCGATGGTGGTACATTGCTCACGATGCCAACCTGTTCGCCCACGCAACCATGAGTTACCAGTTCAAGCTTCCCATTTTTGAAGGCCCGCTGGATCTGCTTCTGCACCTCATCAAGGAGCAGAAGATGGATATCCACGACATCCCCATCAACGAGATCACCAAACAGTACCTGGAATACCTCGACCTCATGCAGGATCTCAATCTGGAGGTGGCAGGGGAGTACCTGGTGATGGCGGCAGAGCTGACCCGCATCAAATCCAAAATCCTGCTCCCGGTGCAGAAACGTCCCCATGAGGAAGAAGATGACGAGGGCACCGATCCGCGCTCGGAACTGGCACGGCGGCTGCTCGATTACCGCCGGTTCAAGGATGCGGCCTTCAAACTGCGGCAGATGGAACACGAACGCCAGCAGATCTTCACCCGCCATGCTCCGGTGGAAATTGCGGAGCAGGATGAGGAAGAGACGGAGGAAACGCTGGTCGATGCCACGGTGTTCGACCTGTTCAGCGCGTTCAAAAAAGTCCTCGACCAGAAATCCTTCCACAAAGACTACGAAATCGAGATCACCACGCTGTCGGTCACCGACCGCATCCGCGGGGTGCTGGGCCGGTTGAACCAGGTGGAAAGCCTTTCCTTCGAGGCGTTGTTCGACGAAGCCACCACCAAGCAGGAGGTCATCGTCACGTTCCTCGCCATCCTGGAATTGATGCGCATGAAGCTGGCACGCTGTCAGCAGAGCAAGCATTTCGAAACCATCCGCCTGTACCTCGACTCCGACCGGGAAAAGCAGGAAGCGGCGCTTAAGGATTTCAAAGACCCGGAACCGCACACAACCCCGCCCGTCACAGACGAAGCCTCCTGACAAGAAAGAAAACCATGCCGGACGCCACGTGGGAACACTTTCCGCACGATGCGGACATGGGTGTGCGCGGCATCGGTCCCACGCTGGAATCGGCATTTGAGCAGGGTGCGCTGGCGTTGACGGCGGTCGTCACCGACCCGAAAGACGTCGCCGAAACAGAAGAAGTTCCCATCGCCTGCGAAGCCCCGGACCCGGAATACCTGTTTGTCGATTGGTTGAACGCACTCATCTACGAAATGTCGACGCGTCGCCTGTTGTTTTCCCGCTTTGAGGTGAGTATCTTGAACGGAATCCGGCTCACGGCCACGGCCTGGGGCGAGCCGGTGGACCGTGCCCGGCATCAACCTGCCGTCGAAGTGAAAGGGGCGACCTTCACCGCCCTCAGGGTCGAGAAGGAAACCCCGGAACTCTGGGTCGCCCAGTGCGTTGTCGATGTGTGAAATGAGAATCCCGTGCAGAAAAAACGTCTGAACAAAATAAGCGAAACCGAATGGTGGATCGAGCCCACCGGACCGATGCGCGTACCGGGGATCATCTATGGCACGGAAGACCTGGTCGAAGGCATGGACGACAAGGTCCACGAGCAGGTGAGCAACGTTGCCGCTCTTCCCGGCATTCAGAAGGCGTCGTACGCCATGCCTGACGCGCACTGGGGTTACGGTTTTCCTATCGGCGGCGTGGCGGCGTTCGACCCCGACGAAGGCGGCGTCATCTCCGCCGGCGGTGTGGGATTCGACATCTCCTGCGGTGTGCGCACCCTGCACACGGGGCTGGTGCGTGACGACATCGAACGCGTGAAAGAGACGCTTGCCGATTTGTTATACACCAATATTCCGGCGGGGGTGGGGAGCCGCGGGGCGATCTCGCTCGATCCCGAACAAATGGACGCCATGCTCGAAGGCGGTGCGCAGTGGGCCGTTGGCCTTGGCTGGGGCCGCGCCGAAGACCTGAAGGCCATCGAAGAGGAAGGCTGCATGCAGGGTGCCGATGCGAATTGCGTTTCACCGCAGGCCAAGAAGCGGCAGAAAGACGAGATGGGGACGCTCGGCTCCGGCAACCATTACCTCGAATTGCAGGAAGTCATCGATGTGTATGACGCCGACGCGGCAAAAGCCTTCGGTCTGCGGGAAGGCGACATTGTCATTTCCATCCACTGCGGTTCGCGCGGGCTGGGTCACCAGATAGGCACCGAGTTTCTGAAATCCATGGCCATCGCCGCACCCGGACACGGCATCCAACTGCCGGACCGCGAACTGGCCTGCGCGCCCATCAATTCCGAACTGGGCCAGCAGTACCTGGGGGCCATGCGTTCGGCGATGAACTGCGCCATGGCCAACCGGCAGATCATCACCCACCTCGTGCGTGAAACCTTCGAACATGTTCTGCCCAAAGCCGAGCTCGACCTGCTCTACGACGTCTCGCACAACACCTGCAAAATGGAACAACACCAGATCGACGGCAAAACCAAAACCGTTTTCGTTCACCGCAAGGGGGCGACGCGATCCTTCGGTCCGGGGCACCCTGATATTTCTGAAGCCTTCCGAAAGGTGGGCCAGCCGGTACTGATCGGCGGCACCATGGGCACGGCGTCTTACGTTCTTTGCGGCACCGACCGGACCATGGGGCTGTCGTTCGGCTCGGCGGTACACGGTGCCGGACGGCAAATGAGCCGGCGTCAGGCCACGAAGCTATGGAAGGGGCGGGCGGTGATCGACGACCTCGCCATGCGCGGCATCCTCATCCGCAGTCCGTCGCAACGCGGCGTGGCGGAGGAAGCCCCCGGTGCCTACAAGGATGTCAGCCAGGTGGTGGAGGCGGCGCATACAGCGGGACTGGCCCGCAAGGTGGCACGCGTGGAGCCCATTGTCTGTGTGAAGGGTTGAATTTGGCTTTTCTAGGGTCTTCAGGCTTTTTCCAGTAGAGTGGTTTTAAGTTATTGAAAATTTTGATATAATTTTTGGATGTTGAACTATCGAGGATCTTCCCGCCCCGTGACCAAAGTTTTCATTCCTTTCCTGATCCTGAGTTTCATCGTTTCCGGTTGCGCCAGTTACGGCAGTTACAAACCGGTGATCGATCCCAAAACCGGTTCTTCCCCACAGACGCTGGAAGTGGATTTAAAAGAGTGCAAGGCAATCGCCTCCCAGGCCGCGGAGACGGTGGAGGAAGCTGGCAAAGGTTCGGTTGTGGGTGGCGCCATTGGCGCATTTTTTGGCGGGCTGCTGGGCTTCATCACAGGCAACCCGGTTCGGGGTGCTTCGACCGGCGCGGTGATCGGAGGCGGTGTCGGGGGAGTGCAAGGCGGCGTGAGCGCCGAGGAAAAGTACAAGCGAGTGTACCGCAACTGCATGCGTAACCGCGGGCACACGGTCCTGGATTGACCCACCCCGAAAGCCGGTCGTTGTCTTATAAAACCTCCCGTCATGATGCCGCCATCCGGCGATTTCTATGGTGTCCTCCTGTTGTCCGGGATATAATGATTTTTGCTTGAAAACCGCTATAAAAGGCCCTGAATGGGGATGTTCCGACAAATTCGAGAAGATATCCAGGTAGCGATCGAAAAGGATCCCGCCGCGCGCAACACCTTTGAAGTGCTGGTGTGTTATCCCGGCGTGCATGCCCTCATTGCGTACCGCGTCAATCACTGGTTGTGGACGCACGGCATGAAGCTCCTTGCGCGGGTGACTTCTTATATCGCGCGCTGGTTGACGGGCATTGAAATTCACCCGGCGGCAAAGATCGGCAGGGGGTTCTTCATTGACCACGGCATGGGGGTGGTGATCGGCGAGACCTCCGAGATCGGTGACAACGTTTTCATGTACCACGGCGTGACTCTGGGCGGCCTCAGCATGAAAAAGGGCAAGCGACATCCGACCATTCAGGACAACGTGGTCATCGGCGCCGGAGCGCAGGTGCTGGGCCCCATCTCCGTCGGCAAGAACAGCAAGATCGGTTCCGGTTCCGTGGTGGTGCAGAGCGTGCCCGCGTATTCGACGGTCATCGGCGTGCCTGCTCGGGTGGTGTTCTCCGGTATCTCGGCCGATCAGGAAGACCCGGAGGAAATTTTCCGCGATCCCATGTCGCAGGCCATCGAGTACGTTCTGGACCGGCTTCCGCAGATGGAGCGAGACATCCGTGCCCTGCGGGATGCAGTCAACCTGGAGCACCCCGACCCCGAACCCGCGCCACCTCCTCAACCGGTACCGCTTTCGACGAAATCGAAAATCAAAAAAGCCTCCAACGAATCCTGACCCAAGAAGGTATGACCCGAGTGAGTCCCGGGGTGAAGGCAGGGCTTGCACCTCGCTTGCAACATTCCAAACGGTTCGTTCCATGAACGCTATTTATCTCGACCATAACGCCACGACACCTGTTCATCCGGATGTATTGGAAGCCATGTTGCCTCTTCTGAAAGAGGATTTTGGCAACCCTTCCAGCACCCATTCCCGCGGTCGTTCGGCACGCGTCAAGATGGACGAAGCCCGCGAGCAGGTCGCGGCACTCATTCACGCCGATGCTCGGGAGATCGTATTCACCAGCGGCGGCACCGAGTCCGACAACCTCGCCATTCTGGGCGCGGCACGGGCATTGAGAGACAAAGGGCGTCGCATCGTCACGGCCCGGGTGGAGCATCCGGCGGTACTCAATGCCTGTCTGGAATTGCAGAAAGAGGGCTTCGTCATCGACTACGCCCCCGTGGATGAATTCGGACGTGTCCGGTTGGATGGCCTGGAGGCGCTGATTTCGAATGAAACCATCCTCATCACCCTCCAGTCTGCAAACAGCGAAGTCGGCACCCTGCAACCCATCGAGGGCATAGGGGAAATCGCGCGCGACCGGGGAATCCTGTTTCATACCGACGCCGTACAAAGTGCGGGGAAAGTTCCATTGGACGTGAAGGAGGTGCCTGTCGACCTTCTTTCCATGTCGTCACACAAGCTGTATGGTCCGAAGGGCGTGGGAGCGTTGTACGTGCGGCGGGGACTTCCTCAGCTGGCGCCGCTGATTGTCGGCGGGGGGCAGGAAAAGAAGCGCCGCGGCGGGACCGAAAATTTGCCGGGTATTGCGGGGTTCGGCAGGGCGGCCGAACTCGCGGCAGGCGATTTGGAACAGGAAGGTGAACGGTTGCGTCAGTTGAAGCGGTGTCTGCGTGACGGGGTTTCGGTCTTGCCGGGGGTGCGGTTCTTTGGTCATCCCGATGAGTCCCTCCCCAACACGCTCAACTTGGGATTCGAGGGCGTCGATGGGCAGACGTTGATGATACGGCTCGACCTGGATCAAATATACGTGTCCACAGGCACTGCGTGCAGTTCCGGTTCCATCCTCCCCTCCGACGTCTTGACAGCGATGGGCGTGCCGGAAGAGCAAATGCGGCAGTCCATTCGCATCAGTTTCGGACGCAGCAACCGAATGGAAGATGTGGACCGGGTGGTGAAAGCGATAATCCGGGTTGTGACCGATATTCGTAAAAAGCAGAAGGTGGCCTCCTGATTCCTGGCACCTTCACGGAACCCATTTCCATTAGGGCATCCGTTGCGTTTCGTGATAAGATGCTGGGCAATTTAAAAGGTTGTTTTTATGGGTTTTATCCAACCAACTTTTCCGGGACCAAAACTTGGGAGTTCATCTATGCCTGACACGCTTACCACACCCCGCCTCATAGGCAGTTTTGCATTGGCCGCCGTCGTGTTTCTGACGGGCTGTCAATCCATGCCCTGGAACCAGAAAACCGAAGACGAACTGGCCTTGGAACAGGAGTTCGAACAGGACCTCGGTGGAACATTGGAGGACAGTTCGGCTGTGAACAAGAAAGAAGACCAGCTTTTTCCGGATTCCGGCAGCAACGAATCCACCCTGTCGCAGGAAGAAGAAGACTTTTTCGGCAAAAGTGCCGGCACCCAGGAAGTGAGCGGCCAGACGCCTGTGGAATCGCCGCAAACGGAGACCGCCTCCAATGAAGGGTTCGGCGGATTTTTTGGCGAAGAACCCAGCCAGCCGCAAGAGGACAATCTGGAAGATTACCTGCTGGAGGACAAGGATGAAGCGCTGGGTACCGAAAAGACCGTGGTGGCGCAAAACCCCGTCACCGAAACACCTTCAAACGAAGGGGTGAACCCGGGATTCGACAGCATCGACCAGAAAACAGACATTGAGGAAATGAAGGTAGACATCCAGATACTGCAAAGCCAGCAGGAAGCGCTCATCCAGCGCGTGAAGGAATTGCAGACCGTAATCCAGGACATGGAGCCTCGTCTTACGGCGACCCAGGAACGGCTGGAGACCAACCTCAACATGACCGCACAACAGACGATGGGGTTGGCTCCTGCCATTGAGACCTTGAAACAGCAGATTGACGCCCTGGGGACGGAAATCCAATCGATGAAAGATGCGGGCCCCATGACGCAGGCCAAACTCACTCCTCGCAAGGGCCCGGCCACCATGAAGAAAGCCACCGCCTACAAAATTCCGCAGGAATACACACAGGCGCTCAACGCTTATCGCAGTGGCCAGTACGACGAGTCGATCATGATGTTCCAGGAATACCGGCTGAAGAACCCACCCGCCGACCTGCAGGACAATATCATTTTCTGGCTGGGTAACAATTATTACCAGCTGGGCCGCTTTGACGAGGCCATTTCACACTTTGAAATCGTGCTCACCCAATATCCGCAAGGCAACAAAGTTCATGATAGCCGTTTTATGATGGGGGTCACCCTGCACAAGATGGGCGATACGGGCCGCGCTCTCGATACGCTGGAAAAAGCATTGCAGATGAATCCGCCTTCCGAGGTACGGGATAAAATTGAGCGGCATTTGATGGAAATCAAATGAATTCCGTTTGAATTACGGTCGTGCCAACACGGTTGATTTCCGGGAGAAGGGCACGGCACTGCGTCGGAATTTGCTGTTGAAGCGGTCTGGCTTTTAAGCTATTCTTTCGATTGTTCCGGCGTGGTTGCCGTTAGAAGGCCCAATCATTCCGGCATATCCGATGGCCCCGGGGTTATAAGACTCCGGACCCCTTCTCGCGGGGTTCGGCAACTCCACTGCACCTTTCACGCAACGACCACCCCGGCCGGGTCACCGAGCAGATCCAGACATTCTGTTATTCCAAGAGGGTTTTCAGGACTATTCCATTGCGGAAATGGGCGTCCGGGCTCCTTTTGTTTTGAGTGCTGAAGGACGGATTTCATTCCTTTTATTGGGATCGACAGCCTCCGGTATGCAAGGTATTCAGGGAATCCTCGTTTGAAATGGGTGGACACATGTCAGCGAAGCCGAGAGTTGTTGCGGTCATTCCGGCCCGCTGGGCTTCCACCCGGTTTCCCGGCAAACCCCTGGCACCGCTTTCCGGACGTCCCATGATCCAATGGGTTGTGGAACGCGCCCGGTCGGCTCCCTCCATTAATGATGTCATTGTGGCCACCGACGATGAACGCATTGTCAAGGCGGTTGAGGAATTTGGGGGCAACGCAGTCATGACCTCTGTTGATCATCCCTCCGGGTCAGATCGCATTGCCGAGGTGGTTTTAAAACATTCCTGCGACGTTGTGGTGAACGTGCAGGGAGACGAGCCCCTCATCCCACCGGAGGACATCGAACAGGTGGTTCAGATATTAATAAAAGACAAACAGGCGGCAGCCGCAACCTTGATGTCAGCCATTGATAACTACGAAGACGTGTTTGATCCCAACGTGGTGAAAGTGGTGACGGGCAGCGAGGGTCGTGCCCTATATTTTTCCCGTTCGCCGGTTCCCTATTTTCGGGATACCTGGCAAAGTCCGTCCCCTGACCGGATGAAAGACCAGCCGGTTCCGGAGCGCACGTGGTTCCGGCACATCGGCCTGTATGCCTACCGCCGCGATTTTCTTCTGGAATACACACGAATGGCTCCAACCCCGTTGGAACAGCGTGAGAAGCTGGAACAATTGCGGATCCTGGAGAACGGGTATTGTATAAAGGTGGGGGAGACGGACCGGGTTTCTATGGGTGTGGATTGCGAGGAGGATTTGGTTAAAGTGGAAAACTGGATCAAAGTGCACGAAAAGGATGGACTGGAACCGCAACCGGGGAGACGCTCTTGAGGAAAAAAACAAACGGCAAAAAAACCAAATACATTTTTGTAACCGGGGGCGTGTTGTCTTCCCTGGGCAAGGGCATCGCCGCCGCCAGCATCGGCAGTCTGCTGGAGTGCTGCGGTTACACCATCACCCTGCTGAAACTCGACCCCTACATCAATGTCGATCCCGGCACCATGAACCCGTTCCAGCACGGCGAGGTGTTCGTAACCCACGACGGAGCGGAAACCGACCTGGATCTCGGTCACTACGAACGCTTCACCCACGCCCGCATGACCCGTTTCAATAATGTCACCGCAGGCCGCATTTACAATGACGTCATCCAGAAAGAAAGGCGCGGCGAATACCTGGGAACGACAGTTCAGGTGATCCCCCATATCACCGATGAAATCAAGAGCCGCATCCGCGCGGTGAGCGAGGATGTGGATGTGGTGATTTGCGAAATCGGCGGTACGGTGGGCGACATTGAAAGCCTTCCGTTCCTGGAGGCCATTCGCCAGTTCCGGTTCGACCAAAGTCCGCGCCATGTCATCTATGTCCACCTCACCCTGCTTCCCTATGTGAAAACCGCTGATGAGCTTAAAACCAAACCCACCCAGCACAGCGTGCAGAAACTGAGGGAAATCGGTATTCAGCCGGATATCCTGTTGTGCCGCACCGAACGTCAGCTCACTGAAGATGTAAAAAAGAAAATCGCATTGTTCTGCAACCTCGAGGTGGAAGCGGTGGTTCCGGCGATGGATGCGGAATCCATTTACCAGGTGCCGCTCAATTTTCATAAAGAGGGGTTGGATAAGATCGTTCTCGAAAAGCTGGGACTCGCTGTGCATGAGCCGGACCTCAAGGAATGGCAGGTGATCAATGAATACCTTCAGAAGCCGGAAGGGGAGGTCATTATTGGCATCGTTGGAAAATACGTCGATCTCAAGGAATCGTACAAAAGTTTGATCGAAGCCTTAATTCACGCCGGAGTCAGCAACCGCGTGCACATTCGTATGAAATGGGTGTCGGCTGAAGACCTGGAAGTCGAAGGTGGCGGGGAACACCTGCGGGAGTGCGACGGCATTCTGGTTCCAGGCGGTTTCGGGGATCGGGGTTTTGAGGGCAAGGTGCAGTCGGCCCGGTTTGCACGTGAAAACAAAATTCCGTACTTCGGCATCTGTCTCGGCATGCATTCGGCGGTGGTCGAGTTTGCACGCAGTGTGGCGCGGCTTGAAAATGCGAACAGTGCGGAGTTCGTTCCTGAAACCCCTCATCCCATTATTGACCTCATGCCTGACCAGGAGTTGAACGGTGATAAGGGCGGAACCATGCGGCTGGGAGAATATCCCTGCCAACTTCGCAAGGGGTCATTTGCCTTCAAAGCTTACGGCAAGCGTGAAATTTCAGAACGTCACCGCCACCGTTATGAGTTCAACAACAAATACCGGTTTCAACTGGAAGAGGCGGGAATGCGCATCAGCGGCATTTCTCCCAACGGCAACCTGGTGGAGATCATAGAACTCAACGATCACCCGTGGTTCCTGGCCGGTCAGTTTCACCCCGAGTTCAAATCTTCTCCCCGCGAACCGCATCCGCTGTTCAACGAGTTTATTGCCCAGGCCCTGAAACGGCGGAAATCCCGTCAATCGTGATCCAGTGGAACGCTCAACACCACCCCGCCCATCACGTCATACAGTTTGAAATCATGCTTCGGGCTGTGGGGGTGGGCATTGTGGCACTCCACACAGGATGGCGTCACCGCCAGGTCCGGGTACACTGCCTGAAAGTACTTTTGTTCGCCCACGTGGGTGGTGCGGATGTAGGGCCGTAACGGGTAGGAAGCGACTGATTCGAGTCCCGCCCGTTCAAATCTGTTTGCCGCCCCGTTTTGAGGATTGATTGGCCACAGGCTGATCAACCTGTAATCCACCCCCAGCCGCAAGTTACGGATGAGATCCGACGCGTTCAGCATGAATTGGGCAGGAAGCAGCAGGGTGTTTTCCTCCCACCAGTTTTCGGACGCGTAGATCACATTTTCCTTCTGCAGGTGGTTCACCACGTGCCGGGCGTACACTGTGCGGTCCGCCTCCAGAATGGCATGGATGTAATCGGTCACCACCTCCGGTGGCACGTGATAGATCGTTTCGTTGTTTTCGCCCAGTGTCTGGTCGATTGGAAAGGCCAGCAGGATGCCCCCCATCACGTCGTTCAGCTTGAAGTCGCGCTTGGAGCTTTTCGGGTGACTGTTGTGACAACTGACACACCTTTTTGCGACGGCTTTATCCGGATAGACCGCATTGTAAATGAGCTTGTTGTCTTTTTGCTGGAGCCAGGTGTATGGCTTGTCCGGATTTTTGAAAACTTCCTCTAACCCTTTTTTCTCCTGGTTGTTTCTTGGTTTGTTTTTGGGATTGATGGGCCAGAGGCTCATCAAACGGAAATCCAATCCCACATTTTTGGAACGCACCCGTTCCGATGCCATCAGAAGAAATTGGGCGGGGAGGGGCAGGGTTTTGTCTTTTTGCCAGTTTTCCGTGGAATCCAGATTGACCGTTTCCTTCAAACGGTCCACCAGGTATTGGGAATAAATGGTACGGTCTGCCTCAATGACGCCGTGGATGAAATATGCGGCTTTCTCAGGGGAGATGCCAAGAGGCGTTTTGAGGACCACTGCGGAAGAATTTGGGAGTGGAAGGGCAGTGAGCACCCCCAACAGCAAGAAAAAAGAAAGAATTCGTACCCGCATGCGCATGGAGCCACCTCCTTAAGAGGCAGGGTAACTTGCCGTGAATTTATATCTCAATTATGACTGGAATCGGGGGGAATGAAAAGACCAATTTTGGCGGTTCAGAATTCACTCATGCATTTGATCACGTCGACCTTGCCGATCACGCCGACCAGCTTTCCGTCCTCGACAACGGGGAGTGTGTGGATGTCGTGGTTGGCCATTAGGGTGGCCACCTCATTCATATCCGTATCGGGCTCCACGGTAAGTACATCCTGCTGAAATATATCTTCCACCCGGGTGCCGGTGAATCGTTTGACCTCTTTTTCAAACTTTTCATCACTTTCCAGGTAGATGACTGCGTCGAACAGGGCGATGACGGTGGGTATGTGAAGGTTTTTGTTCTGTTCGATGAGATCTTTTTCGGTGACCACACCGATCAAAGTGCCGTCGTCGTCCACCACCGGGAATCCGTTGACCCGGTGTGCGAGAAACAGGTTGGACAGTTCGCGGAGGGTCAGGTCTTTTTTTACGGTCACCACCTTGCTGGTCATGACGTCGCGGGCTTTGAGCATTTTCCACCTCCGGTCAACGGAAAACCATCGTATCCGCGTTCACAGGTTTGGTGTGGAGTGGCGGGATTCGGCTTCGGACGTTCCCGGTTTCAGTCGCCTGAATACATCGAGCAACGTCAGGTAGGCATCGTTTACCCGGTCCACCAGTGTGAACGGAATTTCTCTATGCACTTTATATAATACATACGTTGTGAAGAAAAATAAAACGATGTTGGGTATCCAGACGGAAAGGAGTGCAGGGATTTCACCACCCTTTCCAAGGTTTTGACCAGATATGAGACCGACGTAATAAATCAGGATGATCGCCACGGCAACGACGAATCCGCCGGACTTGCCGGACCGGCTGGATTTGATGCCCAAGGGACCGCCGATCAAACCGAACAGGAGGCAGGTGAAGGGGATCGAAAATTTTTTACTCAGCTCCACTTCTTCAAACTGAGTGGGTTGCCCCGCTTTTTTCTTTTCCTGGATCAATTGCCATAGGTCGGCGACGGATTTGTCCTTGTGTTTGAAAATCCCGCTCTCCCGCATTTTGCCCGCGGTGGGCAGGTCCAGGTTCAGGTCATAGCGCTGGAATTTGATAATCTGGTACCGTGTACCGGGTTTATTGGCGTCGTGAATGGAACCGTTTCGCAGTTGCAGGTGGATGCGGTAGTTTTTCGGGTCGGAAACGATGGTTCCCTCGTCAGCGAGGATGATTTTGGCGTCGTTTTCGGCTGCATTGTGAGAAATGAAAATACCTCGCAGCTCGTGACTGCCTTCCTTGTCATTCACGAATACGGTGAGGCCCTCAAAGTCCTTGTTGAACACGTTGGGCTTGATATCGATATTGGCACGGGTGCGGACGATGTCGTACACCATCTTCTGAAACTGCTGGCCACCCCACGGCAGAAAATAAAACATGTTGAGGTTGGTGATGATGTAGGCAGCAAGGGAAAAATAAAAGACAGGACGAAGCAGGTAAAGAAAGCTCCAGCCGGATGCTTTCATCACCACATACTCATTGTCCGTGGACAATTGGTTGAACACCACGATTGCCGCCACCAGCACGCTGATGGGAATGGTCAGTCCCAGAAACCCCGGTGTGATATAAAAAATCATCCGCACCACTTCCGGCAGAGTCACCCCGCGGTTGAACACGAGATCGGTGATGAACAAGACCTTGTCCATAAACAGCACCATGGTCAACGCCAGTGTGCTGATAACAAAGATTTTGAGCATCTCGGTAAAAATGTAGCGGTGGATGATTTTCATGTTTGCTGGTAGAATCGGAATTAAATGGAAAGCTTTGTGGACGAAGTGGGCTTGTATGTTGTCCGTGGACCCCACTGAATTTCGATTATACTATCGATTCCTTTCCCGTGAACCAAAAACACATCCGAACTTTTTGAATTAATTTAGTTTATGCGCCTCCCGGACTGGCTGAAAACGCCGCTGCCCAAAAATCCGAAATTCTTCCACCTCAAATCGCTGGTGCGGCAACACGGTCTGCACACCGTGTGTGAGTCCGCTTCCTGCCCGAATATCGGCAAGTGCTGGGACCGCGGCACGCTGACCATCATGATTCTTGGCAACACCTGCACCCGCGCCTGCCGTTTCTGTGATGTGGACACCGGCCACCTGCAACCACCACGTATGGAAGAGCCGGAAGAAGTCGCTCTCATGCTGTCGAAACTCAACCTGCGTTATGTTGTGATCACGTCCGTGGACCGGGACGATCTGAAAGACGGGGGTTCGGCATTGTGGGCGGAAACCATCCGGCAAGTACGAAAACATTGTCCGGAACTCAAGGTCGAGGCGCTGATTCCGGATTTTCAGGGCGACAAAAGCGCCATTCAAACCGTATGCGACGCGACGCCCGATGTTCTCGCGCACAACCTCGAAACCGTGGCATCCCTGCAGAAAATGGTGCGGCCGCAGTGCCGCTACGAGTGGTCGCTCGACACGCTGTCCGTGGCGCGGCGTTCCGGCCTGATCGCCAAGAGCAGCCTCATGCTGGGAATGGGGGAGACGCACGATGAGATCGTTCAAACGATGAAAGACCTTCTCCATGCGGGTTGCCAGATCCTCACCCTCGGCCAGTACCTGCGGCCGACGCGAGATCATCTGGAAGTTAAAGAGTTCATCCATCCCGACCGGTTTGCGGAATACAAACGGATTGGCGAGGACATGGGATTTGACCACGTGGAGAGCGGTCCGCTGGTGCGGAGTTCATACGAGGCCGATCGTCAGGCCGGCGCCCTGGGCCTGGTCTGATTCCTACTTTCCCAGCTTGCCCAACCCCAGCGTTTCGCGCACCAGGCTTTTGACCACGAACAGGATGTTTTCCTTCCGCTCCGCCAGCCGCCTGAGGGTGTAAGGCAGCCACGCACTCCCGTACGGCACGTAAATCCGCACCCGGTAACCGAGATCAAGCAGGTGCTGTTGCAGATCCCGCCGTACCCCGTAAAGCAACTCAAAGTAAAACTGTTCAGGCTGGATGTTTTCCTTTTTGATGAATTTCAGCACTTCCCGGATCAGCGTTTCGTCGTGGGTGGCGATGGCGGGCAGGTACCCCTCTTTCAACAATACGCACGCAAGCTTCAGGAAATTCTCCCGGATGTCCTCCATGTCCTGGTAGGCGATGTCCTCAGGTTCCTTGTAAGCCCCCTTGCACAGACGGACGGAGATCTGTTTGTCGACCATGGTGGCGACGTCTTTCTCCGTACGGTGCAAATAGGCCTGCACCACGATACCCAGGCTGGGATGCGTTTCGTGCAGGTCCAGGCACATGTCGAGAATGCCCTGCGTCAGGTTGGAACCTTCCATGTCAAAGCGCACCGTGTTCTGGCCCGAGGCATCGATAACCGCTTCTACATTCTGCTTGCACAGGTTGTAGTCGAAGGCGAGACCCATCTGGCTTAGTTTCACCGACAGGTCCTGTGGGGTGGGGTGGGTCTCGATGGCTCGCAGGAGCGCGATGTATTCGTCCCGGGCATTGGCTGCCTGTTCGGGACTGTGGGTGTCTTCCCCCAGCACGTCGATGGTACAAAGGTACCCGTCCTCGTTGAGCCTGCAAATGTTCCTGAGAGCGGTGGCGAGGTCTTCCCCGGCAATGAACCGCCTGGCGAATGGATAGAGAATGCGCATGAGCTGCCTCCCTTAAAAGGAGATGGTGGATGCCCTCACTATTTAGATTCGCCAGAAACGGCAGGGGATTTCAAGTACTGGTTTTGCAGGGGGGTGGGAGGGGCAAACCCAAATTCAAAGGTCCAAACCAGCCAAATGCTTTCGACAAAAGGGGTTGAAACCTCCGAGAGGACAAAAAAGCTTGCGGGAAGTTCCGGAAAAATGTATTTTTAATCCTTTTTGGACCCGGTTTATCGCCGGGAACGCGTAACTCTTTCTACCTTTTGCGAGGACCGAATCATGGTGGTGGACTCCCTCAATTGCCTGCTGGTATGGGGTCTGGTCGGCGTGGCCGTACTGGGCTGTCTGTTTTACTACATCTCCGAGAAAAACAAAGCCAACAACGCCTGAATCCGTTTTCCCTTCCGGGATGCCTTCACCCCGGCCCCAACCTCATCTCCAGCTTTCACCCCACGGCGTGACACGCGGCATACGCGTTGCCTTTGACCTTCTGTTCCGGGTACTGTTCCAGACATTTTTTGCGCAGAGGCGATCCCTCGGGTTCGCTCTGGAAAATCGGACAGCGTGGATGGAAATGACAGCCCTGCGGCGGGTTGAGCGGCGAGGGCACATCTCCCACCACCGCTTCAAATGGCTTGCGCTCGCCCAGCGTCGGCACCGCTTTCAGCAAAGTCTGCGTGTAGGGGTGGAGCGGGTTGTCGAAAAGGTCTTTGGCCGGGGCGTATTCCACGATCCGCCCGAGGTACATGATCGCCACCACGTCCGCCATATACTGCACCACGCTCAAGTTGTGGGTGATGAACAGGTAAGTCAGTTTGTGCGCTGCCTGCAACTCCCTCAGCAGATTCAACACCTGCGCCTGAACAGAAACATCGAGCGCGCTCGTCGGTTCATCCAGAACGAGGAACTCGGGTTCCAGTATGAGACTGCGCGCGATGCTGATGCGTTGCCTCTGGCCGCCGGAAAATTCGTGCGGGTACCGCTCCATGGCCGAGGCCCCGAGCCCCACTTCCTTCAGCACCTTCGCAATACGATCCTTCCGTTCCTGCTCGGTCAGGTGAGGGAAGTGCACTTCCAACCCCTCGCCAACGATGTCTTCAATGCGCATGCGCGGCGAGAGAGACCCGAACGGGTCCTGAAAAATAACCTGCAGGGACTTTCGCATTTTTTTCATGTCGGCGTTGGAGAGCGCCATCAGGTCCTGTTCACGAAACCGCACCGTGCCCCGAACTTCGCGGTTGAGACGCAGGATCGATTCGCCCAGCGTCGTCTTGCCGCACCCGGACTCACCAACCAGTGCCACGGTCGAACCGCGCTGGATGTCGAGATCGACATGGTCCACCGCCTTCACATGCGCCGACACTGTGCGGAACACGCCCTTGCGCACGGGAAACCAGGTCTTGAGTGCCTTGATGGATACCAGTGTTTCCGGGGTGATGGGTTTCGGCGGTGCCGGGATGCGGGCCTTGTCTTCTTCCACGGCGGTGCCGGTTTTTGATTCGAACAGGTGGCAACGCACCGTGTGGCCGCGTTCTAGGGTGTAAATCGGGCTGTCCACGCGGCGGCAGACGTCCATGACGAACGAGCAACGGTCGGCGAACAGGCAGCCCTCGCCGTATTCGGTGGCGGGGGGCACCATACCGGGAATGGTGTTCAATAGATAAGGCTGGTCGCCTGCCTTGGGAATCGAGTCGAACAACCGCCGCGTGTACGGGTGCGACATGTTCGAAAAAACCTGCTCGCGTGTTCCGTGCTCAACGATGCGCCCGGCATACATGATGCAGATATCATCGGCCATCTGGTTGACGATGCCCATGTCGTGGGTGATGAGCAGGATGGCCATGCCCATCTTCTTTTGCAGATCGGCCATCAGTTTCAGCACCTGCGCCTGGATGGTGACGTCGAGCGCCGTCGTCGGCTCGTCGGCGATAAGCAGTTTCGGTTCACAGGCGAGGGCCATGGCGATCATCACTCTCTGCTTCATGCCGCCGGAGAGCTGGTGCGGATAGTCGTCGATGCGTTTCTCCGGGTCGGGGATGCCCACCTGCTCAAGGAGTTCGATGGACCGTCGGCGCGCGTCGCCTTTCTGCATTTCACGGTGGATGCGCAGGGCTTCCTCCAGTTGGTTGCTGATGCGGTAGAGCGGATTGAGCGACGTCATCGGTTCCTGGAAGATCATTCCGATGTCGTTGCCGCGGATGCCGCGCATGGTTTCTTCGTCGAGCTGAGTGAGTTCACGACGATCGAGATAGATATGGCCGTCGGGATGGAACCCGTTTTCGGCAATGAGACGCATGATGGAAAATGCGGTCTGGCTTTTGCCGCAACCCGATTCCCCGACCAGTGCGAGGGTTTTGCCGCGCTCCAGACCGAAGCTGATGCCGTCCACCGCTTTCGCCACCTGGCCGTTGACCACGCGGAAATAAGTTTTCAGGTCTTTGACTTCGAGCATCATGGGAGGGTCATTCCGCCTTTCTCGGGTCGAAGGCGTTGCGGATGCCGTCGCCGACAAACGTCAACAGGGTGAGCGTGGTGGTGAGCAGGAGAAACGTCGGGAGCAGGATCCAGATAGCCTGCAGGTTGTTTTTCCCCTGCGCCAGCAGTTCACCGATGCTGGGGGCGGGGCTGGGCACGCCCAGGTTCAGGTAATCGAGGCTCACCAGCGCCAGGATGCCTGCCGTCACTTCAAAAGGAAAAAACGTGATCACCGGAGTCAGTGAGTTGGGCAGGATGTGCCGGCGCATGATGGACGGATTCGACACACCCAGGGCGCGCGCGGCTTTCACGTATTCCAGGTTGCGTCCTTTCAGGAATTCGGCGCGGATGTAGGCGGCGATGCCCATCCACGCGGTGAGATTGAGGATGGCGAACAGCAGTAACGTGTTCGGGACCAGAAACGCGCTCAGGATGATGAGGATGTAGAGTCGCGGGATGGAGCCCCAGATTTCCGTCATGCGCTGGCCGATGAGATCGATCCAGCCGCCGAAGAATCCCTGAACACCGCCCAGAAGACAACCGATGATGGTGCCGGTCACTGCGAGCGACAGGCCGAATATCATGGAGATGCGGAATCCGTAGATGAGCCGCGCCAGCACATCGCGTCCGCGGTCATCCGTTCCAAGATAATGCCCGTCTTCCCAGGATGAGGCCAGGGTGCGGGAGCCGTCGGCGGACTGCACCTTGTACGGCGCGGCCAGCGCCACGCGCCCGGTCCGGCTTTCCGTCGGAATGTACTTGTAGTCGTAGCGCACCGGAGGCCAGATGGCCCACACGTTGTGTGGTTCACGGGATGGCGGCAGGGTGCTTTGTGTTGTTTCGGGTTTGGACTCCGATTGCGAAACAGGAGGCGAGGCCGCGTTGTTTTCTTCAAAGTCGCCGAGATCGAGGCTCAACGATCCGCCCGACTCTTCTTCAAAATCTTCCAGACCCAGCCCAGCCCCCCCGTCTTCCTCAAAGTCGTCGAGACCCAATCCCATTCCACTGTCCTTCCCGCGGATTTCGCTGAGCGTGCGGAACAGTTCCGGATCGAACGCCTGTTCTTCAAAATCGTCCATCGACAGCGCCAGTCCCTGTGTGTCCTGCTCCATCAATCGCGTGGAAGGTGTTGGTCGTGACATCGCTTCCGGTTCAGATGGAGGCTCGCCTCTCAGCCAGTTCATGAACGCTTTCGATTTGTAGTCCGGTTCCACCGGACGCGTACCACCGAAATCCTGTTCCGTGTACGTGATGAAAATCGGGAAATGTGGTTTGCCGTCCACCACCAAAAGGATCGGCCGAACATTGCACAACAGTTCCGCGGGAAGGGTGATGAGAAACGCAACCAGCAAGACCAGCATGCTGTAATAAGCGCGCTTGTCGTTTCGAAATTTGCGCAGTTTGGTTTGCAGGTCTTTGTTGATGCGGATCATGCCTCAGCCTTGCGTGTCTTCGAACGTGATGCGGCGGTCGATGATTACGTACGAGATGTCGGTCAGCAATTGACCCACTAGCGCCAGCAGGGAAAAGATGAACAGCGTGCCCAGTACGATGGGATAGTCGCGTTGGATGACCGCCTCATAAGACAGCCGGCCCAGGCCGTCGAGCGTGAATATCTGCTCGATCAACAGCGAACCGGTAAAAAACATGGCGAGGAAGCCGATGGGAAACCCGGTGATGAGTGGGATCAATGCGTTTTTCAGGATGTGCTTGTACAGCACGCGCTGTTCGGTGGATCCCTTGGCGCGGGCGGTGATGACGTATTGCTTCCGCATTTCCTCAATGATCGAGTTTTTGGTCAGGATGGTGAGCGTGGCAAAACTGCCCACCATGAAGCACAACAGCGGCGCGGCCAGGTGGTGCAGGTAATCGATCAGCTTCTCCCAGAAACTCCAGTCGGCATAACCCGGCACATCGGAGGACGTCAGTTTTCCGGACGGAATGAGATGCATGATGGCGCTGTCACCCGGCCCGAAAAATACGATTAGGAAAATACCCAGTACGAAACCGGGCGTGCTGTAACCGATCAGCACCACCAGGCTGGTCCATGTATCAAACGCCTGACCGTTTTTCACCGCCTTGGCGATCCCCAGCATGATGCAAACGATGTAGCTGACAAAGAAGCTGATGATGCCCAGCGATGCAGATACGGGAAGTTTTTCCTTGATGAGTTCCAGCACCGACTTGTTGCGGTAAAACGAGTCGCCGAACTGGAAAACCAGAAATCCGTCCCAGTTGGCGCGGGTGAAGAACCGGTCGGTGAATGGCGCTTCAGGGTTTTCGGGGTCGTACCAGATGAACGTGCGGAGATAGCGTTCCCATAACGGCCGGTCGAGATGATATATTTTCTTGAGCTGCTCCATGTGGCGCGGATCGAGCTCCTGCGCCTTGAGACTGCGGTTGTCCAGTGCCGCTCCTCCCGCTTCCCCAAGCACCCCGGCGTGGCCGCGCAGAAGGGATTTGACCTGGTCTATGGGCCCGCCCGGCACGAACTGCACAACGATAAATGAGATGGTGACAATGCCCACCAGGGTGGGGAACATCAGAAGAAGGCGACGGATGATGTAACTGAACATATTTGGTCAGGCCGGTTGGGAATTGGGATTCGTTACGGATGGCCCGCAAGCCTTTTCTGGAATTGCGGGACCGTGAAAAGTATATCAAGCCCGGATGGAGGGAACAACGCGGATTGGCGCGCTATTTATCGTCGCTGGAGGGAAGGGAGTCAGTTGACCGGAGTGCCTGCCTTGCGGGCGGCTTTCAGTTTTTCCGCTTTCGACTCGTCCCACCACCACCATTCGATCATGTTGTTCAGGATGGATGCCTGCGATGGGTTTTTCTTTGGGCGGGAGTATTTGTTCCAGTACACAAAGCGGTCGGCGCCGATGTACCAGTGGTGGACCAGGTAAAATTGATGAACCAGGACACGGTCGAGGGCCTGCACATGGTCCACGAGTTGTTTCCGGGTTTTGGCCTCGACGATGAGGTCGATCAACTCGTCGATGGCGGGGTTCTTGATGCCCGCGAAGTTGCGCGTACCGGGAATGTCCGCCGCCTCACTGCTCCACATACTGCGCTGCTCGTTGCCCGGCGAGCGGCTCTGCGCGTAGCCCATGACGATCATGTCGAATTTGAAGTCGCGCAGGATTTCCTCGTACTGTGCCACCTGAACCACCTTGAACGACATGTCGGCGCCGATTTTTTTCAGGTTGTTTTTGTAGGGCTCGACGATGCGCTCGAATCCCGGGCTGGCGAGGTGAAGCGTCCAGCGGAGGGCCTTTCCGTCTTTCATGCGCACCCCGCCGGGCCCGAGTTTCCAGCCCTCGGCATCGAGAAGTTTATTGGCGAGCGCCACGTTTTTCTCAAAGGGGATTCCCTGTCCCGGGGCGCCGACGGGTTTGGTGAACACGGTTTTGGGAACTTGCTCCGCTCCGTGTTTTTTTCTCAATTTCAGCAGCAATTCCAGTACCTGGCCTTTGGGCAGGCCGTGGGCTTTCATTTCCGGGTTGTTGTCGAAGTAGCAGTCGTTCCTCGTGTACTGGCCGTAAAACAGGTTCTTGTTGGCCCAGTCGAAATCGTACACCATGGCGATGGCGGCACGCACACGGCGGGATTTAAATATATCGTTGCGCATGTTCATGACGAATCCCTGCATGCCCGCCACCCTCTTGTGCGGCACCATCTCGCGAAGGTAATATCCCTTTTTCACGAAATCGCCCTGGTAGTCCAGTGCCCAGTCGCGTGAACTGGAAATCAGGTGCGCATCGAACTCTCCGCCCTTGAAGGCCTCACGCATGGCCACCGGATCGAGATAGATTTTCCATGTGATGCGGTCGAAATTATAACGTCCCCGGTTTTTGGGCAGGTCCTTCGCCCACCAGTCGGGATTGCGTTTGAAAGTGATGAATTTGCCGTACTCGTATTTCTCCACCACGTAAGGACCGGTTCCCACGGCAATTTCGTCGAAGTCCTCGCCAAATTTCTTGCCCGCTTTGCCGTAAATGTGTTTTGGGAAGATCAGCATCTGCCCGGTGATGAGCGGAAGTTCCTGGTTGAAGATGGCGAAGGTGTATTTGACCCGGTGTGTGTCCAGCTTTTCCACCTTTTCAATGTCATGGAAATACTGTTTGTAGAACGGGTGGTATTGCGGGTCCTTGATGAGCTCGAATGAAAATACGAAATCGTCCGCGGTCACAGGATGGCCGTCGGAGAAGGCGGCCTTTTTATGGATGTGGTAGATCATCGACATGCGGTCGTCGGCCAGTTCGACCTTTTCCACCAGGCTCCCGTACTGGGAAAAGGGCTCGTCGTCATCGTTCGAGCTGTCCATCGGGGTCTGGAAAACGAGATTGACCCCGGGAGCGGGAACCCCTTTCAGTGAAGCCGGGTTGAGCTTGGTGAAAGCCCCCTCGTCGCTCAGAATCAGGTGACCTCCCTTGGGCGCATGGATGCGGGCGTGGTCGTAGGGCTGGTCAGCCTTGTATTTCAATCCCTCAGGACCGTACAACGACAGCCCGTGCAGGGCTTCCGCCAGCGACTGGCCGGGCAAGGCCAGCAAGGCGGCCAAAACCAGTAAAAAACCGGTAAAATGAGGGCGCCGTGGGACGGGTTTTTTCGTGCGGGGAAGGCTTGGATTGGGCTGGTCTGGACTCATGGGTGTTCACTATAATGGATAAAGCAAGCGTTGCCAAGAGGACCCTTCGGAAGTCCGGATCGACTGGGGGTTCCGGCGAAGGAATTCGTTGAGAAGCCGGGCCGTTTTTGCTATCTTGGTTGGAATTTACCTGTCTAACCCATTCTAATGAAAGAGAATCCACTCAGTGAGTGCAAACATAAAACCTCGAACCACCCGTAAAATTAAAGTCGGTACCCTGACCCTGGGCGGCGACTCTCCGATTGCCGTGCAGAGCATGACCGCCACCCGCACACAGGACCTGGAAGCGACGGGCCGTCAAATCGAAATCCTCGAAAAAGCCGGCGCGGACATCATCCGCATCGCCGTGGACAGCAAGGAAGACGTGGAAGCGCTGAAAATTCTGCGCAAGGGATCGAAGGCGATCTTTTCCGTGGACCTGCAGGAAAACTACCGGCTGGCTCCCATCGTGGCGCCCTACGTCAACAAGATCCGTTACAATCCCGGCCACCTGTGGCACCTGGACAAAGACAAAACCATTAAGGAAAAAGTGGAGTTCATCGTCAACGCCGCCCGCGAGCACGACCTTGCCATCCGCATCGGCGTCAACTGCGGTTCCGTTGATCCCGATTACAAGGCGCGCTACCCGGAGGACAGCATCGAGGCCATGGTGCGCTCGGCGGTGGATCACTGCGCCATGATGGACGAGCTGGGCTTCGAAAACTACTGCGTGTCGCTCAAGGATTCCGACAGCAGCAAGGTGATCGAGGGCAACAAGCGCTTCGCCGAATTGCGGCCGGACGTGCCATTGCACCTGGGGGTGACGGAGGCGGGAATGCCGCCGGAAGGCATCATCAAAACCCGGATTGCGTTCGAACAGCTGATCCCGGCGGGCATTGGCGACACCATTCGCGTTTCCCTCACTGTGCCCGACGACGACAAGGGGCAGGAGATCGACGTCGGCCGCTCGATTTTGGATGACATCGAAAACGGCCGGTTCCGTTCGGTGCCGGAAAACTTTCTGGAGGGACTCAACATCATCGCCTGTCCGAGTTGCTCTCGCGTGGAGAACGGCAAGTTCGTCGACCTGGCTCAGGATGTGCGCCGCATGACGGAATACGCGGAGAAGTACAAGATCACCATCGCCGTGATGGGGTGCCGCGTGAACGGTCCGGGGGAAACCGACGACGCCGACCTCGGTCTGTGGTGCGGCCCGGCGCACGTCAATTTGAAGAAGAAAACGGAGACCGTGGGTGCTTTCGGCTACGATGAAATCCTGGGCAAGCTGAAAGAGGAACTGGACAAACTGATTGAGGACCGTTACGGCGCGAAGGAACCGAGCATTTCGTAAGGCCGGAGGAACTGAGACAAACTATGGATTACCAACTGGAAGAACTGGAAGGCCTTCGCCGCAAGATCAAGATCAAGGTGCCGCAGAACATCGTGTCCCAGAAGATCGACGGCGCTTACCGCGAACTGAACAAGCAGATCAGCATGCCGGGGTTCCGGCCCGGTAAAATCCCACAGAAAATCCTGGAGAAGCAGGTGCCCCTGCAGGCGATGACACAGATGTGGCAGGACCTGATGCAGGAGTACTACAACAAGGCGCTCACTGAGTCGGGCATCATTCCCGCCGGGCCGCCGGAGATCGACCACTCCGACATTGAGGCTATCGACCGTGACAAGCCGTTCACCTTCAGCGTGACGCTGGACGTCAAACCCCAACTGCAGTTCAAAAACTACAAGGGCCTCAAGTTCCCGCGCACCGAGTTCAAGGTCACCGACGCGGAAGTCGATACGGAAATCCGCAAGCAGTTGGAGCCGTTCGGGACGATGGAAATCATGCCGAACGACTACGAGGTCGGGTACGGCGACTTTCTGGTCATGGATTTTGAAGGAACGCATAATGGCGAGGTGCTGGAGGGCGGCACGGCAAACGGGTACGAGGTGCGTGTCGGGCAGAAAAAAATGATCGCCGGATTCGAGGATCAGTTGATCGGACACAAGAAGGACGATCCTTTCGACGTGAAGGTCCAGCTTCCTGCGGACTGGAACAAAAAGATGCGCCGCATCAGCATGCCGATTCCGGGGAAGGACGGTGAAGAACTTCCGGACACGGCCACTTTCCGCGTACACATCAAGCAGGTCAAAAAGCTCAATCTACCGGAGTTGACCGACGAGTTTGTGCAGGCGCAGGGCGAAGAATCGGTGGAGTCTTTTCGCCGCAAGATCAAAACCGGACTGCAGGCGCAGAAGGAACACCTGGAGGAAATGCACATCAAGCAGGACATCTTCGATTACCTGGTCAAGGAACACGATGTGGAAGCCCCGACATCCCTGGTTGACCAGGAGGTGGGGTTCATGATCGACGGAATGAAATTTCAGATTCAACAGTCGGGCATGAGCCTGGAGGATTCCGGTTTTGATGAGGAGCGGGCCAAAGAGGAGTGGCGCGAACGCGCGGTGTACAACACCAAGGGTTACGTCATTTTGGACGCCATTGCCAAACAGGAAAAGCTGAACGTCAAGCAATCCGACCTGGAAGCCGAATACCAGCGGCTGGCCGAGCAGACGGGTAAATCGATGGAAGAGGTGCGAAAAACCCTGATGAGCAATCAGGAGCATCTGAACCAGACCACCAGCCGCCTTCTGGGACAGAAAGCGCTGAACTTCATTTATTCCCAGTGCGAGTTCGAGTACCTGAGCGAAGAAGAAGCCCGCAAGCGTGCCGCCGAACGCAAACAGGAAGAAGAAAAGAAATGACCGCCCGCTCTGCCGCATGAAGGCGGACGGAACTTGAAAAGGCAGTCATGAAACTCTATATCAAAGTCATGAAGGACGGCGACCTGCCGCCGGGGAAATCCGCGATCGTTACAGTACGGGACCAGGAAATCGCCCTGTTCAATTACAAGGGCAAGTACTTTGCGGTGTCGAACAAATGCCCTCACAAAGGTGCGCCGCTGGGAGAAGGACGGATCGAGGAAGGCGTCATCATCTGCCCCAATCACGAATGGCGGTTCAGCCTGGAGACGGGCGGATGCCCGCAGAACCCCGAACTGAAAACGACGGTGTTTCCGGTGCGCGTGCACAAGGGCGTGGTCCGGATCGGCATCGACGCTGAAGAGGACAGGAAGGCAGTGGGCAAGGAAAAGAACGCCGTGCCCGAAGCCCTGAAATTCAAAATTCCCACCATCCAGAAACCGATCAATCCGGACGAAACGCTTTAACCCAGGCACAAGGGAAGGAGGGCGGCCCGGTCAGTCGTCGTCGGGGATCTCAACCCATTTGGGATCGCCGTGGGTTTTGTAGTTTTCGGTCCCGGCGAAGGTGCCTTCGTGGTAGATATTCACCTTGAACTTGCCGCCGCCGTAGGTCTCGCCGATGAAGGGGACGGGATCTTCCAGATGCATCAGGTCTTCCGAGCGGTACTTGCCGATCAGCTTGAACTCCATGCCCATGCCCACCGGGACCAGCGCGAAAAACTTCAGCTTGGTTTCGTGCAGGAAGCCCATCATGTCCACTTCCATATCGTTTTTGGTATAGTCGTCGCCCAGGCGGTGTTTGCAGCGTCGTTTCAGGTAGTCTTCGAGGAGGTTGAAGAACCACCAGTTCTGCCCTTTTCGCGTGTCGTGCAAAAACGGGTATTCGACAAATCCGTATTTATTGATGAATGGTTTTTTCGCCATCTTGTGTTCTCCGTGTAACGGGTCTTTCAGAATGCATTATTATATTGAGTTCTTAAATTTCCGGCAAGTTGCAGATGAAAGTTTTTGAAACCCTGTTCAAGGGGTACTGGCAGTTCGGGTTCAAAACCCGGTTGTACGATGGGCTTTGCCCGCAGGCCTATCACGATTCCATAAAAGCCGCGGCGGATAAAGTTGCCCCTGTTGAGGGTTTGGCCGTTCTGGATCTGGGATGCGGTTCCGGACTCCTGGTGAACCACCTTGGGGCAAACCGGAATGGAGGCCTGAAATACGTGGGCACCGATATCCTTCCATCCGGCCTGCAACAGCTCCGGCAGAAGGCATCGCTTCTTCCGTCGTTTCCTCCCGTGCGCACGTATCAGGCGGACATGCTGGCTGAGTGGCCGTTGAAAGCGGAAACCTTCGACTGTGTCGTCGCCCATTTTTCCGTGTATACGCTGGCCCGGGCCGAAGACCGGATGCAGGTGTACCGGCGTATTGCCGGGGTTTTGAAGACCGGCGGGCGTGCCATCATCTCCAATCCATCCGAGACCTACAATGCCCACCGAATCATCAAGCACAGTGTACGTTCGCAGAAAGGAAGGATGTCTTTGCTGGAACACCGGGTGAAACGCTTTCTGTTCTATCCCCTCACGCTCTTGCTCGGGCTGCGCCACATCCAGCATCAATTGGAAGCGGGAGTGTGGCATGCATACAATCGAGACGATTTTCGCCGGGAGGTTGAATCGGCGGGCCTTTCCGTGGAGGAGATCAAGCCGGTTTATGCGGACTCCGGTTACCTGCTGGTGGCGCGTAAACCCTGACCCTCTTTTCGAACACGGTTGACCAGGTTGTGCGCGAGCCGTGTCGGCTCCGGGATGCGGTAACGCGGCGAGACGTGGAGAACCCATTCGAGGGCCGAGGCAAGATCGATTTTGTGCCCCACCGAGACGAAAATGGGTTTGCAGTTTTCACGTGTTCGCAGGACCGCCCCCAGCGTTTCCCCGTTTTTTCCTTTCAATGGTGTGTGCGACCCCTTCTTTGTTCCGGGTTCGCGGTGTTCCCCGACCAGGCGACTTTTGGCACAACCCACTGCCGGGCAATCCAGAAACAATCCAAGATGCGAGGCCAGTCCCAAACCGCGCTGATGCGCGATGCCCTGTCCGTCCAGCATGATCAGATCCGGCGGGGGATCGATCTGCTCGAACACCTTAAGCAACAGCGGCGCTTCGCGGAATGACAGGAGGCCCGGAACGTAAGGAAAATCAATCACCCCTTTCTGTGTGTATTCCGCCACCACTTCCAGCGAGTTTGCATCCAGCACCACCACGCCCGCGTAAGCCGGGCCACGTGAGTGCGACAGGCTGATATCCGCTCCGGCGATGAGTTGCGGACGTTGTTTCAAATTGGCTGATGTGTTTATGCGGCGGGCGAGGGCTTTCTGGATGCTGATGGCCTTTTTGGGGGTGACATCCCAGCGGTGAAGTGAATGGATCTTCATGGGAGGCGATCCGGAATAGAAAGGGACGGGTCCGCCGGCCGTTGTTCTGGAAACCGGATTTCACGGGAAATGAGTGACTGTGTAAAAAGAAAGCCCCGCCAAAACGGCGGGGCGCTCTATTTTTACAGCCGTGCGGCTTTTTTCAATGCCGCAGCCTTGTCCGTCTTTTCCCAGGTGAACTCCTTCTCGGTACGACCAAAGTGACCGTACGCGGCAGAAGCCCGGAACCGGGGTTTCCTCAAGTCCAGCGTTTTGATGATGCCCGCCGGGCGCAGATCGAAATGTTCGCGGATGAGTTTTTCGATGCGATTGAGGTCGATCTTGTGGGTGCCGAAGGCATCGACAAACACGGATACAGGTTCGGCCACGCCGATAGCATATGCCAACTGCACTTCGCAGCGCTCCGCCAGCTTGGCGGCGACGATGTTCTTGGCGATGTAACGGCCCATGTAGGCTGCGGAGCGGTCGACCTTGGACGGGTCCTTGCCGGAAAACGCGCCCCCGCCGTGGCGGGAATAACCGCCGTAGGTGTCGACAATGATTTTGCGTCCGGTCAAACCACAATCGCCCTGCGGACCGCCGATCACAAAGCGGCCGGTGGGGTTGATGTGGATTTTCATTTTCTTGGCACGCAATTTTTCCGGAATGATGGGGTTGATCACGTGCTTGATCAGGTCTTCCTTGATCTTTTTGTTGCTGACCTTCGGCGCGTGCTGGGTGGAGATGACAACGGTTTCCACCCCGACCGGCTTCCATTCATCATAGCGGACCGAGACTTGGGATTTGCTGTCCGGCCGCAGGTAGGGCAGTTTTCCGTTTTTGCGAAGTTCGGCCATTTTCTTCACCAGTTTGTGCGAAAACAGAATCGGCGACGGCATCAACTCGGGAGTTTCATTGGTGGCGAAACCGAACATCATGCCCTGGTCGCCCGCACCCTGTTCTTTCTTGTCGTCGTCCACGCCTTGCGCGATGTCCTGGGACTGCTTGTCCACGGTGACGAGCACGCCGCAGGATTTATAATCGAAACCCATCTCGGAATCGTTGTAACCGATTTCCTCAATCGTTTTGCGGGCGATGGCTTGGAAATCGAGCTGGGCGTTGGTGGTGATTTCTCCAGCGATGACCACCAGACCGGTGGTCACCATGGTTTCACAGGCAACCCGTGACAGTGGGTCCACCTTCAGGCATTCGTCGAGAATGGCGTCGGAAATCTGGTCAGAGATTTTGTCGGGGTGTCCCTCGGACACCGATTCGGAAGTAAACAGGTAATTTCCTATGCTCATATTGAATCCTTATGTTCAATGGTTCATATCAAAACTAAAAACAACTGTGTACCGGATTTCTGATGGAATCAGCTAATGGGGAGGGGGAGTTTCAAGATATTTTTTCACCAAACGCGAGATCCCGGTCGAAATCCGACGGAAAGCGGGTACGCATTTCGTTGGTGATAAACTGGTTGACCTCCTCAGCAGTGGACAGGCTCAACGCGTGGTCCGCGATTTTCCGGGCCTCGTCCAATGTGACCTTCCTCAGAATTTTTTTCACCTTGGGTATCGAATGGGGTTCCATGCTCAATTCATGGACCGTCCCCAACCCAAGGAGAAGGAATGTGGCCATGGGGTCGCCGCCCATCTCTCCACAAATGGCAACATGCTTGCCTTTTTCTGCAGCGGTCTCAAAAACCTGTCGAAGAATTTTAAGGACCGAGGGATGGTAGGGCTGATACAGATGGGCCACATTCTCATTTACCCGATCAACGGCGAGCACGTATTGTATCAGATCATTGGTACCAATACTGATAAAATCCACTACGCCGAGGATCGAATCGACCGTGAGGGCGGCGGAAGGTGTTTCAATCATTGCCCCTACGGGGATTTTTTCATCAAAAGGAATTTGTGCCCGTTTCAATTCTTTTTTTGCCTGTTCGAGGCAGTGGTTGGCCTCCCGCACTTCATCCACGCTTGTGATCATAGGGTATAGGATTTTAACGCGCCCGTAAAGGCTGGCTCTTAGAATCCCTTTGATCTGCCGGATAAACACGTCCGGTTTTTTGAGGGATAGACGGATTCCGCGCAGGCCCAGGGCCGGGTTGGCCTCGGTTTCGTGATCGAGATGGTATAACTGCTTGTCCGCACCGATATCCAGCGTACGAATGACCACGGTGTAGGGTTCCATGGCCTGCACGACGCTCTTGAAATTGGCGTACAGGTCGTTTTCCGTGGGCAGGGAATTGGCACCGAGATACAGGAACTCGGTCCGGTACAGGCCGATGCCTTCGCCGCCGTATTTCCGAACCGCCCTGGCTTCGTGCGCCGATTCTATATTGCCCATCAATTGAACCGGGTTTCCGTCCATCGTCTCCGATTTGAGAGTGATGTTGTCGAGCAGTTTCTTTTCGTAACGCAGGTAGTTTTTTTGTTTTGTCCTGAAATGGTTGAGGGTGTTTTCATCGGGATTGACGATCACCTCGCCCTCGATACCGTCGATAATGACCATGTCTCCGGAGTTAACGTACTCGGTGATGTTGGGGACGCCGACGACAGCGGGTATTCCGAGAGCCGAGGCGAATATCCCGACATGCGAGGTTTTGCCTCCGACCTCTGTCGCCATCCCTAGAATAAAAGCCCGGTTCATCACAATCGTGTCTGAAGGACTGAGGGCATGGGTGACGATGATCACGGGTTCATCGATATCCACCAGGCTTTCCTGATGATGGCCGATGAGGTTCTTGATAACGCCATGAACAACAAGATCCAGGTCGTCGCGCTTGCCTTTCAGGTAATCGTCGTTGATGTTGTTGAACAGGCTGGTGAATTTGTCGAGAGTGCGGCTCAGGGCCCATTCTGCGTTGATTTTGTCCTGTTTGATGTTGTCAATGGTTTCATTGACCAGAAGGTCGTCTTCAAGCAGGAGGGTGTAGGTGTCCAGGATGATGGCGTATTTTTCGGCTACCGAACTCGTGCGTTGTTTGATGTCGCGAAGCTGGTCCTTGGACATTTGAATGGCTTCGCGAAGGCGCGTGATCTCCGCCGAGACTTCATTATCGGCGAGACTGCGCTTGACCACGCAGACTTTGGATCGGTCCAGCAAATATGCCTTTCCGATGGACACTCCGTTTGAAACCGGGATACCGGGGTATTTGCTCATAAGTTCTTTTTAAAAGGGGTTGGCCTTTCAATCATATAAATTTCGCGTCTTCCTCTTCGATCAGGGAGTAAATTTCCGTGGTGTCATGAGCTTTCAATATCGCTTCGCGCAGGGATTCGATT
Organism: Nitrospina sp. 32_T5; assembly: GCF_052156635.1. Taxonomy (NCBI): domain Bacteria; kingdom Pseudomonadati; phylum Nitrospinota; class Nitrospinia; order Nitrospinales; family Nitrospinaceae; genus Nitrospina; species Nitrospina sp. 32_T5. The sequence goes on along the minus strand of NZ_JBQKUO010000004.1, from coordinate 123,314 downwards.
TTGAACAGCCGTGCGATTTTTGCCAGGGCCTTCAGGTGCAGCCCGGTTGACGACTCGGGTGCCAGAAGCAGGCATATAAAATGCACTGGCTTCTGATCCAGTGACTCGAAATCGATACCATTCACTGACCGGGCGAAAACCGCTACGATCCTATCCAGGTTTTTGACCTTGGCATGAGGCAGGGCAACATTTTCTCCTATCCCGGTACTGCCCAGTTTTTCGCGTTCGATCAATGCAGTGAGAAGATCGTTACCGTCTTCCACTGCGCCTCTTTTTTTCAAAAACTCAACCAACTCAGCCAAGACCCCCTTTTTGTCGGAAGCGGACACGCTGGAGAGAACGAAGTCTTCTGTTATTATTTCGCTGATTTTCATGAGAATGTCAGAGTCCGGTATACAGGTCAGGGGGAGATATTCATTCCAGCTGCTTGTCTTTTTCTTCCTGGCTTTTCTTTATTTTTTTACTTTTTATTTTTTCCCTGTGTTTGTTTACTTGTTTTTCAATTTTTTCGATAGCCTGATCGATTGCCTGGTACAGGTCGTCGGTCTCTGATTCGCTGTGTGCGGTTACGCCTTTCTCCTTTAAGGTGATTTCAGCAAAATGGCGATGCTTTTCGACAGCTAGAGCAACATGGACGTCGGCAGAGTCATCGAGGTTTCTCAAGGTCTTGTTCAATTTTTGGGTCAAATGGTCTTCCATTGCCTGCGTGATTTTCAACTGGCGCCCTGAAACCGTGAGTTTCATGGATCGATTCTCCTGCAAAAGGCCGAGTGAATAAAAGGTAACGAATTTAGCCTCAACTCCTCAAAATATCAAGCAGGGTGGGGGCCTTCAATAAAATTTTTTCCGTTTGCTTGCTGCTGGAATATTCAATTCTTTCCGGTACTTGGTCACCGTCCGGCGGGCAATCTTGGCGTTTTTCTTCATGAGGATTTCCACCATCTCGTCGTCTGTATAAGGTTTTTTCTCATCTTCTTCCTGGATGATTTCCTTGATCATGGTTTTCACCCGGATGGAAGATAGATTGTTGTCACCGGTATAAGACTTGATGCCACTGTGGAAGAAAAACTTGAGTTCGAAGATTCCCTGCGGGGTGTCGATGTATTTGTTCGTGGTGATGCGGCTTACAGTGGATTCATGCATCTCAATGTCCTGCGCGACATCGCGGAGCACCATGGGCCGCAGGTGTGCGAGGCCTTCATCCAGAAATTCTTTCTGCAGCTTGATAATGCTTTTACCCACCTTGTAGATGGTCTGCCGCCTCTGGTCGATGCTTTTGATCAACCACATGGCTGAGCGGTATTTGTTTTCCAGGTATTCTTTTGTCTGGCTTTCCTTTGAGCTTTGGAGGAGGGTCTGATAATACGGGCTGATGGTGATTCGCGGAATGCCCTCGTCGTTGAGGGCCACGTCGTATTCGCCGTTTTCATTTTTGACGACCACCAGGTCCGGAATGACGTAATCCGTTCCCTCCGAACTGAAATTGTATCCCGGCTTGGGGTCCAGGCTGCGAAGCACCTTCACTGCTTCGATGATTTCCTCTACCGGTAACTTCAGATCGTTGGAGATTTTCTGGTAGTACCGCTCGTCAATTTTTTCCAGGTATTTGTCAATAAGGGTTTCCAGGGTTTCGGAGCGTTCGGGAAGGGCCTGCGCCTGGATCATCAGGCACTCCTTCAAGTTTCGGGCGCAGACGCCCGCCGGTTCGAACGTCTGGATTATTTTCATGATGCGTTCGACGTCTTCCAGCGTGCTGTTGCTTATCTCAGCCAGTTCGGCGGGTTCCGCCGTGCAATAACCATCATTCTGGATGTTGCCTATGATGCAGGCTCCGATGAACTTATCCTCGTCGGTATCGACAGCCAGGCTCAATTGCCAGTGCAGATGATCGGTGAGGGACGGCTCTTTCTTGTAAGTGGCTTCAATGGAGGGGCGTTCCGGGGCGGCTTCGGCAGTGGGGCTGGGACCGTATTCGTAGTTATCCTGTAAAAAACTTTCCCAGTCCACCTCCTGTTCGACCGGGTCGTTCTCCTCTTTCTTGTCACCATCAATGGGTGTTTCACCAAGAGAATCGAGGAGATTGTCTTCCGGGGTGGTTTCGGGGTCGTTTTCGTCGTCTTCCAGAAAGGATTCTTCTTCAATGATTTCTTCCAGAACCGGATTGTCCACCAGTTCCTGCCGGACCAGTTGGGCGAGTTCCAGGCGCGCGAGCGGCAACAGCTTGATGGCCTGCTGAAGCATGGGAGTCATCACCAGCTTCTGGGCCATCTTCAGATTCAATTTCATTTCCATGGCCATAAGCGCTACCGTATCTCTGTTTTAAAAGGTGAACTTCTCTCCCAGATAGACTTCTTTCACCTTCTGGTCCTGGGCCACCTTGTGTGGTGGGCCCGAGGCGATGATTTTTCCTTCGCTGATGATATAGGCGCGGTCCGTGATACGGAGTGTTTCCCGCACGTTGTGATCCGTGATCAACACGCCGATGCCGCGCTGCTTCAGTTTTTCCACAATCAATTGAATGTCGGCCACCGCAATCGGGTCAATCCCCGCAAACGGTTCATCGAGCAGAATGAATACAGGGGAGGTTGCCAGAGCGCGGCTGATCTCCACCCGCCGACGTTCTCCGCCGGACAATGAATACGCCATGGCATTGCGAATGTGCAGGATGTTGAACTCTTTCAGTAACGCTTCCGCTTTGCGCTGGCGTTCCCGTACCGGCAGGTTCATGGATTCCAGGACCGCAAGCAGATTCTCTTCCACAGTGAGCTTGCGGAATATGGAAGGTTCCTGCGGCAGATAACTGATGCCCCGTTTCGCCCGGGCGAACATCGGCTGGGCGGTGAGATCCTCTTTATCCAGCAAAACCCTGCCGCGGTCCGGCCGCGTCAACCCCACCACCATGTAGAACGTGGTGGTTTTGCCCGCTCCATTGGGGCCGAGGAGCCCGACGATTTCTCCCTGCCTGAGTTCGATGCTGATTTCGTTGACCACCTGCCGTTTGCGATAGGCCTTGACCAGGTTGACCGTGCTGAGGGTCTTCACGGCGGTCCGTCTTGGGGGCGTCTGTGTCGGTTTCAATTTTTTTTGTCGACCTTTTTCAGTTCGGAATCCTTGGGGAACAGGATCAACTTGACGCCGTTGGTGACTTCGAAACGGTCTTCGTTCATGTAGAAAATCATCTCCGGTCCTTCCAGGATGTTTTCGTTTTCCCATGCAGTAGCGTGAGGCGTGCCGGTCAGGATCATCTTCTGGTCTTTGTCGTAATAAACCGCTTTATCGCCGCGGGCTTTTTTGGTGCCTTTCACCACGTCCACATTTTCCAGCGCGATGATTTTCTCCAGTTCCTGGCCTTGACCGGGATCCTCTTTGCCGGGGGAGGAGCCGGACTGGGTAGTGTCCCGCGGCTTGGTGTATACCTCCAGGATCTTCGATGTCAGTACCACGTCCTCCCAGGTGCCCCGTACGTTTCCGATGAAAATGATCTTTCGGCCGTTTTCTTCAGTCCGCATTTTCTCCGAGGTGATCTCCAGCCGTTTCGGTTCCTCCTTTTTCGGAGCTTCTTTCTGTGCCCAGGAGGGCCCCCCGGCTATCAGCAAAAATCCGATCGCCACAAAGGCGAGATTGTAAAAAAGTTTTTTGAAATAAAAGTTCACGATCCGTTGACCGAGGTCTGGGTTCCGGACCGTTTCCGGTCCATGTATTTCTGGACAAAGTCGCCCAGTTCGGCAGTGAACCGGACATCCCCTTCCAGGTAGATGTCATTCGTTTCCTGGTTCATGCGGCCGGTCCGGGCGGATATATGCGATTCGTGGTCTTCGTCCAGAAAATAGGTTACATTCACGTCCTTGAGCTTGACGACCTGCTGCTCATTATTGATCGTTGCTTTTTCTGCCTTTAAAATCCAATCTTTACGACCATTATACTCATTTTCTACCTTAAAGTTTTGGATCTGGACGTCGATGCCATTTTCGGTTTTTTCGATGGAGATGGGGAGAGGGTTGTTTTCCAGGCTGGAATAATAGTTAGCGCCAAAAGAAAACACCAGAGCGAGGATGGAGACAAACAATAATTTCCTGATTTTATTGGTCATTTTTGGCTGAGCGCCCCTCTATGCAAAGGATATACCAACCTGAAAAATATGCCACACGAGCCGTTCATTGTAAAGCAAAAAGGGGGTGGCTGGCCGGGGTCTCCGGATGGGGAGTCAGGATGAGGGTGCGGTCGTTTTCCTCCTCGATTTGCAGTCGGACATCGACCCGATGGCCAATCGGAATAATGGGTGGCTGGTCCGTTTTCTGATCGGGAAACAACTTTTCGCCCCACTCGATAAGCGTGACGCCCTCCCCGAAAAGGTAGTCTTCCAGCCCGAGGTCGGCCAATTCTCCCTCGGATTCGATACGGTACAGGTCGATGTGGTAAATGGGCATGCGGCCCCGGTATTCGTTGATGAGGGTGAAGGACGGACTGCGGACATACTGGTCCGGGGGGACCTCCATTCCATGTGCAATGCCCTGAACCAGGGTGGTTTTGCCTGTTCCCAAATCGCCGAACAGGAGAAGAATATCCCCCGGCTTCAAAAGGCGGCCCATGCGTTGTCCCAGGTTTTTCGTGTCTTCAGGGGATCTGGAAGAAAATCGCATATTACGACTGGACCTGTTGCAGGGTTTGCGGCAGGGCTTTCAACAGGTCCCCGGCGATGAGGCTGGTCTCGCTCATCTCAGCGGCCACGCGATCTCCCGCCAGTCCATGGAGATACGCTCCGGCGATGGCGGCATCGGGTCCGCTCAAGCCCTGGGCCAGGAAACCGGCAATCATGCCGGTCAGCACGTCTCCGGTGCCACCGGTTGCCATGCCGGGGTTGCCGGTCGGGTTGATACGGATTCGCCCGTCGGCCAGTGCCACCAGTGTAGGGGCACCTTTCAGCAGGACCGTCACACCGTGGGTCTGGGCGAATTCGCGGGCGGTGTCGATGCGCCGCGACTGCACGGTTTTTGTGGTGGCGTTGATGAGCCGGGCCATTTCCTTGGGGTGCGGCGTCAAAACCGCTTCGGTTTGGATACGGTCGAGAACACCCGGCAGTTTGGCCAGGCCGTTCAGGCCGTCTGCATCGATGACCACCGGGCAGGCGATTTGTGGCAGGAGGGCTTCCAGAAACGCCAGCGCTCCCTTGTGCGTGGAAAGACCGGGCCCGATCGCCAGCGCCGATTTGTTTTTGAGATGGGAAAGGCACAAGTCCACCGCCTCCGGTGCCACTGAGCCGGAGGGCGTTTCCGGCAGGGGCAGGGTCATGGCCTCCAGCGGATGAAACTCCAGCGCGGCGTTGCAGGATTCAGGAATGGCGAGGGTGACGAGTCCGGCTCCCGCCCGGAGGGCGGCCAGGGCCGTCAAACCAGCAGCGCCTCCCTTGCCCCTGGACCCGCCGATGACCAGCCCATGGCCATAAGTTCCCTTGTGGGTGTTGCGCTTGCGTTTGGGCAGGAGTGAGGCGATATCGGTTTCCTCCACCAGTTCCACTGTGATGTTCTGTTCCTCCACCGCCTGCCGGGGAATGCCAATGTCGAATTGCACAATTTCTCCCATCACCTCCGCCGCGGGATAAAGCAGGTGACTGCGTTTGAACAGAGCCAGGGCCGCGGTGAGGTCCGCCTGCACGCAGGGCCCGTTGATCTGCCCGGAGTCGGCGTCGATGCCGGAAGGAAAGTCCACCGCCACCACGTATTTTCTCGCGGAGTTGATCTTTTGGATCAGTTTTGCGTAGAGGCCGCCTGCGGGTTTGGACAGGCCGGTGCCGAACAGGGCGTCCACCAGGATGTGGGAATGGCGGAGGGAATGGTTCTGTGAGTTGAGGTTGCGTTCGTTCATCTCGGTAACGGGTATCCCGATGGCGACGGCGATGTCTGCATTGGTTCTGGCGTCGCCTTTGAGATCGCCTACCTTGCCCGCGAGAAGAACCCGAACACTCACGCCCGCCTGGTGCAGGTGCCGGGCGATGACGAATCCGTCCCCGCCGTTGTTGCCCTTGCCGGCCAGCACTGCTACCTTTTTGTCGGCGAGATCCGGAATGCGCGTGAACATGAGGTCCACCACACTGCGTCCGGCGTTTTCCATGAGAACCAGGCCGGGGATCTTGAATCGCTCGATTGCCGTTCGGTCTGCCGCCTGCATTTCCAGAGCTGTCGCAACTTTCTGCAATGGCCGAATCCTTTTTTACATTTCAGGAAAGGGGTGGGTCCACCCGTCTCGGCATATTGTATCTAATTTGGCGGGCAAGACGGAGATCAGACGTATACGGGGTAAGGATAATCCTTGGCGATCTGCAACTCCATTTCTTCCTGGCAGGGCATGAGACCGTTGATGGCCCCAAACTGGCACGGGCAGGTGTAACCCAGATCCTGCTTTTCCTTGCCTGATAGGCGGTTGTAGGCATCTTCCGTCAGCAGAAAGACGGTATTGAAAAAGTAATCGTCCACAAACTGTTCGAAATAGATGGGCTTGCCCTGCATTTCAGGGAGCGACTTCAGCTTTTCCTGTGGACTGTCGTGATTGTAGTTGTAGGCGAATCGATTGAGCCCGTCATACAGAAGGCTGAAATGATAGGTGTTCATGTGGTACCAGTGATCGTGGTCCTCCAGCCCTTCAATGAGGATTTCCAGAAGTTTGCGGAGCACGGGCATTTCTGCAAAACGATGGGACCGCGGATAAAATCCGGCAAGGTCGTCACGCCAGAATTCCTGCGGGTGGCCCTCGATCAGGTTCAGGAGCTCCACCTCCTCGTCCAGACAGGCTTTGACAAAGTGGTAGGGATCGAATTCTGTGGAGAAATCCTGCACGGTGGAGAGGGCCAGCAGTTCTCCCTGTTGTTTCCGGTAAATGTTGTTTTTGAAAATCAGCATGGATTTCCCCGCACCTTGTTTTTGTTTAATTTAGCATAGCTTGGAAAGGCAGAAAAGGGGAGCTTTTTAAAGACTGAGCGCACCGGAAGCGTATGGATTTCCCGGGTGTGGCGTGAGGGAAATCTCTTCCGGCCCGGGCGGCTGGGCGTTGATCACCATTCCCATCGTCGGGTCTTCCGGTCGTTCCGGGTCATCCTTGGGGACGACCGCGCCAAAGTAGGCGTGGTCCAGTTTTCCGAGTTGACGCCGCTCCTGCGAGGTCATTCCGTTGTAGCGTTTTGCGGAGATGAGAAAGGCGGTGTTGAAAAAAAACTGGTTGAGGAAATGGTTGAAGTTGATGGCTTCTCCTCCTAACTCCGGAATCATTTCCTGGCGCCTTTTGGGGTCGCTGTAACTGTAGTCCTCGACGATCTCCTGAAGGGCGTCGTACAGGTAGCAAAGATGATAGCAGTTCATTAAATACCAGGTGCGGGTGTCGAGCAATCCGTCCAGAAGTATTTTAGACAGTGGATCCATTACCGACAGCCGGCCAAAGCGGGTGGCATGGGGGAACAGCACCCTGAGCTTCTCAAAGCTGGTAGATTCCTCGTAGCCGGTGAGTTCTTCAATTACTTCCCGCCCGGCAGTGAGGGCCTTGTGGATCAGGTGAAACGCGATCGGCTGGGGCTCTTCATCCCTGCCATAGGGCCTGAACTCCCCATTGGGCAGTGCATCAAGCGGATGAAAATATATATTTTTTTTGAAAACCAGCATATCCCGGAAGGGGGGCTTGTGCGTTCAAGGTATTGTCTTATTTTGGAAGCGGATGGACGTTCCAGATTTTTTCGCAGTATTGACGGATGGCACGGTCACTCGAAAACAGACCCATCCCGGCGGCGTTGAGTATGGACTTCCGCGTCCATTCATTGGGTTGGAGAAACAAGGTCTCCACCTCTTTTTGCGTTTCAATGTAACTTGCAAAATCGGCCAGCACCATGAACCGATCCCCCTGGACCAGCAAGGATTCGATGAGGGGTTGAAACAGGTGCGGGTGATCCGGAGAAAAGTAGCCGTCCCGGATCATGTCCAGGGCCCGCTTCAATTCCCCGTTTTTTTCATAATAATCGTGTGGATTGTAGCCCCGGGTCTTGAGCTCGTCAACCTGTTCGGCGGTGAGTCCGAATATGAAGATGTTGTCCTCGCCCACTTCGTTTTTGATTTCGATGTTGGCCCCGTCGAGGGTCCCGATGGTGAGTGCGCCATTGAGAGCGAGCTTCATGTTTCCCGTACCCGAGGCCTCCATGCCTGCGGTGGAAATCTGTTCTGAAAGATCGGCTCCGGGGATGATGCCTTCCGCCTTGTTCACGCTGTAATTGGGAATGAACACGATGCGGAGTTTGTCCGCCGTTTGTACATCATCGTTCACCCTTTTGGCGACGCTGGTGATGAGTTTGATGATGAGTTTGGCCATGTGGTAACCCGGCGCGGCCTTACCCGCAAACAACACGGTGCGGGGGACGTGGCTGCAGTTCGGGTTTTCCTTGAAGCGGTTGTACAACACAATGACATGCAGGAGGCAGAGAAGCTGGCGTTTGTATTCATGAATGCGCTTCACCTGAATGTCCAGCAAGTGATTGGGATTGACCTCCATGCGGAGGGCCTTGTCTTCGCGGATGTACTTCGACAGCCGTATTTTGTTGAGCATCTTCACGTCGCGCCAGCGTTTTTGAAAATTCACGTCCTCCGCGAAGTCCCTCAGCTTCTTCATCTGGTTGAGATCGGTCACCCATCCGTCGCCGATGGTGTCGTTCAGAAGGTCTGCCAGCGCGGGGTTGCAGGACTTGAGCCACAGCCGTTGGGTGATGCCATTGGTGACGTTGATGAACCTGCCCGGAAAAAGCTTGTTGAATTCGGGAAAGACCCTGTTTTTCAAAATATCGCTATGCAGGGCGGCGACGCCGTTAACGGAATGACTGCCGACGATGGCAAGGTTGGACATGCGAATGCTTTTGACCGGTTTTTCCTCCACAATGGACACCTTTTCCAGCATGGTGTTGTCGCCCGGGTGCGAAACCTGCACACGGTTTAAAAAGTCCTGGTTGATGTGGTAAATGATTTCCAGATGCCGGGGCAGAACCCTTTGCAGGAGATCGACCGACCATTTTTCCAGCGCCTCAGGAAGGACGGTGTGGTTGGTGTAGGCAAAGGTTTTGATGGTGATTTCCCACGCTTCATCCCAGGGGCGGTGTTCGCGGTCCATCAGCAAGCGAATCAGTTCCGGAATCGCGAGGGCGGGGTGCGTATCATTTAACTGGATTGCCACTTTATTGGGGAATTGTTCGAAGGTGGAGTGGTTGCGCTTGTACCGGCGCAGGATGTCCTGCAGGGAAGCGGAGACGAAAAAGTATTCCTGCTTCAGGCGCAATTCTTTGCCCTGCATGTTGCTGTCGTTCGGGTAAAGCACCTTGGAGAGGGTTTCGGATTCGTGTTTATGAGTGACGGCCTGTACGTAATCTCCTTCGTTGAAGCTTCCCAGGTCGAACTCCCGGGTGGAACGCGCGCTCCATAAACGCAGGTTGTTCACCGTCTGGTTGTGGTACCCGGGGATCGGAATGTCATAGGCCATTGCCATCACGTCATCGTGCGAATCCACCCAGTGGCAGATTCCACGGCCCTCCTTATTGGAGGTGTGCTGGACATGGCCGTAAAAACGAATGGGGTACAGGTAATCAGGGCGGGGCAGTTCCCAGGGATAGCCTTTTCGCAGCCAGTTGTCCGCCGTTTCGACCTGGAAGCCGTCAATGATTTTCTGATAAAAAATCCCGTATTCATAGCGCATGCCATAACCGCCCGCGGGAATACCCAGGGTGGCCAGTGAATCCATGTAGCAGGCGGCGAGACGACCCAGACCTCCGTTGCCAAGCCCGGCTTCGATGTCAGACTGCTCAATCTGCTCCAATTCGAGCCCCAGCTTTTCAATGGCCCGGCACACCTCCTTTTTGAAATCAAGATTGACCAGGTAATTGCTGAGGGCGCGGCCCACAAGGTATTCCATGGACAGGTAGTAAATGCGCTTGGGGTCTTTGGTAAAATAACGGTTCTGTGTCTCGATCCATTTTTCCACGAGACGGTCGCGCACGGTCAGGGCGATGCTGTTGTAGTAATCCATGATCGTCGCCGTTCGGGGCGATTTCGCCTGCGAGTATTTCAGATGCTGGGAAATGGAGTCTTTGATCACGTCCATGCCGTTCTTTTCCGACGGACTGCTGGATTTGGTTTCTGGCACGCTATCGTTCATAATCAGCTGTCCAAAGATGGAAGATGGTGGAGTCATACGGACGAGACAAGTTTCCGATCCGTATCAACCCGGAATTGGTTCTGAAAGAGGGGTTGATGAATCTAATTTAAGGCTGTTCACGGGATAAACCAATGGAAATTTCGGAGTGGAACCGGGTTTTGCAGGAGGTGGACATGACTCCAAGTGCTCGCCGGGCTTTTTTGCAGTTGGTGGAACGGTACCGGAAAGGGCCCGACCCTTCTCTGGACTGGGATGAGATTCGATCTCCGCGGACGGACAAGCTGGTGCCCTATGAAAAACTGGAACCTCCGGGCGAGGACGGGGGCAGGGAAGGATTGTCCCGCCTCGTGGTTTGCAAACTGAACGGCGGGCTTGGGACCAGCATGGGGTGCTCCGGGCCAAAGTCGCTGATTCCCATTCGCGAGGGACGCACCTTCCTCAATTTCATCGTGGACCAGTTGCAGGAGCTGGAGCAAACCTGGGCGGTGCGCGTGCCGCTGATTTTGATGAACAGTTTTTATACTGAAGAGCAAACGAAGGCGGCCCTTTCCGGTTGTCCGCCGTCACAGCCGATCGAGTGTTTCACGCAAAACCGGCTTCCCCGGCTGGATAAGGAAACGGGGCAGCTTCTTGGTGTGGAAGAGTTTGGACAGGAGGCGTGGTACCCGCCGGGGCATGGCGATCTCTATACCTGCCTTGGGGATCAGGGTCTTCTCGATCGCCTGCTTGCCGACGGCAAAAAGCTTTTGTTTGTATCCAACGCCGATAACCTGGGGGCGACGCCCGATCCCGCCATCGCCCACCATATGCTGAAGCACAACATTCCTTTTCTTATGGAGATGACAGCGAAGACCCCCGCGGATGTCAAGGGAGGGACGTTGTATGAGGATAATGACGGACGGCTTCACCTGCTGGAGGTGGCTCAAGTGCCTGCGGAGCATATGGAATCGTTTTGCAGCACTGAAAAGTTCAAGGTGTTCAACACCAACAACATCTGGATTCACCTCGAGCATTTGAAACGCCGGTTGGATGAGGGACCGATGGATCTCAAATTGATCGTCAACGAAAAACCGGTAAACGGCCGATCCATCATTCAACTGGAGACCGCAATGGGGGCGGCTCTTGAGCATTTCGAGCACGCTGTCGGGTTGGTGGTCAACCGCGACCGGTTTTTACCGGTAAAAAAAACCACCGATTTATTGATGATCCAATCCGACCTGTTTGTGCAGGAAGGGTCTCAATTGCGTCGGAATCCCGTGAGGAAGCAGGCGGACCTGCCAAAGATCACCTGGAAGGGGCCGCTGGAAAATTTCGACGAGTACAGCCGCCGCATTCCGCAGGCTCCCGGCCTGCTGAGTTTGGAGTCTTTGGAGGTGGAGGGCAATGTGTGGTTCCGGGGAGAAGCGACACTGAAAGGAAAAGTGCGTTTGATCAGCCACGGAAATCCGCTGGCTGTGCCGGGGGGTGTGGTGATCGAAAACCAGACCCTGGAGAACTGAATCGGCGGCTTATTGCGTGGCTTCCAGTTCCCGCGCCCGTTTGCGTTTGGTGCGGTACCGAAGGAACAGGCTGATGAGGGCCAACACGATCAGGATGATGAGTGCGACCCGGAATTCGGTCGAACCGATATCCAGAAGGGTGCTTCCGAAAAACCCGTAAGCGTACGCACGCGGCGTCAAACCCAGCACATGGGCAAGGATGTAATGCCGGAACGGCATGGTCGACAGCCCCGCGCCGTAGTTGATCACCGTCACAGGCATGATGGGGATGAGGCTCAACAACCACACCATCGAGAAGCTGAAACGCGTGTCGTCAATCATGTCAGCGCCCAGTTTCAGCTTGCTCTTCACATAGTCATGGCCCATGGTGCGGGCGATCCAGAACCCCAGCGTGCCCCCAGCCGCTGCACCGACCGATGCATACAACGGACCCACCACCGGTCCGAATGCCAGACCCCCGGCAATGAACAGGGCGATGGAAGGAATCAGGAACAGAGGCCGGATGACAAACACGCCGATGTAAAGCACCGGGCCCCAGACTCCCATCGACAGCACAAAGGCCTGGAACGATTCCGGGGTCAGTTTCACCCCATGCCGGGAAAAGTAAAACCCGGTTCCGAAACCAACCAGAATCAAAATAATGAACTTGATGAAGCGCCGACGCACGGAGGCGGGAATGGTGGATTTGCTTTCTTCCTGACCCGTGGCATCCATAGGTTCTCTTTTCAGGCGTTGTCCGCGACTGGACTTCTACTGCAAAAAGGCTATTAAAACTCGATACAACCATTCTAAAGGAAATCAGGTTTCTTAAAAATAATTAAAAAATAAAGCTTTATATAACTTCGTGGGTGGTAGGAAAATAGGATTGAGCCTTATAGGAATTGGTATTATCAATTGTAGTAGAAATTCTAATTTTTTATTGACTTGCACCTTAATCCAAGTATACTGGCCACAATTAAGTGTAAGGGGCGAAATGGGTTGCAGGCGGGCCCCTCTGAAAAGGGTACTAAGCGACCGGCACGGTCCGGTTGATAGAAGTTTTGGGGCAATTGGATCCACAGGGGCAGATTGAGTGATCCAAATTTAAATGGGGCAATGTTCAATTTTATTGGGTAAGGGAGGTCCGTTATGAAAAAAGTCCTGTTCGTAGCTGTTATCGCTGTGCTCGCGCTCTGCTTTTCCGCTTCCGCATTTGCTGGAACCCTGAAACCGGGCGACAAGACATCCTGCGTGGATGCCAACCAGATCACTCTGCAAGCCGCAGGTAATTCTTCACATGGGGACGGGGTAAGTGCCAATGCGGTTATCTGGAAATCTTCCAATGCCACCACCATTCCCATCACCTTGGGACCGGGTCAGAACCATGGTCTGGAAGGCGACCGGGGTGTGGGCATGGCCAACAAGCACAGCATGGGTCGTCAGTCGGTTACCTTGACACACGAACCCAATTTCAGCCGTGGTGATTCGCTGGGCGATATCAGTGGCGAAGTCCGCATCACCAATAATGGAACGGTTGACCTGATGGTCGAATGCAAATAACGCGTTAGTCAGCAAAGAGAGCCGGGCCGCCAAATGGCGGTCCGGCTTTTTTTGTTTCAGTACAGCGCCAGGATCAATCCCCCGAGAAGGATCCGGTAAATGACGAATGGAATCAGCCCGACACGGCTCACCACGGCGAGCAACAGTTTGATTGCGAGGTAACCGGACAGAAAGGCGATCCCGAAAGCCATCGCCATTTGCCCGCTGGTGAACATCAATGCTTCCCCGGGTTGTGTGATTACCGAGACGGTTTTGTGCAGGCCTGCGGCCAGTATGGCGGGAGTCCCAAGCAGAAAGGCGAAACGCGCCGCGGCGGGTTGGGACAGATTCATAAAAAGCCCGGCGGCGATGGTGATGCCGGACCGCGACGTGCCCGGAAACAAGGCCACGGCCTGAGCACATCCGATCAACAGAACCTGCCTGAAGGACAATCCGGTCAGTTCCGCTTCTCCCCGGTCAGTGCGGGATGCCCCCCGGTCCGCCCACCAGAAAACGAATGACCAGAATATAAGATTGCCTCCGACGAATGTCGGGCTTCGAAGGTTCCCCTCGATCCAGTCACCGAGCGACAACCCGACCACGCCTGCCGGTACGGTTGCCACGATGATACCCCATGCAAGACGATGCCGTGCGGGCTGGTTCTTTTTGTCAAACAGCGCACACAGCAGTTGCCAGATCTCTCTTCGGAAGAATATGATGATGGCGAGCAGGGTGGCCAGGTGCAGGATGGCATCCATAGCCAGCCCCTGGTCCTCGAATTCAAACAGGATGGGCACCAGGATCAAATGCCCGGAGCTGGAAACGGGTAAAAACTCGGTCAGGCCCTGGATCAGGCCCAGTAGAATTGCCTGGAGGTCTTCCATTCGCACCTATGCGTTCCGATACAAGAAAAATTAAAGGCTGGATCGTATTTTTTGTCGTGCTCGGGGTCGTTGCCCTCAGTAATCAGAGGCTGGCGATGACTGACCCGGAAAACACCTACCCGAAGCGCATCAAGCGGGCGGTGCGCCTGTTTTTCAATCCCCCGGCAAACGAGCTCGACCGCCACCTCATCGGCAAGGATATCGAATGCCGGACACCGCACCGGCTGTATGGTCAGGTGGCCGGGGCTACGGTTGTGGTCAAGGCGGATCATTCGGTCGGCGCCGGGGTGTTCATCGGTCCGCGCCTCATTGCGACAGCGCGGCACGTGGTGGATGGAAAATCGATCGAAGTGGTGCTTCCGGAGGTCCCAGGTGACGATTTGGCCCGGCCGGGGAGAACGATCGAAGTCGATTCCGTGCATCGGGTGCGGAACCTGGATCTGGCGTTCATCCAAACCCGGGGTTCTTACCCCTCCTACCTGGATCTGAAGGTGAACCCGGATGGTGAGGGCGATCTGATGATCGTCGGGCATCCCAATCGGAAATACTACTCTCTGCAAAAAGCCCGGATCAAGAAAAAAGATGTGCTGGAGGAATCCGAGTTCATCCTGTTCAAGGACAACGAAGTGTTTTTTGGCAATTCCGGCGGCGCCATCGTGGCCTGCGACGGGGGGCTGATGGGGGTGGTGAGCATGATGAGCAATTACCAGAATTCGGCATTCAAACAAGGCATCGGCATCAATGCCCGCACCATCCTGGACCATGCGCGCAAACTCAATCTTATTTAGGGTTTCCGGACATTCGAAGGGGCCTAAACCCCCATTTATAAAATTGATACGGCGGGTTAAAATATGCTATCTTTACGCTGGCTTGGGAGGACGTTGGTATATTATAAGGGTTAAGGCCGAATGCCATTCCGGGCGCCTGCCTGAAGGTTTTGCCCACCCCCTCTGTATCTCGCACTGAGTCCGCCGGACCTGCTTTTTATAACATCTGATAAAAAAAGAATTTGAAGGATGAATGAATTTCCACGCATTCAGCGTTTGCCCCCTTATGTGTTCAACATCGTCGGTGAGTTGAAACTGCAGGCCCGCCGCCGCGGAGAGGACATCATCGATTTTGGCATGGGCAACCCGGACCAGGCCACGCCCCAGCACATCGTGGACAAGCTGGTGGAGGCCATCCAGAAACCGCAGAATCACCGTTACTCGCTTTCCCGTGGCATACCCAAGCTGCGGCACGCGATCGCGGATTGGTATCAGCGGGAGCATGGGGTGTACATTGATCCGGAGACCGAAGCCATCGCCACCATCGGCTCGAAAGAAGGTATTTCATCCCTGGCGCTCGCTATCACCGGGCCCGGTGACAGTGTGCTGGTGCCAACGCCGACGTACCCGATTCACACCTACGCCTTTATCCTGGCAAATGCGGACATCACTTCCGTACCCCTTAATAAAGACGTCGATTTTTTTGAAGCCCTGCTGAAAGCGTTCAAACAGAGCTGGCCGCGGCCCAAAGCCCTCATCATCAATTTTCCGCACAACCCGACTACGCAGGTGGTGGACCTCGATTTCTTCGTCAAGGTGGTGGACTTCGCCCGCGAGCACAAGTTGATCGTGATCCATGATTACGCTTACGCCGATCTTGTTTTCGACGACTACCGCGCACCCAGCCTGCTCCAGGTGCCCGGCGCCAAGGACGTGGGCGTGGAATGCTTCACGCTGTCTAAAAGCTACAACATGCCCGGCTGGCGGGTGGGTTTCATGGTCGGCAACCGTGAGATCATCCACGCGCTGTCCCGCATCAAGAGTTATCAGGACTACGGCATGTTCCAGCCGATCCAGATCGCGTCCATCATTGCGCTCAACGGGCCCCGCGATTGTGTGAATGAGATCCGCGACATGTACAAGGCCCGGCGGGACGTGTTGTGCTCCGGGCTCAACCGCATCGGATGGCCGGTGGAGCCGCCCAGGGCCACCATGTTTGTCTGGGCGGAAATCCCCGACCAGTTCAAGCAGATGGGGTCGCTGGAGTTTTCCAAACTGCTTCTCGATAAAGCCAAGGTGGCGGTCTCGCCGGGCATCGGATTCGGCGACGGCGGCGATCATTTTGTCCGTTTTTCCCTGGTGGAAAACGAGCACCGCATCCGCCAGGCTGTTCGGGGCATCCGTGAAATCTTCTAATTCAACCTACTTCGCTTCTTTATGAAACCTGTAAAAATAGGCTTGATCGGATTCGGTACCATCGGCGCCGGCGTGGTGCGCATCCTGCAAAAAAACCGGCAGAACATTTTGGACCGTTTGGGAACATCGGTGGAGGTGGTTTGTGTTGCCGACCTCGATATCAAGACCCCGCGTGGTGTGGAAGTGGACCAGAACATCCTCACCACCAATGCGTACGATGTGGTCAACCATCCTGAAGTGGATGTGGTGGTGGAGTTGATCGGGGGGTACGAACCCGCCCGCGACCTCATCCTGAAAGCCTTCGAGCACGGCAAGCATGTGGTCACCGCCAACAAGGCCCTGTTGGCCAAGCACGGCGATGAACTGTTCGCTGCGGCGGAAAAGCACAAGGTGAACCTCGGTTTCGAAGCGGCCGTCGGGGGAGCGATCCCCATCATTCGTTCCATCCGCGAGGCATTCGTCGCCAACCGCATCGAGGCGATTGAAGGCATCGTCAACGGCACCGCCAACTACATCCTCAGTAAAATGTCCGACGAGGATCTGGATTTCGAACTCGTGCTGAAGGAGGCGCAGGAGAAGGGGTTTGCCGAAGCAGACCCGACCTTCGACGTCGAAGGCATCGACTCCGCCCACAAGATAGCCATTTTAAGCCGCTTGTCTTTCGGCACCTCCGTCAATTTCGATGACATCTACATCCAGGGCATCAGCCGCATCACCCCGGTCGATATCAAGTGCGCCCGCGAGTTCGGTTTCCGGATCAAGCTGTTGGCGGTTTCCAAGTTTGATGGAAAAGAGTTGGACATCCGCGTGCACCCGGCTATGATCCCGGAGGCCAAACCGATGGCCAACGTCAACGGGGTGCTGAACGCCATCATGGTCCGCGACGACCTGATGGAGGAAAACGTGCTGGTGGGGCACGGTGCGGGGTCCCTGCCGACGGGCAGTGCGGTGGTAGGCGACATCGTGGAGATCGCCCGGAACATCCTTTCCGGGGCCTCCGGCCGGGTGCCGGCACAGTCGTTCCAGACCCACAGCGTTAAAAAAATCCCGCTCAAACCCACCCGGGAAATCGAGGGAGAATATTTTCTACGCTTTCTCGTGAAGGACAAACCGGGTGTATTGTCCAAAATTTCTGGTATTCTTGGGCAACATGAGATCAGTATCGAGTCCATGATCCAGCGGGGACGGGATATGGACGGCAAGGGCGTTCCCCTCGTGATGATGACACACCAGGCAAAAGAGAAAAACATTCAACAGGCTTTAAAAGAAATCGAACAATTGGACGTGGTATGCGAGAAAACGGTTCTCATAAGAGTGGAGAGGTAGCTCTCGAATTCGACGCCTGGTTTCAGTGCATCAATGGCTGTTCCGGCCGGTATGAATTGAATGAGGTGATTTACAACTGCCCGCATTGCGGCGATTTGTTGGAAGTCACGCACGACCTCGAACGGCTGAAAAAACGCTCGGCGGAAGAATGGAAAAACCTGTTTGACGAACGATACCGTCGTCACGACTGGCCGTATGGCAGTTCCGTTTGGGGCAAAAAGGAACTGGTCTGTCCGAACGTGGATAACGACAACATCGTCTCCACCTATGAAGGGGGAAGCAACCTGTTCTGGGCGGAGCGGCTGGGCCAACAGTTGGGCCTTGAAGAATTGTGGGTCAAGCAGTGCGGCATGGCGCATTCGGGTTCGTTCAAGGACCTCGGTATGACGGTGCTGGTTTCGATGGTCAAACAGATGCGAACCGAAGGGCAGGACATCAAGGCCGTTGCCTGTGCTTCCACCGGCGATACCTCCGCCTCGCTGGCCGCCTATTGCGCGGTCGCGGGCATTCCGGCCATCGTGTTCCTGCCGCGCAACAAGATTTCCATGACCCAGCTCATTCAACCCATCACCCATGGGGTGATGACGTTTTCGCTGGATACCGACTTCGACGGCTGCATGAAGATCGTCAAGAGCATCTGCCAGGAAAAGGAAATTTACCTCGCCAACTCGATGAATTCGCTTCGCCTCGAAGGGCAGAAGACCATCAGTTTCGAGTTGACCCAGCAGTTCGACCAGGAGGTGCCGGACTTCATCATCGTTCCCGGCGGGAACCTGGGCAACGTCAGCGCCATCGGCAAAGGGTACGAGATGATGTACGAACTGGGCATCATCAACAAGCTTCCACGGCTGGTTTGTGCGCAGGCGGAACGGGCCAATCCGCTGGTACGCAGTTTCAAACGCGGATTCAAATCCTTTAAATCGATCCAGGCGCGCAAGACCCTTGCCAGCGCCATTCAGATCGGGGCGCCGGTCAGCGTGAAAAAAGCCATCCGTGCTTTGCAGAAGTTCGACGGCATTGTCGAGGAGGCCACTGAAAACGAACTGGCCAATGCCGCGGGGCGCGCCAACAAGACAGGTCTGTTGTGCTGCCCGCACACCGGGGTGGCCCTGGCGGTCATGGAAAAACTGCTCAAGCGCGGGGTGATCAAAAAGAACCACCGGGTGGTCGTCATTTCAACGGCCAACGGATTGAAGTTCACCGACTTTCTTGTTAAATACCATTCCAATACCCTTCGAGGGGTCGAACCGGAATGCCTGTTCAAACCATTTGAACTTCCGGCTGACGAGACCCGCATCAGGCATACCATCAACGAAGCGTTGAACGGCAACCTGACAGTTTGACCGGAAGGGGCCTTTCCGTATGAAACCTTTTGGTTTGGAACTCATCGAATACCAATAACCGGATATGCTGACGGGTGTCGTCATAATGGATGGCTCCCCTTGTTGAGTCAGAAAGGATAGAGACATGGCGGAGGATGTAAAGAAAGTAGCGATCATCGGGTCGGGTCCGGCGGGTCACACCGCGGCCATTTACGCCGCACGGGCCAACCTGGAACCGTTCATGTATGAGGGATACGTGGTCGGCGGCTCCGCAGGCGGCCAGTTGACCACCACCACCGACGTCGAAAACTATCCCGGGTTTCCTGATGGCATCAACGGACCTGAATTGATGCAATTGTTCCGTCGCCAGTCGGAACGCTTCGGTACGCAAATGGTTCAGGAGGATGTGCACGAAGTGGATTTCTCCAAACGTCCTTTCCGTATCAAGGGCGACAAGACCGAAGTGCTCGCCCATTCCGTCATTATTTCCACCGGCGCCACTGCCAAACGCATGGGGGTTCCAAACGAAGAGAAGTTGTGGAACCAGGGCATGTCTGCCTGTGCGGTGTGCGACGGGGCGCTCCCGTTTTTCCGCAATCAGCCGCTCATGGTGATCGGTGGCGGCGACACAGCAGTGGAAGAGGCCACCTACCTCACCAAGTTCGGCACCGTGGTGTATCTGGTGCATCGCCGAGATGAGTTACGTGCTTCCAAAATCATGCAGGAGCGTGCGCTCAAAAACGAAAAGATCGAAATGGTGTGGGACACGGTGCTGGATGACGCCATCGGAGACCAGTATGTTACCGGCGCGCGTGTGCGCAATGTCAAAACCAGCGAAACACGGGACATCGAGGTTGCGGGTATCTTTTACGCCATCGGTCACACGCCGAACACCCAACCCTTCCAGGGTCAGATCGATCTCGATGAAACCGGTTACATCAAGATCAAACCCGGTTCCCAGGAAACCAGTGTGGAAGGCGTTTTTGCCGCCGGAGACGTGCACGATCACAAATACCGGCAGGCGGTGACCGCCGCGGGAGCCGGATGTGCCGCTGCCCTGGAAGCCGAGCGCTGGCTGGGTGAACAGGGCCTCGCCTGACCCTTCCTGAAAACCGTTCCCATTTTAACCGGCGGTAAATACCCGTCCCCTGCCTTGACCCTCCCGGTCGCGCATCTTATTAAATTCTCAGTATGGCTTTCAGGCAAGGAGAATAAAGATGCGTTTCGACAAAATGACCATTAAATTGCAGAACGCCGTGATGGAGGCTCAGTCGCTTTGCGAAGGGGAGCGCCAGCAGGCCATTGAATGCGAACATCTGCTCGTGCCGCTGTTGAATGATGCCCAAGGCATTGCGCCTGTTTTGATCGGCAAAGTCGGCGCGGACAAGGCGCGACTGGTGGCCGATCTGGAAGAACAAATCAACAAATACCCCCGCGTCGAAGGGGCCGGTGGCCAGGTTTATCTTTCGCCCGACCTCAAAGGCATCCTGGACAAGGCCTTTGAAGAAGCCCGGCAAATCAAGGACGAATTTTTGAATGCCGAACACGTCCTGCTTGCAGTAGCGGGGGACAGCAAATCCCGCGCGGGCAAATTGTTCAAGTCCCACAGCATCAAACGTGAAGAACTCCTGCAGGCGCTCACCACCCTCCGAGGTTCGCAGCGGGTCACCGACCAGAATCCCGAAGCCAAATACCAGGTGCTTGAAAAATACTGCATCGATCTCACCCAGAAAGCCAGTTCCGGAAAACTCGATCCCGTGATCGGCCGTGATGCGGAAATCCGCCGCGTGGTGCAGGTGTTGTCGCGCCGCACCAAGAACAATCCGGTGCTGATCGGGGAGCCGGGCGTGGGCAAGACCGCCATTGTGGAGGGGCTGGCCCAGCGCATTTATCATGGTGACGTGCCGGAAGGCCTCAAGGAAAAACGCATCATCGCGTTGGACCTCGCCGCGTTGGTAGCGGGGACCAAGTACCGCGGCGAGTTTGAAGATCGCCTGAAAGCGGTGCTCAAGGAAATCAACAGCAGTGAAGGGGAGATCATCCTGTTCATCGACGAATTGCACACGCTCATTGGTGCAGGTTCGGCCGAAGGTTCGATGGACGCCTCCAACATGCTGAAACCCGCACTGGCACGGGGGGAACTGCATTGTGTTGGGGCCACCACCCTGCGCGAATACCGCAAATACATTGAAAAAGACGCAGCGCTGGAACGACGGTTTCAACCCGTCCTGGTGGGCGAACCTTCGGTGGAAGACACTATTTCCATCCTGCGCGGTCTCAAGGAAAAATATGAAGTGCATCATGGGGTGCGCATCCAGGATGCGGCGATCCTCGCCGCGGCGCGGTTGTCCCATCGTTACATCTCTGACCGCTTTCTGCCTGACAAGGCAATCGATTTGATCGACGAGGCGGCTTCGAGCCTGCGCATGCAGATCGATTCGCTGCCGGCAGAGATCGACGAATACCAGCGCAAGATGATGCAGCTGGAAATTGAGCGCGAGGCTTTGAAAAAGGAGTCGGATCCGCAGTCCAGGGACCGCCTTCAGAAAATTGAAAAGGAAATCGCCAAACTGGGTGATGCCTGTAATGCGATGAAGGAGCAATGGGAAAGTGAGAAGAAAGTCATCGCCGAGAAACGCGAATTGAAGGAAAAAATCGAGCAGGCCCGGCGCGAGTGTGAAATGGCTGAACGGGAAGGGCGCCTGGGTCAGGCCGCTGAATTGAAGTATGGAAGCCTGCCAAGACTTGAAAAAGAGTTGCAGGACCTGGAGTCCCATCTTTCCCAGGTTCAGACCGAAAAGAAAATCCTGAATGAAGAGGTGGGTGAGGAAGAGATCGCCAGCATTGTTTCACGCTGGACAGGTGTTCCCGTTGAAAAGATGATGCAGTCGGAGAAGAAACGGCTACTGGCCATGGAATCGCAACTGCACCGCAAGGTGGTGGGACAGGACGAAGCGGTCACCGCCGTGTCCAACGCGATCCGCCGAAGCCGGTCCGGCATCCAGGATCCGAACCGACCCATCGGCACGTTCCTGTTTCTCGGACCCACGGGTGTGGGAAAGACCCAATTGGCACGAACCCTCGCTGAGTTTCTGTTCGACGACGAACAGGCAATGATCCGCGTCGATATGTCCGAGTACATGGAAAAACACTCGACCGCCCGGCTCATCGGAGCGCCTCCGGGGTACGTCGGTTACGAGGAAGGCGGGTACCTGACGGAACACGTCCGCCGCCGCCCTTACTCCGTGGTGCTTTTCGACGAAATCGAAAAAGCGCACCCGGATGTATTCAATCTGTTTCTTCAGGTTCTGGACGAAGGACGCCTGACCGATGGGCACGGCAAGACGGTGGATTTCAGGAACACCGTGGTGCTCATGACGTCCAATATTGCCGGCAAGATGATCCAGGAAACCGGAATGCAGATGGGTCAGTTGGAAAAGGCTGGAAAGGCGGACTGGGACCAGGAGTACGAGAGAGTTCAGGAAGCGGTACGACAGGAGTTGCGTCAGCACTTTCGCCCGGAATTTTTGAACCGCATCGACGACATCGTGATCTTCCGCAACCTGTCACGCGAGCAGATAAAGGACATCGTCGATATTCAGGTCGAAGACCTGCGCAAGCGGCTTGCCGACCGGAGCATGTCGCTTGAACTGAGCGAGGACGCCAAGGCATGGCTGGCTGAGAAGGGTTACGATCCGGTATTCGGCGCGCGGCCGCTCAAACGGGTTATTCAGAAGTACGTGCAGGACCCGTTGTCTCTGGAATTGCTGGATGAAAAGATTCACGAAGGCGACACCATCCGCGTGGAAAAAGAGAACGACGGCCTGGTGTTTCGCAAAGCCTGACGATTTGCACCGCTACCTCACCCGTCGCCGTTTATGTCGGGGACTTCCACCATACGGCGGTGAAGGGGATAGTACAAGGCCAGTCTGATGGGCCTTTGTTCCCCTCGTGCCTTCAGGATTTCTGCATACGCCTGCAATTGTGTTTTGTATCGCTCTCTTTCCGCTTCGAAGAAAGCATCCAGTTCGCTTCCCTCGTGTTCGCCGGTTTTGTAATCTATAATCCAACGTACCCCTTGTTCATCCACAAATGTCCGATCGAGAATGCGGTTGGAATAAATCGAGTCTTTAGCATAGGTGAGGGCGAATTCGCTTTTTGCATCTACGTGAGCGGATAAAATCCAGCGCCCCACTTTCTCATCTGCCAATATGTTCTGAAGGGCCCGCACCCCCTTTTCAGCCACGGCCTCTGCCCGGTCAAATGGCAGGCCTTCGTTCAGCAGGGCGGTCTTGAACGCGGTTTTCATGGATTCCGGTTTTTTTGCATCCCATGCAGCGAGTCCCTGATCCGCGATGTCCTTGAAGCACCGGTGCAGTACGTTGCCGAGAAACCGCGCCTCATTGCCCGCCCAGTAGTAAGGAGGCCGGTCCTCGCGTTCCTCGCGAATGTCCAACGGCCGTCCGGTCTCGATATCGGGCGGCGGTGTGGGTGGCTGGAACTCCCTGGCCAGCCGGCGCAGATGCGGCGGCTTCGGTTTGGGGCGGTATTGGGAGGACCCTCCGGTCGAACTCATCCTCAACTTTTCCGCCCATCCGGTTTGTACATGGGGCCACAGGTGCCCCAGCATGGAGTTGGTGGGCGGATTCTTGATTTCACCGGCTTCATTGTCCAAGGTCACGTTCCCGAACAAATGCAGTTGCTGTTTCGCGCGGGTGACGGAGACGTAGAGCAGGCGGCGCATCTCATGCTGATCGCGAGCTTTATTGAGAGTGTTTAAAAATTTATAGATGGCGGAATCTTTTTCGCCGGTTTCCTGAATGGGGGCGAATAGCATGTGTTTTTGGTGGGTCAGCCAGAAAATCAATTGCTTTTCGTCCTTGCCCGTTTTCTTGCCGAGACCCGGTAACAACACGAAATCGAACTCCAGCCCCTTGGCCTGATGCATGGTCATGATCCGCACAGGACTGCCTTCCAACGCCGGTGGGCTGGCGTACAACCTTTCGAGCACGCGATCGAAACGGTACAGCGTGTCGTAGTCGCCTATGTCGAGCGTCTTGGAAACCTCTCCGAAAAACACCTCGATGTCCGGCCACTGGCTGCGCTCGACGCAGGCGGGTCCGCCGAGATCGATCCAGCAACCTTCCAACAGATCGCGAAAGTTTTCGCCGGGCAGGGCGTCGATAACCGGCATTAACTTTTTCAACATGCGTGCCAGCCGGGCCTGTCCGTCGGTGGTTAAAGTCTGTTGCCGCGACGGTTCGCTCATCAATTTCCATAAGGGAGTGCTGGTGTCAAGCAGGCACAACCGTTGCAGATCTTCCAGATGGAGGCCGCACCAGGGGGCGCGGAGGATCGACAGCCAGGCGATGCGGTCGTGTGGATCGAGCAGGGCGCGCATGAGCGACCACAGGTCGAGGATGGCGGAACGGTCGGTGATCTTGTCGATGTTCTCGGCGCGGAGAGGGATGCCCGCCTCCTGCAGGTGCGGCATGAGCGATTCCAGATGGGTGCGCGATCGCACCAGAATCGCGGTCGTGGCGTCGGGATGGTCGGTTTGCAGACCGCGGATCACATCCACAAGCTGAAACGCTTCCTGTTCGGCTTCGGTTTTTATAAAAGGATGATACACCACCGCCTGTTCGGTGGTGGCGGCACGCTCCGCATGCGAAGGCTCGTAGCCGATGGCGCCTTCCAGATCGGCGGTGCCCCCGGACTCTGTCTCCCGCTCCAACGTTTCGAAACAGGCATTGACCCAGTGGACGAGGTGCGCCTGCGATCGAAAATTGGAACTCAATTGCAACGGCACCAGGCTGACGGGACCGATTCCATTCTGCTTCACTTTGTTGAAGAAAGAGACCTCCGCATCACGAAAGCGATAGATGGACTGCATGGGGTCGCCGACGATGAACAGCGTGCGTCCATCGTCCGGCGTCCAGCCCTCGGTGAGCAGGGACAGCAGCTTGTATTGTTTGTAGGACGTGTCCTGAAATTCATCGACCAGAATGTGGTGCAGCTTGACGTCGTATTTCAACAACAGTTCCGTCGGCGTCATCTCCCCACCCAGCGAAGTCAATGCAGACAGGGACAGCTCCGAGTAGTCGGTGTTGCCGCTCTGGATGAACACCTGCCTTAAGGCTTTCTCGATTTCCGGAAGCAGGTGGAACATGGACTCGAGAAATTCCCAGTCGGAATCTTCGAAGCGTGGCTCCGGTAGGGATTTGATGTCATTCAAAACCGCGATCAACCCTGAGTCCGAACCAAGTGATTCCAATATATTTTGATACCCCTGCTTCAGGTCCTGATTGCCGCCATCGGTTTTAGAGGGGAATCCCATCCGCTTGTCCATTTTCTTTCTAACCGTACCGCCATCCGTAACCAGCATGCTGGCGATGGTTTTCCAGATCGACAAACGAGAGGAAAGAGGTTCTGGGAATTCCGTAAGGTCTTTCAGAGTGGCCAGGTCGCTTTCAGGTTGGTTGGCATGGATGTTTTCCCCCGCATAACGGAAAAAGGGCAGGAGCTGGGCTTTCAGTGCATCGGATAACAGGGCGTCCGCTGCCTGCAAACGGGCCTCCACCAGTTCGCTCAACGCCTGCTCCTGATCGTCGCGGCTTTCCGTGGAGGAAGGGGTTTCGAGGCGATTTTCGAAAAAGGTCAGCATCCAGCGATCGCGTTTTTGCAGCAGTTGGATCATCCGGTCCAGAAATTTGCTTTTGTTGTTGTCGAGGCGTTTCAGTAGCCGGCGCACCGCGTCCCCTGTTGGCGACGCCTCTTCCAATCGTGCCAGCATGCGCTGCGCCGTTTGCCGGTACAAGTTGTCGGCATTTTCTTCGATGGAGAGCAGGGAACCGATGCCGGAGAGCACGGGCGTTTGTTTGATCAGGGACATGCAGAAGGAATCGATGGTCTGGATTTTGAGGCGGATAGGGTTGTCGAGAAGGTTCCATTCGTGACGGGCGTCCTGCTTCAACACTTCCAGCGCCAGCCGATAGGTTTGTCGGCTGTGTTCGGATTCCGGCGGTTCGCCCTGCGCCGCCGTGATCAATGCCTGAACGATGCGCGTCTGCATTTCACCCGCGGCCTTGCGGGTGAACGTCATGGCGAGGATGTGCTCCGGTTTTTCCACCCGTGCCAGCAATTTCAGAAAACGCTGGATCAGCAACTCGGTTTTGCCAGAGCCTGCCGGGGCCTGTACGATGAAGGACTGCGTGGCATCGAGGGCGCGGTCGCGCTGGTCCTGATCGTGAATGCGTCCGCTCATGAATCGTCCCCTTCGTCTTCGATAGATGCTGCAATCAGCAGTTCGGCTTTGCGGCACAACGTACTCAACTCGCAACGGTCGCAGGGGCTGGGGGAGGGCACCGGATCGACCTGAACCTTTCCTTCCAGAAATTGTGTGGCAAGCTCCTGCATGCGATCCCGCCATACTGATACGGCATGGTCCCAGTCATTGAACCCGCCCTTGTCTGGAGGTTTATTGTTGATTCCGGGTAAGTCGAGGCCGTCGCGTCCTATACCTTTAAACGCACATCCCCCCTTATTGACCTTGGCGAACAGGATGGCGTCGGCAGGGTGCGCCAGGCAGTACAGCGGCAGTTGCGGTTCCAGAATACGCTCGTCGTACCAGCCATCGGCGGGAAGCTTGTTCCCTGTCTTGTAGTCGATGAGCACGAGCTGCTGGTCATCCGTGCGGTCGATGCGGTCGATCTGGAGCCGCAGCCGCAGGTCACCCAAGGTGAACTCAATCCGGGTTTCCGCGCCAAGCACTTCAAAATCATCGCGTGCCTGCTCGACGGCAAGCCACTCCAACGTCAGGTCGCAGAGCCGTTCCCGTTCCAGTTTTTTGAATTCCATTTGTCCAAAAAAAAGAAAGGGTTTTTCCGCAAGCACCGCATTGACCTGCGCCTCGACCGTTGCAGCGAGCGTTCCATTGGCAACCAAAGTATTCAGAGTGGCTTTGGTTTTAACCTGTTTCCAGAATAGTTCCAGGGTTCGATGCACGAGTTTGCCACGTTCGAGCGCATCCATCTCGAAATCTGCCCCCTGTAGGGCCTCGGCCTTGAGGCGGTGCAGGGCAAAAGCGCGAAACGGGCATTCCGCCTGATGTTTCAGCAGGGAATGGCCGCCGCTTAGAAAATCCAATTCTTTTGCTGTGACCGGAATGTGTGGTCGATCTTCAAGGTCTTCCAGTAGGGTGTGATCGTGGAATTGGTCGATGAGGCGGTGCGAGGGCAGTGCGGTGGCATCCGGCTCCACCGGTTCCATCGATTTCAATAAAGGACTGACCAGTAGCTCGCGGTCGTTCATCATTTTTGGGACACTCAGTTGAACGTCCGGTGCGGCATTCAACAGGCGCGCCAGGATGGTTTCGTAAAAACGGAGTGTGCGGTTGGGTGTGCAATGCGGCAACTGGTGTTGACGTTGCAAGGTGAATGGAATGAATGGATTCGGATCGTTGGGCGCGGGCAGATTCTCAGCGTTTCCCCCTAAGACCCACACATGATCGAACTGCATGCCCGCCGATTCCAGAAGGCCGACCACCTGAATCGGTTCCTCCCGCGTTTTGGGCTGAAAGATTTTGTCGCGGACAATGTGCGTGAGTGTAGTCATGACCGTGACACGGTCGATGTTGCCCGACACGCCATCCAGCGTGGCCAGTTCATCCAGGCATTCATTCCATGCGTCGTGAATCTGAAATTCCCGGCTGGAAAGACCCCTTCCACCGCGCGGCCAGTTCATCTCGTGCAACAGCCGGGCGATCGCCTTGCCCCATTCACTCGGGCGGCGTGTTCCTTTTGAATCCAGCCAGTTTTTCCATTTATCAAGAAATGAGGAAAATCCGGGATTGTCCTGCAGGTTTTTCAATTTAAACAACTGATTCAAAGTCACCCGGACGGGGTGATGCCGGCGCAGGATGAGATCCCAATTCAGGCGCGCGGACTCTTCCTTCACCCAATCTGCAAAATAAGGCGAGCGGAGAATCTGCGAAACCATGAGGGTGGAAAAGACGTGATGAGGACAGGCGAGCAGTTGCAGTGCCAGGTCCACCATGCGTTCCTGAGTGAGCG
Source organism: Nitrospina sp. 32_T5 (assembly GCF_052156635.1). Classification (NCBI taxonomy): domain Bacteria; kingdom Pseudomonadati; phylum Nitrospinota; class Nitrospinia; order Nitrospinales; family Nitrospinaceae; genus Nitrospina; species Nitrospina sp. 32_T5. The sequence goes on along the minus strand of NZ_JBQKUO010000004.1, from coordinate 95,341 downwards.
ATGTGCCGAGCGAGATATTGAACGGCGCTTCCTTGCCCTGCCAGCAGTAAACCGATTCAGGAGCGAGTTCTGCTTTCAGTTCACGCACCAGCATTTCACGGTAGTCGTCCATTTCGGTGACAACAATGCCGATGGTTTTTCCGGGTTGCATGACCGAGCGAATCCAGCGGGCGCATTGAATGACTTCCGTTTTCGGGTCGGGGTAACGCCGCACTTCACCCTTCCATTGATCCTTCTTTGTAGAGAGGACTTTTTCGGAAGAAGGCGGTTCATCCGGATACCAGAAAAATTTCACGTTGCGTGTTTTTAAAAAATTGATGAAGCGTTGCAGTTGCGGGGTGATTTCGTCGAATCCGGCTAAGGTGATGGAGAGCGGGACCGGGATGGTTCCTCCCTGCATGCTTTTTTGCACAGCGGGCAGGAGTTCTGCTGCATCGAGTGCGTCCCACCGTCTCAATCGGTCGCGGTACTGCGTCTGCCAGCGATAATACGCGGTGGCCTCGTCAGAAAGGTTGAAAAGATCCGGTTTGTCGGCTACTTCGTATTGCTGGATCAGTTCATAGGCTTTCGCCGCATCCTGAGCTGCACCCTGAAGGTGCATGATGTCGAGCCGTTCGGATTGCACGTCATCCTGAATGATGCGTTCCCAAAGCTTTTGGGCTTGGAGGGACGAAAGAACGTGTTGGCGTGGCCAGGAGGCGATCCAGGTTTCTTTCAACCAGGCATCGAAGGGTATGATACTGGGTGTATCCCAGACTTTTTGAGATGCGGATTGATTGCGGTTGTGTTGAAGGGTCAGCCAACGGGCAAGTCGAACATTGACTGTGAGGATCAGTGTATTTGGATCCACAGGCGCGGGCATCGACGGTTTGAGTTATGTAGAAATGGAGAAAGGTTTTACCGGGAAAACGCATTGTCCCGGCGAACGTGGATCGAATACGGTGGCGTTCGATCGATATTCAGCGGCCGCCCTTTAAATTGCTTGGGAATGTTACGGGGTGGCCTGAACCCAGACTTCGCCTTTGGAAGTGGTTTCACGTTTCCAGATGGGCGTGGTTCGCTTGAGTTCGGCAATCGCCCACTCGCAGGCTTTGAACGTTTCCTGACGGTGTTCGCCGCAGGCGATGATGAGCACGATGTTTTCACCGATGTCAATGTGCCCGATGCGGTGGATGATGCTCATGTCAATGATGCCGAAATCCTTTATAGCTTTCTCGCGGATTTCCTCCAGTTTTTTTTCCGCCATCTGGGGGTAATGCTCGAAATTGAGTTCGGTGATGTTTTCGCCCTTGTTCAACTCCCGGCCCGTGCCCAGAAAGGTGGTGATGCCGCCGATGTTGCGCGACGACTTCTTCATCATTTCGATTTCTTCATGGATGTTGAAGTCTTCTTTCTGAATGCGGACTTTGGATTCTGTTGCCGTGCTCATGAAATGTTCCTCACCAAAAGATCAAAGGCCGCCGGAGAAGGGCGGAAGGAGCGCGATTTCGTCACCGTCCTTCACAACCGTGTCCAGAGGCACCACGTCGTAGTTGATAGAGATCATGATTTTTTTTTGACGCACCATCTCGCCGATCTGCGGCAGGGATTTGCCGATCATGTGCGTGAGACCTTCGAGAGTGACTTCTCCCTCCAGCTCGAACCGGTCTTCCTCCTTGCCCGCCATCTGCCGGAGATTGGCGAAATACTTGACGGTCACCATGTCTTACGCCTCCGAAACCTGTTCGCGGGTGAAGGTGCCGGACTTGCCGCCGGCCTTGTAGGTCAACCCGATTTCATTGAAAAACATGTCGCGGTCCACTGCCTTGCACATGTCGTAGATGGTGAGCGCCGCCATGGAGACGGCGGTCAATGCTTCCATCTCCACTCCGGTTTTGCCGGTGACTTTCACCGTCGCCGTGATGTGGATGGAGCACAGGCCGCTGGCGTCCGGTTCCGGCTGTTCCTTGAACTGGATGTCCACCCCGTTCAGCATGAGCGGGTGGCACATGGGGATGACGTCAGACGTCTTTTTCGCTCCCTGGATGCCTGCCACCTGCGCCACAGCCAGCACGTCGCCTTTTTTGATCTGCCCTTCCTGGATGAGCCGCAGGGTTTCCGGCTGCATGAACACCGTTCCCTGGGCGGTGGCGACCCGCTCGGTGACCTGTTTTTCGGAAACGTCCACCATGCGGGCGCGGCCTTCTTCGTTGAAATGCGTCAGCGGATTGCTCATGGTATGTATCTTACAATAAAACCCATTGAACTTTAACCAGTCACGCCGGTTTTTTTTCTTCCGGAGGCTCGTACAGACCGATCCGGTTGCCATCCGGATCGAGGAACGTCGCCAGTTTTCCGTAGGGGTATTCCTCGATATCGTGGGCAAACGCAACCCCCTTGTTTTTCAATACCTCCACCACCAGTTCGATGGGACGGGCTTCCAGGTGCACCCTGGCCCCGGCCTTCGCTTCGGGGTCCCACCGGTTCACGCGGCGAAGCGCCAGGCGCTGGCCGTTGAGGTCGAATTCCGCCCAGTCGTTCTCTTTGAACATCAGTTTCATGCCGAGCACGTTCTGATAAAATGCTACGGCCCGGTCGAGGTCCAGAGTGCCGTAGTGGACAAAGGCAATTTTCAGAGTCAGGGGATGGTCCAAAGTGGATCTCTCAAAAGGGGAATAGAGTGGGATTTCTGTCTACCATATAGTAGGAGTCCTGAGTATGAGATTCAATGGTCTTGTCAAATCAAATTGGCCGTTGAGTTCCTGGTTGTGGATTCTGGGTCTCACGTTGATGGTCGGCGAACCGGAACCTGCCTGGTGTGTAGAAAAACAGTGTGTGGTCCTGTTGCATGGCATTGCCCGTACCAGTGCGTCCATGGCCCCGCTGGCCGAATTCCTTGAGGAAGATGGTTATTCCACAATCAATATCGATTACCCGTCCACCGACCATTCCATCGACGAACTGGTGGAACGTGTGCATGAAAAATTGTACGCCTCATCCTGGATGCCGGGATGCACCACGCACTATGTGGGATACTCGATGGGGGCATTGATTGCGCGGGGACTCATTCACAAACATCGTCCGGAAAAGATGGGGCGCGTGGTGCTGTTGGCGCCGCCCAATCGGGGCAGTGAGGTGGCCGATTTCTGGAAGAACAATTTCCTGTACGAATGGCTGTACGGTCCGGCGGGCCAGGAATTGGGCACGCAGAAAAATGCATATCGCGACCGCTTCGGAGAAGTTGATTTCGAGGTCGGGGTGATCGCAGGAGACCGTTCGATCGACCCGCTGTCTTCAGCCATCATCCCGGGACCGGACGACGGCAAGGTGGCGATTCCGCGCACCCGGCTTCCCGGCATGAAGGACCACATTGTGGTGCATGCCACGCACACCTTCATCATGAAAAATGAAGAGGTGATGAAGCAGACCCTGTTTTTTCTCAAGCACGGCGCTTTTATGAAAGAGAAATGAGTATGAGTCATAAAACCCGGGTGGGCATTCTGCTTGCTATGACGGTCCTCAGCGTGCTGGCGGTATTTTCGTTTCCGCCGGTGGGGCAGGACCCGGACTATCACAGCTTCGCCGATACGTATTCGCTTCTGGGCATCCCCAATTTCGGGAATGTTGTTTCCAACCTGGCATTCGTTGTGGTGGGACTGATGGGCCTGACGGTGTTGAGGAAAGTGTCCCAAAGGCCCGGTAGTTTTTATTTGCCGCAGGAAAAATGGATGTTTTTTATCGCGTTCGTTGGCACGATCCTCATTGGCTTCGGCTCCATGTACTATCACTGGTCCCCCGGGGACTCCACTCTTCTGTGGGACCGGCTGCCGATGACCGTGGTGTTCATGTCGGTGTTTGCCGGGGTGCTTGCCGACCGGATGGGCCCGCGGGTGGGGCTGGCGGCGTTGGGTCCGCTGGTGTTTGTCGGTCTTGCGTCGGTGCTGTACTGGGACCACACGGAAACGCTGGGGCAGGGCGATCTGCGTCTTTACGTGCTGGTGCAGTTTCTGCCGATGATTCTCATTCCCCTGTTGTTTTTACTGTTTCCGCCACGCTACGGCGGTTCGGTGGCGTTTGTGAAAATCCTGGCGTGGTATGTGGTGGCGAAGTTCTTCGAACACTTTGATGTGTGGATCTACAGCGGTACGGCGGGGATAATGAGCGGCCATACCATGAAACACCTCCTGGCGGGCGCAGCGTTGTTTTTTCTGATCCCCTACCTGCAGGAAAGAAGGCGGGTGGAAGGAGCGGGGACCTGACGGCGTTTTCACGCCCCGTGATTGCTGTTTACCAGTTCCTGCGTTTTGACGTAATCGATCTTGCCCGTGGCCAGCAGCGGGACTTCATCGACCACCATGATCTTCTTCGGAATGCTGAGTTCCCCCAGCCCGTTGGCTTTGACGTGCTGGACGATGGCATCGCGGGCGGCGTCTTTGTTGGTCGTCACCAGCACCATCTGCTCGCCTTTTTTCTCATCCGGAAGCGTCACCACGGCATGGCTGTGGTCCGGCCACAGGTTGGACAGGTACGATTCCACGGCGGTCAGTGAAATCATCTCGCCGCCGATCTTGGCGAAACGCTTGGCGCGGCCCTTGATGGTGATGAAGCCTTCTTCATCGATCTCGACGATGTCGCCGGTGTCGTACCAGCGGTCTTCCGGCGGTTCCAGCACGCCCGGGTTGGTGTGGCGCAGGTAGCCCGCCATGATGTTGGGTCCGGTGACCCACAACCGACCGCCTTCCTCGATGCCGGGAATGGTTTCCAGTTTGTGCTCGATCGCGGGCAGGAAGCATCCGACGCTGCCCGGCTTGTTGAGCATGGGTGTGTTGAGTGACAGGATGGGGGCGGTTTCGGTGGCGCCGTAACCTTCGAAGATGCGGATGCCGAATTTCTCCGCCCACAATTTCCGTGTTTCTTCCTTAAGTTTTTCCGCTCCGGCGAACATGTAACGCAGGTTGTAGAAGTCGTAAGGGTGCCCGTAGTGGGCATACCCGGCGAGAAACGTGTCGGTGCCGAACATGATGGTGGCGTTGGTGTCGTAAATGAGCTCGGGTATCTGCCGGTAGTGCAGGGGCGACGGGTAAAAGAAAATCTTGAGTCCGCACAGCGCCGGCAGAAGCGTGCCGCCGGTGAGGCCGAAGGAATGAAACACCGGAAGGGAGTTGAATACGATGTCGGTGGGACCGAGATCGATGCGCGCGTTCAGTTGATTGACGTTGGAGACGATGTTGGCATGAGTCAGCACCACGCCCTTGGGCACGCCTTCGGAACCGGAAGTGAACAGAACGACGCAGGGGTTGTCCGGGTCCGTCTCTCCCCGGCATGCCTTGCGGTAGGCGCGTTCCGGGAACAGGCTGGACAGCACGCCGCGCAGTTTGGCGAACAGCCCGATTTCTTTCCTCAGGTCCTCCAGATAGACGATGTTTGTTTTCGCGTTTTCGAGCGCGTCGGTGACGTCGTGCAGTTTTCCTTTCTCGATGAACAGGCGCGATGTGTAAACCGTTTTGATCTTCGCGGCGTCGCAGGAAGCGAGCATGTTCTTGGTGCCGACAGAGAAATTGAGCATCGCCGGGATGCGGCCGAAAGCCTGCAGGCCGAAAAACGTGACCAGCGCGCCGTTGGCGTTTGGCAACAGCACGCCGACGTATTCTTTCGGCTGGGTGCCTTTGGCGATGTGCCTGCCGAGAATAAAACAACGCAGGATCAGCTGACGGTAGTTGATGGGTTTGCGTTCGATGTCCTCCGCCACCGCATGCCCTCCGCCGTGGGCACGGCATGCCTCCAGCAGGGCTTCGAACAGGGTTTTCCGTGAATCACTGCTTTCGAACAGCATGTTCGACATCAGCTGGTACAACTGGCTGGCGGCGAGTTTGCGGCGTTTGCGGCCTTTCACCTCATCCGGAATATGGAAAGTACGCGGTTCCAGGAAGGTGAGGGTGATTTTGGGAAACCAGCGCATCGGCACCTTGCCTCGCATGCGCGAGAACGGCGTGTGCTGCGCGCCATCAATGCGTACAGGCAAAACCGGCGCACCGGATTTGTCGGCGATCATGCCGGGTCCCTCGTAGACCTTCATCAGCGATCCCGTAACCGTGATGCGGCCTTCCGGGAAGATCATCACCCGCGCGCCGTTGCGGATGGCCTCGATGAGTCCGCGCGTGGCAATGGGGCTGGTCGGGTCCATGGCGAAGGTGTCCACCAAGGACAGGAACGGCCTCACCATCCAGGACCTTGCGATGTAGGTGTTGATGGCGAAGGTCAGTTTTACCGGGGTGTAGGCGGCGATGAGCGCGGCGTCCAGGAACGACAGGTGGTTGGCGATGATGATGAACTTGCCGTCCGACACCTTTTTGTAATTCTCGAAACCTTTTACTTCCACTTTGTAAAACGTATGAAACAGCCAGATCAGGATCGATTTGACGAGGGCGTCGGGTAGAAGCTGGCAGGTGTAAAGCGCAACGAAGGTGTTGAGGATGGCCAGCGTCAAAAACACGCGGGTGACGTCGAAGCCCATCTTAAGCATTACGGCGGTGCCGACGGCCGAAACCACCATGAACAGGGCATTCAGCACGTTGTTGCTGGCAATGGTGCGGGAACGGTGGGTGATCTCAGACCGCGATTGAAGGATTGCGTAAAGGGGAACGATGTAGAGCCCGCCACAAAGCGAGATCATGAACATGTCGAACAGGATGCGCCAGCTGGAGAAATGAGTGAGGAACGCTCCGGCGCCGATCAACTCCGTTTCGGTTGAGATGAATGTGCTCTGGCTGGCGAAGTACAGGTCGATGATGAACACCGTCATGCCCAGCATTCCGAGCGGCACGTAGGTGGCGACGATCTCGCCTTTCAGCAGGCGGTTGCAGAGCAGGGAGCCGACGCCGATGCCGACCGAGAACACGGTGAGGAACAGGGTCACCAGTTCCTCGTTGCCGCCGATGATGTCCTTGCCGTACGTCGGGAACTGGGCGAGGAAGGTGGCGCCGATCAGCCAGAACCAGGAGATGCCCAGAATCGACAGGAACACGTCACGGTTTCCATAGGAATAAAGGACGATGTTCCATGTTTCCCTGAAAAAATTATAATCGACCTTGAGCTTGGGTGCGGCGGCCTGACGTTTTGGTATATAGAGGCTGCCGACGAAGCCGACTGCGGCCAGCAGGACGACGAGTCCGGTGACCATCCACACCCCGCCGTCACGCAGGATCAACAAACCGCCGACGATGGTGCCGACGAGGATGGAGACGAAGGTGCCGGCCTCGATCAGTGCGTTGCCGCCAATCAGTTCGTCCTCAACCAGCAGTTCCGGCAGGATTCCGTATTTGATGGGTCCGAAGAAAGCCGACTGGGTGCCCATGAGAAACAGGATGGTCAGGAGCAGGTTGACGCTTTCTATGTAGAACCCGTAGCCCGCGCCGATCATGAGCAGTATTTCGACAAACTTGATTACCCGGACCAGCCGCGATTTCTCGTATTTGTCGGCGAGTTGGCCGGCTGTGGCCGAAAACAGGAAGAAGGGGAGAATGAAGATACCCGCGGCGGCGGTGATCATCAACTGCGCGTTCAGTCCGGCCTTTTCCGCGGCGACGTAAGTAATGAGGATGACCAGCGCGTTCTTGAACAGGTTGTCGTTGAAGGCGCCGAGGAACTGGGTGACAAACAGGGGCAGAAACCGCCGGGACCAGAGAAGATTGAGTTGGTTTTTAAGCATCCGGTTCAGGAGTCAGGAGTTTTGGGGGATGGGTTGACAACAAAATCTCCACATTCAAAAGCGGCATATTGTATCATTATACCTTTTCGAATTTTCGTACAGATTTGAAATAAATTCCTTTACCCGTTCAATGCCGCCCTTTTTAGAGAGAACTCCTTGGCCTCCACCAGCATAGGACTGATCCTGCTATCCTGCCTGTTTCATGCATTGTGGAACATCCTCACGCAGACCAGTAAAAATTCCAATTACCTGTCCGGGCTGAAAGGGGTGCTCATTATGGTGGGCGCGCTCCTGTTTCTCGCCACCTCCGGCTCCACCACGGTTCCCGATGAATTGTGGGTGTGGATCGTTGCGTCCGGCGTGTTGCACGGGGTTTATATTCTCAGCCTGTCGAAGGCCTACCAGACACAGGACATTTCGTATGTCTATCCCATTGCCCGCTCCGCACCGGTGTTCGTGCCGGTGTTTGCGTGGTTCCTGTTGGCGGAGCGATTGAGTTTCTCCGCCATGACGGCGATCGTGCTTATTCTGCTGGCCATTTATATCCTGCATTTCGACGGTCACCTGATCCGGGGATTCCGTAACCTGTGGGACGCCGTTCTGCACAAAGACATGCGCTGGGCATTCATCACGCTGGGTCTGGTGGTTGCGTACAGCCTGGTGGACAAGCGCGGCATGGAACTGTTCATTGCCGCCCGGCCGGACCACGCAATGCTAAACGGATTTGTGTTTTTCTTTATGGAGGCGTTGATCGGTTTCACTCTCTGCAACCTGTACCTGTTCTCGGTCCATTCTCCACGAGAGATCGTCTCGGTATGGAAAGCCGAGTGGGGGCGGGGACTGGTGGCCGCCGTGGCGACGGTGGGCTCCTACGGCCTGATCTGTGTTGTGCTTCAGTTTGAAGATGTCAGCCAGGTGGTCGCGGTACGCCAGGTCAGTGTTCTGATGGTGGTTCTTTGGGGCGTTTTGAAATTGAAAGAATCCTTCGGATCGCAACGTATTCTCGCCGGGCTGCTGGTGGTATTTGGAGTGGGCTTGATGGGGTGGGAACCTTGACCCGGGTCCTTAGATTAAAAAGATTTAATCCCACCGCCGCTTTTCGGTTTGTTAAGATAAAAGCGTCGAACATTTTTGTTCTTCCCGTTTGATTACAAACGGATTCTTTCCCCCAACGGGTTCTCCGGAGGTGTTTTGTGATGATGCAACGTGTCAAAATCCTTTTTGGAATTTTGATGTCCCTGCTCGTTTTTCTTTCCACCGTTTCCGCGTTTGCAGGAATGGACAACCGGGTGACCAAAACCCTGGTGTTGAAAAACAACCTTGAAGTGCTGTTGATGAGCGACCCGGATGTGGATCGGAGTGCGGCGGCGCTTTCCATCGGGGTGGGACACCTCTACGACCCGAAGGACAAGCAGGGTCTTGCACATTATCTGGAGCACATGCTGTTTCTGGGTACGGAAAAATACCCGGAGGTGGGGTCTTTCAAGGATTTTCTGACCGCGCATTCCGGCGGAAGCAACGCGTACACCGGCGATAACATCACCAATTACTTTTTCCAGGTCAGCCACGACGGATTTTCCGAAGCGCTTGACCGTTTCGCCGATTTTTTCAGGGCCCCCCTGTTCGACAAGACCTACGCCGAGCGCGAAGTGCAGGCGGTGAACAACGAGTTTGAAAAGAACAAATTGCAGGATGGCTGGCGGGCCAGCCACCTGACCAACCAGATCGCGAAGGAAGGCCACCCGATGAGGCACTTCGGCATCGGCAATGCGGAGACCCTCGCCGGGGACAATCGACCGGCTCTCCTGGAATTTCATAAAAAATATTATGCCGCGCGCATCATGCGTCTGGCGGTGCTTTCCAAGCTCACCCTGGTGGAACAGGAACGCCTGATCAGGAAACTTTTCTCGGACATTCCGGATCATCCGGTAACCCTGCCGGAGGTCCCGGCAGATTACCGTCCTCCCCTTGACGGCAAATATCGTCTGTTGAAAATCAAAACCATCAAGGACATCCGTTCGCTCAGCCTGGAGTTTCCGACAATCAATCTGGCCGAGCATAAAGAAAGCAAACCCGCTTCCATCGTGGCCACGGTGATCGGGCACGAGGGGGAAGGCTCGCTGCTTTCGAAATTGAAGAAGGAAGGGCTGGCCCTGGGGCTGTCGGCGGGTGGCGGGTACTCGCATCCCAACCTGTCGAGCTTTGGCATCAGCGTTTCCCTGACGCCGAAAGGGCTGGTGCAATACGAGCGGGTCCTGGAATTGGTGTTCTCCTACATAGAGATGCTCAAAAAGACCGGGTTCGAAAAATACACGTTCGATGAAACGCAGGCGATGGCGGAGATCGACTTCGAATGGAAGAGTCCGCAGGAAGGCATGGGATTCATGGCGGGCAAGGCGGCACTCATGCAGGACTATAAACTGGAAGAAGTGGAGGAATTGCCGCACCTCTTCAAGAAACACGATCCGGATGCCTACCGGGCTGTGTTGAATACATTGACACCCGAAAACATGCTGGTGGTGCTCAAAAGCCAGGACGTGGAAACGGGCAAGGTTGAAAAGTATTTCGGTACGGAATACACATTGACCGAGGTCGCGGGTGAAAGATATGACCGGCTGGCGCATCCTCCTGAACCGAAGGGGATGGGTTACCCGGAGAAAAACGATTTCGTTCCCTACAATCTGGAGATGGTGGAGGAAACCCCGTCCCTCGTTCGCGATGACGAGTTCGCCAAGGTGTGGTTCCAGTACGATCACAAATTCAAACAGCCTAAAGTTTATATCCGCTACAAAATCGAAACGCCGTACGTGTACGACTCGGTGGAAAACCTGGCGTTGTCCAAATTGTACAATCTCGCCATCCACGAAGGGTTGAACGAACTGACATATCCCATCAGCCTGGCAGGATTGGTTTACAGCCTGGATATAGAAAAGTCCGGAATGGTGCTTTCGGTGGGCGGGTACACGGAGCGTATCAACGACCTGATCAAGCTGGTTGCGAAAAATATGAAGACCATCAAGATCAGCAAACAGAAGTTCGAAAACATCAAGGAAGCGGTTTTGCGGGATCTCCGCAACCGTCAGCTGGGCCAAGCTTACATGCGGGCCTCGTACTTCCATCGCCAGTTGTGGCAGTTAAAGCAATACACGGAAGAGGAAATGCTGGCGGCAATGGAGTCGGTGACGCTGGAAGACGTGCGCGCCTATTCTAAGAAACTGTATGAGCGGGTGTATGTGACCGGGATGATTCACGGTAACTGGACCGAGGATTATGTCAAAAGCAGTGTGAACATTTTGCTTGCGGAATTGTCCGGTCTGCCGTTGCCGGAAGACCAGCGTTATAAGGAAGAAGTGGCTGTGCTTCGGCCGGGGGAAACGGTGCGCTTCTCCAAACAGGTTCAGGACAACAACAACGCACTGTATTACACCCTGCAGGTCGGGGAACGCGACATGAAACGGCAGGCCAAGCTGTCGCTGGTGGCGTCTATCGTGGAAAGCGATTTTTACACACAGATGCGGACCAACCAGCAATTGGGATACATTGTCTGGAGTTTCGATAACCGCTTGGAGGAACGGCTCTTCTTTAAGATGATCATACAGTCCTCCAACTACAGCCCGTTTGAATTGCAGAAACGTGTTGAAGAGTGGATGAAAAAGGCCGACGGCCTTCTCGATAACCTTTCCGATGACGAATTCGAAAGGCACCGCAAAAGCATGATCGTGTCTTTGCAGAAGAAAGGGGACAGCATCAGCGCGGTGGCGAATGATCTGTATTACTTTGCCACGGAAGAGGATGGGGATTTTCTCTTCAAGGAAAAACTGCTGCAAGCGGTCAAGGGGTTGAGCAAGTCGGAAGTGGTGGAGGCGGGCAAGACCCTGTTTGGAAACCCGCGCATCGCCCGGTCGATCATCCTGGTGCGGTCGAGCGACAACACGGAATCCGTTCCTGACGATGTGTTGACCACCATCGATCAGATCAAGAACCGCCAGGCTACGCCGGTCAGCGTGATTTCGCAGTAATCGGCAACCGGAAAAATCCAAAAAAGAAAAACCCCCTTCCGATCCAAAAGGCCGGAAGGGGGTTTTTGTTTGATTCAATGGGTCAGGCGAATTTCAACTCATCATCCAGTTTCGGTTCGGGTGCGGTGGGGGTGACCGAATCCTTCACATACTGCTGGGTGTTTTTGGCGTTGAGCTTGTCGAACAGGAAATGGAATTTTTCTTCCAGTTCGTCGCCGATCTTCGTCTTGATGTCTTCCGAAAGGTTCCAGAACCGTTCCTTGTAGGGGTTGCCGAAACCCTTTTTACGCGTCTTGTAAATGAACTGTTCGTCGGTCCAGTTCGATTTCTTTTCCTCGGCAAACTGCTTCCGCAGGTATTCATAGATTTCCTGTTTCAGGTCCTGCGGAAAGTGCGCGCTGTCGTAGATCATGTTCTGGAAGTTGGTGGCGAGGTGGATCTCCGCGGTTTCCAGTTCCGGAAATTTGTGAAACATTTCTGCCGGGAGGGTGGAGGCGCCGTGCTGAACCGCTCCCGCCAGATGATAATCTTCCCGCGCGATCCGCGAAAGATTCTCCAGGGTCTCGAAATCCAGCTGCACATCTGCGACTGAGCCGTCGGCCAGGGGCACACCCCCGTGCTCGGTTCCGGTCTGGATGGAGATTTTACTGATGGTCCTGTAATTCGGGTTGGCTTTCGCCAGATTTTCGTTGAAGTTGTCCATGTAGGCGCGGAGTTCGTTTTCGTTGCTGTTCTCCTTGCCGACTTCGCCGATTTCCCCGCCCACGGACACCGTCACCCCTTCAGGCTCCAGATCACGAATGAACTTGGTGAGTTCTACCCCGACTTCAAAATTGAGCCGTTGCTGCTCCTTCACATCCTCCGGTTCCAATGTCACCAGGGTCGAGGTATCGATGTCGATGTTGTAAAAGCCGGCCAAAAGGGCTTCTTCAATCAGGCACTTGAGGCCGTTGATCTCCTTGTTGGGATTTTCATGGTATTTCTGGGCGTTCACCTGAAAATGATCACCCTGGATGAAAACCGGGCCCTGGTATTTTTCACGGATGGCGGCCGCCAGGACCACGGAAGCGTACTCGTGGGGCCGCTGGTGGGTGTAGCCAATTTCAGATTTGGCGATTTCAAAGATGAAAGCTCCCGAGTTGCAAGCCTGGGCAGTACGGAAAATGGCCCGGCAGGTTTCGTAGGTCAAACCCCGGATGTTGATGGCGGGAACCGTGTAACCTTTGTTTTTACCGGCACCCCGGGCTTCGTACAGTCCCTGAATGGAGGCGGGTACGATTTCGAGCTGGCGGGCCAGGCTTTTAATGGCGAACCGGGACAGGGCTTTCAACTCCGGATTGGGGTTGAGTACGGCATTGTGAACCAGACGGTCGAGGCATTGGCCCCGCAACCGGTCATCGTTTTCCAGATGAATGAGGCCATTGTTGACAGAGGCTGCTCCCTGCATGTGGCGGACAAGATCCTCTTTGGTGGAAAACAGCATCGAATTTTCCTCCTGCACACCTCGCGCCTGCGGGTCGGGTCCCGGAACGCGGGTAATCGTTTGAAAAGTGGTCAGTTAGGGCGGTTCCAAATGAGGGGAATCTGGGTGGCATCACCGGTCATTCTACCGGTGTCGTAACCATCGGTGGCCAGCGATCACACCACACCCCGGTCGATTTTTCGATTATATACCATATCCCTTTGCCTTTGCAGAACGAAAAATTGGAACCCGGCCGGGATTCAGGGGTTTCTTCTGCGTCGTGGAGGGGTAAAATAAAAAATAAAACCGGGAGAAAGATCAGGATTTCGGCTACCCTAAAACAAGGTGATTTCCGACCCCCCTCTGAGACTCTTCCAATGACTCCGGAGCTTTTAAAAACATTGGGGTTTTTCAGTTGACAGTCCCTGTTTTTTTGTTAGAATTTGCACTAATTTTTGATCCGCGCTGTGCAGGTATGACTCGCATTGGTTGGGACTCTAAGCCAAGACAGAATAAGTCCTTATCTATATAAATTTCCGTAGCCAAATTTGCCACACAGGTAATTTCAGGGAGAAAAGAACCCCATGTTTAAAAATATCTACGTTCCGGTCGACAATTCCGACTATTCGAACGAATGTATCGACCTGGCGCTGGAATTCGCCAAGGATACCGATGCCACCATCATCTCCAGCCATGTTTATGCGGCAAAGATGCATGACGTCCGTTTCCGCCAGATGGAAAGCGGCCTGCCGGAAGAATATCAGGACGAGCAGGAGCTTGAAAAGCAGCGGGCGATCCATGACCAGTTGATTACCAAGGGTATGGAGGTCATCACGGATTCTTATCTCGATGTGCCTAAATTCAAGTCCAAGGCTCGCAATATTCCGTTCATTGGCAAGTCTCTGGAAGGCCGTAACTGGATCGAGCTGGTGCGTGACATCAAGGAATCCAAGTATGACCTGGTTATCATGGGAGCTCTGGGGTTGGGCGCCATCAAGGACAGCCAGATCGGAACGGTGGCTGAGCGCGTGATCCGGCGGGTCAATACTGACACCCTGATCGTGAAAAATGTGCCTGCAATTCATGGCGAGAAGCCGTCGAGCGGCAAGATCGTCGTTGCGGTGGACGGCAGTGGCCATGCTTTCGGTGGATTGAAAACGGGCATCGATCTGGCCAAAAAGACCGGTCGCCCGCTGGAAGTCATTTCGACCTTCGATCCGTACTTCCACTACGCCATGTTCAACAGCCTCACCGGCGTTCTCTCCAAAGACGCCGCCAAGGTGTTCAAATTCGAGCAGCAGGAAAAACTTCACGAGGACATCATCGACAAGGGACTGGCCAAGATTTATCAGTCGCATCTCGAGGTTTCCCGCAAGATCGTAGAGGACGAAGGTCTGGAATGCACCGCCCGTCTGCTGGATGGCAAGGTGTTCGAGAAAGTTCTCCAGTATGCCCGCGAAGAGAATCCCTGGATGCTCATCCTGGGCCGCATCGGCGTTCACAGCTCCGAGGACATGGATATCGGCGGAAACACTGAAAACCTCCTGCGCCTTGTTCCGTGTAACGTCCTGCTCTCCAGCAAGGTGTACAAGCCGCCGGTGGACATGCAGGCGGAGGAAAGCATCGAGTGGACCGCCGAGGCAAAAGAGCGCCTCAAGAAAATTCCGGGCTTCGTTCGCCCGATGGCCACCGCCGCGATTCTCCGTTACGCCCTCGAGCGGGGTCACAGCATGATCACCTCCAGCGTCATTACTGAAGCGTGTGAAACCATCCTCCCCGCCGGCGCCATGCAGGCGATGTACAACATCGGCGACCAGATGCGCGACAAAATGGCTCGGGGTGAGGATCCGCTGGAAGGCATGATTGAAGACCGCCAGCGCGACCTCGAAAAGAAATACGCGGAAGAGGTCGCCAAGGTCCAGGCTGAAGAAGGCGCACAGGTTGATGAGACCAAGACCCTCAAGTGTTCCAGTTGCTCTACTTACCTGGGTGTCGGTACCGTAAAGTGTAGCGTCTGCGGTGCTGAAGGCAGCGCCCTGGTCCCGGTGGATATGTCCGGTTTCAAGGCAGATGAGGAAGAGCAGAACGAGTCCACCACGGTGACCACTTTCGATTCCACGCAGGTTACATGGACGAAGGAAGCGCAGGATCTGGTGGAAACGTTTCCGCAAGGTCATGTGCGCCGCCGGGCTCATGCGCGCATCGAGAAAAACGCGCGTATCCAGAAAGTCGATACGATCACCAGGGCATTTGCTGAAAAAATCCTCAACGAGAAAGCCGACGGTCGGAAAGAAGCCGCCGTTGCCGACGCGCCCGCCAACGGGAAAAACGGGAATGGCAATGGAAACGGAAATGGCAACGGTAACCTAAAAACCTATGGTGACCACCATCCGTTTGAAGGCAAAAACTTTTCCAAGGGCACGGTCGATCCCAGCCGGTTTGTCTGGACCGAAGAGGCCATCCAGCGGATCGAACAGGTTCCGCAGGGCTTCATGCGCGAAAACACCCGCGAACGGGTTCTTGACTACGCCAATCATTTCAACCTGACTGAGATTGATCTTGAAACCTGCCAGAAAGGCATCGAAGAGTCTATCAAGGTCATGACCGAGATGATCAACAGCGGGGCGACTCTGGATGACTTTCTGCCGCAAAAGAAATAGAAACTGAAATTCTCAGGTTTTATTTCGAAAGGCGTTGCACCGAGTTGCAATCGTTGAATCCACGCAGACAAAGCCCCTGTCCGTTGATGACACGTCAACGGCCAGGGGTTTTTTTATGATCCCGGTATAAGGAATTTTCCTTCCTCCATCCTCCTGATCATGGAAAAGGTAAGTATTTACAAGCGACTGGCTCACTACCTCACTCCCTACAAGGGCAAAGTGATATTGACTTTGCTGACGTCCATCTGCGTCGGTGCGCTGTCAACCTCACCGGTCCCCCTTGTTCAGCAGACATTCGACAGAATCTTTGTCGAAAAAGATTACTTCATGCTGAAGATGTTGCCGCTGATCGTCATCGCCCTCTATGTCGCGAAAGGTGGACTGCGCTACCTGCAAAGTGTCATCATTTACCAGATCGGTTGGGAACTGGTGGCGCGCATACGACAGGAAATGTTTGAACACGTTCACAGGTTGCCCTATGGTTTTTTTGAAAAAGACACCACAGGGCAATTGATGTCGCGGCTGGTCAACGATGTCAATGCCATGTTGCTGTCGCTCACCAAATACATCAAGGACACGATCCAAAACGTGGTCATGTTCTTCGGCCTGTTGTTCTGGGTTTTCTGGTTGAAGTGGGACTGGGCTTTGATTGCAATCTTTATCATTCCCATTGCCATACTTCCCACGGCCACCGTGGCAAGAAAGCTTAGAAAGCTGGGGAGGCGCGGGCAGGAACTGCTGGCGGATATCAACTCCACCATGCTTGAATCAATTTCCGGCATCAAGGTCGTGAGGGCTTTCGGACTGGAGGACCAGGAAAACAAGAAACTCAACAAGCACAACGAGGATTTCCTGGAAATCATGAAAAAGGATGTGCGCTATACCGAGTTCACATCGCCAATGATGGAGGTGCTGGCGGTACTGGGCGGCGCCGCGGTGCTCTGGCTCGGAGGGCTCCAGGTGCTGGAAGGGGAAATAACCCAGGGTGCATTCTTCGCGTTCGTGCTTGGTATGTTCATGATGTACGATCCCATGCGTATCCTGTTCAAAACCTACACCGATTCTCAAAAGGCAGTGGCCGCAGCGGAACGTGTGTTTTCCGTGCTGGACACGGAGGAAGAAAAGGCCAAAGACGGGACCATCGAGCTTAAGGAATTTACGGATCGCATCGAGTACCGCAATGTTGGATTCAAGTATCCGACCCGGGACACGATGGTATTGAAGGATATCAACCTGACTGTGAAAAAGTCCGAGGTGCTGGCCATTGTCGGAATGAGCGGTGCGGGTAAGACCACGCTGGTGGATCTGCTGTTCAAATTTTTCGCTGTGACTAAGGGCGAAATCCTGATTGACGGCGTCAATATCAACGACATCACCGCCCACTCCCTCCGTCGCAACCTGGCCTTGGTGACGCAGGAAACGTTTCTGTTTAACGACACCATCTGGGCGAACATCGGGTACGGAAACCCGGAAGCAACGCGGGAGGACATTGTCCGTGCTGCACAGGCCGCGCATGTGGACACCTACGTGCAGGCTTTGGATGACGGCTATGACACCATCATCGGAGAGCGTGGATTGAAGCTTTCCGGGGGACAACGCCAGCGCATCGCCATCGCGCGCGCCATTGTGCGCAACGCTCCGATCCTGGTTCTGGACGAAGCGACTTCGGCGCTTGATTCCGAATCGGAAAAACTGGTTCAGGACGCACTCAACAACCTGATGGAACACCGCACCACGTTCGTCATCGCCCATCGCTTCTCAACCATCAAACACGCCGACCGAATCATCGTCCTCGAACACGGTGAGATGGTGGGGCAGGGAAACCACGAACAGCTTCTGGAACAATGTCCGCAATACCAGAAATATTACGAGATGCAGATCATCGGATCCGCATGAAGGGTTGAGTTATGCGATTTGAAAACGTTTGCATCGAGTCGATCGGGTACCACCTTCCGGAAAACATTGTGCGTTCCGACGAACTGGAACACCGCCTGCAACCGCTTTATGACCGGTTCAAGTTGAACGTCGGGCGGCTGGAACTGATGAGCGGCATCCGGGAAAGGCGATTCTGGGACAAGGGAACGTTTCCCAGCGCCGTCGCCTCCAGGGCTGGGGAGGATGCACTCGCACGCACGCCTTTGGACCGGAAGAAAATCGACGCCCTCATTTGTGGCTCGGTGAGCCGGGACTTTCTGGAACCCGCAACAGCTTCCGTCGTGCACCACAATCTCAAACTGAATCCCGATTCCATTTTCTACGACGTGTCGAACGCCTGCCTCGGTGTGTTGAATGGCATGGTGCAGGTAGCGAACATGATCGACCGCGGACAAATCCGGGCCGGATTGATCGTCTCCGGGGAAAACGGCGGTCCGCTTGTGGATCACACCATCGAGACATTGCTGGCCGACCCCAACCCCACACGCAGCAAGATCAAGACCGCCTTTGCGTCGCTCACCATCGGGTCCGCCGCCGTTGCTGTTCTTCTCGCTCACAAGGACCTTGCGACCACCGGGCACCGCCTGACCGGGGGCGCTTACCGGTCGGCGACGCAGTTCAATCACCTCTGCCAGGGCAATCAGGATTCCGGCATGGGAGGCGATGCGGCTCCGCTCATGCAGACCGATTCTGAAACGCTCATGCGTGAAGGATGCGAACTGGCCCGCGAAACGTGGGAGGTGTTTAAAGGCAATCTCGGATGGACCAATGACAATGTGGATCGCATCTTCTGTCACCAGGTCGGTCATCTCCACCGCAAGCTCCTTTACGAAACACTTTCACTGGATCTGGAAAAGGACTTTTCAACCCTTGAATTCCTTGGCAACACCGGATCGGCGGCCCTGCCTGTGACCCTGGCTTTGGGAATTGAAGAGAAGGTGATTCAACCCGGGAATAAAATCGGCCTTCTTGGAATCGGCAGTGGATTGAGTTGCGTCATGCTGGGGGCGGAATGGTGACGGAAGTCTCCATCGATGGATTCCAAAGAATTTATCCCTTCGAGTCGCATAACCTGGACCTGAACGGTCTTCGATATCATTATCTGGACGAAGGGCAGGGCGAGGTCCTGCTCATGCTTCATGGTAATCCCACCTGGTCGTTTTATTATCGAAACCTGGTTCGTGCCTTACGCAGTCAATACCGTTGTGTGGTGCCCGACCACATGGGTTGCGGTCTGTCCGACAAACCTCAGGATTACAATTACACATTGAACCAGCACATCGATAATGTGGAGCGGCTGGTGGAGCACCTGCAACTCGATAACATCACGCTGGTTCTGCATGACTGGGGCGGGGCGATCGGGATGGGCCTGGCGGTGCGCCACCCCGATAAAATTAAACGTCTGGTCGTGTTCAACACCGCCGCCTTTCTGGCGGACCGCATTCCCTTCAGCATCAATTTGTGCCGAAAGCCCTTCATTGGAGAGGTTGCCATACTGCAATGGAACCTTTTCGCCAGGATGGGGCTGGTTTGGGCATCCAGGCAACGCCACCGATTGACGCCCGAAGTGAGGAAAGGCTACCTGGCTCCTTACAACAGTCCGGAGAATCGGATTGCCAACCTCCGGTTTGTTCACGACATCCCAATGGACCCTTCCGTCCCGAGTTATTCCGTGGTGGAACACATTGAATCAAGGCTGGGTTATTTTCGGGATCGTCCGGTGTTGATTGTGTGGGGCATGAAGGACTTTTGCTTTAATGAATACTTTCTGGACCGGTGGAAAGGCTACTTTCCGAACGCCGAAGTTCATGAAGTGGAAGAGGCGGGGCACTATATTGTGGAAGATGCTTATGAAGACATCATTCCGTGGATGCTCAATTTTTTCAAAAGGAACGAGGCATAAAGGGGGCTAAATTACCTAGTTAATGGTAGAGCAAATGAAAAAAGTTTGACCCAGTTTCAGGGTACAGGGCCTATATTCAGAATAGAAGGAGGGCCCTCTATGGACACCTTTACCCGTAGTGAACTGGCCAAAATGGTGGGTGTGAATAAGGAAACCCTTCGCTACTATGAGACCCGCAATCTGATCGATCCGCCCCTGCGGTCGCGATCCGGTTACCGTTTATACAGTAACGAAGACGCCCGTCGTATCCTGTTTATCAAAAACGCCCAGAAGCTCGGTTTTTCATTGGATGAAATCCACGAAATTCTGAACTTGCAGGCTACGCGTAAAAATCCCCGCCAGAATGCTGTTGAGAAAGCCCAGACCAAAAGAAAAATCATCGATAAGCGGATTGAGAAACTAAACCATTTGCGGAAAGCGATTGATCGAATGATAGAAGCGAGTGGAACGGATCCATCGCAGATCCCTCTTTCTATTCTTGCCTATCTTGAGGAAGGAACGTTTTTCTCCGAAGATTTATGAAAATTGAATTACTGTATTTTGAAAACTGCCCCAACTCCCAACCCGCGTTGGAGCTTTTGCAGGATGTCATGCGCCAGGAGGGGGTGGACATCCCCATCCAGTCGATTGCCGTCCAAACGCTGGATGATGCCGAGAAACACCGGTTCCCCGGGTCACCGACTATCCGGATAGACGGTCTGGATGTCGAGGGCGAGGTTCGTTATCCGTTCGGACTTGGGTGCCGCATTTATTTGGTCGATGGCAATACCCATTACTGGCCGCCCCGCCAATGGATAGAAGAAGCCATTCGTAAAAAAAGGGAATCCCTGTAAACAGGGCAAGGGGAAATTTGATTTAGAAATAAAAAACGGCGTCCCGGTTTGGGACGCCGTTTCTATTTGGAACTCTGTGAGGCTCAGTAGCGGTAATGATCCGGCTTGTACGGACCCTCTACCGGGATGCCCAGGTAGTCGGCCTGCTTCTGCGTCAGCCGGGTCATTTTGACTCCCAGCTTTTCGAGGTGCAGACGTGCCACTTCCTCATCCAGATGCTTGGGCAGGGTGTACACGCCCAGCTCGTACTTCTTCTGGTACAGCTCGATCTGCGCCAGCACCTGGTTGGTGAAGGATGCGGACATGACGAACGACGGATGGCCGGTTGCGCAACCCAGGTTCACCAGCCGTCCCTCGGCCAGCAGGATGATGCAGTGCCCGTCCGGGAAGGTGTACTTGTCCACCTGCGGCTTGATCTCTTCCTTCTTGATGCCTTTGAAGTTGTTCAATTCGTCCACCTGGATTTCACAGTCGAAGTGGCCGATGTTGCACACGATTGCCGTGTCCTTCATCTTTTCCATGTGGTCGATGCGGATGATGTCTTCACAACCCGTGGTGGTGATGTAGATGTCCGCTTCCGACAGGGACTCTTCCACCGTGGTCACCTCATAACCTTCCATCGCCGCCTGCAGGGCGCAGATGGGGTCGATTTCCGTTACCAGCACGCGGGCGCCGTAGGCGCGCATGGACTGCGCACAGCCCTTGCCCACGTCGCCGTATCCGGCAACCACAACCACCTTGCCTGCCACCATCACGTCGGTGGCGCGCTTGATGCCGTCCGCCAGGGACTCGCGGCAACCGTACAGGTTGTCGAACTTGGATTTGGTGACGGAATCGTTGACGTTGATGGCCGGCGATTTCAGCGTGCCGTCTTTCAGCATTTTGTACAGCTTGTGAACGCCGGTCGTCGTTTCCTCGGAGATGCCCTTGATGTTCGGCAGCATTTCCGGATGTTTTTCGTGAACGTAACCCGTCAGGTCGCCGCCATCATCGAGGATCATGTTGGGACCTTCGTCGAACAGCAGGGTCTGGGCGGTGCACCACCAGTATTCCTCCTCCGTCTCCCCCTTCCATGCGAAAACGGGAATGCCGGCCTTGGCGATGGCCGCGGCGGCGTGGTCCTGCGTGGAGAAAATATTACAGGAGGCCCAACGGATCTCAGCCCCCAGCTCGACCAGCGTTTCAATCAGAACCGCCGTCTGAATGGTCATGTGCAGGGACCCTGCAATCCGAGCTCCTTTCAGGGGTTTGTCTTTGCCGTACTTCTCGCGGAGGGCCATCAATCCCGGCATTTCTTTTTCGGCGAGAATGATTTCGCGCCGACCCCAATCCGCCAGGGAGAGGTCTTTCACTTTATAGTTTTCCGCGTCAACCACTGTGGAACTCATGTATAACTCCTTGATAGTTTATGAATAGTTTTAAAAGGACTTAAAATCGAAATCGTGATAAACGGCGTCGTGCCGTGAATACGGGGTGCACCGAAGCTCGTAAAAAGCTGATTTGTAGGTATTCAGAAGAAATGCGGTGCGTCAATAGGTGCCATATTGTAACAAAACGAGCAGGCGAGATCAAATCGTCACAGGAAAAATCCCATGACCATCACCAAAACGATTATCTATCCGTTCGAACCGGGCACGCCATACAAGGATTTGAAAGCCTATGCGGAGGTGACGCTGGAAGGTGTGCTGACCATAAAGGGTATTCAGGTTTACAGGAAACCGAGCGGCGCGATGTACATCCGCCTGCCCAGCCAGTTGGGAAAGAACGGCGAGTACAAGGAACTGGTTGTCGCCGAAACCCCCGACTTCCAAAAACACCTTCGCGACACCATCGTGGAGGCGTATAAGGTTGAAATGGGGGAGGGGTAAAAGCTGTAAAAAAATTATCCCTTTCTAATTCGTGGAAATCTTCACGGTCTTGTATAAAAAGTTTTTGAAGCTCATGAACTTCTTGCTTTCCTCCGAGTCGGTGCGGAAGCGGTCCGTGCACACGCCCAGCTTCACCGCCAGCCCCGGCAGGTTGGTCTGATACTTCGTCTTCGCCGTCTCGATCACCGTCTTCACCGTGTCGCGCGTCATCTGCTTGGTCTTGAACGGCTCGTAGATGTGCGTCCAGAAGTTGCCACGCTCCGCTTCGATTTCCTCCAGCAGGTTCGTCACCTGACCCACGGGAGCCGCATCGAACGTCGCCGTCTCCACCATGTTTTCCTGGTCCGCCGCGGAGAGGTGGTCGCGGGTGATGACGCCGCTTTTGTTGAACATGAGCGCGCGCAACAAAATGTTTTTCAACTCGCGCACGTTGCCGCGGTAACTGCGGTGCTTCAAATACTCCAGTGCATCGGGAGCCAGCATCGGTGGCGGGCCGGTCTGGTCGCCTCCCTTGTATGTCGTGTACAGGCGACCGAGAAAATGCGTCGCCAGATCCGGAATGTCCTCCCGCCGGTCGTTGAGCGACGGAATCCGGAAGCTGAGCGCGTTCAAGCGGTGAAACAAATCCTCGCGGAAACGTCCCGCCTCGATTTCCTTTAAAAGATTTTTGTTGGTGGCGGCGATGAGGAAGATGCGCGAATAGCAGGGCTGGTTCTCACCCAGCCGCACGAACACGCCGGTGTCGAGGAAGCGCAGCAACTGCACCTGGGTTTTGGGATCGATGTCGCCGATCTCGTCCAGGAACACGATGCCGCCGTTGGCTTCTTCCAGAATGCCCTGCCGGTTGGAGTCGGCGCTGGTGAACGCGCCTTTCTTATGCCCGAACAGTTCGCTGTAGGTCAATTCGCCACTGTAGGCGGCGATGTTGGTTTTCCGGAGAGGCAGTTCGAAATCCGGGCGTTTTTTCTGCCGGAACGTCTCCGACACGCGCGAATAAATGTTGTTGAAGAAGAATTCCTTGCCTGCCCCGGTTTCGCCTGTGATCAACAGCGACGGCAGTCCCATGAAGGCTTCCGTCTGAGGCGAGCGTTCCCAGTTCAGCATGCGGTTGCAGATGGAGTCCACCACCACGTCGATCTGCTTGACCAGTGTGTGGATTTTTTTGCTGCGTCCAATGACGTTGCCGAGGTAATACGACGACACGTTCGGGTCGCGGTATTCGATCTCGTGTTTGAGCACGGTCATGTCCTTACGCAGCGCCTCCATCTGTAACAGGTGGTTCACCTTCTGGCTGATGAGGCTGGCGATGATCTGCAGAATCTTTTTGTGCTCGTCGGTGAAGTAATTGAGGCGGAAGCTGTCCTGGTTGAGCACGCCCAGCACCTGGTTCTGGTAAATGATCGGCACCGCGAGTTCCGACCGGATATCCGGCGACAGGTTTTTGTAAAAGCCCTGCGTGTGCTTGTGGTTGTTGACGTCGTTGACCAGTACCGGACGCGCCGTGTGAGCGCAATACCCGTTCATCGACCTCTGGTCGCCGGGCAGGTCGTTTCCCCCGACGGGAAGCGGCAGGATTTTGTTCTTCTTCCAGCCGCGCGACTTCGCACCCATCAGGTCGCCGTCCTCATCTTCCACCAGCAACCAGGGTTTGCCGTCGATCACCTGCAGGATGGCAATGGTGCCGCAGTCCGCGCCGATCAGCTCCGACGTCTTGGCCAGGATGCTGTCGAGGAATCCCTGCAGGGAGGTGTCGGTGTCCGACAGCAGTTCCTCGATCTCGCTCAGCACCTGGATTTCGATATGCGTCGGGCTTTCTTCCAGGATGATGGTCTCCACCATCGACGCGTGTTCCTGCAGAAGGTTTTTCTCGAACGGTGTGAACTCGTAGGGTTCTCCGGTGTAGTAGTTGACCGCACAGACGAAACGTCCGGTTTTCTTGTCGTATTTCGGCACCTGGTAGAGCGACACCAGGTTGATCTCGCTTGCGATCTCCTTGCGCGGGAACTGCTCCTCCATCACGTTGGCGTGATACACCGAGCCCTGGTTGGGGTCGTTCATCACCAGGCCTTTTTTGTCCTTGTACTTCACGATGCGGTTGATGAGGTGGCGGCCTTCCAGCACGTGGATCTGGTCGCGGGTGTTGTATATGTCCGCGTGCTCGATGTTTTTGGAATAGACCGCGAGGATTTCGACGATGTCCGCGGTTTTCGAGCCGCGCGTTTTTAAATTCTGTTCCGTTGCCGGCACCAGCACCGAAGCGAGCGTGAGTTTTTCTATCAGGTTGACGGCGGAACGCATCATCATCCACGCGCCTTCCTTTTTGCGCGCCGTGTCGAGGTACTTGGAAAACGAGATGTTCTGGTGAAAGCGCTTGGCGCGCTCCACCACCGCGCTGTTTTCGGTGATGAATGAACTGATCTGCTCGATCTGCTTCTCTGTTAAAAACTCACCTTCCTTGTTCCAGTCGAGGTTGATGGTGCCGATGGGCCGCATCTGGTAGGTGATGGGGAACACCGCCGTGGCCTGGATGCCGGAAAGCGATTCGTAGGGATTGCGGAAGTTGGCGACACCCCCCGGATGCGTCCAGGACGCCACCACGGCGTTTTCATAAAACGATTTGGAAGTGATCGATTCCTTGGGCGAGATGTACTTGGTAATGCGATGGCGGTCCGGGTGGCTTTCGTTGGAGACGTAATGGCAGATCAGCATGCCCTCGTACAGGTCTTCCAGATACACGCGTACCGAGTCGCATTGAAAGGCGCTTTTCAGGCCTCCAGCCATGACGTGCAGGATGTCGGACAGGTTTTCCTTCTGGAAACCCTTGAGCCGGGTGGTGAAGGCGTTCAAATTCTGGGACATAAATAGACGTTCCAAATGAGTAATAAATTTACACACATTATACATAAAGCCGGGGAGGGCCGAAACGTCAGGATTTTCGACACTCCCGGCAGAAATTTCCCGGAAAGCGCCAAACTTCCCTTTGTTTTCCGGCAATTATCATAAGTCGTCGAATGGTGCTGATTTCATAACCTGTTTAAATATAATAACTTATGATTAATCCCGGATCTGGCACCGGTTTTGCTTGTAATAAAGGCAAAAGGAGTGTGATTTATGCTGATCGACCGCTTATTGTTTTCAGACCCTGTGCCGTTACTGATGAGCAAGTCGCTGGACTTCCAGTCGCAGCGGCAATTGCTCGTATCGAGTAATATCAGCAACATGGACACCCCCGGCTACAAGGCAAAAGATATTGATTTTAAAAGCACCTTGCAGGATGCGCTGGGATCCGGCGGGCTCAACCTGAAAAAGACCCAGTCCGGTCACATGGGCCCGGATCTCGATACCCTGCGCCGGCTCCAGCCGCAGGTGCACGAGGAGCCGGATGCGGCCCGTTCCAATGGCAATAACGTCAATGTTGACAAGGAAATGACCAAGCTGGCGGAAACTCAGATTGCGTACTCCGCCACTGTGCAATTGATGAGCAAACGCGGCTCCATCATCCGTTCCGCTATCCGTGAAAACACGCAGGCATGACGCCCCGGGACGGGTGAATAAGCATTGACAAACCAGCGGGATAAGCATAACTTGGAAAGAGGATTTCCGGAGTTAAGAGATGGATGACAACACCCTCAAAACCAATCTGAAAACGATTCTCGGCCCGGGTCTCAACCCGGCACAGGGCAAGGGTGCGCCGCAGAAGATCGATCCCAACGCTCCGTCGTTCAAAGAGACGTTGTCCGAATCCATCAAGCAGGTGGACAACCTTCAGAAGGAAGCCGACCAGGCGATCGAAAAGCTCGTGTCCGGTGAATCCCAGAACGTCCACGGTGCCATGCTGGCCGTCAGCAAGGCCGACCTCGCATTCCAGATGACCATGCAGGTGCGCAACAAAATGGTTGAAGCCTACCAGGAAGTGATGCGCATGCAGGTCTGACAGTCCCTTTAAATGAGTGTTTGAATGGTATCCCGCCGTGTTTTCGGCGGGTTTTTTTTTGCCTGCGGCCTGGCGGGTTTGTGCGTTGACAAGGCTGGACGATTGGGGGATATTTAGAGGATAAATGGGCAAAACACAGTCGGCAGGGGTGTTTTGCAATCGTGAGCGAATCCTTTTGGGGGTCAGTATGAAGCGCCTCGTCAGTAAGACATTTTCCATGGTGATGGTAGCGGCGGTTTTGGGGATGGTTTCTTTTACGCCTGTTTGGGCGCAATCGGGAGGCCACGCCAGCGTCGGCCTGGGGCATGGAGAGGAAGGTTACCTGCACCTGCAGGAGATGATCAAGCACCTCGAGTTCAGTCTGAAGATGGACGACGCCTCCCAGCAGGTGAAAACGCATGCGCCGGAAGCGTTGAAGCATGCCCAGGAAGCTCTGCGGCATTACAACGAAGCCCTGGTGCACGCGTCGGAATCCCTGGGGCGCCCGGCCCGCAACCCCATGATGGGCGGGGGGTCACAGCATGAGCATGAAGGCTCCGACCATTCGCACGAGGAAGGGTCGCAAATGGGTCCCCCGATGGGCAATCCCTACAGCGGCCCGCCCATGGGATACCCGGAAGGCTCGATGCCCGAAGGCTCTCACTGATCGATCCGGTAAGGGAAGGGCGCTCCTTCGGGAGCGTCAGGATTCCACCGGCAGTTGGGGGTTGCGGCTCCAGTCCCACCACGAGCCGTCGTAATTGCGCACGTTGTAACCCAGGTAGCGGAAAACAAAGTAGGCCATTCCCGAGCGCACCCCTCCGGTGCAGTAGACAACAACCTCTTTATCCTTCGTGATATTCCATTTGGCCAGAAGGGATTCCAAAGTATCCAGGGGCTTCAACCGGCCCCGTGCGTCGTAAAACTCCCGCCAGTCGATATGAACCGCTCCCGGAATGTGTCCCCCGCGAGACGACCCGTAGGGGGTTGCCCCGTTGTATTCATTTTGTTCGCGGTTATCGATCAAAGCCAGATTCGGCGAGTGGAGCCGGTCGGCGATCCATTTCTGGTCGGCATATACCTCCCAGTTGAACTGGATGTCCTGTGCTGTCAGGTTCGATGCGGCAGGGGAGGAGGCGGGCCCGCGTTCCATTGGCAAACCTTGCTTTTCCCATGAATCCACGCCGCCCTCCAGCAGGGCGGTTCGGGTGAACCCGTAAAACTCCAGCATCCAGAAAAAGCGACCGTCGGTGCGCCATTTGTCTTCGGGATCCCCATACAGGACCAGGGTTTTCCCACGGTCCACCCCCATGGCTTTCAATTTTTGGGCAATGGCGGCAGGATCCTGGTCTATGAAACCGGGAACACCGTCCCGGCGAACGGAATAATCCTGCCAGTCGCCGGTGGGCTGGGCACCCGGAATGTGTCCCAGCAGGTAGCGCCAGGTGGAACGGGTGTCAAGAAGAACGACCTCGTTTTGAGGCAGGGCACGGAACTCTTTTATGGTCAAAAGAGGCGCAAAACCATCAGCCGCCCAGGCTGTCGCCGAAGCCCCGCAAATCAGCCAGATAGCAAGGGCGGGGAAGACGGCGAGGGCCTTTATTTTCCTTGACAAAAAGTCTTTTAGACTTGTAATATCATGCTTCATTTTTTGTGTAACAGCCTTTCATGCTCCGGATAAGCAAGCGTTAGGATCACCAGCCTCTTTCACCATTGTATCTGTTTATGTTTTGTAACGACAATCGTTTTGTGAAGTGAGAGGGGATTGTCCGGGGCGGTCGATCCAATAATTTGACCCCCAGAATACCGGACCTGCCGGCTGGATGCGACCGAAGGACACAATACAGAAAAGTTCAATAAGACCGTTATTTTGGAGGATCAATGGCCACGAATGATCAGGATAGCAACCGGGATAACCCGTCCGGTGGGCAGAGCCCCGAGGATCGTCTTGAAAAAATAAAGCAGGAGGAAAAGGAAGACGCGAGCTCTTTTTACGCCCAGGGCGACAAGGAAGAGGCGGGCAACGCGGCGGATGATTTCGAAAAACCCGTGCCTCCGGTCGATCCCGAGAAAGAGGAAATGAGCCTGCTCAAGGCCGTGGCTTTTCTGGGTTTTGGAATGGCGGCCCTGGCTATCATTTTCATCCTGTTTTTCATTCGCGATTTGGGCAACAAGGTGGGAGATGTGGATGCTGCCGTCCATACCCTCGAGCAGAAATTTGGACCTCTCCGGCAGGAAGTGGACGAACAACTCTCCAAAGTCAATGCGGATGTCACCGACCTCAAAACCCGTTTCGGCAGCTATGAGCGGCAGGTGGTGGTGACCGAGCTCAAACGCGCACTGGTTTCCATCCAGGGAATTACCGGTAACGCTCCGGCTGATGTGCAGAACAAATCCGGTCAGGTGGTTGCCAGCATTGAAAGTCTTCTGCAGGAACTGGAAGGCAACAACACCGGTGCCCCCATGGCTCCCATGACCAATGCGGCTCCGCAAACGGAGACCGCCCCCGCGCCGGCTGTGGAGGAGACCACCGAAAGCGGGTCGGCTGAGGAAACGGTGGCCGCTTCCGAAGAAACGGCACCTGTCGGCCAGATTGAACTCGAGTCTGAATCTTCCGAGGAATCCAGCGATGATTCTGAAGAAGAAGCCGCCGAAGAAGGTGGTGACGAGGAAGATGAGGATGAGTTTGCCGATGATGAGTAGTATCCTGTAATTCAAAGCACGGCTTGGGGTCTCTTTGCCGGGCCCCAGGCCGTTTTTAATTTCCTTTCCTATTCTCCGGACGCTATGCCTGCGATCAAGATAGTCATTTTCGTTTTGCTGGCATTGATCATTTCCATTTTCGCTGTCAAAAATCTCGATCTGGTGGAAGTGAGCTTTTATGATTTCGGGCTCAACTCCGTCAATGTCAAGGTTCCCCTGCTGATCGTCATTCTCGCCTCTCTGGGACTGGGGTTTCTGCTGGCCTGGGTGGAAAGTGTTTTTTCCAAAATGAAACTCAAGGCCACCATTCACAGCAAACAGAAAACCATTGATTCCCTGAACCGGGAAATCGCGGAATTGAAATCGAAATCCCTTCCGGAACTCACGGAAAAAAACGACCCCTGATTGTCAACGAGGTAGTATGAGCAAGGTTTTGACTCCGCAACAGGTTGCGGACTTTAAACGGGATGGATACCTGTCCCTTTCGAACCCGTTTTCGGAATCGGTGCTCGACGACCTTCTTGACTGGACCTGCGAGGTGCAGAACTGGCCTGAAACACCCGGCCAGCACATGATGTACTTCGAGGACAGCCTCAAGGAACCTGGCCAGCGCATTCTGCAACGGGTCGAAAACCTGTATCCCTACCACGCTGGTTTTCGGGAATTGTTCGACAGCGACGGGCTGAAAGGTGCGGTGGGCGACCTGTTTGGCGAATCCGCCATCCTGTTCAAGGACAAAATCAATTTCAAGCTACCCGGTGGAGACGGATTTAAATGGCACCAGGACCAGCAGGCAGGCTGGTGGGATTACACGGAAATCTTCATTACTGCGCTGATATGCATTGATCCCATGACTCCGGAAAACGGTCCCCTTCAAATTGCGGGAGGGCATCACCGCAAGGGGCTGATCGGCAAACAATGGGAACCGCTTACCGATGGGCAAATGGAGGGGATGAAGTTCGAAACCCTGCCGCTTCAACCTGGCGACATGGTGTTCTTTGATTCCTTCGTGCCGCACGGATCCGGTCCCAACCTGACTGACTTTCCTCGCCGCGTTCTATACGTGACCTACAACAAGGCATCGGCGGGAGATCACCGCGAAAAGTATTACGCGGACAAAAGGAAAAGCTTCCCCCCCGACTGCGAGCGTGACCCCGGCAAGGAATACAAATTCCGGGTTTAGGTTTTTGCGGAGGGTTGCTGTTGCGTGACGCAATGGATGGCGCCCAGTCCCAGCACGAACTCGTTGCAAAGGACCGGCACCACCTTCCGATGCGGAAACAGGTCTTTTAAAATTCCTTCGGCTTTCTTGTCGCTTGAGCCTCCAAAAACCGGCAACAGCACACTTTGGTCGCCAATATAAAAATTGGCGTGACTGGCTGGAAGGCGGTCACCGTTGAATTCCACCCGTTCCGGCATGGGCAGTGCAATGGCTTCGAGCTTGTTTCCGTTTTGGTCGGTTGCCGCTTGAAGGGTTTCGTGATTTGCCGCCAGGCAGGCGTGATTGGGATCATCCTGGTTTTCATCAAAAGCATAGACCACGGTGGTTTCATCGACGAAGCGCACCAGGTTGTCGATGTGGCCGTCGGTGTCATCGCCTTCCAGGTCCCCCTCGAACCACAGGACGTGCGACGCGCCGAGGTACTCCATTAAATAACGCTCCATTTCTTCCTGTGTCATTCCCGCATTGCGGTTTTCGTCAAGCAGGCATCGGCGGGTGGTGAGACAGGTGCCGCGCCCGTTGACTTCAATGGCCCCGCCTTCCAATACAAGTCCGGGTTCGAATACGGGGATGCCGAGACGGCGTGTGATGTCCAGTCCGGCACGGTCGTCGAGTTCCCATTCGTACTTGCCACCCCAGGAGTTGAACCGCCACACATTGGCGGCGACATCGCGAAGGGAATTGTTTTCCCGTATCAGAAAATTGGGACCGTAGTCGCGAATCCATGAATCGTTGGTGGGCAGGCAATGAATCTGGACGTCTTTGCCCAGAACGTGGTGTTCCTTCATGCGTTTTTCCACGTAGATGCGGCTTTCGGGGTCCTTGACGAGAACGTGCACGGTTTCGCCTTCGATCAGGGTGGCAATCATTTGCAGGTACACGTCTTCGATGGGGCGCAGGTCGAGTCCGGGCCAGGTTTCAGGATTGTGGGGCCAGGTCAGCCAGGTGGCGGCGTGGGATTCCCACTCCGCGGGCATGCGAAAGCCGGACTGCGCCGGAGTGGGGGAATCAGCGGCCATTCGAATCAAGAAAGAGTCGGGTCAGGTTCTGGTAGGCGTCCACCCGCCGGTCACGCAGAAAGGGCCAGCCCTGGCGGGTTTCTTCAATGAGAGCGAGGTCGCAGTCCACCACCAGCACTTCAGGGCATTCGTCAGACGCCTGGGCCAGGACCTCACCCAGTGGCCCACATACGAACGAGCGGCCCCAGAACTGAATATTGTGTTCCCGGCCGACGCGGTTCACCGCAACGGTGAACACCCCGTTGGCGATGGAATGCGATTTCTGGATCGTCTCCCAGGCATTCGCCTGTTTGGAGGCGACTTCGGAGTCGAAGTCCTGAAACCCGATGGCCGTGGGGTAAAACAAAATTTGCGCGCCCGCCAGAGCCGTCAACCGAGCTCCCTCCGGGAACCACTGGTCCCAGCAGATGAGCACGCCGATTTTTCCGTAGCGGGTGTCGATGGCCTGGAACCCGTTGTCGCCGGGTGCGAAGTAAAACTTTTCGTAGAAGCCGGGATCGTCCGGTATGTGCATTTTGCGGTAATGCCCGGCCACCGAACCGTCGGCGTCAAACACGATAGCGCTGTTGTGGTACAGTCCGGCGGAGCGTTTTTCGAACAGCGGCACGATGAGCACAATCGACAACTCCCTGGCAAGAGGACCAAAAGCCTCGGTGGAGGGGCCGGGAATGGGTTCCGCCAGCCGAAACCGGTCGGTATCCTCCACCTGACAGAAATATTGCGAGCGGTAGAGTTCCTGCAGACAGACGATCTGCGCCCCGTTTTCCGCAGCCTTTCGGATGCCCCGGACAGCCTCTCTAAGGTTGTCATCCGGATTCTCGTTGCAGGACATCTGCACGAGACCGACCCGGACGATTTCTGTCTTGGTATTTGTGCTCATAATTGATTAAAATTAAACTGGTTTTTCGTTTTGTTTCCCCTCAGGGGAGTATAAGAAATGTTTTGCCTCACGGCAACGACTTTTGATCAACCCCAACAACTATCAGAATCTGAATCATGTGGGTCAAAAAGGCTTTTCGAGATTACTACAAACCCAAGCTGAAACGGGAACTCAAGCGGGACCCCACCTCCGAAGAATGCGACCAGCGTTTCGAAGAGATTTACCAGCGGATCAACCTCACCCTGCTCGTGGGCGTGTATGAAGGCGTCTCGATTTATTTTTACGAGATCGCCAAATTCACCCTCGAAGAATTCAATGGCTTCCGCGACAACTGTGAAGAGTATCTGTTCGAACGGTTTGGCGGCGGCAACTACAAGTTGAATTTTTACGAAGGCACGTCTTTCATCGTCACTGTTAATTTCAAGATCAAGGGAGAGTCGAAGTGGGAACACCTGCTCCCTGAAAATGCGAAGTCCTGATCCCCTGGCAGTCAATCCATTCATGAACAGTTCCGCCAATACGTTGAATGCAGTCATGCCCCCGACCCAAAGTGGGTGGGACGAATTGTTCCATTCGCTGGAAGAGGGCGCCGGTGCGTCCACGGTCGAGGGCTTGACCGGGGCTTCGCGCGCCTGGTTTCTGGCTCGAATGTGGAAAGCCCTTCGGCGTCCGCTGGTCATCGTCACCGCCGACCAGAACAGTGGGGAAGCCCTGCTTGGCGACCTGCGGTTTTTCCTGAAATATGAAAACCTGCGGCCCGTTCCGCAATTCTTTCCTACCTGGGAGTTGTTGCCCTACGAACCGCTGTCTCCGCTGAGCGAGGTTTCGGGCGAGCGACTGGATGTGCTCGACAAGCTGGGAGAGAACAAATGCCCCATCCTCGTCGTGCCGATTGAGGCGGCGATGCAGTACGTCATGCCGCGGAACGTGTTGAGCAACCTCACCTATCCGGTCAAGCGGGGTGAGTCGGTGGATCGCGAACTGCTGGAGCTGTGTCTTGTTGATAATGGTTTCCGGCGTTCCAAGATGGTGGAGGAACCGGGCGAGTTCAGTTCGCGCGGCGACATCCTGGACCTCTACCTGCCTTCGTCGGTGAACCCCATCCGTGTCGAGTTTTTTGGTGATGAGGTTGAGTCGATCCGTCACTTCGATGTCACCTCCCAGATTTCGGTGGAAGAGATCGACGCGTTCAAGGTGCTACCGGTGCGCGAGATCTGTCTCACCCAGAAAGAATGCGAAGAAGGGGTCGGGCGCATCCTCGACCATGCCCGCGAGCAGGCCGTGGACCGGGGCAAGCTGAATGAGCTTCTGGAAAAACTGCGCCATCTGCAAACCTTTTCCGGGATCGAGTTTCTATCACCGTTTTTTTATGATCAGACCGAAAGCCTTTTTGATCATCTGCCGGCCGATGCCCTGCTGGTGCTGGATGAAAAGGATGCGCTTGAGGAAAAAGCCGACCGGTATGAGTCCTTGATCCACGATGAGTATGTCCGTTGCCAGGAGCGGGAGGAAGTCGCTCCGCAACCGGACAAACTGTATCTCGATAAAGAGGGCCTGTTTCAAACCATGCAGTCCCGCCGTCATGTTGTGTTGAATACGCTAAAGTTGACGGAGGGCGCGAGCCATTCATTTGACGTCAAATCCATCCCCGGTTTTCAGGGACGGTTCGACGGATTTGCCGACGCCGCGCGCGACTGGCAGAAGGAACGGTTTGAGGTTACCGTGGTCGCCCCCACGAAAGGGCACGTCCGCCGTGTCAATGAACTCCTTCTGGAAAAGGAATTGAATCTTCCGGTGATGACCGGGCAGATCAGCAACGGATTTCAACTTCCCGAAAGCGGTCATGTGTTCGTCGCCGAACATGAAATCTTCGGTCGCACCCACAAACACCGCTTTCGACGGAAACCCAAATCGGCCAGCTTCCAGCGGGGATTCAAGGATCTCAAGGTGGGCGACCTGCTGGTACACGTTGATTACGGTATCGGCAAATACCTGGGTACCCGCGAGCTGAAGACCAGCATTGGCGGCGGAGAGTTCATGGAAATCCTCTACGCCAATGATCAGAAATTGTATCTGCCGATGGACGGGCTCGCCTACGTGCAGAAGTATCAGGGCGCGGGCGAGGACAATCCCCCGCTCAGTCAACTCGGCGGAGCCCAGTGGAAACGGCAGAAAAAGAAAGTGAAGGATTCCCTGCGCGAAATGGCGGGCGATCTTCTTAAGATTTACGCCGCTCGCGAGGTGGCGGAGGGCAACGCGTACTCCACCGATCCTGTTTTGATGCAGGAGTTTTCCGACAGTTTCGAGTACGTCGAAACCGACGACCAGTTGAAAGCCATCGAAGAAATTCACGAAGACATGGAAAAGTCGAAGCCGATGGACCGCCTCATCTGCGGGGACGTCGGCTACGGCAAAACGGAAGTCGCCATGCGCGCCGCCTTCCGTGCGGTCCTCGACAAAAAACAGGTTGCGGTGCTGGTGCCCACCACCATCCTGGCGCAACAGCATCTCAATACCTTCCGCGAGCGGTTTCACATGTACCCGGTGAGCATCGACATGGTCAGCCGCTTCCGCACCGCCAGAGAACAGAAGGAAGTGTTGCGCCGGTTGAAAGAGGGCAAACTGGATATCATCATCGGCACGCACCGCCTGTTGTCGAAAGACGTACAGTTCCACAACCTGGGCCTGATGATCATCGACGAGGAACAGCGTTTCGGGGTGAAACACAAGGAGCAGTTGAAAAAACTGCGCGCCTCACTGGATATCCTGACGCTCTCCGCCACACCCATTCCCCGCACCCTGCATTTTTCGCTGATGGGTGTGCGCGACCTGAGTGTGATCGAAACCCCGCCCAGCGACCGGCTGGCGATCAAAACCTACATCCGCAAGTTCGACGACAAGACCATACGCGACGCCATCATGCGCGAGATGGACCGGGGCGGACAGATTTTTTTCGTCCACAACAAAGTGCACAGCATCCATTCCGTGGCCGCATTGATCAAGAAGATCGTTCCCGAGGTGCGTATCGGGATCGCCCATGGCCAGCTGCAGGAACGGATGCTGGAAAAAGTGATGAAGCAGTTCATCGACAAGGAAATCGATCTTCTCTTGTGTACGTCCATCGTCGAGTCCGGTCTCGATATTCCATCGGCCAATACCATCATCATCAACCGCGCCGACCAGTTCGGACTGGCCCAGCTCTACCAGTTGCGCGGCCGGGTGGGCCGGTACAAACATCAGGCCTACGCGTACATGTTGATACCCGGTACCATGGTGGTGTCTGAGGACGCGCGCAAACGCCTGATGGCGCTGGAGGAAATGAGTGACCTCGGCGCGGGGTTTCAGTTGGCCGCGCGCGATATGGAAATCCGCGGAACGGGCAACATGCTTGGCAAAAACCAGTCCGGCCACATCTCTACCGTCGGCTTCGATCTGTATTGCAAACTTCTGGAAGAAACCATCCGCGAATCGCAGGGCGAGAAAGTTGAAGAGAAGGTGGAAACCGAGATGGATTTCCAGATTCGCGGGTACATTCCCAAGGATTACATTGCCGATCTGAACCAGCGCCTGGAATCCTATCAGCGCCTTCAACTGGTGGGCGACCTCGATGGCCTTGAGGCATTCCGCAAGGAATTGAACGACCGTTTCGGCGCGATTCCCTCCGAAACCGGGAAACTTCTGGCTTTGATGGAGGTGAAGATTTTGTGTCAGCGGCTGCACATCACCAGGGCCCAGCGGTCCGGTGAATACGTATATTTGAAAATCGCTCCAACCACGCCGATGAAGTCCGAGTCACTGACCGCGCTCCTGGATTTACGTCTGAGCCTGGTGTCTGAATACGAAATTCGCGTTAAGGTAGACAATGCGGGATGGAAAAAAGATATCGAACGGGTGACGGAATACCTCCGGCAGCTGGTGAGGCCACTGGATGAAGAATAAACGTGATTCCGCATTTTTCGCCCGGTGTGCGGGCCTTTTAGGGCTTGTGCTTGTGTTGTCGGCGTGCGGAGAAAAAAAAGAAGGCCCGAAATTTGAAAATCCGGAGGTGGTTGCCCACGTGAATGGAGAGCAACTGGATAAGAAGGTATTGGTCAAGGAATTCGAACGCAACCGGAAAAAATACCGGGTCGAGGATGAACAGCCGCTTTCAAGGGAAAAGCTGGTATGGCTTCGCATGGACGCGCTCAATCAGATGATTCAGGAAAGGATCCTTCTACAGGAAGTGAAGAAGCAGGGTATTGAGTTGGAGCCGGATACCCTGGAGATCGAGTACCACAATATCCGGCAAGGATATGAAAAGGGGGCGTTTAAAAAGATTTTGGATTTTCAGGAAAATACCGAAGAGGAATGGAAGGAAAAACTGAAAAGGCGTCTGCTTATAAAAAAACTGATTCAGGAGAGCGTAAACAGCCGAGTCTCAGTTAAGGAAGAGGAATTGCAGAAGTACTTTGACGAGCATCAGGGTGAATTCCAAAAAGGCGAACAGTTGCGCGCTCTTCACATCATGGTGGAAAATGAAGATTCGGCCCGCGATATTCTCAAGCTCCTGCGCAAGGGGAAAAAGTTCGAGGATCTGGCGCGGGAGCACTCGCTGGGGCTGGAAAGTGAAAGCGGCGGTGACATGGGTTACTTCGAGGCGGGCCAGATGCCGGAGGAATTCGATGAGGTGTTCGAGCTCAAGGTGAACAAGGTCAGTGACATCATCCGGACGCCTTATGGTTACCACGTATTCAAGGTGGTGGACAAAAAACCCGAGCGCAAGATGAGTTTTGAAGAATCAAGGGATGCGATCCACAAAAAGCTGTTGCGTGAAGCGCAAGAGAAAGCCTTTCAGGCCTGGCTTCTCAAGTTGAAGAACCAGGCGAAAATCGAAATCAATTATGACGCTCTGGAAAACATTCATTAACGTAGTCCTTTTTTCCACCCTGCTCCTGCTTTGGGGAGGGCCGGGTGTGCATGCCAAGGTGCTGGACCGGGTGGTGGCCAAGGTCAATAACGAGATCATCACCTTAAGTGCCCTTGATGAACGCGCCCGGGTGGACATGGCCCGCTATTCGGGAATGGGCGTAGAGGCCTTGCCTCCCTTCGAACAGGTGCGCCTGCAAACCCTTGAGCAGATGATTGATGAAATCCTGATGATTGGTGTGGCCGAGCGATTGAACATGATTGTGGAAGAAAGTCAGATGCAGAGTGCGCTGGATGACATTCGGGCCCGTGGCAACCTGACTGAGGAACAGTTGGCAGAAATGTTGGAGCAGGAAGGGCGCACAATGGAGGAATACAAAAAGCGCATCCGTGAACAAATCCTGCTGAGCCGCGTCATAAACCTGGAAGTCCGTTCC
Source organism: Nitrospina sp. 32_T5 (assembly GCF_052156635.1). Taxonomy (NCBI): domain Bacteria; kingdom Pseudomonadati; phylum Nitrospinota; class Nitrospinia; order Nitrospinales; family Nitrospinaceae; genus Nitrospina; species Nitrospina sp. 32_T5. The sequence continues at coordinate 57,895 of NZ_JBQKUO010000004.1, read as the reverse complement.
CGTATCAAAATCAGTAAAGAGGAAATTGCGGAATATTACGACGCCCACCGGAAAGATTTCTGGACCACCCCCAAGGTGCACGCCAGGCACATCTTGTTTATTCTGGATAACAGTCTCACCCAGGACGAGGTGGAACTTAAAAAGAAGAAGGCGCGAATGGCCCTTGAAGAGATTCAAAGTGGTCGCGAATTCGTGGACGTGGCAAAGGAGTATTCCGAGGACGTAACCGCATCGAATGGCGGAGATTTGGGAGTGCTTGAAAAGGGTAAAATGATTTCCGAATTCGAAGATGCTGCGTTTTCCCTGAAGTCGGGGCAGGTGAGCAATATTATAACCTCCCCGTATGGACTCCACATTATCAAAGTGGAAGAAATCCTCCACGGAGCTCCCGTCCCCATGGAGGATGTGGAAGGTCGCATTGAGGCTCAATTGAAACACGAACGCTTTGAGTCTGTATTTAAAGAATACATTGAGGATCTTCGCGCCAGATCATTCATTGAAAAACGGCTGGGTTCGTTGAAACCTTCCGGCGAACATAATAATAAGCCGGTGGTTGCGGGTAAAATGCCTGGGTCGTCCATAAACAAAATGGAAACCACTCCGGTCAAGAAAAAGGTTCCGCGCCAGGAGGAAGTATTGCCTCCTTTGCAAATCGGGAAAAAGGAAACTCTTCAAAAGGAAACCCCGGTTGCCAGGGAATTTGAACCATTGGAGAAAAAACTGAAATATTATAAAAACCTGAGAGACATGGACCTGATCACCGAGCAGGAATACAACCGCCGTAAGAAATCCCTGCTGGAAAACCTGTAATTCACGCGCCGATCCCGTAACCGGATTCCTGCCCCCAACGCCCCGGTCTCTCCACCCCTCAGGGGCCGTATGCTCCCTTTTATCGAAAAAATTCAGCGTACCCTCGCTATCCATAATATGGTGACGCCCGGTGACCATCTGGTTGTCGCCGTTTCCGGGGGTCCCGATTCCGTGGCTCTCCTGTACGCGCTGGACCGGTTGCGGTCCGAAATGGAATTGCGGCTCACGGTAGCCCATCTGGATCATGGCACCCGTGAAGGAGCATCAGAGGAAGATGCCGAGTTTGTTCGCCAGGCTGCAGTCCGGCTTGGCATTCCTGTTGTGGTTGAACGGGAAGATGTGCCCGGAGCGTCCGCCAAAAGCGGCATGTCATTTCAGGAAACTGCGCGCACCATCCGGCTAAAGTTTCTGGAGTCGGTACGGGAACAGGTGTCGGCGCAGAGGGTGGCACTGGGCCACACTGCGGACGATCAGGCGGAAACGGTGCTCATCAACCTGTTGCGGGGAGGCGGTCCGCGCGGGCTGAGTGGAATGCGGCCGGTTCGCGGCAACCTCATTCGCCCTTTGATCGACTGCACGCGCGAGGATGTGATGGAATTCCTGAAAAAGGAGAAAATTGAATTCCGCGAAGATGCCACCAATCGCGACGTCCAATACCTGCGCAACCGTATCCGGATGGAACTTCTCCCTTATCTGGAGCGGGAATACAATCCCCAGGTCCGCCAGGCCCTGCAACAGACTGCACGTATTCTTCAATGGGAAGAGGAGCATCTGAATCGCGAAGCGGAGGACTGGTTCGAGCGTCTGGGCCGGGAGGATCACCAGAACCGTCAGGTGATTCTGGAGTGTGAAGCCCTGAAGGCGCTGTCGCCGGCCCTGCAGGCCCGGTTGGTGAGGCTGGCTTTGGAACGTGGACGCGGCAACCTGCGCCGGGCCACCTTCGACCATATCCTGAAGGTCCTGGCCCTGCTGGAATCAGGCCAGAGTGGAAAGGTGGTCTCCCTGCCCGGTGAATGGGCTGCCGAAAGGGAGGCCGATTCCCTCAAGATATATAAAATCCCGGAGTCACAACCCGGCATCTTAAACAACAGTAACCTGTTGATGGGCGAGGGGTGCCTCCTTCAGATTCCCGGGGTCACGTCCGTTGAATCTTTGGGTATTCAAATATCGGCTGAAGTTGAAAAGGGGGCTCATAAAGAGCCGGCCGACATCCAACAGGCCCTTCTGGATTTTGATAAAACCGGTCCTGTGTTGCGAATTCGTCACTGGCGAGCCGGCGACCGGTTTCAGCCCCTGGGTATGCAGGGGTCCAAAAAGCTCAAGGATTACTTTAAAGATGAAAAAATTCCGCGCGCTGAAAGAAAACGGATGACCGTATTGACAACCGCGGACGATCATATTATTTGGGTGTTAGAGGGGCGCATCTCGGAGCTCTACCGTATTTCCGAGCAGACCCGCAATACGTTGAATATCAGGGTTTTGAAATGAACGAGGGGCGCCAACACATTGGGCAAGATTCCCGCCCACGCGGGATAAAATATGCTACCATGGGGAAACAGGACGGCAATTGCCCAGATTAGATACAAAAGGAGACGGCCTTGAATCAATTTTATAAAAACCTCGCGTTGTGGCTGGTTATCGGCATCATCCTGATAGCTTTGTTCAATATTTTCAACCAACCCATAACCCCTCAGTCGGAGATCGTCTTCAGCGAGTTCATGAACAAGGTGGAGAACGGTGAGGTTGCGGAAGTGGTCATGCAGGGCGATCACATTACCGGCAAGTACACCGATGGCCAGACCTTCCAGACTTACGCTCCGTCCAAGGACCCGGACCTCATCAAATCCCTGCGGGATAAAGACGTTCGCATGGTGGTGAAGCCACCGGAGCAGACCAGCTGGTACATGAACGTCCTGATCTCGTGGTTCCCGATGATCCTGCTCCTGGGTATCTGGATTTTCTTCATGCGCCAGATGCAGTCCGGAGGCGGCAAGGCGCTTTCGTTTGGCAAAAGTAAGGCACGCCTGATGAATGAAGGTAAAACCAAGACCACCTTCAAGGATGTCTCCGGTTGTGATGAAGCCAAGGAAGAACTCCACGAAATCATCGAGTTTTTGAAGGAGCCCCAGAAATTCAGCAAGCTGGGCGGCAAGATTCCCAAGGGCGTCCTGCTGGTGGGCCCTCCGGGCACGGGCAAAACCCTGTTGGCCCGCGCCATTGCCGGCGAGGCGAACGTGCCGTTCTTCAGCATCAGCGGTTCGGACTTTGTTGAGATGTTTGTCGGCGTCGGCGCTTCGCGCGTGCGCGACCTGTTTGAGCAGGGCAAAAAGAACAGCCCGTGCATCATTTTCATCGACGAAATCGACGCCGTGGGACGACATCGCGGCGCGGGTCTCGGCGGCGGTCATGACGAACGCGAACAGACCCTCAACCAGTTGCTGGTGGAAATGGACGGCTTCGAGAACAACGAAGGTGTCATTTTGATCGCCGCGACCAACCGTCCCGACGTTCTCGACCCCGCGCTGTTGCGCCCGGGCCGGTTTGACCGCCAGGTGGTGGTCGGGCGTCCGGATATCAAGGGACGCGAAGGCATTCTGAAAGTGCACACCGCCAAGGTGCCGTTGTCCGACAACGTGGACCTCAAAGTGGTGGCCCGTGGCACGCCGGGTTTCACCGGTGCGGATCTCGCCAACCTGGTCAACGAAGCCGCCCTCCTCGCTGCACGTGATGAGAAGAAGGTAGTGACCATGGAGGACTTCGAGAACGCCAAAGACAAGGTCATGATGGGTGTCGAACGCCGCAGTATGGTCATCACCGAAAAGGAAAAGAAAACCACCGCTTATCACGAAGCCGGACATGCGCTGGTGGCGTTCCTCCTTCCGGGGACCGATCCCCTGCACAAGGTGACCATCATTCCGCGGGGCCGTGCCCTGGGTGTGACCATGCAGTTGCCGGAAGATGAGAAGCACACGTATCCCAAGGAATACCTCATTCACCGCCTGGCCATCATGATGGGCGGGCGCGTGGCCGAAGAGGTTTGTCTGGGTGAAATCACTACCGGTGCGGGCAACGACATCGAAGTCGCGACAGAAACCGCGCGCAAGATGGTTTGTGAATGGGGCATGAGCGAAAAGATGGGTCCGTTGACCTACGGCACCAAGGAGGAACAGGTGTTTCTGGGCAAGGATTTCTCCGCACAGAAGAACTTCAGCGACGAAACCGCCAAGCTGATCGATCTTGAAGTCAAGGCCTTGGTCATGGGCGGCTACAATCGTGCGAAGGAACTGCTGACCGAAAATCGCGATGCACTGGAGCGATTGGCGGTTGCGCTTCTGGAGCAGGAAACCCTGGACCTGGTTGAGATCAAAGCCATCATAGAAAACCGTCCGCTGGACCCGGATTCAGACTCCGGAAAGACGGAGCCTGCCGCCGGATTGAAGGCGGAGGACACCCAAAAGGGCAAGAAAGCCAAAGGCCTCGACGAGGGCCTGGTGGGTGGAGGTGGTGTGCCTGATCCCACTCCTGCCTGAGGGCGGTCCGTGGTCTAAAACCTTCTGAACAATCAAAGCTCCATTCCGGCTGTGGCCAGTTTGGAGCTTTTTTTGTTTGCTTGTTTGATTTTGAATTAAAAGGAGTGGTGGTATGAGCGATGACTTCTTTTCCGGTCCGACTCGGATCATGGGAATCATCAACCTGTCTTCCAATTCTTTTTTTCGATCCAGTTACTCTGCAAATGAAAAGCAGGCGTTGAAAACCGCAGAACGCCTGATTGAGGACGGCGCGGACATGCTGGACATCGGGGCGGAGTCCACCCACCCCGGGTCGGAACCCGTTCCGGACGAACAGGAATGGAAACTGCTGGAGCCGGTGGTGAAAACGCTGGTGCGGGAAATTCCGGTGCCCATCTCCGTGGATACGTACAAGCCTTATGTTGCGCGGCGGGTACTGGATCTCGGCGTTCACTGGATCAACGATATCTACGGCCTGCGGTTTCCGGAAATGGTGGAAACCGTGTCCCGCTATCCGGCGGGGGTGATCATCATGCATATGCAAGGCACGCCGAAGACCATGCAGCTCGATCCGCAGTACGTCGATTGCGTTGAAGAGGTTTATGACTTTCTCGACCGCCGCATTACCGAAGCGGAGTTTGCGGGAATCCCCGCGGATCAGATCATGATTGATCCCGGCATTGGATTCGGCAAGACGGTCAGGCACAATCTGGAACTGGTATCCAACCTGGATCGGTTTGCTTCATTGGAAAAACCCATGCTTTTGGGTGTTTCCCGCAAGGCGTTTATTGGTAAAATCCTGGACCTTCCCACGGATGAGAGAATGGAAGGCTCGTTGGCCGCGGCGGTGGTTGGTGTGTTGAAAGGCGCCCGTGTCCTGCGCGTTCACGACGTACGGGAAACCGCCCGGGCCATCAAGATTGTTGAGGAACTCCGCAAGTACCGGAAGGAATGAAATGATACGTTTGTTTGTCAATGTGGACCACGTCGCGACCCTGCGGGAAGCCCGCAAAACCGTGGAGCCGGACCCGCTGAAAGCCGCACACCTGGCGGAGCAGGCCGGGGCCGACGGCATCACCGTGCATCTGCGTGAAGACCGGCGGCACATTCAGGACAGGGACGTGCACCGTATTCGGGAGGGCATCCGCACGCCGCTCAATCTGGAGATGGCGGCGGTGGAAGAGATGGTGGAACTTGCCATCAACGTCAAGCCTTACCAGGTGTCGCTGGTGCCGGAGAAACGGCAGGAGATCACCACCGAAGGAGGCCTTGACGTGATCTCGAAGAAAGGATGTCTGGCGGACATCCGTCAGCGTCTGGCTCCCCTGGGTATTCGGTTCAGCCTGTTTGTGGATCCGGATTTGGAACAACTGAACGCTGCGATGGAAACGGGGGCGGACAGCATCGAGATCAATACCGGTCTTTACACTGAGCTCACCGACCCGGAGCAGACGGCACGGGAACTCCAAAAAATCCAGGCCGCAGCCCGCCACGCGAAGGGCCTGGGCCTCCGGGTGTTTGCCGGGCACGGGTTGAACAACGAAAATGTGGTTCCTATCGCCGCGGTCCCCGAGGTCGAGGAACTCAACATCGGTCACAACCTGGTGGCACGGTCCGTGTATTGCGGCATGGAGCAGGCCGTCCGCGACATGATCCGGTGCATTGAAAAAGGTGTGGCGCAAAGAGCGGTTTCTGCATGAAACCCGTGTTCATCGTATTGACCCCGCAATCAATTTGCACCATAATCGTAATCCCGCATTGCCCTGTTAGCGTCCCGCCACATTGGCGTTGAACAAGCCACGGAAGCAAGCGAAAATGACCACGACCCCGCCCTCCGGGACCGGGCCAACGTGTTTTCAGTCCAAGAAAAGCGCAAGCAAAGCAATTGGAGGTATCGGTATATGGCCACTAAAGTGGGTATCAACGGTTTCGGCCGCATCGGCCGAAACGTTTTGAAATGCATATTGAGCGACAAGGAATGCGGCGAGCTGGTGGACGTTGTGGCCATCAACGATCTCACCGATGCGGCGACCCTCGCCCACCTGTATAAATACGATTCCGTGCAGGGCGTCACCAAGGGTGAAGTGAAGGCGGACGGGGACAACCTGATTATCGATGGAAAAAAGATCAAGGTCCTGTCTGTGAAGGATCCGGCCGAACTCCCATGGAAAAATCTGGGCGTTGATGTGGTGATCGAGTCCACCGGCATCTTCACCAAGCGGGATGCCGCGGCCAAACACCTGACCGCCGGGGCGAAGAAAGTCATCATTTCCGCACCCGCCACCGATCCGGATGTGACGGTGGTGCTGGGTGTCAACGAAGGCAAATACGACCCCAAACAGCATTCCATCGTTTCCAATGCCTCCTGCACGACCAACTGCCTTGCTCCGATGGTGAAGGTGCTGCATGACCGGCTCAAGATCAAGAAGGGGTTGATGACCACCATTCATTCCTACACCAACGACCAGCGGATTCTTGACCTGCCGCACAAGGACCTGCGCCGGGCGCGGGCGGCCAACCTGTCGATGATCCCGACCACCACCGGAGCGGCGAAGGCGGTGTGCATTGTCCTGCCGGAGCTCGAAGGCCGACTCGATGGCATGGCCATCCGTGTTCCCACCCCCAACGTGTCGCTGGTGGACTTCGTGGCCGAAGTGGAAAGAGATACCTCGACAGAAGAAGTCAACTCCATGTTCCGCGAAGTGGCAGAGGGTGAACTCAAGGGCATCCTGCGTCTGGAGGAACAGCCGCTGGTGTCGATCGATTTCAATGGCGACGAGGACTCTTCGATCATCGATGGCCCGTCCACCAAGGTCATGGGAAAAAACATGGTGAAGGTGCTGTCGTGGTACGACAATGAATGGGGCTATTCCTCACGCACGCGGGATATCTTGAAGTTCATGATCAAAAAAGGAATCTGAGCGCCAACGGACAATGGGCTTTATGCGAAAGATCCTGATTGCCGGCAACTGGAAAATGAACAAGACCCTTTCCGAGACGGAGGGGTTGTTGCAAGGGCTGGTCCGGCGGCTGGATTCCAGTTGTCCGGCGGAAGTGGTGGTGGCACCGCCGTTCACCTCGCTTTCGCTTGCGGCATCCCTGCTTAAGGGAACCGGTATCGGGCTTGCCGCACAGAATGTGTTTGCCGAAGACGCTGGTGCCTTTACGGGTGAGATTTCGGCGCCCATGCTGGTGGAGGCGGGGTGCGGCTGGGTGATTGTCGGCCACTCGGAGCGGCGGCACCAGTTTGGCGAATCGGAGGCCCTCATCAACCGAAAGGTCAGGCACGCTCTCGATCATGGCCTCAACGTCATCCTTTGTGTTGGTGAAACCGAGGTCGAACGCGATGCAGAGCAGACCGAACACGTGGTTCATCTGCAATTGACCGAAGGCTTGAAGGACGTTGAGCCGTCTGCGGTCGGAAGGGTGGTCGTCGCTTACGAACCGGTGTGGGCCATCGGTACAGGTAAGAACGCCTCTCCGCAACAGGCTGAACAGGTGCACTGCCTGATCCGTCAATGGATCGGCGAATTGTATGGGCCCGCCGCCGGGGAGTCCATACGGGTTCTTTACGGCGGCAGTGTGACGCCGGAGAACAGCCGCGGTCTTCTTGGGGAGGACAACATCGATGGCGCTCTGGTGGGCGGCGCGAGTTTGGACGTGGATTTATTTTGTGCTATTATTGGCTCGGTTGAGTGATTCTTAGGAGGTTGGTTTGCATACGTTTGTTACGGTATTACACATTGCCGCCGCAGTTTTCCTGATACTCGTCGTCCTGCTGCAGTCCGGCAAAGGCGCGGCCATGGGAGCGGTGTTCGGTTCCGGGTCCAGCCAGACCATGTTTGGCAGCAGTGGAGCGGGAAATTTTTTGACCAAACTCACCACCGTTGCGGCCATCGTGTTCATGATCACGTCCCTCAGCCTGGCGACGGTGCTGTCCAGCAAAAAGCAGGATTCCGTGATCAACGAAGTGGAAGAAACCACGACCATCCCGACCCAGCCAGCTCAGGACAACTCCAAGAAATAAATTCGCTTAAATGCCGATGTGGTGGAACTGGTAGACACGTGCGCTTGAGGGGCGTATGGGGCAACCCGTGGGAGTTCGAATCTCCCCATCGGCACCATCCACTTGCCTTCGCCGGCAAGGGCCTCCGAATTTGAATCATGCAGATTCAAACGCTGGGCGACCTGTTTGCCCATCCAAGCTTCCAGACCCTGTTCCTCACCATCCTGATCGTCTTCGCCAACATCATCATAGGTGTCAGCATGCTTCCCCAGGACCGGCGAAAGCGCTTGTACCAGTTGCACCGTTACGTTTATGTCGCGTCGATCGCCATGTTGGGTTTGTTTCTCTATGTCAACCACCAGCTTGGGAACAATGACGGGTTCATCTACTTTGTTGCCGCCTACTTTCTGACTGCCATCCCGTTGAGCCGTAAAATGAACGTCACTCTGCATGCGGTGATCGCGTCCGTCGGCCTGGTTCTGTTGATCGGCATGGCTGCCTTGAACGTATTATAAGCCAGAAAGGGCAATTGCGGCGGGTTTCGGGATTGTGCTTTAATGTGGGTAATTCAACCGGTGCATGACGATGGAAGTGTTTGAATGAGCCAGTTTGATCTCGCCATCCTGGGAGGTGGCACTGCCGGTCTCGCCGCCGCCCGGCAAGGCAGTGACATGGGCGCCCGCGTGTGTCTCGTAGAGATGGATGCCCTGGGTGGCCACTACCTGAATCGTGGACTCCACCCTGTGCGCACCCTCCTTGCCGACCCGGAATTCGGGGCCGTTCGGCCTGTCGATTGGGAAGGTGTGCGGACACGTTTTTCCTCCATTGCTCAGGCCGCTTCGAACCAGGCGAGGCATGACCTGGAAGCCTCCGGCGTGACCCTGATCGAAGGCAAAGGAACCCTTGCCGGAACCGGTACCCTGCGCGTTGAAACGGAAAAGGGCAAGCAGGAAGTGCAGGCCGATAATGTGGTTCTGGCAATGGGTTCGGACGCCGAATCCATTGCCACCGTTCCCTTCGATGAAGACACCATCCTTCCTGTCGACCGGTTTCTCGAACTGGAGACATTACCGGAGTCGATCCTGATCCTGGGAGACGGGGTGGCGGTGATTGAAACGGCGCTCTTCTTTAACCGCCTGGGTACCAGGGTGTTCCTGTGCAATGAACAGAAACGCATGATCGCCGACCGCGACCCCGAACTGATCGATGTCCTGGAAGCCGGTTTGAAGCGGGCCAAGGTCAAATCCCTGTTCAATAAAAAGATCCTGTCCATTTTGAAGCAAGACGGTGGTATCGATATCACTCTGGATGGGGGAATCAAGTTTTCCGTCGAAAAAATCCTGGTTGGATACAGGCGCGTGGGGCGCACACCGGGTTCGTTGGACGCCGCGATGGGCATGGAAATGGGAGACCGTCGTGAAATCTGGGCCGACGCCTGCATGCGTACGTCCGTTAAGAATGTGTTTGCTGCGGGAAGTGTGACCGGGCACGAACGTTCGCCGGAACACTCCAGCGAGGAAGGCCGCACCGCCGCACAGAACGCATTGGGAAAAGAAAGAATTCTGGACCCGGGTGGCATTCCTTTTCGCCTGCATTCCAATCCGCCCCTGGCTGCGGTGGGTTGCCGGGCGGAAGACGCACACCACAAGGGATACCTGAAACCGGTGGAAGGCCGTTTCAACGGGTTGCCATTGAATGCGGACGAAATTCCCGGTCAGGGTGGCGGGTTTTGCAAATTGCTGGCCGACCGGGAGAGCCGGAAAGTCATCGGTGCACAGATATCCGGAATCGGCGCTTCCGAAATGCTCACCCTGGCGACGCTGGCCATTCAACGGGGCATGACAGTGAAGGCGCTGACACAACTTTTACCCGGTTTTGGGGACTCCGCAATCGGGGTTTTGGAAGCCGCGCGGGCCTGCCTGCGAGGTTTGACTCCAAGGCGATAATTCAAGGGTTTGTGATGTAACTATCTTACCTTGACTCCATTTTCTAATTATGTTAAAAACCATCCTTTGCTAGAGTGGTATGTCCATTCTTGGCTGACTATCCAGGATTTCAGGATTTATATAAACAATTGAGTTAAAAGAACTTATGGCACAGCCTTCCAAAAATCCAAACATCCCCCCGGCCAAGCCTGCGGCCAAGGACAAGGGCGGTAAAGAGAAACCCAACAATCTTTACTCAAGACGGGATTTTTTCTCGTATGCCGGTTGGGCCGGGTTCATGGCCACTTTGGGTTTGTCATCCGTTTATTTTCTCCGCTTGTTGTTCCCGCGTGTGTTGTTCGAGCCGTCTCCCAAGTTCAAGGCTGGCAAGGTGAGTGATTACACAGTGGGCGAAGTGAGCACCAAGTGGGTCAAGGATCAGCGTGTCTGGATTGTGCGTGAGGAGCAGCGGCTGTATGCGATTCTCGCCCGCTGCACGCATCTGGGTTGCACGCCCTTGTGGCTGCGATCGGAAGGTAAGTACAAGTGCCCCTGTCATGGCAGTGGTTTTACAATGGATGGAATCAATTTCGAAGGTCCGGCTCCACGGCCTCTGGAACGGTTAAAGGTAGGAATTGCCCCGGACGGTGAAATTGTGGTCGATAAAAGCAAGGTGTTTCTGTACGAGAAAGGCGAGTGGGAAGAGCCGGGTTCTTACCTCAGAACCTGATGGGCATGATCCCGTACTCGCCTTTTTTTATTAGATTAATCAGCAGTGTTTAGGAGATTGAGTTTTGGCTAAACCCAAAATTCCGAATTTTGAAGAGATCAAAGAGTCCATCAAAAGCGGAAAGCTTTTTGAGGAAGCGGCGGAGAAGATCACCGAATCCCAGGTTTGGACCTCGTCGTTCCGCCATGGATACGCCGACACTCCGCGGAACCGCGTTTTGCAGATCGCGAGTAACGTCTGGCTCCACCTGCATCCCGTAAAAATCCACCGCCATGCGTTGCGTATCAAATTCACATGGTGCATGGGTGGGATTACCTTCCTGCTTTTTCTTTCCCTCGTTGTGACGGGCATCATCCTGATGTTTTACTACCGTCCGGTGGGAGAGTACGCTTACTATGACATGAAATACCTGCAGTATGACGTCCCGTTCGGCATGTTGATGCGGAACATGCATCGATGGGCGGCGCACGCGATGGTCATTACCGTCTGGCTGCACATGTTCCGGGTGTTTTTGACAGGCTCGTACAAACCACCCCGCGAGTTCAACTGGGTTATCGGCGTGTTCCTCGTGACCTTCACGCTTCTCCTGAGCTTCACCGGTTACCTCCTGCCGTGGGACCAATTGGCGATGTGGGCGGTCACCGTAGGCACCAACATGGCGCGGGCGACACCGTTCCTCGGGTCTGAAGGTCCTTTTGCGGAATATGTGGGTGTGACGGCAAGGTACGACGCCCGTTCCATGCTGTTGGGCGGCAGTCTTGTCGGGCCGCCGGCGTTGCTCCGTTTTTACGTATTGCACTGCATTCTGATACCTCTGGTGGCCGGCGCCCTGATGATCGTCCATTTCTGGCGAATCCGAAAGGACGGAGGCATCTCCGGACCGCTTTGATATGTTGTTGTTCACGTTTCGCTGATTGAAACTTTTTTGAAGGATAGGAAGTCTTTCTATGGGGACCGCAGAGAAACCACCTGCCAAGCCACCCGCCAAACCGGCCGCCAAGGCGCCGGCTAAAGCGGCTCCGAAAAAGAAAGTAGAGGATCTGCCGGAGAAGGTCCACGTCTGGCCGTATCTGGTCCGTCTGGAATTTCTCTGCGCCATCATCGTCAGTGTTCTGTTGACGGTGTGGTCGATCACCATCGATGCGCCGCTTGAAGAAGCGGCCAATCCGACCAAGACACCCAACCCGTCCAAGGCGCCGTGGTATTTTCTCGGCCTGCAGGACATCCTGGTTTATTTCGACCCCTGGTTTGCGGGTGTTGTGGCGCCGGTTCTCATTATCGTTGGGCTCATGCTGATTCCCTATCTCGATGTGAACCCCAAGGGCAACGGGTACTACACCTACACCGAGCGTAAGCTGGCTATCTGGGTTTACAGTTTCGGCTTTCTCGTTCTCTGGATTGCGCTCATCATCATGGGCGTGTTCCTGCGGGGTCCGGGCTGGAACCTGTTCATGCCCTGGCAGTACTGGGATCCGCACAAGGTGGTGGCCCTGACCAACGTCGATCTTCCCTATGCACTCGGCGTGCGTACCTATGACATGGCCATGCTGGTGGGTGGTGTCGTGGTGCTCGGTTATTTCGCCGTCGGGACCGCCGTTTATTTTTTCATGGAGAGAAAAGCCCTCAAAACAGTAGGCTTCCTCCGCATGTTCCTAAAGGTGCAATTGTATTTGATCATGATCGGTATCGTCATCAAGATCGCCCTGAGGCTCGGGTTCAATATCAAATACATTTGGGTCACCCCCTGGTTTAACGTTTAACGGGCTTTTCAGAAACATCCATGGCTGAAGAAACTAAAGATCCCCAAGAGGAAGAAAATAAGGAAGACTCCGCGTTCCAGGATGGGGAGTTTGATGAGCGCACTTCGTACAGCTTTCTGTTTTTCCTGTGTTCCGGCGCCTTGCTGTTCGTGACCCTGTGGGCTTTCTGGGATGACGAATTCATCCGGCGCGGCTACAAGGATTTTCAGGATACCTACAACGAGGCCCAGTACGAGCGCACGCGTGCGGAATACGTGGAAGTCACCGAGAAAATCGAAGGGCGTACCGAGGAACTCCGTCAGGCCATTGCCAAGGAAGAAGAGAAGCTGGAAAATGATGAGGAATACCAGCAGCTCGCGGATGCGGCCTGGAATGCCCAGGTGGCACTGGATGATGCCAAGGAAGCTTTGAAATTCGAAAAAAGCCGGCTGGACGAATATTATTACTACTACAAAAAAGCCCAGCATGAAGGCAAGAATTATGAAGTCGAGCTGAATCGTGTTGAGGAGACCAAGCACCACATCGCCGATTTCGAGCCGATCATTGAAGACCTCACCCGCAAGCGCGATGACGCGGAAGCCAAACTTCTGGAGTTCAAGGTCCACAAGAAAAATCTTGAGAATGAACTGGTAGGCTTGACCAACCAGCAGGTCATCCTCGCCCAGAGAATGGATTACTACAAGCCCTTCAATCTGTTCCTGCGGCCCGCTGAGATCAAGCAAACGGTCATTCCCGGTTCCGCCAAAAACAAGTTTGGCGAGATCATTTACAAAGTGGACCGGTGCCACACCTGTCACGTTTCTTTTAACGATCCCTACTATAAAGATTTCAAGGAACCTCTCAAAACCCACCCGAACCGGGAAATCCTGATTGAACACCACGATCCTCTGGAAACGGGATGCACATGGTGTCACAGGGGGCAGGGGACGGCCACCGCACCTACGGAAGATGCCCATGGCTCCCATCATGAAATGGACCAGACCCTTGGCATCAACGAACCCCTTCTTCACGGCAGTCTCATGCAATCGAACTGCACCAACTGCCATGCCGAAGTGGTCAGTCTGAAAGGGGCTCCCATCCTCACCAAGGGCAAGAAGCTGTTCCTGAAGCTGGGTTGTCATGGTTGCCACCTTGTTGAAGGGTTTGCGGAAGAACGCAAGGTGGGCCCGAGCCTGCGAAAAATTGCCGCCAAGGTCGATCCCAGCTGGTTGTACCGGTGGGTAAAAAAGCCGAAGGATTACCTGCCGGAAACGCGCATGCCGGATTTTGGTTTGAGCGACGAACATGCGCTCGCCATTTCTGCTTACCTATGGGATAAATCCGAAAAGGGGTACCAGCTACCCGAAAAATTCAAAGGGGGCGATCCCAAAAAGGGTCAAGAGCTTTTTGAATCTGTAGGGTGCCAGGCCTGCCACAAGCTGAAAGGGAAGGGTGAACGGTTCGCCCCGAACCTGAGTAACATCGGCGAGAAGGTTTCCGCCGACTGGATAGTGAGCTGGCTAAGCAATCCGCGCGATTACAACCACGAAAGCAAAATGCCCGATATGCGCCTGAGCGTGGAAGAGGCGTCAAACATCGCCGCGTATCTGATCCAGTTTGGGAAACCGGTGGAGATTCCCGGAATCGAAAGGAAATACAAGGATCCGGATACCATCGCGTTTGGTGAAAAACTGGTAAGAAACCGGGGTTGTTTTGCCTGCCACAATGTTCCCGGAATGGAAAAGGAAGGCCGCATCGCGCCGGAATTGTCTTCATTCGGAAGCAAACAGGTTCGCGAGTTGGAATTTGCCGATACGCACATCCCACACACATGGGAGTCCTGGACGTATAACAAACTAAAAAATCCCACGGTGTATCGCACCGAACGCATTCTCGATAAAATGCCGGACTTCGAGTTGGCGGAAGATGAGATCCAGGCCCTGATGGTTTTCCTTCGCGGATTGAATGGTTTGTTCATACCCGAACGTTACAAAAGGAATTACTCCCAGGATGAGTTGACTATTGAGCGCGGCCGGAGATTGATCACGCAATTCAACTGCCGCGGTTGCCATATTGTGGAAGGGTATGGCGGGGACATCCAGGAACACCTGAAGTCCACGGCTCAGTATCCGCCTCCGCTTGAAACCAAAACCTATCACGTGGGTGATCGACTGAAGGGATCCTGGCTGTATTCCTTCATGAAGAAACCCACTCCTGTGCGCAAATGGGTTGAGGTTAAAATGCCAACTTTCAACCTGACCGATTCCCAATTGCGTGACCTGACGGCATATTTCGAGCTGGTGGCTCCGAGTGAAATCAAATACGAAGCAGGAGTTCACCTGAAGAAAGACAAGGCGTCCATTGAAAACGGCGTCAAGATGGTCAACTACATGGAATGCGGCAAATGCCATGATGGTGGCGACAAGGGAATCGAATTCAAGATCGCACAGGAACGCCTGCGCGAGGAATGGATTCCCAAATGGTTGAAGGATACACGTGAAATGATTCCCTGGACGCCGATGCCCAACCATTGGCCGAAGGAGGACGGGGATTACACCATCCAGACCAAATTCCATAAATTGAGTACGATTGAAAACGGCGATATTGACAAGCAGGCCCAGGACATTACCGACCTGCTGGTTTCCTACGACAAGCCCGGAGTCGATATGAGCCTGTCTCTCGAAGAGGAAGATCCCTTCATGGACGGTTTCTTTGATGGGGGTTTTGGTGAACCTCTGGATGAGGAAGAAGACGACTCGGAAGCCGGGGATGAAGAGGATGATGAGGACGACGAGTTCGCCGACGACGATTTCTGATTTTGTTAGACAGACCGGGTTTGTTGTATAATCCGGTAGATTTATTGCTCATCTGTTAGGAAGGTTGAAAACATGCAGCCCTCAGCTTTGGAAAACTTTCTTTTGATCGCGCTGAAACCGGACAACATGCCCATTGGCGGCATGCTGTTCATCGTTGCTTTTGTTTTCTGGATAGCCATTCGCCAGATGATCAAGCATGACCGGTTGATCAAAGAAGGAAAGAAAGAAAAAATATTCGATGAGATGATCAAATAAGTGCAAATATTCATCACGGTCATTGTTGCTTTTATTCTGGGCCTGGTCCTCATTTTTTTTCTCAAAAACACCCAGCCCCAGGCCCCCCGCGAATCCATTCAGTTCGATAACGATAACGAAAAACCTTCCTACCTGCAGGACCCCGACGAATTTCGTTCCAAGTGCCTTGAGTTTCTTGAAAAGTTCAACCTGGAATACCGCCACTCGGTCTGGGCCAACGACTCCGAACTGGAAATAGACATGCAGGACGAAACCCCCGTCGTGGGTGGCAAGTACCTGGCGCTCTGCATTATCAATCCTCCTTACAACCTTGTGGACGCCATGAAGGTAAAGGGGTTTCTGGATTCCGTCCGCGGCGAGGGTGCAGCGCGAGGCATCATCATCACCACCGGGTACTTTTCGGACGACGCCTACCGGCAGATTGAAGAAGAGCCGGTGGAACTGGTCAACGTCCACTCCTTCCTGAAGTACCTCAAAAGCTTCGACATTTACTGATACGGGCTCCCATGTCCCGCGAGATTTGGTCTGTCAGGCACTCTATGTTATACTGTCTGCCTTATGAAAATCTCAAAACTTATTGAAACCATACGCCCTGCGTTTTCTTTCGAGTTTTTTCCGCCGAAAGACGACGACGGGTTCAATCAGCTGTTCACCGCCATCGAAAATCTCAAGCCCTGCCAGCCGGTCTACGTGTCGGTCACCTACGGCGCCATGGGCAACACCCGCACCAAGACTCTCGATTTGGTCAAGCGCATCAAACGCGACCTGGACCTGGAAAGCATGGCGCACCTGACTTGCGTCGGTTCCAATTCCGATGAGATCGCCGAGGTGCTGGACGCCTTGCAGGACGCCGGGATCGAAAACGTGCTTGCCCTGCGCGGCGACCCGCCCAAAGATCAGGAATATTTTGTGCGGCCGAAAGACGGCTTTGGGTTTGCCAACGAACTGGTGGATTTCATCAAAAAAAGGGGTTACGACTTCTGTATCGGCGTCGCCGGGTACCCGGAGAAGCACATCGAGTGTCCGGACATGAACACCGACCTCGACAACCTTAAGAAAAAGGTCGATGCGGGGGCGGATTTCGTGGTCACCCAGTTGTTTTTCGACAACGATCACTATTTCGATTTCGTGGACCGGGCCATCGCCCGCGGCATCAACGTGCCGATCATCCCCGGCATCATGCCGATTCAGAACCTGAAGCAGATCAAGCGTTTCACGAAAATGTGCGGATCGACGATCCCCGATCCCCTGTTGTTGCGGATGGAAGCCCATTCGGAAGACACGGATGCGATCAAGGAAATCGGCGTCGAACACGCGACCGAGCAGTGCGAGGGCCTGCTCAACGGCGGCGCACCGGGCATTCATTTCTACACGCTCAACCGCTCCCGGGCCACCCTCAACATTTTCGAGAACCTGAAAAAACTGGTGGATATCACACCGAACCCCTGACCCTCTGCTGGTGATTGGCCGGTTGCGATGAGGATTTTCAAGGCGCTGACGCTATGGCTCCTGGTCTGTACCACCGCCTGTTCCCCCACGCCCGGCGTTTCTCCGGATCAGACCTTCGACATCACCGAGGATATGGTGATGATCCCGGCGGGCAAATTCCAGAGGGGCTGCGACGCCCTCGGGCCGGAACACGGCGCGCCCGCGCATGATGTGTACCTCAACGCCTTCATGATCGACAAGTACGAGGTCACCAACAAGAAGCTGGAAGAGGTGATGCCGGACCACCTTCTGCGCCGCAGCGCCTCATCCAGTTGCGATAACTGCCCCGTCTCCAAAATCACCTGGTACGAAGCCGCTGACTACTGCCATCTCATCGGCAAGGCCCTGCCCAGCGAGGCGCAATGGGAAAAGGCCGCCGGCGGAGCCAACGGCTGTGAATTCCCCTGGGGACCCGACTGGGACCCGGCCATGGCCTACGGCGGCAAACAGCTGGCGGACAACGCCGCCCCTGTTGGCCAGTACCCTCCCAACCAGTACGGACTCTACGACATGGCGGGGAACATGTGGGAATGGGTGGCAGACTGGTATTCTCCGCGCTTCTATTTTCTGGGAGAATTGATGTACAATCCGCGCGGACCCCGACGCGGCGTCATGAAGGTTCGGCGCGGCGGCGCGTGGTCGGACAGCATCAACGGCATGCTGGTCGGCTACCGCGACTGGAGTTATCCGTTCTCGCGGAGCTTCAGCGACATCGGGTTCCGCTGTGTCATCAACCTGAAACCACCGTCATGAGCGCCACACCCAAACTCGATTACATCAACCGCCTCATCCGCGAAAACCTGAGCGAAGACGGCGACCTGGAACTGAAAGGCCTGTTCATAGGCGATGAGGGCTTGACTGCGCTGTGCGAGGCGGAGCGGGTGGAGGAGGTCGTCAACCTCGACCTCAGCAAAAACCACCTCACGCACAAAGCCATCCCGGCATTCGCACAGTGTCCCCGGTTCGCCAACCTGCGCCGGCTCTACCTGGGCGAGAACCAGATCGGGGACCGTGGCGCGGTGGCGCTGGTGGAGGCGGACTTCTGCGCCAATCTTCTGCAGTTGGACCTGCGCATCAACGACATCGGGGAAGAGGGTGGCATGGCCCTCGCGGAAGGCCCGTTCAAGAAACTGCAGGTGCTCATTTTGCAGGACAACCCCATTGGCGACGACGCGCTCATCACCATGGCGAAACATCCCGGTTTCGCCAACGTGCGCAAACTGAACATATACCGGACGAACATCAGCGATCGCGGCATCAAGACGCTGGCGCGGTCGAAAGTGTTCCAGAAGGTGAAGCACCTGAATGTGGCGCGGAATGTACTGCGGGTGGATGCGGCGGTGGCGCTGGCCAACACTAAGACCTTGCAGAACGTCGAGACCCTGCTGATGTTCGACACCTACATCGGCGACAAAGGGGTCGAAGCCCTCTCCCAGTCCAAGTGCCTGCCGAAGTTGAGGACATTAAGGCTTACTTAGATCACCAATACCGTTCTTCCAGCCAGGGGTTGGCGTTGTTGTTGTAACCGCGCTGTTCCCAGAATCCGAGTTCGTCGTCCTCGCGAAAGACAATCTCGCCGATCCATTTGGCTCCCTTCCAAGCGTACAACTGCGGCGTGATCATGCGCACCGGCCCGCCGTGTTCCTTCGACAGTGGCATCCCTTCCCACGTGTGGACCAGCAGAACATCGTATTTCATGGCTTCTTCGATCGGCAGGTTGGTGGAGTAGCCGTCGTACGCCTTGATGTACACGTAGCGCACTTCCTTCTGCACCCGGCAATGGTCCGCCAGATCCGAGAACCGCACGCCTTTCCAGCGGTTGTCCAGCCGGCTCCACGAGGTGACGCAATGGAAGTCCGACACATCCTCCACCTGCGGGAATTTGTTGAACTCCTCCCAGTTGAACGTCGCCGGGTAGTCCAGAAGACCCGACAGCGTCAGCGACCAGTTCTCCAGCGGGATTTCCGGCTGGAAGCCGAGGTCGAGCACCGGCCAGCGGTCGGTGACGTTCTGCCCCGGCGGGGTTTTGGGCATGCCGTCGCGGTTCAGCGGGCCTTCGCCCATCGGCACCTCGCCGGTCCACTCTTTGCCCTCCTGCCGGGCTTTCTGGTACTGGATCATCGCTTCCCGGGTGCGGATGCGCTTGGAGTTGGGATCGGGGACAGGGTATTCCATAAAAACCTTTGAATTCACTTCAATTACAAAAACTCCGCCGGAAACGCCGGGGAACGGGACATCAGGGCCATCCTTTTTTGGATGGAGCCTGGAGAAAATGGTTTCGAATAATTAAAATCCATTTAAAAACAATAATTTAAATCCACCCCGGAACTTCTCCAAAAGGGCCAATAAAGCCTAAAGCAATTTTTCGATTATTCCGAAAAGAGTTAAAGGCATTAACAGCGGAGACGTCAACGCAAATGAACTTGAAAATCCTTACCTTCAACTGGCACGAACCCTACATCTGCCTGATGGCCCACACGGGGTATGAATTCCACATAATCGAGCCGGAAACCGGGGCCGGTCAGCGGAGGCAATGGGACCGGAACATGCGGCCGCTACCGGAAAACGGTCGCATCGTCAGTGAGAAAGAAGCCCGGCAGGATCTCGATGAAGGCAGCTACGCCCTCTTGGTGGCGCATAACATGAGGGACCTCGCGTGGGCGCGGGACTACGACCTGCCCAAGATCGCCGTTTTTCATAACAAATTCACCACCGAGGCCGGGTTGAGCGGCAACCAAGTGGATAAGGAAGAATACCACCGCATGGTTGAGGACCTGACCCGCGACGTGCACCGCGTTTTCATCTCCCAGAGCAAGCGCGACGACTGGGGGCTGGAAGGGGACATCATCCGGCCCGGCCTGCCGCTGGACGAATACGGCGGCTACGACGGGAGCGGGGGATTCATCCTGCGCGTCGCCAACAACCTGAAAGAACGCGACCTGATGCTGGGTTACACGGCGAGCTCGCAGATCGTCGAAGGATTCGATTGCGTCACCCTCGGACAGAACCCGCAGATTCCCGGAAGCCGCCTGTCCCGCGGATTCGAGGACCTGTGCGACCACTACCGCCGCGGACGCGTGTTTCTCAACACCACGGTGGACGGTTACGAGGACGGCTACAATCTGTCGATGCTGGAAGCCATGGCCACCGGCATGCCGGTGGTTTCCACCCGCAACGCGACGTCCCCCATCGAAAACGGAGTGAACGGTTTTATTTCCGAAGACATCGCCGCCCTGCGTCGGGGGGTTGAGGAATTGTTGAATGATCCGGACAAGGCCCGCGAAATGGGTCAGAGAGCGCGGGAGACGGTGGGGCAGCTGTTCCCGATCGGTCGGTTTGTCAAAAACTGGAAGCAGGCGGTGCAGACGGCGATCGACCAGTTTCTCGTCCGCCATGAAGCGATGGAAGAGGGGGGCTCCGAAGGCTTTGGGGAGCTGCCTGAAAAACTCAATATCCTGATGGACACCAACGGCAATCCCGTCACCACCGCGCATTACCTGGAACGGGCGCTGCGCAGACAGCATGATGTCATTACCTGCGGTTCCGCGTTCACTCCCGAGCATCGCCGTAACTGGAACATGGGAGCCCTCGACTGGCCCGCCAACCAGCCGGAGATCAGGCGCGAACCGAATGAGTCCATCCAGTCCGTCATCGGAAAAATCCCCGCAGGCTGGCGGCCCAACCTGTACCTCTACGTAGAGACGGGATTGAACGTGATTCCGGCAGACCTGCACACGCTTCAAGTGCCGAAAGTGTGCTACCTGATCGACACCCACCTGAATAAGGATCAGCATCTTAAAATCGCGCAACATTTCGACATGGTTTTCCTTGCGCAAAGGGAATATGTCGATGAATTTAAAAAAGCGGGCATCCCTTATGTGGAGTGGCTGCCGCTGGCGTGCGATCCGGAAATTCATGGAAAGCAGGATTTGGAAAAAGAGCATGACGTCGGGTTCGTTGGAAGCATCCTTCCCAGCCTGCCGCGGCGCAAACAGTTGCTGGATAAACTGGGTGAACATTTTGATGTCCACATCGACCGCCAGTTCATGGAAAAAATGGCGGCGGTGTTCAGTCGGTCGCGCATCGTGTTCAACAACGCCGTGCGCAACGACCTCAACATGCGCGTGTTCGAGGTATTGTGTTCCGGCAGCCTGCTGGTCACAGACGAGGCAGAGGGAAGCGGCCTCATTGACCTGTTTGAGAATGGAAAACATCTGGTTGTTTATCAGGACGAGTCGGTCGTCGATACCGTGCGGCACTATCTGGCCAACCCGGAAGAAGCAGAGCGCATCGCGGAAGCGGGAAGGCAGGAAGTATTGGCGCGGCACACCTACGATCACCGCGCGCAGACACTGGTCGCTCATGTGAGAGAATGGATGAAGGCATTATCCACTCAGGAAATGGAAACGGTATCCCATGTTGGAGGAATTTCCGATTATTACCGGAATGTCCGCCGGGACCTGCTTCATCTGGTGCCTTTGGAGGCCCGGTCTGTACTGGAAGTCGGTTGTGGTGCCGGACATACCGGGAACGCCATCAAACAGAGGCAGGGCGCGTATGTTGCGGGTATCGAAATCAACACCCAGGCGGCCGGTGAAGCCCGCCGCAATCTGGATCGGCTGGTGGAAGGAAGCGTCGAGTCCATGGACCTGCCTTTCGAGGAAAAGAAATTTGACTGCATCCTGTTTGCGGATGTCCTGGAACATCTCGTGGATCCGGCAATGGTCTTGCGTAAAACCCTCCCTTATCTCAGTGAACAGGGGGTGGTGGTGGCGAGCATCCCCAATATCCAGTACCACGGCATCCTGAATCAACTGGGGGAAGGCAACTGGACCTATGAAGACGAGGGCATACTAGACCGCACGCATCTGCGGTTTTATACCCTGAAGGAAATTCAAAAACTGTTTGCGGAAACGGGATACGAAGTTCAGGTTGTGGAAGAAAACCTCGATCCT
This sequence comes from Nitrospina sp. 32_T5, assembly GCF_052156635.1. Lineage (NCBI taxonomy): Bacteria > Pseudomonadati > Nitrospinota > Nitrospinia > Nitrospinales > Nitrospinaceae > Nitrospina > Nitrospina sp. 32_T5. The sequence goes on along the minus strand of NZ_JBQKUO010000004.1, from coordinate 35,662 downwards.
CAGTATGAAAAATTCGCTTCCTCCGGCCGGACCAGCCTGCGCACCGGAAGGGTGACGATTTCAGACTTGACGCCGGAAGAACTGAAACGGTTTTTCGTAATCCAGTACAAAATTGTGGCCCGTCCGGCCAAGAGAACGGTACCCCATTCGCTGAATACGGGAGACCTCCGAAGAAAAACAGGAAAACTGGAAAATTCCCGAAAAAACATCGAAGCGATTCTGGGCATGAACACAAGCCATGTCAACGGCATGGCACATGTGGAAAAACCGGAAAAAAGCGAAATCACAAAAAGTGAGGTTTGTTCATGAGCCGGTTTGAGGCAAATATAAAAATTCTTGAAAGAATGGATCCTCATTTGGCCGCTCGGGTGAAATCGGAACCGGTTTCCGAAAACATTTCAATTGCCCGCTCTGTGGAAGGCATGCCCGTTCCCATTTACGGGAATTATTCCCTGCACAGCACTTATTATCCGGAACGGGATGCGGCGGCAAGCATTCGTGAATTCCATCCAGAGTCGAGTTCCGTAATTGTGGTCCTCGGTCTCGGGTTTGGATACCACGTCCGGGCTTTGCTTGACCGGTTTCCAAATAAGCTGGTTGTTATTGAGCCAAAAATGAGCCTGTTCCGGGTATATCTGGAACATGTGGACCTCAATGTATTTGCCGACCGGGTTCAGTTCCGTGTTGATGAGCCCCCTCCCAAAATCCTGGCCAGAAGCAATACAAGCAACTGGGATGTGTTTGTGCATGCTCCCTCCACTTTTATTTCACCAGATTATTTCCAGAAGATGAGCCAGTGCATTCGGGTAATGGAAGTGCTGGAAAACAATTCCCTCCGGATACTTGTAGTGAATCCCGTTTACGGTGGTTCATTGCCCACCGCCCGGTTTTGCAAGGAAGCGCTGATTTCCATGGGGCATGAGGTCGACAGTTTGGACTGCGATCGTTTTAAGGATTCTTATTTTGAGATGCAGAAAATCACCAAAATTGAGAACAATCAGCGGTCACTGAATAACAAGTTTTTGAGCCTCATGGGAGATGCCGTAGTGGCGCGGGCGGTCGAGTTCAAGCCGGACCTGGTACTGGCTCTGGCGCAGGCCCCGATGAGCCCGGAAGCCGTGACCAAATTGAAGGAAATGAAAATTCCCGTGGCTTTCTGGTTCGTTGAAGACTTCAACACCCTGACTTACTGGAAGGATGTGGCAGGTCAGTACGACTATTTTTTTACAATTCAGCAGGGGGAATTTTTCAATAAATTGAAGGCGCAGGGACTGGATAATTTTTATTATCTTCCCCAGGCGGCACACCCCGAGACTCAGAACCCTGTGGAATTGGATGAAGACGAGTATAAACAATTTGCCGCGGACCTTTCATTCATGGGGGAAGGTTATTACAACCGGCACAGGGCCTTCACCCGCCTGTTGGACCAGAATTTCAAGATTTGGGGAACGGGCTGGAACCAGAATCCCGTTTTCTGGCCTCATTTGCAGAACAAGGGTGAACGGGTGAGCAGCGAGGATTGCGTTAAAATTTATAACGCCGGTAAGGTTAACCTGAATCTTCACTCTTCAACCTATCACGATGGAGTCAACCCGAACGGCGACTTTGTCAATCCCCGTACTTTTGAGATCGCTGCTTGCGGCGGATTCCAACTGGTGGATGAACGGTCGGAACTTGGGGACTGTTTTCGAATTGGCGAAGAGATGGTTACTTTCTCGAACCTGGAAGAAATGCGAGCCAAGGCCCTTTATTATCTCGATCATCCTGAAGTACGCAGGATGGTTGCAGAACGGGGGCGGCTGCGTGTCTTAAGGGAACACACCATAAGACACCGCATGCATGAAATGTTGTTGCACATTTACTCCGAAAGGGAGCAGGAACTGGAAATCCGCACGAGCAGTCGTGAAAGTGAATTGGATCGGGCGCTTGCCCAGGTGGCGGACGATTCGGAACTTCTGGAGTTTCTGGAACCCTTTCGTGGTCAAAGGGACTTCAAATTTCAATCTGTAATCGATCGAATCAATGAAGATGAAGGGTCTTTTAAAGATCCCGAACTCCTTTTCCTGATGGTGGATCAAATCATTCCTAAAAAGAGCTGACTATGGCCAAGAATATTCTCATACTCAATCAGACGCGAATGGGGGACCTGGTCCAATGCACCCCGCTTATCGCCGGCCTTCGCAGGAAACACCCTGATGCCAGAATCACTCTTGCGGTAAACAAGTCGTTTGAAGAGTTCGCCAGAAAAATTCCTCACGTGGATGAGCTGGTGGTGTTCGATATCACGCAATACAATGACCGTGACTGGGGACGGGAAGTCATTTGGGTGACGCTGGCAAAATATCTAAAAGCATGGCTTGATGCGTTGCGGACCAAACAATTCGACATGGTGGTCAATCTCAGCCATTCTATTCTCAGTGCATACATGATCAAGTATCTGCGGATTCCCGAAGCTCGCGGGTTCTGCTGCAATGAAGAAGGAAACCGTAAAACCGAACATCCCTGGTTTCAGTATTTTTTCACAGAACCCATGAACCGTGCATACAACACCTTCAATCTAGTAGATATTTTCGGAAGGGGAGGGGACATTGAACCCGTCACCCACGGTCTTCGGGTGGATCATGGGGCTGAGGATGATGCGGCCGTTGAGGATCTTCTGAAAACCTATGAACTGGATAAGGACGAACTGGTGATCGGCATTCAGGCCGGGTCCAGTATTGCCGACCGCCGCTGGCCCGCGTCTCGTTTCGCAGAACTGGCAGACCGGCTGATCGAAAACCACAATGCCCGAATCATTTTATTCGGGGTCAAATCGGAGATGGAACTGGCGGAACAGATTTCCGGTTCTTCCAGTCATTCCGACCGAATAGTAAACCTTTGTGGACGGACTTCCATTACCCAGCTTATCGGCATGCTCAAACGCTGCCGGTACCTTGTGACCAATGATACCGGTACCATGCATATTGCGGCGGCTTTGAATGTTCGAATCGTGGGCCTGTTTTTTGCGCACGCGCATCCGTATGAAACCGGGCCCTTTTCAGAAGGCGACCTCATATTTCGTGCAAACATTCCCTGCGCACCATGCAGCTACCAGGTTCATTGCAGTAACGTGATCTGCATCGACAAAGTCCAGGCACGGCATGTGGAGGCCATGATCAGTGGCCATCTTCATACCGGTGGCTGGCAGGTTCCGGATTTCATGAAGAACCTTGCTGAGGTCGACCTTCTGGAATCAGGTTTCGACGAAGAAGGTTATCTCGCCTTCAAACCGCTAATTCGTCATCCACTGAATTTAGAAACCCTGTTCGCTCAAGCCTACCGTCGCATGTGGAGGGATCGCCTCCTGGAAGTTCGCGAACATCCCACATTGGGTTCCATGGAAGCCATTACCCGGTTCCTGGAGCAGCATTTTATTATTGAAAAGGACAATATTCTTTTGGGTGCGGTTCAGGAGAAGAGGAAGGAACTGGAAAGACTCATCCGATTCGTATCTGATGGCCAAATAGTCAGCGAAAAGCTGATGTCTGTTTACAGGGAGCGGGGGTTCGACAAGCCCCGGATCCAGGCACTCGGCGAGCGGATAGCAGGCATCGATAACGCCATTCGCAGAGCCGGATTGACCCATCCTGAACTCAACCCCCTTTGCGACATGTTCGATCGCAGAAAGGAAAACTTTGAGGGAGAGGACTTGTTGGACCTGGCCGGGAAAACGCAGGAATGTTACCGCAAATTTGAAATGGAAGCCCGGTCCCTTAACGAAATCATGGGCTTTTTAACCGAATTTCTGGATGGGAGCCGGATGGAAATGGGTCAGGCGGAAGTGAGTTCCAGCAGAATGGCCGTTCCAGGCAGGTAAGAAGGTGAGGGCGAGGTTCCGCGATCTTTGAGGTAACCCTCCAGGAATTCCAGGGCGGCGCCGCCACCCGTAGATACGAAAAAATTGGACGCGAAGTAGTTGCACAGGGTGTATTTGTCCACATTATTGAACCCGATGGACAACAACGATGCATTGATCGTTTTGTGCAACTGCTGAATGATCCTCCCCCGCACCTGGTATTTCATTCCTTCCAGATTGAGCTTGTTGAGAATTGCCGCGGAGTCGCCCCCGCCGATGACAACAGACATGTTTTCGTTGCTTATGGCGGCGGAAAACAGCAGCTCTGCAAGCTTGACCGAACCTTCAGCATATTGCTCCGTCTGCGGGTGATCGTAGGCACCGAGCGGACCGTTCCAGAATACATTCTGAATTTCTCCTGATTGCCCTTCCAGCAGGATTTTGCGGGCGTAGTTTTCAATGGTACGCGGCCCCAGGTCCAGTTGGAAATCTTCCTCAAAGTCCGGCTCGTCCTTCACCACGTACTCGGTTTCAAAATAATCCTTGGTGATCTTGTAGTCGTCCGGAAACACGATACTGACTTCATTGGCTTCGGCAAGCTTCAAGATTTCGTCCGCGTAGCACACTTCCTTGACAACATCCGCCTTTTCTTCTTCCGTCTTGTTGAGAAACAACTTGGCGGGAAGATCTTTCTGCTGGAGTGTGGGAATTTTTTCGGCAAACTTTTGTGCCAGCAGAAAAGCATTCACCATTCTCCCACCAATAAAGATGAGACGGATCCGGCTGTCCACAAACTGTTTCAAAATGCCGATTTTATCCGCAATCTTAGCCCCACCGGCAATCACCGCCGTTTTTTCCGGGTAATCCAAAGCCTTTTGAGCAAATTTGCCGAGGCGGTTCACTTCAACATTTAGAAGGCTTCCCGCTACCACGGTTTTACCCTGCATGCGCATTTGTTGTGGAAGCAACTGGATGCTCTTGCTGACCCGGTGACTGCATCCGAAGGCGCAGTTGATGAAAATGTCCGAACAGGTTGCCACTTCCTCCATAAACTCCTGGCGGTAGGTGTCCGGATTGTTGGGCTCCAACAGGTATCGGAGATTGGGCAGGAATTTGATACCTCCCCGAGGCAGGCGGTGATTGGAAATGATATTCAGCGAATCTTTCAGGTGGGAGTCGGTAATTTCCGGCGGGAAAATCGTGTAGGTGTCCTCGTATAATTCCCGTATCAGTGTGTCAAAGTGGGAGCAGACAAACTGAATGTTGAAGACTCCGTCCCATCCCATAAAATCCTTTTTCTTATGGGGTCGACCCAGGTGGGAGCCGATGATGATCCGGCAATTGCCATCGGTGAGCTCGTGAATTTTCTTGAAAGTGGTGTCTACGAAACGTCGAATGCGGGTGTCGTCGGCGACGCGGTATCCTTTGCTGGTGTTGACCAGGGGAACGTTGAAATCGACTCGGATGAATATAGTTTTTTCGATGAGGTCTGCCGGGGTCAAGTCATCCACACACGGCATTTTGGCGACGTTTTCCATGAGGAAAAATGACCTAATTAACTGATTTTATGTGTTATAATTGAAAAGTTAGGAAGGCCGATTCCAAGTTTTCCGCCGAAGCCCGGAACGATGCTTGCCTCCCAATGCGAAGCTTTTGATTCCATTCATAAAATAACACAAATTACCGTTTTTGAAATAATATTCGTTTTGTTTTATCATGTCCAAGGCAGGTAGTCGGCGAGGACTTCCATGCGCCAAATTGAAAGGCCATCAATGATATGTCCAAAAAGAAAAAACTGTTAATCAATGCGGAACACCCCGAAGAATGCCGCGCCGTAATCATCGAAGATGGAACAATCCAAGAATACATAGTAGAACACTCCTCCCGGGAGCTCCTGAAAGGAAACGTCTATCTGGGCGTCATCACCCGGGTCGAACCCGCCATCGAGGCCTGCTTTGTTGATTTTGGTGGTAAAAAGTACGGCTTCCTCCCATTTAAGGATGTTCTGAGAGAATCGTACCTTCAGACAGGGGAAAGGAAATCAAAAACCAGGATCCAGGATGTGCTCATCCGCGGGCAGAAGCTCCTGGTGCAGGTGGTTAAGGAAAGCCGCGACGCCAAAGGGCCTTCCCTGACCAACGCGGTCACCATTCCGGGCCGGTTTCTGGTGCTCATGTGCTCCAAGGAAACCAGCGGAATCTCCCGGAAAATCGAGGATGAATCCGAGCGTAAGAAAATGAAGGAGGTGCTTTCGGATCTCCAGTTGCCGGAAGATATGGGCGTGATCCTGCGCACTGCCGGCATGGGGCGCACCAAGCTGGAATTACAGAAAGACCTTCAGATGCTCATGAAGATCTGGGAGGGAATTCAGGAAAAACTTCAAGACCCCGAAACCAAGGGTCCGTGCCTTCTCTACAAGGTGCCGGATATGGTGGTGCGCACCGTGCGCGACCATTTCACCAACGACACCTCTGAGATCATTGTGGACAACGCGGAATCCTACAAGGCGGTGAAGGAGTTCATGCGCCTGGTAATGCCGCGGATGCGCAATCGGATCAAGTATTCCCAGGAAACAAAACCCATTTTTTCCCAGTACAAGATCGAAGAGCAGATCGAAAACATTTATAAAAAACGTGTCGATCTGCCTTCGGGGGGATCGCTGGTATTCGATGTCGGAGAAGCCATGGTGGCGATCGACGTCAACTCCGGCAAAACCACAAGCTCCAGTGACCTGGAAGACACCGCCACACGCACGAATATGGAGGCGGCGGAAGAAATCGGGCGTCAGTTGCGCCTGCGCGATCTGGGTGGTTTGATCGTCATCGATTTCATCGACATGTTCTCGAAGAAGAACAAAAGCAACGTCGAAAAAGAAATCAAGAAAAGCTGTAAATCGGATAAGGCCCGTATCAATATTTCACGCATCTCGCGGTTCGGCCTGCTGGAAATGTCTCGTCAGCGCTTGTCCTCGCCGGTCAAGGAAGGGAACTTCGAGCAATGCGGTTTGTGTCAGGGCACCGGTTTCACACGTACTGAAAGTTCGTTGTCGTTGAGCGTCCTGCGCAAAGTTCGGGAAATTCTGGCCGATGGCAACGTAAAGGTTCTGGCCGTGGAGGTTTCCTCCGCAGTAGCCAGTTACCTTTTGAATCATAAAACAAAGTACCTGCAGGAGTTGCAGGACAAAACGCAATGCCTCATTCAGTTCACGGCGAAGGACCGCCTGGCGTATGAGAGCTTCTCTTATACCGTTCTGGAGCGCAAGCGCGAAGAAGAACGGCAAATGGAAAGTCGAGCTCGCGGTGTTGAGTTCCGGACCGCGGCACCGGAGACGGTCACCGGACGGACTGAAGTCAGAAAAGAACCCCGCCCGGACTCCCGCCCGGACTCCCGTTCTGAGGACCGCGGAGACCGGGACCGACGTGGCCGGGGACGTCGTTCCTCCAGCCGGGGGCGTTCCTCCCGTTCTGGAGATTCGCGCAGCGGTTCCCGTAATCGTTCCAACTGGACACCACGCGAAGAAGGGCAGGAGGCTGCCCCCGATACCATGGTGGACACACCTTTTCCGGGAAACGGTAAGGATGAGTCTCAAGAATCCGGTTTTGAAGCTCCACCGATTGTGACAGGCGATCCGGTTTTGCCGGTGGAGGAGGCATCTCCCGCCGTTGAAAATGAGGGCGTGGATACTTCTTCGAAGGCCGAAAGCCCGGGAGAGGACAAGCCCGCTTCCCGGGGAAGCCGGTCGGGCCGTTCCCGTGATGGGCGACGCAACCCGAATCGCAGGCGTGGAGGCAGCCGAACGCGCACACCCCGTAAAACGGTGGAAAAAACGGAAAGTGCGGAAAGTGAGGATGGTGGAGAGTCTTCTCCGCAACCGGTGGAAAATGTTTCCCGGTTGCATGAAGTGGTCCTCGACCCTCCATACAAGGCCGATGACCGGGGAGGGGACGAGCCAAAACCCATACGAGACGATCTGGCTTCCGGGCTTTAGCCCGGATTGCCGGATTCCGTCTTTCCAGCCGATTGCGCACAACGGAACCCCGTGTTCCAGGTGCGCATGGTTGGGGGCGCCACATTTCTGTAAGGAACCATGGCGAACTGCTCCATGAATCCGTGCTCGCGCTTGTTGTAGGCACCGCCGCGAATCACCTTGAAGTTCTCCCCGAAGTTGGCATCTTTGTGCTGGGAATTGGGATAGGGCTGGTACCAGCTGGTGGTCCATTCGGAAACATTTCCGTTCATATCCTGCACGCCGTAGATACTTGTATCGCTCTTCACACTGCCGACCGGCCGGGGTGTTTTTCCGAAATTGGCTTTGTTTTTGTCCAACTCATTTCCCCAGACGAATAACCGGCCATCCTCGCCACGTGCGGCCTTCTCCCATTCAAACTCCGTCGGCAGACGCTTGCCCAGCCACAGGCAATAGGCGTCTGCCTCGTACCAGCTGATACCGCGTACAGGATGATTGGCCCGTCCTTCCGCGTAGCGGGCGGAAGGTTTGAATGCCAGGAAATCAGCGTAGGTGACTTCAAACCGGTCGATGTAAAACGCATCCAAATGCATTTTCTGCATGGGCTGCGCGTTGGCGCTGGATGTCCGGTCGGACATGAACGCGGGTATGTTGTCAGATACGGGCATTCCGAGTTGGAACTCGCCTGCCGGAATCAAGACCATCGATTCCTTTTCGGATGCGGAGGAGAGTTGGCACGCCGGAAGCAACGAGAACACTACCAGAACCAGCAGTAGGGTTGCCTGCTTCAATGGCTGACCTGGGCTGTTTGCGGTTGGTCGATGGGGTTGGTGGGGAAGATGTTTTCCCCTTCCGGAACGTAACGGTATTCCAGCGTCAGGCAGGCGGCCTCGTCGCGCGTGCACATCATGGATTTACAATCGGATTCCGGACGTTCGCAATAGTAATTGATGATCTTCATTTTCACGAACCCGTCCCCGGTATCGATCAGGAAGACATCCTTTTTGGATTCCACATTGTGTGTGCGGGTGCGGTAAATGTACCAGTCAACCAGTGCCTGGTTGACGATACTGCCTCCCCAGCCCCGGTCATCCTGCTTGAAATCGGTCCGGGCTGCCGGGACATCTTGCACCTGGTCAAATTCCACCTGACCCAGGTTTTTTACCTGAACCGGTCCTTGTGGATTGGTGACGCCCCCGTTGGTGACAATCTTGGTCCGCTGGAACGCCAGGTCCCAGTCCAGCTTCTGCAGGCGGTGGGTGTCTTTTTCCATGTCCTCCACGCGGTGGATTTTACCGGTTGAAAAGTCGAGCAGGGCCCACGTATCCCGCGATTGCGCGTCCACCTTGATCAGGGGGTTGTTGGTTTCGTACCGATCCACCTTTTTGGGAGGGAGTGGTAAGTTTTCAAAATCCTCGATATTGGAGGACAGGTAATAAAACATCAGATTGAAAAAAACCGTGGCGCCCAGAAGGAGGAGGAAGGTTTTGGCTGTACTGTTCATAATGTCATTGTATCAAAGGGAGTGGGCTCTGTAAGTGGAAAACAGACTGGGAGTTTCGCCGATTTCTCCTTCAATTTCAATGGAGAAGGTCAAAATCGCCTTTTTTCCTTTTAACAGGATGGGTATAATGAGTTCTGTGGTTGCACTTGTCCGATTTTACAGGTTTGAGAATGGTTGAAGACAAACATTTTGCTTTTAAAAAGCATCAAATCGAAGCTTATCTGAAAAAGGAATATCAGAAGCATTTCGGACGGTCGGGGCGGATTTCCATCCGCAAGCGCCAGCGCTTCATGAACCGCATCACCCAGAAAGTCGCCCGGAAGTTCGGCAAGGACGTTCTTTGCCTGGTGGATTTCACCCGGCACGGATTCGTCACCCTGGTTTCGCCGTCCCACAGCGAATCCACGGACAAGGGCCGGCTCTACAAATCATTCACACACCCGCAGGTGGCGTACACCACTCACTGCATCGACCGGTTCAGCGAACGCACGGAGACCACGGATAATTGTATCATCACCCTGGACAATTATCTGGAGGAAGGCCTTCTGACATTCGGTCACCACGAGGGGTACCTTGTGTGTTCCACCGGGGTTTTTGCTTATGAGATTGAGGACGGACGCCTCATCATCAAGACATTCATACATCTGGATATGCTTTCCGACACGCAGATCCGCGAATTTTACGGTCACGATGTGCTGGCCATGATGTCCACCGGCGAATACATTGCCGATGACAGCATGGAAAGCGACATCATTCTGGCGGACGAATTGCCGCCGTCCACTCCCAAGAATTAAAACCCGTCCCGTTCCCTCCCGGGGCAGGGTGCATTTGTATGGTTCGGACCGGTCAAGCATGATTCAACTGTACAACGTTTACAAAACCTACGAAGGCAACACACCCGCCCTGTTCGACATTTCCATGATTATCAAGAAGGGCGCCTTTGTGTTTTTGAGCGGACCCAGTGGGGCCGGGAAGTCCACCCTTCTTAAAATACTTTTTCGGTGGGAGAAGCATGACCATGGGCAGGTACTGGTCAACGGCATGAACATCGGTAAATTCAAGGAAAGCATGCTTTACCTTCTGCGCCGGAATATCGGCGTGGTGTTTCAGGATTACAAACTGCTCCCTGGGAAAACCATTTTTGAGAACGTCGCGTTCGCGTTGGAAATCACCAGCAACCAGCCCCGGCGGTTGATTCGTTCCAGGGCATGGGAAGCACTCAAGAATGTCGGTCTGTCGCACCGTAAAGATGCCTACCCCCTGCAATTATCCGGTGGCGAGCAGCAACGTGTGGCCATCGCACGGGCCCTGGTTACTGAACCAAAGATTCTTCTCGCTGATGAGCCAACCGGGAATCTCGACCCGGTTATCTCGCAGGAAATTCTCAATCTGTTTGAGGAGGCAAACCGGGCGGGAACGACCGTGGTGTTCGCCACCCACAACCAGGACATGCTGGCCAGCGGCAACCATTCGGTTATTACATTGAACCGGGGGCGCATTGTGGACACACGGGTACTCACGTGAGTTTTCTGATACGCAGTTTTCGAGCGGCACTTTCCAATATCAAATCCAACAAACAGACCTGCCTTGCATCGGTGGGATCCATCACCGTCGCCTTATCCATTTTCAGCCTGTTCATCTTCGTTTATGTGAATCTCAACTCCCTTCTCACCTCGTGGAGCAACCAGGTGCAATTGATCGTGTACCTGAAGGACAACATTGGGTCGGAGTCCAGAACGAAGCTGGAAAAATTCATTCGGGCAAGCTCGGACGTAAAATATTTTAAATACGTGTCCCGGGATGAGGCGTGGACGCATTTCAAGGAGATGTTTTCAGATCATTCCGAATTTTTAGGGCAGATGGACCTGAATCCATTGCCTGCGTCCTTTAACATTCAGTTCCATGCCCTGGATCGGCAGTTCTCGGCGATCAAATCATTTGCCGAACGGGTTCGTGTTCAAGAGGGTGTGGAGTCCGTTGAATACGGAGAAAAATGGATCGGCCGGTTCGAGACGTTTATGATTTTCATGAAGGTGTTTTTATTTGCACTTGGAGCCCTGTTGAGCATCGGCGCCCTCCTGATCATATCCAACACCATCAAGCTTTCCATTTTTGCCCGCCGGGAAGAAATCGAGCTCATGCTTTTGATCGGAGCGACACCGCGTTTCATAAAGTTTCCTTATTTGCTGGAAGGGGCCTTGCACGGGCTGTTGGGAGCCGCCCTGTCTTTGGCCCTGGTTAAGGGTCTGCAGATCTTTCTGACAATCAATTTTCAGGGCTCGTTGGAAGTCATAACCCGTGGAATGGAATTTCATTTCTTGTCACCGCAATTTGTGGGCAGCATTTTTGTGTGCAGTTTATTCCTGGGTTGGGTAGGCAGCTACCTTTCAGTAAACCAGTTCCTCAAAATGTTTCGAAGTCGATGAAGATAAAAATTTCATATAGGCTGGCAGGGATCTTTGCCTTGACCGTGTTTTTCGGCGGAATGGCCGTTCCTTCATACTCGAAAGAAAAAGCCTCCAGCCAGGTGGAGAATCTTCTGGAGCAGGAAAAGGGGGAACTGGAAGCCCTTCGGAAAAAAATTGAGAAACAGGATCGGGAGTTATCGAGAATAGGTAAAGAGGAAACCCGCATCCTGAAAACCCTTCGCCACCTTGAGGATCGTAAGAAGCTGCGCGAAAGGGAGTTGCAAATATACCAGTACAACATCCAGGTCAATGAGAAACGGGTTGGCGAGGCGAAGGAGGCCATTGCCAGGCACAAGAAACGCCTTGAACAATACAAGTTGGTTCTCAAGGACCGCCTTCGACAAATCTACAAAAACGGGGATATGTATCTGGTCAAGATTTTGTTTTCGTCGGAAACGTTCAACCAGCTCCTCACCCGGCTCAAATACATGGAGAATGTCATGGCTTACGACGCCGTGATCTTTCAGGATTACATGGAGCAAATGGAAAAACTCCAGGCCGAAACCGAAAAGCTCGAAAAAAGCCAGATCTCGTTGGTTCGATATGAAGAGGAGGCCCTGGAGAAAAAGCGGCAATTGGAAGATGAGGCGGCTTACAAATCTCAATTCCTTAAAAACGTTAAAACCAAAAAAATCTACGCCCTGCAAACGCGCAAGGAGTTGATCAAAGCCTCGGAAGGATTGAACGAGCTGATCGGTCGGCTTGAGGAAAAACTGATTCTCAAACAGGGTCTGAGCCTGGAAGACATGAAGGGACGTCTTCAATACCCGGTACAGGGCAAAAAGCTGAACCGATTCGGAAAAAAGTGGGATGACCGGTTCGATACCTACATTGTTTACAACGGGGTCAACCTGGGTGTGAAAGCGGGGACCCGGGTAAAAGCTATTTTTTACGGGAAAGTTCTGTACACCGGCTTTTTGGAAGGTTACGGCAACCTTGTCATTCTGGGCCACGGCAACAACTACCATTCGCTGTACGGACACCTGGACTCCATCCAGGTCAAGAAAGGGCAAGTCGTAGAAGAGGGGAAAGTGATTGGCCTGTCCGGAAATACCGGCTCGCTGGTGGGGGACGCCCTGTACTTTGAATTGCGCCACAAAGGCAAGCCCATCAAGCCTTCTCCCTGGTTTCAAGTTGCCGGAAAGTAGAAATTTGGGGATGTTTATTGCAGGGGGAATTGGGTATAATCGAAACAAAACAACTCTTTTATAGTGGAGAGGGACATTGAGTTTTTCATCTGGAAAATGGGCATCAAAATTAATGAAAGCGGGTGCTGTCCTCATGCTGGCCGGGACCCTGACCCTAAGCGGCGGGCTTGTTCCCGTAAATCCGGCGTGGGCCGCGGAAACGGAAGTCAGTGAAGAACACTTTTCCAATCCGGGAAGTTACGACAAGCTGAAAGTGTTCTCCGAAATTTTGGCCCTTCTCGAATCCAACTACGTTGAGGCGGTGAATCCCCAACAATTGATTGAGGGTGCCATCCAGGGAATGCTGAAAACACTGGACCCGCACACATCCTATCTTCCACCGGATTCTTTCAAGCAAATGAAGGTTGAAACTTCGGGTAAATTCGGTGGCCTTGGTATCGAAATAACCGTGCGAAACGGCATTCTCACCGTTGTGTCCCCCATCGAAGGCACTCCTGCGGACAAGGCAGGCATCAAAGCCGGTGACAAGATCATCAGGATTGAAGACGAGCCGACCCTCGATCTCAGCCTGACCGACGCCGTCAACCTGCTTCGCGGCGAGCGCGGTTCCGATGTCAACATAACCATTTTCCGCAAGGGTATGGAAAAGCCGAAGGTGGTGACCATCACCCGGGACATCATCAAGGTCCAAAGTGTCAAAAAGCGGGTGTATTACGAAAACATCGGCTACATAAAAATCCGCAATTTCACCAAAACGACCAGTCAGGACCTGGACCGTTTCCTCAATGAGTTCGAGGAACGCCGGGTCCAGAAACTGATTCTCGACCTGCGGGGGAATCCGGGAGGACTGCTCAACCAGGCGGTGGAGGTTGCGGACCGGTTCCTCGACAAAGAAAATCTCATTGTGTACACACAGGGACGGAGCGACGACCAGAACATGCGCTTCACCACGCATGAGAACCGCAAACATTTCCAATACCCGATGATCATCCTCGTCAATGGGGGAAGTGCGAGTGCGTCTGAAATCGTTGCCGGTGCGTTGCAGGACATGGGGCGTGCCGTCATCCTGGGCACGCAGACGTTCGGCAAGGGTTCGGTCCAGACCATCATTCCCTTGAGCGACGGTTCCGCTCTTCGCCTCACCACGGCTCGCTACTATACCCCGAGCGGTAAGGTGATCCAGGAAAACGGGATCACCCCCGACATCATCATTGAGGAAGAGCCTCTGGAAAATGAGGAGTCAGGGGAAAAAACCGAAGCCGAAAAGGAAAAAGATGAAATTCGCAGGTTCCTTCGGGAAAAAGACCTCAAGCAGCACCTGAAGGGCAAGAAAAGCATTGAAGGCACCGAAAATGAACCGACCAAAGCCGAAAAAGAGGCTAAAGAAGAGCGGCTTGCGGCGTTGGAAGAATTGGAAGACGACATTCAGCTGCGGGAAGCGGTTTCCCTGCTTCAAGGGTGGTCGGTGATGAACAAAATCTTCAAGAGTGAAAACACCAACTGAGTTTTCTCTCTCGATCTTATTCACAAAAGCCGGATTCGGGTGCCCGTTTCCGGCTTTTGGTTTTTTTAATCCAAGTATGAAATCTTTTCCCGGTTTTCCATGTTGACCCTGGGTATTGAAACTTCCTGTGACGAAACAGCGGCGGCCGTACTGGAAGACGGCATTCACTTGCGGTCAAACGTCATAGCCAGTCAGCACGACATCCATTCGAAATACGGCGGGATCGTGCCGGAACTGGCCGGACGCAGCCACGTCGATAAAATTCATTTCATTATCCGGGAAGCACTGGAGCAGGCGGGCAAAAAACTGGATGACATCGACCTGTTTGCCGTCACTCAGGGGCCCGGGCTGGTCGGGTCGCTGTTGGTGGGTCTGAATGCCGCCAAGGGGCTGGCTTTCGCCACGGGCAAGCCGCTCATTGGCGTCAACCATCTGGAAGGGCATCTTCTGGCCATTTTTCTTCAGGAGCCGGTCGAGTTTCCTTTTATCGGGTTGATCGTTTCCGGCGGCCACACGGACCTGTACCGGGTGAACGGGTTTGGTGATTACCGTGTGCTGGGAAGGAGCCGCGACGACGCCGCCGGGGAATCGTTCGACAAGGTGGCGAAGATGCTGGGCTGGGGATACCCGGGAGGTCCCATCGTCGAAAAACGGGCGCGGGAGGGCAATCCCAATGCTCACCAGTTCCCCCGCGCGTGGCTGGAGAAGGGATCGCTCGATTTCAGTTTCAGCGGACTCAAAACCGCAGTCAGGACGGCCATCGCCCGGCGCGATGACAACGGCAAAGGGTTGAGCGATGCCGACATCGCCGCCGGGTTTCAATCAGCGGTGGTGGAGGTTCTGGTGGCAAAAGCCCTTTCCGCCTGCGAACAGGAACAGTTGGACCGCGTTGTTCTCACCGGGGGGGTCGCTGCCAACGGAGTGCTTCGACAGGCACTTCAGGAAGCCGCAAACCAGCGGGGGGTCCAGTGTTTCGTGCCGAAACCGATTCTCTGCACCGATAATGCGGCCATGATCGCCTGTGCCGGAACCTTCCGTTACCGCAACGCGCCTCCGCCTGCGAGTGAGTTGCTGGCCCTGGACGCCCACGCCAACTTTTCTGTCTGATTCTCCATCCTCATGAACATACTCGTGACAGGTGGGAGCGGTTTTCTGGGAGGACACATTGCCCGTCGACTGCACGCCCTCGGTCACGCTGTTACCGCACTGGGACGCCGGGATAATCCGGATCTGCCAGAGGGTATCGATTTTCTCCAGGTTGACCTTGCTGACCGGAAAGCGATGTCCGACGCCTGCCGGGGACGGGATGCTGTGTTCCACAGCGGAGCGCTGACCGGAATCTGGGGCGATCGCGACACCTTTTACCGGACCAATGTCGAAGGGACGGAGAACGTGATTGCCGGATGCCTGCAACACGGTGTGAGCAAGTTGATCCACACCAGCTCCCCCAGTGTTGTGTACGATGGGATCGGCATCGAAAACGGCACCGAGGACCTGCCCTACGCCCGGCGCTACCTCTGCGACTACCCCAAGACCAAGGCCCTGGCAGAACAGCGGGTGTTGGAAGCCAATGGGCAACATGGATTGGCCACGGTCATCCTGCGACCGCACCTCATCTGGGGTCCCGGCGATCCCCACCTTGTGCCCCGCATTATCGAACGTGCCCGTCAAGGAAAGCTGGTGCAGGTGGGTGAGGGAAAAAATCAAGTGGATATCATCTATATCGACAACGCGGTCGAAGGGCATATCAAGGCGCTTCAGGCGTTGTCGGTTGCGAAACCTGTGGGCGGGAGAGTTTATTTTTTAAGCGACGGTGAACCCGTGGTGTTGTGGGCCTGGATCAACGAACTGTTGCAGGCGGTGGGCGTGAAGCCCGTGGCGCGGTCGATCTCCTATCGAAACGGCAAACGGCTGGGGGCGCTGCTGGAGTCGGTGCACCGCCTGTTCGGCTTGAAGTCGGAGCCGCGCATGACGCGTTTTCTGGCAAGCCAGCTTGCGACCTCGCATTGTTTCGATATAAGCCGCGCACGGCGGGAGTTGAATTACGAGCCGGTGGTGAGTCCGGAAGAGGGGATGGAGCGGCTGGTTACTTGGTGGAAGGCGCGCCCATCACGTTGATGCGGTGGGCCAGGCATCCGGCGCCGAATCCATTGTCGATGTTCACGGCCCCGACACCGGTGGAGCAACTGTTGAGCATGGTGAGGAGCGCCGCCACCCCGCCGAATGAGGCCCCGTAACCGACGCTGGTCGGCACACCGATCACCGGGCAGCTGACCAACCCGCCGACGACGCTGGGCAGGGCCCCGTCCATACCCGCGACCACAACAATAACCCGTGCTTCCCGCAGCCGGTCCACCTTGTCCAGCAGGCGGTGAATCCCCGCCACGCCCACGTCCACCAGCTTGTCCACCTTGCTTCCAAGGAGTTCTGCTGTGGCGATGGCCTCTTCGGCAACCGGGATATCGGAGGTGCCGGCGGTGACCACGAGAACCTGGCCGACGGGCTTCGGTCTGGTGGATTTGTAAATCGTCAACACCCGTCCCTCGGGGTTGTACCTGGCTTTGGAAGGCAGGTCCTTTTTCAGTTTCAGGTAGGATTCCCGCGTCAGGCGCGTGGCCAGAATGTCGCACCCGGCTTTCAGTTGCTTTTGAATGATTTTGGATATCTGCGGCGCGGTTTTGCCTTCGCAATAGATGACCTCCGCCATGCCGTTGCGTAATGGACGGTGATGGTCCACATGCGCGAACCCCAGGTCCTCGAAGGGCAGGGTGCGCAGTTGTTCCAGGGCGGCTTCGGGTTGTACTTTTTGAGCGAAGAGGTCCTTCAGCAGTTTTTCAATCTGGTGCGGGTTCATTACAATCCTTTAATTCCGGAAAATTCCGAGCCGATTTCAACGTTCATCAGGTCCAGAAGGGCGGACTGGGGTGATTTGCCACGGTGGAGAACCTGATAGGTTTCCTCGATGATCGCCGCCTGGATGTTCAGGTTTTCTTTCAGCCTGTAAGCAGAAGTCACCGTATGCACTCCCTCGGCCACCATTTTCATGCTCCCTGTGATCTGTTCCAGTGATTCTCCCTTTGCCAGCTTCATCCCGACAGTCCGATTGCGGCTTAGATCCCCGGTGCAGGTGAGGACCAGATCGCCCATTCCGGAGAGTCCGGAAAAGGTCTCCAGGCGTGCCCCCAGGGCTGTGCCAATCCGGGTCATTTCAACCAGGCCCCGGTTGATGAGTGCGGCCCGGGTGTTGAGGCCCAGGCCCAGGCCATCGGAGATGCCGGTCGCGATGGCGATCACGTTTTTGAGCGCACCGCCCAGTTCCACTCCCAGCACGTCCGTGCTGGTGAATACTTTGAGAAAGGACGATTCGAACAACGCTTTGACCCGGGTTGCAATTTCTTCGTTTTCCGCTGCTGCGACAATGGCCGAGGGTGTTTTGCCTGCGATTTCCGCGGCGAAAGTGGGTCCGGACAGAGCCGCAAACGGCTGCGGCCTTCCCAGCGTTTCATTCACGATCTGATGAACGAATTGCAGGCTGTCGTTTTCGATACCCTTGCTGGCGCTGATAACCAGGCAATCCGGTTTGAGCAACGGAGCGAAACGACCCACAGTAGACCGGAGCACATGGGTCGGCACCACCAGAACGATTTCGTCCTTGTCCTTCACCACGTCCTCAAACCGGGTCGAGGGGTGGATGGAATCGGGAAGGGCGATTCCCGGCAGGAAGATTGTGTTTTCGCCTTTCTCTTTGATGGCAGCACAAACTTCCGGCTCGAAGGCCCACAGGTCCACCCTTCGGCCCTGTTCAGCCAGGAGAAGGGACAATGCAGTGCCCCAGCTTCCGGCCCCGATCACTCCAATGCGTGAGGAATCTGTCATAACTGGTTTCGTACCTCGTATCAGGCTTCAGAAAATGTAAGTTTTCCCGGATGACAAGTTTCCGAATATAGCATTTTACCGCAAAATGATTGTGGAAATTGGGCTTGTGCGTAATTTTTCTTTGTGCTTAAATTGGGCCTCTGCAGTTTTCATTCACCCCGCCACCCTGTGGTTTGAACAAAATTTCCTATGGCCCAGCAACAAAAACTTACCAAAAAAGACCTGAAAGAACCTGATTCCCTGCAACGCTTCGGCGGCCGCATGATCACGTTTCTGGACGCGAACCGGGCCCTGGTGTTCGGATTAGCGGGCCTGGTGCTTGCTGTGCTTGTGGGTTCCTGGTTGTGGACCGAAAGTGAGCATAAAAAATGGCAGGAAATGGAGAAACTGTATTTTGAAATGGAAAAACTGCAGAAGCGTCAACAGGCCGAGCCGGATGAAAATGTTACAAGTCAAATGCAGGCTTTGCTGAAGGAGTTTTCCGATGGGCCTCAAAAAATACGTGCTCAATTGTTGATGGCGGAAACATTTTTCGAAAAGAGCGACTACGATTCGGCCATTCAGGAATATACCCTGGTGACGCAGGAGGCCAGGCGGGATTCCCTGAATTACGTGCTGGCCCAGAAAGGGCTTGCCTATGCCCATGAAGCTAAGAAAGATTTTCAGAAGGCCGTTGAAATTTACAAATCTATTATAGACAGCTCTTCAGACTTCCCGCTATTCTATATCTACATGGGTCTGGTCCGCTGTTACGAATCGTTGAATGACCCTCAGAATGCAATCTTGATGTTAAGAGAAATGAAGAACAAGTTTCCCAGCCATCCGGATCTGGAAAAGGTGGACCGGAAGTTGAGGCAACTCGAGTAACAGGTACTTTTCCACGGTTCAGGGTATGTTCCCACCGTTCCTATACAGATATTTGTTCCGCTTCCTTTCTTCCCTCCTTTTTTTGTTTTCATTGACCTGCCTCACGGGTCCCGATTCTGTCCTCGCAGTTCCCTTTATTGATAAAGAAACTGAAATCAGCATGGGGCAGAAAGCCGATCCCCAGGTGATTGCCCAGTACGGATTGTACCAGGACAAAGAACTGCAGCTGTACGTGAATCAGCTTGGCCAGAATCTGGTCAGCAATATGTCCAACCCGGAGTTCAGCCGCTACTTTTTCAAGGTCGTGGACAGTTCGCAAGTCAACGCCTTTGCCCTTCCCGGAGGGTATATTTATGTCACCCGCGGCCTACTTGCAATGGTCAACAGTGAAGCGGAACTTGTGGGCGTGTTGGGCCATGAAATCGCCCACGTTACCCAGCATCATGGGGCGAAACAGATAATCCGCCAGATCGGGGCTCAGATCCTGAGCATCGGAGGTGCCATTGCCAGTCCAAAGAATGCCGGGGAATGGTTGATGATCAGCACCCAGTTGTTCAACACGATCAACCTGGGCTATGGCCGCGATGCGGAATTGGAATCCGATGCCCACGGTTTGATGATTGCGCAGAAGTCGGGATACGATCCCAATGCCATGGTTGAATTTTTAAGTAACCTGCGCCAACAGGAAATTCTGTCAGGCCAAGTGTACCACAGTTTTCAGGCGACACATCCGGACACCAAGGAACGGATCATTCGTGCTGACACCCTATCCGATTCGATCAACAAACGCCATGGTGGAACACTTAAAAGAAACCGTGAGGGGTACCTTCAAAAAATCAAAGGAATGGAATACGGCGGCCGGGTTCACAAAAGCGATCGGCGCGATTATGACCAGGAATATATCGACATTTATAAAGTGAAGCCCGGCGATACCTTTCGCAGTATTGCTATTGACCAATTGGGAGACGAAAAAAAAGATTGGGATATTGCCATTTTGAACGGGCTCCGGTTTGAGTCCAAGCCCGTTCCCGGAGAGTATTTGAAAATTGTCAGAAAGGGGAAGCCGAGGAAAGATAAAATTCTGCAACTCGATCCGGAAAAGTTTTGACCTTTTTATGGAAAGTAGTATTGTACTGGAAAAAAACTGCACCGTTCACCTGAAGGAAAAGGGTGAAGTCTGCAATCGCTTGAATAAAGGGACCCGTGTACGGGTTTTGCAAACCCGGGGAAACTGGCTGAAAATCACCTGGCGAAACGGAAAGAAAAAGGGATGGATCGAGGTTCCTCTCAATCTTTCCGATGACCGGGCCGCCCATGCTTAACTTTTCTTTCTGGAGTAATGTGGGGCTTTTATGGGTAGTCCAAATGTAGAAGACTTGGATGATGAAGAACTGCTGGTGTTGTATGAGAACACTAAGAAATTGCTGGATGCCCGTTCTCAGGAAGACAACTCTGGCAACAATAACAAAAAGCAGTTCCTGCAGAACAAGCTTCAAAACATTGAAGACGAACTGAGAGTGCGAAGCCTTCTGGACGGCGATTGAGCTTTCTTCCGAACTTCACGAAAAAAAACAGAAAACCCGGACCCCCTTGGGGGCCCGGGTTTCTTTATTGCCCGAAAAACAGAAGGCGGGGCTGATTAGCTTGCCGCCGTTTTCTGGCTGCCGACATAGTTCAGGGCCGAACCGGCATAGAACCATTGAATCTCCCCTTCGTTCAGGGAATGGTTCACCTTGATTTTGTCGGTTGAACCGTCTTCATGGGTCAACACCAGGGTGACCGGCTGATATGGTTGCAGTTTGTCCAGACCTTCAATGGAAATGCTGTCCTTCTGCTGGATTTTGTTGTAATCATCCTTGTTGTCGAAGGTGAAGGGCAGGACACCCTGTTTTTTCAGATTGGCCTCAAAGATGCGGGCATAGGATTTGGCCACGATGGCGCGGCAACCCATGTGCCGCGGTTCCATGGCCGCATGCTCGCGGCTGGAGCCTTCGCCGATGTTTTCATCCGCGACCGCAATCCAGCCGATGCCTTTATCCTTGTACTGGCGGGCGATCTTGTTGAGCTCGTCCACTTCCCCCGTCAACACATTGTGGCCTTTACCGGTTTCCTCGTAGTAAGCGTTTTCCGCACCCAGGAACAGGTTGTTGCTGATGTTGTCCAGATGACCGCGGAACTTCAGCCACGGCCCGGCCTGCGAGATGTGGTCGGTCGTGCATTTGCCCGCCGCCTTGAACAGCACTTTGAGATCATTGTAATCCGTAACCGGGTCGTGTTTCGGGAACGGTTCCAGAAATGCCAGACGCTCGCTCTTCGGATCGATGATGACTTCGCCTGAATTGGTCGGCGCCTGGTAACCGCTGTCCTTGGAGGCATAACCCTGTTCCGGATACACCTCACCCTGCGGCGGCTCGAATTTGAAATCCTTTCCGTCCGGGGTTTTCAGCGTATCGGTCATCGGGTTGAAGTCCAGCCGGCCGCCGAACGCCATGGCGACCACGATCTCCGGAGAGCCGATGAAGCTCAGCGTCTCGGCGTTGCCGTCATTCCGTTTCGCGAAGTTGCGGTTGTAAGAACTGATGATGCTGTTCTTGTCACCTTTCTGGATGTCATCCCGTTTCCACTGCCCGATGCACGGACCGCACGCGTTGGCCAGAACCGTGGCGCCGACATCTTCGAAATCCTTCATGATGCCGTCGCGGGTGATGGTCTGAAAAATGCGTTCGGAACCCGGGGTGACGAGGAAATTCGACTTCACCTTGAGGCCTGCCTTTTTTGCCTGACGCGCCAGGCTGACGGAACGGGTGAGGTCTTCGTAGCTGGAGTTGGTGCAGGAGCCGATCAGCGCCGCAGACAATTCCTTGGGATACCCGTTCTTTTCCGCATCCGCCCCCATCTGGGAAACCGTGCGGCCGAGATCCGGAGTGTGCGGGCCGACGATGTGCGGCTCCAGCTCCGACAGGTTGATTTCGTAAACCTCGTCGTAGTACTTTTCCGGATTCTTTTCGACGTCCGGATCGGAAACGAGCAACTCCCGGTACTTCTTGCACAGGTCCGCAATCCCATCGCGCTCGGTTTTGCGCATGTACACGTCCATGTTGTCGTCGTAGGCGAAGATGGAGGTGGTGGCGCCGAGTTCCGCGCCCATGTTGGTGACGGTACCTTTGCTGGTGGCGCTGAGGGAGCGGGCGCCTTCGCCAAAGTACTCGATGATTTTGTTGGTTCCGCCTTTTGCGGTCAGCATGGTGGCGACCTTCAGGATGATATCCTTGGAGGCGGTCCAGCCACTCAGCTTGCCGGTCAGCTTGATGCCCACGAATTTCGGCATGCGGGTCATGAAGCGCTGGCCGGTCATGACGTCCACCGCGTCCGCGCCGCCGACGCCGATGGCGATCATGCCCATGCCGCCTGCGTTCGGGGTGTGGGAGTCGGTGCCGATCATCAACGTCCCGGGACAGGTGTAGTTTTCATACACGACCTGGTGGATGATGCCGGAGCCGGGCTTCCAGAAGCCCATGCCGTATTTCATGGCGGCGGAGCGGAGAAAATCGTACACCTCCCTGTTGGTGTCCTCAGCGGCCTTCAGGTCCTCAGCCGATCCGGTGTGCGCCTGAATCAGGTGATCACAGTGTACGGTCGTGGGAACCGCCACTTCCGGAATCTTGGCGGACATGAACTGAAGTATGGCCATCTGAGCCGTGGCGTCCTGCATGGCAACACGGTCAGCATCCAGGAAAATATCCGATTTGCCCCGCTCCAGCTTTGAAAAATCCGTTGCCGGGTCCATATGGGAATAGAGGATTTTCTCGACGATCGTGAGGTCACGCCCCAGATTTTTCCGTGCGGCGTCGAGAACCTTGCCCATGGATTCAAAGCGTTTTTCAATAGGTGCCGGATCCATTAACATTGAATAGCTCCTTAGTTTAAAAATACAGTTTATCGGTGTTATAGTAGGCCCCTCGCTATGGGTTGCCAGGTTTTGGCTCAGGGAGGGATTGCTGGAAACTCGTAGAGTCTCAAATTGGAACGGTAGATTTTGCCACGATTACAACAAAATTTCAACTCTCTTAAAGTCTGATTTTTCCCTGTTAACGCTGGAGTTGCGGGTTTCACCGGGGAAAACAGTCGGGAGTTTTCCAGAGGCACCATGACTTCCATTTTTGACACCCCACAATTCAACCAGAATCTGTTTTTTCCCCGGCCCGATCATGGGCCCGGTCCCGCCGAAGCGGAGGACCTGTTCATTCCGGTGGAGGGAGAAATCAAGGTCCATGTCCGCCGCCATCCCAACCCGGATGCCCGCTTCAGCCTGTTGTTTTTCCACGGTAATGGGGAGATCGCCGCCGACTACGATGCCCTGGCGCAGCCTTATCACCAGTTGGGTGCGGATTTCGTCGTTTGCGACTACAGGGGCTACGGCAAAAGCGACGGTTACCCCACCCTGCGGGGAGCGCTGGCGGACGCGCATGCTGTTTACAAGGCGTTGAAAGAGGGCGGGCATCTTTTGCCCGGGGTCTGCGTGATGGGCCGTTCACTGGGAAGTGCTTCGGCGATCGAACTGTGTGCCTCCTACCCGGAGATCCAGGCTTGTGTTATTGAGAGCGGCTATGCCGATCCCATTCCCCTGGTGGAGCGCCGGGGGCTCAAAATCGACGCCACCACACCGGAAGAGGATGCGGTGTTCAACAACAGTAAAAAGATCGAGCGTGTCAAATGTCCGCTTCTCATCATGCATGGTGAGGACGATGTGCTGATCTACCCTCACGAGGCGAAATTGAACTACCAGCAGGCGGGGTCTGAGGACAAGGCTCTCCAGATATTGCCCGGAGTGGGGCACAACGACATCCTGATGGCGCCGGATTACGGCTACTTCCGGTGCCTTCTGCGATTTTTCGAACAGGTGGTTTGAGCCCGTCTTTGCCGGGTTTGTTGTACAATGTGAAGCATCACTGATGTTTGAAGGGGAACCATGACCGTCGCCAAAAAGTTTTACAACATCGAGGGAATCATCCGGAACGGCTTCAAGCTGAGCCGGGACATGTCCACTCTGGACTTTCACTTCACCAAACTGGGCGATGCCGGGGTGGCGGAATTGGCAAAGTCACGGTCGGTGCGCAATCTCAGGCGCCTCATTATTCCCAACCAGAAGCTTTCCTCGGAAAGCGCGCGGTATATTGCGGAGTCGGAAAACCTGAGCAATCTCCAGTATCTCAAGCTCTACAAGAACAAGCTGGGTGATGAAGGATGCCGCCACATTTCGCAGTCGCGCAATATGGAGCAGTTGAAGTCCCTGCGGCTGGCCTGGAACGACATCGGACCCGAAGGGGTCCAGCATTTGTGCCGGTCCGGCAATCTGCAAAATCTCACCAGCCTGGTGCTCTCGGAAAACCCCATCGGCGACGAGGGCGCGCGGCACCTTGCCGCCTGCCAGAACCTTCCCAGCCTGGAAATGCTGGACCTGAAAAAGTCGGAGATCACCGACGACGGGGCGCTGGCTCTCGCCGAAAGCAAAAACTACATCAACCTCCAGCGGCTGGACCTGAGCGCCAACAAGCTCACCCAGAAAGGCAAGGACGCCATCAAGGTGTTCCTGACCTTGAACATGATCCGCAAACGGTTGAGCGACGATGGCGAGACCCTGGACCTCAGCAAGCTCAACCTGGGCGACGTGGAAGCCAAGGTGGTCTCCGAGTTCGAAGGCCTCAAGGACCTGAAGAAGCTGTACCTGGAAATCAACCACATCACCCCTGTGGGCGCGGAGTACCTTGCGGGCTCCGAATATCTCAAAAACCTCACTTTCCTGTCACTCGACCACAACCACATCGACGATGCGGGGCTCGCGGCGATTGCGGCGTCGGAATACATGGCCAATCTGGAAGTCCTGATGATTGAGCACAACGGGATCACCAACGAGGGACTGAAAGCGATTGCTGACTCGGAACACATGGCGAACCTGGTGCGGCTCTACCTGGACGACAATCCGTTCAACGAGGAAGGTCTCGATTTTCTGCGCGAGTCGGAATACATGGACAACCTGGAATACCCGGTACTGGAAGCAGAGGAAGAAGAAGAGGAAGAGGAGGAGGAAGAGGAGGAAGAATTCGAGGATGTCGTCGCCGAGGAGGAGGACGACGAGGAAGAGGACCTCGACGAGGACGAAGAGTACACCACCTAGTTCCCTGGTATGGAGAGGCAGATGGACCTTGCCCGGCGGGCAACGATGGACTGAAGCCCCGGTTCAATGTCGGTTTGTTTTCAGGTATGCTCCCGCAGGCCCTTGCAGGGATGGAAACGCCATGGCCTGCCCCCCGTGGACCTTGTCCACTACCAGGAGGTCATCCACAGTTCTTTGGATGGCCGCATCTTGAAAATATTCCCGACCTTTTCCGCGAATTCCTGAGCCGTGAATGATTTGTTGTAATCGTTCGCCTCGTAACGGAAGGGGTTCCACGACAGCACCAGCCGTTCGATGAACATCTCGTCCAGAGGCACCTGCGTGATCTTGCGGATGAGCCCTGTTTCGGAATCGACCAGGATGGCGGCCATGGCAACATCGTCCTTTGCGTAAAGGGCCTCGCAGAATCCGGGAGCTTCCTTTTCGTTGTCACAGGGATTGCATGGCGCTTCCAGAATCCAGTCCTCACTGCCGATGGCAAAAATGGGGATGGCAGGGAACTCGCTTTCGGTGATGAGTTTGGCGCGCCACTTGCCGCTCCAGGCGGCGATCTGGTCCTCGGTCGGGTTGGGAATGGAGCCGATCAACAGCATGTCGCCGTTGGCGGAAATCGACAACCCCCCGCCGGTGCCCGCCACCTGCACAGGGCAGGGTTTGCCTTCTTCGAATCGAATGGTATCTTGCGTCATGGTTTTCCGTGGCTAAAAATAAAGGTTTCCGTTTCGGTTCCCAATTCTCCGCAATCCTTTCGCGGTCGTCAAGTTGAATCCACCCAGCAGGGAAAGACCTTGAGATAAGCCCGGCCTTCCGGTATGCTGACCCACTTCCGAAGATAATCACTGTAACCCCGCACGTTTTAGAACCATGAAAACGACTCTCATTGGTCATGCCTGTTTGTGGATTGAGTCCAAAGACACCACCATGCTGTGCGATCCGTGCCTGTTCAGCATCCACTTTGAGGAGCTCAACCATTATTACCCGAAGGTGGAGATCGACCGCGAAAAGCTGAAGCGGCCGGACGTATTGTACCTGTCGCATCGTCATCAGGATCATTTCGACATCCGCACGCTGGCCTACCTGCCGAAGGATCTCAAGGTGTTTTGTCCGCAGGACCCCCTCATGCTTGAATGCCTGAAGGAACTGGGTTACAGCGATGTCACCGCAGTCGAGAGCTTTGAGTCGTATAATGTGAACGGATTGACCCTCATTCCGACTCCTTCGCTCCTTGAGGACTACTATCCCGAGCACGGTGTGATTGTGCGGGATGGGGAGGTGAGCATCTGGAACCAGGTGGACACCATCGTCTCACCCAAAATCATCGAATACATTCACCGCATTTGCGGCCGGGTGGATTTGGCCCACCTTCGGTTTCAGCCGTTGCTCGAGCAGAATTTTGCTTTCCACAAGCCCTGTGTCCTGCCGTTCGAGGAGTACAGTTCGTTTTTGAAAGTAGCGAAGGCGCTGTCGCCGAAATTTGCCGTGCCCGGTTCTGCAGGGGAGCG
The DNA here is from genome assembly GCF_052156635.1 of Nitrospina sp. 32_T5. Taxonomy (NCBI): domain Bacteria; kingdom Pseudomonadati; phylum Nitrospinota; class Nitrospinia; order Nitrospinales; family Nitrospinaceae; genus Nitrospina; species Nitrospina sp. 32_T5. The sequence goes on along the minus strand of NZ_JBQKUO010000004.1, from coordinate 8,816 downwards.
GTTCTTTGATCGCTTCGAGTTTCTGAATCACTTTGTGTTTCCAACTACACAGGAACAGTTTCTGGAGGACCTGCGTGAGTTCGCTCCGGAAATCCAGTCGAGTGTGTTCAATCCGGGTGACATTGCAGAGATCACGAAAGAGGGGGTGATCCTCCACGAAAAGAAGTCCGAGACAGCAAAGTTTCAGGAGAACAACGACAGCGTCACCGCCTTCAATCCATTGATGGAAGTGCCGCGCATCCGCACCATGACAACCGACCCGGCCCGTCAGGCGGAAGAGAAGCAGTGCGTCGAAAATTTTTTGCAGAAGGAATTTCTGGAGCGGCTTCAGCAATTGGAAGTCGCCTCCGCGTGGGGGCACTGGAAAGTCGGCTACCGGCTGGAACTGTTCGGCGAGAACGACTCCGATGTGTGGAGCATCGATTTCAGCAAGCCGCCTGCCATCACCAGGGGATACCTGGGCAGGGTCAATGTATACGAGGGCATTTCCTATTCGGAACTGTACAGGCTGATAAAAGGCGAGACCAACTGGGATTTCGTCGGTGCATCGGGCCAGTACCGCACCTTTCACAATGTGTATCGTGTGGTGGGCGGCAATTTTGAATGCTTTCCGCAGGAAAAGAAATTTCCCCAACCGCTCATGGAGGTGTTTCCCCCGGATAAGGCCATGGACCGTGAAAAATACCTGAAAGATGTGCGCCGCTGGAAGGGGCAGTTTGAGGGGAATTAGCAGGTATGCAATAATATTGACAGGGTGGGGTAAAAAAACTAAACTGCTTTCCTTCAAGGATTTATCGCGATTTCAAGGCGGTGTAGCTCAGCTGGTTAGAGCATACGGCTCATATCCGTAGCGTCCGGGGTTCAAGTCCCTGCACCGCCACCAGATACAAAAAAAGGCCCGGAGAAATATCTCCGGGCCTTTTTCATTTTTCCGACCAATACCTATCCTCTTCCCGCTGGAATTAAAATTCCATCCGGTTGTAGTACTGGTTGTCGCATGCCAGCGTGCAGGCCGTCCGTTCTTCCCCGCAGCGAAACCGTTTGCTTGGGTCGTCGCCCGCCGAGCTCATACAGGACTCAAATTGACTCTGGCATTTTTCCAGACAGGACGCAAGGCCTTGAAGGACCAGGTACTGCTCCCAGCTTCCATGGCGGGATCCCACGGTTTCGACTTTCAGGGTGTCATCGATGATTTGATTCAAAGTGGCCTGCGTCACCGGAGAGTGTTGATCCTGGTCGGCCGTTATGTCCGGTCCCGCGAAAGCCAGGTTGAATGTTGCCAGAATGAATCCAAGAACGATGGCAATTGCGAAACGGTATTTCATTACGATCCTCCTTTTGGGCATGAGGTGTGAGGTTTCTAAAGTCTCATTGCTTCCAATGAAACGGCTGTATTGATAGTCAAGATGCTTCCTGGAATGCATTCCGGCCATTTTATTTCCCCTGTTTGGGTGGGAATCTCAGGGAAACTTACGATTGACAGGAGGGGCGGGGAAAACTTAAAATGATAATAATTCTCATTATAAGCTATTGGAATTGAGGAACTTTTATGGACTCCACCGGAACCGGGGAAGAGATCATCTGTCAATGTTTTCAAGTCTCTGACCGGGTCATCAAGACGCACATCCGGGAGGACAACCTGCACTCCATTGAGGAAATCACGGCCGCCTGCGGTGCCGGGGGTGGATGCCAGTCCTGCCACATGCTCCTCCAGCTGTTTCTCGACCAGCACCAGAATAAGCTCCAGCCTGCCGAAAAATCCGACCCTCCGGCCAACGGACAGGTTCGAAAACGGGGAATTTTCAGTAAACTGTTTGCCAGATACTGATTTCAATTTGATTCCCTGACCGGTCTCTCTGTTTATGAAAACCCTTTACTTCGACTGTTATACCGGGATCAGCGGTGACATGATCCTGGGCGCACTGGTGGATCTGGGCGTGGACCTGAAGGTTTTGCGCGAAGGTCTGCAGACGCTGGGCCTCAAGGATTACGAAATCAAATCGCGAAGGGTGAAGCGGGGCCATCTGGCAGGCAGCAAGGTCGATGTGAAGGTGGGACACTCGCACCATCACCACCGCGGATTTGGGGAAATCCGCACCATCATAGAAAAATCCAAGCTTCCCGTTACGGTGAAAGAGAAAGCTGTGGCTGTGTTCGAGCGACTGGGCCGGGCCGAGGCGCGGGTGCACCGCATCGCCCTCGACAAGGTGCATTTTCACGAAGTGGGGGCGGTGGATTCGATCATCGATATCGTCGGCGGTGTGTTTGCCCTGCACCTGTTGGAAGTGGAGCAGGTCATGGCGTCCCCCATCAACACGGGCGAGGGTACGGTCGCCTGCGAACACGGCATTCTTCCCGTTCCAGCCCCCGCCACGCTGGAGTTGCTGAAAGGCATTCCCTGTTTTTCCAGCGGCGTGCCGATGGAGCTGACCACGCCCACCGGTGCGGCGATGATCGGTTTCTTCTCCGAAAAATTCCAGGGTATGCCGCTCATGACCATCTCGAAAGTAGGATATGGTGCCGGAACGCACCAGATCGACGGTCAGCCCAATTTGCTGCGCGCTGTCCTGGGAGAGACGGTGACGAAGTCCACCGACCGCGTGGTCTTGCTGGAAACCAACATCGACGACATGAATCCGGAGTTTTACGATCACGTCATGGACCGCCTGTTCGAGGCCGGGGCCCTGGATGTCTACTTCACGCCCATCTCGATGAAAAAAAACCGGCCTGCTGTGAAGTTGTCCGTTTTGTCACCGCCGCGCAAGCGCGATGCGCTTTCCAGAATCCTTCTGGCGGAAACTTCGACTTACGGGGTGCGGTCGTGCGAGATGGAACGGACGGTGCTCGAGCGAAAAGTGGAACCGGTCAAAACCCGGTTTGGATCGGTGAAGGTGAAGGTGGGCTGGCTGGACGGACTGCCGGTACATATCTCGCCGGAGTATGAAGACTGCCGGCGAATCGCCAACAAAAAGAAAGTACCGCTCAGGGAAGTGTACGAGGAAGCGCTCCGTAATGCCGAAGAGCGATTGAAAGGGTAGGCGGACCGTCTATTACAGTCCGTGTTTCTTGAAGTACTCGTCGTAGTGTTTCTGGTACATGATTTCCCACTCCTCCGTTCCCTCGCGGAGTTTGCGGGTGGTGTAGGACTCGATGATGCGCCGGGCTTCGGCATCCGCCTTGTCGTCGATCTTCAACTCCTCGTTGATGACCCGGGCGATCTCCAGGCGCACGTCGTTGAGATCCTCCTTGTAGTCGATCTCCTCGCGGTTTTCGAAATCCTTCACGATGAGCTTGCTGATGTGATTGACTTTTTCCCTGCTCAATTTCATTTTTGCGTCTTTGTTTAAAGAATGAGGCCGCGTTCCCGGACCAGTTTGGACTTCACCATCTGGAACACGCGTCCGTAATCCATCATGTCGCGCTCGTAGTCCTTGGTGCGGGATTCCAACAGCATTTTGACTTCTTCGTTCAGCCGGTCTTCCACCATCAGGTCTTCGGTGATGATCTCGTGAATGATGGCTTCCAGTTTTTCTGGCCGGTCGTCCCAGATGATGAAATTGTTTTCGATCAGGGAGCGGACGGTTTTTTTAGCGATGCGGTCGATTAATTCTTTCTGAATTCTCATGAACCTGCGTGATTGGTTTTAAAATTAGAAAGCGGGCGACGGGGTTCGAACCCGCGACATTCAGCTTGGGAAGCTGACACTCTACCAACTGAGCTACACCCGCCTGTTTTCAGTCTTCAACCAAGATCAAGAACAAGTTGTCGCCAGTGGTCTGGATATCCACGATTTCCAGACCTTTGCCGCGAACTTCCTTGATGGCTTTGTCCACCATTTTCTCGATGGCTTCGGCACTTTCTTCACTGATATTGATCACCTTGACACCGGTGATTTTTTTGATAGTCCGATCCATCCGGTCACAACGCCAATCTAATTCACTGATTATAAAGCTTTTTGGAAAGAGGTGACAACTTTTACCGGGTTGCTCGTCAGGCTGGAGCCTGTATTTTGATGCATTATCCAATATTTCCCCGAGTGAAGCAAATAATATCCATCCCAAATTCTTAAAACACAACGGGTTTTGGAACCGGGACCGGAGTTTGAAATCATCATTGTATTTGTTTTTTTCTTTAAGTAATATGAGGTCACAAGTAATGGGTTGCGGCGAAAAACGCTAATACATTCAACCGTGTCTCCGCCCATCCCGACATCCAGAAAGAAAGCGCCCCGGCCCTTGAGTGGGCTTTGTTTGTATGGCCGGTCGGCGGAAGTTTTCAGAACGCGACCTGCAAAAGGATGAAACGTGGTAAACACCCTGGGTTTTACCGAAAAAATTCCCGTCTCCAAGCACCTCAAGGAACTCAAGGACCGTGTGGTTCAGACGGCCATTGTGGTGGGTTTCTTTTTCGGGGTCTGCTTCTACTTCATCGAGATCCTGCTGGGCTGGCTGGAGGATCCGCTTCCCAGGCAATGGGCCAGCCTGACTTTCATCACCCCCACGGAGCCCTTTTTCACCAACATGAAGGTTGCGTTCATGGGATCGTTGTTCATTTCCATGCCGCTCATTCTTTACCATTTCTGGATGTTCATTTCTCCCGGCCTCAAGGTCAAGGAGAAGAAAATCACATTCATGTTCGTGTTTTTCGGCACGCTGTTTTTCGTGTTTGGCGGCACGTTCTGCTATTTCCTCGTGGTGCCCCTGGCGCTGAAGTTCCTGTTCAACTACGGCGTGCAGTACTGGCAGATGCAGGTGACGATCGGTTTTTACTTTTCCTTCATCGTGAAGCTGATTCTCGCTTTTGCCTTTGCCTTCCAGACGCCGTTGATCATGGTCCTTCTAACCAAGTTCGGTGTCATCAACACCATCAAGATGCGAATGTACCGCAAGTGGGCCTTCCTGGGCTCGTTTGCACTGGCGGCCATCCTCACTCCGCCCGATATCGTCACTCAGCTCCTGCTGGGCGTGCCATTGTACTGTCTGTATGAATTCGGCGTTCTGGTGTCCACGTTTTTTGAGGACCCCAAGCAGCGCGAGCAGGTGTTGAAGCAGGTCCAGCTGGAACGCGAAATGCGTAAAGCGAAGAAGGAAGCGCAACAGGCACAGAAAGAAGCCAAGAAAAGAAAGGTCAAGGTCAAGCCGCAAAAGAAGGCGGTGTGATTCTGCGGCCGGTTTTTCTCTCCCGGTATGAATTCCGCCGTCCCAACGCCAACCCTCCGGTCATGACAGGGTTTTCCCTCACAACAGAAACGCGAGAAACGTGACCACGCGCGGATAAAAGTAGGTCACCAACCATCCCCCCAGCGCACACCCCATATGGAAAAAAAGCGAAGCCCAGAGTGTGCCGGTCCAGTAAAACAATCCGGAGCAGACCAGTCCAATCAGGAACAGGCTCAACCTGATATCGAAGTGGACAAGGGCAAACAACGCGGCAGTGAAATAGATTGCCGTCATCGGTTTTCCCACGCGGAACAGGGCGGGAAGCAGGAACCCGGTGAAAAATACCTGTTCAATAACGGGAGTGAATAGGACCTGTCCCACTGCAATCAAAGTAAGCGTGGCAACCGAGGGCAGGGCGATGGCCCTGTTTTCCGCTCCGGCAAACAGTTCCGTCTGGTCCAATCCCGAATTTTCGATGAAGGCATCGAGCAAGGGCACGGCTCCAGCCAATAGCAAGCCGGGGAGGCCTCCCACCAAACCATGACGAACCCACGCTTCCCTGGCGAACCCGAGTTGGGCCAGGGTCGCCTTCTTTCTGGCCCATACCACCGTCAAAACCAGTCCGAAATACACCGGCCCCATCCATGCGGAAAACCGGTGAGGGTCACGGACAAGCAGGTGCACCAGAGGATAGACAAGGCAGATGTATCCCGCAAGACTCCAGGCCGGTCCCTTCAAACTCCACGCAGCTGTCGATGATTTCGGTTGCATGTCGGAAAAGTGGTTTAATTTCCTTTCTGGAAGATTGGGGTGTCCATGATAGTATATCCGCGGTTTGTTCGTATGAGTGAATAGGAGACTCTATGTCAGAAGAAAGCATGGATGCCGGTTGGCGTTCGGCAGATTTGTCCGAGGACGACCTGCGAAAAAAGCTGGAGCTGTCCAAGCACGATCTGGTGGCCGCAGACCTTTCCGGCATCCGGTTGACCAAAGCCGATTTGACCGATGCGAACCTGATGCGCATCGACATGAGCCAGGCTCAATTGAACGGAATCGATTTCCGCCGCTCGGACATGTTGGGGGTCAAGTTTATGGAAGCGGTTCTGACGGACTGCAAGTTCACCGGCAGCCACCTGACGCAGGCCCGGTTTGACGATGCGAAACTGGTCAATATTGTGCTGAACGGACTTCAACTGTCCAATACCAGCTTTCGGGGCGCACGGTTTGAAAATTGCCAGATCAACAAATCCATTTTGACCAAATCCGATCTGGCCAACGTGGAGATGGTCCAATGCCAGTTCATTCAGGCCGACGGCACGCATTCCACATTCCGGGGCATCCAGATCACCGATTCCGACCTCAGTTTCATCCGGCTCGTACGGGTGGATTTCCGCGAATCCGAACTCAATAATGTCAATTTTGACAGCGCCAACCTGAACCAGACCGATTTCAGCGTGGCGGCACTCGAGAACGTCAACTTTAAGAAGGCGCAATTAGGCCAATCCAATTTTATCAGCACGGAATTGTCGAATTGTGACTTTTCCCAGGCCAACCTGGAGCGTTCGAATTTCAGCGAAACTGACATGAGCGGGGCCAAACTGGACGGGGCCATCCTGCACGGGGCCAACTTGCAAAAAGTAGAAAACCTGACTGCGGAGCAGGTCAATGGGGCAAAAATCGACAAGCGCACCATTTTGCCTCATGATCTCGAAGTGGAATGGACCTCAAAAACGGAATTTGTGTGCAAACCCCGCGACTAGCTGTGGGTATAAAAAATAGTTTAAAATTAGTATTTTATATAGTTTTTTTTAATGTTTAAATTTAATAATTGAATATTGGGGCGTGTTCCGGCAATGCGGTAATTTCGGTGGTGCACTCCCGGAATAGTCCGCAATCTGTTAAGATGGCACGTTCGGGTTCGACGTCGGTGGGTCCACTGGGCTGTTGCACAACCCGGTACCCCGGCCTTTCCTTCCGGAGCCTCCTTCTACATGCAACGCGGGCGAATCAACCTTCCCGCCTTGTGCTCAGAACCAACCCTGAAATCACAAGGAATTGAATAAAGGCTGTATGAATAGAGAAAATAAAATTGGAAAAATTGTGATCGCCTCCGACCATGCCGGATTCGAATTGAAGCAATCCCTCATTGAGGCCATGCGTGCGGACGGTGTGGAGGTGTCGGACCTCGGCCCGGACTCTTCCGAACAGGTGGATTACCCGGATTACGGCATCAAGGTGGCCACCATGGTGTCGGAGGACGAAAACCTGAACGGCATTGTCATGTGTGGCACCGGAATCGGAATGTCCATCGTCGTCAACCGGTTCCCCAAAGTGAGGGGCACGCTTTGCAACGATGTGTACACGGCCAAGCTTTGCCGGCAGCATAATGATTCGAACATCCTGATTATGGGAGGCCGGGTAATAGGCAAGGGGCTTGCCTATGAAATTGTCCGCACCTGGATGAGCACTCCGTTTGAAGGAGGACGCCACGGCCGCCGTCTGGAAAAGATCAATTCCATCGAAAAAATGATTAACAAAGGAGAACTTTAAATTGTCACTTTTATCTGAATTCGACCCGGATATCGCGCATGCCATCAAAGGCGAAATCGACCGCGAAAATTTCACGCTGGAGATGATCGCATCCGAGAACTTTGTCAGCCCCCAGGTACTCGAAGCACTGGGCTCGGTGATGACCAACAAATACGCCGAGGGCTACCCCAACAAACGTTATTACGGTGGTTGCAAATACGTGGATATCGCCGAGCAGCTGGCGATCGACCGGGCGAAGGAGATTTTCGGTGCGGAGCATGCCAATGTCCAACCCCACTCGGGATCACAGGCCAACATGGCCGTGTATCACGCCGTGTGTGAACCCGGTGACACCATTCTGGGCATGAACCTGTCTCATGGCGGCCACCTGACGCACGGGGCGCCGGTGAACTTTTCGGGCTATACCTACAAGGTCGTGCAGTATGGTCTCAACAAGGAGACCGAGCTTCTCGATTATGACGAAGTTGAAAAGCTGGCCAGGGAACACCGGCCGAAGATGATCGTCGTCGGCGCCAGCGCCTATCCCCGGGTGATCGACGCCAAGCGGTTCAGGGAAATCGCGGATGAAGTGGGCGCGAAGATCATGACGGACATCGCTCATCCGGCAGGGCTGATCGCGGCCAAGCTCTATCCCAGCCCGGTACCGTATTCGGATTTCGTCACCACCACCACACACAAAACCCTGCGCGGGCCCCGTGGCGGCATGATCCTCTGCAAGGAGGAATTCGCCAAGGACGTGAATAAGAAAATTTTTCCCGGCATCCAGGGCGGTCCCTTGATGCATGTCATCGCCGCCAAGGCGGTCGCCTTCAAGGAGGCCCTGCAGGCGGATTTCGTCGAATACCAGAAACAGGTCATCAAGAACGCGCAGTGCCTGGGCGAATTTCTCAAGGAGCGCGACTTCAAGATCGTCAGCGGCGGTACCGACACGCATCTGATTCTGGTCGATCTCAACAACAAGGGCATTACCGGCAAGCAGGCGGAAGAGGCGCTCGACCAGGCGGGCATCACCGTCAACAAGAACACCGTGCCGTTCGAGACGCGCAGTCCTTTCGTCACCTCCGGCATCCGAATCGGCACCCCCGCCCTCACCACCCGCGGCATGAA
>NZ_JBQKUO010000003.1:0-667083 GCF_052156635.1 Nitrospina sp. 32_T5 | reverse complement strand
ATCGGGTTCAACCGGAAGGGTAAGGAGATCATCCGTGTCACGGTTGAAGAGCCTTTCTATGTCCGGCCCGAAGAGCATCCTGGTGCGTTCTAAGTCGGGTATCATCTGCCGCTCCGGAACAGGGCACTGCGCCCTGTTCCGGGAGGCGGTTTGAACCTGGTTTGGAACGGGAGGGGATGCGCTTTCAAACCCGGAAACTGCTTAACAGGAGGAAAACCGTGAAAATGAAAAAAAGCGTAGTATTCGCATTGATTGCCGCATTCGTTCTGGGTGGTGCGATGGTGTCTTCTGCGGCAACCATCGAAGCCCTGAATGTCGGCAAGCGGGCCATTCCGGTAGATCCGACCGATCCTTTCTGGTCCAATTACGGACCGACCAAGGGCCGGCACGTGGTTGTCGATATGGACCCGCAGATGATCACCAACCCGATGTGGCCGAACCCGGCTACGAAGTGGGTGAATGTCAAAGCGGCACGCAATGACAAGGAAATCGCAGTTCGCCTTCAGTGGAGCGATGGTGTTCGCGACGATATCATGGTCCGGTCCCAGCATTACAAGGACCAGGCCGCGCTGATGTTCCCGGTGAAGACAGGCAGTGAGCCTCCTTTCACCATGGGTGCGGATGGCGAGCGTGTCAACATCTGGCAGTGGAAAGCGACCTGGGATAAAGAAGGCGCTGGACGGGCCGGAAACGAAGGCATGCAGGACCTGGAGGACTACTACTCTGATATGGCTATGGGTTCCGCTGGTTACTACATGTACGAGCCGGATGGAAACCTGTTGCTGAAAGGTGCCTTGAAACCGGATATGACCGGTAGCAAGGACGAACGCGGAAAAAGTGGCGTACACACCGGCGGCGCTGGTGAGATCGCTCAGCGTTCCACCTTTGTGGACTTTGGCATGGGTAAAAATGAAGGTGTTTACAACCCGGGCCGGGCTACCCACAACATCCTGTCCGACGCAACCATGCGGCGGTCTCCGGTTGAAGACCTCAACGCCGAGGGTTTCAGCACGCTGACCACGCAGGCCAACCAGGACGTGGATGGTAAAGGCAACTGGTCGAACGATCGTTGGGCGGTGGTTTTCAAACGCGCTTTGAAAACCGACGATGCCAATGACGCTCAATTCACTGGCAACAGCATCCCGATGGCAATCGCCATCTGGAACGGTGCCAACAAGGAACGCAATGGCCAGAAAGCCATTACGGCCTGGAATACCCTGAAGTACTGACTGACGGGCATTCTAAAAATACAAACCGGGAATGGGGTTCGCCCCATTCCCGGTTTTTTTTATCAGCCAATAAATTGGCAGCAGACAAGTTTTAAATAAACGTCCTCAGTTCACTCCGCTTCCCAGCCCATATCCATCCACCGCTGCATGCCACCCTGGCTGACACAGATAATATTGGTGAGACCCGCGCCTTCCAGGGTCTCCGCGGCCTTTTGCGCCCGTCCCCCCATTTTGCAATGAACGTACACGTTCTTGTATTTTTTCAGTTCATCGGCAATATCTTCCACATCCTCGTGGTTTTGGTTGCGAGCTCCTTTGATATGAGCTTCTTCGAATTCTTCTTCCGTCCGCACATCCAGAATCAAGTCGTCGGGCCCCATGTTGGGCAACAAATCGTGCAGTTTGTCCACGCTAATATGTTCCATGAAGAGTTTTCTCCTCCTTTAATGAACTAAAAAACTCTGTTCGTTGTTTTCAGGATTCCAAACCCGGCAAATTTGACGGGGCAACCGGGCTGACCGGAAAATTCTGCCAAAAACCCAACGCTCCCATCCGATTTTTCCCTTCTTGTTTCTCGACGGGACCGGGTTCTAACTTCAATCATCCAAAGGGTTAATGAGTTTTTTAGAACCAATAAAACAAACAATTACCCTTTGGCATCGATATTGCTCAAATCCCTGCATCGGATAAAAAGGAGTCAAGAATGCTTGAAGGTTTATATATAGCATCCTCAGCCGGGGTGAAGCAACATCGAAAGCTGGAAGTCATCAGCAACAACATGGCGAACCTGAACACGCCCGGATTTAAAAAGGACGACCTCGTTTTCAAGGAGATCGAGCCTCCCTTCCAGGGACCCAAAAGCCTGGAGGGAAATCGAAATACCCTTTTGCCCACGGGATTATCCAACATGGGCGTGAGTTATGTGGATGTGGATGGCCAGACCACGGATTTTCGCCAGGGAACTCTGGTGAACACCGGCAACCCTTTCGATCTTGCAATGCAGGAGGAGGGTTTCTTCGTGGTTGAAACGCCCGAGGGTCCCCGCTACACGCGAACGGGAAGTTTCCAGGTGGATGAACAAAGGCGCCTGGTGGATAAGGATGGCAATGTCCTTCAGGGCGTTGGTGAAACGAATATTTTGTTGCCGCTTGATAATCCGGTGATCAGTGTGGACAAGGTGGGTACCGTCTCCGCCAGGTCCAGTCAGGAAACGCAAAACCTGGGGCAATTGAAAGTAGTCCGTTTTGACAACCCGGCGCTCCTGAAAAAGGAAGGGGATAACCTCTATTCCATGAGTGACCCGAATCAATTGCCTATTCCTGTAGAGGCACCGAACATTCAGCAAGGGTTTATAGAGAACAGCAATGTCAACGCCGTTGAAGAAATGACCAAAATGATTCAAACCGTTCGAACGTTCGAGGCGTACCAGCGGATAATCCAATCCATAGATGAGGCCGATCAGCAATCGGTAAACAGCATAGCCCGTCTGGCGTAAAGACAAGGGAATAGAGTGGGCCAAGTAGAGTCCCGAAACCCAAGTGATAAAGGAACAATACCATGATGCGATCGTTATACACCGCCGCCACAGGCATGAATGCCCAGGACTTGAATGTGAGCGTGATTTCCAACAACCTGGCCAACGTGAATACTTCAGGCTTTAAAAGAAGCCGGGCGGATTTTCAGGACCTGCTTTACCAGACGTTGAAATTGCAGGGAACCCTTTCAAACACGGGTAACCAGGTACCGACGGGTATCCAACTGGGGTTGGGTGTGAAACCGGCCGCGGTACAAAAAATATTTTTGCAGGGGGATTTTGCCCAGACTCAAAACCCGCTGGACATCGCCATCGAAGGCGATGGTTTTTTCCAGATCACGACGCCCACCGGTAACATCGCGTACACTCGTGCCGGTACTTTCAAACTGAATCAGACGGGACAGATCGTCACGTCGGACGGCTTGCTCCTGCAACCGGCCGTCACCATCCCGCAGAACGCATTGAACATCTCGATCGACCCTTCCGGCGTGGTATCGGTCACCCAGCCCAATTCCCCGGTGCCTTCGGTTGTCGGCAACCTGCAGATCGCCACTTTTCAGAACCCGGCCGGTCTTCAGGCTTTGGGCGACAACCTGTTTTTACAGACCGGATCATCGGGAACACCCATCGTCGGAACGCCGGCCCTGGATAACCGGGGCGCCATCAAGCAGGGTTTTCTGGAATTGTCCAATGTGAGCGTGGTGGAGGAGCTGGTGAACCTGATCACCGCGCAACGAGCCTACGAGGTCAACTCCCGGACGGTTCAAACCGCAGACGAGATGCTTCAGATTGCGAGCAATTTGAAACGCTGATAGGGGGCTACGATGAATAACAAATTCAGAAAAAAATTCCAAAACCACCTGCTCCTGGTAACCGGTCTGCTGGTCTTCCTTATGGGAATTTGGAGCCTCCCGGCCTGGGCGGCCCCTACCCAGGTGATCGAGGCAAAAGCCATTCAGGAAATGGCCCGCCAGTTTCTAACACGTCAATTGACGTGGGCCCCCGATCGAATGAGGATGGATATTTTTTACAAGGGAGGGGATGTAACCCTGCCCGAAGGCGAAGTGGATTTTGATTTCCGCCTCCCGGGACATAAAAACAGGACGGGAACCATTCCCTTCAATCTCACCTTCCGTGTCGATAACTTGATTAAGCATCGCGTCACCCTGCTGGCCAAAGTCGAGGTTATGTTCGATGTGGTTCAGGCGACGAGAAACTTGCGAAGGGGAGATGTCATTTCCAGCGAGGATGTGAAGCTGGTTCAAGTGGCTTCCGCCAATCCCATCTTGAATAACGTCATGACAAACGTCGATGATGTGATTGGCCAGGAAGTGGTGAGCAATCTCGGATCAGGAGACATGATTTCCAATTATATGATTCGCCGGGTGCCTGTCGTAAAACGCGGGGATCGAATTTTACTGGTTGCCGAGAAAGGCCCTCTGCGAATCACCGCTCCGGGACTGGTCGAGGAAAACGGTTTCCAGGATGCCATCGTAAGGGTGAAAAACCTCCAAACCCAGAAAACCGTTTACGGAACCGTAAAGAATTCCAAAACGGTCACAGTGGATTTTTGAATGAATATGAAAACGTTTTCCACATTTGGACGAATCTTATTGCTGGCCCTGGCACTTCCCGCATTGGGCCTGGGTGGGTGTGCGGCGTTGAAAGAAAAGAAACCGGACCCGGCTGAGGAGATCCTCAAGCATGCCATTTTTGAGGTCAAGAAGGACCCGTATCAGCGTTTGGAGGGTTCCCTCTGGCCGGGGGAGACATCTGAAAACCTGTTGTTTGCGGACACCAAGGCAAAGCAGATCGGTGATGTGGTGACCATCGAGTTGGAGGAAAATTTCACTTCAACAAACTCAGCCACGACAGCCACATCACGCGATTCCAGCATAGACATCGAAACGGGGAGCGTGCTGGGCCTGCCTACAAACCTGGGCGTGTCCAATTTTCTGGGGAGCACCCAGTCGTTCAATCCGAATTTGAACACCAGCGTCAGCCGGTCGCATGATGGAGAGGGCACCACCACTCGAGCGGGAACCATGACCGGCACCATGGCGGCGATAATCACCGAGGTATTGCCCAACGGAATTTTTAAAATCGAAGGACGCCGTACAGTGATGGTGAACGACGAGGACCAGACCATGATTCTTGGAGGTTTGATCCGCCGTGTGGACATCGGATTCGACAACACCATTTCGTCGCAGAACATTGCCAATGCGTCTATCACCTATTCAGGAAAAGGTGTGGTCTCGGAAGAACAGAATCCGGGCTGGCTTTCCCGGTTCCTGGCATACGTCTGGCCGTTCTGATGAGCAGACAAGGAAATTTTATGGGAGAGAAATTGATGTTTCGTAAGTTGAGGTGGGTTCAGGTATTTGCGTTTCTCTTGTGCTTTTTGATGCTGACGGAAAACGCCAGCGCCATCCGCATCAAGGAACTGGCGAATGTGAACGGAGTGCGCGCCAACCAATTGATCGGGTTCGGGCTGGTGATCGGTTTGGCAAACACCGGTGACCGCGCCACCAACGTGTTCTTCTCAATCCAGACGATGGTCAACATGCTGCAGAAGCTGGGGGTGACGGTTCCACAGGACCGCGTCAACCAGTTGCAGTTCAAAAATGCCGCCACCGTCATGGTGACCGCCGAACTGCCGCCCTTCGCACATCAGGGTGACCGCATCGACGTGACTGTCTCCTCGCTTGGTGACTCGAGCAGTCTTCAGGGTGGGACCTTGCTCATGACTCCCTTGAAAGGTCCGGACTCCGTCACTTACGCCGTGGCGCAGGGCCCGGTATCCATTGGCGGCTTTGCCGTTCAGGGTCAGGGGCAGGGAGTGCAGGCGAATCATCTGAACGTCGGCAGGATAACCGGTGGCGGGATGGTGGAAAAAGAACTGCCCAATACGTTCCATACCAAGGAAAGCATCATCCTGTCTCTCAAACAAACCGATTTCACCACCGGCGACCGTATTGCAAAAAAAATCAATTCCGTATTGAAAGACGAGTTCGCGACGAACCTGGATGGTCGAACCATTCATATCAAAGTGCCTCAATTTTACAGGAACAATGTCGCCGAATTCGTGACACAAATCGAGGTACTGGATGTCCAACCGGATTCCGTCGCGAGAGTGATCATAGACGAAAGAACCGGCACGGTGGTCATGGGGGACAATGTAAAGATATCGAGAGTGGCAGTGGCCCACGGAAACCTGTTTGTCCAGGTCACGGAGGAACCCGTTGTTTCACAGCCGGAACCCTTATCTGAGGGACAAACGGTGATCCTCCCAAGAACCCGGATTGCCGTAGGGCAGGATGAGGACCGCCTGATTGTCGTGCCCGAGGGCATTGACCTCGGTCAGGTGGTCAACGGACTGAACGCCATCGGCGTGACGCCGCGCGACCTGATTTCAATACTTCAGGCGATCAAGGCGGCGGGGTCCCTGCACGCGGATCTGGATGTCATTTAAGCAAGCAAACATAGGAGAGGGGTGCACGACCATGAACGGCATCGAGCATTTAAACAAAACTTTTTTGCGGATCAAAAACTGGGGATTTGATTTCATCGCCATCCACGTGAAGGCCATTTGCATGGTCCTCATCCTGGTGTTTCTGTCCGCGTGTGAGGTGAAGATGGCGCCTTCGCAGTTCTGGGAAACGGTCTTCACGCCGGATACCGATTCCGAGTATTACAAAAAGAAATCGGAAAACCTGGTGACCGACCTCACCCACGGAGTGCAGGAATACGAGATCAATAAAGTGGTGGTGCTCGACCTGGTGGATGACGACAATCGCGTGCCCATTTTAGGCGAGTACATGGCGTCGCGCGTGGTGGAAGCCATCACCCGCGGCCGCTTCTTCCGCGTATCGCAGAAGGGGGAGGTGCTGGCCACGCTGGAGCGTCTGGAACTCAAACCCTCCGTGCGCTATACCAGGGAAGAAATTCAGCGAATCGGTCACGAGTTGAAAGCGCAGGCCATCATCAATGGCAAGGTCCGTGACATCGGCGCCAATATCGACGTTCATGTATCCATGGTGGACATTGCAAGCGGCGAGGTCATCGCCTCGGCCACCGAACAATTGAACCGGACCCGGTTTGCGGTAGAACTTCTGCGCCATTACTGACTCGCCCTCGGTAATGGAATTCCAGCCCGGATGAGCGGCTTCCCCGTTTGCCCGGGAAAACAAAACCACCCTGTCTTCAAAGACAGGGTGGTTTTTTGTATTGCAGCAGGTCGTCCCCCGGGCCCTCTTGAAAGCAGTAGCCCGTCGTCCCGGACTCGGTCCAGACTTCAGGTTGCGTCGGGTGCCCGGCGTTGAGGTACGGTGCCGTGATCGAGCACATGGCGGTAGCGCGCCAGCGCCATCAACGGGAAAAACTGCCGGTACATGTGGTAGCGGATATAGAAGTGTTCGGGGAATCCGGTACCGGTGAACTCGTCCTCGTACCACGAGCCGTCATCCTGTTGCGTGGTGATGAGGTACTCCACACCGCGGCGCACCACCTCGCTTTGCGCTTCTCCCGCTTCCACCAGCGCCATCAGCGCCCACGCGGTCTGCGACTTGGTGCTGTCGCCTTTGCCGGCATACTCGTAGTCGGAGTAGCTGTAGCAGGTCTCGCCCCAGCCGCCGTCTCCGTTCTGCCGTGAATTCAACCAGTCCACTGCCCTGCGTACCATCGAGGACTGCATGTCCTCGCCGATGGAACTGAGCCCCATCAAAACCAGCCACGTACCGTAGATGTAGTTCACGCCCCAGCGGCCGAACCAGCACCCTTCCCGCTCCTGGCTGTCGCGGATGAACGTGAGCGCGTGCTCCACCCGCGGGTCCTTGGGGTCGTGGCCGATGCGCCCGAGCATCCACAAAATGCGTCCGGTCACATCCACCGTGGGTGGATCCAGCATGGCGCCGTGGTCCGCGAACGGGATTTCATTGAACAGTTCGTGATCGTTGTCGCGGTCGAACGCCCCCCAGCCGCCGTTACTGCTTTGCATGCTCATCAGCCAGGTCAGCGCGCGCTGGAACTCGCGTTCTTTCCACTCGGTGTCGGAGATGGCGGTGCGGTGAATCGACATCAGAATCTCGGCGGTGTCGTCGGTGTCCGGGTAGGCTTCGTTGTAAAACTCGAACGCCCAGCCGCCCGGGGGTGTGTGCGGATTCTTGATCTGCCAGTCGCCGCCGCGCGTCACCTGCTTTTTCACCATCCATTCCACCGCCTTCACGATGCGCGGATCGTCCCCCGGCACGCCCGCGTCCATCAAGGCGTTGCAGGAGATCGCCGTGTCCCACAAAGGCGAGACGCAGGCCTGCATCCATTCTTGGTCTCCCTGCCGGATGAAGAAGCGGTCGATGCTTTCCATGCCTTTGACGATCGCCGGGTGGTCCATCGGGTAGCCCATCAGGTTCAGCGCGAGGACCGAGTTGAACATGGCAGGCTGGATGCCGCTGAAATCGCCTTCCGGTTCCTGGTGTTTGAGGATCCATTTCTCGGCGCGGCGCATGGCGATTTTGCGGAACGGTTTCCACGAGGATTTGCCCAGCAGTTTCAGCACGCGGTCGGCCAGCATGAACGCCGAAGACCAGTTGAGCCCCGGGTTGCGGTTCTTCACGCCCATGTCGCGGTCGGCCCCGGTGAAGATTTCCGGGACGGATTGTTCCGTCGGCAGGGGCCACACCGGTTTCAGCGAGCACACGACGGAAAGCGGCACCACCGTGCCGCGCGACCAGCTCGACATCTCGTAGATGTTGAAGTAAAACCACGTCGGCAACAGGACTGCTTCCACCGGCGTGGCGGGGGTCCATTTCCAGTCGATCTGCCCCAGCATGGCGAGGAAGATTTTGGTGAAGACCCGTGCCTTGCGCACCCCGCCCAGACCGAAAATGCACTGCCGCGCTTTCGCCATTTCGGGCGCATCCAGAGGAAGGCCGCACATCTTGAGCGCGGTGTACGCTTCCACCGTGGTGCCGATGTCCGGCGGTCCGCCGTAGTACAGCGTCCAGCCGCCGTGCTCCTGCTGTTGCGCCAGCAGGTAGTTTTTGATGCGTTCTTTTCTCTCCGGCTGGTCCAGGCCGAGGAAGTGCATCAGGAACACGTATTCGGCGGTGATGGTGACGTTTGACTCCAGCTCCTCGACCCAGTACCCTTCCGGATACTGCGTGGAGAAATGGTGTTCGCACGAGCGGGAAATGGCCGTGTCCAGCCGGGCGCGGTCGTTTTCAACCTGCGCAGGGGCTTCTGGATTTGTGGGGTCGTTTTGCAAATTTTTTAGATTTGAATTCTGCATGATCGCGAAAAAATGGTAAACTTGGGGTTCTCCACCGGCAACGCCGATTTCAGCCAGTCTTAAGGAAACGCTAAAATACCGCAAACCGTTTCCAAAGGGAAGCCCGGATCGGGCCCGGAAGCGATTATTTTTCAAAACCTTTCGCTTTCCTGTTGACACCGGGACCGGAGTTATCTAGTATAACCCGTTTACATATCCAGAAGAAATCTCCAGGTTATTGAAATGAAAACGTTTTCCGCGAAACAAAGCGATGTGGAAAAAAAGTGGGTCGTGGTGGATGCCGCGGACCAGCCGCTCGGCCGCGTGGCCAGCAAAGTGGCGGCCATCGTCCGGGGTAAAACCAAACCCATTTTCACCCCCCATGTGGACACCGGCGACAACGTCATCGTCATCAACGCCGCCAAGGTGAAACTCACCGGCCGCAAATGGGAAGACAAGATTTATTACCATCACACCGGTTGGCCCGGCGGCATCAAGTCGGCAACGGCACGGCAGGTGATGGAGAAACAGCCGAAGGAATTGTTGAAGAACGCCATCAACGGCATGCTTCCGAAGAACCGGCTGGGACGGACCCTGAAAAACAATTACCGGATTTACGACAACGACAATCATCCGCATGAAGGCCAGAAACCGGAAGCGGTGACGCTTTAGAGCGATTGGGAGTTTTTTGAATGGAAGATCGATATTACGCAACCGGACGGCGAAAAGAATCCATCGCCAAAGTGTGGATCACTCCGGGTGAAGGCCAGATCACGGTCAACAACAAGAATCTCGACGCCTACTTCGGTCGGCCGACGGCGGAGATGATCGTGCGCCAGCCGCTGGTTCTCACCGAGACGCTCGGCAACTTCGACATCCGGGCGACGGTACTGGGCGGCGGTTTGTCCGGCCAGGCCGGTGCCCTGCGGCTCGCGGTTTCGAAAGCGCTCCTGGGATCCGATCCCGAACTGCGCCTCCCTCTCAAAAAAGCCGGCTTCCTCACCCGCGACCCCCGCGAGGTTGAGCGTAAAAAATACGGCCGTCGTGGCGCCCGCAAACGTTTTCAGTTCTCCAAGCGCTAAAAACTCTTTTGCGGACTTTCTTTCCGCACGTTTCCTGAATTATCATGTGGAAGGTTCGGTCCCCGAACCTTCCATTTTTTTTGTGATCCCGTTATGAACCGAGTCAGCATCGCAGGGGCCACGGGGTACACCGGCATCGAACTGCTTCGCCTGCTGGTGCGTCACCCCAGTGTGCGCATCGTATCCCTGACCGCCGAATCCCACGTCGGCAGGAACATCGCCGAAGTTGCGCCCTCGCTCAGCGGTTACCTCGACCACACGCTGGTGCCGCTGGATGCCTCGATCGGCAGGGACTGCGACATCCTATTCCTCGCCCTGCCGCACACCGCGTCGATGGCGCACGTGCCGGAATTGTTGCAGGGCGGGTGCCGCATTGTGGACTTGAGCGCCGACTACCGCCTGCACGACAGCCAGGTGTACGGCGAATGGTACAAAACGGAACACCAGAATCCCGAACTGCTGAAAGAATCGGTGTACGGCCTGCCCGAGTTGCACCGGTCTTCCATCGGCTCCGCGCGGCTCGTCGCCAACCCCGGCTGTTACCCGACGGGCGTCATCCTCGCCGCCGCGCCGTTGATCCAGACCGGATGGGGCGATGCGGATTCCATCGTCGCCGACTGCAAGTCCGGCGTCTCCGGCGCCGGGCGCAAGTTGAGCCAGACCACCCAGTTCTGCGAAGCGAATGAAGGCGTCTCCGCCTACGGACTCGCCGAGCACCGCCACGCTCCGGAGATCGAGCAGGAGATCAGCCGCCTCGCCGCGCGGGACGTCACCATCACGTTCTCGCCGCACCTCATGCCCATGACGCGCGGCCTGCTGTCCACGGTGTACGTGAACCTGAAACAGGAGATCGACCGCGACCGTCTGCATGAGCATTACGAAGCGTTCTACGAGAAGGAACCCTTCGTGCGTGTTCTGCCTCCGGGCCGTTTTGCCAACACGCATTTTGTCGCCGGGTCCAACTTCTGCGACATCGGCGTGCAGGTGGACACGCGGAACCGTCGCGCCATCATCACCAGCGCCATCGACAACCTGATGAAAGGCGCATCCAGCCAGGCGGTGCAGAACATGAACCTGATGCTGGGCCTCGAAGAAACCGTGGGGCTCGACACACCGCCCCTGTTTCCATAAAGATCTTATTGGAAAACTTTTCGCAGTCCTTCACCTGGCAAGGGGTGCCTGGCAGGGACTCCTGGAAGTGACACATAGTTTCTTCGCTTCGCTCAGAATGACCCGGCTGAGCCGGGAGTCAACAGGGTGATGTCCGGTGGGCGAACCATGGGCTCTCGTTCGTTTGCCGCGGGCCACGCCCGCTGTCATGCAGAGGAGCCGGCGGCGACGAAGAATCCATGTTTTTCTTTTCCAAATATTGCGAATCAGTCCTTTTGCCTGGATACACACATGAAACTGAAAACGAAAAAAACTCTGTCGGTGCCGGGCTTTCAAGCCGGAGGCGTGGCCTGCGGCATCAAGAAAAACGGCAGGCCGGATCTCGCGCTGATCGTCTCCGACACTCCCGCCACCGCCGCCGGACTGTTCACCACCAACCGCGTGGTCAGCCCCACGGTCACGGTGACGCAACAACACATCCAAAGCGCCAAAAGCGTGCGCGCCATCGTCGCCAACAGCGGCAACGCCAACGCCTGCACCGGAACGGACGGTGACCAAACCTGCCGCGACATGGTGGCGCTCACCGCAAAGCAACTGGGTGTCGAGGATAAGGAAGTGCTGGTCGCCTCCACCGGTGTGATCGGAGTGAAACTGCCGCTGGCTCCGCTGAAGAAAGGCCTGCCGCAACTGGCCACGCAACTTTCACCGAAAGGCTGGAATGATGCGGCGCAGGCGATCCTCACCACCGACCTCGTCATCAAGACCGCCTGTGTGGAGTCCAACGGCATCACCGTCGGCGGAATCGCCAAGGGATCGGGCATGATCCATCCGAACATGGCGACCATGCTGGCGTTTGTGGCCACCGATGCGAGGATCGGCAAAGCCGACCTCAAGGCCGCACTCAAGATCGCGAACGAACACACCTTCAACCGCATCAACGTCGATGGCGACACCAGCACCAACGACATGGTGCTGGTCCTGGCGAACGGGCAGGCGGGAAACGCCCCGGTCAAAAAAGGCACGAAAGCGTTTCGGGATTTTGTCGAGGCGTTGACCGCAGTGTGCAAGTCGCTGGCGTTCGCCATCGTGAAAGACGGCGAAGGGGCGACCAAGTTCGTGACCGTGTCGGTGAAAGGGGCGAAGACGGAGAAAGACGCGCTCACCGTGAGCCGTGCCGTGGCCGATTCCAAGCTGGTGCAGACGGCACTGTTCGGCGAGGACCCGAACTGGGGCCGCATCATCGCCGCCGTCGGCTACGCGGGCGTGCGGGTGAAACCGGAGAAGATCGACATCGCGTTCAACGGCACGCCGCTGGTGAAAAACGGCGCGCCGGTGGCGGGGCTGTCCGTGACCGCGCTGCACAAACAGATGAAGGCGAAGGACCTGAGGATCGACATCGGCCTCGGCATGGGCAAAGCCTCCGCCGAAACCTACACCTGCGACCTGTCCTACGACTACGTCCGCATCAACGCCGAGTACACGACATAAAATTACCAAAAGAAAGTTTTACCTTATGGCTGGTAAAAAAATGAAGGAATACGAAAAAATAGGAAATTTCCCAAACGCTTGGATAAATATTGCCAAAAATCTTCTGATTTCGGCCGGAATATTAAAAGATGCATTTGATGATGCGGTATCAAACCTGAAAGGTCCTGAAAGTAATAAAAATTTTGAGATATTCTCAAGCACATTTATGTCTCATTTGATGCTTCGCGCATTTGCTTTGGAATGTCTTTACAAAGCTATTTGGTTAACTCAGGGTAATGAATTGTATGACAATGGATCGTTCAAAGGAATTGATGGATATAAAGGACATAATTTAGAAAAGGTGGCTCAGGGAGTAAGCTTATACGACAACTTAAATGATGTTCAAAAAAGAGTCTTATCGGTACTTTCTCAATTCAATGAAAGAGGTCGGTATCCTGTTTTGAATAAACCAAAAGATGTACAGAAATTATTGGGATGGTGTGTTTCAAACCATGATCCGGCTTTTGATGAGATTGTAGCGATGCTCTATTCAGAATTAGGGATTAGTTAGGGAAACATGCTTCACCTGTGCAGGTAGAGTTTTTCAAAAGTCATAAAAATTCAGAGGAAGCCACCCTCACCCCAGCCCTCTCCCGGCAAGGGAGAGGGAGTCTTTAAATTCCTTCTCCCCTCGCGGGAGAAGGCTAGGATGAGGGGGCATCATGATTCTTCCTTCGCTTGGTTCTTTGGCCGTTTGAAGGTCGCGCGGCAGGTGTGGCATTTCATGGTTTCGCGGAGGAAAAACAGCGGTGCGCCCAGAAGGGCGAACGTTAAAAGGAGCATCAGCGGGTCACCCAGCACCATGGTCGCATGGGTCCCGCCGCAACGGGGGCAGGTGAGCGGCGGTTCGGTATCGATCTCCGCGATCTCGTCCTGGTGGTCGGTGGTGAGGATGTCCTTCGCCGCGTCCACCCAGTCTTCCGGCACCTGCACCTTGATGCCGCCCACCGCCGGCGTGTACAGCCAGTTGATGCTGAGCAGGTGTTCGTCGGCGATGAACACGGGAATGCCCTCCGCCTCCAGCCGCGCTTTCGCCAGGTGCGCCTCGTAGGGCATCGAGTAGCGGGCAATGGTGACCAGTTCCGTCATGCCGTCCCCCGATCCGGTGAATGAAGAATCAATCGCCGAGTCCATAGTATTCCGTATCGAACGGGTAAGGCGTGGGCGCGGTCCCGTGCACGCCGAACCCGCCCTGCCCTTCGGTTTTCCATTCGCGGCCGTCCACCGTTTGCAACGAATGTCCCGCCAGCAGGCCCCAGTGGTAGCGCAGTTGCACTTCCAGCGGCACTTCCATTTTACCCGAATGCGCGAGGTGACGGGTGAGCGGCTCCGAATACATGTAGAAAAAATAACCCGGCGCGTCTTTCAGATGCAGTTCGACGTAGTGGCGTCCGTATTCCGCACCCGGACCGGCGGCAGAGGGCGTTGACTTGTACGTTGCCGCAAGGGTGCGGGTGACGGTGACGTGGGTGAACAGGGACACGGCAACCAGGTGCAGGACGAACGCCACACACAAAGCGAGGAACACCTGCAGCGCTGTGCGGAAAAAACTGAACGCCAGCACCACCACCGCGATCCCCGTGTTCGTCACGAGCAACCACAAAGGCAGGCCCTCGCCGAACGCCATCTGCAATCCCGCTTTCACCAGCCCCACCCCCAGCACCGCCGCGCTCAACATCCACAACGTGACACGGGTGATGGTTTCCGGCGACCTGCGATCCCCGGGAATCAGCAGGACACCGGGAATGGTGAGCAGGACGAACAGGCACAACTCCGCTCCAAAGGGAACGAAATTGAGTGCCGACAGACTTCCGTAAATCGCCTCCATAACTCTCCTCATTTAAGTAAGAGTAACGGAATGAAACGCTATTGGAACCCGTTCCGGTCCCAAGGTCAATGCCTGTGCAATCCGGCGGCCCATCTTGATTTTGGGCTTTTGAACTTTTTAGGAACTCCTAACTTTTCCAAAATTGAGACAAGCTTCAGGCCGGATGGCGGGAAAGCCCCTTGCTTTCATTGCGCCACCGGAATTGATTCCGGAGGAGGCCCTTGATCTCAAAAAATAGGGCAATTATGCGTTACCCTCTTGAAATTTCTATACTTCTTGCTATGCTTGAACCAGTTTTCCCGGCGATTTTTCGACTGAAACGACCATTTGGATGGTTCTGGGCTGCGTGGAATTTTCAACCAAGGAATCCCCCGATACGGGTTCTCAGGAGCTTGATAATACAGCGGTTTTGTTTTTAACCGACCCTCCCGATACGGCTGAGCTTTCCGGCTGGTATGCGCGCAAAATCGTCGGTGTGCCATTTTTGCTGTTGAATCTGTTGCACTTGCAGAAAGCCGGAGTGCAATCGGTGACGGTGTACCACCGCGGCCTTCTGGGAGGTCAGAAGGGGCGCATGATCCCGCTCACGGAAGACTCCCGCCTGCGGATTCCGGTTGAGTGGGAATCGGATCCTGCGCGGCTGGCCGCCCGCTTGAACGAGAATGCCTGTCGGCTGGTGGTGAACGGTTCCGCGCTGCACTGGCATACGGACCTGGCCGGAGTGTTGAAGGAGCCCAGCGACACCGATCTGCTGGCCCGCACCCAGGTGTATGAAGTCCCGAAGGACACCGCCCCGGAGGCGCTGGCGGCGTGCCTGAACGAATTCAGCCTGGCGGAGACGAGGAAGATCGGCCGCGTGCCGGGACCCCAGAATCTTGATACCGTGCGGCTGGTGGCGGGGGACCACAACCGCTGGGTACAGACAAAAGACGATTTCCACCGCCTGCACGAACAACTGTTGAAGCTGGGCGGCATGAGCAATGACAGCCCGATGGACCGTCTGGTCACGCGGCACATGTCGCGCCACCTGACCCGGCTGTTCATCCGGACACCGGTGACGCCGAACCAGATCACCTGGGCGCATCTGGTGCTGGGCCTGATCTCCGGCTGGTATTTTTATCTCGGCGGATACGGCAACCAGTTGACCGGCGCCGTGTTGTTGATGCTGTCGGCGTGGCTGGACAGCACGGATGGAGAGATCGCGCGGTTGCGTTTTCAGCAATCGCCCTTTGGCGGTATGCTGGACATCGTCGCGGACAACGTGGTTCACTTCGCGGTGTTTCTGGGCATCGGCCTGGGGTTGTACCGGATGACGGGCAATGCGGCTTACAGTTACATGGGCGTGGTCGCTGTGGCGGGGTCGCTGACCTGCTTTCTATTGTTGCAGTCGGACATTTTCAGTCAGCGCACCACCGGGTCGTCGGACGCGCCGGTGGAAGAGGCGGAAAGCCTGGTGGACCAGATCGCCAACCGCGACTTCATATATTTTCTGTTCGCCATGGCGGTGGTCAACCTGCTGGAAATTTTCATCGTTGTCACCGCAATCGGTTCGGTGGTGTTTGCGGGGTACGTGGCTTACAGCCGGTTTAAACCGCAAAGCCGGACTCAGGGCCAGGAATTGCAATTGAAATAAACGTTCGTTTCGGATCACATGAACCTTTACCAGGCCATCAAGGAATACGTCCCGCAGCTCAAAGCGGGCGAAGGCGACGAGCGCGGCGGCACCCTGCTCATCGGTGAAGGTTGTACCTTCCGGTCCGGCATTCCCAGAGGCGATGCGGTGGTGAAACTGATTCAGGAACGGTTTCCCGATGCCGCGCAGGGAGAAGGTAAAAGCCCGGACGAATGCCTCGCCCGGCTTTCGCCCAGCCAGAAAATGAGCCTGCGCAGTGCCATGCTGGAGCAGGCCAGCATCAACTGGGCATACATCTGCATTGCCCTTTTGATGCGGGACGGTTACATCCGGCGTGTCCTCACCACTACTCCGCTTCCCCTTTTGCAGCGCGCCTGTTCCCTGGTGAACGTGTTCCCTGCGGTGTACGACTGCTCCGCCACAACGGCTCTGGACCCGGCGAAAGTGGCGGGCACGGCCATTTTTCATCTGAACGGGCAAATTCCCGGAGGGACCCCCGGCGACCTCGCTCCCGTTTATGCCGCCGCCAACGAGTTCGGCCCGTGGTTTGTCGTGGGCTACGACGACCGGGACGACGATCCCGTCTTCCAGCAACTCACGAAAGTGGAGCAGTTCAAAAACGGCCTCCTGTGGGTGCTTCCCAAAAACATTTCGCCCTCCCGTTCCGTTCACGAAAAAATCCTCACCAAGGGCAAGGAAGTGGAATACACCAATGCCAAGGATGCGGATGCGTTTCTGATTCTCATGATGCAGGAGTTGCAGGTGGAAGTGCCGGAGTTGATCGCCTTCCCGTTCAGCCACCTGGGTGACGTCCTGCGCAAGATCGCCTATTTTCCGGCGCCGGGCATGGTGGAGGAGATGCACGTGGTGGACATCGCCCTGCAGCAGATCAAGCTGGCGATCAAGGATTACGAGGGCGGGGAATGGGGCGACCTGGTGGAAGGCGAGCTGGACATGGACGTGCTCAACGAGCCTGCCCTGTTGAGCGCCCTGCAGGCGGCGCAGGCGGGACTCGTCAAGGGGGCCGCACAGGAAATCATTGCGCAACGGGCGCAGTACGACAGAACACCGAATCCGCAGTTGGGGGACCTCCTTATCTGGGCCTACCTCAAGGAAGGCGACGATGCGTATTACAAGGCGCAGGGTGGGGATGAAAGCGCCGCGGCCATGCGCGAAAAGGCCCGCGAAAACTACGAGCAGGCCCTGAACCTGCAACCGGATGGATCGGAGATCGTGTTCAAACTGGGCAAACTGCTTGCCCAGCAGGGGCATCAGGTCCCGGGAGAGGAATCCAAATCCCTGCTTGGCCAGGCGGCGGACAAGTTCAAGCAGACCCTCGACCTCAATCCGGATTTTCTGCCGGCGCGCCTGCAACTTGGCAATGCGCTGGTGGACCTGGCCGCGCAATCGGGCAATGGAGAAGCGGACCAGTTTTTCGGCGAAGCCATTGATCAGTACCAGACCCTGCTTGAACTGGATCCGGAAAATGTGGAAGCGGCTTTCGGTTGCGGCCTGGCGCTTTACGCCCAGGCGCGAAAGAAAAAGGGTGCGGAGGCGTTGCGTCTCTATGGGCAGGCTGCGGAAAAACTGAAAATCGGCCTCAAGTACCAGCCCAACCGGCTGGATGCGTTGTTGCCAATGGGCCATTCCCTGCTGGTGTTCTCCCGCTCGAAGAAAGGGGAGGAAGCCGACCGCATGCTGGCGTTGGCCTGCGAGAAATTCCAGTACGCCTGCCAGGTGAAACCGGAGATGCCGGAAGCCCACTTCGGCTGGGCGGACGCGCTGTTCGAGCGGGCGTCGGCACGAAACGACATCAAGGCCAACGACTTTTTCGAACTGGCGCTGGATCAATACAAGACCACGGCGCGGCTGAAGCCCGATCTGCCCCGCGTGCATTTTCGCTGGGGGTTGGCGCTGTTTTACATGGCCCAGCGCAAGGACGGCAACGACTCGGCCAAACTCTATCAGCTCGCTTCGGAAAAATTCCAGACCGCGGTCAAGCTGAATCCGCAAAACGTCGACGCGTACCTGCGCCTGGGACGCATCCACGTCGAGCTGGCGCAACACGCAAAAGGTCCGGATGCGGGCAAGCTGTATAACCGCGCCATCGAGTTCTTTGAAGCGGTGCTCAAACTGCAACCGAAAAACGCCGACGCGCTGGCACAGGTGGGAACGGTGTTCCTGCACAAGGGACGGCTCAAGAATGCAGCGGATGCCGAAGGCGACCTGCGTGACGCCATGGAAAAATGCAAGACCGCGTTGGAACTCAAGCCCGGTCATTTTCAGGGAACCCTGATCTGGGGGCAGGCCCTGCTGGAAATGGGGCTCAATCGCGTCGATCCGGATGCGTGGGTGTTCGAGGAGGCGGAGGAGAAACTGAAGGCCGCTCTCGAACAGCAACCGAACCATCCGGACGCGCTGGTGGGCCTGGCGAACTGCCTGCTGAACAAGACACGGACCATGAATGCGGACAAGGCCGCGGACGCGCTGGAAGAAGGACTCAACCACGTACAGACGGTGCTGGAAGATCATGACCAGTCCGCCCCGGCGCGCAACGTCATGGCCGCCATCCTGATGGAACAGGCGCGGAACAAACGCGGCATCAATGCGCATCCTCTGCTGGCGGAGGCCAAGGGTCACCTGCAGCGGGCCGAAGACCTGCAACCGGGTTCGGCCACCTACAACATGGCACGGCTCATGGCGCAACTCAACAACGAGTCGGGGTGCCGCGAATGGCTGGAGAAGTGCAAGGCCAACGGCGTCCTGCCGTCGTCGCTCATGCTCACCAAGGACCCCTTCCTGGAGCCGATGCGCGAGTCCAAATGGTTCAAGAAACTCGCCGGTTCCGGCAGTGAACCGAAGGAAGAAAAAGCGCAGGCTTCCTGATCCCGCTGCGCGCCCTCCCTTGATTTCAATTTCCGTTTAAATATTTTCCGAAAGGTCGACCGGGTCGGTCTTCAGCGCGGGACTTTGCTCGAGGAAGCGGGCAATGTCTTCCACCTTGCCCGTCGTCCGGCAGGGCGGCAGGGAGGCGAGGAATTGCTTGCCGTAACCGCGACTGCTCATGCGCGCATCGAGGATGCTCACCACGCCGCGGTCGGTGGCTTTGCGGATGAGCCGCCCAAACCCCTGGCGCAGCTGAATGATGGCGCGCGGGATCTGGTAATGGCGGAAGGGATTGATCGACCGCTTCTTCAAATCCTCGATGCGGGCTTCCACCAGCGGTTCGGTCGGCACGTCGAACGGAAGCTTGGTGATGATGACGCTGGACAGCGCGTCGCCGGGGATGTCCACCCCCTGCCAGAACGAACTGGTGCCGAAGATCACCGACGGCGATTCTTTAAAACGTTGAATCATGCGCGTCGGCGAGAGCTCGCCCTGCTTGAGCAGCTGGTATTTCTGAAGCTGGGGATCGAGGATGCGGTGCACGCGGTTCAGCGTGTCATAGCTGGTGAACAGCACGAACGTCTTGCCGCCTGTGGCGTGGATCAGCTCCATGCACCTTGCGGCGATGGCCTGCACGTACTTGTCGGTGTCGCCGCCGGGATCGGGCAGGTCCTTCGGCAGATACAATAACGCCTGCGTTGCGTAGTCGAATGGCGAGTCCAGAA
This sequence comes from Nitrospina sp. 32_T5, assembly GCF_052156635.1. Classification (NCBI taxonomy): domain Bacteria; kingdom Pseudomonadati; phylum Nitrospinota; class Nitrospinia; order Nitrospinales; family Nitrospinaceae; genus Nitrospina; species Nitrospina sp. 32_T5. The sequence continues at coordinate 647,264 of NZ_JBQKUO010000003.1, read as the reverse complement.
TGCGTTCGTCGCCGGGGTCGCATCCCAGCCGCTCCTTCACGTAATCGAACGTGCGGTTGGTGGTGAGTGTCGCCGAGGTCATCACGATGCGGTCGGTCTTGCCGAACACCTGCTCGCGCAGTTCGCCGTCGATGTGGATCGGCACGCCGCGCAGGGTGGCGCGCACAAAACGTTTCTTGTTCACCACCTCCAGCCAGTAAACGTACTCCTTCATGTTCTGGTTCAGCAACGCGGAGAGGGAGTTGTTCACTTCAAAGAAGCGCACCGCCGCCGCGTGCATCTCCAGGTATTCTTCTTCATTGTCGAGGCGGGAAGCCAGTGACTTCACTGCCTCGTACAGATTTTGTAATGGAATGTAGATGCTGTTGTTCAGAGCCGGCGGCTGGTAGAAGCGCAGCGTGCGGTCACTGCGTCCGTACTGGTCGAGCACGTTGGTGAAGAATCCCTCCACCGCCACCCGCACCCGCGCCACCTGTTGCTTGATCTCCAGCGTCCACTCGTCGCGGATGCGCGTCAGCGAGCCGCGCCTGGTGCGCGGATTGTAAAAGCGGTCGAGAAAATAAATGAGGCCCGAGTTCGACATCTCCAGGCCGAGGAACGACGTCGCCGCTTCTTCCAGGTTCTGCGCCTCGTCGAAGATCACCGCGTCGAACCGCGGCAGCACGGCGCCGTTGTTGGCGACGTTGGCGAAGAACAGGTGGTGGTTGACGATGAGCAGGTGCGCGCCGAACCAGCGCCGCCGTTCCTTGAAGTAGAAACACGAGTCGTAGGTCTCGCAGTTTTTGCCGAGACACAAATCCTTCTGCCGCCCCACTTCCTCCCACACCGCAGGCGACGGCTCGAACGGCAGGTCGCTTTTGAATCCCGTCTTCGTCTGGCGCGCCCAGCCGAAGATGTTGGTCAGTTGTTCTTCCTCGTCCACGTTGTTGAACAGCCCCGCCTGTCCGGCGCGTTTCATGCGGCGAAGCGAAAGGTAGTTTTCGTTGCCCAGGCACAGCGCGTAACGGAACTGGAGACCCAACTGCTCCTGCAGGATGGGAATGTCGTGGTTCAGGATCTGCTCCTGCAACGTCTTCGTGTAGGTGGAGATGACGACGCGCTTTTCGTTGGCCACCGCCCACTGGATGGCGGGCACCAGGTAGGCGAGGCTCTTGCCCGTGCCGGTACCTGCTTCCACCAGCAGGTGGCCGCTGTCCGACAGCGCCGACTCCACAGCCTCGGCCATCTCCAGCTGCTGGGAGCGGAACTCGAAGCCGGGAAACCGCGTGGACAGCACGCCCTCGCGGTCGAAATAGTCACGCATGGGGGGAAACGTCATGATTCAGGTCAGGAGCCCTCAGGCAAGAGGGGGATTTTTTAAAAATTGATATTGTTTTAAATTATTGATTTTTTGTCGTTTATTTAATATAATAAATTCACTTAAATCATAAAACCTAAAGTAATTTCTTGGTTTTTTCGGGCAGCGCCGCCCGGCTGGGCCGGGCCGTTTACCATTTCGCTTTTATTTGGAGACCGCACCATGAAATCCCTTGTTGCCGCTTTGACGGCGATCGTCACCCTGTCGGGCCTGCTGGTCACCGGGGCGCAGGCCGGACTCTCCGCACAACAGCAGATCCTGCAGGATACCCAGTTTGTGCTGGAAGAGATTATATCGGCTCCGGACGAAGGAATCCCGTCCAATCTGATGGCGAAGGCCAAAGCCATCGTCATCATGCCCACCATGGTGAAGGGCGGCTTCTTTGTCGGCGCGCGCTACGGCACCGGCGTGGTGGCGGTACGCGACGCCAAAACGGGCCGCTGGGGTCCGCCGGCCTTCATCAGCACCTATGGCGGCAGTTTCGGCTTCCAGTTCGGCGCGCAGGCGGTGGACCTGGTCCTGCTGGTGATGAGCGAGCGCGGCGTCAACGCGTTGTTGGACAACAAATTCACGCTGGGCGGCGACCTCGCGGTGTCAGTAGGACCCGTCGGCCGCTACGCCGAGGCGGGAACGGACATCGCCTTCCAGGGCGAGGTGTATTCGTACTCGCGCAGCAAAGGCGCGTTCGCCGGGGTGTCGGTGAAGGGCGCCCTGTTCCAGCCGAACGAAACCTACACCCAGCAGTACTACCACACGCATTTGTCCTCGCGGCAGATCATGTTCTACGGGGGCATGAACCAGGTGCCGAGGTCGAGCGCCATTTTCATGCGCAACCTCAACCGGCTAGCGCCCGCATCGCCCTCGGTGTTGACCAAGCTCCAGCGCGCGATCCCGCAAACCACCGCCCAGCACAAACCGAAAATGCAGTCGCAGACGAAAATCCCGGAACCCGCACCGCAGGAAATGAAAAAGAAAGTTCCGGGCCAGGGGGAGCTCATCCAGAAATCCGAAGCTCCCCGGCAGACCGAGCGGCCCCTCCAGCTACCGAAACCTCAACCGCTCTGGTGACTTCAGGCAGGCAGGGAGGGGGTCACGACGCCAGCGTGATCCTCTCCCGCACTTTCGCGCTCACCATATCGAGGGCGATCACCACCACCGCGATCGCCAGCAACGCCGTCCCCGCCTGGTTGTACTGAAGCAGGTTGATCCACTGCTGTAACAGGAACCCGATCCCCCCGCCGCCGACAAACCCGATGATCGTCGACATGCGCACGTTGATGTCCCAGCGGTAAAACCCCAGTGCCAGAAACTGCGGCAGGACCTGCGGCAGGACACCGTACAGCACCACCTGCAACGGCCGCGCTCCCGTCGCGGTGATGGCCTCCACCGGACCCGGGTCGATGCTCTCGATCTGCTCGGAGAACAGCTTGCCGAGCGCCGCCGTCGAGTGCAGGGCCAAAGCCAGCACCCCGGCAAACGGACCGATCCCCACCCACACGGCAAACAGGATCGCCATGATGAGCGGTTCGATGGCGCGCAGCACGTTGAACCCCGTACGCACCAGGTAGTAAACGGCGGTGCCCGTTGCGCGGCGCGTCATCAGGTTGCGTGCGCCGAGGAAACTCAACGGCGCGGCGAACAGAAGGGCGAAGGTCGTCGCCATCAACCCCAGAAACAGCGTCTCGACGATTTTCTCGGCGGTGAGTTTCAACGTCTCACTCAGGTGCCACTCCCCCGTTTCCCACGTCAGCACCACGCGCACGTATTGCGGGTTGCCGCGCGCTGTCGGCGGTACGGTGATCTGTTTTTCAAACCCGCCCCCGGCGTCGGTCGTCACCTCGCCCAGCGGGTACTCCTGTTCGATGGCGTTCACCCAGTACAGCTTGCCCGTGCGTTCGGGCGCGAGATGAAACCCCCGCGCCGTCAGCGTGTCGCCGATCTGCCCGCGCGTGCGCGTGATTTTTAAAACAGGGTCTTCCGTGCCGGGCGGGGTGATGGCGGATTCACCGACCGTTGCTTCCTGCAGGAAGAACCCGGTTTCGGTGGTCTGGCGTTTGGTTTCGAAGGTGACGAGGTCGGGTTGCAGCAGGGCCGTGACCAGCGGTTTGACGAGATGAAAGTCCTTGACCAGAGAGGAGGGATGGATCTCCGTCACCCGCCAGCCGTAGGCATAGACGATGACCGCGACGAACAGGTAAACGAAAAACTTCGTGCGCGTGTAGAAGGGCCGGTGTGGAGGCGGTGTGGGCATGGAAGCCATTATATATCCTTCCCCACCCTATCCGGCTAAAGCCTCAACCCCATTGCCGTGATCCACAGGAGGCCGAGGCCGAACATGAGCACCGTCGCGTTCAGCCGCACCGACCAGCCGTGCAGCGAGCGGAATTTGTTCTGCAACAATTCGTCCTCGCCGCCGGCCTCGCGCATCTGGTGTTTCAACTGCCGCGCCTGCGGATTGATCACCATGCCCGCGTAAAACGTGCACGCCGCCATGATGGCGATGAACGGCAGGCGCAGGCCTCCGGCGCCGCCGGGCGTGGCCAGGGCGGTTCCCGCCGTCAGCACGGCGCAGGTGTAGCCGACCCCGTAGTACTTGGGAAAGATGGCGCCGATGACGTCGCCCGCCTGCTGGCGGTCGAGCACCTTGAAGATCGACGGCGCGGTGAAAAAGGAAAAGAAGATGACACTGCCGAGCCACACCACCAGCCCCAGCAGGTGCACGAAAGCGAGAAAGGTGTTCATGAGGTCATGCCTTCAAAGCGTGTGCGATTTCGTTGACGATGCGTTGCGCCGCGTCTTTCGGGTCTTTCGCGTCGCGGATGGGCCGGCCCACCACCAGGTAATCCGCGCCCCGTTCGATGGCCCGGGCGGGGGTGGCAACGCGGCCCTGGTCGTCCTGCAGTACCGTCTTGTCCGCCGGACGGATGCCCGGCACCACGGTCAGGATGGGTCCGCCGGACTGCTTCTTGATGTCCTTCACCTCTTCGGCGGAACAGACAAACCCGGTCAGTCCCACGTCGCGGCTCATCAGCATGCGGTCCATCACCAGTTCGTTCACGGTGATCCCGTCCGAATAACCCAGCGCCGGGTCGAGGTCGTGCGACGTCATGCTGGTGAGCACGGTGACGCCGAGCAGTTGCAGGCCGGGCTTCGCCGCCTTGAGCGCCGCTTCCAGCATGGGTTCGCCGCCACTGCAATGCACGGTGAGGAATTTCACCCTGTGCTCGCAGGCGGCGGTGACGGCGCGCTGGACCGTCGCCGGGATGTCGTGCAGTTTGAGGTCGAGAAACACCTCCGCGCCGCTGTGGTCGTGGACGGCGCGGATGGCCTCCGGCCCGGCGCGGGTGAACAGCTCCAGCCCGACCTTGAAGCACCCCACGGAATCGCCCAGCGTCTGGATGTAACGGACGGCGGTGGGAAGATCGGGTACGTCCAGCGCAAAGATCAGGCGGTCCTGCGGAGTGGGGTCAGCGGCCAATGCGGTCTTTTCCGGGTTCAGGTTTTATTGAGAGCGTTCAGGTTGTGCCGTGCCTCGGCCAGGGCGGGGTTTTTCTCCAGCGCCTGATTGTACATCTCGATGGCTTCCTGGTGGCGCCCGGTGTTCTGGTACACCGCTCCCATGTTGTAGTACGCCGGGGCGAAACCCGGTTGCTCCTCCACGCACTTGTTGAAATTTTGAAGCGCTTTATCGAATTGCTTCAGGTGCGCGTAAGCCAGCCCCAGATTGTAATACCTTTGGTACGGAAAGGGAAACCCGGAAACCGCGCGCTCGAGGTAATCGACGGCCTTTTCATAGTGACCCTGCCGCAGGTGGATCTCGCCCAGCTTGTACATGGAAGCTTCGTCGTGCGGGTTCCACGTCACCGCCTGGGTGAGGGCGTCGATGGCTTTGGCGTCGTTGCCCAGCTGAAAATACGCCCGGCCCAGTTTGGCGTGGTAGATGGCTTTTTGCGGCTGGGCGCGGGAAAGCGTCTCCAAAGGCTCGATCATGCCGCGCCAGTCTTCAAGGGTTTCGCAGGCGGCGACCAGGTTCTCCAGTGCCTCGGTGTGGCCCGGTTTCAGTTGCAGGGCGCGGGTGGAGGCGCGGAGAGCGTCATGGTAACGACCCAGGTTGGTGTACACCAGCCCGAGGTAGTTCTGGTATTCGGCATTTGCGGGGTCCTGCGAGGTGGCGGATTCGAGCTTCGGCAGGGCCTGTTCGTATTTTCCTTTTTTGGCCAGCTCGACGCCCTGCCGGTAGAGCGTCGCTGCGTCGTCCGCCGCATGAATGACGGGGACGGCAACCCCGACCAGCAGGATCGCCAGAAGGGTGAGGAGCAATCCTTTTTTACAATGTTTGTATGGCATTTTGCACCTCCAAGTGCAATGAGGGTCCAAGGCGGGTTCTTGTATTGGGGTCTTAATATTAAAAATATGTTCAGGCAGGCGTTTTGTAAAGCCACCCCAGGCGCGGACTGCGTCCGGGGCAACGGGCTGATGCGTTGCAGGGCGAACGGGGGTCCGTGGGCGCGGAACTGCGTCCGGGGCAACGGGCTGATGCGTTGCAGGGCGAACGGGGGTCCGTGGGCGCGGACTGCGTCCGAGGCAACTGGCTGATGCGTGGAGGGCGAACGGGGGTCCATGGGCGCGTACCCGTATTGAATGCGGTGCCTCAGGATGGGGATAAATTTGTATACCCCCTCCCCTTTTCAAGGGGAGGGCTGGGAGGGGTTACCGATGACTTTTTCCTATTTCGTATATCAATCTGCGGTTGCCACCTCGTTCAAATGCCGCAGGATGCGCGCCGTGGCGCCCCAGATGCGGTGGGGTCCAAACCAGTAGGCGAAATCGGAAGGCGGGTGTTCCACCGCCTCCTTGCGGAAGCTCTGCCAAAGCGGCAGCAGCGGCGGTTGCAGAACGATTTCCACTTCCTCCGGGTTGGGGGTGCACAGGGGTGGCGGGTCATGCAGGGCGACGAAGGGGGTGACGTCAATGCCTGTCAGGGTCCGCACTCCCGGCAGGCGTGCGAACACATCCTCCGGCGATACGGCGAGGTCCAGTTCCTCGCCGGTTTCGCGCAGGGCGGTGGTGAGCAGGTCGCCGTCGCCTTCCTCGAACAGCCCGCCTGGAAACGCGATCTCGCCCGGATGATTGCGCAGGGCCTCGGAACGCTTCATCAAAACGACGTGGGGTGTGGACTCCTGCCGGTACAGGATCACCAGCACCGCCGCCTGCCCGGCGCCCGTCTCCACCCCTCCCCGCCGCACGGGGAAGTCCGTCTGCAGACGCTCGATCCATCCATCCCAGTTCATCCCACACTCCCGGCCGGGTCCGGCCCTTTCATTTCTTCGCCCAGGTCTGTTTGTATTCGTCCTCGTTGAAGCCGACGGTCACCGTGTCGCCGTCCACCGCCACCGGACGCTTCACCAGCCGTCCGTTGGTGGCCAGAAGGTCCACCGCCTCGGCCTCGGTCATGGATTTCAGCCGGTCTTTCATGTTGAGTTCCTTGTACTGGACGCCGCTGGTGTTGAACAGTTTTTTCAGGCCGTAACGGGCGATGGCCTGTTTGAGCACTTTTCTCGGCGGCGGGGTTTCGGTGATGTCGATCGACTGGTAGGCGACGCCCTTGCCGTCGAGGAACTTCTCCGCTTTTTTGCACGTGCCGCATTTGTTGTAACCGTAAAACTTCATGTCCGCTGGACTCCTTTTGTGATGGATGAAACAGTGGTTCTGTGCCGTGCCATTTATAGCATGACCGGGAATTATCGGAAGGGCAAACCCGGCAGCCGGGAACACCCCCGCACGGGTCGCCCCCACCTCATCGTAAACCACAATATATGGGGGCTTTAGGTCATTCTCGCCACCAAGGATAGTATATTTTGCTTTACTTCCACAGGGGCGTGGTATAATGTGGCCTGACACGTCGAGGCACCTTAACACCATTATTTTTTAAGGGTTTATTCCGCTTATGATTCTCAAGCAGCTCGAACTTTCCGGATTCAAATCCTTCGCTGACCCCACGCATCTGGATTTCACCCGCGGTTTCACCGCCGTGGTGGGCCCCAACGGCTGTGGCAAAAGCAACGTGTCTGACGCCATCCGCTGGGTCATCGGCGAGCAGAGCTCCAAGCACCTGCGCGGCACCCGCATCGCCGACCTCATCTTCAACGGCAGTGACAGCCGCAAACCCGTGAACCGCGCCGAGGTCTCCATGACGCTCGCCGACGTGCCGCCGGGCCTGCGCATCGCCAACATCCCCAACCTGTCGGAAGAGATCAAGGTGACGCGCTGTTACCACCGCTCCGGCGAAAGCGAATTTTACATCAACCAGGTGCCCTGCCGCCTGAAAGACATCACCGACCTGTTCCTCGACATCGGCATCAGCCCCAAGGTGCTGACCGTCATTGAGCAGGGCAACATCCAGGATATCGTCACTTCCAAACCCGACGACCGCCGGATGTGGATCGAGGAGGCCGCGGGCGTCCTCAAGTTCAAGGCGCGCAAGAACGAAGCGCTGAGGAAGCTCGACGCCGCCGGGCAGAACCTCGACCGCATCTCCGACATCGTGCAGGAGTTGTCCAGGCAGGTGGAATCGCTGAAACGGCAGGCGGCGAAAGCCGAACGCTACAAGCAGTACCAGGCGGAGATCAAGGAGTTGAGCCTCGACCTGTTCAGCCGCAGAATCCGCCGCGCCGAGCGCGACCTGGAAGAAATCGACCAGCGTCACAAGACGCGCACCGGGCAGAAAGCCGAATGGAGCGCACAGGCTTCCACCCTGGAGACGGACATTGAGACGCTCAAGTTCGAAATCGACGAGCTCGCCACCGCACTCAACCACAAGAAAGAAACGGTCCACAGCCTCAACACCGCCATCGGCAAGAACGAGCACAACATCGAACTCAAGCAGGGCGAAATGCAACGCGCCCGGCAGGACATCGAGGCCGCGGTGGGCGAAGTGGAATCCATGAATGCCGAGATTGGGCAGAACCAGACGCAGTGCGAAGAACAAAGGGCCGAAGGCGACCGGCTGACGGCCGTCCTCGCGGAAAAAGAACAATCGCGGCAGGCCCTGCAACAGCAGTACGAACAGACCCGCAACCGCCTGAACGAGCTCGACGGCCAGGTGAAACAGCTCGACCGCCAGATCATGGAACGCGTGCACCACATCTCGCGCAAGAAAAACGAACTGACCGCGCTGGAGACACGCAAGCAGGGACTGGCCGACCGCGATCAACGGCTGGAGACCGAACTGAACGAAGTGACCGCACAGATCACCGCGCTCCAGACCGCGCTCACCGAAGCCGATGCGAGTTACCGCGAGAAGGCCGAAGTATTCGAGCGCATGCAACGCGAACAGGAACAACTCACCCGGCGCGCCGCGGAATTGAAGCAGCGCCTCGACCAGCAGGAAGAAGCCGCCCATGCTGCGCGCGAGCGTTATCTCGCGCAGAACTCGCTGTTGCAGTCGATGCAGGAGTTGCGCCGCAAGTTCGAGGGATTTGGCGACGGCGTCCGCGCTCTCATGGCCAACGGCGCCGGCGAGCACGTACACGGCCTGCGCGATGTGCTGGTGGACGTGGTGAAAGCCCCGGCGGAGTTCGAGGCGGCGGTCGAAGCCGTCATGGGCGAGAAACTGCAGAGCATGATCGTCGATTCGTACACCGATTCGGTGGAAGCCATCCGCTACCTCGACCAGAACAAGTCCGGGCGCGGCAGCTTCATTCCATTGCGGCCCAAATCCGCGGTGCGTCCGCCGCTGTACATGAACGGCAACCAGGGCGTCATCGGCCGCCTCGCGGATCTCATTCAAACGCGCGAGGAGTACCGCCCCATCCTCAACCACCTTCTGGGGCACGTGGTGCTGGTGCGCGACCTGGAGACGGCAATTCAGTTGCACGGCCACAGCGAGTTCCAGGGAAGCGTGGTGACGCTCAAGGGCGAGGTGATCGACGACGAAGGCCTCGTCACCGGCGGCGCGCAGGATGACAACGACGCGGGGCTGTTGTCACGCAACCGAGAGATGGAGGAGTTGACGGCCACCGTGGACGATCTCAAGCAGGAGATGGATGCCCTGCAGGGCGAGGCGGTGCGCATGGAAACGGATCTCGCTGCATTGCAGGAGCAGGTGCAGGCGGGAAGCAAAGCCGTGCACGCGGCGGACATCGAACGCACCCACCGCTACAACGAACTCGAGCAGATGAAAAAGGAAGCCGACCGCCTGTCGCAGAAACGATCGACCATCGAGTACGAACGCACCAGCGGGCAACAGCAATTTCAGGAACTCGCCCGCGAGCAGGAGGCGTTGCAGGAGACGGTGACCACGGCGGAAGCCGACCAGCAGGCAGCCGAGACGATGCGCGAATCGCAGAGCCGCGAACTGGCGCTGCAACGGGAGGAACTCGACCGCAAGAGCCGGGAAGCGAACCAGCTCGACGTAGAGATCACCTCACTCAAAGGCAAGGCGGAAAACCTGTCATTGGAAGTCAAACGCCTCGAGCAGCAGACCGCGAACCTGGCCGAACGCATCGCGCGGCGGCAGGAAGACAGCCGCAGCAACACGCAGAAAATCGCCGAGTGCGGGGAAGCGATCAAAGGATACGAGCAGGCCATCATGGAGCAGGTGCGCGAGAAGGGCGAGCTCAGCCAGGTGATCGTCTCCGAGGAAGAAACGCTGAACGAAAAGGAAGAGACCCTCGACGGGCACGAAAAGCAGGCGCGCGAACTGGTGAAACAGATTCAGGAGATCACCGAGGAGATTTCACAGATCGAGTTGAAACGCTCCGAGACGCGCATCCAGATCGCCCACATCGAAGAGAAGGTGTGGGAGGATTTCCACGTGTCGGTCGATGAGATGAAAGGACGCGAGGAAAAGGAAATCGATGAAGACGCCGCGTCCGAACAACTGGCGGGACTGAAGGACAAGGTCGCCAAGATGGGCGAAGTGAACCTTGCCGCGCTGTCCGATTTCCAGAAAGCCAACGAGCGCTACCTGTTCCTGCAGAAGCAGGAGGAGGACCTCGCCGAGTCCATCCTCAGCCTGCACCAGACGATCGAGAAGATCGACAAGACCACGCGGCAGTTGTTCGCCGACACCTTCGAGCTGGTGAACGAACGCTTCAAGGCGAACTTCGAACGCCTGTTCTCCGGCGGCCGCGCGGAACTCATCATGCTCGACCCGAGCGATCCCCTGGAGTCGGGCATCGACATCAAGGCCAGCCCTCCCGGCAAGACCATGCAGAACATCCAGCTGCTCTCCGGCGGCGAGAAGGCGATGACCGCCATTTCCCTGCTGTTCGCCATTTTGCAGGTGCGGCCCAGCCCGTTCTGCCTGCTCGACGAGGTGGACGCGCCGCTGGACGAAGCGAACGTGACGCGCTTTCAGGACATGCTGAGCGAGATGTCCGACAAGACGCAGTTCATCATGATCACCCACAACCAGAAAACCATGAGCTTCGCCGACACCCTGTACGGCGTCACCATGGAAGAACGCGGCGCCAGCAAGGTCGTCTCCGTTCATTTGAACAATTAGTTCCCGTTTCAGGTTGTCATCCGGAGCCAAACCGGTGGGTGACACTCCAACCTGCAAGCCGGTTTCTTTCTCCCCGTTGCCTGGGGTATAATCCCTTCACCGCGATCCTTTCAAAATTTTTGCACACGGCATCATGGCGGAAGCGAAAGACATCGACGACAGTCTCGAGTTCCTGCGGTTCTTCGAGAAGTACACGGAGAAGGAAGACCTCCTGCAGGTCATCCAGCACCGCCTGGAAAAAGACCCGGCGCGCCTCGACCTCACCCGGCAGGTGATGAGCGAGAGTGATTTCCAAATGCTGGCGGAGCTGCAGCCGCTGGCGCGGGTGGTTTACCTCAACCTGTCCGAAACGGGACTCAAGACCGCGGGTATCCAGCAGCTGTGCACCTCGCCGCACCTCGGCCGTCTCGAAACCCTCGAGCTCGGCAACAACAACGTCGATGACGACGGCCTGTTCTTCCTGTCGCGCATCTCCCTGTTCGAAAACCTGAAGACGCTGAATCTTGCCAGCAACGAGATTGGCCCGGTGGGCGCGAAAGCCCTGTCGTTGAGCAAGACGCTGGCGAACCTGGAGACGCTCGACCTCTCCTACAACCGCATCACCCCGCTCGGAATCAAGGCGCTCACCAACTCCGACCTCGGGCGCAGACTGCGTTGCCTGAAGCTGGCGGACATCGGCCTCGGCGACGACGGTGCGGAGCAGTTGTCGAAGTGCGGGCAGTTGGCGGGGCTGGAGACGCTCGACCTTTCCGATAACAACCTCACCGACCGCGGTGTGGAGTACTTCGCGCGCGCCAACGTGTTTCCCAACCTCAAGCGGCTGATCCTGAGCAACAATCCCGTCGGCGACGACGGTGTGTACGCGCTGGCGGAATCGGAGTTGTTCGAGAACATCGAGGAACTGGAGTTGCGCTGCGCCGGACTGACGGCGGACAGCGCCATCACCCTCGGCCAGTCCCGGCACTTCAAGAACATCCGCAGGCTCAACCTCAACAACAACGACATCCGCGCCGAGGGGACCGAAGCGCTGGTCGCCTCCGCCAACGTGAAGAACCTGGAAGCGATCGACCTGGGCGAAAACCAGTTGAACGCGGAAGGCGCGGTGGCGCTGGCGGAAAGCCCGAACGTGACCCAACTCAAGGAACTGCGGCTCAATAACAACAACATCGCCGACGAGGGCGTCGTTGCCCTGGCGCAGTCGCAGTACCTCACCGCGTTGGAAGAACTGTACCTCGAGCAGGACAACTGGATCCGTCCGCCCGGGGCCAGGGCCATCGCCGAGTCCACCACGTTTTCCAACCTGCGTGTGCTGGTGCTGGGATTGAACGTGATCGGCGACGAAGGCGCGCGCTACCTGGCCGAGTCCACCACCCTCAAGAGCCTCACCTTCCTCAACGTCATCGGCAACAAGCTGAGCAGTGCCGGCGAAGACACCCTGCGTTACTCCGAAACCCTGAAGCTCAAACAGCTCGAACTGGTGTGACCGCGCCCTGCGGGGAACCGCGCCACGCGCGGAGCGAACAGGCGACGCCCTGGAAAATCAGCGTCCGTACTTGTCCTGGTAGTAGGTGCTGTAGGCGGGGCTGTAGATGAAGGTGGCGAGGATCGACAGGTTGTTGCGGTCTATGGTGACCGGGAAGGGGTAATACGGCGCGGCGTTTTTCACCGCGTTCACCGCCGCTTCGTCCAGCAGGTTCGAGCCCGATGCGTCCACCAACAGGACTTCCAGCAGGCGTCCGTCGCGGGAGATGCGGAAGCGCAGGGACAGGCGGCCGTTGATGCCGTGCCGCGCCGCTTCTTCCGGATACGTCCACACCCGTTCGATCTGCTGCTTGATGCGCTGGAAATACGACGCGTACTTGGCTTCCTTGGTGTTGAGCGAGATCACCTCGTCCTCGTCGTCCGGATCCTCCGATTTCATGGAGTCGGCGTCGATGGCGGCGTACTTCTCCGGATCGAATCCGTCCAGCAGCGCCAGTGTGCTCTCCGAATACTTCTTCGTCACTTTCTTTTCCTGTGTCTTTTCCGGTTCGGGTTTGTCAAAACCGGTTTTCGCTTCCTTAAACATTTCACGCGGCGTTTTCGGCGGCGGGATCAGGAACTCCTTGCTCAACTCCATCCTCTTCTCCGGCCGAGGCATGGTTTCCGGCTTGGGTTTGGGAATGAGCGATTTCTTGCTGGCGTAAAGATGCTTGTTTCTTTTTTCGATGTTCGACTTGGACTGGCTGTTGGCGTTGGAGATGAGTTCAGAAGTCTTAGGCGGTTCCTTTTCCTGCGGCTGGACCGGGTCCACCACCTGCGGCGGTTTTTCTTTTTTCTCTTCCGGTTCTTTCGGAACGTATTTCACCTTGACCGGCGGATGCTCCGGCGCTTCCGGCGGACCGGGCGGAATCATTTGGTACGCGGTGAACGCCGCCAGGTGAAGTCCGAGCGACAGCACCACGTACTGCTTGATCTTCGGTGGCGGTTTGATGGGAAATCGCATAGGTCCCTATTGTAAGCTCCCCCTGCCATGAAGGGGAAAATGAGTTCCCGCGCTGCAAACTCCTGTATGAAAAAATTCCGGGCCGGGTCCCCGGGAGGACGGACTTGCGGTGCGCAGTGGCTCTATAACTTTAAAATATTCAGTATCTTATAGCAACACCAAAGCCCGCCGGCCCTTATTTCCCCACCGGGTTGAAGGCGGCGGCTTTTTCCTTGTACCAGCGGTACGCGTTGGGCACGAGCGGCGTGTGCAGATTGGGCGTGTCGTAGCGGTCCCCGTCGTGAAACGGCACGTGCGGCATTTCCAAAGCCCGGTAGAGGCCGTTCAGGTACGCCGGGAAATCGGCGTACATGGCTATGCGTTCTTTCAATGCCGGCATCGCTTCCCGTTTGAACTTCATCAGCTCGCGGCCGAAGGGATGGATCGACGCCAGCCCGTTTTCCTCGCCTTCCTCCTGCACCGCGAAACGGACGAGCGATTCGAAATCCTCCCAGTCCTCCAGCGCATCGACGTCGGAGACGTACGCCGGGTCGTCGTGAAACTTGGCGACGAAAGGCGTGTCGAGGAAGATCGAGGCGCCCTTGTTGAAATTCTTGAGGTGCATGCCGAACTTGTGTTCGTCGTTCATGCGGTAGGTGCGCAGGTCCGAGTCGAAGTGACGGAAGTGCGACGCCAGCACCGGGAGCAACCGCAACATGCGCGCGGGGGAGGTGAGCACCTTGTGAACGCCGGCGTTCAGGATCTTGCCGTCCTTGCGCGTCTCGTGCAGAAGCTCGATGATGTCCTCTTCAATCGCCGCGAGGTTGATCGGGTACACGTTCGGTTCCTTCACGTCGTGCAGGCGTCCCGCCTTTTCATCGATGACGCGGTAATGGTAGTTGCGCTGCACGAACTCGCTGGCCGGGTCTTCCTTGAAACGCGGAAACATCTGCTGCCGCGAGTTGAGCCACAATATCAGGTTGTGCGTTTTGAGGTCCTTGTCCCTGAGCACGCGGTCGAGGTCGAACAGGAACGGCAGGTCGCCGGGCTGGAACAGCACCAGTTCGTTCGGCGCGAGCGCCAGCGCGTTGCGTCCGAGCACCAGCGTGTGGATCAGCACCAGGTTGTCCGGGTCCTCGTGCACGAACTGGACGTTCTTGCCGCACGGTCCGATCACTTCCAGAAACGCATCGAGCACCGTCTTCACCTCTTTCGAGCCGACCACCACGATCTCTTTCAGGCCGGAGACCATCAGGTTGCCCAGCGCGTAGCACATGAGCGGGATGCCGTAGATGGGGAACAGGAACTTGAGGCGGTCGATCTCGTCGTCGCGGGCGCGCAGGATCAGGTGGCTGATGCCTTTCTTGCCCTGCGCGATCTCGCGGCGCGCTTTTTCGATGGCTTCCTTGTCGGCCAGCTTGCGCGACTCGTAGGCGTTGTGCGAAAAGCTGACGATGCACTTTTCAATGGTCGGGTGATTCATGCGGTACAACCGTGCGGAGGCAGAGACCCTTATTCCGGCGGCGTCCGACGCGGGAGGGCTTCCTTAAATTCAAAACAATGGGTTGATTTTAAAGGTCTAATTATACACAACCGGAAGCGGCGCACCAATCGCAAACCGGCCCGTTCGGAAGCGGACACAGGCAAAGTTCCGGGTCGGCAAGAAAAACCTTGACCTTTTATATTTCCGTAAGTTGAGTCATTTGGGGGTGCGGGTAAATGGGCTTGTCTATCTGATTTTTTAATCATACAATTGAAGTATCATTCGTGGAAATAAGGATTTGTGAAATGGGCGACCCGACTCACATCATTGAATTGATTGACCGGATTCTGGAAGAGACCGAGGACCAGCCGGAGCTCCAGCAGAAGATCTTCGATCTGCGCGACGCGCTCCTGGCGGCCCAGCAGTCCGCCCAGCAATACAATCTCAAGATCAAGACGCTGGAGGAGACCATCCGCCAGCTCAAGTCGCCCGCGCACCGCATCGGCACGGTGCTCGGTCCGGGCAACGACGATCTCGTGCGCCTGAACGTCGGCGGCACGGAATACCAGGCGGCGGTCTCGCCGGAGATCCTGGAGAACGGTCCGTTGCTGGTGGGCGACCAGGTGGCAGTGAACGAAGGATTTGTCGCCATCATCAAACTGCCCCGGCCCCAGCAGGGCCCCATCGCCCGCGTCGTCACCCGCCTCAAGGACGGTCACTGGATGGTCAACGGCGGCACCGGCAATACCGAATTCATGGTCCAGGTCTGCGATGAACTGAAAGAAGAAAACTTCCGCGAAGGTGACGAGATCATCCTCGATCCCACGCAACGCGTGATCCTGAAAGCCCTGCCCAAGCGCGAACAGAAGCTGGTGGTGGAAGACGAATTCGTCACCGTCACCTGGGAGCAGGTCGGCGGGCAGGAAAACGTCATCAAGGAAGTGCGCAAGGTCATCGAGTACCCCATCCTGCACCAGGAAATCCTGGACAAGATGGAATACCGCATGCCCAAGGGATTCCTGTTCTACGGTCCCCCCGGTTGCGGCAAGACGCTCATCGGCAAGGCCATCCTCTCCGACATCGTGAACAAGCTCAAGGAACAGAGCCACGACCTGAAGGATCTGGAAGGACGCTTCATTCATGTGAAAGGTCCGGAGATCCTCAACATGTGGCTGGGTGAGTCGGAACGCAAGGTGCGCGAGATTTTCAAGAAGGCGCGTGACTACCGCGAAAAGGGACAACTGCCCTTCATCTTCATCGACGAGGCCGAATCGGTACTCGGTACGCGTCAGGCGCTCCGCGTCAACAACATCTCGAACACGCTGGTGCCCATGTTCTGCGCCGAGATGGACGGCATCCAGTCGGTGCGCGACATGGTGGTGATCCTGGCGACGAACCGGCCGGACCTGATCGATCCCGCCATCCTGCGGCCGGGGCGCATCGACCGCAAGATCAAGGTATCGCGTCCGGACCGCGGCGACTGCGAGGACATCCTGAAGGTGTACCTCAAGAAGGACCTGCCCATCGAGGGCGATTCGATGAACGCGCTGATCGAGCCGTTTCTCGACACCCTGTTCGGCACCAAGCCGGAACAGGAAGCCCTGCTCCTCACCCTGCGCAACGGCGAATTTAAGAAACTGTACTGGAAGGATTTCATCTCCGGCGCGATCCTGGAAAGCATCGTGCTCCGTGCCAAGGAACGCGCCATCGAGCGTGCGATTGCCGGGGAACCCCTGATGATCAAAGTGGACGACCTGTTGAAGTCGCTGGAACACGAGTTCGTTGAGAACAACGTACTGCCTGCGGATTCCAATATGGAAGACTGGCTCCAGCTTCTCGATTTCGATCCGAAAAACGTCGTGCGGGTGCGTCGTCCGCGCGATTCGGATCAGGCCGCGCACCAAACCATGAGCCGGTCCATTATATGAGTGTTGCCGTTCCCCTGCTGGGACTGGAAACCGAATACGGAATCATCCGCGAAGACCTGGAGGATTCCGATCCTGTTGAAGAGTCGATGGCGCTTCTCCAGCAGTGTCCGCTGAAAAGCGTGTTTCGCGGCTGGGCTTACAGCCGGGAGCGCACGCACCTCGACATGCGCGGGTTCACGGTGAACCACCTGGCACAGGATGAAGAGGAAGACGAATTCTGTGCGGAGGACCGCAAGCGGCCCTACAGCTACTGGGAAATGAAGTGCGACCGGGTGCTGGTCAACGGCGCGCGGTTTTACAACGACCACACGCATCCGGAATACAGCACGCCGGAGTGCAAAAGCGTGTTCGACCTGGTCACGCACGATCAGGCGGGCGACCGCATCCTGCTCGAATGCGTGCGCCGCCGGAACGAAGAACTGGGCGGTCCGCACGTGCAGGTGTTCAAGAACAACACCGATTACAGCGGTCACAGTTACGGCACGCATGACAATTACCTGATCCCGCGCCGGCTGGACTTCGATGTCTGGGTGCGGGGATTGGTGCCGTTTCTGGTCACGCGCCAGTTGTACGCCGGCTCGGGCAAGGTCGGCACCGACGGAAAAAAAGTCGAGCCGTTCACCGGTTTGCAGCTGGGACAGCGCTCGGATTTCATCGAGTGCCTGCTCAGCATCGAGACGATGACGCAACGCCCCATCGTCAACACGCGCGACGAACCGCACGCGGCCACCGACCGGTACCGGCGGTTGCATTTGATTCTTGGGGATGCCAACATGTCGCCGTATGCAACGGCGCTCAAGGTGGGCACGACGCGGCTGGTGCTGGCGCTCATTGCCGATGAAAAACTGGAGATGCCGCCGGAACTGGCCGAGCCGGTAACCGATGTGCAGCGCACTTCCCGCGACCGCACCGGCACGGTGCTGTTGAAACGGGAAAACGGACGCACCGTCACGCCGCTCGACATCCAGGGCTGGTACCTGGAGCAGGCGAAGAAGAATCCGGGCCGCCTCGGTGACGAGAAAGAAGAGCAATGGATCGTTCAGGAATGGGAGCGCACGCTGAACGATTTGAAAGAAGGCTCCCACAAGCTGAGCGACCGCATCGACTGGGCCATCAAGGAAAGCCTGTTCAACCAGTTCATCGAAACCGAAGGGCTTTCGTGGGACGACCCGGTGATGCAGAGCCTCGATCTGGAGTATCATAATCTGGATCCGGAGCGCGGCCTGTACTACGGCCTCCTGGAAACCGGTGAGCTCGCTCCCTTCGTTCCGGAAGAGGACGTGGCCAGGGCGATGCACAATGCACCGGTGGGCACGCGGGCGCGCATCCGCGGCCTCATGGTCGATCAGGAGCAGGACAATATCCGCTCCATTCACTGGACGGGTATTGAGTTCAAGAACGGTGACTATCTGGACCTGACGGACATCATTCACCAGGAGGATGTCGAGCAGGCCCTGGAAACCAATAAGGAGTTGTTCGCATGGAAATGACCGATCCCCTGCGCAGGGAAGAAAAAAAAGAGTCTTCTCCCGATCCCAAGGAAGAAAGCGGTCCGTCCCGGCCGGACGTGTCCCGTCCCGGGCGTGACAGCCTGCTGAAGCGCATGAAAAAAGTGGACCCGAAGCAGTCGGAGAAATACAAACAGCGAACCGGTCAATGAGCGATTCTATTCTTCATTCCCAGGGGCCGGGGGATTTCTACGAACTTCTCAAACGGTCGGGGTACCAGTGGGCCTCCGCACCGGAGAAGGGAAACCCGGTGGACGCGTCGCAGTTGGTGCACGGCACCACGGTGCTGGCGTTTCATTACAGAGACGGGGTGGTGGTCGCGGGAGACCGGCGCGCCACCGCCGGCAACGCCATCATGTACGACCGTTGCGACAAGGTCATCCCCATCGACGACTATTCCCTGATGGCCATCGCGGGCGTTCCCGCCACGGCTTTCGAGATGGCCCGCATCCTTTCCCACAACTTCGAGTACTACCGCCGTTCGCAGCTGCAGTCGCTCAGCACCGAAGGCAAAATCCGCGCCTTGTCCAAACTGCTCAAGGACAACATGGGCATGGCCATCCAGGGTGTGGGCGCGGTGAGTCCGATCTTCGCCTCCTACGACCTCAAGGAAAAGAAACCCTACATTTATTTTTACGATCTCCTGGGCGCGAACTTCGAGATCCGCACGCACACCGCCACGGGTTCCGGCTCGCCGGTCATCCGCGGCGTCCTGGAACACGAAGACCTGTGGGGCGCGCGTCCGCTCGCCGAGCGCGACTTCAAGGAAGCATCGATGCTCGCCGTACGCCTGTTGCAGACCGCGGGCCAGTTCGATTCCGCCACAGGGCAGGGCCGGCCCGACGACAAGATCTATCCGGTTGTGGCCAGCATCACCGGGGAGGGTTACCACTTCCTCGAAGACAACGAAATGGAAATCCTGTTCCAGGAATCGATGAAGAGGAACGCCTGAATGTTCGAAGAACCGTTTCGCTGGATGGAGGCGATCTCCACCCGGCACAGCTACGTCCAGGAAAAACTGCGCAAGGGGCAGCCGGTCATCGCGGTTCCGTTTCAGGAAGGCGCATTGATGATGGGGTTCACCCCGCAGCCCGGAAAAATATTTGAAGTGTACGATCGCATCGCGCTGGGCAGCCTGGGGCACCCGGCGGATGTGGAACGCCTGCGCATGACGCTGCTCGACATGGCGCACCTGGAGGGCTTCAACCGTTCGGAGAAAGACGTCACCATCGCCCGCCTGCTGCAGTTCGGCGTGGCTCCGTCGCTCAAGCAGAACTTTGAAGAAGTCATGCGGGCGCCTTACCTGGTGAAACTGTTGTTGATGGAGATGAACTTCGAGGACAAGCCCCTGTTCTTCCGCCTCAATTACGACGGGCACTGGGAGATGTTCAAAAAGGGCACGGTGATCGCGGGCGACGACAAGGAATCGGAGTTCATCGAAAAAGAAATTGGAAAACGTGATTTCGCTTCGCTACCCTTGGAACAGGCACTGGTGGAAGTCAGCCGTCTTTGGGAGGAGAGCAAAAAGCAGGGGACCGACGAAGAATCCGGCGCGGAAAAGGGTTCGACCTTGACGCTGGCCGAGGTCTTCGAGAATTGGACATTGGAAGCGGCGGTGTTGACCACAACCCGGAAGAAGTCCTTGTTCCGGTGGGTCACTTCCGGTGAATTGGAAACGCTCAAAAAAACCTGCGTGTGACTTATGAAACGGCGAATCTACGGCATTGAAACGGAATACGGCCTCCTCATCAAAGAGGAGGACTTCAAGTACGGCCCGATTGATGTGGCGGTCCGGGTCAAGAACCACATCTTCGATAAAAAGCAGGGCGTTCTGGACCTTCACTACCGCGCCAACGACGAGCCGCCGGGCAACGGCGGCTTTCTTGTTAATGGCGGCCGTGTGTACCTCGACATGGGTCACCTCGAATACGCTTCGCCGGAGTGTTCCAACCTCACCGACCTCGTCACCTTCGACCGCGCCGGCGACATGGTGGTGCAGGAGGCGCTGGAAGACCTGGGCTGGGGCGACCAGGTGGCGTTCATCAAGAACAACGTCGATCTGGAAACCAACGCCACCTTCGGCTGTCACGAGAACTACCTGGTCAGCCGCGCGTTCCAGTTCGACAACCGCGAAAACCTGCGCCTGCTCGCGTCGTTCCTGGTGACGCGCCAGATCTACGCCGGGGCCGGGCGCACCGGAGCCTGCAATCCGCAACCGTTCCGCGACTGGGACGACATCCACCAGGCAAAAAAGGATACGGAGGAAGTCAATTTCCAGCTGTCGCAACGCGCCGACCACATTCCCAACGAATTCTACCGCTGGGTGCAGTACAACCGCGCCATCGTCAACACGCGCGACGAACCGCTGTCCGATCCCAGCAAGTACCGCCGCATTCACCTGCTGGTCGGCGATTCGAACATGAGCGAGTTCGCCACCGCGCTCAAGATGGGCACGACGTCGCTCATGATGGAATTGATCGAGCTGGGCGTCGCCAACCCGGACTGGATCCTCGCGGATTCCGTCGCCGCCATGCGGTCGATCTCGCGCGACCAGGATTTCAAGTGGAGCATTCAAATGCGCGACGGCAACCAGAGCACCGCGCTCGAGTTGCAGTGGGAAATGTTGAAGACGGCGAAGGAATACCTCGCCGGGGCCAACGCCGACGCCGACTGGGTGATCGAGGCGTGGGAGTCCGTGCTCACCGACCTGCCGAAAGGGCCGGAGCATTTGATCGGGCGCGTGGACTGGGCAGCCAAGTACTGGCTCCTCAACGAGTTCATGGAAGCGGAAAACGTGGGCTGGAAAGACCCCTGGGTGAAGAGCCTCGACCTCGAATACCACAACCTCAACCGCAACGTCGGGCTGTACTGGGGACTGGAGGAAACCGGCGACGCCAACCGCAAAACCACCGACGCCGCCGTCGAGCACGCCAAGCACAATCCGCCGCGCGGCACGCGGGCGGACGGACGCGGCGAGCTGGTCAAGCGCCTGGTGGAAAGCCAGACCGGCTACCTCATCGACTGGATCGGCTTCCGCCTCAACAAGGAAGAACCGTTTCTGATGCTGGACCCGTTCGTGTCCTACAAAAAAGACATCAAAGCTTACCTGGAACGCATGGACCTGCAACAGCCATTCGACCGCGACAGCTTTTTCCGTTGATCCTCGTCGCCGCCGGCTCGGCGGCCTTCTCCTATTCACTGCCATTTTGACGGCCGTCTCCCTTCCGGGAGGCGGTTGCTTTGTCTCGTCCCACGTTATAAGATGGGTTTATAGCCAACATTTCTTTTATGGAGATGGTGTGAACGATTGCCTGTTCTGTAAGGTTTTGAAAGGGGATATCCCCGGTGACAAGGTTTATGAGGACGACAACGTATTCGCGTTCAGGGACATCAATCCGCAGGCGCCGACGCACATCCTCATCTGCCCCAAAAAACACATGAGTACCATCATGGACATGGATTCCGAGGACGAACCGATGATCGGTTCCATCTTCTCCGTTGCCAATTCCATCGCAACCGAGATGAGCCTGGAGAAAGGCGGTTTCCGGCTGGTGCTCAACTGTGGTTCCGGCGCCGGGCAATCGGTCTTCCACGTCCATTTTCATCTACTGGCCGGACGGCCCATGCAATGGCCTCCGGGTTGAGATCATGATCACCCTCGACGAATTTTACGAAAAACTGAAACCCATCCGCGTCGGCAACCCGATCTGCGAGTTCACGCGCGAACACTGCGAGCGCATCTGGCCCACCATCGAGCGCATCCGCGAACTCAAAAAGGAGAAGAACGCCATCATCCTCGCCCACAACTACGTGGAGCCGGAAGTGCTTTACGGCGTGGCGGATTATTCGGGCGACTCTTACGGCCTGTCCAAGAAAGCCAAAGCGTCGGATGCGGATGTCATCGTGTTCGCCGCGGTGCGCTTCATGGTGGAGACGGCGAAGATCCTGAATCCGGAAAAAACGGTGCTCGACCCCAACCCCAACGGCGGCTGTTCGCTGGCCGACGGCATCATGCCCGCGGACGTGCGTAAACTGCGCAAGCAGTATCCGGATCACACCTTCGTCTGCTACATCAACACCACCGCGGAGGTGAAGGCGCTGTGCGATGTGTGCGTGACTTCGTCGAACGTGTACCGCATTGTGGAAGCCATCGACAACGACCGCATTTATTTCCTGCCGGACAAGCTGATGGCGCAGAACGTCATCGAGCACTGCCGCCGAAACGGCATCGACAAGACCATCGACTACTGGGACGGCACCTGCTACGTGCACGAGGAGTACCAGCCGGAGGCGGTGGACTTCGTCCGCAAGGCCAACCCCGGCGTCGATGTGCTGGTGCATCCGGAATGCGCGCCGGAAGTGGTGCAAAAGGCGGACTTCGTCGGCAGCACCACCAACATGCTCGACCACGTGCGCGGCTCGGACGCGGATACGTTTTTCCTGCTCACCGAGTGCGGCCTGACGGGCGTTCTGCAGTCCGAGTTCCCGCAGAAAAAATTCGTCGGCTCCTGCACCATGTGCCGCTACATGAAAGCCAACTCGCTCAGCGACGTGCTGGGTGTGCTGGAGGATCCCCAACCGCACCAGATCATCACCCTCACCCCGGAAGTCCGGCAGGGCGCACTGCGTTGCGTCGAGGCCATGTTCGAATACGCCGAACAACCCACCTCCAAATAATCATTATCTCTTTTGTCATTCTGAGCGTTTGCGAAGAACCCATGACTTCATGAATCGGCCACTTCACCGTTAGACGCCTAGCCACGAACCACGCGCGTTACTCGGCTGGTGTGGAAGCGGGTTGCTTGCGTTCTGCGGCGGGCAGGGGTTCCTTCATGAACATCCGGTAGAGCACGGGCAAAACCACCAGCGTGAGCAGGGTGGAGGAGACGATGCCGCCGATGACCACCGTCGCCAATGGCTGCTGCACTTCCGCGCCGGTGCCGGTGGCGGTCGCCATCGGCACGAATCCCAGGGACGCCACCAGCGCCGTCATCAGTACCGGACGCAGGCGCGTCAGGCATCCTTCATACACAGCACGGTCCAGGGGCATTCCGTCCTGGCGCAGTGAATTGATATAGGAAACCAGCACCACGCCGTTCAACACCGCCACCCCGGAGAGCGCGATGAATCCGACGGCAGCGGAGATGGAAAGCGGTATTCCGCGCGCCCAGATGGCGAACACACCGCCCGTCAACGCCAGGGGCACCCCGGAAAACACCAGCAGCGCCTGTCTGGACGAACCGAACGCCGCCATCAAAAGCAGGAAAATCAGCAGGAGCGCAACCGGCACCACCAGGTACAACCGTTGCGTTGCGGAAATCAGGTGCTCGAACTGCCCGCCCCACGTCAGCCAGTAACCGGAGGGAACGGTCACGCGTTCACGGATCAACGACTGCGCTTCCTCCACAAAGGTTCCCAGGTCGCGTCCGCGCACATTGGCGCTCACAAACACGCGGCGCTTGCCGTTCTCGCGACTGATCTGGTTGGGACCCTGTACCACTTCCAGGTCCGCCACCGCTTCCAGTGGAATGAAGGTGGGCAGGGATTTCACCTGCGGGCGCTGGGTGCCAACCGCGTGGGCGTGCCTGTCGTCCAGTTGTTTCGGAAACGGAAGGGGAATGCGGCGCAGGTGCGGGATTTTTTCGCGGATGTCTTCCGGCAGGCGCACGACGAGGTCGTACCGGTTGTCGCCTTCATACACCACGCCTGCCTTCCTGCCCCCGACCGCCGTTTGTACGATGGACTGGATTTCCGATACGTTGAACCCCAGCCGTGCCATCTCGTCGCGTTTCAGCTTCACGGTGAGAATGGGCAGGCCCGTCACCTGTTCGACGCGCACGTCCGCGGCGCCGGGAATGGTTTCCAGTGCGTGGGCGATCTCTTCGGCTTTGGCCAGCAGGACTTCCAGGTCGTCACCATGTACCTTCACCGCCACATCGCTGCGCACGCCGGAAATCAGTTCGTTGAACCGCATCTGGATGGGTTGCGTGAACTCGTACTTGTTTCCGGGAAGCGGGTTGAGAACCGACTCGAATTTTTTGATGATGCCGGGGCGGGTGAGCTTCGGGTCCGGCCACTCGCGTCGCGGTTTCATGATGACAAACACGTCGGCGACGCTGGGGGGCATGGGATCGGTGGCGATGTCGGGGGTTCCGATTTTGGAAAACACGTAATCCACTTCCGGGAACTGGTGGAGTTTCTTTTCCAGGTTGTGCTGCATGCTGACCGCCTGCGACAGGCTGGTTCCGGGAATGCGCAGGGCATGGATGGCGTGGTCTTCCTCGTTCAGCGTCGGCACGAATTCGCGTCCCAGTTGCGTGGCCAGCATGATGGTCAGCACGAAGAGGACTCCCGCCAGCGTCAGCACCGCGACCGGTGCCTTCAACGACGCAGTGAGCACGGGGCGGTACATCCGTTGCGCCCACTGGAAGAACCGCGTTTTCTTTTCGGGCACGCGACCGCTGATGAACTGCGCCACCATTGCCGGGATGAAGGTGAGCGACAGGATCAGCGCGCCGGTCAATGCCGCCAGCACGGTGAACGCCATGGGAATGAACATCTTGCCTTCGACGCCGGTGAGCGTGAGGATCGGAATGTAAACGATCATGATGATGATGACGCCGAAGATGCTGGGACGCGACACCTCCGCCGCCGCGGTGCTGGCCACATCGAGCCGTTCGGTTTCAGACAATTGGCGTCCGGCTTCCTTTTGCCGCTCCGCCAGGCGGCGAATACAGTTTTCCATGATGATGACGGTGCCGTCGACGATGATGCCGAAATCGAGCGCTCCCAGGCTGAGCAGGTTGCCGCTCACGCCATGCGTCACCATGCCGGTCACCGCAAAGAGCATGGACAGGGGAATGACCAGGGCGGTGATGAACGCGGCGCGGAAATTGCCAAGCAGTAAAAACAGGACCACGACCACCAGCAGGGCGCCTTCGGTTAGGTTGTTGCGCACGGTGGTCAGCGTTTTGTTGACCAGCTTGGTGCGGTCGTAGGTGGTGGTCACCTGCACCCCTTCGGGAAGCGTGCGGGCGATTTCCTGCATCTTGTCATCGACGGCGCGGGAGACGCGGCGGCTGTTGTCGCCTTTCAGCATGAACACGGTGCCCAGCACCACCTCCTTGCCGTTGCGCGTGGCGGCGCCGGTGCGCAGCTCCTTGCCGATCAACACGTCCGCCACGTCCCTGATGTAAATGGGCACCCCGCGGTGCGCACCGACCACGATGTTTCCAATGTCCTTGATGTTTTTCACCTGTCCGGGCGTACGCACCAAATACTGCTCGCCGCTTTGTTCAATGTACCCTGCGCCGACGTTGTCGTTATTCCGGCGCAGGGCGTCAACGATGTCATTGAAGGTCAGGTTGTAGGCAGTGAGTCGTTTCGGGTCGGGTGTCACGTGGTACTGCTTTTTGTAGCCGCCGATGCTGTTCACTTCCACCACACCGGGAATGGTCATCAACTGCGGCCGGATCGTCCACTCCTGGACCGTGCGCAGTTCGGCCATCTGCTCGACGCTGCTTTTGGTTTTGCCGTGGTCGTGACCCTCCTTCCAGCTGAGCGCCCACATGTAGATTTCGCCCAGGCCCGTGGCGATGGGGCCCATGATCGGCTCCAGCCCGTCGGGCAGGGTGGTGCCCAGTTCGCGCAGGCGTGCGTTCACCAGCTGGCGCGCGAAATAGATGTCCGTGCCGTCTTCGAAAATGACCGTCACCTGCGACAGCCCGTAGCGCGAGATGGACCACGTCTCCTTCAATTGCGGCAGGCCGAACATGGCGGTTTCGACGTAATACGTGACGCGCTGTTCAACTTCGATGGGGGAGTAGCCGGGGGCTTCGGTGTTGATCTGCACCTGGATGTTGGTGATGTCGGGCATCGCGTCGATGGGCAGTTTCTGGAAGTTGTACACACCCAGCACCGCGAGGAAGAACGTAGCCAGTATGACGAACACCCTCTGGCGGATGGCGAAATCGATGAACCGTTTCAGCACGACAGGTCTCTCCCGATCAATGCGAATGGGTGGCGGCGGACTTCTGCAGCTCCGCCTTGATAATGAAACTGTTTTCCCTGACGTAGGTGTCGCCGGGGCGCAGGCCGTCGACGATCTCCACCCATGTGCCGTCGGAGTGGCCCAGCGTCACCGGTCGCGGCTCGTACTGGTCGCCCACCTTGATGAACACCACCGTCCAGTCTCGGAACGTCTGCACGGCATGGCGCGGCACTGCAACCGGTACGGATTGGGTGTCGCGGATGAGGTCCACCTTCACGTACATGCCCGGCCGCCACTTGAGGTTCTTGTTTGAGATGACGATGCGGCCTGTCACCGTGCGTGTTTTTTCATCCAGTACCGCACCAAGGAAAAAAAGTTTCCCCATCGCCTTCATATTTGCGTTTTCAGCGCGGACCTGGATGTTCTGCCCGAGTTCAACGAGATCCATATCGCGCGAAGGGATGGCGATGTTGACCCAGACCTCGGAAAGGTCGGCGACAACGAACACGGAAAAATCCTTTTTGATGGCCTCCCCGACGGCGATGTGTTTTTCAATGACGCGGCCGTCGATCTCCGAACGCAACTGGTAATGCGTGAATGGCGGCGGGTTCTTCGACGTCAACTGCCGGATGTCCCGGTCGGTCATGCCAAGCGTCTTCAGTTTCTGCGCCTGGGTTTTGATGTTGAGTTCGGCCACCTCCAGTGCCTGCTTTTTCTCCAGCAGGGACAGCTTGCCCTGGTAATGGACTTTTTCGCGCAAGGCCTCGTACTGGGCCTTGGCCGACTGGAATTCCTCAAGCGCCAACAGGTACTCGGCGCGTGAGGAAATTTTCTTTTCGTACAAAGTTTTTTCCCGTTCGTACACCGCCTGCGTCCGCACCACCTTTGCGAAAGCAGGTACGATTTCAGCGCGGGAATTGCCGAGGAACAGGGTGTCGATTTTCCGGTACAGCTCGTCCAGGCTGATGTCCCGGGTGAGCAGGTCCAGCATGACCAGCGTGTTGTCGTAAATCTGTTTCTGTCGCTGGTGATCCAGCCGCACCGGTTCGGCGCGTTTGATCGCGGCCAGGTATTCGTTTTTCGCGTCAGCCAGCTCGCGGCTTTGCAGGACGGCCAGCAGGTCGCCCACTTTCACCTGGTCGCCCATGTCCTTGTGCACGGCGACCACCAGCGATTCCACCCGAGGCACAATGTGGGCCACGCGTTTTTCATCGAGCCCGATTTCTCCGTCGAGCGTCACCACGTCGCCGATGGCGCGCGGCCCGGCTGTGGCCGATTCGATGCCTGCATTTTCCGCCTGCGTTTTGGAGATGGTGGCGCGGAACTCGATCTGCTGGTGCGTCCACTGGAATTTGTTTTTCTTCCATTCGGCGCGGATGTTCATGACGAACGAATGCGGTTCCACCACTTCACGGTCACCGAGCAGATAATTTCCGGCGGGTTGGAATCGAACCCGGTCCACGCGTTCCATGCGCTCGAGGTCGATCTGCACGGTGATGTCCGAAAGCGGAATGGGGGTGCCGTCGGCTTTCATCGGATAAACCCGAAACTCCGGCGGCACGCCTTTCTCGTACAGCACCACTTCCAGTTGCAATTCGTCCTGCTCGAACAGCATGCCGTTGTGCGGGCCGCGCGGCATTTCGGGTCCATGATCGTCGTGCCTGCCGCCGTCATGGCTGTCATCGCCGTCGTGCGTGTGGGTGTCTTTGCCGTGTTCGTGCGGCGTGAGGTGCAGGAACGGTATCGATCCCGGTTTCATAATGGCCCATGCCAGAAGAGCGCCGACACAAAGTATGGTGACCACCGTTAAGAATTGTTTGCGCTTCATGGTTGCGTGTCCTCCGCAGTTGGCACGGCGCCGCCGAGTTTCTGGTTGAGGGGCGCTCCGATGAGCCGTTCCACATCCGCCACCGCCGAATGGTATTCGGCCAGCGCGTTCAGGTATTGCTTGCGCGCTTCAAACCAGGTTCGCTGGCTGTCGAGCACTTCCAAATAACCGAACTTGCCGAAGCGGTAGCCTTCCTGCACCGCGTCGAAGGCCATCCGCGCGCCGGGCAGGACCTGACTTTTGAGCGACGTCACCTGGGTGTGCGCATTCACCAGGCGCGCGTAGTGATTGGACAGTACGGTCTGCAGTCGAACCTCCACGGCGCGTTGTTGTGCTTCGGCCTTGGACTTGCGGTAGTGCGCTTCGGCAATGGCACCCTGGTTGCGGTCGAACAGCTGGATCGGAAGCTGGATCTGGAACATCACCGTGTTGTCCCGGTTCTCCTGCAACCAGCGTGCGCCGACACCCAGCTGCAGGTTGGGAACGGCGCGCGATTCCTCCAGGTCGATCACCGCATCGCGCTGGATCATCTCCGTGGCCCAGCGGGCGAGGTCCGGGTTCCGGTTCAGCCGCCCTGCCAGTTCATCGAGTTCGGGAAGGGACTGAATGCCGTACAGGTTGCCCTGAAGGTGATCGAAGGCGGCGAGGGGCCGACCCCACAGCGCGGCGAGGCGGCGCCGTGCGGCCTGGAGTTCGTTTTTCGCCTGCTGTCTCTGCATGCGCGTGGTGGACAGCGTGACCGCCGCCTTGACTTCATCGATGGGTGGCACCTTGCCCGCTTTCACGCGTTCGGCCACGGCGGTGTGCAGTCGTTCGGACAACGCTTCCAGTTCGCGCACCAGTTTCAGCGCTTCCTGACGGGCGAGCACGTCGGCGTAGGCCTTGGCCGTGTCGGTCAGCACGTTCATGCGCACGGTTTCGTAATCCCATTCCGCCAGTTCCGTGTTCAGGTTGGCGGCGGTTTCCCGTTTCATGCGTTTGCCGCCCAACTCGATCCATTGCAGGAACAAAACCTGGTTTTCAGAATCCGAGGCACCTGCAAACTGGCCGGATCCCAGGACGTCCTGCACCAGCGCCTGCACCTGTGGGTTGGGGATCAATCCTTCCTGGAGGGCGCGCGCTTCGCGGGCCCGGATTTCCAGCTGGAACGCCTGCAGGTCGGGATTGTGGAGCAGGATGTGCGCCGCCACCTGGTGGAGCGTGAGCACGCCGGTGAGATCGCGCGCATCGCGGGCGGCATCCTTTTTGAGCAGGAGGCGGCCCTCCCCGTTTCCAGGGGAATTGGGTTTTGTGGTCTGGGCGAATGCCGGAGGTGCGAACAGAATTCCAATCATCGCGCCCACGGTCACCTGCCAAAAAAAAGCGTTCATGGTTCCTTTCCCAATTGGATCCGGAACACTCTCCATGTCCAGAACCTGCAGGAACAGAAGAGCGTCCCCGTCACGCCGGTTTCATGAAGGCGAAACGGATGTGGTTTTTAACTACTAATGAAAAAAAGGATCAGGAAAGGAGGGCGGGCGGCGCGCGGCCGGAAAGCGCAATGGGCAGGTGCCGAACCTCGCTGAGGGGCACATCGTGCTGGACGGGTTGCCAGCTGATGCGATGGTCCTGCTGCGGCAGAACGAGAAGAACTGCCAAGGGCGCGACGACCTTCAGCTTGACGGGTACCAGGCTGTGCTTGTTGAGCTCGAGCTGAACGGTTTCGGAATCACTGCCCGGAGCGGACTCGGAATGGTGGTGCGATTCCTCAGCTTCATGGTGGTCCCATCCGGAATGAATGGCGGCGGCGAAGCCTTCCACTTCATGCGAATGAAAATGGCCGGTGTGGTCGTGCGGTTGAAGTTCGTCCGCATGGGCGTGTACATAATCCGGATGGTAATGGAAGGTGAACCCGACGCAGAAGTAGAACGTCCACAACAGGATGAGCATGTGGACCACAAGCGATCTGGGTTTCCGGTTACGCGTTGGCATGAAACGCCCCAAAATCGGTGTGACGGGTTGAAAAATCGGATACCATGATTATAGCCACAACGAACCGGGTTCTCCAAATTTTTTGTAATTTCACGCCTTTTCCCAAGTGTGTCGGAATAAGGGAAAAGCGTTTCGAGGTCTTATGTTGCAAGTGCGGGAATTGAGCGTGGCGCGCGGCAGGCCGATTTTGAACGGCGTGTCGTTCGACGTCGAAAAGGGCGAGATGCTGGTGGTGCTGGGTCCGTCCGGATCCGGCAAATCCATGCTGCTGCGTTGCCTCAACCGCCTCGAACCGTTCGACTCGGGCACCGTGCGCCTGAACGGGGAAGAAACCGCCAGGATGAACGTGCTGGATTTGCGGCGGCGCATGGGCATGGTGTTCCAGGCGCCGGGACTGTTGCCGTTTCGCGTGCGCGACAACATCGCGCTCGGACCCGGCCTGCGCGGCGAGGTGATGGAAGACGCGCAGTGCGAGCACCTGCTCAACCAGGTGGGGTTGTCGAAGTCTTATCTCACGCGGCAGGCGGAAACGTTGTCCGGCGGCGAACAGCAACGTGTGGCTCTGGCGCAGATGCTGGCCAACGGACCGGAACTCCTGCTGATGGACGAACCGACCTCGGCGCTCGATCCCACGGCGGCGCTCACCATCGAAAACCTGATCAAGCACATCAACCGGGACCTGGGTATCGCGGCCGTGTGGGTGACGCACGACGTGCCGCAGGCGCTGCGCTTCGACGCGATGACGATGGTGCTGATCGAGGGTCGTATAATTGCCCACGGCAACATCCAGGAACTGATGAACGACAGGAAGGACGAACGCCTGCGGCAATTTTTTGAAGGACGTCTGCACTCCAAAGAAGACGGCAGGCAGGAAGGAGGCGCCCATGCAGGTTGAGGCTCTGTTGCTGTGTTACGGCCTGGTCATCGTGTCGCTTCTGGTTTCGTATTACAACCGGCTGGGCCTGGAAAAGGACGTGTTCTACGCGTCGGCCCGGGCGACGGTGCAGCTGGTCATCATGGGGTTTCTGCTGGAGGCGATCTTCACCCTCGACCAAATCTGGGCGTTGCTGTTGATTCTTCTTTTCATGTGCGGCGTGGCGGCGTCGATTTCCGGCAAACGCGGGCAGAGTGTTCCTCATTCCTACCTGCTGGCGTTCGCCGGCATCGTCACCGGCTCCGGCGTGACCTTCGGCATCCTCACCTTCGCGGGAGTGATCGAGCATGAAGCGAAATACATCATCCCGCTGGGCGGCATGATCATCGGCAATTCCATGAACACCGCGTCCCTGGCGCTGAACCGGTTGACCGCGGAACTGGGCCACCAGAGACGACGCATCGAGACCCTGCTCGCCCTCGGCGCGAACGGGTCGCAGGCGGCGCGCTGGGCGGTGCGCGATACCCTGCGCGCGGCAATGATCCCCACCCTCGACTCGATGAAGGTGATCGGCCTGGTTCATCTGCCGGGCATCATGACGGGATTCATCATCGCCGGCGGTTCGCCCCTGGAAGCGGTGAAGTACCAGCTGGCCATCGTGTTCATGATCGCGGGCACCTCGAGTTTGACCGGCATGCTGGTCACCCTGCTCGCGGTGCGGCATTGTTTTTCCAGGGACGTGCGACTGCTCGACCGTTTCCGCCCGCAGGCGGAGATGGGGTGAGGGACGGGAAAGGTTCCCTGCTTCCGGGTTGTTTGAAGAAAAAAATTATTTCCGGAACGGTTTGGGCAGGGTTTTGGTTTTGGGGACCGCCGAGGTTTTTTCGATTTTTTTGGGTTCCTGGCCGTTTTCCTTTTCCCCTTCTTTCTCCGGTCCGGCTTCTTCCTGCAGGGGAATCACCTCGCTTTGCTCCGTGGTGCGGAAGGGAAACAGCTTGATCTCCAGGAACCCGTCACAACTGCCCACCATGTAGATGAGGCAGATGTGGTCCTTGATCCAGGCGAAGGTGGACTGGCACATCGGTTCGCCGCAGGCGTCGTCGGTCGGCGCGTAGCTGTCGCCGCATCCTCCCAGCCGTCCTGAAAAATCTTTCAACTCCGTGATCTTGGCGATGTCCACCTTGTCGAACTTGAGGAACTTCGGTTCCGACATGTGGACGATGGGTTTTCCCGCGAGGCCTTTCATCAATTCCAGCAGGATGAGGTACACGTTGTCCACCGAGGCCAGCGTGAGCATGGGTTTGGGGCGCTGGTTGTAAAGGCAGAAATAGGCGTGGTGGAGCAGGTCGTCCAGGGTGTCCGGCGGCTGGTAACTCCACAGGTCTTCGGAGAAGCCGTCGCTGTAAACGAAGCAGTAGTCGTTGTCCTCGAGGTCCATCTCCGAGTGGGTGAAGTAGTCTTCCTCACCCAGGCGGAGGACCTTGTCGTTGATCAGTTTCAGGAACGCTTCGGTCTTGAGGTGCACGATGCGCCCGGTGCCGGTTTCCTTTTCCAGGAATTCCTTGAAGCCCTGCTTCAGGGCCTGGTTGACGAGAGTCTGTGCTTTCACGGATGCCTCATAGGAGTTCGCATTGAACAGAGTCCCCAGTTTTTATTATATCACCGATCATTTCGGGCCGATCATGTTCCCCGGCTGAACCTTCTCGTCAAACTCCTCGGCGGTGAGCAGGTTCAGCGCCACGGCGGCCTCCTTTAAAGAGGTGTTTTCCTCGTACGCTTTTTTCGCCACTTTGGCTGCGTTGTCGTAGCCGATGTGCGGGTTGAGCGCCGTGACCAGCATCAGCGAATCGTTGAGGAAGTGCTGGATGCGGTCGCGGTTCGGCCGGATGCCGACCACGCAGTGCTCGGTGAACGAGCGGCACGAGTCGGCGATCAGCCGGATCGACTGCAGCAGGTTGTAGATCATCATCGGCTTGAACACGTTCAGTTCGAAATGCCCGCTGGCGCCGCCGACGTTCACCGCTGTGTCGTTGCCGATCACCTGCGCCGCCACCATGGTCATCGCCTCCGACTGCGTCGGGTTCACCTTGCCCGGCATGATGGACGAGCCCGGCTCGTTGGCCGGCAGGATGAGCTCGCCCAGCCCGCAACGGGGCCCGGAGCCCAGCAGGCGGATGTCGTTGGCGATCTTCATCAAAGAGCAGGCGATGGTTTTCATCACGCCGCTGGCCTCGACCACCGCGTCGTGCGCCGCCAGCGACTCGAACTTGTTCGGCGCGGTGACGAACGGCAGGCCGGTGATGTCCGCAATGGCCTTCGCTACCTTAACGGGAAAATCCTTGTGAGTGTTTAGCCCCGTTCCCACCGCCGTGCCGCCGAGGGCGATTTCGTACAGCCGGGGCAGGCAGCCTTCGATGCGTTTGACGGCGTTGTCCATCTGCTGGACGTAGCCCGAAAACTCCTGCCCGAGGGTCAGCGGCGTGGCGTCCATCAGGTGCGTGCGGCCGATTTTGATGATGTCGTGAAACTCGTCCCCCTTGGCCCTGAGCGCGTCGCGCAGACCCTTGACCGCGGGGAGAAGGCGTTCGTGAATCTGTTCGACCGCCGCGATGTGCATGGCGGTGGGGAAGGTGTCGTTGGAGGACTGGCCCTTGTTGACGTCGTCGTTGGGGTGCACCGGGTCCTTGCTTCCCAGCGTGCCGCCCGCCATCTCGATGGCGCGGTTGGCGATGACTTCGTTCGAGTTCATATTCGACTGCGTGCCGCTGCCCGTCTGCCACACGCGCAGGGGAAAATGGTCGTCCAGCTTGCCCTCGATCACCTCGTCCGCCGCCTTCACGATGAGGTCGCGCTTGTCCGCCGCAAGAACCCCGACGTCCGCATTCACCTGCGCCGCGGCTTTTTTGAGGATGCCCATGCCACGGATGATCTCGCGCGGCATGGTTTCCCAGCCGATGTCGAAGTGGATGAGCGACCGCGCCGTCTGTGCGCCGTAGTAGCGGTCCGCCGGCACGTCGATCGCGCCCATGCTGTCGGTTTCTTTGCGGATTTCCATTGTGGTGACCTCCCCTGCGGTGATGATGGAATGTTTGAGTGATGGGATTAATTAACGTATTTTGGCGGACCGGTCAATTGTTGAAATAATTCTCGACTTCGGGGAGTTGCTCGGCGAGGTACAACTTGAGCTTTTTCAACAGGCGCTGTTCCGCCTGGCGCACGGCCTCGCGGGTGATGCCGTAGTTCTCTCCGATTTCCTTCAGCGATACCGGATCCTCCGACAGGATGCGCGTGGCGATCAGTTCGCGCTCGATGGGTTTGAGCTCGTCGAACATCTGTTCGATCTTTTCCCGCACCAGGCGGTGAAACTGCTCGACCTCCAGTTCCTCGTCAGGGGTCTTGCCGTCGGTGAGGGTTTTCATCGGCGTCATGGTGCTGTCCGGTTGCGACGGCGTTTCCATGGACACATCCGCCGCACCCAGGCTGGCCTCGACGTCGATCACATCCTGTTCGTCCACGCCGAAATGCTCGGCCAGCAGTTTGGGCGAGGGGTCGACGCCTTCGGCGATCAGCTTTTCCTTGGTCTTTCTGAGGTTGTACAGCAGTTTCCGCCTCGCGTTGGTGGTGCCCACTTTCACCAGCCGCCAGTTGTCGAGGATGAACTTCAGGATGTAGGCCTTGATCCACCAGCTGGCGTAGGCGGGCAGGCGCACGCCGCGGAAGGGATCGAAATTCTGCACCGCTTTCATGAGGCCGACGTTGCCCTCCTGCACGAGGTCCATGGTGTGCTGCCATTCGCGGCGGAAGGTGAGGGCGATCTTCACCACCAGCATCAGGTTGTGTGTGATCAGCTTGTATGCCGCTTTCACGTCGCCCGTTTCCTGATACTTGAGGGCGAGCTCGTGTTCCTCTTCCGGGCTGAGTTCGCCGTACTGGCGGATTTCCTGAATGTAGGCGGCCAGGGGATCGAGCGGCGCGAGCGCACTGGTGCCGCCCACCATCGGCAGATGGCGTTCCTCCTCGTCCTCTGCCTGCCCGGCGTCCTCGTCTTCGGCGCCGAGCACGTCCGGTTCCAGCGGCATCGAATCGGAATCGTCCAATGCCTCGTCGGGCTCGCTGTCGTCTTCGTGTTTCCAGTCGTCGTTCATGATGTATCCATTTTGTGCCCGGAAACGTGCAGTCCCCGCGCAGGGCATTGCCCGTTTGCCGTGGACCTTGTCCACCGGCCTGCTTTCACACCGACCCCCGTTTCGGCCACGGGGTGAATCACCACAACCCGCTCAGCCTGCCTGCGTTGACTTCAGGCTGTGCCTGGCGTTGAATGGACGGGGGATTCCACGTACAATGCAGTCATGGCACGATTTGCGCTGATTGCGCTGGGCATCCTTATTTTGTATTTCCTGTTCCGCTGGGCGTTCGCTTCGCCTTCCAGGAAGGCGGAAAACCCGGACGCGACGGATATGGTGAAAGACCCCAACTGCCGCATGTATGTCCCCAAACCGGAAGCCATCCGCAAAACCATCCAGGGCAACGAACTTTTCTTTTGCAGTGAGAAGTGCGCCGAGGAATACCGGAACAAACAGGCATCGGCCCGGTGAGGTGCCCGTTTTCAGGGCTTCCCGCCGTGAGGTCCTCAACGGGGCCCGGACGCCTTGTTAAGTAATTGATTTCAAAGGTGACCCAAGTTTAGCGTGTTTTCATTGTATCATACCCGCATCGGGTAAAAGAAAACCCCCTTGCGGGGAAAACGTTTTTTGAAAGGAATCGATGTGTTGGATTTAAGGAAGTGGATCGGCCTTGCCGCCCTGTTGCTCACGTGGCTGGTTTCGCCGGCAGGAGCGGAGGAAGAAGGCAGGCCCTGCGAGCCGGTGGAAACGAAAAAAATCAAGGTGGAAGGGTACATCAACCGTGAACACACGCGGGAGAAGCGGCAGATCGTCAAGGAGTTTGTGGAGATCGGCCATACGCAGTCGCGCATCCGTCCATTTCCTATGGGCAAGACCTCCAAGGTGGTGGCGGTGGGACGCTGCGTGCCCGCCTATATCGCGCGCCATGTGCTGAACACCAGTTTCAAATACACGGAAGGCATCGAGAGCCTCGTCAACCAGGCGTTTCTGCATTCGCACTGGATCGGCATCGGCGTCACCATTTTCGATGAGCCGTCGCAACAGACGGTGACGAAAGAACAGGTGGAACAACTGCTCGATCCAAAGTTGAGCGATGAAGAGTTCCACGCCCTGTACCGCAAGTTTTCCATCCAGGACGACACAGTCACCTTCATGGGTCTTGAAAAACCCAACGTCAAAAAAGTCGACTAGGGGGCAAGGCCCCCGGCCAATGGAGGCAAATGAGCGGGGTGTGGTGATTCACCCCGTGGGCGAAACGAGGGCCCGCTGGAAAACAGACCCGTTCCCCCTTGAATGCGGGAAAAAGAAGGACCCTCGGTGACCTCCCATGTAACCCCTCCTTGAAAAGGAGGGGAAGGAAGAAGGCGGTTTTTGGGGAAGCCGCATCAACTTAGCCCGCGCAGGCTGCGGCGACACCGGGCACCGGAACATCCGGGTTCATGGCGGAAGTGATTTCCCCGTGGATCAGATAACGCACCAGCCCGATGGCCGACTCCTCCCGCACCAGCAGGCGTTTCATCTCCTCCCAGCCGCACTGGTTGCCTTTCTTGAAGGCGTCATTCCAATTCAGGTGCAGTGACTGGTTCAGGTAGTCCGCCCCTTCCATTTCGAACACGTGTTCGTACACATCGATCAGCACCTGGAACCGGTCCGACTGGTTGTGAACCTGGAAGGCGTCGAATCCGCCGCTGGTGAAACCGAAGATGTAGCCCAGCGCGTAGGGCGAGTGTGACCGCGTGGTCTGTTCCTGGCTTTGCGATAAAGCGATCAGAAATTGCATGTTCAGGTTGCGGGTCACGAACTGGCTCAATCCATTCATCGTTTTCATTTTTTTCTCCTTTTTTAGTCAGCGCCAGACTACTCATAGCCTGTTGGGATTCCGTTTGGTGGTTATGAGAAGTGCGCTTGGTTTTGCCTGCGGAATGGAGGAGAATGATCAAATAAGGATGTGCGCAGGAGGTGCAGGTTGAAACGGTTGGGACTATTCAGGTGGATGGTGGTTGGGCTTGTGTTGCTGCCCGGGTGGACCGCCTTCCCCGCAATGGCGGCGGAAGAAGCCCCGTGTCCGTCCATCGAGGAGCGACCGGTGAAGATCGAGGCCTGGCTGGCGAAACGTCTGGAACCGCAGTTTCCCGCCATCCGCAAGGAAATGGCGCTGATGGGGTTTACCCGTGTGGCATTGTGGCCCTACCCGGCGGCGGAGAACCCGTCGAAAGTCGTTGCCATCGGTCGCTGTGTTCCGGCCTACATCGCCCGTCATGCCCTGCAGCAGGCCCTGTACCATTTCGGCGGCGTGCAGGCCCTGGTGCACCAGAAATTCGTTCACGACCACTGGATCGGGCTCGGGACTTCATTATTCGCGGAAAGCTCGTTTCAGCCCATCACGCTCAAACAACTGCAACGCCTGCTCGATCCGGGCCTGGGCACCGACGAATTCCAAAGTTTGTATCGTCAATACACCGTGCAGGATGTTAAAGTACCGGCTTTTGGACTGGACCTGCCCAACCCGAAGCTGATGAAGTGATTCCGCTTCAAACCTTCCCAAGATAACCTGTGCCCACTTTCGACCTCATCGCCATCCTGCTGTTCCTGACCGCGACGTTCGCGTACCTGAACCACCGGTTTTTGAAGATGCCGGCGAGCATCGGCCTCATGGCCATCGCCCTGATGTTTTCGCTGTTGCTGGTTGCGGTGGGCGAGCTGGCGCACATCCCGGCGCTGGAAGAAACCGCGCGGGTCATTCTGGAAGGGGTCGATTTCGAACGCCTCCTTTTGCACGGCATGCTGGGGGCACTGCTGTTCGCCGGGGCGTTGCACATCGACCTCGGCGACCTGGCCAAACAGAAATGGATCATCACCCTGCTCGCCACGGTCGGTGTGGTGCTGTCGACCTTCCTCGTGGGTGGATTCACTTATGGTGTGGGGCAGGTGCTGGGACTCGACCTGCCGTTCATATACTGTCTCGTTTTTGGTGCGTTGATTTCGCCGACCGATCCCATCGCCGTGCTCGCGATTCTGAAATCCGCCAACGCGCCGAAAGAACTGGAGACGAAGATTGCCGGGGAATCCCTGTTCAACGACGGCGTCGCCGTGGTGGTGTTCCTGGTGATCGCGGGCATCGCCACCGGAGCCAATGAGCCAACGTTTGGATCGATCGCCCTGCTGTTTGTGGAAGAGGCGGTGGGGGGCGCGCTGTTCGGTCTGGCCACAGGTTATATCGCCTACCGGCTGATCCGCACCGTCGACAATTACCAGGTGGAAGTGCTGATCACCGTCGCGCTGGTCATCGCAGGCTATGCCGCGGCGGAGGCCATCCACGTGTCGGCGCCCATTGCGGCGGTGGCGTCGGGCCTCCTCATCGGCAACCACGGCCGCACGTTTGGCATGTCCGAGACCACCATCGTCCACGTGGACACGTTCTGGGAGTTGATCGATGAAATCCTGAATGCCGTGCTGTTCGTCCTGCTGGGCCTGGAGGTCCTGATCCTGGTGTTCGACGGCTCCAGCCTGCTGGCGGGCCTGCTGGCCATTCCGCTGGTTCTGCTGGCGCGGATCACCGGCGTGTCCATCCCGGTTTACATGCTCAAATTCCGCCGCGAGTTCCCGCCGAAGACCATCCGCATCCTCACCTGGGGTGGATTGCGCGGCGGCATCTCCATCGCCCTGGCCCTGTCCTTACCGCCCTCGCCGCAACGCGACACCATCCTCATGATGACCTACGTGGTCGTCGTGTTCTCGGTGCTGGTGCAGGGACTGACCATCGGCAAACTGGTGCGTTCCAGCCTGAAACCGTAACTCATTTAAAATCAAATAGAGAAAAAATTATTTCCAAACGCGATTCAAATTCAAGTTTACCGGTCCGGGTTTGGTCGTTACCATGAATATAGCAGTGAGTTTTTCCACGCTCTACCCCGCAAGGAACCATGGATTACGATACCGTCATGGCATACAGTGCACGCCTGTTTCACCAGTATGCCAGCAGCAGGGCTTTAACCCACCAGCATGCCTTTGCCCGGGCTCTGCAGGAGAATTCCGAGTTCTATGACGACGTGCGCCGGGAATTTCTGGACACGTTGGGACGCATCTGCGCCGGCAAGGATCATTACGCACAGAAGTGTGCGTTGAGGGAGGTGCTGATGGGGCATGCCCGCAACCGGGTGATGTGGGAGGAGTTCTTCCAGAAACGGTGGCTGGACACCGAGAGGCAGTTGATTTACGTGTATTTCAAGGACGCGTGGGGCAATGTGCCGTTTGGCGAGTTTAAGCAGAAAACCGCGTATTTCCAACTGTATTCCGCGGCCCTGCAAACCCTGTTTCAGGCCGTCCTCGACCGCTATTATGACCAGGTCATCAAGAACAGTTACGCACCGCTTCTATTGAAAAGTTACCGGTCCTACTACCGCAAGCTGTTCGAGTCCATCCTCTGCCACAGCCGCGGCGAACCCTATCCGAACATGGACGACGTCCACCGGCTGAAAAATTTCATTTCCGGCATCGAAAAACCCGCCCTTTCCGGCGACGAACGCGCCTACGACCTGACCGAAAAGTAAATCCGGTTTCTAAACGGTCTCTTACCCGCGACGGACCAGGCGGACGGCGTGGGAGATGGTCTTGTCGTTCTTCTCGTACCAGTAGGGACAGCCGTTGATGTAGAACAGGATCTGCGCTTCCTTGCCGCGCTCCTCCGTCGTCCAGGTGGTGTTGCCCGCACCCGGCGGGAAGATGGAGTCCATGCGGATGTCCCCGCCCTTGAAGTCCTTGTTCAGCTTTTCCTCGTCATACAACGACGCCGCTTCCTGAAAGCTGGGCAGGCGCCAGTCGTTGTGCCCGCCAAAGTTATCCGCGTTGACCTGTTTGGCGTATTCCTGCGCTTCGTCCCACGTCACTTCTTTTTCCAGATCGAGGTAGGAATCGGTGGCCTTCCAGGTGAGGCTGGTCTGCGAGTCGTAGATGGTGCCGTTGTCGCTTTTGATGAAACGGGATTTGGGCTTGTCCATGGGTCTCCCTGTGCAAATGAAAAACCGGGCCGTTCAGAGGTCCGGAGTCAGTTCGGTGATTGTCGGAATTCCACTCTATATAGCAGAATTCACGGGATTCTGTAAAGGTCCTCGCGGCGGTCGGCGATCAGGTCGTTGTGCGGGTTGATGCTTTTGTTGCGCGCGTTGGCGAGGTCGATTTCCACCACGTGGTCCTCTTCATTTTCTTCGGAGGCGCGCACGAGGACCTCGCCGTCCGGGTCCACCACCTGGCTCTGCCCGATGAACCGAAGGGTTTCGCCCTCGATGCGGGATTCGGAACCGACGCGGTCGGCGGTGACGGCGAACACGCGGTTTTCCAGGCAGCGCGTGATCATCGACTGCGGGCAGGTCAGCAGTACCAGGTTGGAAGGGTGGGCGATGACGTCCGCGCCCTTGAGCGCCAGCGTCCGCGCCGTTTCCGGAAACCGCCAGTCGAAACAGATCATGATGCCGACGCGCGCCTTGCCGATGTCGAACACCGGCAGGGGCAGGTTGCCCGCGGCAAAGATGTTTTTTTCCGTGTCGAAAATATGTGCCTTGCGGTATTTGCCGACGTAGCCTTCCGGACCCGTCAGCACGGCGGAGTTGTACACCGTGTCTCCTTCCACTTCCGCCAGCCCGGCCACGATGTGCATGCCCAGGTCGTGGGAGAGCTTCATCAGTGCCCGGGTGGTGGGTCCGTCGGGGACCGGCTCCGCGAGGTCGCGCGCTTCTTTCTGGTTGCGGAACTGGTAGCCGGTGGTGAACAGTTCCGGCAGGACGACGAGGTCGGCATCCATGCCGCTCAGGCGCTGCTCCACCTGTTTGAGATTGGTTGCGATGTCGCCGAACACCGGCAGGGTTTGCAGGAACCCGACTTTCAGGGGTTGTTTCATGATTTCAGTGTATCAGATGCCAGGACGCGGGCAAGGGGTCCGTGCGGGTGAATGGATCGGCTTTATAACTGGGCCTGTTTCTGCCGCAGGAGGTGGTCGATGAGCACCAGAGCGACCATCGCCTCGGCCATCGGAACGGCACGTGGCGCGACGCAGGGGTCGTGCCGGCCTTCCACGCGGATCTTGGCTTTCCTGCCTTTCTGCGTCACCGTGTCCTGCTCGCGGTTGATGGACGACGTCGGCTTGACCACCATGCGCAGAACGATGTCGTGGCCGTTGGAGATGCCGCCCAGCACGCCGCCGGCGTTGTTGGTCTTCGTCGTGATTTTGCCATTTTTGGCGATGAACACGTCGTTGGCTTCGGATCCGCGCAGGCGGGCCGCTTCGAAGCCGATGCCCACCTCGACGCCCTTGACGGCGGGGAGGGACATGAGACCCTTGGCCAGGTCCGCATCCAGCCGGTCGAACACCGGCTCGCCCAGTCCCGCCGGGACGCCTTTGGCAACGACCTCGATGACGCCGCCCAGCGAGTCGCCGTCCTTGCGCGCCTGCAGGATGGCCTCGACCATCCGCTCGGCCATCTTTTTGTCGGGACAGCGCACGATGTTGTTCTCGATTTCCCTCTGGCTGAAGGACTGCATGACCAGGTCCCCGATCTGGCGGGTGTAGGCGAACACTTTGATTTTGTGGCGGGCCAGCAGTTTTTTGGCGATGGCCCCGGCGGCGACGCGGCCTACCGTCTCACGGGCGCTGGAACGGCCGCCGCCCCGGTAGTCGCGGAAACCGTATTTTTTATCGTAAGTGAAATCCGCATGGCCGGGCCGGTACAGGTGCTTGATGAGTTCGTATTTGGAGGAGTCGGCGTCGGCGTTTTCCACCATCATGGCGAGCGGGGTGCCGGTGGTCTTGCCCTGGAACACGCCGGAGAGGATGCGGATCTGGTCCGGTTCCTTGCGCGTGGTGGTGACTTTGCTCTGCCCGGTGCGGCGTCGGTCGAGCTCTTTTTGAATCTCTTCGGCGGTGATGGGCAGTCCGGCCGGACAGCCGTCAATGACGACACCGATGGACTCGCCGTGAGACTCGCCCCACGTCGAAATACGAAACAGTTGTCCAAAGGTATTGCCGGGCATGGGGCGTGCGTTTCCGTTTCAATGCAAGTGAGTACAGGCGGGCTGGCGCAGGGATGCGAACGGCCCGGGGAAAACCTGGGTCCAAAACACAAAAAGCAGGGCAAACCCTGCTTGCTCCATCTGCCAAATACTTGAGGTCGGGGGAGAGAGAACTGTTAAATCAAGGGTTTAGGTGTCGTGGCCCGAAGAGTTGTCGTCGCCCAGGGCCTGGTCGTCCACCAGTTCCCGCAACTCCTTGCCTGCCTTGAAAAAAGGAACCCTTTTGGCCGGGACATCCACCCGGTCTCCGGATTTCGGATTTCTGCCAATGCGGGCATTGCGGCTTCTTACACGAAAACTGCCGAAGCCTCTCAGTTCCACTTTTTTACCTTCCGCCAAAGATTCGGTGATGCTTTGAAAAACCGTGTTTACGACAACCTCAGTTTGCTTTTTGGTCAAATTGATTTGTGCCGAAACTTTTTCAACCAACTCCGCCTTGGTCATTCAAATCTCCCCATCAAAGATTGATTTTTGCCGAAAGTATATCACTAAGGTCAACGAAGTCAAGAGTTTTGCAGGCTTTACGGGATTTGATTCGAAAAAACGAAACTCCCCCGAATGGAGTGAAACGGGTGGAATTAAAAAGAAAAATATCGGATATACTAAATAGATGGGGGGAGGGATGACTGCGTCCGGGGAAGCGGTGCTATTGGTTTAACTTATTGATTAATAAGGTTAGGGAAGCCACAGATAGAGCAGGCGGGGCAGTTGCGTGGGCCACAGGGAGGTTTCAAGGCTTTCGCTTACGTTGGCTCCCAGCAGTAGCTCCAGAAGGCTTTTTTCCGGCCGTTCCACCACAATTCGGGGGCGCCCTTCGATGCCGACCGCCTTTGCCAGCTGCTGGATGGTTTCTTCCAGCCCACCCATTTCGTCTACCAGTTTGTAGTCCTGGGCCTGCCTGCCGGTGAAGACGCGTCCGTCCGCAAATTTGCGGGCGGTTTTTTTATCGAGTCCGCGGCCCTCCGCCACGGCGGTGATGAACTGGTCGTGCACGTCGTCGGAAACCTTTTGCATGTAGCGCCGTTCGGACTTGGTCATGGGGCGCGTGGGCGACCCGATGTCCTTGTACTTGCCGCTTTTGATGACTTCCGGCTTGATGCCGATCTTGCCGATCAGTTCGGTGGCGTTGGTGAAGGCCATGATGACGCCGATGCTTCCCGTCAGGGTGCCGGGGTTGGCGTATATGCGGTCGGTGGCGCAGGCGATGTAGTAGCCGCCGGACGCCGCCATGGAGCCCATGGAGGTGTAGATGGGTTTCTTGTCGGCGCGGATGCGCAGGACTTCTTCATAGATTTCCTGCGACGGCGCCACGCCGCCGCCGGGAGAATCCACACGCAGGACGATGGCCTTGATCTCGTTGTCGCGCCGGTAATTGGACAACTGCCGGACGATGTCGCCGGAGTCCATGATGACGCCGGTGACCTCGACCAGCGCGATCTGCTCGCGCCCGTTGAATTCGCCGCCGCCCAGGAAACGGCCCAGCACGGACGACCCGGCGAACAACGCCAGCAGGATGAACAGGAACCACCAGAATCCCTTGCTGAAACTCCTGCGTTCCTTCTTGCCGGATTCTTTCGCCGGATTGTCCATGTTTCGTTTCCTCTGTGAGCGAAAAAGGAACCCTCCGGTCAGGAGGATTCCCCTTCTTCTTTCGCCTCGTCATCGAGTTGCACGTCCTCGATCTCCGAAGGATCGAG
Source organism: Nitrospina sp. 32_T5 (assembly GCF_052156635.1). Lineage (NCBI taxonomy): Bacteria > Pseudomonadati > Nitrospinota > Nitrospinia > Nitrospinales > Nitrospinaceae > Nitrospina > Nitrospina sp. 32_T5. The sequence goes on along the minus strand of NZ_JBQKUO010000003.1, from coordinate 603,470 downwards.
GTTTTCCTCGTACGCCTTGATGCTGAGGCCGATCTTCTTGTTGGCCGTGTCCACCTTGATGACTTTGGCCTTGATCTCGTCACCCACCTTCACCACCTTTTCCGGGTGCGTGACTTTTTTCGAACTCAACTGCGACACGTGGATCAGGCCTTCCAGCCCGTCGTCGAACTCGGCGAACGCGCCGAAGCCCGTGACCTTCACGATGGTCCCCGCGACCTCCTTGCCCAGCGGGTACTGGCCGGGGATGTCGTCCCACGGGTCGGCTTCCAGCTGTTTCATGCCGAGGGAGATGCGGCAGTTGTCCTTGTCGATGTTCAGCACCACCGCCTGCACCTTGTCTTTTTTCTTGAGCAGTTCGGAAGGATGCTTGATCTTCTTGTTCCACGACATGTCGGAGATGTGGATCAACCCGTCGACGCCGTCCTCGAGTTCCACGAACGCGCCGAACTCGGTGAGGTTACGCACGATGCCCTCGGCGGTGGAGCCGATCGGGTACTTCTCTTCGATGTTCTCCCAGGGGTTGGGCTCGGTCTGCTTCATGCCGAGAGAGATGCGTTTCTTTTCCTTGTCGAGCGTCAGCACCACCGCTTCCACGCCGTCGCCGATGCTCACCATCTTGCTCGGGTGTTTGACGTGACGGCTCCACGACATCTCGGAGACGTGCACCAGGCCCTCGATGCCTTTCTCCAGCTCGACGAACGCGCCGTAGTCGGTGATGGAAACCACCTTGCCGTTGATGCGGGTGTTGACAGGGTACTTCTGGTCCACGTCCACCCACGGGTCCGGGGTGATCTGCTTGAGGCCCAGCGACACGCGTTCTTTTTCTTTATCGTACTTGAGCACCATGACGGTGACCTTGTCGCCGATGGAGAACATTTCCGAAGGATGGTTGACGCGGCCCCAGGACATGTCAGTGATGTGCAGCAGGCCGTCGATGCCGCCCAGGTCGATGAACACACCGTAGTCGGTGATGTTCTTGACGATGCCGTCCACCTGGTTGCCTTCCTCCATTTTCTGGAGGGTGTCGGCGCGCGCGTGCTTGCGTTCCTCTTCGAGCAGGACGCGGCGGGAGAGCACGATGTTGCCGCGCTTCTTGTTCATCTTGATGATCTTCATCTTGAACTTTTCGCCGATCAGCTTTTCCAGGTTGCGCACCGGCCGCAGGTCGATCTGCGAGCCCGGCAGGAAGGCTTTCAGGCCGATGTCCACGGTCAGGCCGCCCTTCGCCTTGGCGACCACGGTACCCTCGATGATCTCTTCCGCTTCGAAGGCCTTGACGAGCTTCTCCCAGATTTTGATCTTGTTCGCCTTTTCCTTGGACAGGACGACGATGCCGTCCTGGTCCTCCACCCGCTCGAGGTACACCTCGACTTCGTCGCCGACGTTGAGCGGTTTCTCGCTTTCCGGGAATTCGTTGAGGTTGATGACGCCTTCGGATTTGAAGCCCACATCGACGGTCACCATGCCGTTGCCCACGTTGAGCACGCGGCCGTTGATGATTTCGCCTTCGCGGAATCCGGTCATGCTTTTTTCCAGGTAGGCTTCCATCTCCGCCCGGATCTGCTTGTCTTCTTCGGTCATTTCTTCGACGGTTTCGTCGAGATCAAAATCTGTGTTACTCACAATGTTGGTCCTCCAGGATGCACCAGGTACTGCGGTTAAAGGTTGATAATCCAGTTACGGTTTGCTTTTCATTTCTTCGGGTGCGGATTCAATGGCCCGCACCATCTGCTCCACCACCTCGTCTATGGAACGGGAAGTGGTGTCGATCAACATCGCGTCCTCCGCCCTGCGAAGCGGCGAAGCGGCGCGTGTTTTGTCTTCGTGGTCGCGTTGCCGCACCTGCTCGACGATCTGTTCGAAATCGAGGTCCGGGTCCGTGCCCTTCATCTCTTCGTAACGCCGCCGGGCGCGTTCCACCGGGTCGGCGTCGAGATAAAACTTTTTCTGCGCGTCGGGAAAAACGACGGTGCCGATGTCGCGTCCGTCCATCACCACGTCGTGGTTGCGTCCCATCTCGCGTTGCTTGGAAACGAGGATCTCGCGCACCTCCGGGTTGGCGGCCACCACCGCTGCCATGCGCCCGACGGTTTCATTTTTCAGTTCGCGGGTGAGCTCCCGGCCCTCGACGAACACACGCTGGCTGCCGTCGTCCGCCGGTTTGAATTCGATGTTGAGGTTGCGCGCCACCTCGGCCACCTCGTCCGCGCCTTCCTCGCCGTCGGTGGGGTCGATCCCCACCTGGTCGGCTTTCCACGCCACGGCGCGGTACATGGAACCGGTCTCGATGTACCGGAATTTGAGCCGCCGCGCCACCATGCGCGCGACCGTGCTCTTGCCGCTTCCCGCGGGTCCGTCGATGGCTACGATCATGAATTCTGTCCTACCAGTTTGCCGCGGTGTCCGTTGGCGTTTTTAAAAGATTCTTTCAGGCCTGCGCCGTCGTCCTGTTCAATCTGTTTGCGGATGTCTTCCAGCGACCGGGAGAACCGGTCGATCATGTCCAGCACGTGCGTTTTGTTGGCGAGGCAGATGTCGCGCCACATGACGGGGTCGCTCGACGCGATGCGGGTGATGTCGCGCAGGCCGCCCGCCGACAGGTTCAGGATGTCCTCCTGGTCGGAGGTCTTGAGCTGGCCGATGGCGTTGATGAGGGCGAAGGCCACCACGTGCGGCAGGTGGCTGACCGCGCCGTAAATGAAATCGTGCTCGTCCGCGGTGAGAATCTGCACGCGCATGCCCACCGCTTCCCAGAATTGCTGAATCCGTTCGAGCGCGGCTTTATCGGTGTTGTCCGTCGGCGTCAGGATGCAACGCGCACCTTCGTACAGGTCGGCGGTCGAGGCGTCCAGGCCCGATTTCTCCGCCCCGGCGATCGGGTGTGCCGGCACGTAGTGCACGCCTTCAGGAAGCAGCGGTTCGATGTCTTTCACCAGCGGCTCCTTGACGGAACCGACATCGGTGACGATGCATCCCGCGTCCAGGTGCGGCGCCATTTCGCGAAACCGTTCGACGATGCTGGCCACCGGCGAGCACAGGACCACCAGGTCGGCCCCGGCGACGGCGTCTTTGAGATCGGTGGTGCCGTGGTCGATGACGCCCTGGTCCTCGGCGCGCTTCAGGTTGTCGGCGTTCCTGCCGAACCCGGCAATGCGCTCCGTGAGCTGGCGCTTCTTGCACACCTTGGCGAGCGAGGCCCCCAGCAGGCCCACGCCGATGATGGTCATTTTGGTAAAGGGTTGCATAACGTTCAGCCGTTCCACGGATACGAACCGAGCACGCGGAAATACATGCACCGCTTGCTGACGGTCCTGATGACTTTGTCGATGCCGGGGTCGTCGATGTGGCCTTCGAAATCGACGAAGAACAGGTACTCCCACGACCGGTTGCGCAAAGGCCGCGACTGGATCTTGGTCAGGTTGATTTCGTTTCGCCCGAACACCTGCAATATTTTGAGCAGGGACCCGGCCTCGTCCTGAATGGAAAACATGACCGAGGTCTTGTTGCGTTTCGCCTTCTTCGCGGGTTCCTTGCCGATCACCAGGAACCGCGTCGTGTTCTGCGCGCGGTCTTCGATTTTTTCCGCGATGATTTTAAGATCGTAAAATTCGGCGGCCAGCTTGCCCGCAATGGCGGCGGCGTGCTTGTGTTTGCTCGCCATCTCGGCGGCGACGGCGGTGCTGGAAGTCGGGATCTGCTCGATGCCGCCCGCGTGGCGGTTCAGCCAGCTCCGGCACTGTGCGAAGGGCTGCGGGTGCGAATACATTTCCTTGATGTCGTCGAGGTTGCCGGTCTTCGACAGCAGGTACAGGTTGATGCCGAGCAGGACTTCGTCCGAGATGTGCAGGTTGGAATCGACGAAGCAGTCGAGCGTCAGGTTGACCACGCCTTCGGTCGAGTTTTCGATGGGCACGATGCCGTAATCGACGTGACCGCGTTCCACCATGGAGAAAATGGATTCGATGGACGACGCGGGTTCGAACACGGACGAATGACCGAACGCCTTGATCGCCGCCTGGTGGGAAAACGTGGTCTCCGGACCGAGGTACGCGATGCGCAGGGGTTTTTCCAGCGCCAGCGTGGCCGAAAAAATTTCGCGGAAGATGGATTCGATGGAATGCGCAGGCAGGGGCCCCGCATTGAGGCGCTTCATGCGCTCGAAAATTTCGCGTTCCCGGTGCGGGACGTGAAAATGATTCGACTCGTTCCTTTTGCTTTTCTCTTTGCCGATTTTGATGGCCAGATCGGCGCGCCGATTGAAAAGCTCCAGAAGCTTTTCATCGATCTTGTCGATCCGGTCACGGATCTCGTCAATTTTGCCCAAACGTGTGTTACCGCCTTTTCTTGGAATTTCCCTGAGGGAGGCCTTGATGATTCCACACTTCCCGCCTAAAATGCAAGCACTATTTAGCGGGTTAATTCATTGTAATCAGGGAGAGAAACCATCATGATCCTTTTGGAATTCAGCATGTCGCCGATGGACAAGGGGGAGAGCCTGAGCCCCTACGTCAGCCGTTCTCTGGATATTGTTTCGAAAAGCGGGGTTCCCTACCGCCTGACCCCCATGGGCACCTGCCTGGAAGGCGAATGGGACGAGGTGATGAGCGTCATCAAGCAGTGCTACGAGAAGATGAGCTCCGACTGCAGCCGCATCACCTGCTCGATCAAGATCGACTACCGCAAGGGCAAATCGGGGCGGCTGGACTCGAAGATCGCCTCGGTCGAAAAACAGCTCGGCCGCGAAGTGAACAAATAGAACGCCTGGACGGCTTTTTATTTCGAAGGAAAAGCAGGTTTCCCCGCCTCAAAGGGGCCGGGTCCCTCCCTATCCCCACGCCTGGGAGGCGAGGGCGAACAGGTGATCGCGTTTGCCGGGGAGCGACGGCGCGTCTTTCACCATCACCGGCTGGGTGTCGAGTTCCTTGAAGCCCGCGTCCAGCAGGGTCTGCACCAGGTCTTCGCGCCGGCTGGAGACGTCGATGCGCACCGGTCCGCCGTTGTGGTCCGCCATCAGCGCGGAGAGCAGGTCGATTGCCGAGAAGCGGTTGAAGGCGATGAGTGGGCCGATGAGCAACTGCTTGTCCTGCTTCACGCCCATCGCGTACCCCAGCAGGGTTCCCTGCGGGTTGGTGATGCGGAGCGTCTTTTCCGTCTGCCGGTAGCGGATGCGGAGCAGTTGCGACCGGTCCGCGCCCGCCACCTGCTGATCCACGGAAAGCACGGGGACGAGATCCTGTTCCTTCAAAGGCTGGATGCTCTGCTGCAGGGAAAAGGTGGAAACGGGCGGCGGGGTTTTGGGCGGCGCCTCCAGTTTGTGGATGCGCTCCACTTCACGAAACCCAAGCTTTTCGTAATATTCTTTCAGGCGGCTTCCGGCCACCAGCATGGCCGGTTTGTTTTTCGGTTCGCGCCGGTCGAGAAGGTGTTCGACGATTTTTCGGCCTACGCCTTGTTTCTGCCGGGACGGAGTGACCAGCAGCATGCCCAGGGTGCACAGGGCCGGGCCGTAGTCGAACAGCGCACCGCAGGCAGTGGGAGCGCCGGATTGGTCCCGCTCACCGCACACGTATCCGGACTCCAGGATGGCTTCCCAGTCGGCTTGCGTGTGCTCCCAGCCCGCTTCCTCAGAGAGGGTTTTCAGGCCGGGGAGATCGTCTTTGGAAAACACCTCCATACAGGTCCGTCATTATATCCGGTTCAGGGAAGCTCCTCCAGTTTTTCCACCAGCAGGCTCTGGATGATCTGTTCCTTGATGCGCTGGATGAGCGGCTGGAACAGGATTTTGCCGCCGCGCAGCGACACGGAAAAAATGTCGATGCCGCGCCCGCCGCGGGTGGCGATCTTCGCCCGGTGCAGCTCAATGCCGAACTGCGCCAGCGTGTAGACGATCTTGTACAGCATGCCGGGGTGGTCGCGTGCATCGATTCGAACGCGGGTAAAGCGGTCTTCCGGGAAGTTTTCGATCTGGATTTTGGGCTCGATGCCCTCGTTTTCCCCGCTTCGTTTGTGGAAACGCGTGCGGGTTCGCAGGAGTTCGTTTAGCGTGACCTTGCGTTCCAGAATGCGGATCACGTTGTCTTCCACCTCGCGCCAGACGGCGGGCATGTCGTCGTACGCGTTCTGGATATTGCGCGCGCTGACCTGGATGATGAGGATGGTCAGGCCGCCGTTGCCGGCAAAAATCTGCGCCCCCAGGATATTCATTGCCTTTGCGGTGAGGGTACCGACCAGGTTTTTAAACAGGTGGATGTCGCTCGGCCCGGCCACCACCAGGTTGTAGAACCCCCCTTTTTCGTGATACGTCGCCTTCAGGCTGAACGGCCGCTCCCCCATGCCCTGGATGAGGCGGATGTGGTCGGCGATGTCCTCCGAGGACTCGGTCAGGAAATAATCTTCCGGCATCGTCCCCATATGGTCGCTGATGACGGTGCGGTCGAACTCGTCCGCCAGCAGGCTGTACACGGCGTTGCGCGTGGCCTTGGGTTTTTCGTCGATGGATTCCGGGCGCACCAGGTAGTTGCGGGTGCGGTGGTAAAGCTCGGTGAGCAGGATGTTTTTCCATTCCGTCCAGGTCTCTGGCGCTACCGCCCGCAGGTCTGCGTAACTCATCAAAAGAAGGAGGTCCAGCCGCTCCGGCTGACCTGCCAGCCTGCCCAGCTCGCGGATGGTGGGGGGATGATGGATGTCGTGATGGAACGCGAGCTCGTTCATCATGTTCTTGTTCTTGACCAGAAAGTGCAGCGTGCCCTGCTGTTTCGGGGTCAATTGCAGGCGCTGGGCCACTTCCGTGAGCGGGCTTTTCTGGTCGCCTCCATCCAGGTCTTCCGGCCGGTTGCCGAAGGTCTGAAGCAGGCAGGCCAGCTTCAGGATGCTGCGGTCGGGAAGCCCGGTATAAACCTGTTTGAGTTTTTCCAGGTTGGTCTCCTTTGAGGTGTTCAGTTCTTCCAGAAACCGCACCATGCGAAGGGCGTGTTCGTCGCTCGTGTAACGGTGGTAGAAATCGTAATGCACCTCAAACAGCGACTCCTCGAATTCCGGAAGCAGTTGACCCAGCACCCCCGCCTCGTGCAGTTGCCTCAACTGGGGAAACGCCTGGTTGGACCGCAGCAGGTCGAACAGGAACGTGATGGCCTGCCGGCCGCGGATGAAGTCCTCGTCCAGAAAATGTTTGTTCAGGCGGACAAGGCGTTTGAGATGCGCTCCAGGTTCCAATTTATGGTCGCGGCACAGGGTGAACGCAGTGAGGAGAAGCGAGCGGTCTTTTTCGAAAATATCGTCGGTGTGGTCGGCCACGCGCAGTTGCGATTTGTAGGCGAAAAACCCGTGGCCCAATTTTTTCTGCTGGAAGGTGGTGATCACTTTCTGGATGAGGGGACGCGACTCCAGGCACCGGTGGAACACCGCTTCGGAGATGGTGTGGATGTGGGTGGCGTGACGGAAGTAGTCGCGCATGAACCGCTCCACCGCCACCGTGCCGCCGCCCTCATACCCCAGGTGATGAGCGAGGTCCATCTGGATGGAACGCGTCAGCACGTCGGCTTTCTTGCCCGTCAGGTAATGCAGTTCGTTGCGCACCCGCAGGAGGAAGTTGACCGACTTCTTGAGCGTCTGCAACTCGTCCGCGTCGAGGATGTCGTCGCGGTTCATCTCGCTCAAAGACGCCCCGTCGAAGCACATCGCCACCGCCCACATGGCGACGTGGTAGTCGCGCAGGCCGCCGGGACCGTTTTTGATGTCGGGCTCCGGATGGCTGGTGACGCCTTCGCCGCCGTCCGAGCGGGAGAAGAATTTGCGGAGCGTGGTGTCCAGGTAGTCCTGGGCGTGCTTTTTGAGCACGTTTTTGTAAACAGTGTCCCACAACCTGCCGTACAGGGCCCGGTCGCCGATGAGAAACCGCGTCTCGATCATGGAGGTGCGCACGGTGGAATCGTCCCGCGCCAGGGACTGGCATTCCTTGAGGGTACGGCAACTGTGGCCGATCTCCAGGCCGATGCCCCACAGAACGGAGATGACCTCCTGGATGAAGGCATCGAGCTTCCTGTCCATCTTCTTGTTGAGGAGGAACAGCAGGTCGATGTCCGAACAGGGGTTGAGCTCGCCGCGGCCGTATCCCCCTACCGCCACCAGAGCAAAGCGGTCGGCCAGGATTTCGTCCCGGAACGGCCCCAGTCCGTCGATGGCCAGCACCACGTGCTTGATGGTTTCGTCGATCAGGCCACAGTGCGCCTGGATCACCTCGCGGCCGCCCGCGCCGGAGCGGTGCCAGGCTTTGATCTTGTCGCGGCTGTTATTGAGGAAGGCCTTGAATCGCTGAAAGTACGCCGAGCGCTGACGGGGGTCTTCGGGAATCGCCTCCAGTTGGGCGAAATCCGCTCCGAATTCAAATTGTATGGAAATCTCGTTCATGAAAGACCCGTGCGGTTCGGATGGGACGGCGCGGTCGTTGCCGCCCGGGGCGGCGGCGTCACGTACCAAAGGTTGGATTTATAAACGATTTGCATCATGGGGAAAAGGGAAAACCGTTGATTCCGAAAGAGCCGGCGAAGGGGGCCGGACGGGTTGCATGAAACGGGATTCGTTGTGCGTCATAAATCAAGAGGCCTTGCACGCCTTCCGGCGCGGTCATTTTCAGGGCTGCGGGGGCCCGCTGGAAGTGGTTGATTCTGCGTGCCGAGGGCCCGGCCGGAAGGCCAAATTTGCTTGACAAAGGGGGCCTTATAATTTAGTTTACCCCATTCATTCAAGCGTGTCAGGCTTACACGTCAGGTCTTGTCCGTTCATACCGTTCTTTCGTCCAGGGGCCGATTTGCAGAAGTTCGCTGGACCCTTCCCTCCGTTCAGATAACAAACCGGGTGCGTTTGTTGCCAAACGAAGCGAAGGAGGAGGCCGGGGCGGCGGAAACAGGACACGCGAAGTGTGGAATTGCCGGTTCCGGATTCAACGGATCGGCCTTTGGATTGGAAACGGGGACCGGGCAGCTTCCGGTTCCGGACCGTTTTACAGGTAAACAACAGCTGTGGGGCCCGCAGGAGTCGTCCCCACCTTATTGATTCCGTGGTTCCGTAGAATAAGGATTTCGGACGATGCGTAAAAAAATCACCGTTGTGGGCGCCGGGCAGGTGGGCACCACGGTCGCCCAGTTGACCGCTTTCAAAAATCTCGGCGATGTCGTTCTCATCGACATCGTGGAGGGCATGCCGCAGGGCAAGGCGCTGGACCTGCAACAGTCCGGCTGCCTGCAGGTATTCGACAGCCTCATCGTCGGCACCAACGACTACAAGGACACCGCCGACTCCGACATCGTGGTCATCACCGCCGGCGTACCGCGCAAGCCGGGCCAGGACCGCGCCGATCTGCTCAAAATCAATGCCGGGATCGTCAAGAACGTGACCGAGCAGATCATGAAGTATTCCAAAAACCCCATCATCATCGTCGTTTCCAACCCGCTCGACGCCATGGTGTACCTGGCCAAGGAAATCTCCGGCCTGCCGCGGGAACGTGTCATGGGCATGGCGGGAGTGCTGGATTCGGCCCGCTTCCGCACGTTTGTGGCTTTGGAACTCAACTGCTCAATGGTGGACGTGGACGCCATGGTGCTGGGCGGGCATGGCGACTCCATGGTGCCGATGCCGCGCTACACCACCGTCTCCGGCATCTCCATCACCAACCTGATGAAACCCGACCAGATCGAGCGCCTGGTGAACCGCACCCGCAAGGGCGGCGCGGAGATCGTGGGCCTGCTTAAAAACGGCAGTGCGTTCCTCGCACCGGGGGCCTCGGTCGTGAAAATGGTGGAAGCCATCCTGCAGGACAAAAAACGCATCCTGCCCTGCACGGCCTACCTGGACGGGGAATACAACTGGAAGGGCATCTTCTTCGGCGTCCCGGTGGAACTGGGTTACAACGGCATCACCAAGATCATCGAGCTCGACCTCACGGCGGAAGAAAAGGAAATGCTGGACACCTCGGCGAGAGACGTGCAGGTCACCATCGACGAAGTGGACGCGTTCCTCGGCAAGAAAGTCTGATCGCTCCCGATCACGGATTGCGGATCGTCACCGTATCGTAAAGCGTCACCCCCGGCGGCTGTCCGTCGCATTCCAGGGGCACTGTCTTCCACACCTTCATATTGGGTCGCCAGCGGGGATTCCCCTCCGCCGACTCCGGCGTGCACACGCGGAAGGTGTGGACCGTCAGCCGGTGGTCGTCCATTTCCACAGTCAGGTAATGGAACATGAGGGCCCGTTTGGCCAGGGCCTGCTTCACCTCCGGCGGGGCCGCGTTTTTGTCCCTGCCGGAAAGGTCGGCGAACGGTTTGAAGGTCGCCCCACCGCCTCCCGCCACAATGTGCGTCACCCCTTCGCCCTGCAGGTAATCCGACTTCTCCACAAACGGAAGGTTGCCGTAGTCATCCGGCACACCCAGAGGATAAAACCGCTCGTAGGAATGCTGGTTGCCGGCGAAGACGAGGTCGGGCGAAAGCGCGTTGATCTGTTTCAACACCGTCTGCCGCTTTTCCTCGTACCACGCGGTGGTGAGCGCCGGTTCGTGGAGCGCCACGATCACCCACTGATGTTTCGACCGTGCTTTCTCGATCAGCGGCTTCAGCCACGGGGTCGGGTCCTTCCAGTCGTACGCATCGAGCACCACCATCAGGGCCAGTTCGAGATTCATGACGCCCTCGCGCGCACCGGGTCCGGATGACGGCTCTCCGGTGGACCCGTCCTTCAATGTGTCGAAGGGCGTGGCCATCGGCGCGATCTGGTCCCAGCAACCGGAAGCCTTCGGTTTCCATTTGACTGGCGGCAGGTCGTTGTCCCCGGCAACGAACACGCGCACCGGAAACGGCGCGGCCAGCGTCTGCTTGATGGTGTGAATGTAGCGGTCGGGGCAGGTATCGGGAAACAGTTGATCCTGGTAGACGAAGTCGCCCAGGTGCAAAAGGACCATGGCGTCTTCATTTCGCATGGCGGAGACCACCGCATCGAAACCCGGACGGTAGGCGCGTTCGCCGATGCCGGTGTCGCCCACCACCACCATCTTGATCTGTTCTTCTTTATGCGCGGCAACGGGCTGGATGCCGGTGACACTGAAAACCAGCGCGAGAAGGTACGGGAGAAGGCAAGGTCGGTGCGGTTGGAATCGGCGGAGCATGGGGGCCTCCTCGATCTAAAAGCTTTGTGTCACTTCCATGTGCAGCCAGCGGACGAAGGCGAGCAGGACCACCGATCCCCCCACCAGGGTACCCAGCACCAGGTTGGTGACGGGTTGCTCGCGCAGGCGTTCCTGCACGATCAGCACCACCCCCCAGCTCGACACCAGGAAGCTGAAGGCGATGGGCAGAATGAGCATCGGCGCCGCGGCCCACTGGCCCCAGCCCTCGAACTGGTTGACGTACCACCAGAACGTTCCGAACAACAGGAGCGGCAACGGGCACGTCCAGTAAAACACCTTGTGCGGGATTATGGGCAATGCAAACTCTCCGGCAGGGTTTCGATGCAGGCTTTGATCTCGTCGCGCACGCGGCGGTAATGCACCATCGCTTCCTCTTCGGTTTTCGCGTCGGCGGCCAGCTGCGGCGGGTCGTCGAAACCGCGGTGCACCACCTGTGCCTTGCCGGGAAACGACGGGCAGGTGGCGTCGGCATGACCGCACACGGTGACGACATAATCGAAGGGCACGGACATGACGTCATCGACGTGCTTGGAGGCGTGGCCGGAGATGTCCACCCCCGCCTCCCGCATGGCTTTGACGGCCAGCGGATTCAGGCCTTTGGGGTCCACTCCGGCGGAATGCGCCTCGATGGCGTCGCCCTTCAGGTGGCGCGCCCAGCCCTCCGCCATCTGGCTCCGGCACGAGTTTCCGGTGCACAAAAACAGGATTTTGCATTTCTGACCCATGGTGGCCCAAGTGTAGCACAGGCGATCCGCCGGGAAAGCCTTAATCTTTGAATATATGGCGTTAATCAACGATCTTGATTTTCGATTTAGTTTCGCCTAGTATGGGTTTGATTCTAGTAAGGGGGTATTGCATGTATCTCACCCGGCGGCAGAAGGAAATCCATCAGTTCATCGAGCATCACATCCGCCAGCGCGGTTACGCGCCCAGCATCATGGAGATCGCCAAACAGTTCCAGTTGTCGTCGCCGGCGACGGTGCACAAGCACCTGAGTCACCTGGAGGCGAAAGGCCTCATCCGCCGCCAGCAGAACCAGAGCCGCGCCATCGAGCTGGTCGAGGACCTCACGCCGCGCGCGCCGGAGTATCCGTTGCTCGGCACCATCGCCGCGGGCCGTCCGCTGGAGGTGTTCGAGGCGAAGGAGATGATGTCGCTCCTGCCCAGCCCGGAGGGGAAGGACCTGTTTGTCCTGCAGGTGCGGGGGCAGTCGATGATCGACGACCACATTCAGGACGGCGACTACGTCATCGTCGAGCGTCGCAGTGAGGCGAAGAACGGCGAGACGGTGGTGGCCCTGGTGAACAACGACTCGGCGACGCTGAAACGGTTTTACCGGGAGCAGGATCACGTCCGCCTGCAACCGGCCAACGCCGCCATGCCGCCGATCCTCGTCAAGGACGGCGACTTCCAGATCCAGGGCGTGGTCGTCGGCGTCCTCCGCAAATTCTAGCGGACGTGGCCCGCGGCAAATGGGAACTACCGCTGGGAGCGGACGATGATCGAAAGGCCCGTTCCAAATTCAATCCGTTTCCTCCGGACGTGGTCCGCGGTAAATGAGTGATGACCCCCACCATCCTGCACATCGACATGGATGCCTTCTTCGTTTCCGTCGAAGAGGTGCTCGACCCGTCGCTCAAGGGCAAGGCGGTGGTCGTCGGCGGCAACCCGGAAGGCCGCGGCGTCGTCGCCGCCGCGTCGTACGAGGCGCGCAAGTTCGGCGTGCACTCGGCCATGCCCATCGCCCGCGCGCGCCGGCTGTGCCCGCACGCCATCTTCCTGCGCGGTGCGCACAAGCGCTACAGCGAGTTCTCGGCGCGCGTCTTCGACATCCTCGAACGCTACACGCCGCTCGTCGAACCCATGTCGCTCGATGAAGCGTACCTCGACCTCACCGGGTGCGAGCGGCTGCACGGCCCCGTCATGGTAACGGCCCAGCGCCTGCACGATGAAATCCGCGATACCGTCGGCATCAACGCCTCCATCGGCATCGCCGCCAACAAGCTGATGGCGAAGGTCGCCTCGGACTTCGCCAAGCCCAACGGCTGTTTCCGCATCCTGCCGGACCAGGCGGCGCGCTTCCTCGCGCCGTTCCCCGTCGGCACCCTGCCGGGCATCGGTCCCAAAAGCGTGCAGCAGTTCCGCCGCCTGGGTGTCCGCACCGTGCGCGACCTCGCAGCGCTGCCTCTTGAATTTTTAGAAGAGGTGTTCGGCGAATGGGGAGCGCAGTTGCACGACAAGGCGCGCGGCATCAGCCACTCGCCCGTCCAGCCGCGCGAGGAATCGAAATCGATCAGCCGCGAAACCACGTTGGAAGAGGACTCCACCGACCCGCGGCATCTGGAATCGATCCTGAGTTACCTGCTGGAAAAAGCCGCGGGGCAACTGCGCGCCGAGGGTCTGCGCGCCCGGTGCGTGACGCTCAAACTGCGTTACTCGGATTTCAAGACGGTGACGCGTTCGCGCACGCTCACCGCGCCCGCCTGCGAAGACCACATCCTGTTTGCGACCGTTGTCGACCTGTTTCGCAAACTGTTCACGCGGCGCACGCGCGTGCGGTTGATCGGCGTCGGGTTGACGTCGCTCACCCACGAAGCCCCTCAGCAGATGGACCTGTTCGACACGCCTGCGCGCAGTGCCGGACGCGAAACGCTGTATGCAGGCATCGACCGCATCCGCACCAAGTACGGCTTCCGCGCCATCCTCCGCGCCACCAGCCATGAAGAGGACTGACCGGGCCACGCCTGGAGGGAGCGGGTACTACTGCGGAGGAAAGGCACGGGTTCATGTGTTTAGGGTGAACGATGGTGATTGGAAGCAGATGGGCTCCCCCTTCTCCGAAGGGGGCTGGGGGGCTTTTTCCTTAAAGACGTCATCCTGAATAAAGTGAAGGATGACCCATTAAGAAAAAATAGAAGAGTCATTATGAGCTCCCCTGTATCCTCTCGAATATTCTGTTATCCTTAATGCCCGCTCCCGGCCTGGCCGGGTGTGTGCAACTGTTATTTAAATTTCTTTTATTTGTTTAACCAGTTTCAAGGATGGTTATGGATTGGGATCAATGGCGTGACGAGTTTCCAGTCACGCAGAACCGCATCTTCCTCGACCACGCAAAGGTCGCGCCCCTGCCGAAACGCGTGCAGGACCGCGTCGCCGCCTTCCTCAAAGACGCGAGCGAAAACGGCACCGCGTATTATCCGCAGTGGATGGTGGAAACCGACCGTGTGCGCGCCCGCTTTGCCGAGCTCATAAACGCCGACGAGGACGAAGTGGCGTTCGTCAAGAACACGTCGGAAGGCATCTCCATCGTCGCCAACGGCATCGACTGGAAAGAAGGCGACAACGTCGTCATCCCCAACATCGAGTTCCCCGCCAACGTCTATCCGTGGATGAATTTAAAACGCCTTGGCGTCGAAGTGCGCTGGGTGAAATCGGTGCGCGGCCGCGTGCCGTTCGAGCAGATCGCGGCGCAGGTGAACAACAGAACGCGCGTGGTGTCGGTGTCTTCCGTCGAGTGCAACAGCGGCTTTCGCAACGACCTCAGTAAAATCGGCGCGTTCTGCAAAGAGAAGGGCATCTACTTCTGTGTCGACGCCATCCAGTCGCTGGGCGTTCTGCCGATGGACGTGAAACGCGACCACATCGACTTCCTCGCCGCCGACGGGCACAAGTGGCTGTTGAGCGTCGAGGGCCTCGGCGGCTTTTACATCTCGAAGCGAGTGCTGGAGGAGATCCATCCGGCGGTGGTGGGATGGGACAGCGTCGTCAACGCCAACGACTACCTGAATTACGACTTCACGTTTCGTCCCGGCGCGCGGCGGTTCGAGGAAGGCAGTTTCAACGTGATGAGCATTTTTGCCTTCGGCGCGGCGCTGGATGTTTTGCTGGAGGTGGGCATCGACAATGTCGAGCAGCGGGTGAAGGGGTTGGGCGACGTCATCATGGAACGCGTCAAACAACGGGGCGGCAAGATCGTCAACTCCACCGAACCCGGCGAACGTTCCGGCATCGTTTCGTTCACCTTGAACTGCGATCTCGAAAAACTGAAAGCGTATCTTGCCGGCACGAACGTGTCGCTCACCATCCGCGACGGACTCATCCGCCTCTCTCCCCACTTCTACAACAACGAAACCGACATCGACCGCTGCTTCGAGCACATCGACCAGTTTTTGAAGAAGTAAAACTTTTGAACCACAGATGAACACGGATAAACGCGAGCGGAAGATCGATCGGTCCCCCCTTCGGAAAAGGGGGAGCCCATCGACTTGCGCCCACAGGTCATCGTTTGCCCATCGGGTATCAGCACGTACCCTCCCCGCGTGGCGGGGCGCTCCCGGCCGGGTCGGTGTGCATCTGTGGCTAATCTGATTTTTCACTTCACGTAAAAAACCACCTGCAGGGTTTGCGGGGTGGTGTGGGTGGGTTTGTGGATGGTGGCGGTGAGGTGCTGCCGTCCGCGCTCAAGATTCCATAAATACTTGCCGCCTTCCGTGACCGCCAGTGGCGTGTTGTTCAACATCCATTCGACCGTGTCGGTGTCGTCCACGCCCTGGATGGCGAACTCAAACGCTTCGTGTTCGTCCGGGATGCGCGAATCCATCGCCATCCGCAACCCCCACACCGGTTGGATCCATTTCACCTCGCGCTCGCGGTAGGGTCGCGCTTCCACATCCTCCGGTTCGGTTCCGGGCACGAACCATTCCGTCACCCAGCGGCAGGCGGATTGATCATCCAGAGAGACTTTCATGACCTCGCCCGCCGGTTCGCGGCACAGGTCGCGTGGCACCAGCTGCGGGTCCATCGCAAGCGGCCGTGTTTCTCTATGCCGGTTGAGCTCGGCGAACACGGAGCGCAGCAGGAGGGCCGGACCCGTCGATCCCGTCACGTCTTCCATCGGGTTCTGGTCGAGGTTGCCCATCCACACGCCGACGGTAAAGCGGTCGTTGAAGCCCACCGCCCATGCGTCGCGGTAGTCGGTGGACGTCCCCGTCTTCACCGCCGTCTGGACCGGCAGGTTCAGCACGCTGCCCGCGCCGAACTCCAGCCGCCGCGCTTCGGGATCGGAAAGGATGTTCGCGATGAGCGACGCCACCGGACCCGACACCACGCGCTTCTCTTCACGCGGCGCAGAGTCGTCCATCCACGGAGTCAACGGACGCCCCACCCCGCCGTGGGCCAAAGCCGCATATGCCTGCACCATCTCGTACAGCGTCACTTCACCGTTGCCCAGCGCCAGGCCGTCGCCGTAAAAATCCGGATGCTCGTCCAGGGTGGTGAAACCGAGCGTCTGCAGGAAGCGGTGGTAGTTGTCGACACCGACGAACTTCGCCGCGCGCACGGCGGGAATGTTGAGCGAGTTGCCGAGCGCGTTGCGCAGCGTAACGGGTCCGTAAAAATTCCGGCTGTAATTGCGGTAAGAGTGAAGGCCTGTGCCCACCGATTCCGCCAGCGGCGCGTCGAGAATTCGCGTGGCCGCCGTCCAGCCATTCTCCAGCGCCAGCGCGTACACAAAGGGTTTCAGCGATGACCCCGGCTGGCGCGGCGTGGTGACGGCATCGATGAAACTGCCGGGCACGATTTCATCCGGTTCGCCCGCCACGGCCCACGCGAGGATTTCGCCGGTGGTGTGGTCGGCCACCAGCACCGCGCCGTGACGCACCGAGCGGCGTTTCAGTTGCGCAAGCCGCTGGTCGAGCAGGGTCTGGATGGTCGATTGCAACGCGCCGTCCAGCGTGGTGCGCAGGCTGGGTTGCCATTGCTGTGCGGACTGCGTTGTGACGTGCCGCACGAAATGCGTCGCCTCCACCGGTAGTGACGGTGACTCCAGTTTGAAAGTCTCCGCGTGGATCTGTTTGATTTCCGCATCGGTCAGCACGCCCTGTTCGTGCAATGTGCGGGCGAGCCGCCCGATGGCGGCATTCACCGTCTGCGGGTCGCGGTAGAGATCGAATCGCGACGGCGCACGCACCAGCACCACCAGCGCCAGCATTTCTCTTTTGGTGAGGGTGTCGAGGTCGCGGTTGAAGTAATAATGCGCGGCCTGCGCCACGCCGCGCCGCTGCGAGGCGTACGGCACCTGGTTGAGATACAGTTCGAGGATGTCGGATTTGGTGAACGACTTCTCCAGCCGCCGGGCTTCAAATCCTTCCAGCCAGCGCGACCACACCGTGCGCGGGCGGGGATGGAGGATGCGCACCACCTGTTCGGTGAGGGTGCTGGCGCCGCGGACGGTGTCGAGCGCCTTCACGTTCTGCCATGCGGCATGCAACCGTGCCAGCCAGTCGATGCCGCCGTGCTGGTAAAACCGTTTGTCTTCGGAGACGACGAAGGCGCGTTTCAGAAATTCGGGAACGGCGTGGAGCGGTAAGGTATCGTTCGCATTCCACCGCGTCTGGTAAGTGACACGAAGCGGCGCGCCGAAGCGGTCGGTCACTTGCATCCGCTCCTGCGTTTTTGCCTGCACGGAACGGAAGGTTTTCTCAACGTAGGTGGTCGAAACCGCCGTGGCGGCAAACAGCGCGAGGGCGCCCACGACCAGGACGGCCGCACCGCCGATCGTCCATCGAAACCGTCCGGATCGACCAGGCCAGCGCATCAGATCACTCCTCGACGATCAGGTGCGACGGGATGCCTTTGCCGTACACATCGGGATCGTACATCTCTTCCGCATGAACCGGCATCTTGAGAAATTTCCCGGTGGCGATGGCCTGCGCCACGTAGGACAGGTGATAATTGCCGGGCATGAGGTAATCCGAGTAAAACCGCACCGCGTTGTGGCGCAGTTCCTTATGATAAAAGCTCCAGCGTGAATAGTTGTACGAGCGCCAGTCGGAGTACTGAAGCCACCACGAACCGCCCGCCGCCTTGAATGTGCCCTTATCGGCATCGACGGTGGAGGCGGTGGCGAGCTGACGGTTCACCGGTTCCAGTCCGCCGGGCACCGGATCGTCCACCACCACGAAGTTGCGTGCCGCGGGGATCGACAGGAAAATATCGACGCGCACCAGTTCGCCGCGTTTGATTTTATCGCCATCGTTCAGCAGAACCCATTCGCCGTTCCGCTCCACCGCGTACTCCTTGCGGATCTCGATGCCGGCGTTGATGTGCTCGGCGTGTTCCTCAAGAGGTGCGTACTGAAGGCGCGTGGAAATGTAGAGCCGTCCCATGCCTTTCTTCTTGATGACGACTTTCGTTTTGCGGCCGGGATCGCCCTGCTGTATGGGACGCGTCAGCGTCGCCGAGGGATCGCGTTTGTCCCTGAACTCATGCTCACCCAGCTTGTTGCCGTCCATCAGGGCGGTGACCAGGTATTTCGGGTCGGTCTGCTCGTAGGCACGGCTGTAGTCGATGAGCGCGTTCATGCAGAACATGTTCTCCTGGGTGTTCTCCCAGTGGTCGCGCTGGCCGCGCGTCTGCGTGATGTAGCGCACCAGCTTGAACGGCGTGTTGCCGATTTTCTTGTTCAGGTTGGAATGCCCCGCCGTCTGCGTCAGCGTCGAGAGGATGGCGCAGTTGGTGCGGAGCGGTGAAGCCAGGATGCGCGCGTAGCTGTCGTCGAGCGTTTCCGAAAACACAAACTTGCCGCCGCTCTGCGTCGAATGCGCCAGAATGGCGTCGAGAGCCTCCTCCACGACGGGCAGCGTCTTTTTCACATTCAATGCCGCCTGCAGGAAGTGGGCCTTGCCGAACAGGCTCATGAACGGCATGTGGGGCCGAAAGCGCTCGATGTCCTTCTTCCTCACCTTGCGGTGTTTCGACAACGCCGCCAGCGCCACCGCACGCACCGTGGAGGCCATGCCCTTGCTGTAAAACGTGGGAAGCACGTCGCGCTTGAGCAGGCGTTTTAAATATTTATGCAGAGCTTCCTCGACGTGCGACGGAACTTCATAACCCGCCGACCGCATCCAGTTGAACGCCAGCGCCGTGTAGGCGCTCAGGTACGGACTCACGTACCGGTCCTGAGGAATGTAATACACCATACCGCCGTTCGGGGCCTGGTAGTTGACCGCCGACTTCAGCATGTCGCGCGCCACCGCGTCCGCTTCCTCCCATTTGAAATCGGCGGGCATGTAGTCTTTGAGGTTCAGGTAGTGCGACGCCATGACGCCCTTGCTCAACACCTGTTCCCAGCAAATATAGGCATAGTTGCGCATGTACTCGAAAGCCCCGGCCACGTTGCCGATGACGGTGGGTGAAAGCACCACGCCGACCGAACCCACATCCGGGTGAATGTTTTTCGGGAACGCGATCGATTCCTCCGTATGCGGCAGGATGGTGGAGACGTAGTTGGCGGCCGTTTCCAGCGAGCGCCGTTTGAGAACGGGTGTTTTGTAAATCAGGCCGTCGCGGTCGGTGTCATCCCCTGCGGTCACACGGAACCGCACTTCACCCTTCTCGATGTCCCGGGTCTGCGGCAGGTGAATCGTGGTGATGGGGAGAAACACCGTCTGCCGTTTGAACGGTTCGAGGCGCACCGTTTGTGTGGTCTGGGTTTCTTTTCCTGTGTCGATGTGACCTTCGGCCTGGATGGTCACCGTGATGTCGCGTCCCTTGTCGGTGCGGTTCATCACGCTGAAGCCCGCATTGAAGGCGTCGCCTTCGGTCACCTGGTTGGGCATGACGGGACGCAGTTCGGTTTCCTTGTTGACCTTGAAGGTGCCTTCACCCAGGCCCATGAGGTCGTCCGGCGTCACCGCGAACGCCAGCACGCGCCATCCGGTCAGGTTGTCCGGCGCCTCGAACTCGATCGACACGTTGCCTTCGGCGTCGGGGGTGAGTGCCGGATTCCAGTAGCTGACGAATTTGAACAGCGACCGCATGGCGAGGTCCGCGCCACCGTCGCCGCCGGGATTGGCTCCCTTCTTCTCAAACTTCTGCCGCCCGACGATGCGGGTCAGCAGGCTGAAGTTTTTGAGATCGAGCGCCCCCAGGTGGTACAGCCCCTTGTAGGGATCGAAGTAATCGCGGCCGCCCTGCAACAGATCGAACACCGCTTCATCGAGCACGGCGACGGCGAGTTCATAAGGCCGGTCGCCTGCGTCGAATCGCGGTTTCACGTTGAGCGCGACTTTGATGGTGTCGCGCGGTTTGTACCGTTCTTTTTCCGTCCGTGCGGTGACCACCAGTTCCTTGTATGGGTCCTTGACGGGAACGCGGCTGTAGCCGATGCGGAAGGTCGGCTTGCCGAGGTCGACGCCGGTTTCATCCAGAGGTTTCTCCACGCGCGGCGACACCACCAGGACCGACAGGTAGAATCCGGGCAGGAAATCCGGTTCCACTTCAAACTCGACCACCGGCGTCGCCGTGTCGAACGTCGTCACCCATTGTTTGAGGACGCCGTAGCGTTCGACGGAGATCAACGCCTTCGCGCCGGGAAACGGGTTCTGCACGAGAAAGCGCGCCGTGTCGCCGATTTTGTATTCTTCTTTTTCGGGGATCAGCTGCAGGGCGTTGGTGTTGTCCTCCGCCCACACGACCCGGCCCTTGCCGGCCACCCAGGTGCGCAGGCTCGCCGTGTGCGTGCGGCCTTTGGTATCGGTGATGGTCGCCGTCAGCCGGTACGATCCCGGGTCCTGCGGCGTGAACGTGCAGACGTTCGCTTCTTTCGACGGGGTCCCTTCACACGTGCCGGCCTGTTCCCACGAATGTGTGTACTGTGTGAGGTAGGCGTTGCCCGCGCCCTTCACACGGCTGGCCTTGGTGACGTGCCGCTCGATTTTGATCGAAACCGGTGTGCCGCTGACCGGTTCGCCGTGGCCATCGACCACGATGTACTGGATGTTGGCCGGTTCGTCTTCCTTATAGAGCCACTTCGGGCTGTGCAGGCCGACGAAGCGGTCGCGTCCATGAAACTTCGCCGAGGTCATCGACGCCACGAACTTGCCGCGGTCGTCTTTCACCGCGCTTTCCACGCTGAGGGTGCCGTAAAAAATATTCTCCACGTTCTGGTCGGTGATCTTGAACGCACGCAGAAGATCGCCTTTGGCATCCACCGTACCTTCTTTTTGATAAAGGGTCAGCGTTTGATAATAATGACCGCCTTCCGCAGTGAACCGGAATTCTTTAGCGCGCGGATGCCTGGAATAAAACGTCTGTTCTCGCAACGTGGCGGTCAGCCGTGCCGGGGCGTCGGCGTAGGGTCCGCCAGCGTGCATGCGCGCCAGCGTCGTGATTTCCACTTCACTTCCCGGTTCGAACGCTTCGCCGTTCAGCGAGTTGCTGACACGGAAGGGCGAGGGCGTGAAGTCGGTGACCAGCACCTCCAGCGGTGTCCAAAGCGATTTGGAAAATTTGGCCTGCAGGCGGAACTCGTACCAGCCGACCGCACCGGATTTGGGTACGGTGAACTCGCCTGCATGCGTGCCGAATTTGGACAGTGTGATGTCCTTCTGTTCGTAAACCTTTTTGCCCATCGGGTCGCGCACTTCCAGCCGGTAGCCTTTGAGCGGCGGTGCGACCAGTTTCTTGTTGTCCTGGTCGCGTACGAACAGCTTGAACTGGATGATGTCGCCCGCGCGGTACACGCCCTGCGCGGTGGTGCCCCAGGTCTGGATGTGACCGTACTGCCTCTGCATGCTGGGGTAGGCCTCGTAATTGGACACCCGTCCGGAATCCACACCGAAACGCTGGTCGTCGAGCGGCACCAGTGCCATGTCCTCCCCGCGTTCGATGCGCACGAACAGGCGTTCCCGGTTGTCGTCGTACCAGCCGTAACCCATGGCTTTCAGTTTGGGATCGAGATTGTGGGTGCCGTCGAGAAGAGCGAGTCCATCGTCCCCCGTCAACGCGTCGCTTAGAATTTGTTTGTCGGCGAAGAGGTCAGCGATCTTGTCCTTGTAAATCATGACGTGCGCGTCGGGCACCGGCTGGCCGGTGGCGAGATCTGTCACCCACACGGAAGAATTGTAATGACCCATCTTGACGTGCACGCCGAACGGCGTGACCTGCGCCAGCAGGGTGCGCTGGTAAGTCGGTTTGGAGACGTCGGGTTTTGTATCCAGGCGACCGTACAGCACGCCGCTCTTGCCGTCCAGCGCGCCACGCACGTCGAGCGACAGGGCGTAGGCGATGTCTTCCGCATCGTCCGGTTTCACTTTATGAACCAGGTTGTCCTTGCGATCGGTGGCGGTCAGCCGTTTGTATTTGAGCGTGATGTCTTTCAGGTTGGTGACCACCAGAGGCACTTCAGTCTGCTCCTGTTTTTCCAGTGTGGCGGTGGTGTGCTCGAGATGAAAATCCGGATTGCGGTGATCGGTGTTGAACGTCAGGTCGAATCCCTTCGGAAGAGCGCGTCCAAATTCGTCCTTCAGCGTGGCTCCCTTCGAACTAATCCGGTACTCCTGCGCCGCTTTCAAGGCCTCTGGCAGGTTGACGTCGTAGTGTCGGCCTTTGCGGTGCGGGCGGCGCAGGCGCGAGTGATCATAAGCGTTGGCCCAGGGATCGTAATCGGTCCGGCCGCCGGCGAGGTCGGGAACGAACGTCACATGCTGCTTGATTTCCTGGTTGATAACCGGAGCGCTGAAGGTGAGGGAGACGCCACGCAACGGATTGCATTTGTATCTGGGCAACAAGGCAGTGTTGGCATCGATGATGATTTGCCTGTTCTCATTGTTCCAGCAGGAGACGCCGATAAAGCGGAACTCGGGAAACGTGCGGAATGTCTTCACCGTGCGCCTGGTGGCGCCGGGTTCGGGTCCGAGGGCCGAGACCAGTCCCGGTTCGATGTTCAGGAACACGTCTGCATCCCAGGGCAGTTCCTTCTGCGGTTGCACCTGCCACACGCGCCGGGCTTCGACGCCGTCTTTCACCGTCGGCTGGTCGTCGCTTTTCTGGCTGGGCGGGCGGTCGAGATGCAGGAATCCCTTGTCCCCCGGGATGGGAACGATCACCGGAAGCTGGCGGTCGTTGGGATCCGGTTCGACGGTCAAGGGATACCGCTGCCGTTTGTTGCCCTCGCCCAGCAGATACAGGTGTTCGGCCACCGACGTTTGCGTGACCGGTTGGTCGAAAGTGATGCGCAGTACCGGCCAGCCGGGCGCTTTCCAGGTTTGAAACCATGCGTAGCGCACGCGCGGGCGGTGCGTGATGAAGCGGTGAATGAACCGTTGATCGATCGTCGCGCCGTCTTCGGCCTGGATTCCGGGATGCACGGTGATTTCATACTGCGTTGCCGGTTGCAGTTTGTCTTCCTCGCCCAGTTGGCACGCCAGTGCGCTGGTATTGAGCCACCGCCACTGGCAGTTGAGTTCCGGATGGATGCCGACCTTCACTTCCTGCTTCGTCCGCTCCATGCGGCCCAGCGGCACCACGGGACGGTTGAACTGGATGACGATCTGGCGGCCGGAGGGCACATCCGTTCCGCTGGGCGTGATGCGCACCACCTCCAGTGGTTTGCCCTGTGCGGTAACGGGGGTGGGGGAGCCCACAAAATCGATGGCAATGAAGGAAACCAGAAACGCCAGCACGGAGGCGAAAGATGTTCGCATGGGGCCCTTCCTTTTGGAATTTATGGAATGCAGGTATGAAGACAGGTTAAAGAGTTTTGCGCGGATGCACAAATCGAATTTCAATGGGCTATACGGCGTGAAGCAAGGGTGTTCGGTAGCGGAGCCGGGCTCAAGCCCGTTTCAGGACGGATTGCACGATACCGATGATGCGGTCCTGGTCGGATGGGGAAAGACTCGAGCCGGAAGGCAGGCAGAGTCCGCGCGAAAACACATCTTCCGAAAAATTGCAGTCGTCGGCGTGTGTGTAGTAGGTGCATCCCTTGAACAGCGGTTGCAGGTGCAGGGGTTTCCAAACCGGACGGGCTTCGATGTTTTCCCTGTCCAGCGCAGAAATGATGTCGTGCGGCTTCACCGGCGCGCCGGGGTCGAGAGTGAGCACGGTGAGCCAGCGTGTTGAAGCGCCGTAACCGGCTTCCGGCATGAAGCTCACCCCGTGTTCCCCTTCCAGTGCAGTGCGGTAACGTTCGAACACCGCGCGGCGCTGGGCGATGCGCTCGTCCAGCACCTTCAACTGACCGCGGCCGATGGCGGCGAGCACGTTGCTCATCCGGTAGTTGTAGCCGAGTTCGCTGTGTTCGTAATGCAGGACGGGATCCCGCGCCTGCGTCGCCCAGTAGCGCGCCTTGTCGAGGGCGGCAGTGTCTTTGGAGACCAGCATGCCGCCGCCGGATGTGGTGATGATCTTGTTGCCGTTGAACGAATAGACGCCGAACTTGCCGAGCGTGCCGCTGGCCTTGCCCCGGTAGGTGGCCCCCAGCGATTCCGCCGCGTCCTCGATCACGGGCAGGCGGTACTTGTCGCAGGCTTTCTGAATCGCGGTCATGTCGGCATTCTGGCCGTAAAGGTTGACGGCGATGACGGCTTTCGGTATGCGGTCCTGTCGCCCCGCTTCCTTCAACGCGCGCTCCAACGCCTGTGGCGACAGATTCCACGTTGCGGGGTCGGAGTCGATGAACACCGGGTCCGCTCCCAGAAATTTGATCGGCGTGGCGGAGCCTATGAAGGTGAGCGACGGACAGAACACGGTATCGCCAGGTTTCACGTCGCAAAGACGCAGGGCCAAATGAATCGCTGCGGTGCCGGAGGAGAGCGCCACCGCCCCCGGTGCGCCGACGTATTCCGCCATCTCCTTTTCGAACGCTTCCTGGTTGGGGCCGCACGGCGCGATCCAGTTCGACTGGAACGCTTCTTCGACGAACTGGCGTTCATGTTCACCCAGGTGCGGCGGCGACAGATAAATGCGTGGAGGTTGTGTGCTCATGTTTGTTTCAGGATTCGTGCAGGCACGCCTGCCGCCGTGACGTTGTTGGGAATCGGTTCGACCACCGCCGATCCGGCACCGATGACGACGTTGCGGCCAATGTCAATGCGGTTGGACACGGAGGAACCGACGCCGACGGAGGTTTCCCGTCCCACCTTCACCTCGCCTGCCAGATGCACCCCCGGTGACAGGTGCACGCCGTCTTCCAGCACGCAGTCGTGATCGACCGTCGCGGCGGTATTGACGATGCATCCCATGCCGACGCGCGCCCCGGTGTGGACCACCGCCTGCGGACCGATCAGTGTGCCGTCGCCGACGGTGGCCGATGCGCACACCCACGCGCTGGGGTGCACCAGCGTGGCGGCGGTGTGTCCGGTTTCGCGGTGTTGGTTGATCAGTTGAAGGCGCCGGGTGTTGTCACCGATGGCGACAAAAAAATGCGTGAACTCTTTCAGGCACCCGGCGGCATCAGCGAAGCCCGCCAGCACTTCGAAGTCGGCAACGCGTTTCAGTTCCATATGCCGGTCGTCGGCGAAGGCGATGCGGTCCCACTTCTGCACATGCTTTGCGATGGCCGCCACCACCCTGCCGTGTCCACCGCCTCCGAATATCAGCAACCCTGCCACGGATACCTGCCCTTTTAAATAAGTTTTGGTTCAACAATCCAGTGTGGACTGCCGCTCCCATTCGCTCACCTGACTCATGTAGCGGCTCCAGTCCTCGCGTTTGAGTTTCAGGTAGCTGTCAACGAACCCGTCGCCCAGCGTGGCCTTGAACACGCGGTTTTTCTCCAGTGCCGCCAGTGCGTCGTAAAGGGTGGCGGGAAGTTTCTTGACCTTGAGTTTGGTGAACACGTCGTACATGTTTTCGTGGCGCGGCACGCCGGGGTCCATTTTGTTTTCGATGCCGTCGAGCCCTGCCGTCAGGATGCCCGCCTGCAGGAGGTAAGGATTCGCCGCGCCGTCGGGCAGGCGCAACTCAAACCGCCCGGCGTCGGGAATGCGGATCATGTGCGTGCGGTTGTTGCCGCCGAAGGAGATGCCGTTGGGCGACCAGGTGGCGCCGGAGTCGGTGGTCTTGGCGTTCAGCCGTTTGAAACTGTTGACCGTGGGATTGGTCAGCGCCGACAGGGCGGGTGCGTGATGCAGGACACCGGCAATGAACTGGTATGCTTTTTCCGAGAGCTGGTGCGAATTGTTTTTGTCGAGGAACAGGTTCTTCTTTCCCGATGCGTCCCACAGCGAGCAATGCGTGTGACAGCCATTGCCGGTGAGCGTGTTGAACGGTTTGGGCATGAAGCTCACACGCAGGCCGTGCTTCTCCGCCACGGATTTGGTGAGGAAGCGGAAGAACACGTGCCGGTCGGCCGTCTCCAGCGCGTTGCTGTAATGCCAGTTCATCTCGTACTGGCCGTTGGCATCCTCGTGATCGTTCTGGTACGGCTCCCAGCCGAGCCCCTGCATGGCGTCGCACACTTCCTTGATGAAGTCGAAACGCCGCATGAGCGCGAGCTGGTCGTAACAGGGCTTGCTGAGTTGATCGTATTCATCGGAGATGCGGGAACCGTCGGGGGCCAGCAGGAAAAATTCCGCCTCCACGCCCGTCATCATCGTCACCCGCTTTTTGCCCGCGGCGGCCATCGCCCGCTTCAAGACCGTGCGCGGCGCGTGGTCGATGAGTTCGCCGTCCATATACAGGTCTCCGGTGATCCACGCCACGTTCGGCTGCCAGGCCATCGGTGTGAACGTTTTGGCGTCGGGCATGAGGAAGATGTCGGGGTGCGCGGGGGTCAGGTTGAGGTGCGCCGCAAACCCGGCAAACCCCGCACCGGCTTTCTCGGCCTCTTTCGCCTTGGAAGCGGGAATCAGTTTCGAGCGGATCACGCCGAACAGGTCGACAAAGCTCACCAAAAGGTATTCGGTTTTGTGTTTCTTGATGGATTCACTGAGCATGAAAGGGTCCGGTTTAGATGGAAATTAGAAAAAGGTTTTCAGCCACAGGGCGGTCATGAGAAGCGTGCGTAGTGGGCGTGTGTGGTTGGCCTTCCCCGCCTGGTGTTCCTCCAGCAGTTTCACCGCTTCCTGCGTGTTGATGAGATCGTCATTGGTGCCCGCCAGCAGTTCCCGCGCCCAGTTGTAAAGCGGGTCCTGCAGCCAGTTGCCGATGGGCGTGGTCGGCATCCGTTTTTTACCGTAAACGAATTCCCTGGAAAACACTTCCGCCGCGTGTTTCTTGAGATAGCTTTTGCCGATGCCGCGGTCGATCTTCTCGGTCACCGGCAGGCGGGTGAACAGCTCGATGACGCGGTGGTCCATGAACGGCGAGCGGCCCTCGGTGGACCAGCACGCGCCCATGCGGTCGCCCTTCACCAAGTTGTTGCCCGGCATCAACTGCGTGCATTCGTAGGCGATGATCTGTTCGATCGGTTGCAGGTCGCGCCACGGTTCGATGCTCTTTTCAAAGTAATCGAACGGATCCTGGGTGTGCTTGTGAACGGTGTCGCGCAGAAGCCGTTTGCGCAGGTGATCGTCCATGTAGCAAATGACGTTGTAGTAGGCGCGGAGCGCGAAGTTGGTGCGCGTGGTGTTCTGGAAAAATTCAACGTTGTGGTTGAAGCCGAACAGCGTCTCGTCCGGTCCGTCGCCGGTGAACATGACGATCTTGTCTTCGCCGTGGGCCTTGCTTGCCAGCAGGTAAAACAGGAAAAACGAGAAGTCGCCGTGCGGCTGGTCGGTGTGGTAGATGACCTTTTCCGCAAGCTCCGGGATGAGGGTGTGATCGATCATCGCCGGTTTCAATCCCAGTCCCAGCTGATCGGCGACCAGTCGCGAGTAAGCGTATTCGGAAAAGCCCTCGACGGGAAAGTCGAGGCCGATGGCTTCCAGTTTGCCCGGCCATTGCTCGACCAGGTATTTGGCGACGACGGAGGAATCGATGCCGCCGCTCAGGTACAGCCCGCCTTTCACGTCGAAATCCTTCTGCATGCGCACTGCGTCGCGCAGAAGCGCGGCGAACTCGTCGAAGTCGGGCGTGTGGCGGTCGTCGAAAAAGGGCCACTCCCAGTAGCGGTGCCTGGTGATTTTCAGTTCGCTGTCGAAATGCCAGTAAGTGCCGGGTTCGAGGTGGTGGATGTTCTTGAAGCAGGTGTCCGGCGGCGGGCAGTAGTTGAGCGAAAACATGCGCACGAGACCGTTGTAATTGATTTCCTTTTTCACCCCGGGAAGCGCGAGCAGTCCCTTGATCTCGCTGCAGAACGCCCAGCCGCCGTCGTGCTCCGTGACGTAACACGGCTTGATGCCCGTGTGGTCGCGCACCAGCACGCCGCGCTGTTCTTTCTCGTCCCACAGGAAAAACACGAACATGCCGATGAGGCGTTGCAGCATGGCCTCGCCTTCCTCCCGCCACAGGTGGACCAGCACTTCCGTGTCGCAGCGCGATTTGAATACGTAGCCTTTTTTCTTGAGTTCCTCGCGCAGGGCGACGTGGTTGTAGATCTCGCCGTTGAAGACGACGCCGACGGTGCCGTCGGTATTGAACATCGGCTGGTGGCCGTTTTCCGGATCGACGACCGCGAGCCGTGCGTGGCCCAGCACGGCGGGTCCGTGCTTCTTCACGCCCCATTCGTCCGGGCCGCGGTACATGATGGTCTCGACCATCTTCTCGACGAGTTTCGGATCGGGATTGCTGGTGCCTATGGTTCCGGCGAGTCCACACATAAAATAAACTGGTTACCTCAGTGAAAATTTTAAAAACATCAGTCGTCCAAAGCCTGCGAGCCTTCCGGTATCTTGCGCGTGCGCCCGGAATGCGGCGCGGTGTTGACATACTCCGCGTCGGCGAACGATTCGTGATACACCTTGCGGAACACGTTGATCACCTGGTCGAGGCTGGCCTTGGTTTCCGTTTCCGTCGGTTCGATCAGCATGGCGTGATCGAGGTCCTTCGGGAAATACACGCACCCCGCGCCGAACAGCGTCGGCGGATGCACGCCGTAGTCGATGAGCCGCTTGGCGAAGTTGTACGGCGTGGTCGGCAGGTTTTTTCCCGACAGCAGGCATTCGTGCATGCAGGGTTTCGGATAAATCGGAGGAAAAATGTCGCGCAGTTTCTGCTGAAAGTAATTGGCGTTCAGCACTGCGTCCTCGGATACCTGTTTCAGCCCTTCCGGTCCGTTGAACAGGATGTAAGAGTAGCAGCGGATCATCACCGCCACGTGACCGTAAAAGGATTTCAGACGGCCGATGGAATGCGGCCGGTCGCTTTCGAACACGTACGTGCCGTCATCACACTTTGCGATGCGCGGTACCGGCAGGTGCTCCTCGAGAAACGCCTTCACTGCGCAGGGTCCCGCACCCGGTCCGCCGCCACCGTGCGGCGTGGACAGCGTCTTGTGCGTGTTGAGGTGCATGACGTCGAATCCCATGTCCCCCGGCCGCGCGATGCCCATCAGCGCGTTGAGATTCGCCCCGTCGTAATACAGCAGCCCGCCCTTGGCGTGAACGATCTCGGCGATGGTGGCGATGTTCTCCTCGAACAGGCCGAGCGTGGACGGGTTGGTCAGCATGATGCCCGCGACCTGTTCGTTCATTTTCTCGCGGACCACGTCCAGGTCCATGATGCCCGCGTCGTTGGTCGGGATGATCTCGCAATCGAATCCCGCCATGACGGCCGACGACGGATTGGTGCCGTGCGCCGAATCGGCGATCAGGATGACGCGGCGGTCCTCGCCTTTCTTCTCGAAATACTTTCTGATGATGAGCAGGCCCGTCAACTCCCCTTGCGCGCCCGCCGACGGTTGCAGTGTGACCGCGTCCGCGCCCATCAACTCCGCGATGAACCCCTGCAGGTTGTACAGCAGTTCCAGGATGCCCTGCATGGTGTCCACCGGTTGCAGGGGGTGGACGCCCCGGAAGCCGTCCAGGTTGGCCATGGCGTCGTTGCGTTTGGGGTTGTACTTCATGGTACAGGAACCGAGCGGGTAGGGACCGTTGTCCACGCCGTGGCTGTGTGCGCTCAGTTCCATGAAGTGACGTACGATCTCAATCTCCGAGACTTCCGGCAGGCCGAGAGGTTCGTCGCGCAGGGGCATGCCGGGAAACAGGCAGGCGGTGTCCTCCTGTTCGAACTCGAGGTCGTGCACCCAACTGCCGCCGATTCCCGGCCGGCTCTTTGCAGTCAGATGAGGAATCATGAGCACACCTTCTTCAGGGCTTGGGCGAGGCGATCCATATCCTGCCGGGATTTGGTTTCCGTGACGGCGACCAATAACAATTCGCCGTGCGGTGTGTCGTCGATGGCGAGTCCCCCGAAAATCTTTTCTTCGCGCAGGGCGTCCAGCACTGTGTCCGCCGGTTTGGGAAGTTTTAAAGCGAACTCGTTGAACACCGGCCCGGTGTGGGCGCGTTCGATACCGGGAAGGGCGGTCAGCTGTTTGATCAGGTAATCGGTCTTGTGCGCGATGATTTTTGCCAGGCGGCCGTAACCGCTTTCGCCCAGCAGGCTGAGGTAGATCACGGCACGGAGCGCGCACCACGCCTGGTTGGAGCAGATGTTGCTGGTCGCTTTTTCGCGGGCCACGTGCTGCTCGCGGTCTTCGTACACCAGGGCGTAAGCCGGGTTGCCGTAGATGTCCGCCACCCTGCCCACCAGCCGCCCGGGCATGAACTTGCGGTACTCCTTTTTGCAACCGAGGATGCCCAGGCTGGGACCGCCCGCCGACAGCGGGATGCCCAGCGGTTGCCCCTCGCAGCTGGCGAAGTCGACACCGAACGATCCCGGCGTGGGGAACAGCCCGCTCAGAAACGGGTTGAACGACATGCCGACCCGCACCCCGTGCTCCCGGCACAGGTTCACGATGGCGGGGATGTCTTCCAGCACGCCGAAGCGGTTGGGTGTCTGGAACAGGAACACGGCGGGGCGTTCGGATTTCAGTTTGTCTTCCAGCGATTTCAAATCGAGCCGTCCGCTTTGCGCCTCGTGTTTCACCCTATCGAGGGCGACGCGACGCGGCGCG
The DNA here is from genome assembly GCF_052156635.1 of Nitrospina sp. 32_T5. NCBI lineage: Bacteria > Pseudomonadati > Nitrospinota > Nitrospinia > Nitrospinales > Nitrospinaceae > Nitrospina > Nitrospina sp. 32_T5. The sequence goes on along the minus strand of NZ_JBQKUO010000003.1, from coordinate 572,514 downwards.
AGGTGGCTTTTTATGATGTCCTGCCACTGCGGCCAGATGGAATCCGCATACAGCACCCCCGCTTCACCGCGGTCGGAGGCGAGACAGCCCATCCAGCCCAGTTCGAACAGCGCCGTGCCCCCGTCGTACGATGAGCAGTTGACGATGGGCAGGCCCATCACCTTCGCCATTTGTTCCTGGTATTCGGCAAGGATCTGCAGCAGGCCCTGGCTCATCTCCGGCTGATACGGCGTGTAGGCGGTGAGGAATTCGCCGCGGCCGGCCAAGACATCGACCACCGCCGGGATGTGATGATCGTACATGCCGCCGCCGATGAAATTGAGGTGCGTGTGAACAGTGGCATTGCGACCGGCGAGATCGCGCAGGTGCTTTTCCAGTTCCCAGTCGGGAAGCGGGTCGGGCAGGTTGAGGGTGCGTTGCAGCCGGAGGTCTTTCGGGATGCCGGTGAGCAGGTCGTCGATAGAATCCACGCCGATGAAATTCAGCATCGCCCTGCGGTCTTCGGGTCGGTGCGGCGTGAAGGATTTGGGTGTGTCGATCATATTAAAGCTGAATAGGCAACCGGACGTTTCCGGAATGTTGCGGATACCGCGGCCGGGCGGATGGGAACGGACGCGCCATTATAGCAGACCTCATTTTGGTCGGGTGGGCATAAAGTCAGGGCCTACCGCACTTTGCTGAGAAGTTTGACGATCTCCACGACCTTGGAACGGTCCAGCTCAATTTGTTCCGGCGTGCGTGCCTGCATGTATTCCTCGTGTTCCCGCAGCTTTTCGATTTCGTATTTCAACTTGGTGTGGTCCACGCGGCCGTCCTCCTCCACGAGGCCGCGCTGGAAGGTGCGCGACAGGATGACCGACGACGATCCCAGCCGAAGGTGTTCCCCCAGAACCATCTCGCCCGGCAGTTGACCCTCCCCGATGCGCGCGATGCCGCCGAAGCCGAAGGGCAGTCCGGCGTTGAGCACGGTCTTGGCCAGCGCATCGACCATGCCGTCGGCCAGAGGCTGGAAGATGAAATTCTGCTTGAGGCCGAGGTGCAGGTCGTTGAGGCCGATGTACACCTCCTTGAGTCCCGGTACCCGGACGATCGACTCCAGCGCGTCCGCCGCCTCCGGCGTTTCCACCAGCGGCACCACCCCGGCACGACCGTTGACCTGCTCGGAAAAACGCGCCAGTTCGTCCGCGGTGCGGAACATGGGGAGCATCAGCAACTCGGGGCCGATGGCCAGCGCCTGCTCGATTTCGTCACCGATCCGGTCGTGCGGCGGGTTGAGTCGGATGAGCAGTTCCGCGTCCGGGATGGCTTCGCGCACGCGGCGGGCGTCGTCCATGTTGTGGCCGCTGATCCACGTGTCCAGATGCCCCTGCCGCTCCTTTTTGCCGATCACCTCCAGATCGACGAAAATGCGGTTCACGCCGGCGGCGACGGCGTTTTTCGCCAGGTCCGGGTGATTGGTGATGAGCATCAGGGTGAGCATGCACGCTCCCTCGAATTAAAAAAATTTTGAATTTCCGCCGGTTGGGCGGCATGGCGGCAGTAACAAACCGGACTGCCGTGCTCCAAATTTAATAAATTCAATAAAACCAAGGAATTGTATCACATTACGCAAAGACGGGGAAAGTTTGGCCTCACCACTTTCTATAAGGGATTTTCATAATGAAAAACAACTGTTTATGGTAAACTCGATATTCCAGATTGTGCCCCTGAGCAGTCGGCGAAGAGGAGCCCTACCAATTTTTACAAGTGCCGGCATCCAAAACCGGGTCGCACGAAGGAACACCAGTCATGCGCGCTTTTAAGAAAAAATTCCGGAAGGTCATCCTGCTGGGTTTCGACCTGACGGTCTGCCTGATGGCTCTGTACCTGGCGTTTCTGTTGCGTTTCGAAGGCTCTCTCCCCAGGGAACAGATGGAGGTCTTTCTGGACCTCGCTCCCATTGTCCTGTTGTGCCGCGCGTTTTCCTTCGCCCTTTGCCGTTTTTATTCGCGATTCTGGGAGTACGCGAGCTGGGAAGACCTTCAGCAGATCCTGAAGGCGGCGGCGATGGGCACGGCGCTGGTTCTGGTCTTCATGTTCCTGTATAACCGCGCGCACCTCGTTTCCCGGTCGGTGCTGTTCATGGACCTCATCCTCGTGGTCCTCATGCTCGGCTCTTCGCGTCTGGGCTGGAAACTGCTCACCGACCGCGAAAACCAGGAAGCCGGCATCCGCGGCAAGGGCCGGGTGCCGATCCTCATCCTGGGTGCGGGCTACACGGGCGCCTACCTGCTCAAACACCTGCGCCGTTTCTCGCCGCACTACTCCGTGCGGGGATTCCTCGACGACGATCCCAAGAAACTCCATCACCAGGTCATGGGCGTCAAGGTGCTGGGCGGGCACAAGGACCTGCCCGAGTTGAAAGAGTCGCTGGGCATCCAGGAGGTGCTGGTGGCCGTCACCAGCATGGACGCGGAGCGCATGGAAGCGGTGGTGAAGGTGTGCCGCGACGCCAATGTGAAATACAAAACCGTTTCCTCCTTTTTCGATCTGGTTACCCATCAGCCGCACATCTCGAAAATCCGCAACATTGAAATCACCGACCTCCTCGGCCGCGAACCGGTGTACCTGGACCTGTCGATGATCCAGAACATGGTCGGGGGCAAGAAAATCATGGTGACCGGCGCGGGCGGGTCCATCGGCTCTGAGCTGTGCCGCCAGCTGCTGGAATACGATCCGGCGATGCTCATCATGATCGACAAGTGCGAGAACTACCTGTACGACCTGAACATGGAGTTGAACGGGGAGAAGACCAACGCCGAACGGAAGTATTTCTTTTTGTCGGTCACGCAGGAGAAAAAACTGGAAGCCCTTTTTCAGCGGTTCCGTCCTCAGCTGGTGTTTCACGCGGCCGCGCACAAGCACGTTCCCCTGATGGAGGAGAATGCGGACGAGGCAGTGCTCAACAACGTGCAGGGCACGCGCATCACCGCGGATTTGTCCGAACGCTATGGAGTGGAAAAATTCATCCTCGTGTCCACCGACAAGGTGGTGCGGCCGACCAGTGTGATGGGGATGACCAAGAAGATCGCCGAGCGGTACATTCAATACAAGGCGCAGAGGTCGCAAACCGATTTCATGACCGTGCGATTCGGTAATGTGCTGGGGAGCAACGGCAGTGTGGTGCCTCTATTCCAGAAGCAAATCGAGCGCGGCGGCCCGGTGACGGTGACGCATCCGGACATGGAGCGGTTTTTCATGCTGATTCCGGAGGCGGTGCAGCTGATTCTGCAGGCGGGAACCATCGGCCGTGGCGGCGAGATCCTGATGCTGGAGATGGGCCGTCCGGTAAAACTGATGGATCTGGCGGAAAAGATGATCCGTCTACTGGGTTACACGCCGGGCGAGAACATGGAAATCAGGATCACCGGCGTGCGTCCCGGAGAAAAGCTGTCCGAAGAACTGGTGGACGACGGCGAAGAGGTGATCGACACCCTGCATAAGAAGATCAAGCGTTTGTGTTCCGGCCTGGCGCCCGGCGAGGGGTTCGCCGACAAAGTGGATGCGCTGGTGGCGGATGGCGCGCGCATGGAACCGGGTCTCTACCGGCAGCGGCTGGTGGACTTCATCCAGGAAGAGTGCACCCGCACGGTCACGCCGTCCCCTTTTCAAAACAAACCCTGACCTGTCCCCGAACGGCGCGTCCTGTGCCGAATTGAATCACTGCTTTTTGACGAAGACGAAATCGCCGCCCGCATGGCCGGAATTCTTGATGATGTTGTATTCCGGCACCTGCTCGGCGCGTCCCGCCACCGGCTCCTTGATGTACTTGTAGAACAACTGTTCGGCCGTGAAGATTTCCTCCTCCACCATGTGCAGCGCGTCGATGAAGGCGCGCGCGAACACCGAGTGCCCGCCGCCTCCGCCGTCCGCCACCGGCTCGTTGCCGCCGGAGGCCATCAGCGTGCGCGATGACCGCTTGTGCATTTTTTCAAGAAAGCGCTTGTGCTGGTCCGGAGTGGACAGGTTGGTGATGGCCGAGCGCGTGAGCGTCCCCGAATAACAACTGTCCGCCACCACCAGAACGTGGCGCGAGGCGAAGCGGCGGATGTTGGTGGTGATGTTGTCCACGATCAGCCAGTTGGCGTCGCTGTCGCGTTCCGCGTCGGCGGGAAGCCAGTAGGCCTTGTTGACGGTCTTGTCGAATTCGCCGTGCCCGGCATAATAGATAAGAATGTTGTCGTTCGGCCCCATCATCTTGCGGGCGTTGTTGAAGGCGCGCATGATCTGTGTGCGCGACACGTCGATCAGCAAATTCGTCTTGAATCCGTATTTCTGGCGGAGGACCCGCTCCACCTCTTTCGCGTCGTTGACCGCGGTTTCCAGTTTGGGCAAGTGTTTGTAGTCGTTGATGCCGATGATGATGGCGTGGTAGTCGCCGGAGTCCAGCCTGCCCATCTCTTCCATGAAGCTTTTCTTGACGTCCGGCTTTTTGGCGATGACGGTCTGCTCCTCGGTGGTCGTGCGGCTTTCCAGCCAGAACGATTTCTGCGTGGTGTTCTGGTGGATGTCACGGGCGAGGATGACGATCTCGCTTTTGCCCGGGTTGATCGGGATGGTGGCGGCGAACTCGCCGCTGGACTGGACCTGGGCCGGCTGGCCGTTGACCAGGACCTCGGCGATGCCGCTTTCATCCTGCGCGATCCCTGTCACGTGGGTGGTCGGGGAAGTGGGTACGGGCACGATGCCGCGGGACACCTCGTGCGACGTGACGGTGATGACCGGCGGCGAATTGTCCATCGGCTTCACCGTCTGCGGTTTCTGCACGACGATCGGCGGCTGCTTGTCCTGTTTCTTTTCACCCGGATCGTAGTGAATGACTTTCAACGGCTTGTCGTTTTCCCAGGTACCCACGTCACGACTGCCGTTGGCGTAGGAAAAGGTCCCCTGGCCGTGCATTTTGCTGTCCACCCATTCGCCGGTGTAGGTGTCGCCGTTTTTCCAGGTATAAGTGCCGTAGCCGTGTTTTTTCCAGTCTTTCCATTCACCCGTGTACTTGTCCCCACTGGCGTACACCTTGGTGCCGAATCCGTTCAACTTGCCTTCTATAAACTCGCCGTTGTACTGGTCGCCTTTCCACGGGTCGCGCCCCCAGATGTAAACGCCCTGGCCGTGGAACTGGTCTTCCTTGAATTCGCCGTCGTACTGGTCGCCGCTGGCGTAGTACTGCGTTCCGTGGCCATCCTTTTTTCCGTGAACCCAGTTGCCGATGTAGCGGTTGCCGTTCTTCCAGGTGTAGGTGCCGAATCCGTGGCGTTTCCAGTTTTCCCAGGAACCCTCATATTTGTCGCCGCTGGAATAAAACTTGGTGCCCTGTCCGCTCAGCTCGTCGGCCTGGAAGGAACCCGCATAACGGTCGCCGGTCCAGGGCTTGCGTTTCCAGGTGAACTCGCCCTGGCCGTCCTTTTTCCAGTCCTTGAACTCGCCCTTGTACACATCCCCGTTGGCGTAATAATAGGTCCCTTCCCCGTTGGAGGCATCGCCTGAAAATTCGCCGACGTATTTGTCGCCTTCCTTCCAGTAGTAGGTGCCGAAGCCTTCCTTCTTCCAGTTGACGAAGCCGCCAACGTACTTGTCTCCCAGCCAGGGTTCTCTTCCCCAGGTGTAGGTGCCATGCCCGTTGGGAGCGTCGCTTTTGAAGTCGCCGGTGTACTTGTCGCCGTTGGCCCAGGAGTAGGTGCCGAGTCCGTGGTACTGTCCGTTCTTGAATTCGCCCGTGTACTGGTCGCCCTTCCACTTTTCCTCGTTGAAGGAGTAGGTGCCGTGGCCGTGGAACTTGCCGTTTTTGAATTCGCCAACGTACTTGTTGCCGTTGTCGCGGACCAGGGTGCCGAACCCGTTCTGGCAGTCGCCGGAGAGGCAGTTGTCGGCGAAGGCGGGAAGGGCGGGCCACACCAGGCAGAGGGCGAGCGCCGCCGCGGCGAATCCGCGCCGAAACGCACCTTTACCGGAATGACTGAGGTTGTTATTCATGCCGTTCATACTGTCCCCTTCGCGAAAACGCGGTGTGCCGTGTATTCCTAAGTTAAGGCCGACGGCGGCGGTTGGCAAGCGAGTTTGGTGCGCTCAGAACCGGCGTCCCGATTCCACGCGTTCCGAATCCGGGTCCACCAGCCGGCCGTCCTGCCAGCGGCCGCTTTGCCCCGTACCGTCCGCTTTGTTGAAAATGCCCGGCCCGTGCCGTCGGTCCTGCTTCCAGCCGCCGGTGTAACGATCGCCGTTCGGCCACACCTGGGTGCCCTGGCCGTGGCGCAGTCCATGGCGCCATTCGCCGGTATAGTGCTCGCCCGTGGCCTGGTTGAGGGTGCCGTAACCGTGGAAGGCCCCGTCCTGGAACTCGCCGACGTAGTGGTCGCCCGACTCCAGCAAAAGCGTGCCGCGTCCGTTGGCGCATTCACCCAGGCATTTGGGATACGTGGTGCAGGCGGTGGCCGTCATGCCGATCAACAGAGTCAGCGCGGCCCACCGGAAAAAAGTTTCGGGCCGGGCCACACGGTGACGCATGATGTTTCCTCACGGTTTGCGGATGAAGACGAAATCCCCCCCGGCATGGCCGGAGTTTTTGATGATGTTGTATTCCGGTACCTGCTGGGCCTGCCCCGCCACCGCTTCCTTGATGTAGGAGTGGAACAGTTGTTCGGCGGTGAAGGTGTTCTCCTCGGTGCTTCGCAGTGCGCGCAGGAAGACACTGGCGAAGATGCTGTGTCCGCCGCCCCCGCCATCCGCCACCGGCTCGTTGCCGCCGGAGGCCATCAGCGTGCGCGACGAGCGTTCCATCATTTTCTTGAGGAAGCGCTGTTTTTCATCCGCCGTGGTCAGTTTGGTGATGGACGAGCGGGTGAGTGTGCCGGAATAACAACTGTCCGCCACCACCAGCACATGGCGCGTGGACATGCGCCGGATGTTGGTGGTGATGTTGTCCACGATGATCCAGTTGGTGTCGTTGTCGGGCTGCGCATCGACGGGCAGCCAGTATGCCTTGTTGACCGCCTTGTCGAACTCGCCGTGCCCCGCGTAGTAGATGAGCAGGTTGTCGTCCGAGGTCAACTGCTCGCGCACTTCGTTGAAGCCGTTCATGATGTCGGCTCGGTCCGCGTTCAACAGAAGCGTGGTGGAAAAGCCGTACTCGTGTTTCAGGATGCGGTCCACTTCCTTGGCGTCGTTCACCGCGGTTTCCAGTGGCGGCAGGTGGCGGTAGTTGTTGATGCCGATGATGAGCGCGTGGTACTTGCCGGTCTTGAACTGCGGCGCGATCTCCGCCTGGATTTCATCCTGCAGGCTGCGCGTGTCTTCCTTCGCTTCCAGCCAGAACATCTTCTGCGCCTGGTTCTGGAATGCATCGCGGGCGAGAACGGTGACCTCGTTGCGCCCTTCGACCAGCGGGATCTTGATGGAGAAACGGCCGGACCCGTCCACCTTCGCCGTCTCGCCGTTCACCATCACCTCCGACACGCCGCTGGGATCTTCCGCCACGCCGGTGACGAGGATGTACGGCACCACGGGAACGATGGCGATGCCGCGGAACATCTCGTGTGAGGTGATGCGGATGTGGGGCGGTTGCGTGTCGCGGCTGTTTTCTTCCACTGTGACGGGGGGCGGGGTTTCTTCTTCAGACGGCAGTTTGTTGAACTTCCACATGCCTTTTTCAACGCGGCCATCGGCGTAGGTCAGCGTGCCCTCGCCGTGGCGTTTGCCGTTGACATAGGAACCGACGTACTGGTCGCCGTTGGCCCAGGTGAAGGTGCCCTGACCGTGCATGGTGTCGTTGTTCCACGCGCCTTCATACCGGTCACCGGTGTGGAAGGTCATCGTGCCCTGGCCTTCCCGCGAGTTGTCCACCCATTCGCCGACATACTTGTCGCCGTTGGCCCAGACGTAGGTGCCCTGACCGTGGCGCTGGCCCTGGACGAATGCGCCCTCGTACTTGTCGCCGTTGTGGTAAAGGGCCGAGCCCTGCCCGTGCATCTGGCCATCCTGTGTGTCGCCGGTGTAGGTGCAGTCCGGGCAGACCGTCATGGTGCGGCCGGTGGCGCATCCCGCCGCCAGCATGGTGAGGAGGACCAGAAGTAAAACCGCCCGCAGGGAAACCGGCAGGGTGGAAATGAATGAGTAGCGTTGCGGGTTCATAGCGTTTCCTTATGTCAGGTCAGAAGCGTTCGGCCAGTTCTCCATTGCTCCAGTTTCCGGTTTCCTGGGTGCCGTCGGTGTGAATGTACGTTCCCTGTCCGTGTTTCTTGTCCTCTTTCCAGCCACCGATGTATTTGTCCCCGTTGGCATAGAGGTAGGTGCCCTGGCCGTTGCGTTTGTCATTGATCCACTCGCCGATGTACTTGTCGCCTTCCACCCAGGTGAAGGTGCCCTGTCCGTGTTTCTGGCCGTCTTTCCATTCGCCGATGTACTTGTTGCCGTTGACGTAATAATAACTGCCGAAGCCTTCGCGCTGGTCCTGTTTGTAATCGCCGACGTACTTTTCGCCGTTGGACCACAGGAAGGTGCCCTTGCCCTGTTTTTTGTTCTGGATCCACTGGCCATCGTACACATCGCCGTTGGCGTAGTAATACTTGCCCTGCCCGTTGGGGAGGTTGCCCTGGTTCTGGCCGACATACTTGTCGCCGTTGTTGTAGACATAGGTACCGAAACCGTTGGAGCAGTCACCCGACAGGCACCCGGCCTTGACGTCCTTCTGGTTCTGCGGTTCGGGTGTGGTCTCCTTCTGGCGGGAGTTGGAGGAGCCGGTTTCTCCGGCTTTCACCATGTTGACGTTTTTACGTTCGCCGTTCTCCCATGTGCCGACTTCTTTGTCCCCGTTGGCCCAGAAATAGGTTCCCTGGCCGTGGCGTTTGTCCTGCTTCCATTCTCCGACGTACTTATCGCCGCTGGCGTAAAGGTAGGCGCCCTGGCCTTCGCGCTTGTCCATCACCCAGTTGCCGGTATACCGGTCGCCCTGTTTCCAGAGGAACATGCCCATGCCGTGTTTCTTACCCTGGTTCCAGTTGCCGACGTACAGGTCGCCGTTGGAATAGTAATAGATGCCATAGCCGTTGCGCTTGTCGTTGTTGTATTCCCCGGCATAATGGTCGCCGACGTTGTAGTCGTAATTGCCGAAACCGTGCATTTTGTTGTTGCGGTTTTCTCCCGTGTACCGGTCCTGGTTATCGAACTCGAAGGTTCCAAAACCGTTACTGCATTCCCCGTTCAGGCATTTGGCCGAAACGGGAGAGGCTGCGGCGAGCCACAATCCGGCCGTCATGACCCCCAGCAGGGCAGGCCATGCGCGGGATGTCCGGGTTTCGCTGTTTATAGGGGAAGACATGTGCGCCTCCAATGCATTCGTTGAATTGCTTTTGACAGAGTGGCGGTCCACCATACGGGATCAATCCTGATCGTACGATTTGACCAGCGAGTCCTGTTGCCAGGTGCCGTTCAGGATTTTGCCGTCCGGGTACACGTAAATGCCGTGACCGTCCCGCCTGTTTTCTTTCCATTGACCGACGTACATCTCGCGGTTGGGCCAGATGTTGGTGCCGTATCCATTGCGCTTGTTGCCGATCCATTCGCCGGTATATTTTTCCCCGGTGGGCCACAGGTTGGTCCCGGCGCCGTTGCGTTCGTCGTTCTGCCACTTGCCGATGTACTGTTCCCCCGAAATCCAGGTGAACACGCCGTAGCCGTTTTTCTTGTTGTTCGCCCAGTACCCTTCGTAAATGTCGCCGTTGGCCCAGAAATACTTTCCGTAACCATGGGCCTGGTTGTTGAGGTTCTGGCCGGTGTAGCGGTCCCCGTTGTCGTACTGGAATTCACCGTAGCCGTTGCTGCAATCGCCGGAAATACACCCTGCAACCGCGGGCGTAGCGAGCCACAACAGGCAGGCGGCGAGTACCCCGCAGGCCAGCCAGAAACGCGATGTGCGTTGGATCAGGGTCAATTTGTTCATGAATGCCTCCCGTTTCCATGCAAACCGGAATGAAGTTGGAAAGGTTCCCTCCGCCCCGGCGACTGCCGCCGGGGGTAGCGGATGCCCCGTTTAAAAGTCATCGAAATTGAACCGGCCCTTGTTCCGGCCCTTCAACTTCTTTTTGATGTCGTCCATCATTTCTTCCATTTCCTCTTCCGTTGCCGCAAAGAGGTCGTCCATCTTGTACGGACGCTTCTCGGTCAGGATTTCGGCTTCCTTTTGAGGACCGGGCTCCGGTACGGTTTCCTGAACCGGTGGTTTCGGCTTCGGTTTCATCTCGCCCTCAGGCTTCGGCCGCACCGTTTCCTTCACCGGATTGGTGATGGCGTTCGATTCCGGTTCCGCCATGCCCTTCGGAGCCTTGGGTTTCGGAATGGGCACGATGCCCGTCGGCTCGTACGGCTCCTCCACCTCCAGCTTGGCCACCTGCGGTGCGGTGAAACCGAAGTGGTAGCCGTTTTCATTCAACCAGGCCACCGCCACGTTGGACTTGATGGAAAAGTTGATGTCCGTGATGGCCAAACCGTCCTTGCTTTTGCGCGCGATGTTGGAGTTGATGCCCACCATCAAGCCGTTGGCATCGAGGAGCGGCCCGCCGGAATTGCCCCGGTTGAGACTGGTTTCGGTCTGAAACACGTTCTTGCCCGGGATGTTCTGGAAATCCTGCATGTGTGAACTGATGGTGCCCGTGGTCAACGTCCACAACCCCCCGGACTCCGGATGCCCGATGGCCAGCACGCGGTCGCCGATGCCGATCTGGTTGGCGTTGAGGAATCCCACCGGGGAATAGGACCCGGAAGGGGATTCGATCTGCAACAGCGCCAGGTCCAGATCCCGGTTGTGAATCAACAGACGCGCCTTGAACCGGTGCTGCGTGTCCTTTTTCAGGTTGCCGGTGAGGTGCTGGGGTTTCAGAAACACCCGCAGTTCGGAATACGGCCGCCCGGCGGAAGCGTTGACCACCACATGGGCGTTGGTGAGCACCAGCCCGTCTTCGCGGATGATGCTCCCCGTGCCCATGCCCTGGAACTTCTGCCCCGGTTCAAACCCGGTGATGAGCACGACCCGGGGCGAGACGCTCTGGTACACCCATTTGGGATCGAACTCCCTGGCGGAGGCGGACCCCGCCAGCAGTGCGATTGCCAGTGTCAGTGCGATCCAGATTCTCATGATATTCAACGTCCTTCCATTTTGTCGATTTCAGCGTCCAGCTCGTCGAAGGATTTCTCCGCCTGATCCTTGATCTGGTCGCGAATCTGCTTGGACAGGTCATTGTACTGCGACAGGTTCTTCTCGAAATGCTCCAGATCGATCTTCGCCAGCGAGAACATCTCCCCGTTGTTCGGGTTCTGCCAGTGATCGACGATGGTCGAACCGCGCAACGACATGTTGGTGATGTTCTTGAGCGCCTGCTCGACGTACTGCGTCTCGGACGTGGCGCTCATGTCGCCGGTGGTGGCGGATTCTTGATAGTCTTTATAGAGCTTCTTGACGTAGGTTTCGAACACGTCTGCCAGAGCGGCACGGGCCCGGTTTTCCGAGGCGGTGCGCAACAGGGAGGTGTTGCGGATGCCCACGGCGGAACCGACGCCATAGAACGCGCGGTCGTCAAAAGCGCCCTGGCCCTTCAACACCCAGTCCGGAGCGCCCAGATCCTGAATCGGCACGAAACCGCCGGTGGGTTTTTCCGGAGTGCTGCTGCACGCACTCAAAAACGCCGCCAGCACCACCATCAAAACAAGGTTCCATCGTGAAATCGTTTTCATCGATACTCCCTCCTCGGATTAAATTGAAATGTCAATTAAAGGAAACCTGATAAACCGATGGATTCTTCAACTGCGTCCCCGGGCCCGGAGGCCGGGTGATCCATGCAGTGTATATAGCGAAAAGCGTGCCAAACGGAACTCCCCCTTCGATTGGCGGCATCCAGGATTGATTTTTCTAGTGTAGTGGAAGGGGGTGGGTTTGGCAAAAGTAAGTTGTCTGCCGAAACGCGGCAAATTCCGGCATGAGGACGCCCGACTGTGCATGAATTCATGCACGATTCATGCAGAGCCACCACACCGGGGACCGGGTCTCCAGCGGCGCATTCCAACTTTTTCGGGAAACACGTTGTTTTTTTTGTAAAAGAACCTCACTTCCGCCGGTCCATTAGAAGCAGTGGGCAAAAAGAAATGCCTTTTGCAGGGCAAACTGTTTAAACTGAGGAACGCCGATCTCGGAGTTGAAGGAAATAAAAAAATAAAAGGCGGTTTGCGAAACGGGGTACCGCCGAAATTTGGGAAAACGACACCGCCTTCCTGTCCCTCCGCAGGGCCGGAGGCGCACCGGGCACGGCTTTTGCTTTATTCCCGGCAACGACTCATTCGAGAAGGGGACACCCATGCGCCACCATTTCGGAACCACAGTCAGTTTCCTCGTTCTCTTCGGCCTGGCCGGGTGCGCCACCACCGGAACGCCGGGTGGCGGTCCGGGGACCAGCCCCGAAGACCTGGCGAAACTGCGGAAAATGGAACAGATGGAACAACGCACCGCCTGCCCGCCGGAACCGGGCTGGGTGCTGGGCAAGGGCCACCCCAACTTCCCCTCCGCCAAATACCTCATCGGCGTCGGCATCTCCGCCGAAAGCCCGTCCGGCGCGAAAGACACCGCCACCGCCGAACTCGCCAAGAACATCAAGGTCAACATCCAGTCCGTGATGAAGGATTTCGTCAGCACCGAGGGCACCTACGCGGAGTCGGCGGTCAAAACCGTCGTCGATGCGGCGCTGGAAGGGGTCGAACGCAAGGACGGCTATTTCGACAAGTGCCGCAACCAGTATTACGCGCTGGTGGTCATGGACCGGGCCCTGGAGGCGGGCAAGCTGAACCAGCGGATCGCGGAGACGGAGTCCATCCTCAAAAAGCATCTCGACCAGGGTAAGGAGGCGGAAGCCAAAGGCGAGTTGATGAAAGCGCTGTCCCATTATTTTGAGGGCTACGAACTCGCGCCGAAACTGGTGCCGCTGCGCAGCACGCTGGCGGTGATCTCCCGCACCTCGCCTTCCGGCGATGCGGCGATGGAACTCAGCCAGGGTGCGTTCCGCGACCACGCCACGAGCCTCATCCGCAACGTGCGGCTGGATGCCGTCTCCGGCGACAAGCAGACCATCAAGTCGTTCCAGCTGCCGGGCGAGGCCCTGGTGGCGCAGGCGTATATTCAAACCGATTTCGGCAACACCCCGCTTTCGGGACTGCCGGTGCGTTTCTCGTTCGAAAAAGGCAAAGGCACGTTGAACGAGAGTGTGAACACGAACCAGGAAGGGCAGGCCCGTGCCTCGGTGGTGAAGATTCATGATTACGATGCCGACCAGCACCGCATCGCCGTGCGGCTGGATTACGACCGGCTGGCGATGGGGGTCAATCCGCGTTTCAAGGAAACCCTGCTTGTTCCCCTGCAGCACAAAGGGGCGACGTTCCATTACACCATCGAAAAGATCGAAGGGTTCTCCGGCAAATCCCACGCATGGCGGCAGGGCCTCGTCCAGCTGGCGGAAACGGTCATCAAGAACGTGAAACCGGACACCACGCCCACCGTGGGCGTCATCCAGTTTGAGGACACGCGCACCAAAAAGGTGACGCCGTTCACGGAAATCCTGGTGGAGGATTTCAAGGCCATCCTGGCGCAGGCGGGCAGCCTGGCGCTCAAGGAAATCGCGATGGGCGGGGATGAGGAGATCGATCCGCAAAAGGTGGCGACGGAGAACCAGCTCGATTTTTACGTGAACGGGTCCTACCGCATGGAGCGCGGCGGGTTGCAGATCATCGCCAAGTTGATCGACGTCAAGTCCAACACCTACCTCGGTTCGGGCAGTGTGCTGATGGACCGCGGGGCGATCAGCCCGGAAGATTTGAAGGTGTTGGAAACTTCTCCGCAGTCCGGCGGCACCGGCATCAAGGACGCGGATGAGGAGTACCGGCAGGAGCTCGACAAGCTGGTCTACGCGCAACCGAAAAACGCCGAGTTCGGCGTGCGGGTCTGGACCAATAAAAAGGAATACGAGATCGGCGACACCATCGTTTTCTTCGTGAAGGCGGAACGCGACAGCTACCTGACGTTGTTCGACATCGGTTCCGGCGGCGACGCGACGGTGATCTTCCCCAACGCGTTCCACAAGGACAATTTCATCCGCGCGGGACGCACGTACCAGATTCCCGCGCCGGAATACGGTTTCAAATTCAACATAGAGGGTCCCGCCGGGCTGGAACGGGTGAAGGCCATCGCCACCCTGCGGCCGGGCCTGCCGGTGGACCTCAACCTGGGACAGGGGTTCCACACCTTCAAGCGCGGCACACGGGAAGGCACGCGCGACATTTCCATCATCGCCGACACCTTCACCAACGAATCGGACCGCAACTGGGCGGAGTCGCACACGGAAGTGTTCATCTTCAATCGCAACGATTCCTACACCCGCGGCATCCGCAAGATTCCCATCAAAGAGGACCCCGAAAAACCGATCGACATGATCGGCACCTTCGGCCGCGAACCGAGCCGCTGACCGACGCCGGACACCGCATATGCTGAGACTCAGGGAGATTGTGCTGGGGGCGATCGGAGCCGCGCTCACCGGCATCGTGCTGTGGACCCTGCCCAACCTGGTGCAGTCGTGGGAATGGAAAACCCTCGATCTGCGTTTCCAGTGGCGGGGCGCGGTGGCGACCGACCCCAACCTCGTGCTCATCGAAGCGGATGACGAAAGCGCGCAGACCTTCGGCCGATGGCCGTGGAGGCGCACGGTCCACGCCCACCTCATCGAACTCCTCGCCGACCAGAAATCGCGCGCCGTGGTTTACGACGTCCTGTTCGCGCTGAAAGGCGACCCGCTCGAAGACCGCGCCCTGCAACAGGCCATCGACACGGCGGGCACTGTGGTGTTCCCGGTGGCGGTACGGCTCCTCGAAAAACGCGCGCCGTATGCGCCCGACCACAGCGGTACGGGCCTGCCGTGGAAAGGGATCGACCTGCCGCCGGAAGCGAAACGTTACTTCCTCGCCAACCGCGCCATCTTCCCGCTGGCTTCCCTCGCCAGGCACGTGGCCGGGCTCGGCCACATCGCCACCAATCGAGACGCCGACGGCATCATCCGCCGCGTGCCCCTCCTCGTGAACTACAACAGGGAACTGGTGCCGTCGCTGGCGTTCCAGGGTGTTCTGCAATACCTGAAAATACCGCCGCAGAACGTGGTGCCGGGTAAAAATACCATCCGGCTCCTGGACGTGCAGTTTCCCGGAAGTACGGTGAAGCGCGACATCACCATCCCGGTGGACGAACAGGGGCAGATGCTCATCAACTACGCCGGACGCTGGAGTGAAACGTTTCTCCACGCCTCCATGTCGGCGGTTCTGGACCGGCCCGAGGCGGGTGAGTCGGTGGAAGGTCCGTCGGTCACGCTGGAGGACAAGCTGGTGCTCGTCGCCAACACGATTTCCGGCTACGACGCCAAGCCGGTGCCGATGGAAAAAGATTTTCCCGGCGTCGGCGTGCACGCCAACATCATCAACACCCTGCTTACCGAATCGTTCCTCAGGGAAACGTCTCCTGCGTTTCATGTTCTCCTCGTTTTGTTTCTGAGCCTGGCGACGGCGCAGGTGCTGGCCATCCGCTATTACACATTGCAGGCGTTTTTCGTCGCGGTCCTGTTTGCGGGCTACGCCTTTGCCGCGGCGTTCCTGTTTCAGTCGAACCTCGTCCTGCCTGTGGTGGGGCCGCTTGCCGCCATCGCCGTCACCACGCTGTGGGTGTCGCTCTACAACGCGTCGTCGGAGAAAGAAACCGCCGATATGATGAAGCACACGGCGGAGATGCTCTCCGGCGAAAAGAAGAAGGTGGAGGCGGAGATTGAAAACCTGTCGCGCGACCTCACGGCGCGGGAGCAGGAGATGGATGCGCTTCAGCGTCAGTATCAACAGGAGAAGGTGCAGTTGGAGGCCCGTATCCGCGATCTGCGCCTGCACACGGGGCTGGGATCGGCGCTGGGCCGGCTCACCGAACCCTCCTTCCAGGAATGCCGCGAGCACGGCATCGTCACACTGGAGGAATCCGTGGTGCAGACGTTCCGTGAACTCAAACAGGTTGCGCCGAACGCCTCCAGCGTCCTGCTTCTGGGCGAATCGGGCACGGGCAAGGAATTGTTCGCCCGCGCCCTGCACCGGTTGAGCGGGCGCACGGGACGGTTCGTGGACATCAACCTCGCCGCCTGCCCGGAGGGTCTGGTGGAGAGCGAACTGTTCGGTCACGTGAAGGGGGCATTCACCGGGGCGACGTCGGACAAGGCGGGGCGCTTCCGAGATGCGGACGGCGGCACGCTGTTTCTCGACGAGATCGGCGAGGTCAAACCGGATCTGCAGGTCAAGCTCCTGCGCGTTCTGCAGGAGAGGGAGGTGACGCCCGTCGGCAGTAGCCGTTCGTACAAGGTGGACGTGCGCATCGTCTCCGCCACCAACAAGGATTTGAAGGAGGAGATGGAAGCGGGACGCTTTCGCAGTGACCTTTATTACCGCCTCAACACCATCCCCTTCACCCTGCAACCGCTGCGCGAACGGCCGAAGGACATCGAACTCCTCGCCTGGCATTTCATGGACCGCTACAAGCACCGCTACGGACGCAACATCAACGGCATCTCCAAAAAAGCGATGGAGGTATTGAAGGCGCACGCGTGGCCGGGCAACGTGCGCGAGTTTGAAAACGTGATCGAACGCGGCGTGACCCTGGCTGAGGGCACCGTCATTCAGGAAAAAGACCTGCAACTGAAAGGGGAGATGGGAGCGATGGACCCGCCGTCCCGCCCGCGTCCTTCTGCGGCGAAAGACCGGGACTTGGAGTTTCTGGAGACCCTGCGCGCCAATGGTTTCGAGATCAACGCCACGGCCAAACAGTTGGAAGTCAGCCGCAACACCGTGGCCAGCCGCTTCAAGGGCATCTGCTTTCAGCGGCTGGTGGAAAGCAACGGCGACTGCGAAGAAGCCGCACGGTCCGTCACAGGCGAGGCTCCCCATTACGATTTCGTGTTGCAGAAACTGGTGGAGTATTACCAGAACCTGGTCAAAGGCAGTGAGGGTTGGATGGACGTCGAGAAGGCCGTCGCCGATGCACTCCGGCGTTCACGCAACGTGCCCACCGGCTACCATTCCGCCATCGCTCAACTGGTGCGCGACCGCTTCACCAAAAACCACCCCCCCGCCGGTTCCGTTTAAAACGGATTCAACGCCGTCGCCGCAAAAACACGCGGAACGGTTCCAGCCAGTCCCGGTTCATGACGCGTTCCAGCGCTCCCTCATCGATTGCGATGTGCTTTTGAATAATCCTGCGTTTCTTCAGGGAGTCACCCAACCCGCACACGGCGTCCCACTTGGCTTTCAGGATGATGCCCGGTTTACCTTTCAGTGTGAACCACAGAAGGGAAAACAGGTTGAGCGCGAGATGCGCTGCGAGGTATTTGTAGAACAGCCGCGCGGGCATGTTCTGCACGAAGGTCCACACCAGGTTGCGGTGCGCGTGGTAAACGGAAAACGCACTTCCGGGCTCCGACGACCCCCATCCGGCGTGGCGCGCCCGGGCCTCCGCGACATACAGGCAACGGTGCCCGTTCAACCGCAGGCGGAAGGCGAGGTCGGTGTCCTCGAAGTAGGCGAAGAAGCGTTCGTCGAAACCGCCCGCACTGAGAAAGGCTTCGCGATCATACAGCGCCGCGGCGGCGCAGGGCGAGAACACTTCTTCCGTCTGGCGGCGGCACCGTTGGGAGCGGCGGCCGTGGTCGCGCCGCCACGCCAGCCCGCACACATGGTACACGTCGCCCGTACCGTCCAGCCGTTCCGGGTCGTCGTACTGCAAAAGATGGCTGCCGAAAAACGAAAATTCGGAATGGGCGGATGCGGCCTCCAGCAGGCGCTCCAGCCAGTCGGGACCGGGCACCGCGTCGGGATTGAGCAGCGCCACCCAGCGGCAGTCACGGGCCTGCTTCACGGCAAGGTTGTTGGCGGCGGCGAAGCCGGTGTTGGTGTCCAACGTCACCCACTCCGCCTCCGGCAGCGCATCGCGTGCCGCATCTGTGGAGCCGTCGGTGCTGGCGTTGTCCACCACGATCACGCGGTCGGGTTTCCGCGTCTGGGCCTTCACGCCTGCGAGGCAGGCCTGCAGGTAATCGCCGCTGTTGTGATTGACGATGACGACCGCAACGGAATCCAGCCCACTCATGGCTCACGGGTTCTGGCGTTGGGTTTCGGCGATGGGCGGCAGGAATCGACCAGCCGTTTCAGCAGGGTGTACTGCCAGCGCGGTTGGGGATAGCGGTATTTTTTGATCCAGTACAACTTTCCGAAGAAAGTGAACAAAAACCAGCGCCAGCAAAAGGGCAGGGAGCCGTCCAGAAGAAATGTGACCATGAGGCGGCATCCCGTGACGATGTTGCTTTCAGGCAGGGGCCGGATGCGCGGCGTTGCCGGAACCGGGGGCAGGGGTTTTTGTTCGATCACAGCCTGAAGACGGCGCGTCAGCCGTTTGCGATGAGGATGCAGCGCGAGGAACACGTGGTCGCCTTCTCCCATTGTCCGGCCGTTGTACATCTCCGGCTCGTCCTTTTCATTGCCGAACCGCACGTGCAGGTGTTCCATCACCACATCTTCCATATAAACGATGCGGTCGTGCCCGTGGTGCCTGAGACGCTGGAACAGGTCGAGCAGGTGGTGATCCTGGAAGTCGCCGGGGTATTCGGCGGGAAACGGATCGCCCAGCGCATCACAGGTGGCGCGTGCCATGAAGGGGAAACTCGCCATGCGTGGGCCAAAGAAAAGGTCGTTGGGGTAGGCGAGATAGATGCCGTCGGGAAACCGGTCGTGGATGGCGCGCAGGCGGTCGTCCCAGCCCTGCGTCCGCACCACCACGTCGTCGTTGACGGCGCCGAGGATGTCGCCCGTCGCGCTACTCAGGCAAGCGGTGTTGAGAGCGCCGAGGTTCAGGCGCGGGCCCACGATTTTGTGAAAGGCGATGTCCTTGCGGTCGAGCGCGTGGCTTTCGGGATCGTCGTCATCGACGTACACCACGATCTCAAGCGCTTCGGGATGAGTCGCGGTTTCGACAAGACTCGCAATGCAGCGCTCCGCCTGTTCTAGGCGGTGACGCGTCGGCATCAGGACCGAGATGCGCGCAAGCCGGGTTTTGGATTCCTGCATAAGATCGGGATGATTACGGAGTTGCAAACCTTGCACGCCGCTCATTCGCTTTTCGCGGGGTCATCCAGGTGCAGGAAACGGAAAATGGCCACCAGCGTGGACGGGTCCTGGATTTCGTTGCCGTGGATGTGCGACTGGATCGCATCCCGGTCGAACAGTTCCATGCGCGCGTGGCCGATTTCGTTGGCGCGGTAAGCCTGCTCCACGGTGCACTCCGTTCCCGCGAACAGCTGGATCCGTGCCGACAACGTGCCTGCGTCGGGGTGAAGCGATCCCAGCGGTTGGATGTTTTCGTGGGCGCAGCGCAGTCCGGTTTCTTCAAACAACTCGCGCGCTACCGATTCCACCAGGTCTTCGCCCGGCTCGATGAACCCGCGGGGGATCTCCCACGACCAGTTCTTGATGGCGTGCCGGTAAATCTTGAGCAGGGCGATTTTGTCTTCCACCACCGGAAGGATGGCGACGCCGCTGAATCCATCGGCGACAAACCGCTTCGGGGAGACCACGAGATAATCCGGCACATCGACGTCTTCATCACCGGTGACGTGATCGAAATAAATATTGAACCGGGTGTTCTCGGCGACCAGTTTGCGTTTTTTCAGCTTGTAGGGCGGACTGTCGGTGCCGGTGGATTTCATGAGCCTCCATCCTGTGTGCGTTTTCAATAGCGGGACCGGATTCGCCCGTTCACCGGACCTGCGTTCGAGTGTACCAATCATAGGTGATCCGCAGCCCATCTTCCAGCGGAACTTTGGCGGACCAGCCCAGCGCGCGGATGCGCGACGAGTCCAGCAGGCGGCGCGGGTTGCCGTCGGGCCGTGTGATGTCGAATTCGATGTTGCCTTTCCATCCGACCACCCGTTGAATGCGTTTCGCCAGCTGCGCGATGGAAGTTTCGACACCGGGACCGAAATTGATGACCCCGGTTTCGCGGTAGCGGTCCATCAGGAACAGGCAGGCGTCGGCGAGATCATCCACGAAAAAAAATTCCCGCCGGGGCCTGCCCGTGCCCCACAGCGTCACTTTCTTTTTGTTCTGCACCCGGGCGTCATGGAATTTGGCGACCAGCGCCGCCAGCACGTGACCGTTTTCATCGAAGTGGTCGTGAGGACCGTAGGCGTTCGCCGGGATGACGGGCACGAACTGCGTGCCGTACTGCCGGTTGTACGCTTCGCACATCTTGATGCCGGCGAGCTTCGCCACGCCGTAGGGCTCGTTGGTCGGTTCCATGAGACCGGTGAACAGCTGGTCCTCGTGCATCGGCTGTTTGCACTGCTTCGGATAAATGCAGGAACTGGCCAGCAGGAGCAGTTTTTTCACGCCGTACTTGTGCGCCATGTCGAGAACGTGGGTCTGGATGGCGAGGTTCTGCTGGATGAACTCGGCGGGATACGCGCTGTTGGCATGAATGCCGCCGACCCTCGCCGCGGCGACGAACACGTATTCAGGACGCTCCCTTTTGAAGAAACGCTCCACCGCTCCCTGCTGCGTGAGATCCAGCGCCTTGTGCGTCCGCGTGAGAAGGTTGGTGAACGAACGGGCCCGCAGTGCGCGAACGAGGGCCGATCCCACCAGCCCGGTATGCCCGGCCACGTATATGCGCGAGGATTTTTTCATTCGACGGTGTTCAGGATGTTGCACAGCTTCCGGATCTTGTCTTCCTGCAGGTCCGGGTAGTTGCCGATGTAGAATCCGTAAAAATGAACGTGTTCGACCTGCGGGTAATGTTTGTATTCGTCGTGCCCCACGATGCCGCGCAGGTAGGGCTGGCGCAACTGGTTGCCGCCGCCCGCACTGCCGCGCCGGAACTCGACCTTGTGTTGGCGCAGGGTGGACATCACTTTCTCGCAGAACGCGGGATCGGCGTGCTTGAGCACCAGGTTGAAGGCGTAATTGCAACCGCCTTCCAGGTCGAAGTCGGTGCGGTATTTTTCCGGATCGAGTTGGGAGAGAAACAGTTCGAAGTTGCGTCTCCGATTTTCATTATTGGCGTCCAGGCGTTTCAATTGATTGCGGCCCAGCACCGCACCGATTTCGTTGTTGCGCAGGTTGTACGCTGGAAAGGCAAAGATGAACTCCGGGTTGAGTTCCGGGTTCTCCTTTATGTATTTCTGCTTGAACGCGTCGTCGGTCATCTCCCGCACCATGCCGTGGGAGCGGAACATGCGGCACATCTGGTAAACGCTTTCGTCGTTGGTGCACACCATGCCGCCTTCGATGGTGCTCATGTGGTGCGCGTAATAAAACGAAAAGTTGGACATGAGGCCGAACGATCCGAGCTTCCGCCCCTGAAACGTGGCGCCGTGCGATTCGCACACATCTTCGATGAGCGGCACGTTGTGTTCTTGCAGTGCGGCGAGGAGCCGGTCCGACAGGCCGTTGAATCCCTGCGCGTAGGTCATGAACACGGCGCGGGTGTTTTCATTCAGTGCAGCGATCACGTGATCTTCGTCCATGCACAACGTCTTCGGGTGAATGTCCACGAACACCGGTGTGAAACCGCATTGCAGTACGGAGGCGATGTCCGACACCCAGGTGAGCGTGGGAACGATCACCTCGCCTTGGCCCTTCAGTTGTTTCAGCACCGACATCGACACCAGGTTGGCCGATGAGCCGGAATTGAGGAACACGCTGTAGCGCACGCCGAGCCAGCGTGACCACTCCTCTTCGAACGCGCGCACGTTTTTGGACTGGGTGAGGATGGGGTCTCCCTGCAGGAACTCGATGACGGCATCGAGGTCCTCGCGCGGGATGTTGTTGTGCATCAACGGCCAGTCGAGGGTCATGGGATTTTCCTGATTCATATTTTCAATTCCCGCCGCGCGCGGTCGAGTCGCTCGGGGGTGCCGATGTCGTAAAGCTCGCCGACGGTTGGGAATCCATACAATCCCTGTCCGGCGAGGGCGGGGAACACTTCGGTTTCGAGAGACACCGCCCGTCCGGCGGGAATGTGGTCGAGCAGGTCACGGTGGAAAACGTAAATGCCCGCGTTGACGAGGCCCGACCCGGCATCCGGGTTTTTTTCGTCGAAGCGCAGAATGCGGCCGGCCTCATCCACAGTCACCCCGCCGTAATCCGCCACATCCACTGCCGGAGCCAGGGCGACGGTGGCCAGCGCGTTCTCGTGCTGGCAATGATAATGGAGCAGTGCCTGCAAATCCACCCGGCAGAACGAATCTCCGTTCATGACGAGAAACGGATCGCTTTCGATAACCGGTCGAGCGTGTCGTACCGCGCCACCGGTGCCAAGCGGTTGCGGTTCCACGGACATCTGAATGGATTTGGCGTGCTGCTGAATTCCCCTGTGGTCGAATTCAATGGAATCCGCACGGTGTCCGGCGCACAGGATGAAACGGCGGAACCCCCTGCCGGCAACATGCTCGATCAAAAGGTCGAGGAACGGACGGCCGTTCACCTCCACCATCGGTTTGGGTTTGTCGGCGATCACCGATTGCAGGCGGGTGCCGCGTCCGCCGCAAAGAATGAGCACATCGGTGAAGCGCGGGTTGCCCAGCATCATAGCCTGGCCGGCGCTTCGATCTGGTGTCCTTCCGGTTGATAAACGATCACCTGGCTGCCGTGGGTTTCGAAGGATACCGGAATGCAAAGCAGTTTTTCCAGCCGTTCGCGGATGCAGGGCTGGTCCTCGGGCCGGGCGAAGATCATGACAAAGCCGCCGCCGCCCGCCCCCAGCAGTTTGCCGCCCAGCGCCCCGGCGCTCATCGCGGTGTCGTAGATATCGTTCACCAGCGGGGTGGTGATGCCGTCGGCGAGCGACCGCTTCAGTTTCCACGATTCGTGGAGGAGCTTGCCGAACTCCGTCAGGCACGAACCATTGGTGAGGATGTCCATCGCCTCGTCGACCATCTGGTGCATGATGCGCAGTTCTTTCCCCTTTCTGGGAATGCTCTGGATTTTCTTTTCCGCCACCTGCGAGGCGATGCGCGAGATTCCGGTGTAGAACATCATGATGTGGCTTTCCAGTTCCTGCTGCTTTTCGGGAACCAGGATGACCGGTGTCTCGGAGATCGTGTGATCGGGATGAAAGTCGATCCTCTTGAAACCGCCCAGCGCCGCCAGCACCTGGTCCTGCGAGCCGACGCTTTCCTTCAGGATGTCGCGTTCCATGTGGATGGCTTCGGAAGCGAGTCGGCACTTGGACACCATCTCCCCTTTCAGCGCGTAAAGGGTGTTGAGCATGCCGACGGTGAAAGAGGAACTCGAACCCAGCCCGGTGCGCGACGGCAGGTCGCCGTCATGGTGGATCTCCAGCCCGTCCTCGATGTTCATGTACTCGAGAGCGGCGCGCACCACGGGATGCTGGATATCCCCGTTGCATTTGACCGTTTCGACCTTGGAATAAACGATGCGGTGCTTGTGCTCGAAAAACGGAGGCAGGTAGCGGCAACTGATGTAGCAGTACTTGTTGATGGTGGTGGCCAGGACCGAACCGCTGTTTTCCTCGTACCAGGCTGGATAGTCCGTGCCGCCTCCGAAAAACGAAATGCGGAACGGTGTTCGCGTGATGATCATGCCCCTTCCTCCCCCTGAAAGTTACCCGCGAATATTATGTTCTGCTTCTATACGTTGGCGAACTGGTTCCTTTTCAGAATGCGGTACCCTTTAACCAACTCGGCAATGCCTTCGGTCAGCGAGTGTTGCGGTTTGAAACCGGTGGCCTCGATTTTTGCATTGCTGACAATGTAGTTGCGCTTGTCGATGTCTTCTCCCACGTCCGCCTCGGTGAAATAAAACTCCGGGACGTGCTTTTTGATTTCCTGGCACAGCTCCAGCTTGCTCAGGTTGGCGTCGCTGAGGCCCACGTTGTAGGCCTGGCCCTTCATCGCGTCGAAGTGATCGAGGCTGTGCATGAACGAACGCGCCGCGTCGCGCACGTGCAGGTAGTTGCGCTTGAAATGCGCCTCGAACAGGATGATGAAGCGGTCGTGCACGGCGCGGTAGGTGAAATCGTTCACCAGCAGGTCCAGCCGCATGCGCGGACTCAAGCCGAACAGCGTGGCGAAGCGGAGCGTGATGCAGTTTTCTGAAGCCAGCAATATCTTTTCGATTTCCACCTTCAGCCTGCCGTAGAGCGAGATGGGATTGAGCGGCGTTTCCTCCGTGCAGTGAATGCCGTTCTGTCCCACACCATAACCGCTGTTGGTGGTGGGGAAGACGATCCGCTGCGACGGCCTGCGCAGTTCGAGA
The DNA here is from genome assembly GCF_052156635.1 of Nitrospina sp. 32_T5. Lineage (NCBI taxonomy): Bacteria > Pseudomonadati > Nitrospinota > Nitrospinia > Nitrospinales > Nitrospinaceae > Nitrospina > Nitrospina sp. 32_T5. The sequence goes on along the minus strand of NZ_JBQKUO010000003.1, from coordinate 548,106 downwards.
ATGCTCTGGATGGCGTCGAAGTTCACCGACTGCGCGCCGTACGGGTCGCGCGTACACAAAGGGGCGCCGGTCAGGCAGGCGAGTGGAAAAACCGCATCCGCGTCTTTCAGCAGGTCCTTCAGCCGGTCGCGGTCGCGCGCGTCGCCGTTGATGAAAGTGAAGTTTTTGTGGTGACAGCAGTCGATGAGCGAGGTCTGGTTGTACATCAGCGTGTCCACCACCGTCACGGTGTGGCCCGCTTCCAGCAGCATCGGCACCAGCACCGACCCGATGTACCCCGCCCCTCCGGTAACCAGAATGTTCATGAATCGCTTTCTTTCAAAACGCCCGCAGGCGTGCGTGTTGTTTTATGCTCGCTTCACCAGGTCGCGGATGGCCTGGGCGATGCGTTCCTTGTCCGGGTAATAATACTGTTCCAGCGTGTAGCCCGCGGGCGTCGGCGCGTCCGGCAGGCCGATGCGCTTGACCGGGGCCTTGAGGTGTTCGAAGGCTTTCTCGGCCACGAGGCAACCGATCTCCGCGCACACGCCGCCCGTGGACCAGCCCGTATCGACGACCAGCAGTTTTCCCGTTTTCTTCACCGACTCGAGGATGATGTCCTCATCCAATGGCTTGAGCGTGCGCAGGTCGATGACATCGGCGGTGATGCCCTCGGATTTGAGATCGTCCAGCGCATCCTGCGCCAGCAGGAGTGCGTGCGAGGTGCCGACGATGGTCAGGTGTTCGCCGTGCGCGCGGTACACGCCTTTGCCGATGGGCACGCGGTAGATGCCTTCCGGCACGATGCCTTTGGTCTTCATCGCCCAGCGGTGTTCGAAGATGAGCACGGGATTGTTGTCGGCGATGGCGGCGAGCATGAGTCCCTTCGCATCGTACGCCGTGCTGGGCATGATGATCTTCAATCCCGGAACGCCCAGCAGCATGCCCTGGATGGCCTGCGAGTGCTGGGATCCGGAACCCCAGCCGCGGCCGATCGCCGCCCAGATGACCCACGGCACCTTGGACTGGCCGTGGTCGATGTAATGGAACTTGCTCGCGTGCGTGACGATCTGGTTGAACGCGAGCAGTAAAAAGTCGGGGCGGTTGTGCAGGTACACCGGACGCGCGCCGTTCAGGGCCGCTCCGGTACAGATGCCCGTCAACCCTTCCTCGGAGAGCGGCGTGTCGAACACGCGGTGCTCGCCGAAGTCCTTGTTGAGGCCGGTGGTGACGCCGAACATGCCGCGCGCGTCGTTCACGCCCTGGCCGAGGACGAAGACTTTCGGGTCGAGGTCGAGGGCGATGGCCAATGCTTCGCGCAGGGCATCGACATAGGTCAGAACCCGGCCTTCCCCTTCGGGGGCCTTGTCCACCGTCTTCTTGGCAATCAGCGCTTCCGCCCAGGGCATCCGGTTTCTCCTCCCTCAATCGCTGTACACATGCGTCATCAGGTCTTCCGGACCGGGGTCCGGGCTGGTTTCCGCATGGTGCAGGGCTTCCATAAATTCGTTCACGATTTCCTGCCGCAGGGTTTCCACCCTCGCGTCGTCGAGCAAACCGTTTTCCTTGAGCGTGCGTGACAGGTTTTCGATGGGGCAGAACGCCTGCCAGTGCTCGACCTCCTTCGGGTCGCGGTACCCGCTGGCGGAGTCGTCGCCCGCACCGCCGTGGCCGCGCCATCGGTAGGCAATCGATTCGATGAACGTCGGCCCGCCGCCGCTCCGTGCACGTTCCACCGCTTCCCGGGTCACCGCGTGCACGTCCAGCACCCTGGTGCCATCGACGCGGCGGCTCTGGATGCCGAAGGCCTCGGCCTTTTTGTCGATGCGGATGTGCGGCTGGCGTACTTCCAGGGACGAGCACACGGAATAGAAATTGTTTTCGCAGATGTAGACGATGGGCAGCTGCTTGAGCACGGCGAAGTTCACCGCCTCCCACAGCGCGCCTTCCTCCGTCGCCGCATCGCCGAAGAAAACGACGTTGACCTGGTCTTTTTTCAGGTATTGGGCGCTGAAGGCGGAACCGGTGGCGATGGGCACCGCGCCGGCGACGATGGCGGAGGACCCGGCGTAGCCGACGCTCTTGTCCAGCAGGTGCATGGAGCCGCCGCGCGAGGCGGCGCAGCCGTTCTGGCGGCAGAAGAACTCCGACATCATGGCCTTGAGGTCACCGCCCTTGGCCAGGTAGTTGCCGTGCGTGCGGTGGCTGCTCCACACCAGGTCCGTTTGGCGCAATGCGGCGCAGACGCCGACGGACGTCGCCTCCTGCCCGATAACCAGGTGGATCGGTGTTTTCATCTGGTCTTCGTGATAGCGCTTCTCGATTTCCTCCTCGATGATGCGGATGCGCAGCATGTCGCGGTAAAGCCCCAGCAGGAATTCTCCGGACGGCGAGGGCCCGCCGTTCGGAACGGGGGTGAATTCGAAATCGCTGTACTTGTATCGAAGCATATTGAAAAGTCTTCCGCAGTCTTATTTCATAACTTCATACTGCCTGATGCGGTCACGACGCCACCGGGGCGTCGCGGTGCTTGCGTTGAATTTTGATCTTCACCATGTCCTCGATGTGCCGGAGGACATCGTCATCGAATTTCTCGCGCACCCGGTCCAGAAAACGTGGATGCGTGAAATAGGTGTCGAATGCCTGGTCGCGAAAATCCAGCACCTCCTGCCCGGTCAGCGTGTCCGTCGGCAGGGGAAGCGATTCATACGCGTGTTGCGAGTAGCCGATCCAGCCCGGGCCGTCGGAGTCGTCCGGCAGCGGCAGTTTCAGCTGTTTGGCGCGGTCGTACAACGGCGAGCCGGGGTAGGCCATGGCGCAGTAAAAATTCGCCCACTCGGCGTTGACCTCCAGCGCGAGGTCGAGCGTGTCCTGCATGCTGGCGTGTGTGTCGTCCGGCAGGCCGAAGATGTAATTGGCGATGATGTAAATGCCGTGTTCCTGGATTTTGTTGGTGACGCGCAGGATGTCGGTGTCGCCGAAGCGGCCTTTCTCCACACCGTCGCGCACGTACTGGCTTCCCGACTCGATGCCGAGCGCCAGCCAGCGAAACCCGGCCCGCCGGAGTTTTTCCAGGAAGCGGTCTTTCACCGTATCGACGCGGGCGTAGGCCCAGATGTTGAGATCGTAACCGCGTTCGATGATGCCGTCGCAGATGCCGATGACGTGCTCTTCGTTCAGCACGAACATCTCGTCCGGGATTTTTATGTTGGTCACGCCGTGCCTGTTGACCAGCAGGTCGATCTGGTCGAGCACCGTTTTGGGCGACCAGTAGCGGATGCTGGGTTTGCCGAAGGGCGCGTTGATACAGCAGAACGAGCATTTGTAAGGGCAACCGAGGCTGGTCTGGATCGAGGCGTACGGCTGGCGCGCGTGGATGTGGTCGAAGCAGTGCCAGTTGTGGGCGCGGTACTTCGTCATGTCCACCTTCTCCCACGCCTGCCGGGGTATTTCGGCGTCGAGGTCCCGGATGTTTTCCGCCGCCGGGGTGGAGGCCGCGCGGTTTTCAAGACGGTGGGTCAAACCCGGAACCTTGGCCCAGTCCTGATCTCCCGCATTCAATGCTTCGACCAGGCGCAAAACCGTAAAGGGTCCTTCTCCATGGCAGACGAACGTATAGGGTTCTTCCAGAAGTGTGCGTTCGGGGAGGGCGGAGGCGTGCGTGCCCATGACGAGAGTCGGCAGGTGCGGGGCGGCATCGCGAATGCGCCGGGCCACTTCGCGTCCGGCGGGCATGCACTGCGTCGAGGCCGATGGCTGGTGGCCGTAGATGACAAACACGGTGAGCGCCGCGTTGGCGTCGAGGATGCGTTTCGCGGTCGCGTCGTACCCGATCTGCTCGGCTTCCGCGTCGAGGATCTCCACCGACAGGCCGTGCCGTTCGAGGAACGTCGCCATCAGCATGGACCACACCGGCACTTCAATGGCGGTCAGGCTCTGGCCCAATTGCTGGAACACGCGGTCCTTGCTGGGCGGTGTGACGAGGAGGACGTCCATAATCGCGACCGGTTAGATGATCCGAAAAAAAACAAAAATTGGGAATGGGCCCCGCTGCTTGATTGAAACACCCCTTCGTGTTTTTTGAGGTGTCCTATTGTATTAACAAAAATTCGGAATAACAACCGGTTTGCACGAGATTCTTTGAAATTTGGTAGTTTCCCAATAGGGAAATGGGCAGAAGGAGACAAATTATTTCGGATACCCGATTATAGCACCACCCGAATGCGGTCCGCATCCACGCCCCATGTGCGCAGTTGTCCTGCCAGACGCTCCGCGTCCTGCCGCGAGCCGATCACGATCGGTCCAGCAAATTCAACGGCCTTCTCCGCCTCCTGGACGTGCAGGCCGTGAGCGGCGGTTCCCGGGTTGGGTCCGTACACCGCCTCGATCCGTACATGGTGACCGGGCGCCAGCCGCGACAACTTATCCGCCACGTCGCCACTTCCGAACAATGCGATGGACGGGATTTTCTCTGCGTCCAGGTTGTCGAGAAAAGTTTCGCAGTTGATGTGGAACTGGCTGTTCTGGTGCACTTGTTCGCGTAAAAAATAAAACGGGGTGATGAACATCGCGCGGGCGAGATCGCGCGGGGTGCGGTGGGTGGCCAGCGCGCGGCGGGCGCGCTCGAAAAAGCTTCCTGCCGCGTTCCGCAAAAAGGAAGCATCCAGCGCCTTCAACCGGGGCAGGGCGGCACCGGGCGGCTTCTGCATGCAGGTGGTGTCCGCCTGATCGACCGCCAGTTGAACGAGTGCGCTGTTATCCTGCGATTCTTCCCCTTCGCGCAGAAGGCGGATGGCGGCGTTTTCGCGAAAGGGTCGGGTTCTTCCGGTGATGCGGTGGGCCAGCGCCGTGGTGGAAACGTTCCGCCCGTCGTGCGGGCCGCGGTGGTCGTGGCTGCCGTCGGTTCCCGGGTGCCAGGTGTGGTAAAGGAATTCCGATGGATGCCACACCTCGCGCTGTCCGGCATTGACCAGGCGCCACGTCATCTCGTAGGGACCGCAAACGTGGCCGAGGTAGTCCGCGTGCTCGTCGGCGCCGCCGAGAGCGATGAGGTCCGATCGCCGTGCGGACATGCAGGCACCGTAGTTGAGCGTGTGAAGCGGGTCTTCGTTGTCCAGCAGGCCCGTGGTGGCCTGCGCCCCGGGGTTCCAGTTGAGGCAGGGTCCGCTCAACAGGTCCTCGAAGGCGGGATGATCGAACGGGTAGTGACGCCGGTCGGCGGTGCGCACCTCGTCGTGGTGCAGGACGATGCCGGGGGAATCAGCGGCTGCGGTTTCCTTCTCGAAGGTTTCGACGATGCTTTGGACGAACGTGGGACGCACCATTGCATCGGAGTCGCAGAAGGTCACGATGCCACCGCGCGCGGCCGCGAGGCCGACGTTGTACATGAGGTGCTTGTGGTAGTACAGGGCCTCCGGGAAATCGAGCACGATCCATTGATCCACCGGGGGCGGGCGGCCCGCCTTCAGGTCGGCTTCCAGGTACCGGGCGATCTCCGGGGCACGCCGGCTGTAGAACTCGATCCAGAGGATTTCGTAATCGCTGCGCGGCAGGGCCTGGTCGTTCAGGTAGTCCAGCGTGTGGAAACTTTCACGGCAGGACCAGTCGAGCAGGATGAAGCTGACCTTGGGCGGTGCCGCCAGTTCGTTTTTGAACAGAATTTCCATGCGCGAACCGTGAATGGAACAAGGGGGAAAAGCAAAGACGTCCCCGGGGCGAACGGGACAACTATACCGGAGGCTTGTAAGGAATTCCAAAATCATTAGGGTTGTATCGGTTGAGCGATTGCCGTTTCTTCCGGACAATCTCTGTATTAGAATCGGATATTCAACGGCGTTGCAGAAAGGCGGAGGTATGAACTGGAAAACTGTGCTGGCGGGACTGGCCGAGGTGGGACTGAGTGTCGCACTAAGGCCTCCAACATGGAAAGCATCAAAACATTAACTTAAAAAAATAATTGTGGACCATTTATGCGTTAAAAACGTTTATTTTTTCAGTAAATAATCATCAATAACTTGTTTAACTTCCAAATATGAGTCGGTTTCTACACAATAACTATATTCTTGATTCCGAACTTTTTCGAATTTGAACTCTCCCTCCTCTTGTGGCAATCCGTAAAACTTGTTTCCAAAAAAAATAATATTAAAACCTTTATAGCCTTCCTCCATTAAAACTGGATTAATTGTTTTAACCTTATTATTAGGGTCATCTTCATCGTCAAGTGGGATTATCGGGCAATTAACGTATTGCCATTCTGGATGCTTTTTGTCCTCCATGATGTAAGGTATATTTTTAGCCAAGTAGTCTTCCGCTTTCCCAATGTTAAAGATCACACCGTCCCTGAAGCTCTGGATTTTTGCGGACCATTTAGAGTAATTTTCTAAAATATAATTAATCTTTTCTCGTAAGGAAGAAATGTTTGCAACAACATGCCCAATTTTTTTTCGATCCTTAAAGTAAGAAATTTTGCCAAATACATTTTCAACGTTATGATCATTATGAGAAAAGAAAATAACCGGTCTTAGGGTGGTGAAGGCAAATGTAAATGCTGTGCCAGACATGTCGGTAACCATAAGCTTGGATCGGGCATAATTATTCATATAAAAGCTCGGCGTAGTGTCAAATTCAAATCGGGATTGGTTTGCGAAGCTGTTTGCGACTTTTTGAACTTCAGGAGAATCAACTGTGTGCGGATGGGGACGAAATATTATTTTGTATTCAGGAAAACTTTCAAGCAACACTTGGATAATTTGAGACCCGAAGTGTGGAACCGAGACATAATCGTAAAAATGGTCTTTGTGAACTGTGGGAGCATAGATAATAGAGTCTATGGAAGTATTGAGGTTCTCAAATTGTTTAATATTTTCATCTAGCTTTATGTATCCCCCGGGTATTCGGCACAAAGGCTTTTTTCTTATTAATTCTGATTTGTTGGATTTTGGCATTAAGGCGGTACAAGGTAGAACTGTATAATCTAATTCATCGATTAAAGGGGATACTCTTTGTGCCTTACCGGGTTTGGCAGGACTGGGGGCTTCGGCAATTCCGCGTGGAGAGTCATAAATATCATGAACAAATAGTACTTTTTTGGAGCATTTTGGTAGGCCAGGAGTTAATGTGGGAATAATGAATGTATCAACAAAATCTAAATGTCCTACGATGTCATGCCCAGCATAAAAGGACATCGGCCTTTTTTCAAATTCATCGTTAGCTAATTCGCCGAAAAGGTAAATTACATTGTAGCCCTGGTCCCGAATAGCCTGATACATATCTTCGCTTCCAAGGTTTAAGCGATAAGCGGAGGTAGGGTAATAAATTGCTAAGGTTTTTAAATTAAGGTTAATTTGGTTTTTTATTTTTTGTTTTTGATAATCGGAAAGAAATAAAAGAAAAGCAGATTCATTCTTATCCACTTTTTCTAATATTTTTAAAATCTCAGTATAGGTCTCGGGGCAATTGAAAGTTAATTTTTCTAGTAATTTTTGAAGCCATGGAGATTTGAGGAGAAAATCATATTTTAAAAATTGCCTCTCTGGTATGCCAAGATGAACTAACTTTCTCATAAAAGTTTATGGTATAAATTAAGTTGGTATTTCAATTTTAATTGATAGTTATATAAACCAAGAAGGCGTCAGAAAAAAGATTTTAATAAGATGTATCGCAAGGGAGAGCAAATTATTTGGCAATTTATGTGTGCATAGAAACTAAGATTAGATTTTAAATCTTATTTGCGCCAAAACCATAGTTCACGGAAAAATTGAAAATAATAAGCAGCTCCCCAGCGTAACACTTGAAGTTTTCTTTCACCACCGATCCTAGGAGGTTCGTCACCAGGAATTTCTCCGATTTTTAAATTTTTCTTTAACGCCCTAACTGATAGTAAGGGTTCCCAGCTGATACGTGTGAAAAAAAGTTTTTCTGGAAGGGCAAAACTTTCATCTTTGTCCAAATCTAAATCGTAAATAAGCTGGGTTTTGTACGCTCGATATAGGACCATGACATCAGTATAATTCCCTCCATAAAGTATATTAACAGTGTTGGTAAAAAGCCAATTTCCAAAACCCGTTATAAGGTCATCGTCTTCGCTTTTTGCGTCCCCCAGATAACGAGAAACAATTACCATGTCGTAATCTTCCTTCATTTTTTGAATCAAATCAGGTAGAAGCTCGGCGATAGAATTCCCGTCTGGGCTAAAGGTAATAACAATATCTCCTTTGATGAATGGAAGAACTTCCCTGTAGGCAAATCGAATTCCCCTCTCTTTTTGGACGTAGACGAAGTAACCCTGCTTTTCAGCGTATTCGATGGTGCCGTCTGTGGACCCTCCATCCAATATAATGAGTTGGTCATACCAGTTTGGGTTAATTTGAGGCATAACCACTTGCATACCATCAATCTCGTTAAGAGTAAGCACAATTAGGGTTATCTTCATATAAAATCTCTAGGTATTTTTTTTCTTTAATAAGGATTTTCCAGCCCAATATCCAATTAACAGAATCAATATTCCGGAAAGAATCATGGAAAGAACTTTTAAAAGGTTTAAAGAATTTTGATCTAAAATAATCTTTCCAGCCTCCGCTCCAATCAAGGCGACGCCTAGTGAAGGGGGAAATAAAAAAAAGAGCGTGGCATAGGAGTATGTTTTAAAATTAATGGATGTTAAGCCGAAAATAAAATTAACCGGACCCGAAGGAAAAGCTGGATTAAGGCGGACAAAGGCAACTACTTTCCATGGGCTTTCATCCATTTGACGAAGTATCCAGTCGAATAGATGGTTATTAAGTTTTCGGGTTAATGGTTTTCCTAATGAGTTACGAGCCAGAAGAAAAGCCAAAATAGCTCCAATTGCACTCCCAAAAGTAGCTAATACGCCCCCAAAAAATCCACCCCAAAGTACACCTGCAGCTAAGTTAACTGGCAGGGTTGGAATTAATAGAGTCACCAAAATTGCATAACAGAGAACGAAAATAATGGGCCCCAATAAAGGGTATTCATCGATTTGGGAAAAAAAATAGTTAAGGTCCAACCCTCCTGTTTGCCGTAGGCCCCATGCAATGGCAATAATAACCACATAAACAAAAAAAATTTTTGGTTTAATTTGGAAATTATTCTGAGAATCTAAACTTTCATTTTGGGGAGTAATAATTCCTCCTGAGAAAGATGATTATTAAGCACCCAAAAACCTTTTAAATATAAAGCAACATAATTAAAAATTTTTTTTGATTTGATTAAAACTAAAATGACTGAGGTAAATGATTTTCTAATCGTGACTATAAGGTTGTACTCTTAGTTCAATATAATTTGCTGGATTGTTAACAGTGAGGGATCGCCACCATTTTTTTTAATGAATATTCTATAAAGCAGATACTCGTTAGCATTCTTAAAAGGAAAAGTTTGCCACATATTTTGAGCGGTGAACCCTGCATCCTTAATCTCAAGAAGATCTTTCCATATACTTCCATCCTGGCTCCCTTGAATGATAAATTCTTTTGGCGCGCGTTCAGGAAATTTTTTGTTGAGTCCTTGAGCCCTTATGTTGATTCTTGAAAGCTTCCGAGGCCTATTAAATTTAATTTTTATCCATTGAGGGTATAGGGGCCTTTTGGCTGAATGCCAAATATGCTTTGGGTTTCCTTTATGATTTTCTAATAGATACTGGGGTCCATAAGAATTAAATTGTGTTGAAGCTGTAATTTCAGCTACGGTCATTCTATAGCTCTCATTGTATTCGTTAATCAGCACCTTAAGTTGATTGGGGCTGCAACCGTATATGACCTGAGAAATTGGAATTGATTCAATTTCCCACTGGTGTCGAGGAATTGCATAGAATTTATTCTTATGGGATAAAAGAGTAAAGCTATCATGATTTCCATTGATAACCTTGAAGTTGCCCTTGTTTGAATTAATATCAATAAAACCCATAACGGCATTAAAATCGTATGAAGAAAAATAATTATTTAAATCATTAGAGGAAAAGTAAACCCTGTTTTGTGGTTTTGCATAATAAACCCCATTTACCATCCATATATTAAAGCCCCGTTCCGCAGCTCTAATTAATTCAACCCGCCATTTGTTTTTATCAATTTCTGTTGAATTTGCTAGGTTAAGGTTGCATCTGTATTCAAATAATCGATAGGTAGCAAAAAGCCGTTTTTGAAAGGGGCTATATTCAATACCTATTGCAGAGATCATATCCGGAAAAACAGGATACGCCAGAAACCCTGTTGATAAATTTTTGTGGTAAAAAAAGGGTACGGTTAAAAAGCCTAAGTCAAAGTTCAAGACTTTAATATCAAAGGTGTGCGTCCATTTTATAGTTTTAGGGCATGCCTCATAGTCCAAATATTTTGGGGCACTGAAATAGCCTTTGCAAGGTAACCTTTTGCAGTCAACAAATAGTGAATAAATGGAATCATAATCATTTATTTTTGAATCTAACCATTTTTTAAAGTCGGCTCTGGTTGGAAGTTCATTTGTGGCAAGCATTCCTGGAGGATTAGTTGTAAACATTAATTGATTTTTTAATTTCTTATAATCTCCACCCAAGTCAGCATAAAAATAAAAATCTAAAGCATGTCTGGAATTAGTCAAAATGGGAGAATTTTTAAGATTAATTTTTAATTCATCTGCTATAGCCTCATTGTCCTTTGCGACTGCATATGACAAGTAGGCGCCGTTAAAATAATTACCAAAAAGAATCAATGGCAATAAAAATATGGCAATCTTAAGCGAGTATTGAAAATATTTCCAAGCCACCTCTTTGTAGGCTTCGTAGAGGATATGGAAAAGAAAAAAGCAAAGTGCAGGTAAAAGGTAAGATATATGGGTATCAATAACAAATATTGGGCCAAGCACAGTAAGGGACCCTAAAAGAACGCTTGCAGGAAGAGAGTAGGTGCGTGCGTAATATAGAGTAATAATGATCAGGCTGCCTCCCAGAGCATAATGAATAGTATTGGGGATTATTATGCTGATCGCTACCAAAGCTCCAATAATTGATGGAATAAAGTAAATTTGTTTGTAAATTAATAAAATGAAAAAAACATAAATGGATAAAAAATATAAATAAGGAGAAATGGAAAAAATAATTCCAGTAAAAATTTGTGGCCGATAAATATGAAAATAATTAGCAATTTGCTCCCAAATTATTGAAAGTTCACCAGGGTTATTATTGTTGGAAATCGAATGCCCCCTTTTATTAATAACGCTGGTAATAGTGCGAGTAATTTGTTCTGGATCAAATGTTAATAAAAACGCATTGGATAAAACTAAAAATATCCCTGTTAGAGAAACGCCAAAAGATATAAGCCCAACGTTCAAATTTCTTTTCCAAAAAGCAATGGCACCATAGAATCCAATACTTATTGATGCGATGATTATGGCTTCCCCGTAAAAACTTAAGGCAAAAATGGTTGTTAACGAAAGAGCTAGAAATTTATATTTTCCAGTTTGAATGTATATATGAAAAAGCCAAGTTGTTATAAAAATTCCAAAAATAACGAAAAACTGAGAAACGAGCACAATGTGCCCCATGGCTACCACTGGAATACATCCAAAAAACCAGAGGGTCATAATTATGGTCAAGTTTGGGGGTATAAAATTAACCTCAAAAAACTTGATCAAAATATAAGCCAATAAGCTGGCTGTTATGGCGGCAATAAAATCAGGCAGAAAGAAAATGTATTGAGAAAGGTAGACAGCTAGAAAAGTATGGGCGGTTCGGAGAGGGCGAAATAACCCGATAGAATCTGGGGAGGGTGGGTTAAAAAATGCTTTAAACCTTCCTTGGAGGATATCCCAAAAGCCATTGCTCCCTATATGGTGCAGAGCATTTAAATAATTGGTTGTGTCATCAAGTCCGTATTTGAAAAAAAGATTTGAAGTAAAATAAAAAAATCCAATTAAAACAGGTAAAGCTAATGTGTAATTTTTTATAAATAAATAATAACAAGTACGGGATAAATTAAATAAAGTGGTTAAATACGACATGTATATTCGTTATCTAGGCCAATTATTAATTAGGGCCTAAATTTGGTTAAATTGACCCCAAGTTTTGTTATTCGTTTCTAATAAAATAAATCAAACAGGCAGTCCCCATATTGAAGTACATATTGTGGGTTTTTCTTGGAAGGCTTTTCGTTAGAACTAATTGTGATTTGATTGATTAAATCTACTATAAGGGATGTCTTTAAATATTAAGCCAAAGTTGCGTTAATTAACTTTCCCTATTTTTATTTCTAAGATTTTTAGATAAGTGAGTTTTGGGGTCTTTGGTATTTAAGTTTTGCTGGTTAAGGCATAACAAATAATAGTTGCATTCTAGACAAGTGTCGGCAGACGAAAGCAACCTTTTTCTGAATGCGGTCGCTTCGGGGCCGAACCAAATATCTTTAAAGTCTTGATTATTGATATCACCAATGTTGGCTTGGTCGCATAATCGAACTTGGCCGCTTGGAAGAATTCTCGCAAAAGTAAAAGCAGATTTGCATGCCTCAAATGGCATTCCTGGGAATTTTCCAGTTTGCAATCCGTTCTTGCTTAATTTGGGAAAATTCTTTTTTCCAGAATGCATTGACTTAACAACATTTCCGGTAGGAAAATTAAGAGGATATTTTTCTCTTAATTGCGTAGTGGTAAAGGGAGGGGAGCTTATGCAAATTTTTTTATCACTATTAATTAAGTACTCCGCGGCATCATCTAGTGTTTGATGGACTTTTTCCAGAATAGGATGAAGGCTTTGGTTTCGCAAATATTCATTGTCATCACGAATAACCATAAAAATAAGCCCTAACATGTCGATTCGTAAATCTTCCCAAAAGTCAATGGCTTCTCTTATTTCGTCAAGATTGCTTTGCATGATGACATAATTGACGGCAAAGGAAGTATCTTTTTCCCAAAATGCTTTTCTTAGTTTTGTAATTTTTTCAAGAGCATCTTCAAAATTCGCGTTACGGCGGATCTTCTCATAAGTTTCTTTTTTTATCCCATCAAAAGAAAAGGTGATTTTGTTAAAATCACCTTTTGTCATGGTTTCAATTATAGGATCGGTCAATAAGGTTCCATTCGTGACAATGTCCATTTTAAAGCCGTAATCAACGAACATAGAAATCATGTCAGCAAAGCGAGGGTGTGCTGTAGGTTCAAAATTAGAGCCAAAAACCACATATTTACCAGCTAAACTTTTTAATTTCTCTACTGCCTCAAAATTAATTTGAGGTTTAGGGCCTGGAGGGGCGTAACTTACATGACACATGGTGCATCGTAAGTTGCAGGAGCCGAATGGTTCAATTTCAACCACTTTGGGCAAATCCAATGTGCCACCAAAGTCTTCGTATTTTGTGAGGTTTTTCATTTAAACCCTCGAAGTGTCCAACAAATAATTTATGGTTAAATAATTAGTACCTTAGCGACCAAATTTAAAAAAGTTACTTTATTTCTGAATCAATTTCTTGGATGATTCTTTTGATAACTTCAAGGCATTCCATTGGGTACTTTCCAATCGCAGTCTCTTCTGAAAGCTGGATGCCGTAGGCCCCCATTTTAAAAGTATTTGTCAAATCAATAACCTCAGCTATGGAGGGTATGGGTTTGTCCTCCATATTTTTTAGAAACTGAGTCGCCAAAAAAACTCTCCTATTATAGAATAAGCCCCGTTCAACAATAAACTTTTGATAGGCAGGTACCTTTTCTAAGCCAACTTCCGTGGAAAGGTCTCCGCGGTCAATTAAAATATAATTTACGTTTCGTAGAATTTCGTTAAGGTTTTCGACGGCCGATCGCGTTTCCACCTTCGCGATTATTTCGATGGAATCTGCAAGCAAAATTTTTGATACAGCAATATCCTTAGCAGTGCGAACAAAAGACAAACCTATAAAATCAATGCTAAGCTCGTTTGCTATTTCAATTAATTTCTTATCCCGTTCAAATAAAAAGGGGAGACCTTTATTGATACCTCTTACATGCAACCCCTTATTGTTTTTTAACAGGCCGTTGGAGCAAGAGATAAGTATTATCTCTTCTTCGTTAGTCTCCTCGACCAAAAACCGCAAGGTGCTGTCATCGGCAAGTATTTCATCCCCTTTTTTAATCAAACGATGAAATTCAGGGTATGTGGTTTGGTTTGTTCTCAAGGTAAAAGCCTCATTTTTTTTTACTTGTATAGGATTAGAGAGGCCAGAAGTTCGAATTTTATTTCCTGGTAAATCCAATAAAATAGCGGAATTTTTAAAAACGTCCCTTATATAAATAATATTTTCTCTAATTTCATCGAGACTTCCATGTGCTCCATTAACTCGGAAAATGTAACTGCTTTCATCCTCAATTATAAAGTTGTTATTGTTTGTGATTGATGGACCCAGGGTTACAATTATTTTTTTCATACTAATCCCCTATAAACTTGTTTTTACCCATTGAAATCAAAATATCGGCGATCTCTGGTCGCATGAATCTCTCATCTGGTCGTTCATTTTTATTCAAGGCTTCACGTATAAGGGTCCCACTTACTGGGAAAATACTTTTTTCACCATGACCGCAATGTTTTTCGGTTACGATCTGATTGCATTTTTGGCAAAAATACGGGCCCTTGAGTAACAATAAATCTATGCCCAGTTTCCCCTCGCTTTGTAGGCGGCGTGCCAAATCCTGGGCTTCATATTTCCCATAATAAGACCCCACCCCTGCCTGATCTCTGCCAATAATGAAATGAGTGCAACCTAGGTTTTTTCGAATGAGCGCATGGAATATGGCTTCCCTAGGGCCAGCATAACGCATATAGGTATAAAGTCCGGCCAGATAAACACGGCTTTCGGGATAAAAGTTCTTAATCATAAGCTGGTACGCCTGCATAACTGCTTGCTCACTAAAATCACCTGATTTTTTCCAACCTACCAGGGGATTTATAAAAAGTCCGTCGCACATTTCCAAGCCGACTCTTTGAAGGTGTTCGTGTGCTTTGTGTATTGGGTTTCGGGTTTGAAAACCCACGATGGTTTGCCACCCTCGTTCAGCAAAAATTTTTCGAATTTGTTCAGGATGAAGAGCCCCCTCCATAACTGATTCGTTTGTGATGACGATTCTGCCGCCCACCCTGTATTTGGAGCGGTTGAACTCCATCTGAACGCCAGGATGCCGGGTTTCATCAGTTTTAAAGATCTTCTTAACATCTGAGTAGGTATCAATTTTGAAGCAATCAGAAACTTCAATATATCCGACCTCTTCTTTATGGTAAACCAAATACACCTTATCGGCATCTAAGGCTTTTTTATAGGTTTTGTGATCAACGTCCAATGTTATGGGGAGCGTCCAGATCGTATGGTCGCTTAACATCATATTGTCCACAACATTGCGATAATCCAGCGAGGTCATGAATCCCGTTAAGGGTAAATACAGGCCGGCTTGAAGATTGACAAGGTCTTGTAGAATTTCGGTAGAGATATTTTGACTGACTTTCATTGGAAGATTCCCGGGTGATTTATTTTCAAGTAAGATTTAATTTTTTGAAAGGATTGATCAACGGTTTCATTCTCAATATCTAAAATCAAATCATTGTTTCCGGGTTCATCGAACTCCAGGTCAACCCCAACAACGGGGGTTCGACCAATGTGTTGTTGATAGATTTTTTTTACATCCTCCTGGCGACTGGTATTTACTGATTTTTTCAAATAAATCTGTATATAATTTTTGAGTTTTTTCCGAGCAAAGCACCTTAATTCTTCAAAGGGGGAGATATTGCAAACAATGGGCACAATTCCATTTTCAGAGAGTGCATGTGCAGCCAACAAAATCCGTTTTATATTTTGAACGCGGTCGGCTTTTTCAAAACCCAAGTCGTTGTCGAAGAAATTCCTAACGATATCTCCATCAATGACCCAGGAATTAATTCCTATAGAATCGCAATAAAATTTTAGGCGTTTGCCAAGTGTGGATTTGCCAGAACCAGAAATACCCAAAAGCCAAATGACCATTTTAAGACCCACATCGATAATAAATATTGTTTTCAGTATTTTATTTTAAGAAGCTTCTAACTAAGTATGAGTTATCCTCTCCTTTAGTTTTTCCAGATTTTTTTCCGAAATAATTAATGAATGGGAATTATTTTCAAGGTTATTTAAATCCACATCTCCCAGCGATTGTGGTATCGCCCAGTATATTTTCTGGTATTTGACGATATTGTAAGTATTCCACTCTTCTATCAAGAGTGGAATATTGGGATCATCAACAAGATCGTCTATTTTATGCCGCACCTTTTCTGGGGAGTTATCTTTTAGGAGAGACGGTACCTGCTGGAAAGAACTTTGGGTTAAGTCCACATCTCCCAACGATTGTGGTATCCCCCAGTATTTTTTCTGATATTTGACGATATTGTAAGTATTCCACTCTTCTATCAAGAGTGGAATATTGGGATCATCAACAAGGTCGTCTATTTTATGCCGCACCTTTTCTGGGGAGTTATCTTTTAGGAGAGACGGTACCTGCTGGAAAGAACTTTGGGTTAAGTCCACATCTCCCAGCGATTGTGGTATCCCCCAGTATTTTTTTTGATATTTGACGATATTGTAAGTTTTCCACTCTTCTATCAAGAGTGGAATATTGGGATCATCAACAAGATCGTCTATTTTATGTCGCACCTTTTCTGGGGAGTTATCTTTTAGGAGAGACGGTACCTGCTGGAAAGAACTTTGGGTTAAGTCCACATCTCCCAGCGATTGTGGTATCCCCCAATAATGATCTTGGAATTTAACAATATTGAACCCTCTCCATTCCTTAATTAATCGTGGATTAGAAGCCATTTTCCTCACCAATTAAGATTTATTATTGGGTTTTATGGTTTTACGATAAATTCTTCCTTCCATTATGGTAAGTACTAGCTAAATTCTGCGTTATTTATTAAAAATTAATAAAAAAACAACTCTTTAAAAAGGCTTTAACAAAGAGCGATAAAAACAGAATAACTTGATAGAGAAGAATTTGATGTTCGCTCACTTATGGTTTTACTTTTTGCAAAGTCTTTGATTAAAAGCTGCTCTTGAAACCCAATTCAAGCGTTTTTGTTTGAATACAAATTTAAGGCTATGTCCTATTTTTAGCCTTGGTTTTTTAATTGTTCTTTTATTTCTTTAAGTTTATCCAATATATTGGAAATGGCTCTATCTCTGTCTATGCTTTGTTCAACCAGACGGGTGGTTTGCTGGTTTTGAAGGTATATTTGTTGCACCAAAGTCACTAAATCCCGCCCCTCTTCCTTCAGGACCTGGTTAATGGAGTGAAGTTGCATATTTAGATTTTCTTGCTGGTCCGTAATCTCACTAATTTTATGGAAAATAGTTTTGAGATCATTGGTAATAGCTGTAAGAATTTCTTTGGAGGGATTTTTGCATTCAAGTTGATGAAGGATGTTTATATATCCTTTAATTTCATCACATGATTCACCAATAAAAATATTTTTGTTAGTGTTAGGGTCGTTAAAATCAAATTGTTCAAGGTCGATATCCCCCAGGCTTTGAGGTAAACCATAATATTTGCCTAGATATGAAACTATATTGAATTCTTTGTATCCTTCCTCAATCAAGTAGGGGGGGGAGGGCCGAAGGTTTAAATATTCCCAATCCTCATTATGTTTGTTGTCTAAAAAAAAGCCTAAATTATTAATAAAATAGTCTTCCGATTTTCCAAGGTTATAGATTTGATTGTCTCTATAATCTTTTATTTTGGTTTGTAACTTTTTATGATTCAGTAAAAGGTATTTAGTGCTTGAAACAAGTTCATCTAAATCCTTGGCGATTTGACCTATAACATCTCGATGTTGGATGTAGCCAAAGCCACCAAATTTTTCTAAAAGTTTTGCTTCGTTATGGGAAAAAAATACTACGGGCCTTAAGGTTGTGAAGGCGTAAGTGAATGCGGTCCCTGATAGATCCGTAACCATAAGTGCGGACTTTGAATAATTGATCATGTACGAACTGGGATGGTTGTCAAAAATAAAATTAGGGTTGTTTTTAAATTCCTTTGAAATTTGTTTTACCTGTGAGGAGTTTAGGGTGTGAGGGTGTGGTCGAAAAATTATTTTGAAATCTGGAAATTTATTTAGAAGGGTTTGGATAATTTTTTGGCTGTGCAAGGGGAGAGAAACAAAGTCTTCAATGTCAGGGTCGATGACTGTTGGTGCGTGAATAATTACCTTTTCTTCGCATTTATATTTTTGAAAATTTTCTAGGTTTTTATCTAATTTTATATATCCCCCTTTTATTAAGCAAATAGTCTTGGCTTCTTTTAAGATGCCTCTTTCATGAGCGGTGGCAATTTGATTTTTGACTCTATTAAGAACTAGGGGGGAGGGTAAAAAATAATAATCATAATTTAAAATATTTTGCAGAACCTTTTCTTCTTTAGAGACCAGACTATCTTGAATGTCGTGTACGAAATAAACCCTTTTGGAAGTTTTAGGTAAATTGTGTGCGAAGGTGGCACAAATAAATAAATGGACAAAATCCATAAATTTAATGATCCCGTGGCCGCCATAATAAACATTATTTTCATTTTCGATCGCATCATTGCAAATGGTGCCAACAAAAATAATTGAATTATATTGAGCCCTTTTTGCCTTTTTAATGATGTCTCCCGTTTGTCCCCTGTATGCGCATTCGGGATGGTATACCGCAATGATCTTGCGGCTTGGTTTTAAAGACTTCTTGATTTTCTCTTTTTGGAGTTCCACCAGGATTTTGAAAATTTTTGGCTCTTCAATTAAATTTAAGTTTTGTGGGTGACGGGCGGTCTCAAGTAAAAGTGAGGATATATGCTTGTGATCTTTTGTGTTTTTTGAGAAAGCAATATTAAGGAGTTTTTGGGATATATCCCTGTTTTTAAGAGTTGTCTGATAAAAAGAGCGAAGCATGAAATTTATGGGTTCTTGCCCAAGCAGCCTTTCAATTATAAATTGTGCATCCGTTTTATTTAAGTGCATAAAAAATGGGGCAAAAAAATTAAAGTCTGGTTTATCTAATCCAATAGCTTTATTTGATGTAGAGACAGCTTTAAAATGAGTTTTCCTGTTTGCAAATGGGGTAAATCTCATTTTTGGAAATTTCTTGGAAATTGCCGCCCAAATCAGCCAATCCGAAAAATTTATTACGTTCTATGATGTTTAAGTGAGCCACATAAGATCTTCGATCTAAATTTATATAGCCCGGTGAACCTTCATTTTCTTTAAGGTCAACTCCTAAATCTAAAAAATAGTCGCCGCTATTTAGCTTCAACGATAAGGTAATTTTCCCAAGTTTAACGTCACCAGCGTTTGCCTTGGAAAGATCACCCTTTGTGTAAAAAGAATTAAATCCATAAATCAATATTCCATCAACAGTTCTAATGGCCACACCCATAAGTGGGAATTCTACAAGTTCATGGAACCTAGCTTTGATGTATACCTCTATCTTTTTTCCAGAGGCAATGCTAAGAGGATCGAAGTTATTATCGCAGACAATTAAATAGTCTATGATTTCCGCTTTATAGAATGGTTTCCGTGTTTCATTTTTGTTGTAGGAGTTGCGAGTTGGGCAATTATCCTGATCGGGAATTTCTCTAAAAAATTGATTAAGTATTTCCGGTAGCTTTTTTTCTTGGTTTGGGCTTGAAGTGTTCCGATAAGACCTATCTTTTAAATGACTGTTTTTTGCAGAAGTAGAAATATCTCCTGAAGATTTCCCTTCAAGAATATTTAAGTACTGATTAACAATGTCCTTTGGTTCACCTGTGCTAATTAGGTTGCCGCTATCTAGAAGTAATGCATGATTGCAATGTTTTAGGATGGCGTTGTTGTCATGTGTGGTCAGAAGGATAGTTTTTCCTGCTTCCTGGTAATTGCGAAATTTCTGGTAACATTTTTGCTTAAACTTGGCGTCTCCTACGGCGATGATTTCATCAATAATGAGAATGTCAGGGTGAATGGTAGTGACTATTGAAAAAGCCAAACGTAACATCATGCCTGCAGAATATGTTTTGAGTGGTTGATCGAAAAATTGCCCGATATCAGCAAACTCCTCAATTTCTGGGATTTTTTCATTGATCTGTTTGATTGACAGACCCAATAACATTCCCTTCAAACGCACATTTTCCCGACCGGTAAAATTTGGGTTTAGGCCGGCCCCTAAGGATAAAAGCATTCCTATCGAGCCTTGTATTTCCACTGATCCAATTGTGGGTTTTAAAATTGAGCAAATAATTTGAAGGAGGGTGGTTTTGCCAGAACCGTTCCGCCCGATTATGCCCACCGTTGCTCCCTTGGGGATCTCTAGGCTGATTTCTTTTAAAGCCCAAAATTCTCGATGGTATATTTTCCTAAATGGATGAAGGGCTTCCCAAAATCTTTCTTTAGGTGAATTAAACAGGCGGTATTTTTTGGAGACATTTTTAACGGAAATGGCAATTTGATCTGTCATTTGTCTATAAGACCTCTGGAAATTCAGGCTTTAATTTTTTGAAGATCAGTCCCCCTAAGAGGAAAATAAATAAGGTGCAGCTCCAAAAATAAGCCCCTAGTCTTAAATCTTGCCAAAAGGGTGCATGATAAATAAAAGATTGCCTATATCCCTCCACAATGTAAAAAAGTGGATTGAGATCGATAAATAAATGGTATTTCTCTGGAATCATGCTTTTCATCCAGACAATTGGAGTTAGCCAAAACCATAATGGAAGAATTGCTTTTACAATTTGCCCTAAATCTCTAAAAAAAATATTAATAGACGAAAGTAACCAACTTAATCCAATTAGAAAAATAGATAATGCAAATAGATAGTAAATAAATTGAAAATTGTATATGGAAAAATTAATACCCGATATGATCATGATCATTAGAAAAAACAGTAGAAGGACAAAATGACTTACTAATGATAATAAGAGGGGAATAAGTGGAAGGATCTCGGTTGGGAAAACAGTTTTTGTAATAAGGTGGGACTGGGTCAATAAAATATTTGTATTTGCTGAGAGGGATTCGCTAAAAATCATCCACGGGATGAAACCACATAAAAAAACAACAATAAATGGTACATCTCCTGGGACCGTCACACGAAATCCCACGGAAAATACAAACCAGTAAGTAAAAACAACAAGAAAAGGATGAATCAAGGCCCAGACCAACCCTCCTATTGTATTTATATACCGATCTTTTAGCTCTTGACCCACCATGCTTTTAATAACTTCCCTATGGGTATAGATTTTGATAAATAAATTTCTAAAGGAAGTTAATGTGGAAATTAAGGCGTTCATATTAAAGAAGTGTTCCATTTGGGGGCATGGTGACCTTTTGCTCTAGAAGGGAGTAAAATTGTCAAAAAAAGTTAACATTAGATAATTCGTAAACTCTATATTTATGAATTTGATATGAATAGTATTAAACATAAGGGATCAGTGCAAGGTGCAAAACCTATAACCATATGGAAAATAAAGTGGATAGGAATTCGATTATTCTGGGTTTAAATCTTAATCGGGGTTTTTATTTTTATAACTTGCTCTGTTAGGCCCTCTGGATCTTGGAGAAACATTGAGAAGTAGGAGGCTTAATTCGTATTTTGAAAAAAGGTGAAGGGTTTCCAGTATCTTATTGAAATATAATTAAATTTGTCCACTTTTATTCTTGTCCAAAAAAGGTAGAGCGTGGTTTCATTTTTCGATGGTGGGTTGTGAACAGTTTTGACCAAAGTCCGCTTGCTTTAGGTTTAAATGCCTTAAAGTTTGGTCGTTATATAGAAGCAGTAAACAATTTGGAACTGGCGGCGGAAGAGTCTCCTCAAAGCCTTGATGTCCTGGGCCATTTAGGCCATGCTTTATTTCTATCTGGCAATCTATGGGAAGCAAATAAACGACTGGAAGAGGTTTTGGGTCGCAACCCCCACCACCCATTATCCTTGCGTGTTCATGGTTGGATAAACTTTCAAAATCAAGATTTTAAAGCTGCACAAAAAGACTGGGAGCTTGCTCTGCAACACCCTGATCTAGAAGATCCCTACTCTGAACAAGAAATCTTGCGGGGTCTTGCATGGTGTTCCTACCATTTCGCCTGCCAGGATGAGGATCCTAACGAATTGGGCCGAGCTATCGAATTAGCTCTGGGAATTTTTGACCTGGCTTTACCAAGCCGGGAGGGATCTTATCGGGAGGCCCATCGTTTGCTGGGATGGTGTTACCAAAAAATGGGTAATGCTGCCCGAGCTATCGAGCATTTTGAAAAAGCGTTGGAGTTGGTCGATGCTGGTCCGTCGCGCAATGAAATTGAAGCGGAATTGCTGCGCGGACGTGAACTAGCGGCAAGGATGGCGGGTTCCGGCAACTCTATGGATTTTGTCGATGCACCAGAAAGTCCCAAACTTTTTGCTCACGCCCCACTTACCGAGCTCGCCCTGCCGGAGTTCATCGAGATCGAACCGACCTATACTTGTAATCTTCGTTGCATTCAGTGCCATGTTAGTTACCAACAGTTATCGGAGGCGCGACTGGAACCCAATTTTATCAAAAACCTCCGCGGACTAGAAGGCCGATGGGTGTCGTTTGGCTACAATTACGAACCGATGGCGCACCCGCAGTTTGCGGACATCATCGAAGGCCTGTGTGCGCTCAATATGAAACTCGACCTCATCACCAATGGCACGCTGTTCACGCCGCGGGTGATCGACCGCCTTTGCGACGCGGACTGGCGCAGCGTGGTGATCTCCTTCGATGGCATCCGTAAAGAAACGTACGAACGCATTCGCCGCCGCGCGGATTACGAGACGACCCTCGCGCGTATTGGCGCGTTCAAGCAGGCGGTGACCAATCCCGACGCGTACTTCGCGGTCAATTACACGCTGATGCGCAGCAATCTGGATGAGCTGGAAGAGGCAGTGGCATTTTGGGAAGGGATGGGTATGGATCATCTGGGCCTGATTGCAATGGTGTTACGGGACGACAATTCGTTACTGCGTGGGGAGTCGTTGAGTCCAAATATGGAAACGGTGATCGAGAAGGTGGAAAGGGCGGCGGCGATGATCATTAAAAACAAATACAGAATAACATTAAGTGGGGCTGCGCTTAATCACGATTTTTCGTTACGCCGAGACCATCCGGAATTGTTCAAGGGTGGTTGTGTGCGTTCAGTCCACCCCGGGGCCCGCTTGCCGTTCGATGTGCGAAATTATTTTCAGAGTGGATCCTATCCAGGCATGTCTGTGGCATGTCGGTCGCCCTTCAAAGCTTTACGTATTTTGCACAACGGCGATGTCCAATTATGCAGCCAGTTTGTTGTCGGAAATATTTATGAAGAACAGTTGGTGGATATCTGGTTTGGCAAGAGGGCGCGTAATATTCGAGAACACATTCAGCATCGGACAGAGGTTTGTCACGGCTGCGAATATTTTATATTCTGCATTAAAGCGGGAGAGCTGGATCTGGATCAGCATGAAAATTTTTACAGCGACATGGTTTTACATGAACACAAATATTTGAGGGATGACGCTGTTCTGGAGGAATACAAAAGCTATAACATTGTTCGCTGGTTAGGCCAGTATTACGGTTTGCCGCTGTGCTTGGGTCCGATGAACACCTATCATTTGGTATGCAGGGAAAGATTCAATTGGCTCGGTTTGGTATGGGCGCCCAACGTTCATGAAGTGAAACGGAAAATTGATCGCAAACAAATTTTAATTAAAAATCCGTTCTTTTGGTTCTTCCGGAAAGCCTTTCTAACACCAGGGCGACTATATTAAATACTCTTGTATCCACCAAATTGTAGGGATTTTTAAAATTTAGTGAAGAGACTTTTAGCTATCTTGGGATCGGTTGATTTCCGATTTCAATTGATCAACGCTAGGTCCGATTAAAATTTCAGGATGGTTGCGGTGCCGGGGATCACATAAATCAATGGCGCCGAGGTATTGCGGGACAGCGAAATAAAAACCATCGTGCTCTAGAATGTTAAGATGACCATGACTCTCTACCAAGTGGTTTTGTCTAGAGGGTAGAAATTCTTTGGGCCTCAATTTCGCTTTTAGATCTGAAAGACGAATATACAAATCAGGGCCGAGCAGCTTAAATAGGAAGGGATACCGAACGGTGGCCCGAAAAGCCCTGGCTTTTTGAATTTTGGTTTTTAGGGAATTCAAGTCGTTGGCAGAAACCGCGTCTTTATTACTTTTAAAAGATACAAATTCTTTTAGGGGAATCCTGAGATATTGGGGGAGACCATATAATTCGCTTTGATAACCGAAGATATTGTAATTATGGAACCGGCCAATCAACTCCGGAAATTCCCAAAATTTTTGTTGATGTTTTGACAAATCTAATAAACAAAACTGCTCTTTCCTTCGCTGGATGTGCACTTTCTTGAGGGCCTTTTTGACCTCATCCAAAGACTTTCCTTTTATGATACCTGGTTGAATTTTCTGATCCTCACAACTGAAATCGACTGGGCCAAGCCGCTGCGGGATGCCAAAATACTCATTGTCGTAAGAAACTAGGTTGTAGTCTTTAATGGATTCTAGCAATTCAGCTTGCTTCCAGAATGTGAAGCTCTCGGATTGAGCCAGGTTGGATTGAGACCATACTTTAAGATAATGCGGGTCAATTAGCAGTTTCCGAAATTCCTCTGGGGTTTTGATTTCTCCTGTCCGCGCTGATTTAATAGCCCGGTTCTCTTGATAAGGAAAAACACGTCCTGAGGTCAGAGCTTCCAGAGCGGTGGTTGACATATGCTTGCCGTCATGTGGCCCTACATAATTATTATCCCCAGCCTGGCCCGGATGCCAGACATGATACAGCAGGTGACTGGGGTGCCAGATTTCTTTCCGTTTGAAATTTTGTAGTCGGAAGGTGAGCTCGTAAGGGCCGCATACATGCCCTAAATAGTCGATGTGTTCATCTGCGCCACCGATAGCGATAAGATCTTCACGTTTTGCGGACATGCACGCGCCATAATTTCGGGTGTGCAGGGGATCCTTTTTGTCGAGCAAGCCAGTGGTTGTGCCGTCTTTATAATTGATTGCTCCTTTCCCCAACACCTCTTTTAGTGGTGGATAATTGAATGGGTAAAACTTGCGGTCGTTATTACGAACTTCATCCATATGCAATGCAATTTTGGGATTTTTGTCGAACTCACCAATGATGGTTTCCACAAAATCGTTTTGGACGATTGCATCGGAATCGCAAATTGTGACGATGTCTCCATGAGCTAGTGCAATACCGATGTTGTACATCAAGTGTTTGTGATAATAAACATCTTCAGGTATATCCAACACAATCCACTGATCCATCAGGGGATGGTTTTTGGCGTTCAATGATTTTTCCAACTGCTTTTTAAGCTCTTGGGGGCGGCGGGTGTAATATTCGATCCAGATTACTTCATATTTCGGCCGGGCAACCGTCTGGTTGTTAATGTAATGAAGAAAATGAAAACTTTCCCGACAGGTCCAATCAAGAAGAATGAAACTGACCAAAGGGTTATTTATGGTGGGATTTTGGAATACAATTTCCACTTCGGACCTTTGCTACTCTTATTAACTCAATTTTACAAAATGCAAATTTAAAGGGAATTCGCAATGTAAATTGACAAACGGTTGTACTAACGTTAAAGGTTTTAAATTCCCCAAGAAGAGAAGTCTATTATTTAATTGAGATTTTAAATGTTTTTATTGTGATTGACAACGTGTAAGCCTAATTATTTGAGCCTCAATCAATTGTCATTGTGGTTAATTCGATAATTTAAAGTAACAACCACAAACTTTTTAGATTTTAGGCTGATCCACTTTTTTAATAAATTTTCTTCTTTTTTAAGATCTACGTTGCGCCAGGTCGTGGCGGCGGCTGACGAGGCGGTCGAGAAACAGTTTGCCATCAAGGTGATCGATCTCGTGTTGTGCTGCGCGGGCCTCGTAGCCTTCCATCTCGTACACCCGCTCTTCTCCCGCCTCGTCCAGGGCGCGGATGGTGACCTTCCTGGCGCGCACCACGTTGCCGATGAAATCGGGAACCGATAGGCACCCCTCGCGCCCCTTGGTTTTTCCGGATTGCTGCAGGACCTCCGGATTGATCAGAACCACCCGGCCGTGGTGCCGGATGCCGGGTTTCACCGACACGTCGATGAGCACGATGCGTTCCAAGCGACCCACCTGTGGCGCGGCGATGCCCACCGAGGGAGGACCGGCGCGCATGGTCTCTTCCAGGTCGCGGATGAACGCGCGCACCTCGTCGTTCACTTCCGCCACCGGATTGGAAATCTGCTTGAGCAGGGGGTTGGGATAGGTGAGGACTTGCAGGACCGCCATCGTCACCCCATCAATGTGTCGATCGGTGACAGGTGCGTTTCCACCTGCTGGTCGCGGGACAAGGTTTTGCAGGCGGCCTCCAGCGGCGGCAGGCCGCGTTCCGCCACCCCCTCGATGTGCATGATGAAGATGGGTTCCGCTTCGGTGCCGCCGACGTCGGTTTCGAGGTTGAGGATGTTGAGCCCCGCCTCCGCCAGGGCACCCGTCGCGGCGGCGACGATCCCCACACGATCCGCCCCGTATATGCTGATCTTCACATCCGGCTCGACGTGATGGTGCAGGTCGGCGTCGATGGCATCGAGGTGCACCATCAGGTTCCACGGTTCGACTGCGGGTTGAAGGCGCGCTTCCAGTTCGTTCAGCTCCAGCGGGCACCGCACCATGAGCATCATGGAAAAGTTGCCGCCGAGCCGCGCCATGCTGGCCTCGCCGATGTTGCCGCCGTTTTCGCACAAAACCCGGCTGACGGCGGCGACGATGCCCGGTCCGTCGCGTCCCACCAGGGTGAGCATGTACCAGTTTTTCATTGCCAGGCTCCTTCAACCGGGGTTTTGTAAATGAAGAAAGCCCGCGGTTTTCGAAATTTACTTGACCGGAATGTATCAACGCCTTTTGAGTGCGTCCATTTCATAACTGATTTAAGAATTAATATGAATTTAAAGCAACTTTTGGATACTGAAAACATAAAGACGAAAAACGGGATGGTTGTCAGGTTAATGCATTGAAAAATTAACGCCTAAGATGCTTTCGGGTTTTGGGGTAAATACCCATATGTTTTGCCAATAAATGTAGAGCCCGAAGTTTATTGTGCATTTTAACGCCAATCACCTTGCCATTTTTATCGAACGAAAAAGTGATTTGAGAAATACCCACTTTTTGTTCCGGAGTCAGTTCTTCCATAGGTTTTAGGTGAATGCCCTCTGGTCCCCAAGTGCAAACATCCGAGATGTTTGTGAAAGCTATGCTGGCAAGCTCATTGAGAAGTCGTTCGCGGCGCGTTTCCAATCGTTTAGAGCGCTCATCCAGCCCCCTTTGAATTTCCGCCTGAATACTAAGTTTTGTTAAGTTTTGTGACCCTTGAACATTGGCCGTTTTCCGGGAATATCCGGCTCTGATGGCTGCCTGAGTCGCATTCAAATCTATCAAGTATTCTTCAATAAATCGTTTTTGTTTGTGTGTAAGCCCTTTAGTTTTCATTGGTTATGCCGTCAGATTCGAAAGGTGCCAAATTAGGAAGTGAGTCAACTGCTTAGGAAACGACGTTCCTTAAAAATCCTTTTTGCATGTGTAACCATGGACTGGACACAGGCTAACCTCAAATTTCATACAAAACCCGGCTTACGGGGGCGACGATGCCCGGCCCGTCGCGTCCCACCAGGGTGAGCATGTACCAGTTTGCCATGGCCTCCTCAAGTCAATCTCGGTTTATAGAAACCCTCACCAGGTCCCGAAAATGAACCCGACGTTCAACGCCACCAGGCACCCGATCAACGGGTAGGGACTGGGCACCAGCCACCGCATGAACAGGCGGTCGCCGTTCCGGGTGTATTCAAAATGGATCAGCGTCAGGATAAGGAGGCTGACGTTCAATACCAGAAACAGCAGGAAAAGAAGCGTGAAAAATGGGATGCGGTCGATGTTGCTGGTATAAATCAGGGTGATCAGATCGAAATACAGCGTCACCCCGAACAGGATGGAGATGGACTGGCGGTCGGTGAAGCCCAGTTTCACAAGGCGATGGTGCAGGTGGTCTGCGTCGCGTGCGAAGGGACTCTCGCCTTTGAAAATACGCCGGAAAAACGCGAACACCGTATCGCTGATCGGCACCACCAGCATGGAAATGGGCAGGATGAAATACACTTCGTCCTGAAAACCCCGCATCCAGACACTGACGAAAACGAGAGATACCAGAAGGCCGAGGGGAAGGCTGCCGGTGTTGCCAAGGTAAATTTTTGCGGGCGGGAAATTGAAGAACAGGAACCCGAGCACGCTGCCTGCCAGTGTCGCGGCCAGAAATGACGCTTCAAATATGCCCCGGTCCCAGAACACCATCGCCGCAAACACGCAGGTGAGAAAGGCCAGCCCGCCGGACAGGCCGTCCTGTCCGTCCACCAGGTTGAAGCCGTTGGCGATGCCCGCGATCCACAACAGCGTCCACCCGGCACCCAGCCAGGCCCAGTCCAAAACCCCGACCTGGTTGGCCGCCATCCCGTTGAGCACCAGGAACAGGGCGATGAGAACCTGAACGCAGAGTTTGAACCGCGCTTTGAGGTTCACCAGGTCGTCCACAAACCCCAGGAGAATCATCGCCAGCACTCCTACGGTCAGCAGGAGAAACGAAGTCATGTAGTGATTGTGCAGGGCCCCGAGATAAAAACACGACCACAGAACGAAAAGGAAAGAGGCGATCACCGCCAGGCCGCCAAAGGGGCTGACTTCTTCCTTGTCTTTGTGGGCGCGGGAATGGATGAGGAGGAACTTTGCGAGGGGATGCGTGCCTTTCAAGAACCGCGTCACCCACCAGGTGAGAAACAGGGACGCGCCCAGCGTTCCGGCAAACGCCATCAGGTGTGTTCCCAGTGAAATGGGAGAGTTGATGGACATCACTTCCACCTTGTACCCATCAGCTGCAGAAGGCAGCGCAGACCGATCGCCATGCTCACCAGCCCGTAAACCACCGGGTTGGGCCGCATGTGTTTTTTCCAGTAGTGCGCCATGCCGCGGTGGCGCCTGACGATCACCAGGGCAGGCAGGTTGCGGTTGCCGGCCCCGATGTCGTGGGTGACGACCGCTTCCGGATGGTACACCACCCGGTACCCGGCCTGCCATGCCGTGCGGCACAAATCCACATCTTCGTGAAACAGAAAATACCGCTCGTCAAATCCACCCAGTTCCCGGAATCGATCCCGGGCAATCATCATGCAGCATCCCGACACCCAGTCGACGTCGCGCGTGGTCGCATGATCGAAGTCCAGCATCAGGTATTCGCGCGTGAAACGATTTCCGGGAAACCACAGGCTGAGCAACGAACGTCGATGAAACAGGCCCGTCCACAGTCGTGGAAACCGCCTGCAGGATGCCTGCACGGTTCCATCCGGATTGAGCACTTTCGGGCCGACGATCCCGATACCCGGATCCGATTCCAGTTGATTCCGCAATGCGTCCACCGCCCCTTCGTGCAGCCGGGCATCCGGGTTCAGGAAAACCAGCAGTCCGCCCCGGGCTTCCCGTGCGGCCTGGTTGCAGGCGCGGGCGAAGCCGATGTTTTTCCGGTTGGTGGTCACACGGACATTCGGAAACCGGGTTTCAAAGTCGTCCAAACGATCCTGCCGCGCGTTGTTCACCACCAGGACTTCATGATGCGCGTCCTTTACGGAATCCTGAATCGATTGCAGGCATTTGTCCAGACAGTCACCATGATTGTAGGTTACAATGATGAACGTCAGGTCCATGTTTCCGTCGCAAGTTGTATCCGCACCGGCGGAGCGGAATCGTGGGGCCGCATGCGGTCAGCATAAAAGGAAACCCCAACCAAGTAAACAGACATTTGGATTGCCGGAACCACCCGGCAAGGGTCTGCATCGTACCGGAATGAAGGACCGGTACCGGCGGAGAGCGCCATACATTCATTTTCGAATATGGAACATTTTGCCACCCTGGGCAGCAACTGCCTGATCGAGGATCGCGTCCGCCTCGGTTTCCAGTACCGGGATCATTGTCTGAAAGCGCGCATCGGCGACAACGCGGTGATCCGCTCCATGAGCCTGATTTACGGGGACGTGGTGATTGGCGACAACTTCCATGCCGGAAAGGGCGTGGTGGTGCGGGGCAACACGCGGTTGGGAAATGATGTGAAACTTGACAATGGGGTCATCATCGAAGGCCACGTGCAGATCGGCGACCGCGTGAAAATCGGCGCGCGGTCCTACGTCCCCCACGATGTCATCATCGGCAACCAGGTGGTGCTGGGCGAGGAGGTGGTGCTGAGCTTCGGGCGGCGGACGGAGGAAGTTCCCCGCAAGTTCATGGGAGACGTCGGCACGGTCATCGGCAACCGGGTGATCATCGGCTCCCATTCGGTGATCCATCCTGGAGTCAATATCGGGGACGATTGCTACATTCTTGAACACACAACCTTGACCCAGGACATTCCTCCGCAATGCATGGCTTCCGGCATACCGGCCAAGGTATTTCCCCTCACACGTGAAATGAGCCGGAAAATGAAGATGGAATTCAGTCGCTGATCATCCGGTTTTTCCAGGATCTCTGCTGGCCGCGGGAGCGGCGAGGCTGAGACCCATCATGAAATAGGTCAGCATGGCGACTTCCGAGTCAAAGAAATTGGATTCTACAAGCCCGTAGGTGTGAAAAGCCAGCACCGCCGCAATCCCTCCCAGCCGCGGCCAGGCCGGCGCCGGGTTTCGCCACACCTGGCCGAACCCCTGAAACGCATACTTGAAATAAAAAAACCAGATAGCCAGCCACGCAATGAGGCCGATCGCACCGGTTTCCACCATCAGTTGAAGCACGTTGCTGTGTGCGGCACGAAAACGTTTCAGTATGGGGTGGTGCGGGTAGTGTTCCGTTATCTCCACACTGCAACGGAATCCGCAACCGGTCAGCGGGTGATCCTGGAAGATTTCGACCGACGCGCGCCAGATGTCAACGCGATCCTGCATGCTCTGGTCGAACAGGAACAGGTTGCGTTCGGCATCCAGTTCGTAATTCAAGAGACTGCGTTGCATCGGTCCGGGCAGGAGAGCCACGATCACCACCGTGGCACCGACCAGGCCAAAAAAGATGCGGCGGTTGCGGATAAACAACAGAAAACAGAACCCGATTAGAAATCCCATCCACGCCCCGCGCGAGAGCGTCCACACCAGGCCCCCGACGACGCAAACCAAAGCGACCTCTGCCGCGACGCGCCGGTCCTTCAGGAACAATTCCCGCGAAGCGAGGAGGAGCCCGCTCAACATCATCATCTGGGCGTAGGTGTTGACGGAGCCGAACGGACCCCGTGCGCGCGGGCCGTACACATCCACAGCAACAAAGTGCTGGTAATACCCGACCAGGCCGGACACCGCCGCCGCCAGACCCAGCACAATGACGCACAGTGTGGGAGAATCCAGCGATGCCCATTTCGATACGCGGGTCGCCAGACGGCTTTCGGTATTGCGCCTGCGCAACCAGGATGCGAGGTCGGCAAGTACTCTTTGCGGTGCGGTGGAAAGCAGGGTGTTCAGCGTCCAGAAAACGATCAGGGGCTCGCCGAACTTTTTCGCCTGCACCGCGCTCACCGCCGGAGCATGCGCGGTGAAAATGGCAATCGTGGATGCGGCGATGAACAGAAGGAACGGCACCGCCAGGGGAAACCGCATTTCATTCCAGCTCTGAGAAAGGGCATGGCGCAAAACCCAGGCCGGGAAACCGATGAACAATGCGATGGTGGTCAGCGATATGGAAAACGGTGAGAAGAGGAGAAAGAGAAAAAAGCCCGCGATGTGGATCCGGTCCAGAATGTCTGTCGATCGGGCCATGGAGTCGGGGGAAAGGGATGAGGGCGCCTTGCGGACCCGGGCCGGGGTTGGCGGCTCGCTGCTTTATGAAACGAGCGGGATGATCCCTGACAAAAATAACGCAATTGCCATAGGGGATCAATTGGAATTGAAACGGGTGCGGGGGAATTCCTTTGCCAGCATGGATTGTTTTGGATACGATGGTGCGCCCGTTTCGCCGAGTGGTATTGGAAGCGAACCGGTCCCCTCTCATTTTTTCGCGGGGAACTCATGACTGCGGATTACGTGGTGATTGGAGGCGGCGTCATAGGCCTGTCGGTGGCGCGCGAACTGAAGCGGCGGTTTCCCGCGGCGCGGGTTGTCGTGCTGGAAAAGGAAACGCGGTGCGGGGCACACGCGAGCACCCGCAACAGCGGGGTGCTGCACGCGGGTTTTTATTACACCGCCGACAGCCTGAAGGCCCGCTTCACCCGCGATGGCAACCGCCGCCTGACCGAATTCTGCGAGGAGCACGGGCTTGCCATCCGCAAATGCGGCAAGCTGGTCGTTGCCAAAAACGAATCCGAACTGGAAGGTCTGGAGGAATTGTTGCGCCGCGCCAGGGTGAATGGCGTTCAACTGGAGCCGGTGACGGAAGACGCGGCGAAAAAAATCGAGCCGCGCGTGCGAACCTGCGGACGCGCCCTGTTTTCACCGACTACGTCCACGGTCGACCCTTCGGAAGTGATCGACGCGCTGGAGCGGGAAGTGATCGACGCCGGCATCGAATTGCGCCTGGGCGAAGGCTTCGCCGAATGGCGAAACGGGGTGGTGATCACGGAGAAGGAATCCATCGAGTGCGGTTACGTCGTCAACAGCGCCGGGTTGCAAGCGGATTCCGTGGCCCAGCAGTTCGGGTTCTCGCAGCATTACCGCATCCTGCCTTTCAAGGGATTGTACCTTTATTCCAGCGAACCGGCAGGCGCGCTTCAAACTCACATCTATCCGGTGCCGGATTTGAAGCAACCGTTCCTCGGAGTTCATTTCACGGTGACGGTGGACGGACGCGCCAAGATCGGGCCGACGGCCATCCCCGCATTCTGGCGGGAACATTACGGTGGATTCAAAAATTTCAAATTGCGGGAAATGGCGGACATCTGCCTGCGCCAGTTGAGCCTGGCCCTGCACTCGGATTTCGATTTTCGCCGGCTGGCGCTGGAGGAAATGAAAAAACAGTACGCCCCGTACATGGTTCGCCAGGCGGCGCGCATGGCGCGCGGTGTGCGGCCGGGACAGTACAAAAACTGGGGCGCACCCGGCATCCGGGCGCAACTGGTGGACCTGCGGGGACCCTCTCTGGTGATGGATTTCCTGCTGGAGGGCGACGCCCGCTCGCTTCACATCCTCAACGCCGTCTCTCCCGGATTCACCTGCGCCTTTCCTTTCGCCGAGCACGTGTGCGACCGCATCGATCAATACCGCGGGGAATCCAGTTCATAGTTCCAGCTTTGCAAAAGTCCGTTCCTCTTAGTTCTTTTCATTTTGTCATTCCCCCATTACATTAATAGAAACGGTGCGCATACGGATTTCAATCAAGAGGAGACCGTTTGAGTTCCCCCGATTTTGAAATTTTCCTGGCCCTGGGCGTGATCCTGTTCATGGTGTTGAGTCCCGTCCTCGCCTGGCCGCAAACCCGCCGCCTCACCCCCATCGTTCTGTCGTTTTATATTCTGTTCCTGTGGCTTCACTGGGACATCGTGGCCGGAACCCGGATGACCTACCACGACACCGCGTGGAACCTGGAAGGCTGGTCGGCCATCATTCAGCAATGGGTGTACAGCGGCGAACCTCTGGGATGGAACCCTTTTATCGGCGCGGGCCAGCCGTTTGCGCTGTACCACAATGTCCTTTCTTCCCTTCCCTCGGTCTTTTTCGCCTGGCTGTTCAAATCGCTGGGCCTGCCGTTCGATTCCACGCAGAACTTCAAGCTGATCTGGACGTTCGGGCACCTCAACATCTGCACCGGGGCGCTTTTGCTGTTCCGGCTGCTGTACCGGGACAGCTGGGTCTGCCTGCTTGGAATGACAACCCTGCTGTTCGGCGGTTTGTTCTTTGTGGAACTCGGACAGGGCGTGGTGATTTACGTTCTGAGCTTTCTTCCCTACATGCTGTTCTTTCTCATCAAGTATTACCGGGAACGCACGTGGCCGCCGCTTCTCCTGTTTGCGGTTTTCCTGGGGATGTCGGTCAACTATTACATTCCGACTTACATGGCGTACACGTTATTGATGTTTTTGCTTGCGGCCTGGCTGGCGGCGGGGCTGCGGGAAGACGTGTCCGTACGCGCCGAGGTGCGTTCTTTGGGACAGACGCTGCGAAAGCAGCTGTGGGTGATCCCGCCGGCGTTGCTGCTGATGGCCGCGACGGCCGGCCCGATGTTTTTCAATTACGCCGAGATCCAGGATTACGCCTCCCCCACCCGGGGCTATTCCACCAACGATGCCAAGACGACCGATTACACGCACCAAAAGGGGGTGTCGGTGCCCTGGCACGCTTACAGCATGTTGATCCATCCACGCATGACCAGCATGACGGACCTGCACAGCGCTTACTACATCGGCCTGATTCCCTGCATTGCCGTGGTGGCGTCGCTGATTGTCGGAGGAAACCGCCTGTTCATGATCCTGTCCCTGTTTCTGGTGGTGATTTCCGCGAAGGATATTTTCGGTCTGCCCCTGTGGGAATGGTTGCGGGGTTTCCTGCCGCTGGGGGACACCCTGAGGCACACCTTCATGTTTGCGCGCCTCGCGGCTTTTTTCCTGCTGACGGTTTCGCTGGCGGGTTTGCTGTCTCTTAAGAGCAGCGGGGCCACGCCGCTCAGGAAAATCCTGGCGGTGATGCTGGGAGCGGTGTTCTGGGCGGGCCTCTTCTGGGACGAGTGGACCTGGAACCTTCAGATGAAATTCATGCTGGCGGGCATGGTGCTGATTCTTTTTGCCGCCAGCCGGTGGATCCCGAAGGCAGGGGCTCCTGTCGCATGCCTCGCGGTCCTGCTGGCGTTTCACGCGTATGACCTGATCGACGTCACGCGCAAACACCCGCTTCCCCAAAGCCCGTTCTGGGGCAAATTCGATTATCCCCGCCAGTACAGGATGGACCCCATTGTGTATCCTGCAACCTGGCAGGTCCGGCCGGAAGAGAGTATTCCCGTCCCGCAATATATGAAATCCACGTACAACAAGGAAGCCGTCTGGGCGAACAAGTTTCCCGACACCATGCTCTGGCTGCAAAAGGACCTGACCTGGTTCCTGTTGCGCCAGCGATTCCTCGATGAAGAGATTGCTTACGCCAATCCCTTCTATCATAAAAACCTTGAGCTCAAACAGGCGGAGGGGAATTTGTTCTACGCGCTTCCCGCCGGAAACCATGCCGATCCGGAGGCATTGGTGCTTCCCGCTTTGAAAAGAATTCTGAATTTGGACCGGCCGTTGATGCAGGTCACCGGCATGAGTGGAATGCCGGAGAAGACCGGGGAAGCGGGGAATGCAAAAACACAGCAGGTCTGGTTTTCATTTTCTCTCGAGGAGGGATTCTCTCCGGACCGCCTGGAGATCAAATCCTGGCCGTGGCTGGGTTCCTGGAAAGGCGGGAGCGTGGAAGTGTGGCAAAGTGAAAACGGCCGCTCGTGGCAGTTTGTTCAGGAACTCAAGCTGGAAGAGGCTGTTCCGGACAAGACCCATCACTATTATACGTTCGCGCTGGGGCAACCGGTCACCCAGCCGTTTTTCAAACTGGTGATCGACGCCGCCCACATTTCCCTTTTCTCCAGCGTGCAACTGGCGGAGAGCGGTGTGAAGGCAAGCCAGCCTGTGGTGGAAAAAGGCGGCACGCTGATCCAGCGTCACAATCCCGGTTCCAACCGGGTCACGGTGGACCTCGACCTGCCTTCCGACGCCTACCTGCTGCGGATGGAAAATTATCATCCCGGCTGGACCGCGACCGTGGACGGCAACGCGGTTCCCATCACGCGCGTGTCTCCCAATTTCCAGGTGGTGCCCGTTCCGGCCGGGCAACACACGGTGGAATTCGAGTTTTGGTCCCTGTACCCCACCCTCGTTATCCTGCACATCGTGACAGGTCTGTTGGGCGGAGCGGGACTGCTGTGGTGGCTGAGTGGAATCCGTTTGCCTGGGGTTCGCGCGGCCATGAAGGACACCGCCCCGGGGGTGAGCGCTTCTTCCTGATCCGGACAGGTTAATAGGTGTTGGATTTTTGCAGGATGGCGGGATCGAGGGGAATGGTTTTGAGCAGTTCGACAATGCGTTTCCCGGCGTCGCCTTTCCCGTACACGTTTTCGATGCCGGAGAAATCCGATTCCAGCGCGCGGCGGAGTCCGTCGGAAATCGCTTCTTTTTCGGCGGGGACGTCGATCACGTTGGCATTGCGTTCGCGGTCCGACTGCCGGGTGCCGATGTTCACCACGGGCAGTCCAAAACTCGCCGCCTCGATGATGCCGCTGCTGGAGTTGCCCGCCATGGTATCGGCGCACGCCAGCCACGATACAAACTCCTCGCGCGGCATGTGCACCCGCACGCGGAACTCCTTTTGGTTGCGGTACTGCTCGATGACACCGCGAATATGGTTGCCTCCCGCATCGGCGTTGGGCAGCAGGATCACCGCCTGAACACCGTTTTCCACCAGCGCTTCCATCAGGTGAACCGTCTGCCGGGCCATGCTGTCGATTTCCTGAACGACGGAGTGAAACAGGACCAGCGCGACGGGCTGGGCGGGGTCCAGGTTTTCCGCCGTGCACAAGTCTTTGCGGGTGTGCCGGGCCAGTTCTTTCAGGCCGTCGAGTCCGGGTGCCCCGGTGATGAAGATACGGTCCCTGCGTTCCCCCATTTTCACCAGTCTATCGAAAGACGTTTCCGTGGCGGCGAAGTGGTAATGCGCCAGTTTGGAAATCGCATGGCGCACCGGTTCGTCCACCGTTCCCGACCGCTCGCCGCCGTGCAGGTGGACAACGGGAAGATTGAGGTGGACCGCTGCCAGTGCGCCGGCCAGCTGTTCCCCGCGGTCGCCCAGCACCAGCACCGCATCCGGCCGCTCGAATTCAAACGCATCCACCATGCCGATGAGTTCCGATCCCAGGGCACGGGCCATGCTGGCTCCGGACGTTTCATCCAGGTCCACCGGCACGCGTGCGGCGATGCGCAGGCCGCTGGACTCGATTTCCGTCACCGTGTTTCCATAGTGTTCGGACAGGTGCATGCCGGTGACGCACAGCGCGAGGTCGAGGTCCGGATCGCGATGAACGCTCTCCAGGGTGGAGCGAAGAAGGCCGAAATCGGCGCGGGTGCCCGTGACGTAGAGAATTTTCCTCATGGCTCGAGGTCCGGCCAGTACAGAGTGTGGAAGGCCGGGCAGTCCAGCAGAAGTTTTTTGCCGATCACCTTGTTCATGTCCCTTGGAGGAATCCCGGTGCCCGGCCGCAGCAGCACCAGGTCGTCCCGGGTGAGGACGGTCCCCGCCCTGAGCGCACGCGACAGGGTGACGCTCTTCCGCACCACGTCGCGTACAGGCAATTCGGATTCAGTCGGTTGTTTGAGTTTGGAGCCCAGCGCTTCTTCGATGGAGCGGATGTGGTGTACGAGTTCCTTCAATTCGTCCGGCTCCAGCGACGCGGCGTGATCGGGTCCGGGCAGATGGCGGTCCAGTGTAAAATGCTTTTCGATTATGGTCGCTCCCATGCTCACCGCCACCGGAGCGAGCAGGGTGCCCACGGTGTGGTCGGAATACCCGACGGGCAGGCTGAGTTCCGCGTTCAGCGTCACCATCGCGTTCAGGTGGACGTCGGAGAACGCGGCGGGGTAATTGGACGTGCAGTGCAGGATGGTGAGCATCTCCGCCAGCGGTTCCGGGAATCCCGAACGGGCGCGGGTGCTGCGAATGGTTTCCACCGCGTCATGCACCTCTTCCAGTGTCGCCATGCCTGTGGACAGGATGACGGGCAGGCCCTTCGACGCGATGTGCTCCAGAAACGGCAGGTTGGTGATTTCACCCGAAGGCACCTTGAACCGTTTCATGCCGAGCTTCATCAGGAAATCCACCGATTCATGATCGAACGGCGTGGACATGAACTCGAGTTTCCGTTTTTCGCTGTAGGCCTTGAGCTGCTGGTGCATTTGCGTGGAGAGCTCGAGTTTCTTGAGCATCTCGTACTGGCTGTCCTGGCCGGTCAGGTGCTTCTGGTAGCCGGTGGTTTTGGCGGAAGGGGTGGCCAGCTTGTCGGCGCGGAAGGTCTGGAATTTGACAGCATCGGCCCCGGCATCGGCGGCGGCATCGATGAGCTGGAAGGCGAGCCGTTCCTCTCCATTGTGATTGACTCCCGCTTCGGCGATGATGAAGCAACGCTTGTTTTTTACCATACCGTCCACCCGCCATCGACCACCAGGTTCTGTCCCGTCATGTAGGACGAGGCATCCGATGCGAGAAACAGCACCGCCCCGCACATCTCGTCCGGCTCGGCCATGCGCTCCATCGGGACCTTCTGGCTGTAGCGCTGAACGAACGTATCGTTTTGCCCGCTGAATACGCCGCCGGGGGTGACGGCGTTCACCCGCACGCCCTTGCCGCCCCAGTAGGCGGCGAGGTATTTAGTGAGGCCCCACACCGCTGCCTTGCTGGTGCTGTACACCGCCGGGGTGTTGATGGCGCGGCCTTCGTATTCCGAGCCTTCGTAAATGCGCTGGTCCGGTGCGGTGATGCCGTATATGGAAAGCGTGTTGATGATGCTGCCGCTCCCGCGTTCGGCCATGGCGGACCCGAACACCTGGCACCCCAGCATGACGCCGGTGGTGTTGACTTCCATCACCTGGTTCCAGTCTTCCAGCGGAAACGTCTCGAAGGGCTCGAAGAAGTTGGGGCTCTTGAAGGCGGCGTTGTTGATGAGCACGTCAACCAGACCGAACTCCGCTTCGATCTTGTGGTTGAGCGACACCAGCGCGTCCTTGTTGGTGATGTCGGCGGGATACGCACGCGCCGCATCCGGATGGACGGCATTCACTGCGGCGGTCACCTCGTCCGCTTTTTCCGCATTGCGGTCCACCACCGCCACGCGGGCTCCCCTCCCGGCCAGGGCCAGCGAAAACCGGCTTCCCAGTATGCCCGCGCCTCCGGTAAGAAGAATCGTTTTGCCATCCAGGGAAAAATTGGGATCAGGATGTTTCACGTTTTTCCTGCATCAAAAGTTCAACGAGCTTGAGGTCGATGGGCGCATCGATGTCGATCGATCTTTCGCGCGGCATGGCATGCAGCCGGGCGCGGCCTTCCCACAACCCTTTGGACAAGGTGTTTCGGTGCCAGACGTAAATCGAAGCGTTCATGGCAAACACTTTCGGTGCGGTCTGCCGGGTTGCCAGCGCTCCGTCGGGGGTCTTTACCAGTTTATAATAACCGTCCGCCTGCTGCTCGACCATATTGAAGTAGGGATTTTTTTCCGCCTCGTACCCGGTGATGACCACATCGGTTTCATCATCCAGCAGGGCGATGCAGGCTTCGATGTCTGCCACCTCGCGCAGGGGGGAGGTGGGATCGAGATCGACAATGGTGCGAACGTCCACGCCCATTCTGGAAACGCCGTCCACCAGGTGCTGGATGACGGGAATCTTGGCCGCATTGTCGGTGGCGAGTTCCGCCGGACGCAGAAACGGTACTTCTGCTCCCGCCCGGCGCGCCACTTCGGCGATCTCTTCGTCTTCCGTGGACACGTAGACCCGGTCGATCAACGTGCACGCTTTCGCCTGCTCGATGGTGTATTCGATCAGCGGCCGGCCGAGGACGGGCCGGATGTTTTTTCCGGGCACCCCTTTGGAACCGCCGCGGGCGCAGATGGTGGCGATGGTGGTCACAAGCCCACTCCCAGCCTGGCTTTGAGGGCCAGTTCGGTGGTTTTCAATCCGTCGGCAACGTCCAGGCAGGTCGGTTGCAGGGTCTCGACGCACTGGATGAAATGCCGCATCGCCGTTCTGTAGGAATCAACCATGTCAAAACCGGAATCGCCGCAATCGATGATCTCGGTTTCACGCGCACCGATTTTTTTCAGGGTCCGTTCTCCCAGATCCCAAGCCAGGGTCGCGCGGTCGCCCACCAGTTCGTACCGCCGCACGGGCTGGCGGGACACGTAATCCATGTTGATCGTCACCAGCGGCGGACCTTCTTTCTTTTTGAGCAGAATTGTGGCGGTGTCTTCCGCATCGATATCGAGCATGCTGAATTTCCCGGAATGGCCGGTGACGTGTTCGAATTCACCGAACCAATAGCGCGCCAGGTCGAATTCGTGAATGAGGTCGAATATCACCCCGCCTCCCAGGTCGCTCCGCGCGCTGTAACTCTGCCGGTAGTCCTGGGCCTTGCGCCAGTCCGGGAGCCATTGGCCGACCGTCAACTGCGCCCGCACCACGGTACCCAGCGAACCTTCTTTCAATATATCGCGGATGCGCACGATGGATTCCAGGAACCGCAGGTTGCAACCGACAAACGTGGGTCCGCTGAACTTGTTTTCCTTCAGCAGGCGGCGCAGGGCATCGACGTCCGACTGCCTGGTGACGGCGGGCTTTTCCAGGTAGAACGGAATCGCCGCCTCGATCAGTGGGGTGATGGCGTCCATGTGCAGGCCGGAGGGGGTGGCGACCACGGCGAAATCCGGACGCGGCTTCAGGGTTTCGTAAAAATTGGCGACGACTTCCGCCTGGCAGGCATCCGCCAGGGCATCGCGCACCGCTTCCCGCCGCAGAAATACAAACTCCGTTTCCGGAAACAGTTCGCGGATGTTCTCCACATGCCGGGTACCGATCGACCCGGTGCCGATGATCAGGGCGCGCATGGTCTCCTGTTACTTTTCGTGGTTCGTGGTTTCCTGCAGAAAAACATGAATGTTTAGAATAACGCGAAATGACGGAAAGGCAATGGGGAAGGGGAAGAGGGCATGCGAACGCATCAGGGTATCAACCCTTTTTTCCGGCAAGAAGGGATGCAATGACATCCATGATATTTTCCGTGGCGCGTCCGAAATGGGGAAGAGACACGGAGGGCTTCCAGAGTTCTTCCAGCACTTCCGCCAATACCGGTTCCAGGTCATCAAGCTTGTTCACCCCGCGGGCGAGGCCCAGTTGAGAAAACGGCGCGTCGTCGGCATACACGGAAAAATCGAGCGTGATGAACGGGACGCCCAGCAGCATGCCCTTGACCCCGACGGTCGAGGTGAACGAGACCACCGCATCGGTAGCTTTCAACAGCACATTGAGGTCGTCGGTCAATGGACTGAACTCCGCGCGGTCCGGTAGGGATGCAAGCGGGCGCGTTTCGCTGGGATGCAGGCGCAAGACCAGCTGCCAGTCAGGGTGGCGTTCCAGCATATCGAACAGCGCGGCATCCACCTTGCGTGGCAGATCGGGGTCGCCTTGTTTTCCTGTACGCGGATGCACCGCAGGAAGGAACTGGGAGGCCCATAAAATGACCTTGCGTCCATTCCAGCCTTTCCGTTTCCGAAGTTCCTCGGCCTGCGGTGCGAGATTCTCCCCTGCAAGAAAATCGTAAGCCGGGTTGCCGGTGATCAAAATGTCCTCCGCGTTCCTGCCTTTTTCCACCAGGAAGTCCTTGATGGAATCGAGCCACACGCAGACTTTGGTGGCGTAGTCGTTTTCGCGGATCCATTCGTATTCGATGAGGGCGAAGGAATCGACGATGCACACCGAAGGGATGCCCATTTCGGAAGCCGTCGTCAAGGCCGCCCGTTCCGCACGCGGTGAGTTGGTGGCAACGACCAGGTCGGGTTGCGCTTCCCCATACCACCGTTCGAACACCGTCGTGGGCAAAAACGCACGGCGGTTTTTTTCTTCATACAACCGCGCCGCTTCGGTTTCGCCGTGCTTGCGGACCAGGTCCCAGTAAGAAAGGCCGAGGTAGGCCACGGTCTCGGCGTGGGGCACGGCGGGATTGGAGAGGCCTTCCGCCAGCCGTTCGCCTATGTCCAGAGCCGGGGCGTCGCCGTCGCAGACGAGATCGCGGAAGCCGATATGGGGAATGCCCTCCCGTTCGAGAACGGCGCCGGCGGTGGTGAGTCCCAGCACGGTGACGTCATATTCCGGCCGGGAACGGAGGGCGCGGGCGACGGGAACGATCATGTTCACGTGGCCGCCGCCGTAGGCGATGCAGAGGATTTTCTTCTTAGCGGCCATGGCGGGGGTCAGCGGAAGTGTTTGGTTTTGACATCGGTGGAAACGGGGCGGGTGGCGTTGTGGGGATGTTTCCCGAACACCCTGCTGCCGCTTTCCACTTTCTTTTTGTAGAGGGTGGCATCGGCTCCAATCTCGCAGTTGTCGCCGATGTCGCAGGCGCCGATCACCGACGCCCCGGCATACAGCGCCACACCTTCCCCCAGCCGCGGGTACTCACCGTCAAAATTGTCGCCCACCGTGCAGTTCTGCGAGACGAAAAAGTAGTTCCCGTATTCCGCCCTGCCAAGCACCGTTCCCAGCGGATGCATGAACAGGAACACGTCGGGAAGTTGTACCGAGAAAAAACAGTCGAGACCGTGCAGGGTTTTGTTCAGGTAGAAAATCTTTTCGCAAAGCGACGGGTCGCCGCCGTTTTCGTGCTGGACGCGCGAGAGGGTGTACAGGTACATGGCGTATTGGTCGGAGTTCAGGTGATGAAACCGGGGCGCGCCGTCTTTATGGAAATAAGGATTGCGTACATGAGCGAAGCAGTGCTCCAGCCGCTCGAGGGACTGGTCGAAGGCCTTCTGCATTTCGTCCGGCAGGGCCGGGCGGGGATCGGGAAAGAAATGGTTCAGCTGGTCGACGGTGAACTGAAGCAGTTCCGGACGGGTTAAGGACAGGTCCATGACGGGTTCCCGAAGTGATGGGCCGGTGCTTGAACCGGCGCGAGGAGACTCAGCCGGTGCCGCGCACGGCACTGAAAGTTTGGGAGCGGTCCGCGGAGAACGGCGTGAATGAAAAACGGTGCTCCCCTTTTTCAAAAAACAGCATGTACTCGTAAAACGGGTCTTCGGTTTCGGTGACGAAACGGCTCTGCCCGAAATCCCCGCGCCGCGGAAAGTAATAGGCGGACAGCAGCCTGTGCGATTGTGCGGTCACCTGTTCCAGCATCGCCGGGACGTCGGTAAAAAAATTCGGATGCTGTTTGCGCCGCGCTCCCGCTTCCGCATCCAGGGCTGCGGTGTCGTCTTCAAAATAACGGTCGCCTTTGCCCGTCACCACGAGGAGCGCGCCGGGCCGGGCGACGCGGAACATTTCAGCCAGCGCCCGGTGCTGGTAAGTCGCGTCGAACACGGCGAGACAGGTGACATTGTCGAACGCATTGTCGTCGAACGGCAGCGCCTCGGCCTCGGCTTCTTTTATGGAACCGATTCCTTCCTTGCCCTGCCAGTCCTTTTGCGCCGCCTCGACCATGGCGGTCGAGATGTCCACGCCGTGCACCTCCAGTCCGTGTTCCCGGTAGAAAGCGAACCAGCGTCCCCAGGCACACCCGACCTCGAGCACGTTGCCTTTGCGAAACGGATGACGCGTCAACAGGTCCCGGATCACCCGGTCGCTCCCTGTTACCGGATCTTTGGGTATCACCTTGCTTTCGGCGGCGCGGTCGTCGGCCTCTTCCACCCGTTGTTTCCAGTACTCCAGATAACTGCGGTTCCAGTACTCCCTGCGGTCCATGTCGGCGCTCACGGTGCGACCGGAATGGTTTCGAGGAAGGTGTCGCCGAAACGGTTGTTGGCGGCGACGGCCACGACATCGAGGTCGGAACTCAGCACGCTGTCGGCATCGAACACATAATGCCAGCTTTGGCCATCGAGACCGAAATCGAAGTTGTCGTGGATGAAGCGGCCGCTCCGGGTCTTGATGGCCAGGTACGGCTGCGGACCGAACACCCGGCTTTCCTTCGTTCTCACTTCCAGGTGGAAGTTGCTTCCGGTTTTATCGAGCTTCACGTCGAGCTGAAGTTTTTCGTGCCGGCCCTTGTGCACCACCTGTTTGAATGCCTCGCGCGCGGTGGAGTACTGGAATTTTACCTGCGGATGCGTTTTCGCCGCGTCGGCGATCAACTCGCGCACCCGGTTCACCTCGACGGCGATGTCGCGGTAGTCGTGGCTGAGCACGCCCATCAGCGTGGGCTCGCCCCCGGCGGCGCGGCGGAAAGCCTTGTCCACTTCCTCCTGTGTGATGCGGGCGACGCGGCTGTCGATGTTCAGGAAGCGCGCGATGTAACGGCGGCACGAGCCGGGTTTCTGGTAATCGTAAAAATCGGGATTGTAAATGGACCAGTCCGCCGGGGCGCGGCGCCAGTCGCCGAAGCGTCCGTTCCGAAGATCGTTCTGCGCTTCGCGCTGTTCGGCGTTGTCGGTGGC
Source organism: Nitrospina sp. 32_T5 (assembly GCF_052156635.1). Classification (NCBI taxonomy): domain Bacteria; kingdom Pseudomonadati; phylum Nitrospinota; class Nitrospinia; order Nitrospinales; family Nitrospinaceae; genus Nitrospina; species Nitrospina sp. 32_T5. The sequence continues at coordinate 503,923 of NZ_JBQKUO010000003.1, read as the reverse complement.
GATGTTGGAGCAGTCGTAGGGAATCCACTGCTCAAGGAACCAGTGGCTGTCCGGCCGCTCGGTGTGGAACCCGGCGCGGAACACCACCGGGAAAAAATGGCGTTCGATGATCTTGCGGCACAGTCCCTCGTGCAGATGCGGCGAGTTTTCGTAGGAGGTCGCACAGCGGTGGGCCTCCCGGTACGTGGACATGGGGTGGAAGTGCCACTCGATGGCGTCCCGGTCGCGGCTGTTGTATTTGTCGAGGAACTCCTCGTAGCGGTCGGAGATGTTGTGGAATCCGAGGTCCTTGTGGCGCGGGTTGGAGGTGTAGCCCACGTGGTCGACGCAGTGCCAGTTGTAAACCCAGCCGCCGCCGAACGAATCCGGAAGCTCGCGGCGGAACTTGTCGCCCATGATGTTCGCCAGCATGGCCTCGAGGCTGGCCCACGTCTCGTGGTATTTCATGCGGAAGGGGTTGAGGAAATCCGCGACCACGTCCTCGCGCCCGTCCAGCGGCACCTGTTTGCTCTTCAGCTTCTCCAGGTTGGCGTGGGTGGGGTCGAGGCCGATGCCGAAGGTGTCGCGCAGGCGCTCGAAGGTGGCGGAGAGCGGTTCGTAAAGCGGCCCTTCGGTGTCGATGGCGTGGACGATATACACCACGTTGGAATCGGTCATAAGAAACGGTGAGAATGGGAGACGCTAATAATAAGGAAACAAATTCGTATACGGTCTCTGTTATACCGCGAATCTTCAGGCCCGGCAATTATTTCAGAATGACGGGGCGGGTGCAATACCATGCAGAACATGCATTATTTTGGGTGCGGGAATACCTTAAACCGGGGAACGGGAAGTTTCCTTGATTCGGGCAAGGGAAATATTTTTTTCAGGGAGTCAAATTTATGAGATAGAATTTCCCAAGCTGGATTTCCATTGGAACCTCTCCACCTCTTGTGAATCGGTAGGATGCTTTCCATTATTATTGCGGTTTCCTTGATTCTGGTTGTGGCGCTCCTGCCTATTTATGCTTGGCCGTTGACCCGCCCCTTCGTCCTGCCGGCCCTGGGCTGTTACCTTCTCTTTCTTTTCATCCACCATGATTTTGTTCTGGGAGAGGCCGGGGTCTATCACGACTCCTTCTGGTCCACGGAGCTGTTTGCGACCATACTCCGGCAATGGCTGGAATCGGGGAACGAATTTGGCTGGAATCCCTATATCGGCGGCGGCCAGCCGATTGCCGTATTCAACAATCTCCTCAATGTTTTTCCTACCTTTTTCTGCCATTACCTGTTTGGGTTGTTCGGACTGGACCTTTCCAGCCGGGAATTTTTCAACCTGGTTTTTGTCTTCACCTTTTTGAATGTCTGCACCGGTTCCCTGCTTTTGATCCGGCTTTTGAATCCCAATTTTTATATCTGCCTTCTGGGGTTCGGCTCCATGGTGTTTGGCGGGATGTTTCAATCCGAACTCGGGTGCCCATTAGGTTTGATGTATCTCACGTTTCTGCCCTACCTGCTGTTTTTCCTGATCCACTTCTATAAAACCCGGCGCGTGGAAAACGTGGTGTTTTTTTTCGTATTGCTGGGGATGTCCGCAGCATATTACATCCCACTGTATCATTCCATCGCCATCGGCACCTTTCTGATACTGGCGTCACTGGCCTGTCTGTTTGGAATTTGGCCTGATTATAGAAAACAATTTCTAATCGCAACGCGTGCGTTTCTGGGGCAGCCCAAAGCCATCGCCCTGGGAGTGGCGTTGTTCGCCTTGGCGGCGGGATCTGCTTTTTACTCTTATGCCGAGACCCGGGATTATGTTTCACCGACGCGCGGTTTCACTCAGGGGGGGAAGCTGGGGGAGAGGAGTTACATCCCCAGCGTATCCGTTCTTCCTGAGCATTATAAAAAGATCGTGGATTTTTTCGAGGACCGTCCGGAGGACGTTTACACCGCCACCCACAATACGTTTTACCTGGGCATTCTTCCCGGGTTGGGGTTTTTGGCCTCTTTCTTTCTGATACGCAATCACCTGTTCACGATGATGGCCGTGTTTCTTGCACTTTTGAGTCTGGGGGAGGGGACGCCGCTTTGGCAATGGATGGTTCAGAACGTGCCGGTTTTGGATATGTTGAGAAACGCGTTTCCGTTCGGGCGGCTGGCGACGTTTTGCGTTTTGATGGGAGGGCTGCTGGGGCTTTCTGCTTTATTAGATAAAAGGATCTCATTCGGAAAAAAATTGATGGCGATTGCGGGCTCCTCACTGATTTTATCTTATTTAACTGGTATGGGCTTAACGATTTACCTTGTTTTGTCAATTCTCCTTCTTACTTTGATTAGCTATCTTATAAGTTTTCAGGAAGCCGGGATACGTCATTTGTGTGGATTTTGGTTGATCCTTGTCGCAAGTGTCCAGTTAATAGGCTTCTCTGTTAATGCGGGTATGGTGACCGAGCGGGAACAAATCCAACCCCAAAAATTGGAAAACTTTATTTACCCCACTTCCTGGAACATATATCCCTCAAAATTGTCGCCCATGCCTTTCAATTTGTATCCATTTTTAAACAAAACAGCCGCATGGAGCGTTCACCACCCTGCTTATGCATTTTATATCCAGAAAGACTTTGCGAAATTTTTAGTAGGAGAAAACCTGTTTCCGGTAAATGTTTCAGACTTGTCCAAAGGCTATGTTGTAAATAAGGATAATTTAATTAATCGAAGGGGAGGCATACTGAAGGTTTTGCCCAAGGAAAATACTTGGAAAATCATTGATGACTCAAATAGGCGGGAATATCTAGGGGAAGTTACTGCAATCCCCACAGGTAATGTCAGTGAGTTGAAAGTACATGTGAATATGGAAAAGGAAGGGACTCTATGGAGACTGGAAAATTTTGATGAGGATTGGAAGGCATGGGTAAATGGAAACGAAACGGCGATCCATAGAGTGGACCCAAATTTCCAGGCAATTCCACTTCCGAAAGGTCACCATGAGGTTTATTTCAAGTACGTTTCTTCATATCATCTTCTTCTTTACGGCCATTTTTTGATTGGAGTTATAGGGTTTATTTGTTTTACAGTTTGGCTTAAAAGGCCCGACATCTTTATGGCCTTTTATCATCGGTAAGTTTTTTTTGCGATTCCAGTTGTTGAATGGGTAAGAGTGAAAGAAACTCCTGGATGGCGGGCTTATAGTTTTTAATCCCATTGATCAAGGTTTCATTATTCCGGTCTACTTTGACCGGGTCCAAAATGTGGGCCTTTAACTTTTTCTTTGCGGCTCCAATTTCAGAATTCATGATTTTGTTTACATCTAAAATCACACCTTTCATTCCAAATTGAAGAACAAAAGCAAAAAGGAGGGCAACAACAGAAAACTTAATAAGATCCGTAATCACGCGAATTTTATAATTATCCATTAACGGCTTGTTCATTTCATTTTGCTTGTAATTGAGTGGGGTGGGCAAGTGATCCATGCCGTCGATTTCCCGAAACGTTTTCAGTTTGACCTCTTGGTCTTTAAGAAGATTCTGGTAGGCGGACTCCACTGAATCACCGCTTGATATCAGGCTCAACTCCCTTAAAAGAAAATAAAACTTTCCGTTTTTTTTAATCAGGATTGGAGAATACGGTATCTCCTCCCCTTCCCAGGTTTTTGTTTTCTGATCCATATTTATTTCTCCAGACTTTGTTTTAAATTCGATTTAAACAAATCGAATGAATTTTATTCCAGATTGGAAAAACTTTGCAAAATTGATGAAAAGAATTTTGCTCGATCCTTGCTGGAATAAACAGGGAGTTGAGTAAAGGTTTCCAATAGAAATTGAATTGTTCAATTTTAGGTGTCCGTAATGAGGATGTAAATTTCCAAATAACTTAGGTGAAAACAGGCTCCACTTTTTATAGTCAAAAATAATATGAATTCCGATGATATTCCAAATCGGATACTGAATAAAAAAATAAAAACCAATTAAAAAGTAGTAAAAAATTTAGAAATCCTTCAATTATTTTCATATTTTTTTGTTATTTTTATTGATTCGGATAAGCAAATATTTTAGCTTTGTTTGGGCTTTTTTTCTTTAAAACATGGGCGACTTGGAGGGGGGATATGGCTGACGTTTTGCTGGTGTTTCCAACATCCGGAAATGACATCCGCGGGGTCACCATCACCGCGCCGTTGTCTTTGCTGGCGATCGCCGGGCCTCTTTTGGAGGACTACTCGGTCCAGATCATCGACCAGCGTGCGACGGACGATTTCTGGGGCGACCTCGAATCCGCTCTCAAAACACAACCCCGCGTCGTTGGTATCACCAGCCTGACCGGCACCCAAATTTATCATGGTATTGAGATAAGTAAATTTGTGAAGGCGCGCCTGAGCGTGCCCGTGGTGTGGGGCGGTCTCCACGCTACCCTGTATCCCGCCCAAACCGTCGCCAAGCCCTACATCGATTACGTCATCCGCGGCGAGGGCGAAGTCGCCTTCAAAATGCTGGTGGATGAAATCACCGGCCCGTCGCCCGATCTGGAAAAAGTTCCGGCGCTGACGTTCAAGAAAGACGGCCGGATTTATTCCACACCGGCGGGCACGCCGCTGGAGCTGGACAGCCTGCCACGGATGCCCTGGCACCTGGTGGATGTGGAAGAATACACCACGCCTTCCTCGTATCTCTATCCGGGGGTGTCGCGCCTGCTGTCCTTCATCGCCAGCCGGGGGTGCCCGTTCCCCTGCACCTATTGCTCGCAACCCATCCTGACCTCGAAGTACCGGATGATGTCGCCCAAACGGGTGCTGGACGATCTGCATTGGACGGTGGACCAGTTCAATCTCGATCACATCCTGCTTTTCGACGACGAGTTCCTGGTCAATGCCAAGTGGGCGACGGACATCGCCGAAGGCATCAACGGCAAGTTCACCTGGGGCGTGCAGGGCCGCGTCAACGATCTGTTGCGCGTCGATTTGAAGAAGATGGAACAGTGCGGCATGATCTACGCCATGCCGGGCATCGAATCCGGCGCGCCCCGCATTCTGGAGCGGATTAGAAAAAACCAGACGGTGGACGAGGTCAAGGAAGTGTCCCGCCGGTTGAGCGAAACCAAAATCCACTGCCAGGTGAATTTCATGGTGGGTTTCCCGGATGAAACACTGGATGAACTCGGCGAGACCATCGACCTCGCGCTCCATATCATGAACACCAATCCCAAGGCGGTGATCAACAGCTTCTCTCCCGTCACCCCTCTGCCCGGAACGGAAATGCTTTATCAGGTCATCCGCGATTACGATTTCAAGGAGCCGGAAACGCTGGAGGGCTGGATCAACATCACGCGCGGCAAGCAGGAACGGCCGTGGCTGGACGCCAAGAGGGTGCGGGTCATCCGGTTCCTGTATTTCACCAGCCTGTTCGTGCAGACGGCGGAACGCTACGGGCAGAAACTCCCCATCCCCAAGTTTGTGTTCCGCCTGTACAGCAAGTTCATCCAGTTCCGCTGGAAACGTCGGTTGTACTGGATGGACTGGGAGATTCCGCTAATGCGGTTGCTTTGGAAATGGTTCGTCAACCCCACCGACTTCATTGACATCGCAAAGTATTCCGACGGCATTGGCGCGAAGGAGTCCAGCATCGAGATGATTCCACTCAAGGAATCCAAGGTGGAACTGGGCGAATTCCAGATTCCCATCAAGGAATCCCGTTTCAAAGCAAAGAGCTTTGCCTGATGTTCTTCGTCACTACCTGGTGCACCCTGGGTGCGGGAGGGATTCGAATTCGACCTGCAGAACGGGTTGAAGGAACTCCTGCATGCGGTCCTCCGCGAACCAGCGGGTGAATACGTAGCGCAGTCCCAGAAGAGGGGAGACGCCTTCCTTTCCCGGCACCACCCTCATCACTGCGGCACAACCATTGGGCCGCACATCGGGCGTCTTGCCCCACACCTGCCACAACAGCCTGTCATCGAATTCCCGTCCCTGCTGGATGAATTGTTCGATGTGAGCTTCGGTGCGCGCGTTCCGGTCATGCACGGCGTACCATTTCAACCCGCCGTAAGCGCGGTAGAGCAGTCCCGACAACTCATACCGGCGGTACACGTCGCGTTTGGTGTACAGCGGCGTCTCGAAGAACAACAAAGTCCCGGCGGCGGGCGGCGACTGTGACTTCAAGCTTTCAATGGTGGCATGATCGACGGCGCTGCGCACCAGCATCTTGTTGTACTTGTAGACGAGGCCGCAGGTGAAAAGGATGAGGAACACGCTCAGTGCGACGCCCGTAAACTGCGGCGGCAGTTTCGGAAAAAAGCGCGGCAGGGCGGCGAGGATCAGCACCCAGCACAGCCCCAGCGGAATCGACATCAGGAACGTGTGGCGATAACCCCACTCGGAATAGACCCCTTTGCCGACCATGGCGTAGGGCGCGATGCTGAGCGTCAGCAGCACCGCCACCACGATGACGAGCCGCGCGTTCAACCAGCCGGTTGGGAGTGTCGCGCGATTCGCCTCGGCGCCGCGCCGTTTCCAGAGCGTCACCACGCCCCACACCACCAGCGCGAACACCAGCCAGTACCACCCCGGAAACTGGCGGAAGATGCGGATGGTCTCCCGCACCGCTCCGACCAGGTTCCTCTGCATGATGTAAAAGAAGGTCCCGACCGCTTCGCCGAACGGTTTGGTGAAAAAGATGAGCTCGTTGTAGTTCTGGTTGAAGCCGCCGGGCGGCGACAGCTTCCGCTTCAACACGTACACGACAAAGGGAAATAAGAACATGGGCCACCACCGGCGCGCAAAGGGAAGCAGGGTGGAGATGAAGGGTGCCTGCAGGCGGCCTTCCCGCACCTGCGTTCCGTACCACGCCAGCGCCACGAACCCGAAATAAAACGCGAGCAGCGAGTTGTAGGTGTACATGGACAAACCGAGCAGAAGAACGACAACGGGCACTTTCACAATGCGGTGTGTCTGCCAGTTGAAAACCAGCGCCCAGCCGAGGCAGAACAGGCCCATGCTCACCGTGTAGTGCATGGTCAGGTGGTGCACCGAGATCCAGAAAAACGGATAGGTGAGCGCAAACGCCGCGGCGAACCACGCGGCCATGGGCGGCAGGTGCAGGGTGCGCGTGTAGATGACGAACAGGCTGAGCGCCATGAGGATCAGCGACGCGGCCTGGAGGAATCCCTGCAGCAACAGCGCGGCGGAACTGCTGTACATCAGGTCGTAAAAGGGGATGAGGTGACGGTGCCCGAGGTCGCGCCAGAATTTCTCGAAGCCCGCCCAGTCGTTTTCAAAAATCTGGAGCCACAGAAACCAGTCGTCGAGGAAGATGCCGTCGTTCACCAGGAGCAGACCGTGGGCGACGGCGCCCAGCGCGGCGAGGCTCCACAGGTAGCGGCAGTGCGTGGTTTCGGTTGAGCCGGAAACGTTCACGGTTGTTTCCTGTTCATGGAACCGGAATAGAACATAAGTCACGTTCCCTCTAACGGGCACAACTGGCCGGTGGCGTCGATGCCCAATGGTTTTAAATCGACTGCGGCGAGGCGATCGTACAGTGCGGGCAGGCGTTCCGGTGCCGTCATGCGTTTCCACAAGTAACGAAGCGCGACGAGCGGTTCCGCCATGTCTTCCCTGGGGTGAACGATGACTTCACCCAGGCACCCACCCGGCCGGTAATTCTTTGACCCGGCACGAAACCCCAACCCCTTTTCCCACTCCGCTTCCATGCGCCGGGCGATGGCGGTGCGGGCGATGGGTTCGTTCAGATACGCGTCGGAGGCGGGCAGGGGATTGTTTCCCTGCTTGAGTTCGTTCAGCACGATGCCCACCCATTCGCGGTCGTAACGCCGTTTCTGCAGGTAAGGCGGTACACCGATGAAGCGCTCCCCTCTCCAGGCGGCGTTGAGCGTCAGCGACACCTCGGTGTAATGGTAATCCACGCCCATGCCCATCGGCAGGTGGTTGGTCATGAAATACATGCCGATACCGGGAAGCGGTTCGTGTTGTTTCAACTGGTGAATCACCGCCTGGTTCTTGGCCCAGTGCGCCTGCTGGGTGAGATAGATGCTGATATTTATGAATACCAGGACCCCCAATGCGGAAAAACCCAGAAAGCGTGCAAGCGGCCAGCGGAGATGCGCGTACCGGTTGCCGATGTAGCCGATCATCGCCAGGGTCAGAAACGCCGCACCGAGCCCCATTTGCCGGTTGTGCCGGGCCTGGTACGACAGCAGCATGCCCATCTTGTGATTGGCCGCGTGCGCGTAAGCGAGGGAGGCGATCAACACCAACCCCACCGCCAGATACCATCCAAGGCGTGCGGAGGGCACCATTCCAAACCCGGTGTTCTTTTTTTTATAGAGGCGGTACGCGACGGCAAGGACGATCAACAGCAGGGGAACCGAGGCATAATACGCCCCCAGCCCGATGATGGGAGCGAACAGCGCGTTGGCCATGCTTCCCGCAAAAAACGCCAGCGTCTTGAGCGACAGGAAGTCGATGCTGTAATACCCAGCGTACCGGCCGACCACGGGAAACAGGTACGGCTTGGCAAAAAAGAAAACGAAGGGCACGAGCACAATCGCCCAGTGCGTTTTCAGGAAACCGGGAAAGTGCCGCCGGATCTCCGGCCATGCCGGACGCGGCGGGTAGCCCATCGTGTACGCAAACAGGACGAGGACGATCACGCAATGAAACACCAGAAACGCCTGATAGAAATACGAAACGAAAAGGAGCGCGATCGAAGCTCCTTTCAAAAACAGGTTCCCGTTTTTCTCGAGATGAAGGAAGTACAACAGCCAGCCGCCGAAGAACAGCACCGGCGGGATGTGATCGGAAAACGCGCCCCACACGATCATGTGGTAAAACGGCCAGCACAACGTGAAGGCGGCGACGAACCATGCGGTTTTTCGGGACAAGGGTGTGAACCGGTGCAGGAAATGGAACTGGATGAAGCTCACCAGCACAAGGGGGAGTAAGGATAGAAACTTGAACAGGTAAATGTTGAAAAAATTTTCAAACGGCAGGGACACCCACCAGTAGGCCAGCGGCCTCCCGATCTCGTACCACATGGCTTTCATCCGGTCCCAGTCGCCCTGCTCGGCGAAGAAGTTGAACAGCCAGCCATCGGCGTAGTTGCCATCGTTGACCAGCACCAGCCCGTGCGCGAGCAGGGCGACGCCGGTGAGGCCTGCATACTCTTTCCAGGGTTGAGATGTGGCAGGTGAAGAGGTCAAGTCAGTCCGGACCGGTGGTGAAAGCAGGTTAGAAATAACCCGGATTTTGAGTCTGTTTCATGCCGGGGGTCGGGCATGGCGCATTCGGTTGGTTCAGCTGGCGCTTTTGATTTTCAGAACCTGCTTGATTGTAAGGAGAATGATCTTCATATCAAACCAAAAAGATTGGTGGTCGACGTATTCGAGATCCAGCGCCAACCGTTCCTGTGGTGTGGCAAGCGACCGCTTCGTTGCCTGCGCCAGGCCGGTGATGCCGGGAAGCACGGAAGTCCGCTTCGTCCATTGTTCCTCCGTGTAATCGCTGCGTTGGGCGGGCACGTCCGGTCGCGGGCCTACCAGGCTCATGTCGCCGGTCACCACGTTCAGCAGCTGCGGCAACTCATCGAGGCTGGTCTTGCGCAGAAAAACCCCGACCGATGTGATGCGCGGGTCGCCGAAGGCGGTCTGGTGCGACCCCACCTGGTCCGCGTCCGCCACCATGGTGCGGAACTTGTACATGAGAAAGGAGCGTCCTCCCAGCCCCACCCGTTCCTGGCAATAGAAAATGCCGCCCGCCGAATCCAGCCGGATGGCCACGGCCACCGCAAGAAAAACCGGCCATAGAAAAGTCAGGGCAAACAGGCTGGCGGTCAGGTCGAACAGGCGTTTCATAGCACTCCGGGTCAGGCGTCCGGACGCGGACGCAATCGGTTGATCAAATACTCGCGGTAGCGCGGGATCGCCGCACCGCTGGCAAACAGCAGGGTCACTCCGGCCAGCGACGCAAACAGCAAAATACCGGGCAGGCCGGATTCCAGAGCGGTGGTGGCCAATGCGAACGGGGCCAGGGTCAGCGGGCCGACGAGGACGATGCGCAGCAGGTCCAGGGCCAGCGGGCCGTCCAGCAGGCGAATGCCATGGCGCCGGTTCAACAGAATCGATTGATACACCATGACCACCCAGTAGGTGAGGATGAGGGCTCCAACGATGCCCGTCAGGCCGAAGGCGCTGGCGCCGAACCAGGCCACCGGCAGAAACACCACCAGACCCCCCACGCTGGAACGGAAGGCCAGCGCCGTGTCTTTTCTGGCATTCGCCGTGGCGGCCAGAAGCGTGGCCGCACCCTGTGCCGGAAGCAGCGTCATGCCCAGTGCGGCGAGGAAGGCGATCTCCTTCGTATCCTGTTCCGACATCGCGCCCCAGCCGTAAACGATTTCCGTCAATGCGTCGCCCCACCACGCGAAAATCAGGATCAATGTGTACGAGATGGCGAAGATGCCGAGCACGCCGTTGCGAGCCAGCGACACGCCCTCTTCATCGCGTCCCTGGGCGAAGCACTCGGACATCTTTGGCAGCAATACTACGGAGAACACGCCGAGGCCGACGCCCATCGGCAGGTCGATCAGCTTGGTTGCGTAGTTGAGCGATGCGAACCCGCCGGGTCCTTCCAGCGACGCCAGCGCACGGGCGATCACCGGCAGCAGGAACAACAGGCTTCCCGCACCCAACGCCTGCACGTAGCGGAGCAGGAGATCTTTATCGATCCACCACCCCGGCGCCGTGCCCTGCATCACGCCGTACTTCGGCAGGCACAGCACCTGCGACAGCAGGCGGAGGAGTCCACCCACGATCATCGCCCCGGCGAACAGAACAAGGCCGTTGGGTCCGTCCAGGAATCCCCACAACGCTCCGATCAGGGTGAGGTTGAAGATCAGTGTGCCCAGTGCCGGCACGGCGAAATGCCCCTGTGCCTGCAGGAACCCCGTGGTCACCCCGGCCAGTGCGGTGAGCGGCAACAGCCACAGCACGATGGACAGCAGGGACTCTCCCTTGCGTGCCGCCTCGGCTTCGAACCCCGGTGCGAACACGGCGACCACGAATTCGGCGGCGCCGATCAGTCCCAGCGCCAGCACCACGAACATGAGCCCGACCACCGCACCCGACTGCAGGAGCAGGGCGTTTTTCTCTTTTTGCGTGTGGCTCTGGTACTGGGGTATGAGCGCGGCCGCCAGCGCGCCTCCCAGAAGGATGCTGATCAGGAAATCCGGCAGGGTGAGAGCGAACAACACCACGTCCGCGTCCTCCGAGACACCGAATTGCGAGGCGATGGCGATCTCACGCACGAACCCAGCCATGCGGCCCAGCAGGACGCCTCCGGAGACCCACAGGCCTGCGGAAAGAAGCTGGCGGAATACCGATTTTTGTTCCATGAAATGCTACCCCGGGTTGGAAACAAGGCCTTCAAACCGTCGGCCATTGTACCTTGGAAGGAACGGAATGAAAATCAACCCGGCCCGGGCGCGCCGTCATGAATATTGCCGTCGGCATCGATGGAGTAAACGATGCGGAGCGGATCGCCGGTGTGCCGGGCCGTGGCGCGAAAGGTGGTGGCGTTGCCCTTGAGTTCGAACTCAACCATGTCCGCCGGCTCGAACGGATAATCGTCGCTGGTGATGATCTCGAGCGTGCATTCGTCTTTTGGATCGTGGTCGTCCCAGTGCATCTTGCAGGTCCAGTAAATGCCGCCCAGCACCGACTCCGCTTCCGACTTGTAAAAACGCTGCATCATGGCCTCCTCGCTGTCCAGGCTGGAGAGGACCCACCACAGAAGGGGCAGGGTGATGAATCCCAGCACGAAACCGGCAACGTTCCAGCGGGTCTGAAAAATGAAGGGTGGAAACAGTTTCACGCGTCGCTCCCGGTCAGGACATCTTTCCCATTACGTAGAACAGAAACACCGCGATGATGCCCCCGATGATGGCGGCGATGCCCAGAAACGTGAACAGGCCGTACAGGTAGCTGTTGAAAAAATCCCGGGCATGGAACCGGGGTTTTGCAGACGGGGGTGGTGTGTCTTGCGGCCAGGTCATGAAAACATTATGCGGGCATCATCGGCATACCGTGAGAAAAAAATGCGGTTCCGGGCGCAAAAAAATGGGTTCATTGCGGGAGGGAGCGGACACTGGAGTGGGAGAAGTGTTGAAATTTCCTCGCATTGGGAAACCCCGGGGCGTTCTTCAGATCAGGGCAGGCATGAAAAATTTTTGCACTCGCGGCCGATGAAGGGGAGCACGTCAAATACAAGGTAAATGTAGAGAAACACCGCGGTGATGAACAGGAAAGCCAGGAGGGCGAACGCAGCCAGGCCCCAAAGAAAGCTCACCAGAAATTCAAGCGGGTTGAACGGGGAGTCGGGGGTCTCCGGCACGAGGGTCATGCTACCAGTATGCGGTACGGTGGAGCCCCGTAAAAGAAAAATCAGGGTGGGACCGTCCGGGGGACTTTCAGTAAAAGATAAGCCGCCATCCTGTCTCCCGACGACCCCCTTCTTTCGAACGGGAGACAGGACAGCATTGGCTATGCGGGTTCAGGCGCTCTCTTCCTGCAGCGTTTCCTGGATCAGGGCCGGTTCGGGCTCCGTCAGCGTTTCCGGTTGCGAATTCGCCAGCCAGTACACCATGCCCACCAGCAGGCCACCGCCGACCATGTTGCCGAGCGTCACCCAGATCTGGTTGTGGATGAACCCACCCAGGCTCACTTCCGCGCCGTGCGGCAGGAACATGGCCAGACTCAGGAGGGTCTGATTGGCGATGCTGTGTTCATACGCGCTGGCGATGAAGGCGAACAGGCACCAGAAAATCATGATGAGCCGCGCCGACTCGTTTTTCGTGCGCAGGGCGATCCACACGGCGAGGCACACCAGCCAGTTGCACAGGATGCCGCGCAGGAACGCCTCTTTCGCGCTGAGGTTCATCTTCATGCCCGCGACTTTCACGATCAATTCCTGCGACGAAGCGGGAAGGCTGCCGCCTTCCGTCACCAGCCAGGCGAGAAACACCGAGCCGCACAGGTTGCCGATGAAACACAGGCCGAACAGGTACAGGATGGGCCGGATGCCGATGCGTTTGGAGAGACGGCCCACGGCGAAGACCATGTTGTTGCCGGTGAACAGCTCCGAGCCCGCGAAGATGACGAGGCTCAGGGCGATGCCAAAGCTCGCCCCCATGATGAGTTTCAGGTACGCTCCGCCGCCGCCGGCTGCGATGGGTCCGCCGATCGAAAAGATCAGCACGATGCCGAAGCCGAGGTAAATGCCCGCCAGTGCCGACAACAGAAAGTAGCCGCCCGGCGAGCGCTTCAAATATGCGATTTTCTTTTCCGCCTGATTGGAAAGATTGTCAATGTCCGTATCAAACATAGGGCCTCCCTAAGATTGGTAGACCGAGTCCGTCGCGTGCAGTCGAGATGGTGCGTCTGCGTTCGCTTTATTCACGGGAGCGCTTGAAGACCGGTTCGGCCGGGACTCGGCGTTCGGTTTTTTTTTCTTTTTGTAGTTTTTCACCGGGTGCATCTTTTCGCGGGCGTGGTAGGGCAGGATCTGCGCCAGCACGTCCGGCAGTTTGTCACACGGAATGTCCTCCAGGATCTTGAGCGCGGGCGCGGGGTACTTGCCGCTGCGACCGCCGACGAACACGTCCACCGCGTCCACCGTCTTGCCATCCACCCGCGCGCGTTTGCCGATCAACCCGACGTCCGCCACCAGGTGGTTGCCGCACCCGGCGGGGCAGCCCGACCAGTTCATGGTGATGGGGCGGATGCCGTCCAGCTTCTTCTCCAGCTTCTTCGCCACCTCCATCGCCGTGCCCTTGGTCTCGATGGTCGCCATGCCGCAGTAGTCCTTGCCGACGCAACTGACAAGGCCCTTGATGAGCGCGTTCGGGTTGTAATCGAATTCCTTGAGCAGGGGCTCTTCCAGAAAGTCGCCCAGCTTCTTGTCGGAGATGTTGGGCACGATCACCGAGTTCGCCGGAGACAGGCGCACCTCGCCGTTGCCGTATTTCTCCGCCAGCACCGCGAGCTTTTCCATGCGCGTGTGGTCCATGCGGCCCACCGGCACCTTCATGCCGACGTAATTCATCGTCGGCTGCTTCTGCCGGTAGATTCCGATGTGCGTGTTCTCGTGATCGTTCCTCAGGTCTTCGCCTGCCGGGGGCAGATCACGGTCCAGGGTGCGTACCAGCATCTCGCGGAATTTCTTCTCCCCCCAGTCCTCGATCAGAAATGCCAGTCGATTGCGGGTACGCACGTCCCGGTAGCCGTAATCACGGTAGAGGGTCACCACCCCGGCCGATACATCGACCGCCTCGTCGGGTTTCACAAACACGTCGAGGGGGGAAGCGATGCGGTAACCCCCGGAACCGATTTTTCCGCCCACAAGCAGGTTGAATCCGTAAACCGTCTCGCCGTCCTCCTCGCGCGAGGCCGGGACCAGCGCAAGGTCCTGCGTCTCCGTGTGGATGCAGGAGTCCGGACAGCCGGTGACGGCGATGTTGAACTTGCGCGGCAGGTTGCTGAACTCGCGGTTCTCCAGAAAATATTCGTTCATCGCCTCGATGACGGGCGAGGCGTTCAGGACCTCTTTCGGGTGCAGGCCGCCCACCGGGCAACCCATGATGTTGCGCACGTTGTCCATGCCCGTCTGGATGGACGTCAGGCCGACCGAGTCCATCAGGTCGAACACCGCCGGCACGTCGTCGATTTTCAGGTGACGCAACTGCACCTGCTGGCGGGTGGTGATGTCGATCTGCCCGTTGCCGAAACGTCCGGCGATGTGCGCCAGCGCCTTCAGCTGGTACGAAGGCAGGTAGCCGTTGGGAATGCGCACGCGCAGCATGAAAAAACCAGGAGTCGGTTTGCGCAGGAACAGGCCGTACCACTTCAGCCGCGTGATGTCGTCCTCGGAGATGCAGTCCCAACCCTCTTTGGCGAAGCGCGCGATGTCGGCTTTGATATCCAGCCCGTCCTTTTCCAGTTTCAATTCCTCGATCTTGTTCATGCTTGCAGATGGTCCTTTCCCATGCGGGTGATTAAAGCCATGGACTATCGCAACAACGGTGCCGGAACGGGCTGTGCGCGGAAAATTTTTGCAAAATAAAGCGGGAGGCGCGGAAAGGCCTTTAAAATCGGGCGATACGGGAGGGGTGGCAAGCAGATTGGAGCGTGTTCCGGGGCTGTGGACAGGTACCGGGGCGGATTTTGGCCATCAGGGCCTGCCTAAAACAAAGTCACAAAATGAGGCAGTGTTGCAATTTCAAGCAGTTGTGCAGGCGCGGCCCTACGGCCGGGGCAGAGGGCTATTGCTTTGCGGGCGAACGATGGTCTGAGGGCGCGGGCTGCGTCCAAGGCGGAGGGCTGATGTCTGGCAGTCTCTGCGATGGCCGTCCAGCGCACAAAGAATTTTTTTTTATTGCCTCCGGGTGCTTACCCGGAGGCAGATGGCTAATTCTCTCCTTCCCGTTCGATGGTCCGTGGGCGCACTCCACAGTGTTCCTCCCCTCCTTTTCAAGGAGGGGATACAGGGGAGGTTACCAATGGCTTTTCCTTTTTTGGAACCTCATCGTTCGTCCACGGGGTAGGGTCTCCCTTGGCCCCCGGCTCAGGCGTTGTCATTCTGAGCGAAGCGAAGAATCTATGTTTTGGGATAAAAAGCGGAAACGGTCAGGTAACGAGGAAAAACGAAAATAAAGACAGGTGCGACGAAAAACCTTAAAACGGGCCCTGGAAGGTGGAGTGTTCGAGGGGGGCGGTGCGGTCGCCGGCTTTCATTTCGCCGGTGGCGCCGGTGACGCGGCGCGCGGCCTGGCAGATATCCTCCACGCCGGGATAAAAATCTTTTTCGAGGGGACCGCTGCACGGCGTGTTGCGGTCGGGAAGCGCCACGCGCAGGATGGGGGCTTTGAGCGAATCGAACAACTGCTCCTGAACCCGCGCCGCGATCTCCGCGGTAATACCGAAACTGGTCCAACCGGTGTCGGCAACAATCAAGCGTCCCGTCTTGCGCACGGAATCGAGAATGCAGTCCATATCCAGAGGACTGGAGCAACGCGGATCCAGGACTTCCACATCGATGCCCTCTTCACTGAGAGGACCTGCGGCGTCCAGAGCGTCCTTCACCATAAACGAAAACGCTACGATTGTCACGTCCGCACCTTCACGTTTCACCGCGGCTTTGCCTAAAGGAACGGTGTACTTTTCTGCGGGCACGTGGGATTCGGTCTCATACAGCAAGCGGTGCTCGATGGAGAGCACGGTGCCGGTGTCTTCCAGTGCGGCCATCAGGAGGCCCTTGGCGTCGTAGGCGGAGGCGGGGAGCATCACTTTCAGCCCGGGCACGTGTGAGAAAAACGCCTGCAGGCTCTGCGAATGTTGCGCCGCCTGGCCCCAGCCGCGTCCGATGATGGCGCGGATGAGCATGGGGCACTGCATCTTGCCGCCGCTCATGATTTCCCATTTGGCGGCGTGGTTGATGATCTGGTCCATGGCGAGAAGCAGGAAGTCGTTGCGCGCGTGCACGATGACCGGCCGCTTGCCCAGGAGGGCCGAGCCGACGCCGATGCCGGCAATCGAGTTTTCCGCCAGCGGCACGTCCATCACGCGTTCCTTGCCGAACTTTTCGAACGCGGCGCGCGTGGTGCCGAAGATGCCGCCTTCGTCGTCCACCCCGCAGCCCATGACGAACACGCTCGGGTCCGCGTCCATGGCCTGCGTCAGGCCTTCGTTCAGCGCTTCGCGGTATTTGAGAATCCGTTGATCGTTGTTCACACCCATACCGCGTCCTCACTGGATTTGGCGAACTCGAAGGCCGCCTGGATTGCTTCCTGGATACCCTTGCGGATACCGTTCATGTCTTCCTGCGTGAGCCAGCCGTTCTTGAGGCACAAATCCTCGAAGCGGCGCACCGGGCATTTCTGTTCCCATTCCTCCCACAATTCTTCCGTGCGGATGCCGGTGCTTTTGTCCTGTTGCGGCCCGACGTGGCGCATCATGCGGAAGGTGCGCGCTTCGATGAGCGTGGGACCGAGTCCTTCGCGGGCACGGGCCACGCCGCGCTTCGCGGCGCTGTACACCTCTCCCAAATCGTTGCCGTCGGTGCGGATGCCGGGCACGCCGAACACGTTGCCGTGCTCGTGGATGTTGTCGAGCGGACGCCGCGCCAAAAGGTGCGACGAGGTGGCGACGAAATTGTTTTCGCAGACGAACAGCACCGGCAGTTTGTGAAGCGAAGCGAAGTTGAGGCTTTCGTGAAGCACGCCTTCTTCGCAGGCGCCGTCGCCGAAGTACGCCACCGCGAGATGCTTCGTGCGGTCCATTTTGAAGGACAACGCCGCGCCGACCGCGAGCGGAATGCTGCCACCGACGATGGCCGACGCGCCCAGCATGCCGACGCTCTGGTCGATGAGGTGCATGGAGCCGCCGAGTCCCTTGGCACAGCCACTTTGCTTGCCGTAGAGTTCCGCGATCATGGCGTTCAGGTTGCCGCCCTTGCCGAGGTAATGGCTGTGACAGCGATGCGTGCTGAAGACGACGTCGGTGTCTTCCAGGCAGGCGGAGACGCCGACCGCCGCCGCTTCCTGTCCGATGGACAGGTGCACCGGACAGCGCATCTCCTGCTGCGCGTATTCTTCCGCGATGGCTTCTTCCGTCATGCGGATGCGGATCAGGTTTTCGTACAGGTCGCGTGCGTGTTCTTTCTGGATCATAGAATCAGATGAAGTTGACGTGGGCGGGCGGGTGCTTGATGTCCCACAGGTAACGGTTCACCTCGTCCATGCGGCAGTTCTTGCGGCACTCGGAGATGTTGAGTTCGTTCTCGACGTACTCGAGGTTGGCCATGCGTTTTTCACCTTCCCAGATTTCCTGGAAGGTGTTTTCGGTGATGTTGCCGTACTTGAAACGGTCGTCCAGCAGGTACGCACTGCAACCGTACACCGCACCGTCCGCCATGACGTAGGCCCAGAAGTTCGGCGTCGAGTAGCATTTCTGGTAGTAGTGGCTGTCATCGAACAGCTTGGTCAGCGTGTTGTCGCGGAAGACAACGGAAAAGTTATCCGTGTTGAGCGCGGCCAGGTCGTCCTTCAACTGGATGGACTTGGAGTAATCGATGTTTTCGTATTTGCGCGTGATGCTTTTCTTGTGCTGGGAGTAGGGCTTGATGACGAGGTAGTCCATGCCGACGTCGCGCATGCGCTGGCCCAGTGTAACCGCTTCGTGCTCGTTTTCCGGGAGCAGGACCATCTGCGCGCCGAGCGTGCAGGTGTCGCCGCGCTTTGCTTTCAGGTTGGCGGCGGTCTCGAGGTTGCTCAACACCTTGTTGAAGTCGTCGGCTTTCGTCTGGTGGACCTGCGCGTAGGATTCCGCGGTGCCGGCATTGATGCTGGTCTTGATCCAGGTGATGGCGTCCAGCGCCGCCTCCGACCACTTTTTGGTCATGGGCACGGCGTTGGTGGTGATGGCGATGTCGATGCCCGACTTTTTCGTGTGCTGGATGATGTCCGGCAGGTCCTTGTGCAGCAGCGGCTCGCCTTCGCCCGCATACATGATGCTTCGTACGCCGAGGCGGCCCATCTCCGTCAGCCGGTTTTTGAGCAGGTCCGTGTCCAAATGGACGACCTTGTAGCCGATGTAATCGACGGCGCAGAAGGTGCAGCGGTGGTTGCAGGCGCCCGTCGGGGCGATTTCCATATAGATGGGGTACACCGTGCGCGACCCGGACAGCCATTCGTTGACGCGGTCGACGTGGTAGTTCAGCTTGTGTCCGTCGATTTTGTGCTTGTCGCTCACGGTTTCGGTTTTTTCGTTGATCTGGATTCCCATTGCTTCCTTTCGAGTGCTCCTGTTCAGGATAACGCCTCGGTTTTCCCTGTCAAAAACAAATCGAGAAACCGCAGGCTGATGGGGTGGACGTTGAGTTCCCGGATGACGTCCGGCGGGAAAAAGTCCACCTTCTGTCCCTCGTTGCACCGCACTTCGGACACCGGAGTGCGCAGGCGGGCGGTGAATGCGTTGTACACGCCGGGGGGTTCCGGGTCGGCTGCCGTGTAACGCAGGGTGGTCAGTGGCTGCAGTGCGTCCACCTCGATTTCAAATTCCTCGTGCAGTTCGCGCAGGATGGCGTCGGTAAGCGGTTCGCCCGGTTCCACATGGCCGCCCGGCGAGCAGGTCCAGTACCCCGGATACTGGATACCGGGTTTGTTGTCGCGCAACTGGCACAGGATGCGGCCGTCGGCGTCGCTCACGATCGCGCCCACAAACACGGGCAGGGATTCGCTCTGGCTGAAATCGGTCACACGTCCCCCTCCCCGGGGGTGCGGCGTGGATCAGATGAAGTTGACGTGTTCCGGCGCGTTCTTCAGGTCCCACAGGAACTTGTTGACGTAGTCCTGCCGGCAGCCGATGGCGCAGTCCTTGTGCACGTCCACCGAGTTGGCGACGTCCTCGTGCACCTCCCAGTAACGGTCGCCCATCACCATGTCGTAAAACGAGTCGGTGTGCAGGTCGCCGATGTAAAAGCGGTCCTTGTTGAAGAACGGGCCGCAGGGATACACCTTGCCGTTGCCGGAGATCTGCAGCAGGAACGGCGTGCCGTAGCACACGTCGTATTTCCGGTAGCCGTCCTTGTACAGGTCGGATTCGCCCGCCGCCATGATCTTGTTCCACTTCACCTGCACGACGTAGTTGTCGTTGCTGTAGCCTTCGGCTTCGTGGAGCATCTCCTCGAGAGACAGGTAATTTTCGTAATTGATGCCGATCTCCTTGTACTCGGAGTCGGAGCAGTGCTTGATGACGAAGTAATCGACGTCCAGCTCCGCGCCCAGCTTGGCTTCCGGGATGACTTCATCGAAGCATTCCGGGATGAGCACCATCTGCAGGCCGATCGTGCACTGGTAATTGTTTTCCTTCTTGATGCGCACCAGCTCGCGGATGTTTTCCACCAGCAGGTGGAAGTTTTCCTCGGTGGACTGGTGCACGCGGCGGAAGCCTTCCGGCGTGCCCGCGGACAGGTTGATGCGGATGAAGGTCATGTCGCGCAGCAGTTCGTGCGCGCGGTCCATGTCGATGATCAGCCCGTTGGTGGCCATGGAGGTGTCCACGCCCATCTGCTTGGCGAGCACGGTGGCGTCGTACATGGCCGGGTTCAGCGTCGGTTCGCCGTCGCCGATGAAGCCGATGGAACGCACGCCAAGCTTGCCGCAGTCCTCGATGTAGCGGAGCAGGGCGTCGCGCTGGATCATGGTGCCCTTGGTCATGTTCTGCACCACCGCATAGCAGTACAGGCAGGCGGTGTTGCAGAATTTGGTGAGGCCCATGTCGATGTGAATCGGCGCGAAACGGCCACCCTGCATCCAGGACATCACCCGGTCCAGATGGTGCATCATCTTGTGGCCGTCGAAACGGAACCGTTCTTTCTGGTTGCGGTAGCTCGGCCCGGTGAACATGTTCGGAACCGGTTCCTGAGCTTCCTCTTCCTCTCCTGCGCTTTTGCGGATGATGCCGACTTGGTCCTCGAACTGGACGTACTCCACTTCCTGGTCGTCCATTTTGTCGATTTTTTTGGAGTCGACCGCCTGGTCTTTCAGCTTGATCTGCGTTTCGTGCAGGGCCTTGCGGTCGACGATGGTGTTGGACGTACGCAGTTTGTGTCCCGGTGTTTTGGCAAGCGGAACATCCTTGGGGATGTGGGTGTTTGCGTCGAGACCAAAACGGTTTTTATTCGAATCAGATTCGCTCATTAGCGTGCCTTTATGGACATAGGGTTGATGCAATCGGGTTTAGGCCGGAAAACTGAAAACCCTAGCGGGGTCGGGTTTTTTCGGATGCGTGCCTGTTCAGGCTGTCTGGCCGTTCAGATATTATGCCAAGGACCGCTTGTGAAATCAATCAAAACCGGATAGGAACTCCTGAAACGGCAAAGAGTTAAGAGGCGTTTTTCATTGAAGAACCGCGTCCTTAATTGTTTGCCGGTTTTATCAGGGCCTGCGGGAACGGTTGCCGGGACACACCCGGAAAGGGGGAAACGATTTCCAATTTGCCAGACGCTCCCTTTAATTATACAATTCACAGACTTAGGGGCCCCCGGCAGGCGGAGGGTCCCGGCTCTCCACTTTCTTTGACCGGCCACGGGCTGACCGATGCAAACACCGTCATTCAACCTGACCTCCCTGAAAATCAAACCGTTGGCCGAAAGACAGCACGATCTGCAAGTGGATTGCATCCGCGACCTGCAACGCGGTGCGTCTCCGCTCATGGTGGAGGTGCTGCGGCCGGTGGCGGAATGTCTGATGCAGGCGAAGGAATCCGGCCGTGCCCGCATTCTGATGATGGGGGCGCACGTCATCCGGTCCGGGGTCCAGCGCTACCTCATCGACCTGATGGAGCGCGGTTACCTCGATTGTCTGGCGTTCAACGGTGCGGGGATCATTCACGATTACGAGTTCGCACGTATCGGCGCCACCACGGAAAGCGTGGCGCGGTACATCCAGACCGGGGAGTTCGGTTTCTGGAAAGAGACGGCGGAGCTCAACGACATCGTCAACGCCGCGTACAAAAAAGACCCGCACACCGGGTTGGGGCAGGCGGTGGGAAGGGCCATAGGAAACAGCGATTTCCCGCACAAGGACATCAGTCTGTTCGCGCACGCCGAGCGGCTGGGAATTCCGGCCACGGTGCACGTCTGCATCGGACAGGACATCATCCACCAGCACCCGAATTTCGACGGCGCGGCGACAGGGGCTCTTTCGTACACGGATTTTCTCAGGTTCGCCGCCTGCGTCAAGCGGCTGGAAGGCGGGGTGGTGATGAATTTCGGCAGTGCCGTCATGGCCCCGGAAGTGTACCTCAAGGCACTCAGCATGGCGCGCAACCTGGCGCATCAGGAAGGCGGCGAGGTGCGGCGCTTCACCACGCTGGTCTGCGATCTGCACGACCTGCCCTCGAACTTCCGCAAGGAAGCGCCACGGTCGAGCGCCGGTTATTATTACCGCCCCTGGAAAACGATGCTGGTGCGCACCGTCGCCGACGGAGGTGAAAGCCACTACGTGAAAGGCTCCCATGCGGACACCATCCCCGCGTTGTGGCAGGCCATCCAAAATTTGGAACACAAATCGGGCAAAACCCGTTAAGCTGTTTTTTTAGGAACTCCGGAATGTCGGACACCAAGGTCTTCGAGCTGGCCGCGCTGGCGGAAAAACTGAAAGAGGAAAAGGCCCGCGGGCGCAAGGTGGTCCTGTGCCACGGTTGTTTCGACCTCATGCACCCCGGCCACATCAAGTATCTGCAGGCGGCGAAGAAAATGGGCGACGTGCTGGTGGTCACCGTCAGTCCCGACCGCTACGTGGATAAAGGTCCGGGCCGCCCGGTATTCGGGGAGCGGCTGCGCGCCGAGTCGCTGGCCGCGCTCGAATGTGTCGATTACGCCGGTGTCAACGAGTGGCCGACGGCGGAGGAAACCCTGCGCCTGCTTCGGCCGGACATCTACGTGAAGGGGCAGGAGTTCGAAAAGCTGGAAGACAAGACCGGCAAGATCCAGAAGGAGTTCAAGGTGCTGGAGGAGATCGGCGCGGAAATGCGATTCACCCACGAAATCGTGTTCTCCTCCACGGAACTCATCAACAAATACATCAAATAACCAGGCAGGGGCTATGGCTGTCGATCCGCAGGAAAAAATCCTTACCTTTGAAGACCTCGCCGCCAAAGTGCGCGAGCTCAAGGCCGAAGGCAGGAAAGTGGTGTTGTCGCACGGTGTGTTCGATCTCATTCATCCCGGTATCATCCAGCATCTCAACACGGCCTGCAGTATGGGCGATGTGATGATCGTGACGGTCATCAAGGACAAGGACGTGAGGCGCGGTCCCGGGCGGCCGGTGTTCCCGGAGGCCCTGCGGCTCAACAATGTGGCGTCGCTCGGGCAGATCGACTACGTCTGCCTGGTGGACGACGACCGGCCGTTCGAATGCGTGCGCATCCTCAACCCCGATGTGTTCGCCAAGGGGCAGGCGCACCAGGAACGCGACCAGGAAGTGAACCGGAAAATCTTCGAGGAGGAGCGCGACCTGTTCTGGGGCGAAATCCAGATCCGCGAGACCGACGGGTTCTCCATGCGCTCGTCGCACATCCTGCGCAATTTCTTCGACCTCTACCCGGAAGACACCAAGCTCTTCCTGAAGAACTTTTTCAAGCGTTACACGTTCAAGGAAATCGCCGACTACCTGCACGGCATGGAGAACCTGCGGGTGTGCCTGATCGGCGACGGCATCATCGACGAATACCATTACTGCGAACCGATGGGCAAGGCGGGCAAGGCGAACCTGGTGGTCAACCGGTTCCTCAGCCACGAAGTGTTTGCGGGTGGCGCGTTCGCCATCGCCAACCATGTGGCGGGACTGTGCAAGGAGGTGCACCTGGTGACGCTTCTGGGGCTGGACAATCCGCGCGCCGAGTTCATCCGCGACAATTTGAAGCCGAACGTCACCACGCGGTTCTTTTACCGCGAAGACGGCCCGACCATCACCAAGACCCGTTTCGTGCACCAGTACCTGAACCAGAAACTGTTCGAGGTCAATTACATCAACGACACGAAACTGCCGCCGTCTCTCGACCAGGAAGTCGCGGATTACCTGAAGAAGCAGGTGCAGGGATACGACCTGGTCCTTCTTTCGGATTTCGGGCACGGGTTCGTGTCGGAGACCATCTATAAGGCGCTGGTGGACAATGCGAAGGTGCTGGCGGTCAACACGCAGACCAATGCCGCGAATTCCGGTTACAATCTCATCACCAAATACGCCAGGCCGCATTATGTCTGCCTGGACGAGCCCGAAGTGCGGCTGGCGGCGCAGGACAAGCACGGCGCCATCGACGAGATCGCGCTCACCATCAAGGAGCAGATCCAGGCCAACCACCTGGTGGTGACCCTGGGCAAGCGCGGCTCGCTGGGAGTCAACGGCAAACAGCAGGTGTTCCGCACGCCCATCTTCTCGACCAACGTGGTCGACACCATCGGCGCGGGCGACGCCTACTTCGCCTACACCGCGCCGTGCGTGGCGCAGTCGATGCCGATGGACATGGTGACCTTCGTCGGCAATGCGGTCGGGGCGCTCGCGGTGCAGATCATGGGCAACAAGCGCTCGGTTGAGAAAAACGAAGTTCTGGAACTGATTCATTCACTGGCCAAATAACAGGGGTTGTTATATGCAACGTATGGTTGAGGAGTATTTCGGCAATTTGAAAAAGGCGATGGACGGCATCATGGTGACCGGCCAGAACGGGGAGACCTACAGTTTTCCCGACGGCGTGGTGGCGGCGGTGGAGCTGATCAACAAGCAGTCGCAGGCGGGAAAACGCCTGATGTTCATCGGCAACGGGGCGAGCGCCTCCATCGCCAGCCACATGGCGACGGATTTCACCAAGGCCGGCGGCAAGCGCGCCACCGCGTTCAATGACGGTGCCCTCCTGACCTGCATCGGCAACGATTTCGGCTACGAGTACGTATTTCAGAAACCGATCGAGTTCCTGGCCGATCCCGGCGACATCCTGTTCGCCATCAGCAGTTCCGGCAATTCGGAAAACATTCACAATGGGGTCAAGGCGGCGCGCGAACGCGGGTGTCATGTGGTGACGTTTTCCGGGTTCAAGGAGGAAAACCCGTTGCGGGCCAAAGGCGACCTCAATTTCTACGTGCCGTTTCCGGGGTACGGGCCGGTTGAGGTGCTGCACCACGCCATCTGTCACTGCATACTCGATACCATGATCATGAACCAGCAGGCCGGCGCGTAGCCGTCGCCTGGGGGCACCAACCTGGGGGGGCAGGGGATGCCGGATACCGACAAGCTTATGGGGGACCATCCAACACTCAGCGTCATCATGCCGGCGTTGAACGAAGAAGCGCACGTCGCGCTCGCCCTGCAGAACACGCTGGATGCGCTGGACCATTTTTCCATCCCGGGCGAGATCATTGCCGTCAACGACGGCAGCCGCGACCGCACGCCGCAAATCATTGAGGAGTTCATGGGCCGCGACCCGCGCGTGCGGGTGATCCATCACGAAAACCCGCGCGGCATCGGCGCGTCTTTCTGGGAAGGGGTCGACGACGCGGCCAACGAAATCGTCATCATGCTTCCCGGCGACAATGAAAACGATCCCTGGGAAATCATGCAGTACATCCGCCTGCTGGAGCACGTGGACATCGTCATCCCGTTTGTGTACAACCGCGGCGTGCGCAGCGCCTTCCGCAACATCCTTTCGTTTGTATACCGCAGTGTCATCAACTCCACCTTCATGGTCAATTTCAATTACACCAACGGCACGGTGCTCTACCGCAAGTGCATCCTGAAAGAACTCGAATACCGGAGCGCCAGCTTTTTCTTCCAGACCGACATCCTGATCCGCGCAGTGAAAAAGGGATACCTGTTTGCGGAAGTGCCGTACCGCCTGGGCCTGCGGCTGGAAGGGAAATCCAAGGCGGTGTCGTACCCGTCGCTCCTGCGAGTGGCGCGGGGTTACCTCCGCCTGGTGCGGGATTTCTATTTCAGCAAGAAAAGCAAGGTGGCAAATGACGAATTTGTCGCGGGCAGTTCCACCTCGCGTCGCTACGCCACCGAAAACACCTTGTATAAAGTAAAAAAATAAAACGGGTGGAACCCCCGTGGCGCCGCCACCCACCTTTGGGGTGTTCGGCGTAATCCTTTTCTTTCAACCTGTATCCGTCTCTAATGCAAGTTCTTGTCTGGGGCCTGGCCCTGCTGATTCTGGCATTGGTCCTGCACCTCATCGTCTGGAAGATCCGCCTGCCCAAGCGCCAGACCAAGGTGCTGTTGCAGATTTTCTTCGGCACGCTGGTGGTGGGTTCCGCCGTGTTGTGGACGAACCCGGAAGCCTCTCTGTTCGGTGTGACCGCGCCCACCCGATGGACGCAGTTCCTGCACATCGCTCTGCTGTTCACCGCGTTCACGCTGGCGTACATGATCACTTACTCCGGTCTGGAAGCGGACAGCCCGTCGCTCGTCATGGTGCAGGCCGTAGCCGAGGCGGGCGAACCGGGCCTGCCTGTGGAAACGTTTTTTGAGCGCATGAACGACGACGTGCTGGTGAAGCCGCGCCTGCGTGATCTTCTGACCGACAAGATGGCGGTGCTGGAGGACGGGCGCTACCGCCTGACGCCGAAAGGCCGCCTGATGGCGCGCCTGTTCGTGGTGTACCGGTCGCTGTTCAAGGCCGGAAAGGGAGGCTGAGACCATGGTGACGGCGCGCGAAATCGCCCATGTTCTGAACCCCGTTTTGTGCCTGGCGATCAATGTATTGATCCAGATTGCCGTGGCCCGGTGGGGCCGGTGGGGTCTCCTCAAATCCGTGTACCTCGGCTTTGCGGCGGGCATGGGAGCCCTGCTGGCCGGGGAATGGGTGATCGCCCAGGGTTCGGGTTTGGCATTGAACGAGGCCGTAGCGCTTTTGTTTGTGAATGCGGTCACTTACGGCATGCTGGGCTACTGCTATTTCCACTTCATCAACCTGGGCGAAACCGCCCGGCGCATCCGCCTGCTGCGCGAACTCCACGAGGCGGGAGGGACGCTGGCCCTCGACGAGTTGCTGGGACGCTACAACGCCTCGCAAATGGTTGAAATCCGGTTGAAACGGCTGCTCGGCACCGGCCAGATCGTGGAACGGGACGGGCGGTATTTTATCGGCAAGCCGGTCATGCTCTGGATAGCCCAGGCCATTGTGGTGACCAAACGCATTGTTCTTGGAAAAAGCAGCGAATTTGATTGAAATTATTCCGCCTTCCTTTATCATTATAGAACACACCTTTTGGGGCCAGGAGGGCGGTCCCGCAACTCAGGCATTCGCGTAAGTTCGAGCCCCCTATACGAAAGGTTTCGAACCCATGTTGTTCATCAATCCGGCATACGAAAAATTCGGCGGAATGCTTTCTCGGTACATCCCGGTGGGCATTCCCGTATCGATTGGCGTCATCTCGGCGTATCTTCGCAAATACGGGGTGAAGGACATTCGCGTGGTGGACGAGGAAATCGAGACCATCACCGAGGACAACTTCCGTCAGTTTACCGAGGGACTCGAGCAGCCGCTGATCATCGGCATCACCGTGCTGACAGCGCAGGCGGGGCGGGCCTACACCATCGGCCGCATGTACAAGGAAGCGTATCCGGACTGCACGATCGTCATGGGCGGGGTTCACGTCACCGCTTTACCTGAGGAACCGCTTCGCAACGGCTCGGCCGATATCGTGGTGCGCGGCGAAGGGGAAGAGACCATGCGCCAGCTCTATCACGCCCTTCGCGAAGGCGGCGACGCCTGGAAAAAAATCCGCGGCATCACCTTCCTCGACGAGGACGGCGAGCTGGTCGCCAACGAGGACAACGACCTGATCGACAACCTCGACGACGTGCCGATTTTTCCCTACGAGCTGTTTGAACATCCCAAGTACGACATGGGATTCCTCACGGGTGCGCGCGGCTGCCCGTACAAATGCAGCTATTGCAGTCAACGGATTCTCACCGGCCTGACCTACCGCTGGCATTCGATGGAACGCATCATCGAGAACGTCAAGATCCTGGTCAACAAATACAAGATCGAGAACATCACGTTT
This sequence comes from Nitrospina sp. 32_T5, assembly GCF_052156635.1. Lineage (NCBI taxonomy): Bacteria > Pseudomonadati > Nitrospinota > Nitrospinia > Nitrospinales > Nitrospinaceae > Nitrospina > Nitrospina sp. 32_T5. Next base: position 476,326 of record NZ_JBQKUO010000003.1, on the reverse strand, counting down.
TACGACGACATCTTCAGCGTCAACAAGCGGCGGGTCATCGAGTTGTGCGACGGCATCGTGGAAGCCGGCCTGCATGAGAAGTGCGCCTTTGCGGTCCAGACCCGCGCCGACAACATTTATGAAGAGATCCTTCCGGCGATGAAACGCGCCAATTTCCAGACCATCGGCATGGGCATGGAAACCGGCGTCGAGCGCATTGCCAAGGAAGCCAACAAGGACCAGACGGTGGCCCAGCACATGGAAGCGGTGAGGCTGTGCAAGAAATACGGCTTCAAGGTGTCGCTGTTCATGATTTACGGTTTCCCGGGCGAGAGCAAGGAAGACCGGGACGAGTCGTGGCGGGTGGTCAACGGGGCGAACGTCGGGTTCGTCAAGTTCAACAACCTGATCCCGTACCCGGGCACCCCGATTTACGATGTGGCGCAGAGTGAAGGCCGCCTGCACATCATGGAAGGCTGGCGCAACTTCAACAGCACCCTGTCCATCACCCGCAGCATCTTCGACACCATGCCGCTGGCTTACGTGCCGAAGGGCGTGACGGAGTTCGAACTGAAGCGCGACATCATCCGGCGCAACCTGCAGTACTACTTCCAGTGGAAGATCATCAAGTCCATCATGCTCCGCGACAAGGGCGTGGGCTGGGTTTCCCTGCCGCCGAACTGGTTTTTCAAACCGCGCGAGGTGGCGTCGCTCACCGGCATGGCGTTCATCTTGGGCACCAACCTGCTGTTCTCCATGCTGCCGCCGTTCGTCGGCAACGCCGTGTTCGCGCTCCTGAAACGCGGACGCTCGGAAGCGGCTCCGAAAGATGTGAAGATGAAGGACCGCACGTTCCGCCGCGCACGGGTGCCCAAGGACGCACCCCCGTCAGCGACAGAGACGGAGCCTTCCGTTTCCGTGGCGGACACCGAGGCCAAGGAACGGCCGCAACAGGGCCGGGCCGAATGGCTGCGGTGGTCCTCGCCCAGCTGATCCGGCCGGATTCCTTCCCGATCCACTTTCATTCCTGAAATTGTCAGCACGCAGAAGGTGTGTTTCCGGCGCCGCATGTATTGCCGTTAGGAAAACGCTTTAGCGGACCAGCCCGTTCTTGAGCGCGTAGTGGATGAGCTCGGCGTTGTTTTTCATCCCCATTTTTTCCAGGATGTTTGAACGGTGGGTGCTGATGGTGGTGATGCTGAGCGACAGCTCGTCCGCGATTTCCTTGGTCTTCTTGCCCGAAGAGATCATGCAGAACACCTGGAACTCCCGTTCGGAAAGAACCGCGTGCAAAGGCTGTCCCTCCTTCTTGTCTAGTTCCTGGATCAGTTTTTCCCCGAGGGACGGGCTGATGAACTTGCCGCCGTCGGAAACCGTGCGGATGGCCTGAACCAGTTGTTCCGGTGCGCTGGATTTGGTGAGGTACCCGGAGGCGCCGGCCTTGATCAGGCGCACGCCGTAATGATCTTCCGGAAAAATACTGAGAATGATGACGCCGAGGTTGGGGTGGCTGTACTTCAACTGCGACATCACCTCCCACCCGCTTTTCTCCGGCATCTCGATGTCCATCAGCATGACATCGATTTCCAGGTCCTTGATTTTATCCAGCACCTCGTTGCCGTGGGAGGCTTCGCCCACCACTTCCATGTCGGCGTTCTGGACGATGATGTGCTTGATGCCCTGGCGAACGACCGCGTGATCGTCCACCACGAAAATACGAATCTTGCTACTGGATGTTTTCATATAGTTTCTGTTTCACTGGAATTACGGCGCGAACGGTGGTGCCGGATGTGGGTTGGCCCTCGATCGTGGTTTCGCCATCCAGCGCGCGGGCGCGTTCCTGGATGCCAAGCAGACCGAGGGACTGCGAGTTGTACAACAGATGCTTCTGAATTCCGCGTCCGTCATCGCAGATTTCCAGAATCACTTCGTTTTCCTTTTCTTCCACGCAGATGGTCACGTTTTTCGCTCCGGAATGGCGCGCCACGTTGGTCATCGCCTCCTGGTAGATGCGAAACAGGGTGGTGGACAGGTTGCGTTCGAGAATGACTTTCTCCGGGATGAATTTGACGTGGCATTGCATCCCCGTCCGCTTCTCGAACTCCGCCGTTTCCCAGCGGATGGCTTCGGACAAGCCCAGTACGTCGAGGATCTGCGGCCGGAGTTCTGTCGCGATGCGTTGCACCGATTGAATGGTGCTGTCGATCAACTGGCTCATCGACCGGGTGCGCTGGGGTACGCCGTCGGAACCCTGCTTGACGTCGTTGACCAGGCAGGCGAGTTCCATTTTGAGCGCGGTGAGCGTCTGCCCCAGTTCGTCGTGGACTTCACGCGCGATGCGGGTCTTTTCCTCTTCGCGGATCGATTGAAGCTGGTTGGTCAGCCGGCGTAGCTGGTTGCCGTACTCCGTGAGCTTGACCTCCGCCTGTTTGCGTTCCTCGACTTCTTTTTCCAGGTTCACGTTGGCTTCGTGCAGCGCATGAATCCACTTGTCGCGAAACCGCTCAAAGCGGAACACGACCAGGGCCATCGACATCGACAGAAGAAACATGACGCCCATCAGCGTGATCTGCGTGACTTTGAAGTACTGCAGGTCGGTGGCCATCAATTCCTGCAAACGGTGTTTGATGCGGTCGGCCTTGCGGTTGAAGCTCAGGTACACTTCGTCGTAGTACTTGTCCATGGGCGACCCGGTCCCCGACGTGGCACGGTTGGACAGGCGCGTGTGGGCGATCTTTCGGAACTCGGCGATGTTGTTGCGCACCTCCCGGATGACTTCGCGGATTTCCGGATCGTTGAGCGGCATGATGGTGCCTTCCTCATTCTGTCCGCCTTCCAGCATGGCGTTGGCGTACCAGTCCGCCTGGTCCAGGAATCTCCACACGCCTTCCGTGTCCTTGGTCTGGTCGCCGCCAAGGATTTCCTCCACCCACATGTGCGCGGCCACAACCTTCAGTTTGACTTCCGTGTCGGCGTTGATGAGGGGGGCGTAAACGGTATTCATCTCGAGTCCCTTCCAGAAGCTGAAGCCCATCATGGCAAGCATGGCAATCCCCAGAAAAATATTGGCGATGGGAATCCACCAATGCGAGGTTTCCAGGTTGATGTTGTATTTGCTCAGTTTCATGGTCTGGGTCCCGTGTCGCGAGGCCGGGGATTTCCCGGTGCCCGCGGTCAGAAATTGCCAGCCGTTATCAAAGGAAGCACATGAATCCTTGAAATGCCTTGAGTCCCGGTAAACGGGGCAAAACCGGGGCGTTTCCCTTCAAAATGACTGAAAGTGGTCCAATGCAGGATCTTTTGGAAGTCCAATGTTACCAGACAACGCGCCGGAGACGCCAAAAAAACAGTTACCTCGAAGAGGTTGAAGGGATTGCTCCTGCCGATGGTCGGGATTCGGCGGAACGTATCCACCTTTTCCATTGCAACGCGTTGGTGCGGGCTGGATGGTTTTCTCCGATCGGTGCCGGGCCGTTTCGAGGGGAGCGGGTCTTTGCCGAAATTCGGCGAACGTTCTACAATAGGTGCAAGTGCAGGGCCATTCCATCCTTGAATTGATTAAAAAAGGGTCGAAATCTTTCGATCCCGTTGGCGACGGCCCCGGTTTTTGCCTGATTGGAGAAAAAACGGGTTGGGTTAACGGCGTTTTTCCAAGCGGTTGGTACGGGGTCCGCCTGTGCGGGCACCCCGGCCGCCTTGAAAAGGCACTCCCAAATGCATATAATTGAAATTCTTTCACAATTCTTTGTCCCACACACTTCTCCATCATGTCTTTGTGAATCGTGATTTTCACACGACCCAATCGAAATAGTGTGTGAGCGTTCATTTATCTGGGGGATCCAATATGAGCAGTTTGACCAAAAACGATACGTCCACCGCGGTTGAAAAAGCGGAGGAGTATTACGACAGTTCCAACGCGGACGAATTTTATTTCAAAATCTGGGGCGGCGAGCACATCCACATCGGCCAGTACAATTACGAAGAAGAGCCGATCGGCATTGCGAGCAAGCGCATCGTGAACCACATGATGAGCCTCCTGGATCTGAATATATTCAAGCGGGTTCTGGATCTCGGCGCAGGTTACGGCGGCGGCGCGCGCTACCTCGCCACGCAGCGCGGGTGTCATGTGACCTGCCTCAACCTCAGCGAAACGCAGAACAACCGCAACCGGGAATTCAACAAGGAACGCGGGCTCGACCGGCTGGTCGACGTCGCTCACGGGAGCTTCGAGGAGATTCCGTTCGAGGACAAGTCGTTCGACGTGATCTGGTCTCAGGATTCGTTTCTGCACAGCGCCGACCGCGCGCGCGTGGTTTCGGAAGCGTACCGCGTGCTGAAACCGGGCGGTCTGTTCATCTTCACCGACATCATGAAAAAGGACGATTGCCCGGAAGACGCGCTCGGTCCCATTCTCGCGCGCATTCATTTGTCCACACTGGGGTCGTTCCGGTTTTATTACGATGAAGCCAGCAGGCAGGGATTCCGGCTGAAACGGATGGAGGACCACTCGAATCAGCTCACCATGCATTACAGCCGCGTTCGCGACGAGACCCTGAAGCATTACGATGAGGTGGTGAAGTTGTGCGGGCAGGAATACATTGACCGCATGCTGACCGGACTTGGGCACTGGGTGGACGCAGGCAAAAGCGGACGCCTGGCCTGGGGCATCACTATGTTCGAGAAACCCGCGGCTTCGTGAGCGTTCGGTTTCATTCAAATACCTTCCTGTATTCCAAGGGCCCCGGACATCCCGAAAAACCGGCATCCCCGCGCCGGTGGTCCGGGGGCAGGTTGTGAGGCCCCGTCATGAAACATGAAATCCCAACCCGGCCGCTGTGGTTTTTTACGCGCACCAATCCGCCGGTGTTCGTGACCGCCGCGGCCATCATGTTTCTCTTCATCCTGTACGGAACCCTGTTCACCAAAACGGCGCAGGATGTTTTTACGGCGGTGCAGACGTTCGTCACCGGCCATTTCAGCTGGGTGTTCACCATCACCACCTGCCTGCTTCTGTTCTTCGCGCTGTTCCTGCTGTTCAGCCCATACGGGAAAATCCGGCTGGGCAAGGACAGCGACCGTCCCGAATTCAGCTTTGCCACGTGGTTCGCCATGCTGTTCAGCGCCGGTATGGGCATCGGTCTCATTTACTGGAGCGTGGCGGAACCCATCAGCCATTACAAGAACCCGCCGATCAGCGTGCCGGAAACCGAACGCGCCGCCGAACAGGCCATGCAGCTGACGTTCTTCCACTGGGGCCTGCATGCGTGGGCGATCTACTGCGTCGTCGGCATGGCGCTGGCGTACTTTGCGTTTCGCAAGGGACTGCCGCTGACCATCCGTTCCGCATTTTATCCCTTACTGGGCGACCGGATTTACGGCCCGTTCGGTCACGTGATCGACATCTTTTCCGTGGTCAGCACGATGTTCGGCGTGGCAACGTCTCTCGGACTGGGTGCGATGCAGGTGAACTCCGGCCTGCATTTCATCGCCGGTGTGCCGCAGTCGGTGTGGGTGCAGGTGGCGCTCATCTCGTTCATCACGCTGATCGCCACGTTTTCGGTGATGCTGGGATTGCATAAAGGCATCAGCCGCCTCAGCCATTTCAATTTGTGGGTGGCGGGGATTTTTCTTTTGTTCGTGTTTCTTGCCGGGCCGACACTTTATATACTGACCACGTTCGGCACGACACTCGCCAACTACGCGCAGAACTTTCTCGTGCTCAGCGTCGCCAGCGAAACCATGTACGACGTGGAATGGCGTTCCAGCTGGACGACGTTTTACTGGGCGTGGTGGATTGCCTGGTCGCCGTTCGTCGGCATGTTCATCGCCCGCGTGTCACGCGGCCGCACCATCCGGGAGTTCATACTCGGTTGCCTTCTCGCGCCGTGCCTGGCGACGTTCGCATGGCTCAGCGTGTTCGGCGGCACAGCGATCCACCTCGACCTGGTCGAAGGCGGCGCGATCGCCGAGGCGGTGGACAAGAACGTGAGCACCGCGCTGTTCTTCATGCTGGAATCGCTACCGCTGGACGCCATCACCGCCACCATCGCCACCGTCGTCATCATCACCTTCTTCGTCACTTCGTCCGACTCCGGCAGTTTCGTGATCGACATGATCACCGCCGGCGGCGACCCCGACCCACCGAAACTGCAACGCCTGTTCTGGGCGGTCACCGAAGGCGTCATCGCCATCGTGCTGCTGATTGCAGGCGGGTTGAACGCATTGCAGACCGCCGCCATCACCACCGGTCTGCCCTTCGCCATCGTTCTGATCGGCCTCATTTATGGATTGCGTGTTGCGCTTCTCAACGAACGCCGCCAGCAAAAACGGGAACAGGCCACTCGCGAGCAGGAAGCCTGACGCGGCGGGTCGTGCTGTAAAAACCCCTCTATTTTCATTCGTTCTATTTCCTACATTCTCTCAGCGGGAATATCTCTTTAAATCAGCCTTAAAAAACCTTGAAGTTTCTTTCCGGGCCGATACAATTTACACGGAACTTGATTGAAATTCGGCAATTCACTCCCCCCCCGAAAAATGGATTGTCAGGAAAGGACACTCATGGCAGAACTCAAGACGTACAAGGACCTCGACGATGAAGCGACGCGGCACATCCTGCGCACCGCCACGACCAAGGCCCGCGAAATCGGGTCGAACATGAACATCGCTGTCGTCGGCGCGGACGGTCACCTGAAAGCCTTCTTCCGCATGGACGAAGCCTGGATGGGAAGCATCGACATCGCCATCCGCAAGGCCAAAACCTCGCGCTATTTCAATTTGCCCACGGGCGAGATCGGCAATCTCAGCCAACCGGGCGGGCCGTTTTACCAGATCGAACACTGCAACGACGGACTCATCACCTTTCCCGGCGGCGTGCCGCTGAAAACGAAAGACGGAGACGTGGTCGGCGCCATCGGCGTGTCCGGCGATGTGGTGGAGAAGGATCACGAAGTCGCCGCCGCGGGCGCGCAGTACCTGCTGGACAATTAGTCCAACGGGCACAAATGCGGCAGGCATGAAGTAAGCAGGAGAAAAAAGGGATACAACGGGCAGACGCATTCTGAGGGGGGTGCGGCCGCTGCCAAGTCCTGAAAAATTTAAGGGGGGGAAAATATATGGAATCGCATTGGGCCTTGCCGGAAGGCAATCCCTGGTCGACGCCGTTCGCTCAGGCGTTGTTGCATCATCTGGACCTGTTTCCCGGCGCACGGGTGCTGGACGTCGCCGCGGGCGGGGGCATCCCCGCGTTTTACATCGCGGACCAGGTGGGTCCGCAGGGGTATGTACTGGCGGTGGACATCCACCACAACCAGGTTTTGAGGGCGCGGGGCATGCAGGGCACGCGCATGCCCTGGCTTCAGTTTGAAGTGGGCGACATGCGCCAGCTGCCGCCCAACCTGCCGAAATTCGACCGCATCAGCGGCAACATCGCTTTCATGTTTTTCCGGCCGGACCGGCCCGCCGCACTCAAAGACATCCTTCAGTTTTTAAAGCCCGGCGGGCAGATCGTTCTCACCTGGCCTACCAGGGGCACGTTCGATTCCCTGTGGCAGAGAGTGGAGCGGGAAATGCGGTCGAGAAACCTGACCGTGGAACTCGAGCGCTTTCAGGAATACCTCGATGAACGGCCGTCCACCGACGACGCCCGCGCCTGGTTGTGCGAACTGGGTATGGAAAAAATCGAGACTGCGGAATGGCCGCTGGAGATCGAGACCGGACCGGGCAAGGAATTTCTCGGCCACCCGTTACTGCGAGGCGGGTTCCTGGATGACGTGTACGAATGTTTTGACGACCAGGAGAAGGCGGAAGAATTCATGCAAACCATCGCCGACGATCTCAACAGCATCCTTCCCCTCACCGCCCAGCGCGGGGTGGTGAGCGGGTGGAAACCTTGACAGCCTTCCCTTAAGTCAGAAACATTTTCCGGCTCCCCCACCCCATCGGAGCCGTCGCGCCCGCTCGCCTTCTTTCATCTTCCTTTCCCTCTGAAATCAATCCGCGTAAGAGAGATTGGCTTTTGTCGTTGTTTTTCCGTGAAAATCCGCGGCGGGTTGGACTCGTCTGCCGGGGAATCAGGGGGGATGGTGAGAGAAAAAACTTGACTGTATACTAATAATGATTATGATAACCACTTTCAATAAAGGGATGTCGCCCCCACCGGGGGCGGGATCGGCTGGAGCGAGGCCCCCAGGTTCCGGGGCACCCCCGGGATTTCCGGCCCTGAGAACGTTCCCCACACAGGCGGGGCGGTGTTTGCCGTTCTCCACAAATCGTGCAAGGCGGTCCAGGGTCTTGAAACAAGTCTGGCAGGTGAAAGCCGGAACTGGACCGGAGGGGTGAATGGTTCAACTGCTTTGCTCCATCGCCGTCTTCCGGAAACGGGTCATTGCTTTCTTGAGATACCTGGAGGAACCAAATGCAGTTCAACAGTCCAAGTGCGCTAACGGGGAGGTTTCTCCGATATCATGTCCTACTCATATTATGATTCCAATTTGCACGCCGTCCTTGTTTCCAATTATGAGGACCTGAAAGCATATCTGATCCACAAGTTCGGGTGCCGGCTTCTGGCCGAAGATGTGGTGCAGGAAACCTGGTTGAAGGTGAACCAGCTCGCCGAGCCCCGCTCGGTCGCCCATCCACGGGCTTACCTGTTTAAAATGGCGGCCAACCTGGCCATCGATCACCTGCGCTCAGAAAAATCCCGCAAGCGGCATATTTGTGTGGAATCGGTCCCGGAGGAAATTGGCAATGGCATGCCGTTGCCCGACCGGGTGATCGATTATCAACAGCGGCTCGCGGTGTTGCGCCGGGCGGTCGATGAGTTGCCCCCGCGTTGCCGGGAAGTGTTTCTGCTGCACAAGTTTGAGGATTGCACCCACGCCGAAATTGCGGAACGTCTGGATATCTCCCGCAACATGGTGGAAAAACACATTATCCGGGGGCTGGCCCACTGCCGGGACCGTCTCCAGCAGGCTATTCAATAATCGAGGGTAAGGTATAATGGGGTCCACTGCGTCTTAGGTAGTAGGGGTTCATCCGAAGCCGGGTCGTCCGCCCGGTTGCAAGGACAGGCCTCACCACTTTTGACCTGAACCGTAGAGGCGACCTGCATGACCCGCGATCCGCGTGACGAACCCCATTCCGTGTCCGATGAAGCCATCGCCTGGTTCACCCGCCTCCAGTCTGGCGATGTCACCGAAGAGACCCTCCGTCAATTTGAAACCTGGCGCGCGAGCAGTCCCCTTCACGCAGTGGAGTATGACCGTATCAGCTCCATCTGGAATGACCTGGACGGACTGAAGCCCGGTATCGATTCCAAATTGGCTGGAAAAGAATCCCCTGTTCCCGCCTCGATGCCTTTTCCCGTCCGGACGGGCAGGCGGGCCGGGTTCCGCGGGGGCACTTCCCTGGTCATCCTGCTGGTGATCCTGCTGGGTGGCAGTCTCTGGTTGCCGGATGCCTGGGTGCGGATCACGAGCGACCACTACACGAATACCGGGGAGCGGAGGACACTGGCTCTGGCCGATGGGTCGACGGTTTATCTCGATACCGACTCCGCCCTGTCGGTGGAATTTTCCCCTCAAGCCAGGCGGCTCGTGCTCGACCGCGGTTGCGCCCTGTTTGTCGTTGCGAAAGACATGGAGCGGCCTTTCGAGGTGGTTGCCGACGGCGGTACGGTCAGGGCTTTGGGCACGGCATTCGAGGTGCGCAGGAGGTCCGGCCGCGTGGTGGTGACCGTGCTCGAAAGCAGGGTGCAGGTTGTACGCGACTCTTCGAAGACGAACCTGGTCTCCGGACAGCAGGTTCACTATGATTCGAATGCGGGCCTTTCCGATATTGATATGGTGGACCGCGGGAAGATCGCCTCGTGGCGGCGCGGCAAACTGGTGTTCAACAACCAGACGCTGGCGGAGGTGATCGAAGAGGTCAATCGCTACCGCAAAGGCGCCATCCTCATCCTCGACCCAAAGCTCCGCGCTTCCAGGGTCAGCGGTATTTTCGATATCACCGACCCGGAACTGGTGCTCCACGCCCTCAAGGACACCCTGCCGATTCGTATCCACAGGGTGACCGACTACCTGATCCTCCTGGACCGGAACGAAACCCCGCCCCCAACCGGCTGATCCCCTTTCCGAACCAATCCCGCAAAAGACTTAGGGTTTGCACCGCTTCCCACCCATTTATACCCCTGAAAAATCGCCATATAGTTAGAAAAGTTCACATTCCCGAAATTTTTTGCCTTTTCCGTGGTCAGGGGTCCGGGTCTTTCCATCGTTCTATAAACGAGATGCAATAACAGCGGGCACGCAATACAAAATAATGCCGCCCCGATGTCAGGGGGAGGGGTTCTTTTATCGTTTAAATAACGTAAGGCCAATCATTTTCCATTTTGCCGAATTGGAGTTGAACGATGAAAGAACAACCTGGTTTCACGGTGCGATCCCTGGATTGCGCGCCATTCTGGATTAAACTCATGTCCTCACTTTTTCTCGCGGCGTCGATGCTGGTCATGGCGCCGTCGGCCCATTCGCAGAATGCTCCCGGATCCAACCCGGAAGTAGTGTCACCTGCAGGAAGCGGGAAGGTGCAATTCAATATTCCCCCGCAGGATCTGGGGTCTGCCCTGACCCGTTTCGGTGAAACCTCCGATCTCCAGCTCATATATGACTCGGAAATCGCAACCGGTCTGAAAACCAGGGGAGTGCAGGGCGCCTATTCGCCGAAAGAGGCGATGGAAATCCTGCTGGAGGGCACGGGTCTCGACTACCGGTTTGCCAACAGCCGTACGGTGACCGTGACCAGGGTGACCACTCTGGGAAAAGTGGAGGTCTCCGCCACCCGGGGTATCGGCGAACTCATGGATTCGCCCCAGGGAGTGACCATCGTCGACCGTGAGGAGGTGGAAAAGCAGCTGGTTTTCTCCAGTGACCTGGGTGACATGCTTGGCAAGACGGTGCCGGGCCTCGGTACCAGCACCGAGGGGTTGACCGATGTCGGTCAGACCCTTCGCGGGCAGAATATGTATGTCCTGATCGATGGGGTCCCGCAGACCATTCCTCTCCGCAACGGTCAGAGAAACCTGAGGACCATCGATCCGTCGGCCATCGAGCGCATTGAAGTGCTGCGCGGTTCCACCAGTGTTTACGGTCTGGGAGGCACCGGCGGTCTCATCAATATCATCACCAAGAAACCGGGTAAGGGCAAGCCTCAGTTCACCACGGATCTGACGCTGGGCTTCGCACCAGTCAGTGTGGGGCAGAGCCTCCGCAAACGCCTGATGCAGAGCGTGCAGGGCAGTGAAAAAAAATTCGATTACATTTTCAGCGTGACGGCGGAGCAGACAGGCAGCTTTTACGATGGTGACGGGGACCGCATTCCTCCCGATCCCAACGGCCAGGGTGGGCTCGCCGATTCCGACTCCTACAACCTGTTCGGCAAAATGGGTTTTGATGTGGACGAGAACCAGCGGTTCGAATTCTCCCTGAGCCTGTTCAAGATCAAGCAGGATACGGATTTTATTCTGGTAGACGGGGTTACGGGTGTGAAAAAGACCACGGCCGTCGAAGGCTCAACTCCGGGAAAAGACATGGGCACGGAAAACCTGCAGGTCAACCTCAACTACCTGAACAAGGATGTGATGGGAAGCCTGGTCAAGGGCCAGCTCTATTACCGGGATTACTTCACCCGTTTTGGATTTTTCCCAGCGCCCACCTTCGGTTCCGGCGGCCAGAACTCTTTGGACTCTCAACGAATCGGCGGACGGTTGGATGTGGAGACGCCCTTTTCCATGGGCCGCGTGCTTTGGGGATTGGACTTGCTGTATGAAGAAACGGCGCAACCCATGGAAGACGGGCGATTCTTCGTTCCCCAAATGGACCAGATCACCATCGGTCCGTTCCTGCAGACCGAAGTGGTCGTGAATGAAGCTCTGACGCTGCATGGCGGCGCCCGGTTCGAACAGATCCTGTTTGAAGTGGGCGATTACACCACCGTCTACGGAAACAATGTTCAGGGCGGCGACCTGGATTACGAACGCGCGGTGTTCAATGCGGGGGTGACGTATGCCTTTGACCAGACCCTCAGCGTGTTCGCTTCCTTCTCCCAGGGTTTCACGGTGCCCGAAATCGGCCGGGTCCTGCGAAACGCTCCTGCCGGTACTTCCGTGGAGAACATTCGTCCCAAGGCGCAGGTCGTGGACAATTACGAAGTGGGTGTGCGCGGCAACTGGTCCCGGGTACAGGGAGAAATCAGCCTGTTCTACAGCGAATCGGATCTGGGCACCTCTCTCACCAGCCCGGCTTTGCCGAGCGACCCCATTCTGGTTTTGCGTATCCCCGAGCGCGTTTACGGCGTGGAGGCTTCTTTCGACACGCAGCCGGTTGACCGGTGGGAGATGGGGGGCACGCTGACCTTGATGGAAGGCGAACTGGATTCCGATAACAACGGGAATTTTGATTCCTACATGCTGGGCAACCGCATTCCCCCGCTCAAGGTGACCGGTTATGTCGAAAACCAGACCCGCCCCAACTGGCGAAACCGTTTGCAGGTGCTGTATTCCGGCAACCGCGACCGTTTCAATGGGCAGACCGGGTTTGGCAAAGGGACAGTGGGTGACTTTTATGTGGTGGATTTGCTCAGCGTTTACAAGTTCAAGGTAGGCACGTTGAAGGTGGGCATCCGGAACCTGTTGGATGAGCTGTACTTTCCGACCATTTCCCAGATGTACAACTTCAACAACCGCTATTCAGCCGGTATGGGCCGCACCATCAGCGCCACTTATTCGATCAAGTGGTGACCTGGTGAGCACATGGCCTCCGGCGCTTGAGAAAAGGAACCGAAGTAAATAAGCAGTTGGCATTTTTCTTAAGGTCAAGGAGGCCATGTTGAATGGTTCATGAATCCGTTGTCAGTTGTGTGGGCAACACGCCACTGGTTCGTCTGTCCCGGCTCTTTTCGCATCCGGGACTGGATGTGATCGCCAAGCTGGAGCTGCTCAATCCGGGCGGGAGCGTGAAAGACCGCCCCGCCCGTTTTATTGTGGAGCAGGGCCTGCGTGACGGGAGTATCCGTCCGGGCACCCACCTGATTGAAAGTACCTCTGGAAATCTCGGCATTGCCCTGGCCATGAACGCAAAGATCCATGGCCTGGCTTTCACCTGCGTGGTCGATCCGAAGATATCCGAGACCAATCTGCGCATCATCAAACTGCTGGGAGCGCGCATCGACATGGTCGAGGAAAAGGACGACCAGGGTGGCTACCTGAAAAGCCGGATCAAGCGGGTCAAAGCCCTTTTGCAGGAAATCCCCAACAGCATCTGGGTCAACCAGTACGCCAATGAGAACAACCTCCAGTCCCATTACCAGGGGGAGGGGGAGGAGATCATCCGGCAACTGGATGGGCCCATCGACTGCCTCGTAGTCGGGGTCAGCACCAGCGGCACGATCCTGGGGCTGGCCCGGCGCCTTCGAGACAGGTTCCCCAATCTGCGCGTGGTGGCGGTGGATGCGTTCGGTTCGGTCATTTTCGGAACCGAACCCCGACCCCGCCAGCTGCCGGGCATCGGCGCCAGTCGCATTCCGGAGTTGCTCAAACCGGAAGAGATCGACGAAGTCATTCATGTCAGCGACTGGGAGTCCGTCCAGGGGTGCCACGCCCTGTTGGCAAAAGAAGGCATCTTTGCCGGCGGTTCCTCCGGGTCGGTGGTCGCCGCCATTCAAAAACTACTTCCGACCTTTCCCCGTCCCTACCGCGTCTTGACTCTGTTTCCCGATCGCGGTGACCGTTACCTCGACATGGTGTATGACGAATCCTGGGTATCGGGTTTAGGGCGGGAGGTGGCGGACCTCGCTTACTCCCTTCCGGCCAGAGACGTTGTCGGCCTCAACCAATCACTAAAGGTAAATGTGCCATGACCCAAACACAACAAGCAGTCAATGAAGCCGTGGTTGAAAACGCCACACCAAAAGTTCTTTACCTGAGCCGTTCCGACCTGATGACGCTGGGTGGCGGCCATTCTGAAATTTATATGCGGGCGTTGACCCAGGGATTGCTCCTTCACGCGAGAAAGGAGTTTGTCCAGCCGTTGAAGCCCTATCTCCGCTGGCCCGGCGCCGGACATATTGCGGACCGGATCATTGCCATGCCCGGTTACCTGGGCGGCGGCGAGCCGGTTGCGGGAATCAAGTGGGTGGGCAGCCGCCAGCAGAACCCGGGACGCCACCGCCTGGAACGCGCCAGCGCCCTCACCATCCTCAACCATCCGGACACCAATTACCCGATGGCGGTGATGGAAGGCGGCCTGATCAGCGGCATGCGCACAGCGGCGGTGACGGCGGTGGCGGCGCGTTATCTGGCGCGGAAAGGATTTGCCCGCGTCGCCATCATCGGTTGCGGACCCATCGGCCGCATGCAGTTGACGACCTTGCTCGAGCAGTTCCCGTCGATCACCGAGGTGCATTTGTTTGATCTCAACGTGGACGCGGTGCACGCGCTCATCGACCAGGTCGGGGCGGGATACAGCCATGTTCAATTCCACGCAGCGGATTCCGCCGAGGCGGCTGTGCGCAACGGGGAGGTGGTGGCGCCGTGTACCGTCACCGATAAACCTTACATCCCGTTTGAGTGGCTGGCCCGCGGGTCTTTTGTCAGCAATGTCTCGATCATGGATGTGCACAAGGAAGTCTTTTTGCAGGTCGACAAGGTCGTGGTCGATGACTGGGACCAGTGCAATCGCGAAAAGAAGGTCATCAACCAGCTGGTGCTGGAAGGCCGGTTCTCCCGCGAACAGTTGCACGCCGAGCTGGGCGAGATTGTGGACGGCCGGCGACCGGGCCGCGAAACCGACAATGAAATCATCCTGCTCAATCCCATGGGCATGGCTATCGACGACCTGGCCTGCGCGCACGCGCTGTATCAACAGGCGCTTTCAACCGGAACCGGCACCTGGCTGAAACTGTACTGATGATTCGGTTGTCCTTTCTGATGAAGCCCGACTCCGTCCTGCATGGGCTGGTCGATGCGTTGTTGCAGGAAAACCTGTTTGGCGTGATGGATCGCATGGAACTGTCGGGTTCCAGCACGGCAGCAGGCAGGGTTCCCGGTTTCCAGCTGGACGAGGATGAATCCTATATCAGCCTTCCACTTCCCGGGGCAGAGGGCCGGATTGTATTTCGCGCCCGGCGTCATGCCTTTTTGCAACCCTTCCGGTTGAGCCGCCCGCCGGTCCTGCACCTCTCGCCCGGTGACGGTGAGACGGTGTGGCAGGAGCAGACTCCTGAGAAGTTGGTTCTGGCCCTGGCCGCGACGGAGACCCCCGGTGAGGTGGAGTCCTCCTGGCCGAATCTGCCTGCCTTCCTGGAAGACCTGGATTTGTCCATCGAACAAAGTTCATTGTCGATTGCGAAAGCAGGTGCCGTTGAATCCGCGCTTGCGTCCTCCGTCTCTCCCGGCCTCGTGGCCTGGGAACGGTTCGCCGCGTTGGAGGATCGCCCTTTTCACCCCACCGCACGGGCGAAAAGCGGTTGGACTGCGGAGGATTATCGCCACTACAGCGCCGAGTATGGAAACGACTTTTTACTCGCATGGGTTGCGGTTCAACGCGGCTTCATTGAGTCCAGTCCCGCTGCAACAGGAAGCGATCCGTGGGATTCGATTCTCACCGGGGCGGAACGGGAGAAGCTGAAGGAAATGCTGTGTCACGCCGGATTGGCTTTCGATGAATACTGCGTAATGCCGGTGCATCCCTGGCATGCGCAACATGTGTTGCCTGAAGTGCTGGCTTCCGAGTTCGAGCGTGGTGTGTGTGTGCCGCTGGCAGGAAATGCCGGCCGCTTCACAGCCACTTCATCGGTGCGCAGCCTGGCTCCAGCAAATAAGGGAGCGAACCACATCAAACTTCCGATCGGCATTCGTTCGCTTGGCGCCTTGCGCATTTTGCCGCCGCGCTACCTGCACAACGGGGTGCAGGGACAGAAACTGCTGGAGCAGGTCATCGCGCGTTCGGCTCTCGCGGATGGAAGGCTGTACTTGTGTTCCGAGGAAAAATGGTGGTCGCTTTCCACGCCGGAAGACGGGCCGCTGGCGGACCGGCCGGGTCATCTTTCCTGCATGGTGCGCGCTTACCCGCAACAACTCATCGAAAATCCCCGGGTCAGCCTGGTTCCCATGTCGGCCCTCACGGTGGTGACAGGGGAAGGGCGCACGCCTGCAATGGAAAAGTTGTTATCTCAGTGGCCCGTTTCAAACAACGGCGACGAATGGGTGTTGGAGGTGTTCGGCGTTATTTGCAGACAATTGATCGAATTTTCTTTTGTGTGTTTTGGTTTTGGCGTCATGCCGGAAGTGCATGGCCAGAATGTGTTGCTGGTCATTCGGGACGGCGGTCTGGATGGGTTGCTGTTGCGTGATCACGACACCGTGCGCATACACCGTCCCTGGTTGCAGGCCCGCGGCCTGCCGGAACCGGATTATGTGCTCAACCACACGACTCCCAATACCATGATCAATCACAGTCCCGAAGATTTGCTCATGTACTTTCAGACTCTCGGGGTACAGGTGAATCTTTTTGCCATCGTTCATGCTCTGGCGCAGGCGTATCCCGTAACGGAGCGCGATGGCTGGCACGTGATAAAAAACAGCATCGAGTCGGCGCTTGCTGCGCTCGACCTTCCCGCCCCCGCGCGCGATGTATTGGAAAGGGAACTGCTTCAAAATGACACCTGGCCGACGAAACTGTTGCTGACGCCGTTCCTTGCGAGGGAGGCAACGGGCGCGGGCATGCCCAGTGGGCGCGGGCTCATTGCCAATCCGTTGCGCGCTTTGACGGTGGAACCGGCACAGGGGAGAGCGGACTCATGACTGTTGCCGAAGCGGCATGGCGGCGCGATTACCGGTTGCTGTGGAGCGGACAATTCTTCGCGTCTCTGGGTTTGATGGCATTGGTGCCGCTCCTTCCTTTTTATATTCAAACATTGGGCGGGGGGGCTGAGGCGAATCCCGGCTGGACGGCTGTGGCGCTGGCAGCGCCGGCATTCAGCGTGCTGCTGGCGGCGCCTCTATGGGGTTGGCTGGGTGACCGGTTTGGAAGTAAAACGACTGTCACCTGCGCCTTCCTTGGATTTGCCCTCAGCATGCTATGGATGGCTCTGGCGCACACCCCGGTAGAATTTGTTCTCAGCCGTCTGTTGCAGGGTGCGTGCGGCTTGACGGTTTCGATTGCCGCATTCGTCAGCGTTGCGGCACCGGAGGCGGCGCGGGGGCGGGCGTTGGGCGGCCTGCAAAGCGCGACGGCCGCGGGGTGCCTGGCCGGTCCCTTGCTGGGCGGGTTGATGGCGGACCTGTGGAGCCTGCGTCCTTTGCTGGTGTTCACCGGACTGGCTTCTGCAATGGGTGCCTTGCTCGCCGCCCGGGTATTGACGCAACAAACGGTGGAATCGGTCGGGGCGGAACGCCCCCTTCCACGGCAGGCGGTATCTTCATTGTTTCGTGATCCCGGTCCGCGCGCCTTTGTCCTTGCGGGTATCTGCGTTCAGGCCGGTGCCTACGGCCTGGTGAGCATCTTTGCACTTCAGGTTCAGTCTCTGCTGGCCGACCCCTCCTACGCCGCAACCTGGGTCGGGATTCTTTATGCCGCAACCTGGGGTGCGACTTTCCTGAGCTCGCCCTGGTGGGGAAACCGCAACGATCGTACTGCCATGGAATTCAATTTTTCCATCGCCGCCTCCGGGTGCGCACTCAGTATTGCTTTTCAGGCACTCGTGACCGATGTGGAATGGTTCCTGCCATTGCGCATGGTTCAGGGCTTTTTCTTTGCCGCACTGGTGCAAACCATTTATCTGCGGATCAGTCAGGCCGGGGTTCCGGTGAATCAGGGGACTCAAATCGGCGTTGCCAACAGTGTCCTTACGCTGGGACAAATCATAGGGCCGTTGGCAAGTGCCGGGTTATCCACGTTCTTTACATTGCCCACGGCGTTCCTCTTCATGGCAGGACTCATGCTCGTTGCGGCGGGCCTTGTCTGGAGACAGCGTCGTCCGTGGGAAATGGAGTATGTCTCATGAAACCAATAACCGACAATACGGCTCAAGAGTTGGCGGAACGGGCGGCGGTCGAACGCCTGATAAATTGCTACCTGCGCGAAACCGGTACCCATGAACCCCCGTGCGAACCTGATTCCTCCATACTGGATGGGGCTTGCCGGGAGATCCTTCAACGCTTGGCGGCACAAGGGCGGGCGGTGACTTTGCGGCTCGCGGCGACAGACGTTCTGCTGATAGGGGTATGCCGTCATCGCTCCGCCATCGGCCATCACGAGTTTGACGCGCAGTGGTGGTGCCGCATGGGTGAGACCGCTCCCCGGCCGGTTACGGGGGCGGTGGAACTGGCGCGACTGCTGATGTCGGAACTCGCGGGACCCAACCAGGAAGAACGGGTCAACAGTTTGTTGGCCCACATCCAGAACAGTCTCGAAAAGACCACGCACTACGTCGAGATGCGCCTGCGCAACGGGGCGGCGGCCTGGGATCCCAATGCTGAAGATCCTCTTTTGACAGCGGAGCAATCCCTGCTGTTCGGCCACCCGTTTCACCCGACACCGAAGAGTTCGGAAGGGTTCTCCACCCAGGACCTGGCCCGCTATTCACCCGAGTTGGGAGTGACCTTTCGTTTGCATTATTTGGCAGTGGACCCGGCATTTCTGCAGGAGGATTTTTTTCCCGGCGCGGTTGAGGTCGTGATTCCGGAGGCGGTGCGGAAGGAAGCGGATCAGCGCCTGGATGAGCGTTGCAAGGACTGGCCCCTGTTGCCCTGCCACCCCTGGCAGTACGGTTACCTTTGCAATCAAAAGGCGATCCAGGACTTGATGGCCGGGGGGCGTGTGCGGGACCTGGGTGTTCTGGGCGAACCGGTTTTCCCGACTTCCTCCGTTCGCACGGTGCGGGACCCGCAACACGAATACTTTTTCAAACTTCCTTTCAACGTTCGCCTGACCAATTTTTACAGGGTCAATCCGCTGGAGCAGATGCAACGCAGTGTGACGGCCAGCCGGGCGCTTTCGATCTGGACACGGCACAAACCGGTCCGTGGATTTTCGGTGTTGACCGAAGTCGGTTACCGGATGCTTTGCAATCCGGAATGGGATGCGGAGACGCGGGAACAACTGGTGGCGAGTTCCGCCGTTCTGTTTCGTTCCGCCCCAACTGGGCTTCCGTCGCCCATGGTGCTGGCGGGACTGCTGGAACCGGATATCCGGGGCGGGATGCCGGCGATCATGCATTGCGTTCACCGTGCCGCAGGGGGTTGTGGCAGGCCCGTGGATGCGCCCTTTCTCGGCGAGTGGTTGCGGCGTTACATGGAGATCAGCCTGGTGCCGCTGTTGCAATGCTTCGTGCAGGGAGGCATCAGCCTGGAGGCGCACGTGCAGAACACCCTGCTGGCGGTTCGCGACGGTTGGCCGGAACGGTTTTTTGTCCGCGACCTCGAAGGTGCCAGCATCGCCCGGGGCATAGCGGAACGTCATGGACTGTTTTCACACCTGGAAGAAAACAACGCGGCCTTTTACGATGACAGCGAAGCCTGGCACCGTTTTCAATACTACATCCTGGTGAACCATTTCGGTCACTTGATCGCCACGCTCGCGCGTCATGGAGACGTGGGCGAACGTTCATTGTGGGGCGTGGTGGGTTCCACCCTGCGGGATCACCTGGATTTGTTTTCAGGAAAAGGAGAAGCGGATTTTATCCACGATCTGCTCAACAGGGAAACGTTTCCAGGTAAAGCCAACTTCTTGAGCCGCCTGCGCGAACGCGGCGAACGTCCGTTGTACGTCTCTGTGCCCAACCCCATGCAGGAGAATGCGTCATGACCGAGTCCATTTTGAAAACAGGAAACGGTTCCCCATCGACCGTTTCCGCCGACCATGAAGTGGAACGGGCGTTGCGGTCCGAATCCTTCATTCATGTTCGCCGACGCATTTTCCGGCAACTGCTGGAGACGCTGATTTATGAAAAAGTGATCCGGCCCCGATGCAAGGCCGTCGGCGACAGACTGCATTATCAGCTGGACGGATGCGACGCCAACGGCGCCGCCCTGCATTACCGGTTTGAGGGACGGCGGCGCGCCAGCTTCGAACGCATCCGGCTGGATGCCGCGCCGGTGATGCGGTATGCGAAAAGTTCGGTGAACGAGGCGGACTCGCTGGCTGATTTCCTGCTGGAAATCCAGGGCTCCATGAATGTGGACCCGGACCGGCTGACGCAGTTTGTCCATGAGCTGGAACGGACACTATTCAATGACTGCCTGGCCCAGTATGCGCGGCGCCAACAGGCGGTTCCTCTGCGGTCGCTCGGGTTCGATGATGTGGAATCCCTGCTTGCAGACGGTCACCCGTACCACCCCTGTTATAAATCCCGCATCGGATTCGATCATCAGGACAACCTGTCTTACGGCCATGAGTTCGGTCAACCGCTGGAACCGTTGTGGGTGGCGGCGCGTAGCGATCTTCTCCGGGTTCAGGGTTCGGGCGAGGACGGATTTTCAGAGTTCGTCGCCGCGGAACTGGGCGAGACGGTCATGGCGCGCTTCATAAATATGATTGAACAGCAGGGGGGACGGCCTGAGGATTATCATCTGCTGCCCGTTCATCCCTGGCAATGGCGGGAGCAGATCGTGCCCACCTTGTTTCAGGATATCCGCCGAAAAGATCTCATGGTTCTGGGTCCTGCGGAAGACCGTTACCGCGCCCAGCAATCCATCCGAACGCTGACGAATGAAACCCGGCCGGACCGGTGTTACCTGAAACTGGCCCTGGGCATCCTCAACACGTCGACGTCACGGATCCTCGCGCCACATACCGTGCAAAATGCGGCGCCCATTTCCGCCTGGCTGAAGTCCATTGTGGAGCGGGATGATTTTTTGCGTGACGAATTGTGCCCGGTGTTCCTGGCGGAAGTTGAGGGCGCGGTGTATGTGCCCGCGGGTCCGGACTCGGTGCGGAAAAAAGCCTACGGCATGCTCGCCTGCATCTGGAGGGAAAGCCTGCATCCTCACCTCGACGCAGGGGAGGGCGCCATTCCCTTCAATGCGCTGGCTCACCTGGATGCCGATGGCCGGCCCTTCATCGAACCCTGGATCGAGGCGCACGGGCTGGTCCCATGGTTGCGCCGTTTGATGGAGGTGAGTGTGATCCCGGTAATGCACATGTTGTGCGCGCATGGCATTGCGCTCGAGTCGCACGCGCAGAACATGATGCTGATTCACAGAGAGGGTTGGCCCGCCCGGGTGGCGCTGAAGGATTTTCATGACGGCATCCGTTTTGTTCCCGCGTATCTTTCCGACCCGGAAAATCGGCCGGACCTGCTTGCCACACCGGAGGAGCATGCGCGCGTCAACCGCAATTCGTATATCGAAACCGACGACCCGCTGGAGCTTCGCGACTTCGTGCACGATGCGCTCCTGTTCATCAACCTGTCGGAGCTGGCGCTGCTGTTGAGTGAACATTGCGGTCTGGCCGAGGATGCGTTCTGGAGTCTGCTTTCGGATGTGATCCTGGAATACCAGGGCCGCTTTCCGGAGTTGCAACCGGGTTTTGCCTTGTTTGATTTTTTTGCGCCGGAGGTCCGGGTGGAGCAATTGACCTTGCGCCGCCTGTTGCCGGACACCAAAGTGCGGACTCACAGTGTGGCCAATCCGCTTGCAGGCAAAGACCGGGAAACCCGCGTGGGGAGTCGCCTGGCATGCTGAGACGCAATGCATTGAAACAGGCACTGCGTGAAGGAAATCCGGTGGCGGGCCTGTTCTGTTCGACGCCTTCTCCGCTGGTGGTGGAGATGATCGGTTGTGCCGGATTCGACTTCGTGATTCTCGATACCGAGCACGCGCTGGTGAATCCCGAAACGCTGGCGAACATGATCCGGGCGGCCGAATGCGCCGGGATCACGGCGCTGGTACGCGTCCCCGCCGGATCGCCCGATTCCATTTTGCATGTGCTGGATGCCGGGGCGCAGGGTGTCGTGGTGCCCCGCGTGAACCGCGGCGAGGACATCGCGCGCGCGGTGCGGGCCAGCCGTTACCATCCGCACGGGTGCCGCGGTTTGAATGGAGGCCGCCTCGCCGGGTTCGGCAGGATGGACCTGGTCGATTACATTCATGCGGCGAACGAAGAGGTCATGGTGGTCGCCATGATTGAGGATAAGGAAGGCTTGAACAACCTGCCGGAAATCCTCTCCGTGGAAGGGATCGACATGGTGCTGGAAGGCGCGGCGGACCTTTCCCAGTCTCTGGGCATGCCGTGGCAGACGCGCGCAACGGAAGTGAAGCAAGCCCTGGGGGAGATGCATGACGCGACACGTCAACACGGCATCCCGTTTTGTGCCATCCCCCGGGCGCAGGCGGACTTGCCGGTCTGGCTGGACCTGGGCGTGACGGCCTTTGTCCTCGGTGACGAGCGGGGTATCGCCTCACGGGCCTTGCGCGCGGAGCATGATTCCTTTTTGCAGGCAATGAAACCTGATTCGTAAGGAGGCGTGAAGGTGAAACACATCATCGACTACATCAATACCCTCAAGGCGCGGGACAAGAACCCGTGTTGCGCTTACCTTTATGACTTGGACCACCTGCGGCGCCACGCCAGGCAGACCGTGCAAACCCTTCCGGCATCATGCCAGTTGTACTACGCAATCAAGGCCAATTCGGAGGCGAGGATCCTGGAGGAGTTGTCCTCGATAGTGCATGGTTTTGAAGTGGCATCCGGTGGCGAGGTTGAAAAAGTGCGCGCGGTGAACAGGGGGGTGCCGATCATTTTCGGCGGACCGGGTAAAAGCGACGAGGAAATTGTTTGCGCCATCCGCCACCGGGTCAAGCTCCTGCATGTGGAAAGTCTGCACGAACTGCAACGGGTGAATCACCTCGCCAGGCAAATGAACGCCAGGGTTCCAATCTTGCTACGCGTCAACCTGGGTGAGATCCTGCCCTCCGCCACCCTGCACATGGCGGGTGCGCCCACGCAGTTTGGCATTGCCGAGGCCGACATTCCGATGGCGATCGTCCAGGCGCAACAATGCACTCATGTGGATCTGCATGGCTTTCATTTTCATTCCATCTCGAACAATCTGGATGCATCCCGGCATGTTCAACTCATCGGCCATTACATTCACTCCGCGCGCAGGTGGGCGGAATCCTTTTCGATCGACCTGCGCCATCTCAATGTGGGCGGGGGCATCGGGATCAATTACGCGAATCTCGAGGAGCAATTCGACTGGAAGACATTCACTTCGCAACTCGGTGCGTTGATCGAGGAACTGCGTCCCGACTTCACCCTGCTGTTCGAGTGCGGACGCTACCTGAGTGCCGCCTGCGGTTATTATGCGGCGGAAGTACTCGATGTGAAATTGACTCATGGAAAGTGGTTTGCGGTTCTTCGTGGAGGAAGCCATCACTTCCGGTTGCCCAGTTCGTGGAAGCACAACCATCCTTTCCAGGTCATACCTGTCGATGACTGGCCCTTCCCGTTTTCCCGACCGGAGGTGCGCGGCAGCGATCTGACCGTTGCCGGCGAACTCTGCTCGCCGAAGGATCTGCTGGCGCGCGATGTTCCGGTGGAACGGTTGCGCGCGGGCGACATTCTATTGTTTCTCTACGCGGGGGCTTACGGCTGGCACATTTCGCATCATGACTTTCTCAGTCACCCCCATCCGCAGATACATTACCTGCACGAGGCAGCGGCGGTTCGGGACGGGGGAGAAGTACAAGAAGCGGAGGTGGTGGGCACCCCGCAACGCAAATGAATTTGGGGTCCGCCCTCATTCCCCGCCCAACCGCACGTGCCCGGCTTTTTCCCGCGTTGCGGGGTCAGGGTTGGATTTGCAGCAAAGACGTTTCACCCGCCTGCGATTCCAGCGTTTGCTGGATGAGGTGAATCACGCTTGCGTCCATCATCTCCATCAAGGGGGAGGGGTACAACCCAATCCCCAGCACGAGGATGGCCAACGGAATCAGCGTGACCAGTTCCCGGTTTGACAAATCCGGGAGGGCTTTGGCGGCTTCCGTGGAGGGTTCCCCCAGCGCCACCCGTTGCAGCATCCAAAGCATGTAGGAAGCAGCCAGAAGAATGCCGCCGATGGAGATGAAAACCATGGCAAAGCTCACATAGGAAGTCCCTACCAGGACCAAAAACTCCCCAATGAAGTTGCAGGTGCCTGGAAGTCCAAAGGCGGCGACTGAAAAGAGGAAGAACAAGGCCACAAATCGTGGCATGGTTTTGTGCAGGCCGCCGTAATCGGAAATCGCCCGGCTGTGGGTGCGGTCGTACAATTGGCCGACCGCTATGAACAAAGCGGCGGTGGTGATTCCGTGATTGAACATCTGCAGGACGGCCCCCTGGATTCCCTGGCTGTTGAACACGAAAATTCCGAGAGTCACAAAACCCATGTGAGAAACCGAAGAGTAGGCCACGAGTTTTTTGAGGTCGGACTGCGCCAGGGCCATGTACCCTCCATAGATGATGGCTGTGACCGACAGCCACAGAATGTAGGGGGCAAAATCGGCTGAGGCCTCCGGGAACATCGGCAGGCAAAAGCGCAGAAACCCGTATCCGCCCATTTTCAGCAGGACTCCGGCAAGAATCACACTGCCCGCTGTTGGCGCTTCGGAGTGGGCGTCCGGAAGCCACGTATGGAAGGGGACCATCGGCATTTTAATGGCAAAGGCCAGAAAGAACGCGAGGAACAGCCAGAACTGCGTCTTGGAAGAATACGTTTGTTCCGACAACACCAGCAGGTCGTAAGTATGCCCGCCATTCAGGTATAGGCCCAGGATTCCCACGAGCAACAGCAGGCTTCCGGTCAGGCTGTACAAAACGAATTTGAGTCCGGCGGCGATGCGGTTCGGTCCTCCCCAGAGGATGATCATGAAATACATGGGAATCATGGTGAGTTCCCACAACATGAAAAACAGGAACAGGTCCAGGGCGGTGAAGACCACGATCATGGCGCCTTCCACCAGCAGGATCAGCGAGAGGTAGGCGCGCACCCGCGTTGTGATTCCCGTCCACGAACAAAGGATACAGAGCGGGCAGAGCAGGGCGGTGAGCATCACCAGCAGCATGCTGATGCCGTCGACACCCACCGCATACTGGATATTGAAGGTGGGCATCCATTCCATGCGCTCCACGAATTGCATGTTCTTCTGGGTGAAATCAAAGCTCTTCCAGAGTACCAGCGACAGGAAAAACTCTACCAGCGTGACGCTTAAAGCAACTCTTCGAATCCAGTTGGCATCACGTACAAATCCCAGAATGGCAATACCCAGAAATGGAACGGCAATCATCCAGCTGATCAGGTGGTCCATCAAAATGGCCATTTTAGAAACCTCCGCCACAAGGAAGTTGCAAGCCTGTGGATTTTCAAATTAGCGAGAGAGCCCTTTCCGGGGCCGCTCGCAAGCTGTTTGCCTTTTATTGCAGGGACGCACTCCGGGGTTTCATACAGCCAGGAAATACAACAAACCCGTCATGGCCCCCAACCAAAAGATCATCACCAATAATTGCCGCTGGATGGTACGGGATTCCATCTCTTGCAGTAACTGTCCCGTAGCATCGATTTTACCTGCGACTCGTTCCACTCTTTGATCCAGCATGCGAATATCGACAATTCGCCACAGCAGCCTGGCAAAACGCACAGAATAAGTTGCGATGGAATGGATGAATTGATCGATGACCCTTATGTCAACGATCCGCCACAGCAGCCTGGCGAAATACACGGAGAAATACGCAATAGAATGGATAAACTGATCGATGATTTTTACGTCGATCCTCCGCCACAGCCAGTGCGCGAGCCGGATGGTCGGCCTTACCAGATAGGCGTCATAGATTTCATCAAAATACCCCTTATTCCAAAACAGAACATACAGGCGGCGGGTTCTCGCATTTGCTTTGGCGGACTGATGTTGATTTCGCAGCTGCCTTGAACAGGCATGGACCCATCCCGCCACGGCCACCGCAAGAGAAGCAAAAAGCCAAAAAGGGAACCCCTGCCCGGCGGCAACTTCTCCCACTTGGACCGACGGAAAGGCCAACGCCGGAGCAAGGAAGCCGGCGAACCAGCTCCAGGTCAGAATCAACAACCCGCCGCCAATTACCGCAACCAGAAAAAGGCCGGTTAGAACGGGGGCGTTATAAAACCGGGGGCGAACTGTTTGGGGCTCCACTCCATCGGGTCCTGTAGCGGATCCATAAGTTTTTGGCCCGTTGGCGAAAAGCGAGGTGACGCCTTTAAAAATATATTGAGAGGCCACAAACACCGTGATCAGGCCAATGACTTTGAACCCGATCGCAGCGGAAGCAAACCCGCTGACTCCCCAAAGGTTTTCATACGATCCGGAAAACAATACGAACGGCGGGATCAACGCGAGCATTAAAGCCCCGCCATACAAAGTTCCCATTCCTTCCCTGTGGACAGGGTGTTCATGCGTACCGTGCTCAAGGTGTTGCTCCACGGACTGCAATGCGTTGCCGGTGGATAGAAAAAAGAACGCCTTGTAGCATCCGTGGGCGAGAAGATGAAAAATCGCAACCGCAAACGCGCCCAGGCCGCAGGCCATCACCATGAACCCGATCTGGCTGATCGTGGAATAGGCCAGAATCTTTTTGATGTCCGACTGGGTCAGGGAAACGATTCCGGCAAAGACCGCGGTGGCAACGCCAATAACGGCAATGAAGGCCATGGCGGGCGGAGAAAGAACGATCAGCGGACTCAACCGAACCAGCAAAAAAGGACCGGCATTCACCATGGTGGCCGCATGAATGAGCGCCGATACCGGAGTGGGCGCCTCCATGGCAAAGGGCAGCCATACGTGAAACGGAATTTGAGCCGATTTTCCCATCGCCCCCATAAAGAGGAAGAAGGGGATGACCGTTACCGGATGGATGTGCAGTTCCAAATCCATCCACGCCAGTATATTGATGGTATGGTCCTGCATGCCCTCCGCCTGGGCAAGGATGGTCTGGATGTCGAGGGTGCCAAAAGTAAAAAAAGTGAGGATGACGCCGAAGCTGAATCCGACATCTGCAACGGCGTTCACGAGAAACGCTTTGGTGGCGGCGCGGCAGGCGGGAGGCCGTTCTGCGGCGTGAGAAATCAATAAATAGGAACAGATTCCCATCACTTCCCAGCTGACCAGCAACATCAGAAGGTTGCCGCTCATGACCAGCAGGATCATGGAGAAGGTAAACAGCGCAATGACGGCGAAAAAACGGTTGTAGCGGGAATCTCCAATCATGTAACGCGAGGAATACACATGCACAATCGTGCTCACCCCCGTGACCAGGAGCAAAAGCAACACCGTCAGCTGGTCCACAAACAGGTTCAAGTCAATGGTCAGGGCACCGGATTGAAAGAGACGGTATAGAGAAAGGGTGAAGGGTCCATTCCTCATCACCTCGATAAAAGCGGCAACGGATAGTCCGAAGGAAATGGCGATGGCGGGAATCCCGATCCGGTGACTGTTCTCGCCCCAACGGCGTCCTCCCAGCAGAAGAATGAGAGACGCCAGGAGGGGAAGCAAAGGAATGAGAACGAAAAGTGTCATTTTATCCCCTCAAAGACGCGGTGGCAGGGCCTCGTTCAACAGAAGTTGAACGATGGGTGCGCTGAACAAACCCAGAATCAGGATAGCCGCAGACGTCACTCCCAGACTCAGTTTGAATGAGATGGGGACTTCTTT
Organism: Nitrospina sp. 32_T5; assembly: GCF_052156635.1. NCBI lineage: Bacteria > Pseudomonadati > Nitrospinota > Nitrospinia > Nitrospinales > Nitrospinaceae > Nitrospina > Nitrospina sp. 32_T5. The sequence goes on along the minus strand of NZ_JBQKUO010000003.1, from coordinate 448,635 downwards.
GGATTGAATTTCCAATCGGGTTGAAGACTGGCGAAAAATGCGTTCAAACAGTTTGACGAAATAGGCAAGTGTCAAAAGGGTGGAGAGCAGTACCGCGGCGACGGAAACATAATCGCCCGCTTCCAGTGCTCCCAGAATGATGTACCATTTTCCAAAAAATCCCCCGGTTGGCGGCAGGCCAATCATGCCCATGGCTATGATGATCAAAGAACCGGTGAGCCAGGGAGTTTGTTTTCCAATTCGCCCGAGGTCGTCGATGGTTTTGACTCCATAAAGGAAAAACGCCACGCCGGCCAGAAAAAACAGGGCCGCCTGCATCACGGCATCGTTCATCAAATAAAAGATACCTCCGGCAAATCCCGTTTGGTTGCCCTGCCCGATTCCAATGAGGATGATGCCGATGTGCGAAATCCCGCCATAGGCGAACATCATTTTGAGGTCCCGCTGGGCCAGGGCCAGGCTCGCGCCTATGACCGCCGCCAGGGCCCCGACCACCGCCACCAGCATCAATATCGGGATGGTATTCACAACAATGGATGCATTCAGGACCCAGTAAATGATTCTGATCCAAACCAGCAGCGCTACTTTTGTGACGAGTGGAGCCAGGATGGGGGTGATGGACTCGGGCGCGTAGGTGTAGGCTTCGGGCATCCAGGAATGAAACGGGACCATGGCCATCTTGATACCCAGTCCGATGAACATGAAAAGCAGTCCGCTCACCAGGGCTTTCGAGCTGAGCAACAGCGAAAGCCGTCCGGCCATGTCGGCCATATTCAGTGTGCCGCTCAACGCATAGAAATAACCCACTCCCAACAGATATAGGGAACCGCCCAGGGTTCCCAGAATCAGATAGCGGAAGGAGGCAAACAGCGCTCTTCCCCCGGCGACTCCCACCAGTGCGTAACTTGAGATGGAAGCGACTTCCAGAAACACGAAAATATTGAACAGGTCTCCGGCAAATACAATGCCGGTCAGGGCGGAGACCAGGAGCATGATCATCGTGTAATAATGAACAATGCGGCCCTCCAGAGCCTGCGGGCAAGTGGAACCGGTGAACAACACGCCCAGCAAACCCAGCGCACTCAACAGCACCAAAATGACACTGGCCAGTCCATCCGCCACCCACTCAATGCCGAGAGGCGCCGTCCACCCACTGAACATATACCGGATTTCCCCATGATGGACGACGTTGTGGAGATTCAGGATGGAGATCGGTACCATGGCCGCGAGGACGGATACGGAAATGAACCAGCTCCAATGACGGTGCTTGAGGCAAACCATCGGCATGGAGATGGCCGCGAACAAGGGGAGAAGAAACAGAATTGCTGGAAGTTGGTGGCTCATTCTAGTTTCTCAAGGATTTTTTCTTCGTCCAGGCTTCCATACTTTCGATAAATCGCCGCGCACAAGGCCAATCCCACTCCCTGGATCGCCACGCCAACCACAATGGCCGTCAATGTCAGGACATGAGGCAGCGGGTTCACGTAATCGACTGCCTGCACCGGCTCCGTGACCGACAGGAGAACCGGAGCCGTCGCACCCTTCTTCGCGCTGATGGACACCAGGAAAAAAATCACGCTGGTTTGCACCAGGTACATCCCGATCAGTTTCTTGATGAGGTTGTACCGCGTGATCATGATGAAAAAGCCCCACAGGAAAATAATGACAAACGTTATAAAATTGGGCCGCTGGAAGACGGCAAGCAAGGCGTCAAACATTGATGGAGTCCTCAATGATCTCTTCGGCGGACAGACTGAACACAATGGAAACGGCGGTCACCGCAACATCGATGGCCACGCCGATTTGGGTCAGCACGATTCCCAACGACCTGCGGGAGGCGGTCTCGAGACCCGGAATTTCCAGGTTCGCGTAATTGAGAAACTCTCCACCGCCAATCATGCACAGGCCTCCCACCCCTGCATAAATCAGCATCCCGACGCCGTCCCCGTGCAAAATCTTTTTCGCTAATTCGCTCCGGGAGGCATCATGTCCAAAAATCAGAACCGACAGGATCATCCCCGTGCCCAGGATCACCCCGCCTACAAAACCTCCCCCCGGTCCGTATTGTCCAAAGAACAACACATACAAGCCGAAAATCTGAACCACCGGAATGAGGAACCGTCCCAGGGTCTGAACGATAATGCTGTCATGGGGCCGTATCATTTTGCATGTCTCCTAAGCAGTAAAGCGCAGGCAATGCCCGCCGCAAAAATCACAACGGTTTCGATCATCGTATCGAGCGATCGGTAGTCCATCAGCACCGCCGTCACAACATTCGGGGTGTGGGTGTCCTGATAGCTCTGCTCGATGTACGTCGGTGAAATGTGAACACTCGCCGGAGAATTCGGGTTCCTGAATTGAGGCAGGTCAATCGCGCCGTAAAGCAGAAGAATTCCCAGGAGGGGAAAAACGATCAGCGTGGTTAAAGAAGGGGGAGGGCGGCGAAGCCGGGTGTCTTTGGGCGCGGTGCCGAACAGGGTCAGTAGAAAAAGAACCGTTGCCAGACCGGCCCCCACGACGGCTTCCACGAAGGCGACGTCCACCGCTCCGAGCAATCCCCATACCAGCGACAGGAAAAAACTGTAAGAGCCCAGAAGCAGGACGGCACTCATCAAATCCTTGACCAGGATGGCGCCGGCGGCCGTGGCAATCAGAAGAATGAGCAAAAGGATATCAAATGAATATATCATGAGCTCTCCTTTTTCCAGGGTTTCAAGCCGGACCGGAGAGCCGCGCGGACCGTGGCATGGGCGATGACCGGGTTCTGGATATACAGCAGGGCCAGCACGACCATGATTTTCATCGAGTTTTTGTCCGGCCCTTCATGAAAGGCAATGCCGATCAACACCAGAAACGCCCCCAGGGAATCGGTCAGCGATACGGCGTGTGAACGACTGAACACGTCGGGCAACCGGATCACCCCGATCGCGGCGACGACCAGGAAAAACAATCCCGCTACTATGAAAACGATCGAAAAAATGTCCATGCTACGGAATCCCCCTTTGCTCCAGGTATTTGGCCACGGCCAGCGCACCGACCAGATTCAGCAGAGCGTACCCGGTCGAGATGTCGATGAACATTTCGACCCGTTCCAGATACATCCCGATGACAATGAGCAGAATGATCGCCTTGGTGGAAATGCCGTTGAGGCCCAGCACGCGGTCAAAAATGGTGGGGCCTTGCAGAACGCGGTACAGATACGCGCCAATGAGCACCGCCAGCACCACCAGAACACTGAAAAGAAACGTTGTCATAAGTCAGAATCTTCGTCTTTAAAAATATCTGCGATTTTCGATTCGATTTGCTTGCTTTGAACGTCTTCGGCTAGAACATCATCCATCGCGTGGACAATGAGGTTGTTGCGGTCCACCTCCACCGTAATGGTCCCGGGGGTCAACGTGATGGAGTTACCCAGAAGCACCACCGCGCCGTGGTGACGCAGTTTCGACTCCACGCGAATCAATTGAGGTGAAATGGGAAGCGCGGGGTGCAAAATGAGCCTGGACAAATGAAGGCTGCTTTGAACGATTTTGTAAAACAGCCATGGAAGGTACAGGAGGATTCGGGGCCATATCCGAAATTTCGGGACAAAGGAGGAGTGGCCCGCGTTCACCCAGGCCACGGCCACGGAAAGGACCAGTCCCAATCCAAGGTGAACCCATTCGAAGCTGGCGGACAGCATCACCCAGAACACAAACAGGGCCATGGATTTGAAGAAAAGGAATCCGAATGATATAGGCCTGAGTCGAGATGACATAAAGGTATCCGATGCGTGTATTCCGCCGGGTGTCAGTGTATTCGCTTCATCTTATAAAGAACCAACCGTAGATATAGAGTGAATCGTCTGCGTTCCTGTCAAAGTCCTTGAGCTTGTCTTCAATGGATGTCGAATCAGAGATCGTGTATCGCCTCCCACGTTGCATCCGGATTGTACCGATGAAACTCCTGCGTGTTCGGATCCATGGCCACCAGGTTCAGCCATTGATTGTGAAGCAGCTGCTGAAGGATCGCGTGCTTTTGAATGATCGATGAAATCACGTCCGGCGCCTGTTCGATGATGGCCAGCAGCCGCATCGGTTCATGGTAATGAGCGTCCCCGTTGTTGACGGTTTGCAATGGAAACCCCATCTGCAAATCGCTCTGGGCTCCCAGCATGATCCCCACACCGCCGACGACATTGTGCAGCACCTTGCTGCCGCTTCCATGCTTCCAGGGATCGACCGCGGAAAAATAGTAGCCGGTGTTGATCCACTCGCCGACAATCAGCGGTGCCGTCATGATCTTTTCGAGGATGGCGCCCTGCGGGTCCGCAACCGGATCGTAAGAATGCAGGAAGGCGCGCCCGCCCAGGTCCAGTCCCTTGGTCCGCATTCGCCTTGCAATGATGAACGCGCCATTGCCCGCCAGTCCCCATTCCGGCCGGGGATTCGCCCAGTCGCAACTGCGCGCGTCCACATGATCAAACGCCTGTTCGGGAGAAATCTCCGTCGGCGCACGGGGTATGCGGCGGCATCGCTCCAGCGCCTGCATCGCGCCGGCTTTTTCGAGATCCTCCTGCAACGCCCGCAGGTCGTCCCGGTGCGAACCGGGCAATTCCTCCAGGTCGTAAAACTCGACGCGGTCCGTCGTCGTGTTGTGTTTGCCCGGCAGGAACCACGTGTCATCGGGAACCGGCAATCCCTTTTCCTTCAGGATGCGCCGGACCTCCGGTTCGTTCGCCATCGCCGCAAACACGCGCGCGTTGGCATCGCCCGGCTTTCCGCCGCAGGCCCCGCAATCCAGCGCGCCGTAATAGGGATTGTTGTCCGTCTCACTGCCATGCCCGCAAAGACAAACCAGCCGCGCGAAGTTTCGCGTCAGCCCCATGGCGCGCAACCCGTTTTCGATGAACGTCGCCCGCTCGGTGAGGGAAAACCCCGCGGCCAGCCCGTCCGGGATTCCGTCCCCGGCCACTTCTCCTGCACGCGGGCTTTGGGGATCGGCCGGCGCGGATATCGTGACGCGCGTGGGAACCCGGTACGTCAGCCCCTTCCCGATGGCGGAGGTGAGCGCGCGAAACGATTTGCGAAGCAGGGTCTTGCCCACCAGCCCCAGGCTGAAAAAGAATCCCAGCGCATCGATCACCATCATCGACCCGATGGGATGGTGCTTCATGTCATGAAAGAAATGATGACCCAGCCGGCCCCAGCGGGTATTGGAAGAATACTTTTCCAGCGCCGCGACTTCTCCCGGCCGCGGTGTTTCCATCACCGCATGGTTGGGGGTCAACAGCACCGGGCACAGGGACGCGCGTTGGTCGCAATCGAAAGGCTGGTGATTGATGGGAATGCCAAAGAAACCCGCGAACCCGAACGTTTCGTAAGGACCCTGCGCTTCAACATGGCGGCGGAACGATTCCGAACGCACGTCGATGCAAAACACCAGTTGCGCATGGGGACGCGTTTCCGGTTCGGCCACCGTGCCGCGGTGCCTGGCGATTTTCCCCAGTATGGTCTCGCGAAAAGAATCTTCGTACGCCTCGATCCACACCCGCCCATGCCGATCCGAAGGAAACTCGTCCAGCCACTGCAAAAGCGTCCGGGCGTCGGCCGGGGAAAGGCCGCGAACGTCTTCCGGCGTCAACTCGAGGAACTGCGCCAGGTGGAACAGCCGCCACGCATCCCGGCACAACGTCTCTTTGACCGGGTCGGCGGCGTGCGCATCGTGACCCATCCGCTCGCGGTATTCTTCGGGCCGCTCCTTCCAGTAATCGGTCAGCGCCGCAACCGTGCCATCGATCCCCCATTCCTGCCGGCACCGGTTGTGCACCAGCTCCGCTTCGTAGAACAGGCGCACCGCCAGGTACTGCGTCGTGTCGATGGGGTGTTTCTGTTGCGCGTGGTACGTCGGGTGCTCGCCGAGCCACCGGATGTAGCGCGTCCAGCCCGGCAGCAGCGACAGTTGCCGCGCGAGGTAATCCTTCCACTGCGCTTCGGGAACGTTCAGCCGGTGCAGGCTGGAAAGGATGGCGTCCTCCGCCGCTTCCGGAAGACCGCGCACTTTTCTGGAGAAGTCCTTGATGCCGATCAGCCGCGCCGAAAAATCATCCGGCGCGAGGTCGCGCCAGGCGTGGTAGAACCCTTTTTCCCGGCCGGGCATGGGCCAGCCGGACAACCCTTCATCGAGGAACGCCGCCACCCATTTGATGAGCTGGTTGTTGACTTCCTCGACCACCCCGCTTCCGGCAAGGCGGTCCACCCAGTCGCTCAGGGTGCGTTGCGGCGACAGGGAAATGGATTCGGTTGTTTGTGATTGTGTGTTCCCGGAGGTGGGGGATGCGGCAGGGGAAGATTCAGTTAGCTCGAGGGCGGCGGTGACGCTTTCCCATAACTGTGTCAGGCAGGTTGCCTGCGGATGCGCGCCGGGCGGGCATCCGGTGATGTGTTTTTCGATGATGCGCTGGCGGGAGGCTTCGGGCAGGTCGGCCCGGAATTGCCGGGTGGCCCCGCCTCCGCCCAGCTCCCAATCCAGAAGCGGCGGCGGCAACGCCTCGAAGCCGTACAGCACGTGCAGTTGCCAGACCTCTTCCGGCGCCACCGCGCGCTTTCCTATCTCTAAAGGAACCCGCCCGTCGGCGCGGGGCCCGGCGCGGGAGAACGCGCGCTCGAAACTTTTTTGGGTGATGCGGCCGTTGCGGTGAAACTGTCGGTATTCGTCGTTGGCGAGGTAGCCGTTGCCGCCCAGCAGGTCCCTGCCCTTGCGCACCGCCTCATCGAACGGCAGGTATTCCAGTCCGTGCAGCGGGTTCTGCGCCACCATCGTCCGCATGGGCCAGAACGGGGCGATCGGCTCGCTGGCGTTCAGCACCACCTGCCGCACCTGGTCGCGGATTTCCCGGGAAAGGGACTGCACTGAAATCGTACTCATAGAGAGCGATCCATGGGTTCAGCCTCGTCAAGTTCGTCCCGTGCGGGGATCACACGGTGCGTTCCGTTATTCATTTGTTGATGAGCCGGATCAGGTCATGCACCTCGCGGTGTTTTTCAATGGCATGCCGAAGCGGCTTGTGACTGAAAACCTTGTACACGTTTCTCCTTCCGTCCCGGTGGTGATTCAGGTAGCCGTCCGCCTCCAGTTCGCCGATGATGCGTTGCACGGCGCGTTCGGTGATGCCCACCTCCACCGCGATGTCCCGTATCCGTTCGGACGGGTTTCTGGCCAGGCACAAAAGGACGTGCGCATGGTTGGTCAGAAACGTCCACGACGGAGCGATTATTTTGTTGTCATCTTCCACCACGACCCTGTGCGGCCCCGGCCAGTTCCCCGGGACCCAGCCTGCGGTTTCAGGAATCGAAGAATCTCGATATCAGAATACATGAAATACGATACCTGAAATTCATTTCATAGGTCAACCAAATTAAATAGCCCGCGGGCACAAACCCGTCCCCGGTTGCAGGCCTGAAAGGCGGGGGTGTTCCCCAACCCCGGCCCGCCGTTCGCCATCTTCCAGTTATAGAACGGGTTGCGGTTTTAAACGGGCTGCGCTCTTTAATTAAAATTTGAATATTGGGGGCTTGGGTGAAAGGGTGGAGAGGGGGAAAAGGGGATGGATGGAGCGGGCTACGGTTCTTTTGCCGAATTCGGCATCGCTGATTAATAGTTTAAGTTTTTGCCTGAATTGACATAGCTCAATTTTCCGCTGTAATATTCGGCAAGTCTAAAAAATTGGATGTATTGTTTTCGAAAGGGCCAATGGAGATGGGAGATGTAGCCTGATGCCTAACCAGAACGCTAACAATAATGACGAATTTTTTCAAAATTTAATGGGGCAAGACGATTTAGGGGTAGTTATCCGGTCGCATATTGAAATTGAAAATAAACTAAATCAATTTTTGGAATACGTATGCCAGGATTTTCCATCATATGAAGTTTCCCAACCTGATTATTTTGGAAAAGTTTGTTTGGCGTTGGCATTAGGGTTAGATGAAGAATATGGAGGAGTATTGAAAGCTTTGGGAAAATTGCGAAATGATTTCGCGCATAAGCTTGGGTCCAGAATAAATGAATCCAACATTTCAAATTTATACCAAGCATTTCCAAAAGACGGAAAACAAACCATCCAAGATGCTTATGACAAAACGAGAAAACGATTGCCCAAATCGAAATTGGTTAAATCCGCAAAAAAATTGGAACCAAAAAGCAAATTTGCTGTAATTGCAACCACCTTACGAGCCTTTTTAATTTTTTCATTGGAAGATAGAAAGGCTTGTTTTAAAGAAGGGGTTATGGAATTTGATTGCAAATGTGGCTCTCGATTAAAAATTTTAATGGAAACCAAAGAGGATGATAGCTTGAAATCCATTCCATTTACTTGCTTAAAATGCCAAAAGGGGTATGAGTTTTCTTACAAATGGGATTAAAGGTGATGTTTTTGAAAATGAAAAAGGACCCTTTTAAAGGGAGGGGAGCGGGCTCATGCAGGGCCGAAAAATGAGGGGATAAAATTTATGGAAAAGCGACAAAGGGAAAAACTCACAATCTTGAACCCCAATAAGAAGTGGGTAGAAAAGGAATTCGAGGCACTTTTTAAGGAGTGGCTTGAATGGGAGAGAGAAGTTGATGGGATTGGCGACCACCCAATCCCAAATGGACTCGATGGTGAAAGATGGAAAGACGGACTTAAAAATATTGAATACCATGAAATCCTTCAGGAAAAGACTCTAGTATTTTTGGAAAACAACATCCAAGGCCATGGGTTTATTTATGGTCGAGAAGGTGGGTGTATAGACAGGGAAGATTTACGGCTAAAAATCCGTGTTAGTCACAGAATAAAGGATCTTAAACTTTTAAAGGCCAGCTTGAAATATGCCCAAGTACCGGAGTCATATTGGCAGGAAAAAGCTAAAGAATTGATTGAGAAAATTATTGAAACAACTGGTGCCGAACTACCGCGATCAACCATCCAACTAGCCGCGAGCTACTTGAAGAACCCCGGGGATTGAATCTCGAAAGAATTCACTCGGCCTTAAATGCTAGCCATCGCGCTAGCCTAATGGTGGGTGCCATTTGATGTTATCTTATAACTTTTTGAAATTAAAACGAAGCCGGTGAGAGGACTCGAACCCCCGACCCACTGATTACAAATCAGTTGCTCTACCAACTGAGCTACACCGGCATGTCTGGCTGGATTTCAGGAAAGACCGGAAACTCCCACCTGCAAGTTCCCCGCTAAGTATATCTCAACCTGCGAAATTTTAAAGCCCTGTCCGCCACTCCCCTCCCCGCGCACCCAAACCGGGGTGTCCCCCGCGCCCGCACGGGCTTGAGGACCGCGCCGCAATGCCGTATGCTGAGGCGCATTTTTTTCGGTTCCGATTGCCCCCTGCTCCCCGCTGACCCGCATGAGGACTCATTCTCCGCTCATATTCACGATCCTGTTGCTCGCGTTCGCCCTGGCCCTCGCGGCACCGCACCCCGTCCGCGCCGCAGACGCCGACCTCCCCGCGTTCTTTCGCGACAGCACCCTGCACGGCAACGTGCGCGCGTACTTCCAGTCGCGCGACTTCGCCACCCGCCCGTATTCCTCCGTCGCCTCCGTCGGCGGCAAACTGGTGTGGCACACGGGGGAAACGTACGGCTGGAGCGGCCGGGTCGGGTTCTACACCGCCAACGGGTTCTCCCTTTCCGGCGATGGCGAGCCGCCGTCCAACGGCGCGCTCACGGTGGACAACAACGCCGTCTTCGCCGAAGCCTTCCTGCAATACCAAAGCGACGCCACCCGCCTGCGCGCGGGACGGCAGACGGTGAACACGCCGTTCATCAACCCCGCCGACGCGTTCATGATCCCGTTTCACGTCGAGGGCCTGGCGTTGCGGCACAGGTTGCCGATGGACGTCACCCTGCACGCCATCCACCTGGACAAGGTGAAGAACCGGCAGGAGGACCAGTTCGACGACGCGGGCGCGTTCATCACCGGCCGCCTCACCGGCACGCCGGTGCAGACCGACGGCGTCAGCGTGATCGGCGCGGACTGGCGGCGCAAACACATGCGCCTGCAGGTGTGGGAGTACTGGTTCTGGGATCTGTTTCACCTGTTCTTCGTGCAGGGCGAGGTGACCCTGCTCCCCGATGCCGACGTGCGGCCGTTCCTGAAATTCCAGTTCGGCCGCGAGGACGACGTGCAGGCCGCGCTTCTCGGCACGGTGCGGTCGACACTCTACGGCGCGCAGGCAGGGGTGGAGGGCTACGGCGCGCTGTTCCGCGTCGGGTGGAACTACATCCCCACCGAGCCCGGCACGTTCCGCAGCGGCAGTTTTTTATCGCCGTACAACTTTTCCACCGACGCGCTGTTCACCAACAGCATGATGCAGGGCCTCACCGTGAAGCCGACTGTGCAGGCCGGATGGGCGGTGAAGGCGACCGCCATCTACCGTTACGGCGAGGAGTGGATGGTGAAGCTCAGCCACGCGCATTACGACCTGCCGGAAGAAGTGGGCGGCGCGGACTCCGCCGAGACGAACTTCGACATCCGGTACCGCTTCCAGGAAATGCTGAAAGGGTTCTCCATCCGCTACCGTTTCGGCGTCATCACCGCCGACCGCGCCGACGAACGCTTCGCCGATCACCGCGTGCAGCTGCAGTACGCGTTCACGATCTTCGAGTGACGGGGTGCGTTTGTGGGCGGGCGGGAGCGGGAAGGATCACTGCGCGAGTTCGGGGTTCATCCACAAGGCGATGCCGATGAGGATGAGCGCGATGGCGATGGCGAAGAAGAATCCCGTGTGGATGAAGATGTGGAACCAGCGCGGTTCCCTGTATGTGAGGTAGCGGAAGAATTTCTTTTTCTGCGGCGGGCGCGGGACCCCGGTTTGCGGGGTGGTGTGTGTGGTGTCGGCCATGATGTTCCTCCTTGTGGGAAAAGGTTCCTTATATATAAAGGTAGGAACCCGGCCCGGTTCGACGCCACTCTTTCTGAGAGGGAGGTATGGGAGGAGCGTTTAAATAGTGAACGGTTTCAGGACGTTCGCCCGCTTTGGCGAATATTGCGTGGGGAGGGGAGAGGGGAAAAATGGAGCCGACGAGCGGATTTGAACCGCTGACCTACTGATTACGAATCAGTTGCTCTACCAGCTGAGCTACGTCGGCTTGCTTGGGTTGGAGGTGATTATTTAAACGGTTTTGGCCCGGAAAATCAATGCCGAAATGGCGGCTTTTTGCCGGAACGGGGCGGGTCCCCCTGCCGGAACCTCATTCCTTGTTCCCGGTCAACCCGGACCAGGCCATGCTGCGGTTGGAGCCGCCCGCCCAGTCTTTCGGGCCCACCACCAGGATGCCGATGTCCTGCGCCGCCTCGAACCAGCCGAGCACTTCCTGCATGACGGTGTCGGCGGGCGCGCCTGTTTCCAGCAGCTGGTACGCGCGGTAGGCGGTCATGTTGAGGGCGATCGATTCGCCGTGCCCGGTGGCGGCGACGGCTCCGCTCGGCCCGGCGTACAGGCCGCACCCGATCAGCGGCACATCGCCGACGCGTCCGCGCCAGCTTTTCCCGGTGCCGCCGGTGCTGAGGGCGGCCGCGAACTGTTTGCCGTCCCACGCCACCGCACCGACAGTATCCGAGCTTTTCGCGCCGTTGTCGCGCACGCGGCTCTCATCCAGCGGGGTGAAGCCGCGTTCTGTCGCGTACCGCGCCGCGCCGTCCCCGGCCAGCAGGTGATACGGTTCGTCGAGCAGGGCCTGGGCGATGTGAACCGGGTTCTGGAATCCCTCGACCACCGCCACGCCGCCGAAGGCGTGCCGGGCGCCGTCCATGCAGGCCGCGTCCATCTGGATCGTTCCATCGGCGCGCCTGCGCGATCCCACCCCGGCGTTATAGCGGCCGTCGTTTTCCAGCACCTCCACCGCCGCGCAGGCGGCGTCCACCGCGGTGAACCCGCCCTGCAACAGCTCCAGCCCGCGCTCGCAGGCGCGGTCGGTGCCGTCGGAATTTGCGTTGTCGGAACCCGCGCCGCCGTGGGCGAGCAGGGCGAACTGGTAGCCTGTCATGATAAGTGCCGCTTTCCGCTTGGTCCCGGGTGCCGGGATGGTTTATGATATGGCATCATATATAAGGTACCATTTTCGCCGGAGACCGACACGTGGTCAAATTCTGTCTGCAATGCAAGGACGCTTTCTGGGGCGGCAAGTTCTGCCCGAACTGCGAGGGCGACATCGAGCTGCTCGACGCCGCCGTGCCGGAAAACCAGAAGTACCTGGGCGAACTCAACATCGACGTGCGTCCGAAATACTTTGCCCGCAGCTCCATGCTGTTGACCTGCTTCGGTTTCGTCATGGCCGTGCCGCTCGGCATGTTCGTGTTTCTGCGCGGTGCGTCCGCCTCCGGCAACGTGGGTTTGTGGGCCACCCTCGGCATCAGCCTGGTGCTGGGCGTTGCCTGGCTCACCTGGTGGGGCTCGGCGAAGGTCTTCAGCCGTAAAATGAAAGACGTCCACACCCTCAAAGAACCGCAGCTGGACTGATCCCGCCCGGACCCGCCTACCGCGGGGGTCGCCTCTTTCTTTATTTTTTTAATGCTTTTTTGCCGATGTCGCGGCGGAAGTGCGCGCCTTCCCAGCGGATCTTGTCGGCCGCCCGGTAGGCGTTGTTGATGGCCTGTTCGATGTCCGCGCCCAGGGCGGTGACGCCCAGCACACGGCCGCCGTTGGTGACGATTTGGCCGCCGTCGACCTTCGTTCCGGCGTGGAACACCTGCGCTTCGGGAATCGACGCCACCTGCTCGATGCCGGTGATGGCATGGCCTTTTTCGTACGAGCCGGGGTAACCGCCCGCCGCCATCACCACGCACACCGCCGTTTCCGGTTTCCATTCCAGGGTCAGTTTTTCCAGCGTGCCTTCGGCGCAGGCCTTGAGCGACGGCACGATGTCCGACTTCATGCGCATCATCAGCGGTTGCGTTTCCGGGTCACCCATCCGGCAGTTGAACTCCAGCACCTTCGGCCCGTCGGCGGTGAGCATGAGGCCCGCGTACAGGATGCCTTTATAAAGGACGCCTTCTTTCTGCATGCCGCGGAGGACGGGGAGCATGATGCGTTCGACCACTTCGTCCTTGAGCGCGGGTGTGAAGATGGGCGCAGGTGAGTACGCACCCATGCCGCCGGTGTTGGGTCCGGTGTCGCCCTCGAACGCGGCCTTGTGGTCCTGCGCCGCTTCCAGGGGAAGGATCATGTGTCCGTCGGTGAATGCGAGGAGCGATACCTCCTGTCCTTCCAGCTTTTCCTCGATGACCACCTGCTTGCCTGAATCGCCGAACGCCTTCGCGCCCATGATCTGTTCGACGGCGTCGATCGCCTCCGCTTCGTTGTTGCAGACGAACACACCCTTGCCCGCGGCGAGGCCGTCGGCTTTCACCACCACCGGGCCGCGTCCCTTGCAGTACGCCTTGGCCGATTCCTTGTCCTCGAACACTTCGAAATCGGCGGTGGGCACGTTGTGCGCCTTCATCAGGTCCTTGGCGAAGGCCTTGCTGCCTTCGATGAGGGCCGCCCTGGCGGTGGGCCCGACGATCTTCAACCCCTGGCTCTGGAACTGGTCGACGATGCCCATGGCAAGCGGTTGTTCCGGCCCGACGACGGTGAGGTCCACCTGGTTTTCCAGCGCGATGGCGAGCAGCGAATCGAGGTCGGTGGCGGAGACGGCGATGTTGCGGGCGATGGATTCCGTGCCTGCGTTGCCCGGCGCGCAGAAGACTTCCGTCACCAGCGGACTTTGTTTGATCTTCCACGCCAGCGCGTGCTCGCGGCCACCACCGCCGATGATGAGTATTTTCATTCCCCCTTCTTTCCTTTTGTGGATACGGCTGTGTTTCGTGACTGGCCTGAATTTTATAGAAAAACGGCACCCTGCACAATTTTAATCGTCGGAAGCCCCGCCATCGGCATTCCATGCTATTTTTATACAAAGCCCGGCTGAAACGGGCACCGTGGCCGCAATCCGTGAAGGTGCGCATGATCCGTATTGAAGGACTTTCCAAATCGTTCGACGGCAAACCCGTGCTGAAGGAGTTGTCGCTGGAGATCGCGGAAGGGGAACGGTTCGTTCTTCTGGGGCGCAGTGGATGCGGCAAGACCACACTGCTCCGGTGCATCGCCGGATTCGAACGACCGGACGCCGGAACCATCTATATTAATGACCGGGCCGTCAATTCCCTGCCCGTCGAAAAAAGGCCGGTCGGGTTCATCTTCCAGCGCCACGCCCTGTTCCCTCACAAAACCGTGTACGACAACATCGCCGTCGGTCCGCGCATCCGCGGTGAAGCGGAGGCGGATATACGCGACAAGATCGACGCGCTGTTGACCATCACCCGCCTGACGGACCTGCGCCACGCGTGGCCGGGACAGTTGAGCGGCGGCGAGTCGCAACGCGTCGCCCTGGCGCGCGCGGTCATCAACCGGCCGCAGGTGCTGTTGCTGGACGAACCGCTTTCGGCACTCGACGCCACCCTGCGGCAAAATTTGCGCGAGGAACTGGTGGAAATGCAGAAGGCGTTCGGCATCACCTTCCTGTTCGTCACCCACGACCAGGAAGAAGCAATGAGCCTGGCCGACCGCATGGGCGTGCTGGAAGGAGGACACCTGTTGCAGGTGGGCGAGCCGGAACAGTTGTACGATCGGCCGGCGGACCGCTTCGTGGCCGGGTTCCTGGGCGGGGTCAACCGCCTGCCAGGTGTGGTGGAAAACGAAACGGAAGACGGCTGTGTGGTGCGGCTCGATGGCGGGGAAGCCATGACGGTAACGGATGGCAGGAAGCTCAAACCGGGCACGCCTGTCGATGTGTTTTTCCGGCCGGAAAAGGCGGTATTGGGTGTCTCGCCGGATTACGAGAGTGGCATGAACCTGATGGAAGGAGTGCTGGAGAGGAAATCCTTTTTCGGCAGTCATACGCGCTACCGGGTGGCGCTCAAAAATGGAGAAGCGGTGACCGCACAGGTGCGCCATGGAAACGATGCGGGCCTCCGCACGGGCATGGCAGTGTGGGTGCAGGTGGCGGCGCAGGACACGTTGATTTATGAACGCGAACCCAGCGGGGCGACGAGTGCGTGAGATACGGCAATCATTGATCCTTCTTTTTTGTGCAACGCTGGCGTTGTTGGCCGGGTGCGGCGGCGACGCCACGGATGCGAAACCCAAACTGATCGTGGCGACCGACGCCACCCTGCCGCCGATGTCGTTTTTGAACGACCAGAATCAACTCGCAGGATTTGAAGTCGAACTCATTGACGCCGTGGCGAAGCAGGCGGGGTTCGAGTACGACCTGGTCAACGTTGAGTGGAACGGACTGTTCGGCGGGCTCATCACCAAGAAATACGACCTCGTCATCAGTTCCGTCACCATCCTGGAGGAACGCAGGGAACGCATGGCGTTCAGCGTGCCATACCTCAAAAGCGGGCTGTCGCTGGTGGTGCGGCGCGACACGGAGGGCGTGACTTCATTGGAAGACGTGCAGGCGCGGGGCGGCATCGTCGGCGCGCAACGCGCCACCACGGCGTTCTTTTACCTCGAAGATTATCCCGAACTCAGTAAACAGGCGTACGAACTGTATGGTCACGCGGTACAGGATCTGATCAAGGGCGAGATCA
This sequence comes from Nitrospina sp. 32_T5, assembly GCF_052156635.1. Classification (NCBI taxonomy): domain Bacteria; kingdom Pseudomonadati; phylum Nitrospinota; class Nitrospinia; order Nitrospinales; family Nitrospinaceae; genus Nitrospina; species Nitrospina sp. 32_T5. Next base: position 433,025 of record NZ_JBQKUO010000003.1, on the reverse strand, counting down.
CCGCCGTTCTGGGTGAGAGCACGGGCACGCTCTATTACAAAAACAACGACGCGGCGGTGTTTCGCGAGATCAAGATGGTGGGCGACATTTTAACGGAGGAGCACTACGGCATCGTCGCGCGCAAAGGCGAGGCGGAGTTGTTGCAGAGAGTGAACGACGCGCTCAAAAATTTGTTGGCCGACGGCACGGTAGCGCGCCTGCATCAGAAATGGGAACTCGGTCAGGCGGCAGTGGTGCCGAAAACCGGGACAACGGGCAAGGACGATTGATATGGAACCGGCGCGCAAACCTTCGGGTACGGTCACGCAACTGGCGTGGAACCTGGTGGTGGCGGCGAGCTTTGTCCTGCTCGTCTACCTGCCTGCCGAAGACGCTTTCATGCAACGCGCCGTGCCGGGCAGTTACCTGGGGTTGATGCAGCTGCTGCCCGTCGGCATCCTCTACACGCTGGGGGTGACGGTGGCGGGAAGCCTCGCCGCCATCCTCGTCGGCCTCATTGTCGCCTTCGGCAAGCTGTCGGGAAAACGTCCGTTGCAACTCATGGCGTCGCTCTACACCGAAGCCTTGCGCGGCATACCGCTTCTCGTGTTCCTGTTTTACATTTATTACGCGCTTGGGGAAATTTTTTCGGTGCCGAAACTGCTGGCGGCGATTCTGGGATTCGGTTTCAGTTACGGTGCGTACATGGCCGACGTGTTCCGCGCGGGGATCGAGGCGGTGCCGAAAGAGCAGGGGGAGGCGGCGCGCAGTCTCGGCATGAACGACCGGCAGGCGATGTTTGAAATCATCCTGCCGCAGGCGTGGCGGACGATCATCCCGGCCATCGGCAACCAGACGCTGGGCATGCTGAAGGACACGAGCCTCGTCTCGGTGCTGGCCATCAGCGACATCCTGCGCGTGGCCAACCAGTACGCCGCGACGCATTTCAATTACTTCGAGACGTACACCTACGTCGCGCTCACCTACCTGCTGCTCACCCTGCTGTTCTCAAAAGTGGTGGACCTGCTGGAACGGCGGGTGGCAATCCACTGAAAACCATTTCAACCACAGATGAACACCGATGAACACAGATCAGGCTACGCCTGGAGGAGAAGGGGGCCATTGTCCTGCGCCCACGGACCATCGTTCGCCCATATGGCATTAGCCATCTGCCTCCGGGTGCAACCCGGCGTTACATGAAGAATTCCATGTACACCATCCAGCCGATCATGGAGATGATGAGGATGGTGTAGCCGACGTGCACCCAGACAGTGAAGATGGGGTTTTCGTGGCGCCGCGGCGGCGGTTTTTGGGAGCGATTGTCCATAACTCAACTCTATCACATCTCATCCGCGAGGCGACACCGCCCTCCATTAACGCAGGTAGCAGTTCTTCGGGAAATCGACCATGCGCATGGGGCCAGGAAAGTGCTGCCAGTGGCCGCGCGGCAGGGCGTTGAGCATTTCCTGAACTTTCAGGACCGTTGCCTTGTCGGTGCCGTTGTAATAGTAGAGGCGGTTGACGGCCCAGCAATCGGCGAGCCCGGTCTGTTTGCGCAGCTGGAAGGCCGTGGTGGCGGGGTTGACGACGAAGCCCAGCACATGGCGGCCGCATTCACGGTAGTACATGAACTCCTGCATGAGGGTGCTCGGCTTCATGGCGGCGAGCGCGTGGAAGTTGACGTTCAGCACCGGCAGGCCGCGAAAGGTGTACGACGCTTCCACCGCCGGGGCTTTGCGGTCCTTCGCCTTCACCACCGTCACCTGGCGCGAAAAGTAGTCGAGGCACGAATATTTCGGGTCCATGTCCGCAAACGCCGTTGCCGGGAGTCCCCAAACCATCATCCAAATCACAGCCAACCTGATACCACGCATGCTTCCTCCAAGTCCTATAAGTGCATAAATCAATGAATTTCCGGGCGACGGGGCCCTTCGGAGAGGCTATATGTTATTGCACAAAGCAAATAAAATCAACTTTTTACAAGGCGGTCCCGATAAATAAGGTGGGTGCGGCCGGAGGACGGCCGGGCCCGGTCTCGGCGGAGCCGCAAGGGTTTTGGGAAGCTCCCGGCTCCGCCATTCCCCTCCTTATCTGGGCCGCACCCCTCGAAAGCGGGTGGGGGGTGTTTTTGCTGGTGGCGGCTTTTATGATTATTCGGGAAAGTCGTCTGTCACCTTGGGAAACGGCGGGGGCGGTGTTATATTAATAGTATAGAAACACTTCGTTTGTTCTCTCGCTTGCGCTTCATGCATATGGGGGCGATCTGGATTCGACGGGAGTAAGGAGACGAAGGTTGCATGCAGGGGATACCGTTGGCCCCTAAAAAAACGGTACAAAACATAATCGCCAATGATTATGAAGTAGCTGTAGCTGCGTAACTAACCCTTACCGGCTACCGTCCCGTTCTCTTCTGTTCGCGAGGAGGATATGGACGTCATCTCTGCGGACTCGCTGTGCACTTCGCGTCTCGGGAGTGTCTGGTTAAACTTTAGAGGCTGGCCGGGATGCAATCCTGTTCGCGGGAGTAATTCCGGTGAGACCCAAAACGCGAACTAAGCATGTAGACGCCTTTGGTTGAAGACTTCCGGACGGGGGTTCAATTCCCCCCGCCTCCACCAATTTTTGATCCGATAAAATCCAAGCAGATCCGTAAGCCCGTGTAAAAGCGGGCTTTTTCTTTTTGTGGAGTCCGGGATCACCCGTCAAACCCGGCGCTACGATTTTTCCGGTTGAAACGGCTTCCTTTCCCACAAGGCCTCCCGTCATCCCGATTTTTGGGGCCCAGACCCCAACCCAACACCTGGCCCCGTTCCCGGGGCAGGACATACCGATATTCGGGCTTGACTATTTACCCCGTTCAGGGTTTAATTTTGGCTAGCCGATATATATATTTTGTATACTAAATTTTTTTGCGTGGGCCCGTTACTGAACCAAACTCCAAAATTCCTACAAATATAAGTAAATTCTGGTTTTTTATGTTTTCTCTGGCCGGCTTTTAATATCCGTTTGCCAAATAAGTAATTCAATATGGAGGATAATATGGGTTTTTTTCTCGGCTTATCTCGGATAGCTTTAGTGCTTGCATTAACTATTCTAATTGGCTGCACAACCACCCGCATCGAATACGATCGAATGACGGGTACCCAGTATCCGCAGCCGGAAACCGTATCTGGGGAAGAGGTGAATCTGACGACCATCTACTGGCAAGGCGAGCGGGTCGTTACCGTCGATGAAAACACCACCAATATTGCGCCCCTGACGGGGCCGGCCAATCCGCTGGACCCCGATCAATATGATTACATCAATCCGGCGGAGCTTGAGACACTTGAAACCGCAAACCGGAGAGACCCGATCGGGCCGGTAACCTTCAACTGCGGGTTGTGGAATGCTTTTACCTGCACACGGTACCATCTTTACGGTGTTGTGGTGGATCACTATCGAGAAGGCGATTGTGGCGTGGCCTGTCGAAGTACAACAACGTTAGGCCTGATGTATGCGGGCGCCGGCGGGGCCACAAACGACCGGTCGGCCTTTGTCAGCTTTTGGAAAAACTCCACGGTGAATTCCGACAATGCCAAATACCTGCGCTCGACGGCACATGAAGTCGGTCATGGCTTCAACCTGAATCATTGCGATGGGGATGGTTCGACGACGATCATGAACTCAACCGGGACCGTTGGTGATACTTATAATTATCAGTTCAGCGCATCCAGTTTGGATCACCTGCAAAATCATGATGACAACGAAGTCTGGCCTGGCGTGAGTCCTCGCGACTACGCCTGCCCACATGTTCATTAAGGAGAGGGGCCAAAATGAATTTTAGATTACTATCATTTCTTTTCGTACTCACATTATCTGGTGCCATGATTGGTTGTACATCACCAGTGAAGCAGGGACTCGATCTGGGTGATCCGGCCTCCATCGTGGATGCACCTGCACCAGCCACAGTTTCCCAAGGCGAAGGCATAAAAGTAGTTGCGATGCCATTAAAGCAATCCGTGGAGCTGGGGGAACCGGTTTATCTGGCCGTGCAAGTCACCAATATGATGCAGGAACCGGTTGATTTCACCGGCAGCTTAAAGCCCGGTGAAGGACTGATTGAAGTCTATTCAATCGGCGCCAATGGGGAGAAAAAAATATTGCTCCCCCTCAGCGCAAGCGATTTCAGCGGCTCAACCACCTTGGGGCCTGGCCAGACTGTAGGCGAAGTCTTCCCCATCTTTTTCGGGGCCAATGGTTGGAACTTTAATGAAACCGGCGAATATCGTATTTCGGTGCAAATAGAAGTGCCTGCCAAAAGCGGTTATTCAGCTTTCATTTCGGAGCCTGCCACAATTAAAGTGGGGTCTTCAAAAGCCGGGGAAGCCTTGTTCTCGGTGGATGATCCCGGCAATACTCAAGCGGGGAAGTTCTTATTGTGGCGAAGGGGTGACCACCTGGAAGCGGGGATTAAATTCCTGACAACACTTTCAGAGCAGCACCCGGGCTCGGCATTATCCTCCTATATTTCTGCAGCGCGTGTTCAAAATTACAGTGAACCGTTCGCAAACTATACTGTGAAGGAAGTGCGGGCACCCGATTGTCAGCAGGCGAACGCTTTAAGGAAAACGATTGGAAAAAACGTTCTTCCGGAAAATCTTTTAATCGAAGATTTTATTGCCCAGGCGAATTGCCATGCTGAAAGCCAGAATTGGGATGCGGCCAGGGAAGCGCTTGATGCTGGTTCCAGATTGGCTTCAGATCGACCCGAGTTCAGGGCTTATTCCCGGAGTATTGAGGAAATGCAAAAACGATTGAGTCGATATCTCAAGTAGGTTCAAAAAAGGCAGGATCCAAGGAAAAGGGGCTGGGGCCTGGAGGCTCCAGCCCCTTTGTTTTTTTTATGCACTTGGGAAAAAAGTTTCAAGCCCAGGCGGACCGGACCGGGCCTGATCCTTATGGTTGCCAGTTTCCAGGTAAGGGTTTCTACTTTGCTCTGCGTCGGCGCGGTTTTGATTCAGGAAGGGTTGATCGGATTGAAACGGTTTGGAGCAGGGGGTGCGTTGTGTTGGGTGAACCCGCATACTACGGGCGATTCGGTTTCGAAAACGACTCGAAGCTGATTTTTACAGGAGCCCCTGCGGAGTATTTTATGAAATTGAATTTTGAAGCCCGCACTCCCTCCGGCGAAGTCACTTACCACTCGGGGTTCAGTGCTTTCTGACCCTGTGCGATCAGGAATTGGTGCGTACGGTTTGGACGAAAACAACGCTCCCGGATCCCGCAAAATAAAACCAGGGGTGTCTCCGTTGGCCCCGGGCGGACCCTTGTCCCTCCCACTTGTGAAACTTTAGAATGTTCTCAATGAGTTTATTATCGGGCGAGGGGAGGACCTGTCAATCATCTTCCATCATGATGTATACTGAATATATATTTCAGCAATCCTGAATGAGAGAACGGACCTCATGTCGATTCCCCCTGCTAGCCGGGCCACCATTCTGGTGGTGGATGACTCGGTGGAAAACCTGAAACTCATGGTGGAGATATTAAAGGAAGACTACAACGTCCAGCTTGCGTCCAATGGGGAAAAGGGATTGAAGTTAGCGCAGTCGGATCGTCCGCCGGACCTGATCCTGCTCGACATCATGATGCCGGGCATCGATGGCTACGAGGTGTGCCGCCGGTTGAAGGCGCACGCGGTTTCCAAAACCATTCCTGTCATTTTTTTGACCGCCTTGAACGAGGTTCACAATGAGGCAAAGGGATTCGAGGTTGGGGGTGTCGATTACATCACCAAGCCCGTCAGCCTTCCCATCGTTCAGGCCCGCGTCCAAACCCATCTTCAGCTGTACGACCAAACCCGGCATCTGGAAAGCCTGGTGCGGAAAAAGACCCTGGAACTGGAGAACACGCAGGACGTCACCATCACCGGGCTGGCCACTTTGGCGGAGTACCGCGACAATGAGACCGGGGGCCACATCCTGCGTACCAAAAGCTATGTTCGCCTTCTGGCGCAGAACCTGAAAGGCTTGCCCCGGTTTCGCGGTGAGCTGGACAACGAGGTCATCGATCTCCTGCACAAATCCGCGCCTCTGCATGACATTGGCAAGGTGGGTGTGCAGGACAGAATTTTGCGTAAACCCGGCAAGTTGACGCATAAAGAGGTTGCGGAGATGGACCGCCATGTCGTTTTTGGAAGGGACGCCATCCTTGAAGCGGAAAAACTTCTGGGGCAGGCCGGGGACCAGTATTCTTTTCTCAGGTTTGCCCGTGAAATCGCTTATTCTCACCATGAGCGCTGGGATGGTTGCGGTTATCCGGAAAAATTGAAGGGCGATGCAATTCCTCTTTCTGCAAGGTTGATGGCACTGGCCGATGTCTATGACGCTTTGATCAGCAAGCGGGTTTACAAGCCTCCCTATTCCCACAAGCAGGCAGTGGATTTAATCATTAAGGGAAGGGGGACGCAGTTCGATCCGGATATAGTGGATACCTTTGTTCAATTGCAGCAGGAGTTTTTCAATATTGCAATGAAACTGGTTGATCATGAAGAGGAGCGAATCACGCTTCCGAAGGAAGCCTAGCGATAACTATAAAGCCGGTGGAAAAAACCAACATGGAGAGGTAACGTTGCGGGCAGGCGGCAAAGCTTTATAGATCAAATTATACAAATGCAATTGTTTACCAGGACTGCTCAGGAGTCCCCGGGCCCCCGCCTCCACTCACTTCAAGTCTGATGCAATTCCAGGAAACTTATGTGCCCGCAAAGATGCGGGCTTTTTTTATGCCTTCAGGTTGATGCGATGAAAGGACCCGAAGGAGTCATTTGCGTTTGCCGAGGAAGGCGACGTAGAGCATGGTCTCGTCCACGCCGTCGAGGCGGAGCAGGTCGTTGGCGATGTCATCGAAGAACCCGCAGGTGGTCATGACAGCGAGTCCCAGGTTGTGGCAGGACAGGTAAATGTTCTGCCCCAGATGCCCGACATCCAGCAGGACGTAGCGGTAGCCCCGTTCGCCGTACTTGCGCTTGGTGCGCTGGAACACGCCGGAGATCATCACCACCACCCCCGCGCGCTTCACGTGTTCCTGGTTGCAGCAGGCTTCGTAAGCGGCGTCGGTGGGGTCGCCGGGAACCAGCAGTTCGAGTTCGTGATGTGGCACGTTGTAATGATAGATCCCGGGCTCGATGGATTCCACCCGCCTCACTGCCAGGTAAATTTCCGCGGGGTAGAGGCCGCCACCGGAAGGGGCCGAGCGCAGCGTCTGCACACCGCCACCGGGGATGGGCATCTGTCCCGTGATGCCGTAACTCTGGTGCATGATTTTGGAGAACTCCCGCAAACTCAGCGGTTCCTCCCCGAAATCACGGATGGACCGGCGCGTGGCGATCGTCTCATCAAACCGCTGGTCGCTCATGTACAATTCCTCTTTCGGAATCAGCTTCACTTTTTTTACATGCGAATACTGTTTGTAACCGTGCGTCATGGCAACCAGTTCGGTACGGGAAAACGAACTGGGGATCATGCCGGCCAGCAGATCGGGATGCAGTTTGGTGTTTTCGTGATACAGCTCGGACAGGGAAACCTTTTCCGGGTCTTTCCGGGGACCGAGTGCAATGACGGGTTTGAGGATGTCGGCCATGTCAAGCCATGCCTCCACAATTCAGGGGAAAGGGTGTGGGTACGGATTCATTTCGTGTTCGGTCCGCGGGCGCCCGACCAGCCCCAGCCGATAGGGCACCTCGTACAATCGGCGTCCGCCCAGATGCTGGCGGGCATGATTCAAGTCCAGGGGCTGCATTCCGGGCACCACCGCCCGGGCTACCTTGAATCCCGCTTCGTCGATATCCGATGTGGTCAGGTCCAGAACCACGGTGTCGAGGTTGGATTTTTTAAGTTGTTGCACAAGGAACTGCACGTTCGCGGACATATCCGGTTGAAAGTGGTTCGTCAGGTTCTGGATCGGGATTTTGTCCGGCCACGCCATCAGGAAATCCATGGCGGTCCGGAGTTCCGGACGCAGGGCATGGGCCAGGGCATGCAGGGTGGGCTTGTCCACATTGCGGTAGTCCGGATCGGGTTGGAATTCCGGGTTGTTCCGCGCGTACCGGCTCATCCCGATATAGGTCAGCAACGCTTCTTCCAGTGCCAGTACCAGAGCTTTGTTGGGATTGAGGCAGGTGCCGAGTCCCATGACCGTGTGCGGCACCTGGCCCTCCGTGCTTTGCAGCATGACCACGATGACCGGCACCGCAATATCCAGCGTCAGCAAATATGCGTTGCAGGTAACGGGGATGCCGTCCAATGCCTGCAACAATTGATGGACGAACGGATCGTGCACGGATTCGAGATCGATGCGCGGTCGCGGCAGGCGGTTTTGCCAGACGATCATGAACGCGTCGCGTTCGATCACCTCGCAGATGGCCTTGTACACGCTGGCGGCAAGGCTGGATCCGCAGGCCAGCCCGGTGGAGATGGAATCCTGAACGGGGGGTTCGTCCGGAGCCCGGTAATAGTATGGAACGTACACGAACGCCGCGGGGACGAAAGTGGGGGTTTCGTGGGTCAGCGAATATCCCCTGGCCCAACATAAGGGTGTTTGGGTATCGGGAGCGGTGAAAGGGAACCCCGGCGAAGCGTATTGGGATTGGCTGAACAGCGCAAAGCCCGAGGGGTCCACGGCGGGACTGCCCAACTCCTCGCAGGGAGCCAGCACAAGGTCTTCTTCTTCGTATTGTGCGCTACAATACCGTTCGATGCTTTCGCCCACGGCTTTCATGATGGCGCGGTCAGGATCGGTGGACGCGGCGTCGCCGTTGTTCAATGCTTCCTTGCCGCTGATGGGCTTGAGGTTGGCGGGATGACTGCGTGCGAAAAATACATTGGGCTCGCCACACACCAGTTCCTCGAATTCGACTTTTTGAATGATCCCGGTGCGGTCGCTGACCAGCCGGTTGGCCCGCTTCAAGCTATCCTCTATGGACGTCGGTGCGGGCCGGGACGATGAGCGCCGCGCCTTCAGCACGGTCTCAATGGTTTCCATTGTCTTTTTCCGGCGCGGTGCTGTCCCACGCCTCGTGCCGGGGGCGGTATGGTTTGCAGGCGGGACAACGGGGCAGCCGCAGGATATCATGCCCGACCGTCACCGGCGAGGTGGAGGGGATTTCATAAAACCGGCCGATGGTTGCAGGCGGGGCAAACCCGGACAGGTTGCGGCTCACTTCCATCGCCGCCTGGGCGGCCAGGGTGGACCACAAAGGCTGAAACACACCTTCGTTGCCGGAATGCGGCTGGACGGCCAGTTGTTTTTGGTAAGCAACGTGTATCTCCAGGTCCGGCACATTGGAAGCCATGCGCTTGTCATAGCACACATAACAGGCCGACTGGTGCGGAATGAATGTCGGACCCATCAGCGCCTTTGTGCCTTCAATCGCGAGGTGCAGCCAGGGTTTTCTGACTTCCAGGCAGGCGGAATTGATGATTTCGAAAAAAGAATAAGCCGGTGCATCCTGGCAGGCGATGAGAAAATCCACGCCTTTCAGAAAGTTCATCAGCGCACGCGATTGCAGGGTCTTGGACTCAGGATCTGTAGAGGAAATTCCGATTTTGACGACCTGTTCGATCCCGATGGATAGCAGGGAGCTTTCAACACAGTCTTTCAGCGATTTGGCTCCAACCACCCCAATTCGCGAATGCTGCAACTGGTCCAATGAACCGGGTGCATCGGATACAAAATGGGAGATGAACTGGATTTCGCTGTTTCTTTGAGGAGGCGCTTCTGTTTGGTTTGAAACCAAAGAGGGCGCAAGGCTCTGTTGTAACAGGCCATGCGCCCTCAGGATTTTAAGGAGAAAGATGATCGTAGTCGGCAGGATGTCCGTTCCCCCTGCATCTGCAATTTCATCTACCCGATGGTTGCCATCCAGCAGGGGATGAATGGTGTGGAACGCTTCAACCAGCAGATCATTCCGCAGAGCGTAATTGAATTCCGCTCCACAGAATTGAAGACGACCGTCCTCCAGTTCCATCATTGTGGCCCACGGAGCCAAACAAGGCCGACTCGGAAGAGTTACGGCAAGATAATCCGAGGGGGTGTATTGGACTCCCTTCATAGAATACCCATGAAGCAGAGGAAACGAAAAGCAGTTAGAGATGAACCCGGGAGTGAGCTAAAGAACGTGAGAAAGTGAATTATTCCCGGATGGGCCGATGTACCAGTATAAAAAATTAAAAACGGTTTAGTTCCGGGACGGATCCGAAGGCGCCGCGTAGCAGGTGCAGCAGATAGCCACCGGCCGAATCGCGCCATCCTTCATGCCGGGAATTCCACCGGTTTTCAAAAAGTCCATGTCTTCGTGTTCCAGGCCGAAATCTTTTTTCAGGCGTTCCGGATCTACGACAATGGTTTCACAGTATTCGGAATCGTTGGAGATTTTGGCCAAAGCGTCCTGGAGATTCTTGTGGGTCATGGCAGTCACCTTTATTTAATTTTTAATAAATTCAATCGGATAAATCAAATTTGATTTGCGTCTCAGGCCTTGGTGGAGGACTATAGCCCCGGTTCCCTGAAAGCCCCTACAAATCAACTTTTTCACCTTTAACGTAATTCTTCGGATACTATTATTCAATCCCCGGAACTACTATATTTCAGTAGTATAGTTACTATAACTTATTGTTTTTAAAGGCTAAGTTACTAATTTTTTGTGCTAAAATCAAGCGCCGCACATATGGGAGAAAGCTTGTTCGATTAGGCTAAAAAATTGGTATGCCTAAAATATATAGTTGTTACCAGGAGTCCTTTTCGGCCACTTTCATAAGATGAATGCTTATGACTTCTATTAAATCGAAAACCTTTGTATTTGCTCTGATTTGGCTTTCCTTTTTTTGCATACTCCTGCCCACCGCCCATCCTGAAGAAAACTCCCCAGATTCCACCCAGCCAGGCGAAACGTTGACGGAAGAGGAAAAACAATTATTCCAGATGGATCTCCAGCAGCTCATGCAGACGGAAGTGGTGGTGACCTCCGTGAGCAAGCGGCCTCAGAAACTGCACGAGACCGCCTCGGCGATCTATGTAGTCACACAGGAGGATATCCGGAGGACCGGTGCGGTGAACATCATGGAAGCGTTGCGCATCGTTCCGGGTGTTCAGGTATCCAAGATCAACCAGAACCGCTACGCCATTTCCATCCGGGGATTCAACCGCAGGCTGGGCTCGGACAAGTTACTGGTCCTCATGGACGGCCGCACCCTGTACAGCCCCTCCGCTGCCGGTGTGTTCTGGATTGGTCAGGATACGATGCTGGAGGATATCGACCGCATTGAAGTCATCCGCGGGCCGGGAGCGGCCCTGTGGGGTTCCAATGCCGTCGCGGGGGTGATCAACATCATCACCAAATCCGCTCACGACACCGACGGGCTGCTGGTGTCCGGCGGCACGGGTACGGAGGAGAAAGGGTTCGGTTCCGTCCGCTATGCGGGGGAGTATAAGGAAGGGTTGAATTACAGGGTGTACGCAAGATACCGGGACCGGGATGAAGGGTTGAGGCCGAATGGAAACACCGGTATCGATGACAAGCAAATGTATATAGGCGGGTTTCGTACGGACTGGCAGGCGAACCCGGAAAATCACCTGACTTTTCAGGGAGACCATTACAGCCTGGACGCCGGGTTGGACTTCAACAGCCGGTTCGTGTCGCTGTCACAGGGAAACGCGCCTTTTCAGGGAACCACAACGCAAAGGGGGTCCAATTTCCTGGCGCGCTGGGACCGGTACCTGGAAGACGCTTCCGCCTTCAAAGTGCAGGCCTATTACGACCGTCTGTTGAGAAAGGCCGATGGGGTTCCGTTTGACAACGTGGTGGAGCAGGCGGACCTGGAATTTCAGTATGATTTTCTAACCGAGTTCTGGAGCAAGACCCACAATGTTTCGTGGGGACTCAACTACCGTTACACGCGGTTCAACTTCGACCACACCGAGATCCTCGAGCTTCCGGACCGGGACACCAACCTGTTCGGTTTTTTCATCCATGATGAAATTTCGCTTGTGCCCGACACCTGGAGCCTGATTACAGGCATCAAGATCGAGCACAATGAATTTTCCGGTTTTGAATTTCAGCCGAGTATCCGCACGGTGTGGACTCCGAATAACCGGCACACCCTGTGGTCGGCCGTTTCACGCGCCGTCCGGATACCGACGGTCACGGAGGCGACAGCGGAGGTCAACCGCGCTTTGATCCCGGGCGCTCCGCCCCTGCTGCTTCGTGAGCGCAACCAGAACAACCTGGATGCGGAGGAATTGATCGCCTATGAGGTCGGGTACCGTTTCAAGCCCATAAAGGAATTGAATTTCGATGCCACGGCTTACTATTTCGATTATGACAAAATTATCGAGTTCACCACCGGGCCGGTTTTTTTCGAGGCCACCCCGCCTCCGCCGCACCTGGTCTTTCCCTTCAAAAGCGATAATTCCCTGAAGGGGGAAGTCTTTGGTTTTGAACTGGCCGCCCAATGGCAGCCTCTTTCCAACTGGCGCATTGCGGGAAGCTACACGTTCACCAAAATTGACCTCAAACCGCTTCTGGCCAACGTGTTCAACCCGGGGGCCTTCAACAGCGAGGGGGATCTGGACGCGGAAGGCGAACCCGAACACATTTTCAATATTCGCTCCTACCTGAACCTTCCGCATAATTTTGAGTTCGATTCCTTCCTTTATTACGTATCCAGAAACTCAACCCGGAGAATACCAGCCTACACACGGGTCGATTTGCGCCTGGGATGGAAACCCGTGGATGACCTGGAATTGTCCCTCGTGGCCCAGAACCTTCAGGATAATGCCCATCCTGAACTGACGGAACTGCTGGAAGCCTCCACAGAAACCCAGAGAAGCTTCTATTTTAAAGTCACAATGAATTTTGATTAGACACTCAGTGAAACTGTATTCCTAATGCTCAGGCACGGTCTTTTAAAAATATTCATTTGTTCCCTTCTGGCGGTCTGGCCGGTGTTTTTACATAAAACACCCAATGCCTACAGCGAGGAAACCGTTCCGCGTGAATACCTCCTGAAAACCAGTATCATCTTGAAGTTTTTCGAATTCATCCAGTGGCCGGAAGAAAAAATGATCCACAACAGTGAAACCCAGTTTGTCCTCTGCCTGGTGGGCAGCAACCCTTTCGGGAACCTGTTCGATCTGGCTCAGAAGGAGGGGGTTTTTCGGAACAAGCTAATTGTAAAAAACTTTTCCTCCGGCTCGCATTTGGACTCCTGTCACATGGCTTATATCGGTAAATCGGAGAATGAGAACCTGGAAGAGATGCTTCACCGCACAAAAGGCATGCCCATCCTGTTTATCGGAGACACCCCGGGTTTTTCCCGGCGCGGCGTGGGAATCAATTTTGTGATTATAAATAACAAGATCCGGTTTAAAATCAACCGAAGGGCCGTGGAAGACAGAAGTATCAAGGTCAGTTCGGAACTTCTAAACCTGGCCATCCTGGTCGATGAGTGACGGGTCATGAAAACTTTTGGTGATCTTTCCATAAAAAGCAAGCTGATCCTCATCCTGCTTACCATGACGCTGATTACCTTCGCCCTGTGCAGTTCCATTTTTCTCTACAACGACCTGAAGCTGTTTCGCAAGAGCCTGGTGAGGAACCTGGATATTCTGGCGCAGACGGTGGGTGCGAACAGCCGCGCCGCGGTTTATTTCGAAGACCCCAACGCGGCGGAAAATATTCTTTCTTCCCTGAAGGTCGACCCTCAAATTTTGTACGCGGTTCTGTACGATGCAGAAGGGAATTCGTTCGTCACCTACCGGCTCGATGAAAACGTCAAAATCTCGCCCCCCTCTTTTCCGGTCGATCAGGAAGGACAGGCATCGTATAACAACAGCCTGGAGCTGATCCGGCCGATCATGCTGAACGACAAAGTCATAGGCAGGATTTACCTGAAGGCTCACCTGAAGGAATATGAAGAAGTTCTGTCCAACTACATTTTCCTGATTGGAGGCATTCTTTTCGTCACCGTTCTGGTATCGGTCGCCATTGCATTCAAACTTCAAAGCATCATTTCCAATCCCATTCTTTCCCTGGCGAACACAACCCTGCAGATTTCTCAGGAACCCGATTATTCCTTGAGGGTCACGCACCAGAACCAGGACGAGCTGGGAATGCTGTTCAATGGTTTTAACGAAATGGTGTCCCAGATTGAAAAGCGGGAGTCCGCGCTCTCCGCCGCCAACCGGAAATTGACGAACGAAATGCTGGAACGCCAGCGTTCCGAGGAGGCGTTGCGGGACAGTGAGGAGCGACTCAAACTGGCACTGGAGGCCATTACAGACGGTGTGTGGGACTGGGATGTGACCACCGGCGAGGTGTTCTTCAGTCCGGGGTGTTACTCCATGCTGGGTTATGAATCCGAAGGGTTTGCTGCCCACATTGAATCCTTCCGCAGTCTCCTGCATCCGGAGGACGTGGAGCTGGCTGTCGGCGCGACCAACGCTCATATGGAAGGCAAAACGCCTCTCTACGAGTACGAGAGCCGTTTGATTACGAAGTCGGGCTACCTTCTATGGACCCTGGTGCGGGGCAAAATCGTTGCGAGGGACAAGGAAGGGAACCCCACCCGGATTGTGGGCACGTTCCGGGACATTACCGAACGGAAGAAAAATGAAGAAGCGCTCAAGGTGTCCCGCGAGCAGATTCGAAAGCTGTACTCGCATGCGCAGAACCTGCTGGAAGAGGAGCGTAAACGGATCGCGAGGGAAGTGCATGATGAACTGGGCCAGACGTTGACCGCATTGAAGATCGACCTCACGAATGTCAACAGCGACCTTCCTCCGGACCAGAGGCCTATCAAGAACAAAATTAAGGAAATGTCCCATCTGGTCGATAGAACCATTGAAACGGTTCAACGCATCACCACGGAACTCAGGCCCCAGATCCTGGATATTTTCGGCATCAACGAGGCCATTGAATGGCAGGCTACGGAGTTTCAGAAGCGGACCGGTATATACTGTGAACTGATCATCGAGAACAACCTGACTGATTTGAACAAGGACTGCGCGACGACCATATACCGTATTTTCCAGGAAACGCTGACCAATGTCGCGCGGCATTCGGAAGCAACCAAAATCCAGGTCCATTTGTTCAATGAAGGCAACCAGCTTGTGCTGAGAGTCGAGGACAACGGGGCGGGGATCACAAAAAGCCAGATGGCCGACCCGAAATCATTTGGGTTGATCGGAATTCAGGAACGCGCCCTCCATTGGGGAGGCGAGGCTGTAATCAGCGGAGAAGAGGGAAAGGGAACGATCGTGCATGTTACAATCCCGATATACCATTATGAATAGTGCTGCTCGTGGAAAAATCCATGTTCTCATTGCAGACGACCATGGCATCGTCCGGAAGGGATTGATTCAGGTCCTGTCTAAAATGGAGGATATGATCGTGTGTGGGGAAGCGGAGAACGGCAACGAAGTTCTCGAACTGGTTAAAAATGTCAAAACCGATGTGGTGGTGATGGACATTGACATGCCGGAGAAAAGCGGTTGGGAAACCCTCGTTCAGCTGAAAAGCCAGACCCCCGAACTGCCCATCATCATTTTGAGCATTTATTCGGAGGATCACTATGCGCTCCGCTTCCTGCGCGCCGGCGCCTCCGGGTACCTGACCAAATCCAGTGCGCCGGAACTGCTGGTGGATGCCCTGCGGAAGGTCTCCGCCGGGGGCAAGTACATCAGCCCCAGCCTGGCGGAAAAACTGGCTTTCAACCTGGACGGCAGCTCGGACAAGCCGCCCCACGAGACTTTGACGGATCGGGAGTTCCAGGTATTTTGCCAGATCGCGGCGGGCAAGAAATTAAAGGAAATCGCCGATGAACTGGCGCTGGGGATCACCACCGTCAGCACGCACCGGGGAAACATCCTGGCGAAAATGGGAATGAAGAACAATGCGGATATCATCCAGTACGCCCTGAAAAACGGGATCATTTGATCCACCCGTTCACACCGCACCGGAATCCTCGTCCTGACCGGGCACAATGCCGGGTTTCAGCGCTGTTTCGCAGAAACCGATGCCATTTATTCTGCACCCGCCCCATCCGCCTTTGAATACGAATCGAGAAGCAGAAGGCCCCCCGGTTTTGCCGGTCTTATCGGAACAGGTGGGGTGAGGCGGCAATACCACTGATTTTCAGCGGATTGCATCGAGACCCTTTCCTCCCGGTTTTCCCCATAGTTACCCTGCCTCCGAATAAATACTAGTAAACCCTTTAAAATTACTAGATTGTTCCTCGCTTATTCTAAAAATCAATAGCAAGCCGGACGATTGTTCCCAACCCGTCCAGACTATAAAATTCATAACATACGAAAAAGAGCGGCACGAACTGGCAGGCATTGGGTATCGGGCCGAGGAAGTCCATTACTCCCCTTTGTGAAAGAAAAGCATCATGACTCATGTTGAAACCAGACGATCCACAGTATTGTTGATTGATGATTCGTTGGATTATTTGAAGCTCATGGTTGAGGTTTTGAAAAATGACTACGAAATTCAAGTCGCGGTCGATGGCAAGCAGGGGCTCCGGCTCGCCCAGTCGCACCGGCCTCCGGATTTGATTCTGCTGGACATCATGATGCCGGAGATGAACGGGTATGAAGTATGCCGCCGTCTTAAAATGCACCCGGTTTCAAAAAATATTCCGGTGATATTTCTGTCAGCACTGCATGAGCTCAAGGATGTCGCCAGGGGATTCGAGGTCGGAGCCCAGGATTACATCACCAAGCCGATCAGCATTCCCATCGTTCAGGCGCGTATCAAGACCCATCTGACACTTCACCGGCAGTCGCGCATTCTGGAGAATCTCCTTCGGGGGTTATCCTGGGAACGGTCGAGGCACGGAAAAGAATATTCTGCCGCCACAATGGGATGACCAACCCGGGGAACGGGAAGATGTGCCTGCGTGGCGATACAATAAGAAAAGGCGTTTCCGAAAAAAGATATTTACAGGCACTGCCCTGAACCCTAGGCAGGCACATATAAATGATGAAAGACCCGGCGTCATTGCCGGGTTCACTCGCGGGACGGTAGACTTCTTCCCCTTCCTTCGAAGTCTGGAGCCTCCCAAACGGAAAGGGCCCTGCATCTTTTTCAAGGTGCAGGGCCTTTTTTGTTTGCCGAGTCCCTATCCGCTCCCGGGACCAACCGGGTCCGCCTTCCACTCCGGAAATAATTGAAAACATTGTTTCAATTTGATGAGGGTCCGGTGGCCCGCAGGGCCATGTTTCCTTCCTGTGAAAAGAAAATGACGTTGAAGGCCATTTTTGTGTAAAGGGCTTCAAAAGAATTCCCGATAAGTCTCGTAAGGCTTGGCCTCTACCCAAAAAAATCTGGTTAATGAATATACAACCCTTAAAAACGAAGAGGGAATGAACCATGTTCGCTTCCGAAACCCACAAACCCACCATACTGGTTATTGACGATTCGGCGGAAAACGTCCACCTCATGGTGGAAGTGTTAAAAGGGCAATATAATGTGCAGGTCGCGACAAACGGAGAAGGGGGATTGCGTTTGGCGCAGTCTGAAAATCCGCCGGAACTGATTCTGCTCGACATCCTGATGCCCTGCATGGACGGCTATGAGGTATGCCGGAGACTGAAGTCCCACCCGGTTTCCAAAAACATTCCGGTCATTTTCCTGACCGCACTGAATGCGGTGCACAATGTAACGAAGGGATTTGAAGTGGGCGGGGTGGACTTCATCACCAAACCCATCAGCGTTCCCATCGTGATGGCCCGCGTCCAGACCCATCTTGCTTTGTACAATCAAAAGCGGCTGCTCGAAAACCTGGTCAAGGAAAAGACACGGGAACTGGAAAACACGCAGGACGTCACCATTGCCGGGCTGGCGACCCTCGCCGAGTACCGGGACAGTGAAACCGGTGGCCACATTTCACGCACTAAAAATTATGTCCGCCTCCTCGCACGGAATTTGCGCGACCTGCCGCGGTTTCGCGGTGAGTTGGACGACGAAGTGATCGATCTCCTTTATAAATCCGCTCCGTTGCACGACATCGGCAAGGTGGGTGTGCAGGACCGCATTCTGCGCAAACCGGGCCGCTTGACTTATGACGAAACCCGGGAGATGGACAAGCACGTCGTGTACGGACGCGACGCCATTCTCGAAGCCGAAAGGCGGCTCGGCAAGGAAAACAACCGCTATTCGTTTCTGCGTTACGCCCGGGAGATCGCCTATTCCCACCACGAACGCTGGGATGGGACCGGCTATCCGGACAAATTGAAGGGGGACGAGATTCCGGTGTCGGCAAGATTGATGGCGGTTGCCGACGTGTACGATGCGTTGATCAGCAAGCGGGTTTACAAACCGCCCTTTTCCCACAAGCGCGCGGTGGAAGTGATCCTGGAAGGCAGGGGCACGCATTTCGATCCGGAGATGGTCGACGTGTTTGTGGACCTCGAATCCGATTTCATGCAGATCGCCCTCGATTACGCGGACCATCAGGAAGAGCTGGAAACCCTTCCCCTCTGTGCATGATCGGGGACACCTCTCCCAGCCACATCTGAAAACGGTGCGCGGGCGCGGTCGACCCTTCACCTTCGCCTGAATCCGAAAGCCGCTCCCTCCCGGTTAATGAATTGAATTCACCCCTTCGATTTTTTATGATGGAAGTACATGAATTCAATCCACCGGGGCCGCCCTCCATCCGGGGCGGCGATGAGGAAGCGTCATGGGCGTCGAGCTGAACCACACCATCATCTATGTGGCGGACAAAAAAAAATCCGCGCACTTCGTGGCGGATATTCTGGGCCTCGCCACTCCTGAAGTGTACGAGTCCTTCCTCATTGTCAAAACCAGCAACAACGTCAGCCTCGACTTTCTGCAGATCACCGATGCCATCGACACCCAGCACTACGCCTTTCTGGTGAACGAAAAGGAGTTCGACCAGATCTTCGGCCGCATCCAGGAACGCGGTTTGCCTTACTGGGCCGACCCCCAGCAGAAGAAGCTGGGAGAGATCAACCGCCGCGACGGCGGACGCGGCGTGTACTTCGAGGAACCTTCCGGCCACCTGCTGGAAATCCTCACCCGTCCCTACGGCAGTGGGTGAGGCGTTCCTACCCGGCCCGTACCGATGCCTTCATTTTTTGTGTCCATCCTGACCTGCATGTAGACATAACCTTGCCGATTTTAGAATCCTGTCCAGCTTTTCGTTTTCTTTACTCTTTTGCAGTCAGGGGTCCCGCGCCCTCGTCCCCCTGTCCGGCCCGGCACTTTTTTCAATCCAAAACGCCAATTATTTGAAGGCTTTTTCGGGATAGATTATTTGGGACAGGAGAAAGCCCCGAATCCGGCGCAGGGTCTGGCGAGTTTAGGATCTTCGAACTAGTCGGAAAAATGGTAATTGCCTTGATTTTCAGGGTGTAAACGTTTGTGTCGAGCCGCTTTTTGAATTTGCCTTCACCTGAAAACCCCTTTATCATTTTTATTGTCACAGAAGATCACGAAGGGCCTCTTTGGAAGGACTTGGAGAATGATTTTCCCAGCCATCACCCAGGAAACCTCGCCCCTTCAAGGCTCATTTTCTTATGGGCTTGTTGCGTTATCCTACCTGATTGCGGTATTTGCGTCCTACACCGCGCTTGATGTGATGAACCGCATCAAGAAAGAAGAAGTTTCTTTTAAAAACTTTCTGGTCATCAGCAGTGCCGTTTGCATGGGTGGTGGCATCTGGTCGATGCACTTTATCGGCATGCTGGCATACAACCTTCCCATCCCGGTCTCTTACGACCCGTGGATCACCGCCCTTTCCCTGATTGCCGCCATCGTGGCCTCCGGTATTGGTATTTACATGGTGGTCAAAATGGAACGCATGGTCCAGAAAGTGGTTCTGGGCGGACTCATCATGGGTGCCGGAATCTGCGTCATGCATTACTCCGGCATGCACGCCATGACCCTGGAAGCCACCCAGCATTACAAGCTGGTTCCCTTTCTCCTTTCCATCCTGATTGCCGTCACCGCCTCCATGGCCGCCCTGTACATCGTTCTGAAAATCCGGGAAGGCGGTCCCTTTAAGGGATGTCCTTGCAAGGTGGTGGCCTCCCTGATTATGGGACTGGCCGTGGCGGGCATGCACTACACCGGCATGTCCGCATCGGTGTTTATCCCGGCCCCGGAGCTGGGCCACGCTTTGACCGTGGTCATCGACAAGGACAACCTGGCGTTGTCCGTGGTGTTGATGACGTTTTTCATTCTCACCATGGCGCTGTTACTCGAGGAATATTCTTCCATCACGGTTTTGCCGATCGTGTTCTGTTTTTTCATGATCGTCATTGGCTGGGGCGGTTTCCAGCTGGTGGACCGCGAAAACAAAAGCAACATCGCCAACCTGCTCACCACCAATCTGAAAATCAACGTGGAATCCATCCGTTCGCTGGTCCAGCGCGAAATGCAGATGGTGAAATACTGGAGCCGGGACCCGCGCATCCAGAAGAACATCCAGTCCCTCGCCGAAAAGGTTTCAAACGGATTGCGCACGAAGAAGGAATTGATGGCTTCCAGGGAAATGAACGATTTGCGGAGGTTTTTGGGCCCGTTCCACAAGAACCAGGACCACGTCGGGTTCGTGGTCATTCACCCTTCCGGGCTCACCATGGCGGCCCTGCTGGATGAACCGGTCGGCCAGTCCCTGTTGAAGGACAAGCAGTTCGTCAAGGAGGTGTTGCGGGGCGAGGTGGTGTTTTCCTCCCCCTTCTGGGGCGAAGTGATGCTTCCGGACCTGGACGGGGTGGACCGCGAAAACCAGCCCACCATTTTCGCCGCTTCCCCGGTATTCAATGAACACGGGGAGACCATCGCCGTGCTGGGCTTCCGCCTGCGTCCGGCGAGGGCTTTCGGCAAATCGCTGGAAGTGTCTTTCTTTGGCGAATCGGGGGAGGCCTACGCGTTCAATTCCGAAGGGTACATGATCGGCGGAAGCCGGTTCCTCGGTCACCTCAAACGGATCGGGATGACCCAGCACCTTCCGAACCAGTCCACCATGAAAGTGCAGATCCGCAACCCCGGTGGAAACATCCTGAAAGGGCACCGTCCTTCGGTTCCACGCGACAAGCAGCCCTTCACCCGCATGGTCCAGAGCGCCCTGAAAGGGGAAACCGGACTGGACGTGGAAGGTTACCGGGATTACCGCGGCGTCCCGGTGGTGGGAGCCTGGACCTGGCTGCCTGAATACAATATCGGGATCACCACCGAAATGGACGTGGACGAGGCCTACCGGTCTTCCCGGACCCTGGAGAGGATCTTTGTCGTTCTCCTGTTCGTGTTGTTTTTTGCGGTGGTCGTGACACTGGTCTTGAAACGGCGGCAGGCCGAAACTGAATTGCGGCAGGCCGAGCTTCAGGAAAATGAAACCCGGGCGAGGGACGAGGCGGGAAAATACCGCCAGCTGTTCCTGGCTGAATCGGACACCATCCTGATTTGCGATGCCGAAACCAGGCAGATCCGGGACGTCAACCCGGCGGCTGAAAAATTGTACGGCTACACCCGGGACGAGTTGCTGAAATTGAGAGTGGACGACTTGTCCGCCGATCCGGAAGGGACGGTGAGCACCTTCCGCCAATTGCGGGAAGGGAGGCTCACCGAAGTGGCGTTGCGGCACCACATAAAGAAGGACGGCACGCAGTTTCCGATCGAGGTGATGGAAGGCCTCGTCTCCACGCAGGAAGGCCGGGTGGTGTTCAAGGTGATCCGGGACATCACCCGCCGCATGAAAGCCGCGGAAGACCTCCGCAAAAGCGAGGAGCGTTTTTCGCTGGTCCTGGATGCCTCGCAGGACGGCATCTGGGACGATGACTGGACGACGGGATATTGTTATTTCAGCCCGCAGTGGCTGGCCATGCTGGGATACGAGCCCGATGAACTGCCCTATACGAACGCCACCTTTTACGACCGTATTCATCCGGAGGACCTGGAATGTTACGGGGAGCTGATCAAAAAACATCTGGAACAGTCCGACGATAATTTCGAATACGAAGTGCGGATGCTCCACAAGGACGGGAGTTACCGCTGGATTCTGACCCGGGGAAAAACCGTCGAGCGGGATGAGCAGGGCTATCCCACACGCGCGGTGGGAACGCACACGGACATCACCGCACGCAAGGCCATAGAAGAGGAGCTGTTGCAGGCCCAGACGGATGCGGTTTCCGCCAACGAAGCCAAGAGCCGTTTCCTGGCCAACATGAGCCACGAAATCCGCACCCCCATGAACGCCATCCTGGGGCTGGCCCACCTGGCCCTGCAAAACGAGGTGCCTCCAAAATTGAAGGACTACCTGGAAAAAATCGAAAAGTCCGGCCAGAACCTGCTCGGCATCATCAACGACATCCTGGATTTCTCCAAGGTGGAAGCGGGCAAGCTGGACCTGGAGATGATTCCTTTCGATATTCATGAAACCCTGGAACAGATTTCCCAGCAGCAGACCTATTTTGCGGAGGAGTGCGCGACCGAACTGGTATTTTTCTGCTCCCCCGTGGTTCCCAACCGGTTGATCGGAGACCCCCTGCGGGTCAGCCAGGTGCTGACCAACCTCATCAGCAACGCAATCAAATTCACCAGCAAGGGCACCGTGGCGGTGTATGCGGATTTGGTGGAGAGTCCCAATAACAGTAAGAACCGGGTGGAATTGAAGATTACGGTCCAGGATACGGGCATCGGCATGACCGAGGACCAGGTGCAGGGGGTGTTCGGGGCGTTCACGCAGGCGGACGCGTCCACCACCCGGAAGTTCGGGGGCACCGGGCTGGGGCTGGCCATCACCCGGCAGCTGGTGGAACTGATGCGCGGACGCATCCATCTGGAAAGTGAACCGGGCCGAGGTACGACGTTCACCGTGGTCCTGCCCTTCGAGTGCGAGCAGGAAGTACTGGAAAGAGCCAGAAGCCAATCCGGTGGAATTCAGAACCGGGCCCTCGTGATCGAGAGCAATCCGGTTTCCGCCAAAATGCTGGAAGGGATGTTGAGGTCCGTTTCCTTTGACACCGATTACGCTTCGAATTTGGAAAGCGGCGAACGGATATTGAAAAAGGCCGGATCGGCGAATCCTTACCATCTGGTTCTTCTGGACCTGGGCCTGGTGCAGTCAGGCTGGAACGAGACTTGCGAGCGGCTGAAAACCATCAACCCGCAATCCGGACGTCTGAAAGTGGTCCTCATCGCTCCGCAGGAGGAATTCCTGCACCTGGTGACGGTGGAGGGGGAATCGATCGACGGGTTGCTGGTGAAGCCCGTTCGCCTCTCGCAGTTGTTCGACCTGGTCACCAACCTTTTCCACGGCAAGGACACCCACATGATGCGAAGGGCTTCCCGCAAGCCGCAAAGCGTATTCGATTCCACCTCGTTCCAGGGCCGCAGGGTGCTGGTGGCGGAAGACAACGAAATCAACCAGGAGGTGGTGGAGGAGCTGTTGCAGAAGGTCGGTTTCGAGGTCACCCTGGTGGGCGACGGAAAAGCGGCGGTCGACCGGCTGTCATCCGAAGAGTTCGACGTGGTGCTCATGGACCTGCAGATGCCGGTGATGGACGGGTTTGAAGCGGCACGGCAGATCCGCCTGAACAAAAAATTCGAGAGCCTGCCGGTGGTTGCGCTGACGGCGAACGCGATGGCGGGGGACCGGGAACGCACGGCGGAGGCGGGCATGAACGACCATGTGACCAAGCCCATCGATCCGGAAGCCATGTACAAAACGTTGAGCCGGTGGATAGAAAGCCCCGCCCGCGTTGAATCCGAAAAGCCTGCGGAGCCTCCCCCGGTGAAAGATAAAACCGCCGAACCTCCGGTGGAGAAATTGCGCAAAGACGGTGTCGAGACTTCCGGCAACGGTTTCCCCGACATTCCGGGCCTCAACGTGGAAATCGGTTTGAAACGGATGGGAGGCAACCGGGATCGGTACCGGAAAATCCTCACCGGCTTTTATGAGAACCATGCGGGAGACGGGGAGAAGATTCGGTCCGCGTTCGAAAAAAACGACACGCAGGGTTTGCGCATAGCGGTGCACACCCTCAAGGGTGTGGCGGGCAACGTGGGCGCCGATGCATTGTTCGAGCAGGCGGAAATGCTGGAGCAGGCATTGAGGGCGGGCAATGGGAAGGACCATGAAAACCAGTTGCAGGAGTTCCTGAATTCCCTGGAACAGGTCATGGACCCGCTCGGCGAATGGAAAGGAATGGACAAGCCGGTTCGCGAACCGTTGATTCCGCTGTCTTCACGAAACTCCATGTGCGATGAGCAGGCGGGAATCCTGTTGCAAAACCTCCAGTCCCTCTTGGAAGAAAGCGACAGCCGGGCCACGGTCCGAGTCGCCGCGCTCCGGGGCTACCTGGAAGGGTCCCCCCTGCACGACGATTGGAAACGTCTCAAGGAATGCATCGAAGTGTACCAGTTTGATGAAGCGTTGCAGCTTTTGCAGAAAATCACCTGGCAAAGAAAGCGGCAGTGCCAGAAGGCCGGGGTGGCATCGCGGTGATCCCGGTCGGCGCGGGCCGTTAACAAATTAAGAAATACCGGACGGAATCATTAAGAAAGGGTCGCTCATGCTGGAACCGGAAATACCGGAAAATGAGGCGGATCGCCTTCAGGCGTTGTTCGATTACCACGTGCTGGATACCGACCCGGAGGAGCAGTTCGATGAGTTGACCGAACTGGTATCCAAAATCTGCGATGTGCCCATTGCCCTGATTTCGCTGATTGATGAAAGCAGGCAATGGTTCAAGTCGCATTACGGGTTGAACGCCCGGGAAACGCCGCGCAACGTTTCATTTTGTGGTCACGCCATTCTGCAGGAAGAGGTGTTTGAAATTCCCAACAGCCTGGAGGACGAACGGTTTGCGGACAACCCCATCGTCACCGGGGAACCCAGGGTCATTTTCTACGCCGGCGCCCCCCTGCAGACCCCCACCGGTCATCGGATCGGCACCCTGTGCGCCATCGACCAGAAACCGCATCATCTTACTGAAGAGCAGAGAAGGTGCCTGGCGCTGCTGGCCCGCCAGGTGGTCTCCCAGCTCGAATTGAGAAAAAACATCCTCGTCAAGAACGACCTGTTTGCACAGCAATCGAAGTTGTACAAGGAAATCGAGGCCTTGCACAGCGAATGCGATTTAAAGCAGGAAAAAATTGAAGCCATTGTGGAAACCATGCTGGATCCCCTGATCGTGATCGATGAGAGAGGGGCCATCGAGGTGTTCAATCCCGCCGCGCAGGCCACCTTTGGATACGAGCCTTCGGAAGTGATCGGGAAGAACGTCAGCATGCTGATGCCGGAACCCCACCAGGCAAGCCACGATGAGGCCATCGCGAGGTACAGGAACACCCTGCAACCGACCATACTCGGGGAGTTGCGCGAGGAGTTCGGCCGTCACAGGGACGGAACCGTTTTCCCGGTCGAGTTGCTGATCAATGAAATGGTGATCGACGGCGAGCGCCGGTTTGTCGGCATCTGCCGGGACATCACCGTGCGCAAAACCGCGGAAGAGGAATTGAGGCAGGCGGAACGCCAGGCGGTCGCCGCCAACGAGACCAAGAGCCGCTTTCTGGCCAACATGAGCCACGAAATCCGCACCCCCATGAACACCATCCTGGGGCTGGCCCACCTGGCCCTGCAAAATGAAATGTCTCCCAAGCAAAAGGATTATCTGGAGAAAATTGAAAGATCCGGCAAGAACCTGCTCGGCATCATCAACGACATCCTGGATTTCTCCAAGGTGGAAGCGGGCAAGATGGAGATGGAAGCCGTCCGGTTTGACCTTCTGGAAGTTCTGGAAACCGTGGCCTACGAGCAGGCGCAGGCCGCGGAGAAACGGGAAACGGAACTGGTGTTTTTCTCTTCACCCAAGGTTCCGCAAAGCCTGATCGGCGATCCGATGCGTCTGGGGCAGGTGTTGACCAACCTGGTCAGCAACGCCATCAAGTTCACCCGCAAGGGCACGGTTGCGGTTTATACCGATGTGGAGCCGGGAGAACCGGACAAGCCCAACCAGGTCACCCTCAAGATTACGGTTCAGGATACGGGAATCGGCATGACCCCGGAACAGGTGGAGAGCGTGTTCGGTGCCTTCAGCCAGGCGGACGCCTCCACGACCCGGCAATACGGAGGGACGGGGCTGGGTCTCGCCATCACCCTGCAACTGGTGGAACTGATGCTTGGAAGCATCTGTATTGAAAGCGAAGCGGGCAAAGGCAGCACTTTTTTTGTAACCCTGCCGTTCCAGTGCGAGCCCAACGAACTGGAAAAAGTGAAAGTCAAAATGGAGGGTCCCGAAAGGCACGCCCTGGTGATTGAAAGCAATCCGGTGCTGTCCAAAGTGCTGACCGGGATGTTGCAGTCGTTGGGATTTTTCGCGGAGCACCGGGAATCTATGGATGCAGCGGAAGAAAATATTGTGGGGTTGTCGGCGGATAAGGCATATGACCTTGTTTTTGTCGACCTGGAATTCACCAAACTTCACTGGGAGGAGACTTCCGAGCGGCTGAAACTGTTGAGCACCCATTCCGGAAATTCCCGGGTGGTGCTGGTGGTTCCGGATCTGGATTACCTGAACCAGGTCCCAATCAAAGGGAAATCGCTCGACGGGGTGCTGGTGAAACCCGTTCGCCTTTCGCAGTTGTTCGACCTGGTCACCGACCTCTTTGACGACAAGGAATCCCGCATGTTGCGAAGCGCTGCGGCACCGCCGCAAAGCGTATTCGATTCCACCTCGTTCCAGGGCCGCCGGGTGCTGGTGGCGGAAGACAACGAAATCAACCAGGAGGTGGTGGAGGAGTTGTTGAAGAATGTCGGTTTCGAGGTCACCCTTGTGGGCAACGGGAAGGAGGCGGTCGACCGGCTGTCATCCGAGGAGTTCGACGTGGTGCTCATGGACGTGCAGATGCCGGTGATGGACGGGTTCGAGGCGGTACGGCAGATCCGCCTGGACAAACAATTCGAGAGCCTGCCGGTGATTGCGCTGACGGCGAACGCGATGGCGGGGGACCGCGAACGCACGGCGGCAGTGGGCATGAACGACCATGTGACCAAACCCATCGATCCGGAAGTCATGTACAAGACGTTGAGCCGGTGGGTGACGTCCTCGACCGGGGAAAAAGCGGCACCCGCAGTGCCGGCCGGTGAACCGGATACCCGCCAACAGGAGACCGCGTCTCCCCAGTCGGAAACGACCGAATCTCCCGAAATGTCCTTGCCCTCGATTATGGGGCTGGATGTGGACGATGGCGTGATGCGCATCGGAGGCAACCGAGCCAAGTACGGCAAAATTCTGTCCGGATTCTATGACAATCACTCCGGGGATGGAGAAAAAATCCTCTCCGCCTTCAACCAGGGGGATTATGAAAATCTGCAATTATTGGTGCATACCCTCAAGGGAGTGGCCGGGAATGTGGGGGCCAGTTTACTTTACGAACAGGCGGAAATCCTGGAAAACACACTGAATAATGGAAATCGCCAGGAGCAGGAAATTCACACGCATATTCTGGTGGAATCCGTGAACGACTTCATGAGCCTGCTGCTGGAATGGAAAAAAATCAGTGAGCCCGAACCTCCTGCCCCGGCTTTTTCGCTGACCATGTGTGATGCGCAGGTGGACAGGCTTATGAAAAACCTCCGGGCCTTGCTGGAAGAAAGTGACAGCCGGGCCACCGTACGGGTGAATGCGCTGAGAGGGTATCTGGAAGGCTCCACCCTGAATGACCTGTGGATGAAGCTGACCAAATCCATCCGGTTGTACCAGTTCGATGAGGCGATCGAGGTTTTGGATGAAATTATTTCGGAAAAAAACAAACAATGCCAGGAGGGCGACGTTGGACCGTTTGCTGAATGAAGCCTGGGTGCTGGTGGTGGACGATCGTCCGGAAAACATTGATGTGTTGACCGGCATCCTTGAGCCGGAATACCGGATCAAGGTGGCGCTGGACGGGCACAAGGCGTTGGAGATTGCCAATGCCAATGAGCCGCCGGACCTGATTCTCCTCGATGTCATGATGCCGGGGATGGACGGGTTTGAAGTCTGCCGCAAACTGAAAAGCCAGGACGCCACCCGCGATATTCCCGTGATCTTCATCACGGCCCGGGACGGCGAAATGGATGAGGTGCAGGCCCTGGACCTGGGAGCGGTGGACTTCATCCAGAAACCCTTCAACCCCAAAATTGCCAGGGCGCGGGTCCGCACTCATGTCCAGATGAGGTGCCTCCTCAAAAAGAACAAACAAATGATCAAGGAGTTGAAGCGGGCCAACCAGATTCTCGACGAGCTGGCGAGGCGAGACCAGCTGACGGGGTTGTCCAACCGCCGGGACATGAAGGAAAAACTGGAGATCGAAAGGAAGCGTTCCATGAGAAACGGCAAACCGGTTTCCTGTATTGTGGCGGACATCGATCATTTCAAGAAGGTGAATGATGACCACGGTCATTTGACCGGGGACGAGGCTTTGAAAAAAGTTTCCAGCATCATTTCCATCAACCTCCGGAGTCACGATACCGCCGCGCGTTGGGGCGGGGAGGAGTTTCTGGTTTTGCTGCCGGAAACCGATCTGGAGGGGGCGACTCATGTCGCAGACCGCATGCGCAGTAAAATCGAGGCGGAAACCATTTGCATGGAGGACCGGGAAATCAAACTCACCATGAGTTTCGGTGTGGTGCAGTTCGATGGGAAGGAAACCATGGAACAATTTCTACACCGGGCGGACCAGAACCTGTATGAAGCCAAAAAAAATGGAAGGAACACAGTGGTTTCAATTTAGCAATTTTAAATGATGGATGAAGGATGGTCTCAAATGATAGCGAAAAAGCAGATCCTCGTCGTGGACGATTCACCTGAAATCATCGATGCGCTTGTGGAAATCCTGAAGAACGAGTATGTGGTCAAGGTTTCCACAAACGGGCCGAAGGCATTGGATATCGTTTTTTCAAGAACCCCTCCGGACCTTATATTGCTGGACATCAAAATGCCCGGTATGGACGGATACCAGGTGTGCCAGCAATTGAAGGATCAGCTGCCGCATAAAATGATTCCCGTCATTTTCATTACCGGGTCCAAGGACGAGATGGATGAAGTGCGGGCCCTGGAGATGGGAGGGGTGGACTACATCCAGAAACCCATACAGTCGGTGATCATCCGCGCCCGGGTGGAAACGCACCTGAGGTTGCAGGAGACCTCCAGTCGCCTGGAAAGTCTATTGTCGCAAACCCTGCTGGGTTCCATTCAATTGATGGCCCAGACCCTCTCGATGACCAACCCTTTGGCTTTCAACCAGGCCTGCCGCATCAAAAAGCTGGTGCGCAGGATGGCGGAGTACATGCAACTGGAGAATATCTGGCGGTTTGAAACGGCGGCGCTGCTTTCCAATATCGGCTGTGTTGCCCTGCCCATTCATTTGCTGAAAAAAGTATTCAAGGAAGAAATCATTTCAAAAAGCGAACAGGCCCTGTTCCAGTCCCATCCTGCGGTGGGGGCGGACCTGATACGGGGGATCCCCGGCCTGGACGAGGTGGCGGGCATGGTGCTGCATCAGCTGGATCCGTTCAACCCGCAGTTGCACGAAGGGCCGCCGGACCTCCTGGATCCGGTCCAGCTGGGCGGACAAATCCTGAAGGTGGCGATTGCTTTCGACATGAAGGTGTTCAAGGGAGAGAGGCCGTCTGAAGTGATCTCCGTCCTGGCCGGCGAACCGCACATCTATTCGCCGGAACTGATCCAGACTCTCGCAAGAATCGAAAAGGAAATGCCGTCCGAAAAAGAAAAATCTGTTGCCGTCAAGGATCTGCATGCGGGCATGATTTTGCTGCAGGACCTTGTCGATGAAGAAGACTTCCGGATTGCCAGTGCGGGTCACGCCATGACGCAGGAAAGCGTGCAAATGATCCGCAGTTATCACAAGAATAAAAATTTAAAGGAACCGTTGCGGGTGAAGGTGGCGGGAAGGGAAATGTTTCAGTGAGAACACGGTTTTTCGCGGGCCTTTGCAGCCGGCCTGATTTGACCGAAAGCAGGGCGGGCCGGGTCTGTCAGGTATCCGGCTCGTAGACGAGGTTGTTTTCATCGTCATAGGCGGGCCGCCCGGCAAACCGTCCGATCCACTTTGCGGCTTTTTCGCAGTCCCTGTAATCGGGAAAAAACAGATCGAGGATCCTGTTTTCGAAGCGGCCGCCCCGACGCACACCCAGCTCCAGACGGTACCCTCCGTTGCTGGTAAGATGGTTTCCCGCCCCGGGGCTGTAATATTTCATACCCACCCGGTCAATCTCGTCCCGGCGCACGCTCCACTGGGGCCGGTTCAAATTCCAGCTTTCGGAAAATTCAAGCACACCGCGTTTATCATCCAGGGTGATGGAACCATGCAGCAGCCAGCGCAGTATGTATCCGAGAAACAGCGGCACTCCCAGGCCCATCAGGAAAATGGTCACCGCGTCGCCGCGGGTGCCTTCCGGATTGAATACGGCGATGGCCATGAACCACAGCCCCACCAGGGCGACGGGATAAAACAAAACCCGCACATCCCGGTAAACCCGGTTTCGTTTGAATGCAGTTTCAAATTTGAGGAACATACCAATTCAGTAACTGGATTTCAGGGAACAGGCACCTTGATATTTTAATCGATAAATCGAGGCCTGCGTCTCTAATGTGAAGCAGGGGGGTGAGGGGAAGGGGGAACCCGTGGTACCGAAGCCTGAGGAAAACGGGTCCGGCAGCGTAAAGGAAGAAAGCGGCTACTTGTTGATCACCTGGTCGGGTTTGCCGTCGTGGTTGCGGTCGATCTCCACGCGGACCACCCTGGCGTCCGGCCCGTAAATCTGCCACTGGTCGGCCTTGCCGTTGCCGTTGGTGTCGAATCCCACCTTCTCCATCACCTCGGAGCTGTTGAAGAACTGCCACTGGTCGGGCTTGCCGTTGCCGTTGGTGTCGAATGAAGATTCATGAATTTTTCCGGAACCGTTCAGAAGATCCCAGCGGTCCACCTGGCCGTCTGCATTGGTGTCGTATTCAATGCGCTCCAGTTTTTCCGAAGCATTGAAGAACTGCCACTGGTCCGGTTTGCCGTCGCCGTTCTCATCGCGAACGGCTTTGTTCAGCTTGCCCTGGCCGTTGTAAAATTCCGTCCAATCGATCTTGCCTGAGTAATTGGAGTCCAGTTCCATTTTTTCAATCGCGCCCGAAGCGGAGTAGTGCTGGAACTGATCCATTTTGCCATCGTGGTTGCGGTCGAACTCGACCCGGATGCGGGCTCCGTTCTTATCGTAGTATTCCACCTGGTCCGGTTTGCCGTCGCCGCTTTTGTCAAACTCCACCTTTTCCGGCTTGCCGTTTTTCGACAGGTGTTGCCACTGGTCCACCTTGCCGTCGAAATCGGAGTCGATCTCGTGCACTTCCGCCCATGCGGGAGTGGTGATGAGGATGAAAGCTGCCAGAGCGGGGAAATGGATCGATCTTTTCATGGTTTTATTGGTTCAGGATAAATGAAATGGGAATTTCCAGGACCATCCGTTCTTCGTTCAGGATTTCCGGAATGGTCGGGAACGGGGCCGCGTTGCGGATGGTTTTGAGCGCCGCACTGTCCAGTATTTCATGATTGGATGAATTGTTGATGGCGATGTGACTCAGGGAACCATCCTTTTCTATAGTGAATTTTACCACAGGCTGTCCTTCCAGGCGGCGGATGCGTGCCATCTTGGGATAATACTTGGCCTGCAGGATCTGCCCCCAGATGGCGCTGTTGAACTCGTCCAGAGCCTTCTTCAAATCCGGTCCGTTGCCGCTGAACTTGACTTTTTCAACCGGTCCGGTTTTTTGCAAAGCCGGCATGTTGAGGCTGGCGGTCTGGATGGGTTCCGCCGCATCTTCAATCATTTCATCCACTTTCACCGGGGCCTGCGCCTTCACCGTCTGTGCTTTCGGCGGAATGTCCGTCCTGACCGGTGTTTTCAACACGGCGGTGGTCGGTGTCATCCTGGATTGAACCGGCACCGTGGACACCGGGGTCTTGAACGTGGCCTCAATCGGGGTGTGTCGTACCGCCCGTGCGAACGTCGGCGTCTGCGGTTTGTGCGTGGCGACTTCCTGTTGAATGGGTTGCATGCTCGCCGGAGGCGGCGGCACCTTGGCTTTCACCTGCTGGGTCTGAACCGCTTTCATCGGTTGCGGCGTCGGCGGAGTCACCGGCTTTTTGGGCACGGTCTTCTGCGGAGGCGTCACCGCCTTCTGGGCGACGGGTTTCACCGCATCGGGCTGGGTCTGCGCCGGAGGCGGGGGAGGGGGCGGCGGTTTGGGCGCGACGTGCACCTTCACTTTCGGCTCCGGTTTCGGTTCGAGTTTGAAAGTGATGTCCTGTTGCCAGATCATCCACGCCAGCAGGAGGTGAACCACCACCGATGCGGTTACGGGCAGGTGTGCGGGGTATCGGGTCTCCAGGACTTCTGCGTTCATGATGAAGTGGACTCCAGTGGATCGGTTGCAATCACGATGTTGCTGGCTCCCAGCAGTCGCGCCAGATCGAGGATCTTCGCGAACATGTCGAAATCGGTTTTCTTGTCGGCCTCGATGATGATGGGCACCGACGAATCCTTCTCCACCGCCGATCCAATAATCGAGCGGAGTTCTTCAAACTCAACTTTTTTGTCGCCCGCCATCAAGGCCCCGTCCTCCTGCACCTGAATCTTGATCGACTTCATGTCGAAGGACTCACTGGACTCCGCCCTGGGCAGCTCGATGTCCATGCCCTCCTGCCGGATGAAGGTGGACGTCAGCATGAAAAAGATCAGGAGAAGAAAAACGATATCGACCAGCGGCGCGATATCGAGCCCTTTATTCTTTCGGGGTTGGACTTTAAGGCTGACCATGATTATCTTCTCGCAGACTCATTTCCCCGGTGCATTGGCCATGCGCCGTTCGCCGGGTTCTTTTTCAATGTTGGCGCTTTTGGCCCGCGCTTTTTCCTTGGTGTCGTCCCACTGATGCACCAGGTGCAGGCCGAACTTCTCCAGCAGGAACGACATGGTCTCCATTCGGCGGTCGAAGTAATGAAGCATCACCATCACCGGAATGGCGACGGCGAGGCCCGCGGCCGTTGTCATCAACGCTTCCCAGATACCTCCGGCCAGAATGCTGGGGTCGATCTGGTTCTTGTGCTGGGCGACCTTGCCGAATGCCTGAATCATGCCGACTACGGTACCCAGCAGGCCCAGCAGGGGAGCGATTGCGGCGATGACTTCCAGCGCGCGCAGGTTTTTGCTCATTCGACTCAGTTCTTCCTGCCCGGCCAGTGTCAGCGCTTCCTCGAATTTCCACTTGGGATAATGAAAGCAGTTCCGCGCCACCTGCAGAAGGCGTCCGGCAGGACCGGGCGGCTGTTCGTGCGAGCGGGCAAAGATGTTGTTGCCTTCAAGAAACAATGTCTTGAAAACCTTCTGCATCTTTTCCGGACTTTGCTGGTTGGAGTAGAAAAAGATCAGCCGCTCGATGATCAGCGCCAGCGCGATCACGGAACAGAGGATGATGGGAATCATGAGGACCCCACCCTTGCCGATCAACTCCAGTATTGGAGTGGTGCCCTCCACTGCGGCTTTGGTTTGTGCGGGATCCATTCAACCTCCTGTCACTTTCTACTCGAGAATCATTGAAAAGCCGGAGCGCGAGAACAAGCCGGCCTCCCGATGTGCATCCGGTGATTACGCGGAATCCTTTTATCGGAACAGGGAATATTTTTGAATGCTTCCCCTCTGCATCCACCCGCGAAACACAGGGCAAGACGCTCCTCTATACATATAAAGTAAGACGAATGAGAGGGCCGGGACCCTGACGTCAAAATGAAAATATTTTTGAAATTCGTTCTCATAATACTACTTAAAAACTAATGAAAATGAAAGTCATTATTATACCTTGGGCTCATTCCTTCACCACAGGCCTAAATAGTTAACTTTTAAAACATTACAAAAGTTGGCTGACGGGGTGGGAATCCGGCAAGCCGATATTTGGGGATTAGGGTTGACTTTCCCCGGTTTATATTGAAAATGAAATCCATTATTATTTTCAAGAAGTGACTGCTGAATCCTTGCGTATGGAGGAGGGTGGCTCCAACCGAGGATTCTTCTTTTGCCCCGCCCGGCCTGGGTTGGTACCGGGGACAGAATCGGATCGCATGGGATTGCAATCGGGACAAATGGATCGTTCGGCCTTGCTCGAGGCCTACTATGAATACCAGGGAGACCTGACCCGGTTTTTATCCCAACGTCTGAAGTGCGGCTTTGCGGCACGCGACATGGTGCAGGAGTTGTACCTTCGCCTCCTGAAAATTCAAAACCCCACCCGCATCGAAAACTGCAGGGCCTACCTGTTCCGCATCGCTTCCAACCTGGCCACCGATCACATCCGTGTTGAAGCCCGCCGGGCGGAGCTGCTTCGGGAGTGCCGCGACGTTCTGACCCGGACTGAAAACCAGGTGACCCCGGAAAGGGTGGTCCTGGCCCGCTGGGAATTGAAGCTGTACGAGAAAGCGGTTCAGGACCTGCCGCCGCTCAGCCGCCGGATTTTTTACCTGAACCGGTTCGAGGGCAAGCCCCAGCGCGCCATTGCGGAAGAGGTGGGGGTGTCGGTCACCACCGTCGAAAAACACATCCGAAAGGTGCTCGATCACCTGGCCGCCACCCGGGATCGGCTGGAAGTACTTAAAAAACGCACAAGGGGGGTATGACAACACATGGGTTCATTCGTCTTATTTACAGAAGGTTTTTGAAATCATCAACGCCGGTGAAGGTATGTGACTCCGGCTCATACTTTTTGTGTGCGCAAACATGGTATCGGATAAAGGCAAAGCTCTACCGGATGAATCTCCACAGGAAGCGCGGCAGTGGGTGGTGCGCCTGGCTTCGGGAGAAATGACCCCGTCGGAAGCCCGCCGTTTTAAAAAATGGTTGCACGCGGATGCGAGGCACCGGGACGCCTTCCGCCGGGAACGGCGTCTGTGGCAGGAGCTGGAAGCACTGAGGGGGGCGTTTGCCGCAGACATGCCGGGGTCGCCTGTACCGGTTTCCTCCGCGCCTGCGGTGGGGCCTGCCAATGATGTGGACCCGCTCCTCTCGTCCCCCCGCTCGAAAAATCCGTTCGCCGTGTTTCGCTGGGCCGCCGCCTGTTTCTGTTTGTTTGTGTTGTGGGCGCAGTTCGGCTTCCTCTGGTTGGCGGATCACCGCACGGCGGAAGGTGAGCTGCGTCGGGTGGAGTTGCCGGACGGGTCGACGGCGCACCTCAATACCGCCACCGCCATGAACGTGCATTACGAGAATGGCGTGCGCCACATCGAATTGCTGGAAGGCGAGGCGCTGTTTGATGTCCGCCGGGACGCATCGCGACCGTTCCGCGTCACCACCCGCCAGGGCGTGGTGGAAGTATTGGGAACGCGTTTTGGCGTTTCGCATTCGAAAGAAAGTCTGGAAGTGACGGTCCTGAGCGGCGAGGTCGCGGTGGTCCCGCCCTCGCAATCCTCCCTGCCGGTTGCGGAAAATCCGCGGGCGGTGCACCTGACCGCCGGGCAAGCCGTCGAATACATATCGGGGTCACCCTCGCAGACGGTTCGAAATGTGAATGTGCATGCCGTGTTGCCGTGGACACGAGGCAGGATTGTGATCGATGAAATGCCGTTTGCCGACGCCATTGAAAAGCTGGATGCCTATTTCCCCGGGCGCGTGTTGATCCTTCGCGAACACGCCGCACAGCAACCCGTCAGCGGCCTGTTCCATGTGGACCAGGCGCAAAGCGCCATTCGGGCTCTCGCTTCCACCCAGGGGCTTCGCGCCACGCACATCACGGATTATCTTCTTGTCCTTCGTTAGCTGTTGTCATTCTGCAATGCGGGGGGCGAAAAATTTTTTTGTAATCGCAAGTTGGGCAAACCGGGTTCCCACCCGTCTTTATGTTGAACTTCCTGAATTAAGGAAAATTTTCAACAGGCATTCGATGGGAACCCTGCCTTTGGCGGAAGGATGCCGTGCATGAACTGGAAAGAGGAGGAATGCAATGGCATTCATCGGCATAAAGCGGCGCCGCGCCTTACCGGGCAAGGGTCTGGAGAATACAGGGAACATTTTTGGAACAGGCCTTGCCGTCGCGTTGGTAGCGGTCCTGCCTGCTTTGCATTCGTTTGGTGTGGATGATGCGTATGCAGGCGAACCCTTCCACTCGGCGTTTTCTCAAAAGTTTGCAGTTTCGGATGTGAGCGGAATGCAGCTGGCCCAGGCGGGAGATGTGAAATCGTTCGATATTCCGCCGCAACCTTTGGGGTCGGCGTTGGCGCAGTTCTTCGATCAGTCCGGCTTGCAGGTTGCCTTCAGGACTGCGGACGTCAAAGGCGTTTCGACGTCCGGGGTGTCGGGAGAGCACACGGCCCGGAAGGCGTTGGAG
The DNA here is from genome assembly GCF_052156635.1 of Nitrospina sp. 32_T5. NCBI lineage: Bacteria > Pseudomonadati > Nitrospinota > Nitrospinia > Nitrospinales > Nitrospinaceae > Nitrospina > Nitrospina sp. 32_T5. Next base: position 396,620 of record NZ_JBQKUO010000003.1, on the reverse strand, counting down.
ATTTTGTTGGCGGGGACGGAACTGTCTGCTGAATTCAAGGATGCCAATACGGTGACACTGCAGCATGGGGAAAAAATCAAAAAAGGTTCCCTCCCGGAGATGAAGGTGGAGGGGGACTGGCTGGGGCCGCCCACGCCGGAAAGCGTGCGTACCTACAGCGGTTCCCGCAGCGTTGTGACCGAGGAACAGATCCAGCGCCGGGGAACATTGAATCTGGAAGACACCCTGCGTACCGTGCCCGGCGTCACCATCCTCGACGAAACGGGTGTCGGCATTCTGCCGAACATCGGTGTGCGCGGTCTCACCCCGCTTCGCAGTCAGCGCATTCAGGTTTTGCAAGACGGGTACCCCGTTGCCATCGGTCCTTACAGCAACATCGGTTTGTCCTTGTTTCCCCTCACCATGCAGAGCATTGAAACGATCGACGTGGTGCGCGGCGGCGCGGCGGTGCATTACGGACCCAACAACGTCGGCGGTGTGCTCAATTTCATCACCCGTCCCATTCCCTACGAACTTTCGCAGACCCTGGGCGAACGCATCACCATCTCCGAGGAAACCGGCAACATCCTGACGGACACGTATTTCCGCATTGGCGGATTCGCCACCGACAAGCTGGGACTGCAACTGCAATACAACACCCTGCAGGGACAGGGTTTCCGAGACCATTCCGACACCGAGGTCCACAATTTCATCTTCGATGCGGACTTGTTTCCCAATGAACAGAACCAACTGGCCTTCCAGTTCCAATACTACAATGTGGAAGCGGAACTGCCGGGTTCGTTGAGCCCGAGCCGGTACCAACAGGACCGCACCAGCTCGCAACGGCCGCATGACAGTTTCGATGCGGACATGTTTCGCGCCACCCTCACCTGGACCTACACGCCGGACAAGAATACGGAATTCGAGTGGCGCAACTTTTACCACAAGGCGGACCGCACGTTTTTCTTTGGCCAGAACCTGGGCGGCGGCAACGTGTTCGATCCCGCCATTCCGGCCACCCACAAAGCCGATTCGCCGCGCATTTTCTCCGTTATGGGGATCGAGCCGCGCCTGACCCGCCGCATCGACAACCACACCATCATCGTCGGTGCGCGTTACGTGCGGGAGGGAGTGGATTTCGATGTGAACCGCGTGGAATTTGCCACCGGCACCCGCACCGTGGCGCGGGACTGGGCATTTGATGTGGACGCCTTCGCTGTGTATGCCAGCGACACCATCCGGTTCATGAACGACCGCCTTGCGGTGACGCCCGGCGTGCGCTACGAAAACGTGTACATGGATTTTCGCAACAACCTGAACGGCGTCATGGACACCAACAAGGCGTCCAGGCTGCTTCCGGGCATCACCGTAGGGTATGAGGCGACGGATCGCGTCTTCGTATTCGCCAACGCCCAGCGTTCGCTTGTGCCGGTGCAGACGGCACAGGTCACGCGCGCGGGCGACGTGGCCAATGAAACGGCGTGGAACTACGAACTGGGAAGCCGGATTCAGGTATTACCAAATCTTCAAACATCCGCCACCTTGTTTGTCATCGACTACCGCGACCAGATCCAGTTCAACAGCGGCACTGCGCGGTTCGAAAACCTGGGCGAAACCCTCCATCACGGCATCGAGTTGACCTCGGACTGGGAAGTGACGGAAAATGCCAGTCTCAGTTTGTCGTACACCTACCTCGATACCGAGCAACGGTCCGGCGCGAACAAGGGCAAAGAGTTGCCGTATGCACCGCACCATCATGTGAGCCTGAACGGGGGTTACCGGCACGAGCAGTGGGATTTTGGGCTTACGGCACTCTACGTCAGCGAAAGTTACAGCGATGCCGCGAACACGGATCAGGAAACGGCTAACGGCAGTGCGGGAGAACTCCCCGAATACACGCTGGTCAACGCCCGGGTCGGCCGGGATTTTGAAATGGAAGGCTACAACCTCAACGTCGGCCTTTCGGTGAACAACCTGTTTGACGAGGATTATTACTTCCGCGGCGTCGACGTGAGTCCGGTAGGACGACTTCCCTCACCGGGCCGGTCCTTCATTCTGGGTGTGCAGCTCGATTATTGATTCACCGGAGTTCATCCGGAGAGTGGAGTCATGTCCCGGGACAGATCGGCCCTGCAGGAAAAACGGGATCTGGTGATGTCATGAAACGTTGCATTTTTACAGGGAACATCAAATCATGAAAGCCTCGACTCCCTCATCCCAGCGACTGCGTCAATGGATGCGGCGTGTGCACCTGGTGCTGGCTTTCACCGCCGGTCTGGTGCTGGTGGTTTCGGGACTGAGCGGCAGTCTCCTCGTGTACCACAAGGAGATCGACCACGCGCTGAATCCCGATCTGTGGCGGGTGGAACCGCAGAACGGCCCGCACCGCATCGACGCGTCCCTGGATGCAGTGCGGGCGGCCCACCCGAACGCGCAGGTGGTTAACGTGCGTCTGCCGCGCGAACCGGATCACGCGATGGAAGTCTGGATTCAGGACGCGGGCGGCACTCGCAAAGTGTATGTGAACCCGTACACCACGCGCCTCCTCGGTTTGCGTGGAGATCATGACGGGTTGATGGGAACCCTGCATGATCTCCACGTGCACCTGCTCGCAGGGGAAACCGGTGAGACGGTGATGGGCGCCATCGGCCTGGTGGCGCTGGTGCTGTTGGGCACGGGGCTGGTGCTCTGGTGGCCGCGCGGCGGGCGCTGGTCCGGCGCGTTCCGTATCGGGTGGAAGGAAACCGGAATGCGCCGGGTGTTCCGCCTTCACCGCTTCATCGGCATCGTGTCGATGGGGTTTCTCGTGTTCAGTATCGCCACCGGGGCGGGCATGGTGTTTCACAAGGCCGCCAACGTTGTGCTGGAGTCGGTGTTGGGAGGACCCATGCGGCCGCTGCCGCCGAACCTCACGGCCCCGGTCAACCACCCCATGCCCGCGGAACAACTGATGGCACGGGGGCAATCGATCCTGCCGGAGGCAACCATCACGTGGCTGCGTCCGCCGCGCACTTCCGACGCGCCGTTTGTCCTGCGCATGCGGTTCGATGAAAATCCGCACCCCAACGGTTCCACCTACCTCGCCCTGCATCCGGAAACGGGAGAAGCGATGATGGTGCACAGCTTCCGTCAGGCCTCGTCCGGGCAGGTGGCCTCCGACCTCAAGTACCCGCTTCACATCGGGCGTTTCTGGGGAGGAGCCGGGCGCGTGCTGACGGTGATCATCGGTCTCAGTCCCGCGCTTTTGTTCGTCAGCGGGTTCCTGTTCTGGAAACGCCGCCGCGGGGCTTCCTCCCAAATGGCCGATAAAACCGTCCGACCGGCCTCCGCTGCAACCAACCTGTCCGAAGCTCCCAACGAATCCGTTTCCTGAAAACGCAGCACCCCCCGCTTCCTCATTTTTCTTTTGCCTGTTTTTATTCTTTGAGTGCGTTAGAATAATAGAACGTGCAACCGGAAGGGGGATCATGATTACCGGTTCACGCTTTCCCAACCGGCTCCAATTCCAATTACCTGGAACACGATGAGGTGACCTGAATGGATTTCCTCTCCTCCTGGTTTCAAGAGATCAAAAGGGCCAGCCTGCCCGCCCTTCAGAACCTGATCGATTACCTGCCGAACCTGTTTGGCGCGGCCGCCCTGCTTGCGGTCGGCTGGATGGTGGCGGGCCTGGCGCAGGTCGGTTGCGTGAAGACGGTGGTGGCGCTCGACCGGGTGCTCAGCCGCACGCCCATCAAACGGAGCACCGCTCCTCACCTTCAGGTAACGCACCCGGCGCTCGACCTGTTCGGCAAAATCGTTTTCTGGGCGGTCATTCTTTTTTTCGTCAAGTTCGCAACCGACATCCTCGGCCTGCATGCGGTGGCGCAGTGGCTGAACCAGGTGGTCAATTACCTGCCCACGTTTCTCGCCGGTGGCATCATCCTCATCGCCGGTGTGTTGTTGAGCGTCCTGGTGCGCGACCTCACCATCACCACCGCGGACACGGCGGGCATCCCGCAGGCAAGCCTGCTGGGAACACTGGCGCAGGGCGCGACGCTGATCACCGCACTGGTGATCGGTCTCGACCAGATCGGCATCGAGGTGGCGTTTCTGTCCACCCTCATTGCCATCGGCGCGGCGTCGTTTCTGGGCAGCCTGGCGCTGGCGTTCGGTTTGGGTGGACGCACCTTCGTCAGCAACCTCATCGGTGCGCATTTCGTGCACAAGCAGTACGAGATCGGCCAGCGCGTGCGCTGGGGAAAACGCGAAGGGGTGATCCTTGAATTCACACCGACCTCCGTCGTGCTGGCGACCAAGGAGGGGCGATTGATTCTTCCGGCCAGTTTGTTTGAACAGGAACCCATGGAACAGTTGATCGGGCAAAACGAACATGAATGACGCGATCGAATTCACCCGGCATTACCTGTCCGCCTTTCCCGGCGAGGCCGCACGCGTGCTGGAAGCCATGCCGCCAAAAGATTCCGCCGCCTACCTGGCGTCGATGGAACCGGAAGACGCGGCGCCGGTGATGGAGGAACTCCTGCCGTGGTACCTCGTGCAGTGCATGAGCCACTGGACGACCCGGGAAGCCGCAGAACGGATCGAACTTCTTTCTTCCTACCGCGCCAGTCACACCCTGCGTCTCAGTGATGCGGATTCCCGAAAACGCCTGCTTGAGGCGTTGCCGAAAAAGAAACAGAAGGCATTGAGCCGTCAGATCACTTTTCGCCCCGATTCGGTGGGGCACTGGATGTCGGAACCGTTGCCCGTCGTTTCGGATTCCGCCACGGTAGAGGAAGCGCTCGACCAGCTCCGCCGCGCGGAGTCCAGTGAAGGACAGTATTTTTTCGTCATGCAGAGAAACGGCAGCTACGTGGGCGCGGTGGAGATTGCAAAGCTGTTGCAGGAGCCACCGGACCGGCCGGTGACGGAACTGCTCGACCCGCGCATCGAACCGGTCCTGGTGCAGGCTCCGCTCACCACGGTGCGTGCCTTCCCTGCATGGCACCACGCACACGCGCTTCCGGTGCTCAATGTCGATCATCAACTGGAAGGCGTGCTGAAGGCGGCGCAGGTTCGGGAAGCGCTGGACACGGGTCAGGCAAATGTGGAGGACGCCTCGCTGTTCGAAAGCCTGGTGCCCCTGTTCCTGCTTGCCACCACCGCCTGGGTGCGTGGCATGGTGTCATTGCCGTTTCTCGAACCGCCCAGGTCGGCTCCCGTAAAGGAGGATGACCATGAGCGGTGATGCCAGCACGGTAGCCGAGGCCCTGAACCGGCGGTTCCTCCAGGGGCATCCGCGTGCCGCCGCGCGCCGGTTGGAAGAACTGGAACCGGAATCGGCGGCGGTCCTGCTCAACCGGATGGCTTCCGTCCAGCTCACTCCCGTGGTCGAACAGCTGTCGCCGTCGCTGGCCGCTTCCATCCTGCCTTTTCTGGATGATGAACGGGTGAAGGACGTGGTCGCCGCGACCGATCCCAAGGCGATGGTCGCCATCCTCCACCAGGTGGACCCCCAAAAGGCGGAAGACTACCTGAATCTCGTTTCTCCCGCTGTCAAAAAAGAACTCACCGCGCTCATGCAATACCCGGAGGACACTGCCGGAAACATGATGGACCCGCGCGTCGAACCGTACGCGGGCACGCTCACCGTCGAGCAGACCCTGAAGCGCCTGCGCCAGCCGGGATACCGCGTGAAGTCGGTGCTGTTCGTGCAGAACGAGGCGCGGCGGCTGACCGGACGCGTCAGCCTGCAAACGCTGGTGTCGGCGCGGCCGGAACAATTGCTGGACGAGATCAAAGGTCCGGTCTCGGTGTTCGTCGAACCGCTCGCACCCCAGGAGGAAATCGTCGCGCTGTTCGACAAGCACCGGTTTCAGAGCATTCCGGTGGTCGGCCTGCATGGCGAACTGCTCGGCGTCATCTGGCAGGACACGCTGGTGCGCGCGGTGGAACAGGATGCGACGGCGGACGTGCAGGCGATGGTGGGCGCGAGTCGCGACGAACGCGCCCTGTCAAAAGCCATCTTCGCCGTACGCAAACGCCAGCCGTGGTTGCAGATCAACCTCGTTACCGCATTCCTGGCGGCGGCGGTGGTCGGTTTGTTCGAGGACATGATCGCGCGCTTCACCGCGCTGGCCGTATTGCTTCCGGTGGTGGCGGGCCAGAGCGGCAACACCGGCGCGCAGGCCCTGGCCGTCACCATGCGCGGCCTGGCCATCCGCGAGATCACCACCCGCCACTGGCCTCGCGTGGTGTGGAAGGAATGCCGAGCCGGGTTCATGAACGGCGTCGGCGTGTGCGCCACCACCTGCCTCGGCGTGTTTTTATGGAGCCGGTCGGCGGGACTCACCGGCGTCATCGGCATCTCCATGATCCTGTCGATGGTCATCGCCGGCGTGGCGGGCGCCCTGGTGCCCATCGTGCTGGTGCGCGTCGGGCAGGACCCCGCCACCGCGTCGTCCATCATCCTCACCACCGTCACCGACGTCATGGGCTTCTTCTCCTTCCTGGGCATCGCCACCCTCCTTTCCGGATTTCTTTGATCTCCGGGACGTCCCTGTCCTCAATCTTTCAAGCGTTTCATCCATACCTGTGAAGCCCGCCGCTTTATAAAAAAAACGCATGGGGTTTCACCACCGCGCATAAACATTGGCCCACTCCGGCAGGCCTTGATACACTGAGGTCACTTCATATAATGAATATTTAAAGGAGCGCATCGTGGACAAACCCGTGGTGGCCGACACCCAACCCACTGAAGTGCAACTGAAAGCAGGCAAGGTGTACGCCTGGTGTTCCTGCGGCCGGTCCAAAACCCAGCCGTTCTGCGACGGCTCGCACAAGGGGACCTCGTTCCAGCCGAAAATGTTCAAGGCAGACAAGGACGAAACGGCGTACCTGTGCATGTGCAAGCACACGAAAGACGCGCCGTACTGCGACGGCACGCATTCCTCCCTGTCCGAAGACGGGGAAGAAGGACAGGAGGCGGATGCCGACTCGCAGAATGAAAGCGACGCCGGGGAGTCCGGAGTCAAACCGACGAAGGAAGAGCCGACCGTCAAGTACATTCACGAACTCGCCCAGAACGGGCTGGAACGCGTCGGGCCCCACGGCGAGGTGGCGGCGATGGGCGTGCCCGCGCCGGAGTTGCCGCGCTGGGACGACATCCAGATTTTGACCGCTCAGTTTTCTCAGCAACCCCTGCAGGAAAAAATCGAGGTCGGCACCGAAGTCGTCATCGGGCCGCGCGCCAAAAAACCGCTCACCCTGAAAATCCCCCTGCTTGTCTCGGACATGAGTTTCGGCGCGCTGTCGGAGGAAGCGAAGATCGCGCTGGCACAGGGGGCGGAGGCCGCGGGCACGGGCATCTGTTCCGGTGAGGGCGGCATGCTGCCGGAAGAACAGGAAAACAACTCACGTTATTTTTACGAACTGGCGTCGGCGCAGTTCGGTTACAAGGAAGAGCTTCTCAAAAAGGTGCAGGCGTTCCACTTCAAAGGCGGGCAGGGCGCGAAGACCGGAACCGGCGGCCACCTGCCGGGAAGGAAAGTCACCGAACGCATCGCGGAAATCCGCGGACTGGAACCGGGGCAGGATGCCGTCTCGCCGCCGACCTTCACCGACCTGCATTCGGTGGGTGACTTCAAGAAATTCGCCGACCGCGTGCGTGAGGTCACGGGCGGCATTCCCATCGGATTCAAAACCTCGGCGCAGCACATTGAAGACGACATCGAGTTCGCGGTGCAGGCCGGAGCGGATTACATCATCGTCGATGGACGCGGAGGCGGCACGGGCGCCGCGCCTTTGTTGTTTCGCAACCACATCTCCGTGCCCACCATCCCGGCACTGGCGCGTGCCCGGCGGTACCTCGACGACAAAGGCTACGACCACGTGACGCTCATCATCACCGGCGGTTTGCGCACGCCGCCCGATTTCGTGAAGGCGCTGGCGATGGGAGCCGACGCCATCGCCCTTTCCAACGCGGCGATGCAGGCCATCGGGTGCGTGGCCGCACGCATCTGCCACACCAACAACTGCCCGGCGGGCATCGCCACTCAGGATCCGGAACGCAGAAAGATCCTGGACACGCAAGAAGCCCCGAAACGGCTGACCCGGTTTCTAAACGCGTCGGTGGAGTTGATGCAGGTCATGGCGCGCGCCTGCGGCCACGAACATCTGAATCGGTTTTCGCTACGCGACCTGAGCACGTGGAAACGCGAGATGAGCGATCTCTCCGGTATTCCGTTCAGCGGGATGAGCGGCCGCTGAGTGAAACCGGTGGGAAATTCCCGGCCTCACTTCTTTTACTGACAGTCACCTTCCGCCTGTCGTAGAATCGGGGATCGAATCTCAAACTTTCGAACCGGGGATGGGTTTGGCGTTCCCCGGTTCCTTTTATAAAGAGGAGTGTGTCGAATCATGGGTACCGTCCATCCCATATTGAATGAATACTCGGGACAGATCCCGAAATCCCTGCAAACCTACAAGTCCATCCACGCGGTCGACGATTACGAGGTGATCGTCGAACACGCCAGACAGGAAATGACCGCTTTCAGAAGTCTTGACGGTGTGCTCCCCGACGGACGCACGGTGCGCGACGTATTGAAGGAAAGCGGTTGCGAGGAGTCGATCGAGGATATGGATGGATTGGACAAGGACCGCACCCGCGTCGTCGGCGCGCTCAACCTGATTTTCGAATTTTCCGAAGCCATGGCCGAAGACTGACCTCACCCGGCGTGGAGCGAACCGCGCCCGGCGCGGAGCGGACGGATCCAACGCTGACATTTTATTGAAGAGATTCCCGGAAGACGAACGATGGTCCGGGAATCAATAAATTCCATCCCCTTTTTTATCTCAGGAGACCGATGACATGATCAACGCCTACGCCGCGAAACAGGCGGGTGAGCCGCTCGAACCGTTCGAATACGATCCCGGCGTCCTGCCGTCCGATGAGGTGGAGATCGACGTCCTGCACTGCGGCCTGTGCCACAGCGATGTCAGCGTCGTCAACAACGACTGGGGCATCACGCAGTTTCCCGTGGTGCCGGGTCACGAAGTCGTCGGGCGCATCGGTAAGAAGGGCGATGCGGTGCGCAACCTGGAGGTGGGCCAGCACGTGGGACTGGGCTGGCACGCGGGATTTTGCGGGACGTGCGGTTCCTGTTCCACCGGCGACCACAACCTGTGCGCCGCGCCGCAGGAGACGATCGTCGGTCATCACGGCGGGTTCGCCGACAGGGTCCGCGCCCGGGCGCACAGCGTGGTGCCTCTGCCCGACGGCCTGGACCTCGCGGCCGTCGGCCCGCTGTTCTGCGGCGGCATCACCGTATTCAATCCGTTCGTGCAGTTCGGCATCGAGCCCACCGACCATGTTGCGGTCATCGGCATCGGCGGGCTGGGCCACCTGGCGCTTCAGTTCGCAAGCAAGTGGGGATGTGAGGTGACGGCGTTCACTTCCGATACGGCCAAAGAAACAGAAGCACGCGGGATGGGCGCGCACCATGTCGTCAACTCGCGCGATCCGAAAGCCGTCGAAGCCGCGGCGGGGTCGTTCGACCTCATCATTTCCACGGTCAACGTGAAGCTCGACTGGAACCTGTACGTCAACGCGCTCAAGCCGCGCGGGCGCCTGCATTTCGTCGGCGCCACGCTGGAGCCGCTCGACCTGCAAATATTTCCGCTGCTCATCGGGCAGCGTTCGGTTTCCGGCTCGCCGGTGGGGAGCCCCGCCACCATCGCCACCATGCTGGAATTCTGCAGGCGCCACGGCATCCAGCCGGTGGTCGAGCAGTTCAGGTTCTCGCAGGTCAACGACGCGATAGAAAAGCTCAAGCAGGGCAACGTGCGTTACCGCGCGGTGCTCAGTCACTGACTGCTCGCCATTCAGTACACTTCCCACGAACGGATGCGGGAAACGGTTTTTCCCTTCCATTTATGTTTTTGTTTTCCTGCTTGAAAGCGGTATTCTCTAATTGAGTGCGTTGCCCTTTATGGAGGGTGAGAATGCCCGGAAAAAAAGAACGCGGTTTGTTTGAGCTTTACCGTGACGATCCCGAAAAAGCCGACTGGGAATTGTGGGGACGCGAGGCGGATCCCGTTTCCCGCCGCGGTTTCCTGAAAGACACGGGCCTCGCCTTCATGGCGCTCACCATCGGCGCGCACCTTCCTCATGCGCGGTTCCTGCCGCAGGGATGGCTCCCCGTCGCGCTCGCCGAATCCGATTCCACTCCCGTCATCGAAGGCAAAAACGGGTTGATCGTGCACAATGACCGGCCGATCAATGCCGAACCGCCGCCGCACCTGCTCGACGCCGATTTCACGCCGAAAGAACATTTTTTCGTGCGCAACAACGGCCTGCCTCCCGGCGAGACCGACAACCCCGGCGCGTGGACTCTCACCGTGGACGGCGAAGTGCACCGGCCGCTCACCCTCACGCTCGATGAATTGAAACGCAAGTTCAAGCACCACACGCTGGCGTTGCAGATCGAGTGCGGCGGCAACGGCCGCGCCGGATTTTATCCATCGGCGAAAGGCAACCAGTGGCGGTTCGGAGCCATTGGCTGCGCGCGCTTCACCGGCGTGCGTCTGGGTGATGTGTTGAACGCCGCAGGCATCCAAGCTTCCGCCGTGTACACCGGGTATTACGGCGCGGACTCGCACCTGTCGGGTCAGCCGGACAAGGTGTCGATTTCGCGCGGCACCCCCATCGCCAAGGCGATGGACGAACACACGCTGGTTGCGTGGGCGATGAACGACGAACCCCTGCCGCTCCTGAACGGGTTTCCGTTGCGGCTGGTCACACCCGGCTGGCCGGGATCGACGTCTCCCAAATGGCTGAAGCGCATCTGGGTGCGCGACCGCGTCCACGACGGGCAGAAGATGGATCACTACCGCGTGCCGCGTTACCCGGTGAAACCCGGCACGCCGGTGCCGGAGGAGAATATGGAAATCATCGAATCGATGCCGGTGAAGTCGCTCATCACGCATCCCCAGACCGGGATCGAAATCCAAAAAGGCCAACCCCTGTTCGTGCGCGGTCACGCCTGGGCGGGGGACCGCTCGGTGGCGGCGGTGCACGTGTCGGTCGATTTTGGTGCGACGTGGCAGGTGGCGCAGTTGAAGGAACCGGTCAACCGTTACGCCTGGCAACGCTGGCAGACGCAGGTGCGGTTTCCCGCGCCGGGCTATTACGAAGTGTGGGCGCGCGCCACGGACGAGATGGGCGTCATGCAACCGATGGTGGTGCCGGGATGGAATCCGTCGGGTTACCTCAACAACGCCATGCACCGCATTGCGGTGACCGTAAGATGAAACCGCCGCTTCCTGGATGGAGAGTCCTTCTTGTTTTTGTGTTCGTCGTATGGGCCGCGCCTCCCCTGTGGGCGGATGAAATCGACCCCAACGCCGGGTTGCCTGAGGGCAAAGGGCGCGACGAGGTCATTGCCAACTGCACGGTGTGTCACAACGCCGCGCTCATTCTGCAGAACCGCATGAGCCGAAGCGAATGGGATGCGCTCATCACCTGGATGCAGGAGAAGCAGGGCCTGTGGGAACTGGAACCGCAGGTGCGCAAATCCATACTCGATTACCTGGCGAAACACCGCGGGCCCACCGCCACTGCGCCGGGCGGGGAAGGGCGGCCCCACCCCAACCCGATGTACGAATTCCACTACCCGCCGAATCCGTTATAAATCCTGCCCTGTCCCGTTCACCGCTCAACCCGCCATAAGGCGAGGTCGCCAAACCGGGCCACCGGTTTCAGGTGATTCTTTTCGGATGGATGCAGGCGGTCGAGCAGGTGATCGCGCGCCGCGAGGTAATCGCGTTTGTTTCCGCGCGAGTCGTGAAGCAGGAAGTTCACCCGTTCCGTACGTTTGGTTTTTCCCCGCGTGTAGTACTCGGCGGAAAACGAACGTTCGCCGAACACCCACAGCCGGCAGTCCGGGTCGCCGTCACACACCCTGTTGTATTCCGCGACCACGCTCTTGTGCGTGGGCAGGGGCCAGGCGGTGTCCTTCTGCACCGCGAACAAGAGATAGCCCGTCAACCCTGCGATCATCACCGCCGTTGTCACCTGAACCGTGCGCAGGACTTTGGAGGGTGACGGTACAGCGTGCAAAGACAGCGCCAGTAGAATCGCGGCGGGCGGCGCGGCGGGAAGGGAATAGGTCCAGATGATGTTGCGCGCAAATGTCAGGAACACGGCGGGGACCAGCATCCAGCACAACAGGAACAGGATGAACTCGCCTTGGTCTCCCTTTTGTTCGCGCCATTGCATCCATTCCGGTTTGCGGCGCGTGATCAGCAGGCATGCGGGCACCAGCACGATCCACGGCGCCAGCCCCAGCAGGTAGAACCCCCAGATCATGCCCAACGGTTGCGCGTGCGCGAAGCCGTAGCGGTCGCCTTCCCAACCCGGCACGAGAAAGCGGTTGAAGTGTTCGCCGATGAAAAAATAATTCAGGAATCCCGGCGTCCGCATCTCCGCCGCGACGTACCACGGCACCGCAATGACCGCGGCAATGAGGAGTCCCGTTCCCCACGGAAGTTTCGTCAAGAACGGTTTCCATTTCCGGGTGAGGACCAGCCAGGCCGCGATGGGGAGTCCGCCGACCGCGATCACCATGAGTCCCTTGGTGAGCAGACCGATGCCGATGCCGGCGAACATCCAGCGTGCGTGTTTTGGATTCCACTCCCTCGTGAAACGCCAGCAGGCGCTCATCACCACGAACAGCGAAAACAGGAGGACGAGGTCGGTCATCACCGCTCCGGCGGCGGCGAAAAAAATGGAGCTGGTGGCCAGCAGGAGGGTGGCGAGGTGCGCGGTGGTGGCGTCCGCACACTCCTTCACGAACCGCCAGAACAGAACCAGGAGGGCGGCGGACAGGACGAGGATGGGCAGGCGCGGACCCAGCTCCCCCGGGCCGAAGAGAGCGATGCCGGTGGCGGAGAACCAGGTGGAGAGTGGCGGCTTGCCCCAGAAGGGCACGCCGTAATCGAACTGCGGCATGATCCAGTCGCCCGTCTCCACCATCTTGCGCGCGATCTCCGCATAGCGCGCCTCGGTTTCGTCCATGATGGGCACCACCGCCGCCGCCACGGCGCGGCAGGTCCACACCGCCGCCAGGATTCCCAGCGTCCACCACGTATCGCAGCGGGTGTGTGCCGGGTCGGATTTTTGCGGAAGTTGGGATTCCTGCATGGGCGACAATCGGGTTAGTATGACCGGATGACCCCGGCGGGAAACGGATTGTACCTGGAATGAACTTTCAATCCATAATATGCCGGAGCCGCAGGACTGAAATTCTCCAAACTTTGTCAGCGGTTATGTTAATCGAATTTCCCGGCTAATGACATGGCTTCCGAAACCTTTCCTTTCAGCGATCCGTTGTTGCAGTTCGATGGCTACCAGGTCCGCCGGTTCCGGGGCGGGGATGCCGAATCCATCGCCCGCCATGCGAACAACTACCGAATCTGGAAACAGCTGCGCGACTGGTTCCCGCACCCGTACACGCGGGAAGACGCCGAGGGATTTCTCGACCAGGTAACGCGGGAATACCCGCCGCGCACCTTCGCCATCGCGACGGAAAGCGAGGCCATCGGCACCATCGGGTGCCAGCCCGGCCAGGACGTGCACCGGTATTCGGCGGAACTGGGATTCTGGCTGGCCGAGCCGTATCACGGAAGGGGCATCATGACCGGCGTCGTGCAAACGTTTTCCGATCACCTGCTGGCGGGCGGGGAATGGATTCGTTTGTGGGCAGGCGTGTTTTCCAACAACGCCGCCTCCATGCGTGTGCTGGAAAAAGCCGGGTTCGTGCGGGAAGGGGTTTTGCAGGCCAGCGTGGTGAAAGACGGCGAGGTCCTCGACCAGCATCTTTTCGGAAAAATAAAATCCGGCAGTTAAAACAACGTATTTCCTCCGGGCATGAGCGGGGCCCCGGCCTCCATGCAGTACCTCGTATTCTCCCCACGTGGTGGGGTGCATCCTTTTTGCGGCTCGTTCGTCTTTGTGGGTGAACCCTTAAACGAAGGAGACGCAGAATGAACGTTGGAACTGACAGTAAAATGCACCTTGCCCTCAACACCGGGCATTTCGACGACAGCGTGCGGTTTTATGAAGCACTTTTCGGGGTGCCGCCGATGAAGCTGGAAAACGGCTACGCCAAATTCGATGTCCGGCAACCCCCGCTCAACTTCACCCTGAACCGCGTGCCGCGGGTTTCCGGCAACCGCATCAGCCATCTGGGCATCCAGGTGCCTGTGACCGCTGCGGTGGAGAATCAGGAAGAGCGGTTGCGCACCCTGGGTCTTTCCACCGAGTTGGAGATGCAGACGGAATGTTGTTATTCTGTTCAGGACAAGGTCTGGGTGCACGACCCCGACGGCAACGCATGGGAAGTGTTTGCCGTGCTCCGGCCAACCGAGGGACACCATGGGAACCCTGCCTGCTGTGGACATTGAATCGCTGTACGGCCGCATCCGTGCGTTCGTGATGGGGCGGGTGGGCTCGGCGGCCGATGCCGACGAGATCACGCAGGACATCTTTCTCAAGATGCACGAGAGCCTGCCGCGTCTCAAGGACCGCGACAAGCTGGTGCCGTGGCTCTACCGGATCGCGCGCAACCGCATCATCGACCACTACCGCTCGCGCAAAATCGAAGCGCCACCGGGGGACATTGAAGGGGACGCCGCCGACCCCGCACCCGGTGACCGGGGTTCTGCAGCCGGGGAGCGCGAGGCCATCCAGGCCTGCCTCCTGCACTTCCTGAAAACGCTGGAAGCGGCGGACCGTGACATCCTGACCCGCATCGAGTTCGAGGACCGGACGCAGAAGCAGGCGGCGGAGGAACTGGGGATCACCCTCGCCGCCGCCAAGTCGCGCCACCAGCGCGCCAAAAAGAAATTGAAGCAGGCGCTCGATTCCTGTTGCACCTACGTGTATGACCGGAGAGGGCGGGTGATCGACCATCTCCTGCAAGATCAAGCATGTAACGACAACTCCTGAATATGCCGGGGGTTTCCCGGCCCGAATCCATCCGAATTTAAACCGGGCTCTAACAAACCCCTAACATTGGTGGAGTACCTTGTTTCCGAACGAAGGCAAAACCATTTTCCCTTTTGAGGAGATCACTCCCATGTATCGCTGGATACCCCGAATTTTGATGGTGGCGCTGGTTTTGGGCGCTTCTACCATGGCCCTGGCGGGCGAAAAACTGCGCGGCACCGTCCGCATCGACGGATCGAGCACCGTGTTCCCCATTTCCGAGGCGGTGGCCGAAGAGTTCAGTAAAAACCGCGACTACGCCCGCGTTCGCGTGACCGTCGGTGTTTCGGGTACCGGTGGCGGATTCAAGAAATTCACGGCGGGCGAAACGGACATCAACGACGCCTCCCGCCCGATCAAGCAAAGGGAAATCGACAAGGCAAAAAAGAACAACATCCAATACCTCGAGTTGCCGGTTGCCTATGACGGGTTGACGGTGGTAGTCAACCAGGCCAACACCTGGGTGGATCACCTGACCACCGACGAGTTGAAGAAAATCTGGGAACCGGGCAGCTCCGTGAAAACCTGGGCGGACGTCCGGGACGGGTGGCCGGATAAGGCCCTGCGCCTGTACGGGCCGGGCACCGACAGCGGTACCTTCGATTACTTCACCGAAGTCATCAACGGCAAATCGCAGGCCAGCCGTGCCGATTTCACCAAAAGTGAAGACGACAACATGCTGGTCAAGGGTGTGGCCGGAGACAAGTACGCGCTGGGTTTCTTCGGTTTCGCCTACTATGTCGAGAACAAGGACATCCTGAAAGCCGTGCCGATCCAGGAAGGCAACAAGGCTCCGGTGGAGCCGACCCTGGAGACCATCAACCAGGGAACCTACTCGCCCCTGTCGCGGCCCATCTTCATCTATGTCAATGTCGAGGCGGCGAAACGGCCGGAGGTGAACGCCTTCATCCGGTTCTATATCAAAAACGCCGGTGAGCTTTCCAGGGAAGTGGGATACATCCCCCTGCCGGATTCCATGTACCGCGACCACCTGGAGCGGTTTGAGAATGCTCTCTTGAAGCTGGCCAGAAACTGAACCTTTCAGGACACAACATGTTTTCAAAGTGGATGGACCACGCAGTGCACGGGATTCTCGTGCTCTGCGTGGGCGTCACCCTGATGACCACGCTGGTGGTCATCTTTCTACTGGGCAAAGAATCCTTTCTGTTCTTCCGCGAAGTGCCGGTCACTGAATTCCTGTTCGGGACCAACTGGGCGCCCCTGCTGGAGCCGAAATCGTTCGGCGTCCTGCCGCTGGTGGCCGGGACGATGAAAGTCGTTTTCGGGGCGATTCTCATCGCCCTGCCGTTCGGGTTGCTGATCGCCACTTACCTCAGTGAGTTTGCCTCCAACAACGTGCGGTCGGTCATCAAGCCCGTGCTGGAAATCCTGGCGGGCATTCCGACGGTGGTGTACGGTTACTTCGCCCTGACGTTCGTGACCCCGCTGATCCGCATGGTGTTTCCCGAGACGCATATTTTTAACGCCGCCAGTGCCGCCATCGTGGTGGGCATCATGATCCTGCCCATGGTGTCGTCGCTGTGCGACGACGCTTTCCGGGGACTGCCCGGAACCCTGCGCGAAGGCGCGTACGCCCTGGGGGGCACGCACCTGGAAGTGACGTCGCAGATCATTCTTCCCGCCGCCGCCACGCGTATCGGCGCGGCGGTCATCCTGGCATTGTCGCGGGCGGTGGGGGAGACCATGGCGGTCACACTGGCGGCCGGGGCGACGCCGAACTGGTCGATCGGCTTCCTTGAAAGCATTCAGACGATGACGGCTTACATCGTGCAGGTGAGCCTGGGGGACATTCCTGCAGGCGGGGTCGAGTACTACACCGTGTACGCGGTGGGCATGTTGTTGTTCCTGATGACGCTCACCATGAACATCATCGGCAACCATTTCATTCTGAAATCGAAGCAATACAACTCGTGACCGAATTCCGCGAAAAACGAAAACAACGCGACCGCTGGTTCATCCGGCTTTGTTCCGCCGTGACGTGGATGACGGTCGCCGTGCTGGGCATCCTTCTGGCGCACGTGGTGAAAGAGGGTTTCGTCTGGCTCGACTGGAATTTCCTGACCAGCTTCCCCTCGCGCCATCCGGAGGAGGCGGGACTCAAGTCCGCCCTGTGGGGCAGCATCTGGCTGATCGGCATGACGGCGGCGTTCGCCATTCCGCTGGGCGTGGCCACGGCGGTGTACCTGGAAGAGTTCGCCCCGAAAAACCGCCTGCTCCGTATTTTCGAAATCAATATCGCCAACCTGGCGGGCATGCCCTCCATCCTTTACGGGGTGCTGGGACTGGCCATCTTTGTCCGTTTCCTGGGATTCGACCGCAGCCTGTGGGCGGGGAGCATGACCATGAGTCTGCTGGTGCTCCCGGTCATCGTGATCGCCGCACAGGGAGCGATCCGTGCCGTGCCGGCATCGATCCGGGAGGGCGCGTTTGCGCTGGGCGCCCGCCGCTGGCAGGTGGTGTGGTGGCAGGTGCTGCCGTCCGCCCTGCCGGGCATCATGACGGGCGTCATCCTGGCCCTGTCACGAGCCATGGGCGAGACCGCCCCCATGATCATGATCGGGGCGTTGAGTTACGTCGCGTTCACGCCGGAGACGCCGGAAGATCCGTTCACCGCATTGCCGGTGCAGATTTTCAACTGGGCGGCCCGGCCGCAGGCGGAGTTCCACGGGCTCGCCGCCGCGGGCATCATTGTGCTGCTCGTGCTCCTGCTGTCGATGAATGCGGGCGCGGTGTTCATTCGCGAAAAACTGCAAAGGTATAAATAATTCGTGAGGGAGGTTGGTTTGGAAGAGTGCAATACCATTCTGGAGACGCGGAAACTTTGTATCAATTACGGTGACCTCCGCGTGGTGAAAGGCATCGACCTCCAGGTCCCGTCGCACCAGGTGACCGCAGTCATCGGTCCTTCCGGTTGCGGCAAGAGTTCCATGCTCCGCGTGTTCAACCGGATGAACGATTTCATCCCGACCGCGTGGGTGGAAGGAGAAGTGTTATTCCACGGCGAGAACCTGTACGATAAAAAGGTGGACCCGGGCCTCATCCGGCAGAAGATCGGCATGGTGTTCCAGCGGCCGAACCCGTTTCCCAAGTCCATATTCAAGAACGTGGTGTGGGGGCCGAAGATCAACGGCTACAAGGGCAACCTGAACGACCTGGCCGAAGAGGCCCTGCGCAAGGCGGCGTTGTGGGACGAGGTGAAGGACCGCCTGCGCGACTCGGCGCTCAAACTGTCCGGCGGACAGCAGCAGAGACTGTGCATCGCCCGCGCCATCGCCATGAACCCGGAAGTGATCCTGATGGACGAGCCCTGTTCCGCGCTCGATCCCCGCGCCACGGCGCGCATCGAGGACCTGATCCAGGAACTGCGTTCACGCTACACCATCGTCATCGTCACGCACAACATGCAGCAGGCGGCGCGAATTTCGGATTTGACGGCGTTTCTGTACGAGGGGGACCTGGTGGAATTCGGTTCCACCAAGAAAATATTCACGCAACCGGACCAGAAGAGGACGGAAGACTACATCACCGGACGTTTTGGTTGATTCTTAACGGGGATTCATGACCAAACATTTTCAACGCGAACTCGATGTTCTGAAAAAGCAACTGCTGGGCCTGAGCGCGGAGGTCGAGGAGATGGTGCTCCGCGTCATGAAGTCGGTGGCCGCGCTGGACGTGAAGCAGGCGCAGGAGATCATCGAACAGGACAAGGCCGTGGACAACACCGAGGTGCAACTGGAAGAAGAATGCCTGAAGGTGCTGGCCCTGCACCAGCCGGTGGCGGGGGACCTGCGATTCGTCATCGCCGCCCTCAAGATCAACAACGACCTGGAACGCGTGGCCGACCTCGCGGTGAACATCGCCGAGCGCGTCATCGTCCTGGCGAGCAAACGCAACGTCAAGCCGCCGTTCGACTTCAGCGCCATGGCAGAAAAAACCCGCGCCATGCTGAGCCAGTCCATCGACTGCCTGATCAACATGGATCCGGTGACCGCACACAAGGTGTGGCAGGCGGACGACGAGATCGATGCCATGAACCGTGAAGTGTACCAGCGGGTGTACGAGAAAATCAGGCAGGACCCCGACCAGGTGGAGATCCTCATCAACTACATTTCCATCTCCCGCCACCTGGAGCGCATCGCCGACTACGCCACCAACATCGCCGAAGACGTGATTTACCTGGTGGAAGGCAAGATCGTGCGCCACCAGCCTGAAAAGTTCACGCAGTTGGGCCAACGCAAAGACAAGTGACCGTGTCCACCTTCGGGATCAACCGGGAAGCGGGCCTTCGTGGGCGATCTCGGCCAGCGGCTTGCGGTCGCTGGGAGCTTCCCGTTCGCGCAGGTCGTCGTCCAGAATTTCCGCCGGCCCCTGTTTTCCGACTGCAATCACGCACATTGCCGTGAAATTGTCCTCACTCACATTTGCCACCGCGTGCGCCCGGTCCTTGATGAAGCCCCCCATGGCATGACAGACCAGTCCCATCTTCTGCGCCTGAAGGCAGAGCGACATCCATGCTGACCCCGAATCGAACTGCGCCCAGTGGTTGGGCTTGCCCCGTTCTTCAAAATCGTTGCGGGCGAACACGATGATGAGCAGAGGAGCCTTGTCCGCCCACTTTCGGTTTCCCTCCACCAGCGCCGTCTGGAACTCCTTGAGCCGATCCCCCCGTCCGTACACAAATAACCACGGCTGTTCGTTGAAACAGGACGGCGCCCAACGCGCCGCTTCGAACAACGTCATGATGTCCTCATCGGCCAGGGGATCGCTGAGGAAAGCCCGTGGCGACCAGCGATAGAGAAATTGGGGATCGAGTTGGGTGTAGGGGCTTGTCCGGGTCATGAAGGTCTCCTTGATATTTGATTCCAGATCAGGCTAACAAATTTGGATGGTTTTGAGGGGCAACTTGAATGAAAAATAAAAAAACCCTAAAGAGCGACTTAGATTGTTCCGATATAAGCCCGAAGGGGCCATTATCGCAGAATGCGGATGTGTTTCATTATTTGAAAAATTTTGAGATCCGCCGCAATCCCAAGCAATCCATGCGGGTCTTTATGGGATTGTTAAGGATAGGGTGCGACCCTGGACAGATCCATTAAAAAACTGAATCGTGCGCAGGTCTTCAGCAGTGCCGAAGGGCCGATATGGCAATGGGTGAAAAAAACGACGGACACAATTACAGAAAACAACCATATCGGAAATGTAACCATTTTATTTTGTATTCGGAAGTTATTTGATTTTTGCATATTTGCGCGGGGTGAGGAGCGAAACGATTTTTTTAATCAGGGGTTTAAATTTTTAGATAAATCGTAGACTTACTATTCAGGCGTAGTATTTTATCCTGTTTCCGAAAAATACTGCTTTTTTATTTTTAAATAACGGGTTATCATGTGTTCATACCAATAATGTGTTGAGCCTGAAGCGATCCTTGAACCTCATACCAAGGATTTAGTTTTTCCGAAGGGTGGTGTAGGATTTTTCCTATCCTGCGTTTGTGGAAGAGAGCCTGACTCTTCTGCGTACTTTTTAAGGAGAGGGTACGATGAAAAGGGCTTTGAGAATCCTGCTGGTAGAGGATGATGCGGAGGACGCATATCTCATTCGAAGCATGCTGACTTCGAGCGAGCCGGAATTCATATGTGAACTCACGCATATAGACACGCCTGAGGGAGTTCCGGCCGCTCTCGAACAAAACCAGATCGACATTTGTCTTTTCGATTACCGCCTGCAGAATGGCAACGGGATCGAGCTCCTCCGGAAGGTACGGGGTAAGGGGTATCCCCATCCTGTGATTTTCCTCACCGGGCAAAGCGATCCGGAAGTCGCCGCCGAAGCGATGAAATGCGGCGCCACCGACTACCGGTCGAAGAACAACCTCACCGCCGAATCCTTGATCCGCTGTATCGAGGTGGCCATCCAGTTGCGCCGCGAGGCGGACTTGCGCGAGCGGGCGGAAGAAGAATTGAAGCGCGCCAATGACAAGCTGATGGAAGCCAACCATCAACTGAAGGGGTCGTTGCAGAAACTCCAGATTGCGCAGGAAAGCATCATCCGCTCGGAAAAGCTGGCGAGTATCGGCCGTCTTGCCGCCATGGTGTGCCACGAGGTGCTCAATCCACTCAACATCATTTCAGGTCACGTCCAGACGTTGATGCGGGATCAAGCCGGAGACGGCACCCGGGACGAGCACTTCCGCTCCATGCGCGAGGAGATTTTTCGCATCGACAAAATCCTGAGCGACCTCCTGCGGTTTTCGCGCAAGGGGAACATGGAGTTGCAGGAGGTGGACTTCAACGAGGAACTCGACTTTGTGCTTTCCCTCCTGGAAAAGGAGATGCGTATGGATTGCATCGAGCTCGATCGGCAGTTTACCGAGGAGGAGGTATACCTGCGTGCCGATCCCGACCGCATGCGCCAGGTGTTCCTGAACCTGTTCAACAACGCCCGGCACGCCATGCCGGAGGGAGGCAGGCTGACTGTGCGGACGGAAAAAATCGTACGCGAGATCATGCAGAATCGGCGCAAGGAGGACATGTACCTCGACCCGGAGAGCATTCCCGTCCGGCGGGAAAACTTTTTTCACATCGAGATCCGGGATACCGGCGTGGGCATTTCCCGGGAAAACCTGAGCAAGATTTTCGAGCCGTTTTTCACCACCAAACCGGAGGAAAAAGGGACCGGGCTTGGGTTGTCCGTTTGCTACACCATCGTGGAGCAGCACGGCGGATTCATCGAAGTGGAAAGCGAGGAAGAAAAGGGCACCGCGGTCCACTTATGGCTGCCCGTGAGGTCCCGGCAGGACTCTCCTGCACCGGTCCCCGCTGAACCCGGACGTTCCGCGTGAAAACGGGTTAATTCAGGAAGTCCAGCAGCGTGGGTTGCAGGACCCGTGCTGTGACGGCGAGGGTGGCCTGGAGGGCGGTTTCGAGCGCTGCCAGGTTGGCCGCCTCCTGGACGAAATCCGCATCCTCGATATCAGACAACTGTTCCTTTTGTGTCACCACATCCTCTCCGCTCAAGACCTCCATCTGGTCCAGTGTTCGGCTGACCGCCCCGAATTCTGCGCGAACATCACTCACCTTGTCGCGGCTCGCATTCAACAGGTCCAATGACGCCGAGATCCCCTCGGTATCGTCGCGTTCCAGAGCCTGCTTCAGGGTATCCAGAGCCAGAAATACATTGTTTCCGCCGATGCCGAGAATGGAGGCCGTGTTTCCGCCTGCGACATCGTCGATGACCGCGGTCGTGTTCGCGTTGGACGAAACCACGTCGAGCCCGTTGCCCTGAGAATTGATGCTCGCCGTCAGGTTCAGCCCTGCACCGTTGAGCGTGGTGAGGACATCGTTGAGGGTCGTCGCACCGCTCAGGTCCACCGTGCCGGAAAGCGATCCATTGGTCACGTCCACTGAGCCCAGCGTCAGACCGTTGCCTCCGTTCAGGCTGGCAAGGGTGGTGGCGGTGGTGATGACGGGATTCAGGTCCTGCCCGGTCAGGTTGCCGTTTCGCGAGCCGAGGATGCCCAGCTCCTGCGCCACGGTTCCGCCGCCGGATTCCGTGACGGTCAGCGCCTGTGTGATGGCGGTGCTGGTGTCGGTGAGCAAAAGCCCATCGCCGGTGCTGTTGATGGAGGCGGTGACATTGATGCCCGCGCCGTTGATGGCGACGATGACGTCGTTCACCGTGGTCGCCGCGCCAAGATTCACCACCGCGTTGTTGCCCGCACGGTCGGTGATGGAAAGACTGCCGAGGGTCACACCCGCGCCGCCGTTCAAATCGCTGAGATTCGTGGCGGTGGTGACCGCGGGATTGAGGTCCACCGCGAACACTTCCGATCCGGGTTTGGTGATGGGCACGGTCAGCCCGTCCGCCACTTCGAGGTTCAGCCGGTTGCCGTCGCCGGTGTACAGCGCGCCCAGTGCGCCCGGGTTTTGCTGAAACGGTTCGGTAGCGAGACCGGTACCGGAGAACAGGAAGCGTCCCTGGACTTTCGTGTTGGCGGCCTGGAACACGGTGCCGATGATCTGGTCCAGTTCTTCCGCCGCGGCCTGCCGCGTGGCGGCGGTGTTGAGTCCGTTCAGGCTGTTCACGGCCAGTTCCTGCGCGCGGGTGAGGCTGGTGCTCACATTGCTCAGTGCCGAGTCGGCGCTGTTGACAAATACCTGGTTGAACGTGATGTTGCGGTTGAACTGTTCCGAGCGGCTGATGGTGGCCCGCAAACCGAGCGCGTCCCGCAATCCCAGGGGATCGTCCGACGGCGCGAGGATGCGCTTGCCGCTGGAAATGCGCTGGTTGGCGAGAAACTGGTCTTCTGTGATGCGGAACAGGTTGCGCAGCGCGTTCGCCTGTTGCGCCTGGTTGGTCACCCGCATTACCATGTGGTCACTCCCGGCCCGTCAATCCATCTGGGCCCTGTTTCATATCTGGTTTTGGAGGATGTCGAACATCTCATCGACGATGCTGATCATCCGGGCCGAAGCCTGAAACGCCTGTTGGAATTTGATGAGGTTGATCATCTCTTCGTCGATGGACACCCCGGAGACACTTTCCCGCCGTATATCGAGTTGCAGCTTGATTCCTTCCTGCTGTTGCGCCAGGGTCTGGGCGGAACGCGAACCGCTGCCAACATTATTGAGGAGGCCGCTGTAAAAATCGTTGAACGTCACCGTGCCCGATCCGGAAGAAAAGCCGATTCCGGAAAAAATGCCGCGTGTCTGAAGCCCGGCCAGGGCCAGCGCGTTGTCGCCGTCGGTGGTTCCGTTTTGTCCTGCCGCCAGTTTCTGCGAATCGGCGAGAAGCGTGGTGGAAACCGACATGCTGGAAGCGGCGCTGGCGGAAGTCGAAAAATCGAACACATCTCCCGCGGTCGGTGCGCCGGTGACCGTCACCGCAAAGCCGCCACCCAGGTTGATAGGCGTGCCTGCATATGAAAACGAGCCCACGCTCTGGCCGGTGGTCAGGTTCACCACGTCAAAGTCCGTGGCGTTGGTGAACGTCAGGCGGAACTTGTCGGTAGAGGTGGTGGTCGAGCTGGCGTTGGTGATGGTGACGCTGCCTGTTCCGGAGTTGGCGGAGTTGGCCGCAAGGGTCACGGGTAGCGTGGTGAAAAAATCGTTGCCGGTGGTGCCGTCCGTACCGATGCCCTGCTGGTGCACGCGGTTGACCTCGGTCACGATGCTGGCGGCCAGCCGGTCCAGGCGGTCGAGCGCGTTGGCCACTTCGGTGTCGCGCATGTCCAAAAGGCCGCGTACCTCTCCACCCTGGATGGTGTTGGTGATGTTGACGGTGCCGCCCCCGGTGTCCTGAACGAGAATGTCGCTCAGCCCGCCATTGTTGGCGTTGGCCTGCGTGCTCAGTGTGAAAGTCTGGTTACCCAGGACCAACGGTGTGCCGTCGGACAGGGTCAGGTTCGTCCGGTCGTCGCCGGAAGAGACCCGCGTGATATCGAGTTTTTGTGACAGCTCTTTCACCAGCTGATCGCGCTGGTCCATCAGGTCATTGGCGGCGAAGCCGGTCAGGTCCTGAGCGGGAATGGCTTCGTTCAGGCGTGCAATTTCAGTGAGCAGACTGTTGATCTGTGTCACCTCATCCTGGATCTTTCGGTCGAGGTTCAGCCGTTCTTCCGCCAGGGAGTTGCCCAGTTTGTTGAACGATTGCGCCAGCGAGGCGCCTGCGGCGATCACATTGGTTCGTTCGGAAAATCCGGTGGGATTGTTCGCCAGGTCGCTCAGTGCACTGAAAAAATTGCTGAGCTGGCTGTTTATGCCGACGCCTTCCGTTTCGTTGAGCAGGATTTCCAGGTTCTCGAACACGTCCCGGCGTACGGTGAAATTGCCGAGGCTCTGGTTTTCGCTCAGAATCTGGTTGAACAGAAACTGATCGAACGACCTTGCGATGCCGGAGGTTTTCACACCCGTGCCGATCTGCCCCAGGTTGAAATTGCGCGGGGAGTTCGGCTCGAATGTCACCGTCTGGCGGCTGTAGCCCTCCGTCTGCACGTTGGCGACGTTGTTGCCGGTCACCTCGATGGCCAACTGCTGGCTTTGCAGTCCCAGTTTGGCGGTATTCAGAATGCTGAAAATGTTCGACGTCATGGATTCGACCCGTCAGATGTTGGTGCTGATCAAACCGCTGGTCAGCGGAACATGGTCCGTTTTGCCGTCGGCGTGATAGGGGGTGTAGCTGGAGTCCGCCTTGTAAAGGACGTTGATGGACTCCTTCATCGAATGCGCGGAGCGTTCGATCAGCCTGCGGTTCATCTCGTTCATTTTCTTGATCCGCGCAATCTGGTCCTTCATGCGTTTCTGGCAGAGGATCATCGACATCGACCATTGGTTGTTCTTGAACTGGGCGATTTTTCGAAGGGTTACTTTTTCAATGGGAATGTTCCATTGTTCGGCCATTTCCCGCAAAATGGCCTCGCGTTTCTGATTGAGTTCACCCACCTGTGTCAGCAGGGCCTCTTTCTGCTCCAAAATTTTCATGAGACGGTCGCGGGAAAATTCCGTAACCGCGTCCCATTCCTCGCCGAAGACCTTGATCAGCCGGTCATACAGCTCGATTTTTTGTTCCAGAATGGTATTGAGCGCCTGGTATAACTCTTTCATGACACACCTCTCAAAAGGGTCCTGCTACCGAACCGGGAGTGGCAGATTCCGGCTCATTTGGTCGTATATGGTTTGGGCCATCCCAATGCTCTGGTGCCGAACCACTTCCCTTGACAGTTCTTCATCGAGAACCGCCTCGTACTGCTGGTTGGCAAAACCTTCCATCAGTCCGGTCTTGTTCACGGTCTTGCGCATGGATTTCAGCATCTGGTGGATCAGCAGTCCTTCGAACTGCCGCGAGACCTCCATCAGTTTTTCCGATTCCTGCTTGCCTTCGGAGGTCTTCTGGCTCTCACCGCCCTGCTTCACCTGCGCCAGGTTCTGCGAGAACGATTGCGTCAGCGCCCTCGCCGGGTTCAGGGTCTGTACCTGCTCCCCAAGCCGTTTGGCCTTGTCGGCCGGGTTGGGTCCCAGGGGGCTCGTCTGTGCCGGCATCGGAAGGAAGTCCATCTCGCTTGATCCTTTATTTCGTATTGGTAAAACCGTGGTCAATAGGGTCCTGTTTCCAGAACTCAACCTTTTACTAGCAAGCCCGGTGCCAAAACCGGGAAAAATCTTTTGTGTTTTTAACCCAATGTAAACAAAGGGGTTAGGGTGGGTTCGGGAAAGGAGGCGCGCCGTGGGAAATGATGAATGGGGTCCCCGGGGCAAATATTTCCCAGTGACGTGGAAAAGCTTGCCCTGTTTTCCAGAGACTTTCATTCCCGGGTTGAGGCCTGGAGTGGGCGGGACTCTCTCAGACCAAACTGGTGGGGTGGCACCGCCCCGGGTTTTGCTGTATAAAGGATATATTCCTGATTTTTATTACTTATGGCGGTTTGAATATGAAGAAATTGACCCTCATGTGGGTGCTCCTGCTGGTTATGACCTCGGCCTGTGGCGACACGCAGACCGTGGAAGAACAACCCCTGCAATTACCTGAAAAAGAGAAAACCTGGGTGAAAACCGAGGAAGTGGAGATCACAAAAGACAAGGTGGCGGCGAGTCCGGAACCCACCTTGCAGGTGAAGGTGGACCCGGCTTTAAAAGACAAATTGACAAACGTGGATGTCAGCGCGCAGGTGGCGCAGATCAACGATGCCGATTCCTGCATTGCGATGCTGGAGCCAATGGATAAAACCCGCAAGCTGGTGCAGAGGGAAGGCGGCCTGTGGCATGCCTTCGAGCGGAACGACAAACTGCGCCCCTTTTCCGACACCGGGTTCCAGATAGACAGCAACACGAACAAGCTTTTCTTTGCTCTCCGTTACCTGTGTAAAACCGCCAAGGGGGTGCCGCTCACCGGCTTGGCCATCTCGGTCAGCCGGATGATCGAGGACAGGGGAGTGGAAGGCGCAAGGCAGCACATGATCCAGCTGGGCAATCCCAAAGCGGTGGCTGATGAATGGGTCGAGTATGCGCAGGAGGCCAAGCGCATTGCCGATCGCAACATCCCTTATGAAGAAGTGGGACGACTGGTTCTGCAAACCAGGCCGTTGATCGACCTGTACCAGGAACTGCTGGCACGGAAGGTGGATAACAGCAACGAGCAGAAGTTCCTGTCCGAGGCCGTCACCCTGCTGGATGTGGTCAAATCACGCATGTCCGGGGAAAGCCACCTGGCGATGGCACGCACGGAAGACCTGCAGGTTCCCTACGAAAAATTCCGCAACGAAATGTGACCTCCCCCGTCGGGGGGGGGTCACTGTCCTTCCCGCACCTCGATGAAATACCACTGTGCGTCCGGGCTGGTGGAAAAGGTCCGGTACGTTTCGTAGCTCTGCGCCGGCAGCTGGACACGGTCCCAGTTCGAGGTTTCCTCGGTGGGGCTTCGGTCCTTGTCGAAAAACCGCGTGCGCGCCTGAACCTGCAGAGGAAAGTCGGTGTGGTTGCGGATCTGCACCCACACTTCCAATGTGCCGGTTTCCGTGGGACGGGAGTTGTGTTCGGTGATGGAGACTTTTTTCTTTCCGGGGGCGTTCATGGGCACAGAGGGTTCCGGACCCAGCCGATTGCCGCGGCAGTAGTTCTGCCACTCACTGCGGCGTTGCAGGCCTTCATCGAGAAAGCGGACGCTGTTCATCTTGATGGCGGCGTCGGCTTCGCCTTCCGCCAGGATGCGCGGACAGGGGTCCGTGGCGCATCCGGTCAACCAGCCCGCCGCCACAAGGCAGGCA
Source organism: Nitrospina sp. 32_T5 (assembly GCF_052156635.1). Classification (NCBI taxonomy): domain Bacteria; kingdom Pseudomonadati; phylum Nitrospinota; class Nitrospinia; order Nitrospinales; family Nitrospinaceae; genus Nitrospina; species Nitrospina sp. 32_T5. Next base: position 368,835 of record NZ_JBQKUO010000003.1, on the reverse strand, counting down.
ATCAGGGTTCCTGATCGGTTCATACAGCCTCCGTTAATATGTTGTGAATGAGTCGTTGTCATTTTTTGACCAGTGCGGTGCGGGAACGGGCCCAAACCAGCCCCGTGCCGCCGTGTGTTTTCAAGATCGGACGCTGTGTGGACAATGCGGCCTGTTTTTTCCCGCTTGCGTCTTCAAACCAGATACCGACCTCTCCCCACTGTGCGGGATCGACCTGCAGGGTGAGCACGTGCACGCTGTCCGGAAGGTTGTTCCAGTAACGCGTGTCTGCCTGCGTTTTGGTGTTGGCGGCGAGCGCCATCTGCGTCGCCCCGACCAGCCCCAGCGCACCGGCGGCAAGCTGGAACGTGCCGGAGTTTTCCATGAGCGGCGCCATGATCATGGTCTTCGATGCGATGTCGGTCAATGCCGAGCCCACCATGGCGTTGGTCTGGCGGAAGACCACCTTGCCTTCCAGAATCTTGTCAAACTGCCGGCCGCCGCGCGAGGTGGCCTGCCAGTAGATGTCTTCCATCGGATACGCGTCGTAAGTGTTGCCGTTCATTTGAAGGTGCGCGCGGGTTTCGACGAAACCGCGACCGCGCCTGAATTTCAACTCGCCGTGGCCGATGCCGTCGGACACCTTCCTCGGTGAAGTGCCTGTTTCCAGCAGGACCAGCACGTTGTCATTCGGGTCGGGAATCTGGAAATCCGGGCGGAAGCGTTTCACTTCTTCGTACGCCATGCGGGCGAGATCCTGATCGCCCAGCTTCTGCGACACCCAGCCCTGCAGGAAAATGAGAAGGGCGAAGTCGCACCGGTTCTGTTCCTCTTCGGCGAACGCATCCTGCAGGACACCGCCCTTGAACGAGGCACGGGCGTTTTCCAGGTCGCCTTCGATGATGTAGAGCAGGCCACGGTAGTAGTAGGCCATGGCGCGCTCGTATGGTTCGCCCTTGAAGTCCTTTTTGCCTTCCTCGTACCACAGGCTGCGCGCGTTCCGCGCGGTTTCATCGTCAGCGTAAATGGATTCGATGTTCATCAGGGCGCGGTCCAGCGATTCGCGGGCCAGCGAGTAATGACCGAGTTCCATGGCGGCGAGCCCCACGCGCATGTCGTTCAGCACCTGGTTGCGCGGACCTTCAATGAGCGCCTTGCGATAAAGGGTGTGCAGGTTGGCGGGCTTGTTCTGCAGGTAGGTGTTCATCACCGCATCGGAGACGTGCGCTTTCTGCGACGCCGGGCCGCAGGCCGGGAGCAGGAGCAGGCCCAGCGCCAGCGCACCGAGGCGGCGTTTGTGATTTCCGGTCATCGAGCCGTCGTCACCGGTAGATGATGTCGTCCCGCGCAGATTTGCGAAAATCATAAATCCCCGTCCACACGATGGCGCTGTTGTTCAGGTCCACCATCTCAAAAATGATCTGATGATAACGGGAGGTTCGTCCGGTGGTGGGATTGATCTGGTCGAGGGTGGTGATGCGCCCGCCCAGCCGGTAGTCGCCTGAAAGCAGGCCGGCAGGGCGGCCCTTGTAGGCGGTTTCTTCCTTCACCATGCCTTCGTAATGGCGGCCGACGAACACCATGCGGCCTTTCGCGGCGCGGTTCAGGTCCACGCGCAGGCGGTCGGTGATGATGTTCTTGTTGATGCGCGAGGAGCTTTCATTGCGGAAAAACTCGGCGTCGATGATGACCTTGGGCGGCGTCTTGGCGCCGGCGAGCGACGGATTGGTCAGCATGTCGCGCATCATCTTGTCGGTCATGGCGCGGATATCCTGCGACTCGATGCCCACCCCTGCGAGTTGTCCGGTGGAATTCGGGTCTTCGTACACCGTGGGGCTTCCCGGTGCGTTTTCGATGGTGGAAGCGGAATAGGTGGCGCATCCGCCCAACAGGAGCAGGCCGATTGCCCATGGAAACCAAACTCTGACCGGTCCGTTCATGAAATCCATCCTTCTTCGATTGAAAAAAACGTGGGTTGGCGGGGTGAGTCACCTTATCGAATAGTACCCCATAACCCGGCGGGGGGCAAAAAACTTTGGCCGCGCACTCCGGGAGTCATGGAACTCCGGAGCACGCGGCCGCCGCAAGCAGACGATTATCAGCTCTTTTTATTTGGCGCGGTCAGCGCTTGCCGCCGGCGTTGACCAGAGCCTGGTGGTAGTTGTTTTTCAGGTCGGGGTAGATCTCCCACGTCGCTTCCAGTGCCTGCTGGTAATGCTCGTGCGTGGAGTGACGGGCGTAGAGATACACCGCCATGTCGTTGATGTTGGTGAACGACATATCGGACGTTTCGGTGATGTACTCCATGCCACCGGAAGCCTCGATGGCGATCTTGCGTCCGGCGTATTCCCCCACCTGGGCGCCGAGGATGCCGCCGACAAAAGGAACCTGTTCCAGCGCCTTCTGGCCGGCAAAGGCTCCCGCCATCTGCCCGACCCTCGAGCCCAGCTGAGCGTTGATCGCTTTGTCCACCCACAGGGCGAGCACGCCGTCCTGCGTGTAGGGCGACATGAACTCGCCGGTGTTGTCCAGAAGCGGCTGGGGCACGTTGACGATGTCCTGAGGTTTCGGAATCTGCGGACCGGCGCAGGCCGCCAGCGTGACCGCGAGAACCAGCAATAAACACTTTTTATAAATGGAAAGGGTGGGGTGGTTCATGACTCTGCCTCCTATGCAGCAATGAATAATTATAAAAATTGCCAGTTCAGGCAAATACGTTCGGTAAGGTAAGGAGGCATGAGTCGGCGTGTAAAATCAATCGGCAGGCCCTCCCTGGATAACGCCAATCAAACCATTTTGAATTCGGTGTGCAGGGGAAATATAAAGACTTGGGCCCAAGGGCGCAAGGTATTTATAAGAGGGATTCCGGTCGCAGGACGCGAATATTTGATATCTGATATTGAGCTTCGCTCGGCTGGTTATAAATAACAATTAGATAGAGAAGTAATGGCGGGCGCAGGGGTCAGGTCACACTTATTGAAATATCAACAATATCGGAAAATCAATTCAATGAAATTCGCAGGAACATCCCTCAATTGGGCTGGGAGGGTTGCCGTGCCGGGGCGTTGGTGTTGCGGGGCTGGGTACGTGGAGGGGTGATGGATTCCGGAGGGGTTTCGGGGTCGCCTTCGTCGTTGGGATCGAGGTCGGCCAGATCCTGTTTTTTGAAGGCCGCGCGCGAGCGCACCCAGGCGAGACCGTGACCGCGCGCGGTCATGTGCACCTCCACCTCGAACGCCAGGTTGGAGACGGTGTTTCCGCCGGGATCGACAAAACTCACCGTCACCGTGCGACCTGGATTGCTGGCATCTTTGCCGTAGGTGAACACGTGGACGCTGTCGGGGAGCGATTCCCAGTACCGGTCGTCGGCGCGGGTCTGCGTGCTGGCGGCGACGCCCTGCTGGACGAGGCCGATGGCCGTGACGATGCCGGAGATGAGGAGGCCTTCGTTGCTGTCATGTTGCGCGGACAACAGCATGCCCTGCACGCCCAGTTCGGTGAGCGCCTTGCCCATGGTCTCGTGCGTTTCCTTGAAGACGACCTTGTCCTTGAGGATGGCGTCCACCACCCTGCCGCCGCGCGTCGAGGCCTGCCAGAAAATGTCTTCGGTCATGCGCGGTGAATAGGTGCGGCCGTTGACGAACAGCCGCGCGCTCTTTTCGCGGAAGCCGGAACCCCGCTTGAAAGTGAGCGCGGCGTTGCCTTCGCCCGCCGCGACCTTGATGGGCGACATGCCGCTCTCCGCCAGCACCAGCACATCGTCGCCCGGCGCGGGCGGGGTGAGGTCCGGCCGGATCTGCTGAGCTTCCTCGAACGCCGTCTTCGCCAGTTGTTCGTCGCCCAGCAGGTGCGACGCCCAGCCTTCGAGGTAAATCAGGAGGGCGAAGTCCATCTGGTATTTTTCGTTTTCGGCGAGCGCGTCCTGCAGCTGGCCGCTTTTGAAACAGGCGCGGGCGTTTTCGTAATCGCCTTCCTTCAGGAACAGCAGGCCCCGATAGTAATAGGCCATGGCTCGCTCGTACGGCTCGCCCTTGAAGTCTTTTTTACCCTCCTCGTACCACACGCTCCGCGCTTTTTCCGCCGACTCGTTTTCCGCATAGACGGCCTCGATGCTGAGAAGGGTGGTCTCGAACGATTCCGCGGCGAGGCGGTCACGGCCCAGCTCCATCGCCCCCAGTCCGGCGCGCATGTGGTTGAGCACGAAGTTGCGCGAGCCCTCCTCCAGCACGTCGCGGTAAACGTTGTGGAGCGGTTCCGGTTTGTTTTCGAGGTACGCCTGCATCTGTTGTTTGGGAATCTGCTTGCGGGCGTAGCGGGTGGTGTCGCAGGCGGTGAGGAACAAGGCGCAGAGGAGGAGCAGAGTGCAGTACCCCACCCTGCGCCCTCTCTCGGCGAAAGGACCTGACGACAAGGGGGGGCGTCGAACTTTGAATGCCATTTCGATGTGGGTTCCCGCGCGCACGTGTCCCTCCCGATTCCATCCGGTCATTACGGATACTGCCTTTCAGATTAATTCAATTATTCCGAAATGCCAGAGGGAAAGCAACGGCTGTGATGCGGGGCAAAATTGGATATGAAATCGGCCGACTTACAGGGCTGCCTATTTCCCCAACTCTTTCTTGTAGAGGTCGATGGCGGCGTTGAGGATGCGCACGGCTTCGTCGCGGCCGGTGGTGACTTATTGACAACTCAACCAACATCCAAAAACAAATATAAGTGGCTGGCCATTTTTGAACGATTGTTGTTCTAAACTTTATATTTCCCGATTTCCTTCTTGTAGAGGTCGATGGCGGCGTTGAGGATGCGCACGGCTTCTTCCCGGCTCAAAAAGTCCTCCACCACCACTTCCTTCTTCTCCAGCTTCTTGTAGTCCTGGAAAAACCGTTTCACTTCTTCCATCCGGTGCGGCGGCAGCTCGTCGATCGACTCGTAATGGTTGTATTCGGGGTCGTCCATGTGCACGGCGATGATCTTGTCATCTTCCTCGCCCTGGTCCAGCATTTCCATCACGCCAATGGGTTTGGCGCGCATGATGGACAGCGGGTACACGCGGTCCTGTCCCAGCACGAGGACATCGAGGGGATCGTGGTCGTCGCCCAGCGTGCGCGGGATGAACCCGTAGTTGGCGGGATACTGCACGGAGCTGTACAGGATGCGGTCCACCTTGATCATGCCGGTTTTCTTGTCGAGTTCGTACTTGGTTTTGGAGCCTTTGGGCACTTCGATGATGGCCGGAAATATGTCCGGCAATTCGTCGCCCAGTTCCACGTCATGCCACGGATGAAACATAGTAGAGGGGGTTTCCTTTCTTTAATCGCACTCAGCGTTGAAGGGGTGGTGCGGTAACGGGAACGGCGGGGCCGCTCGTTACCGTCAGTTCAAATGCGCCGTGGTGGGCGATTTCCGGGCCGGCGTCTTGCGCGACCGGGATTTCGGCTTGGCGGCTTTTTTCTTTGTTGCGGATTTTCTGGCGGCGCGCTGGGGTTTGACCTTCAGCTTCTTCTCGAAACTGTGCTCCAGCACGTCGTCCATCGTTTCCACGGAAATGAAGTTCAGTTTTTTGCGGATGATCTCCGGGATGTCCGGCAGGTCCTTTTCGTTGTCTTTCGGGATGATGACGTTTTCGATCTTCATCCGGTGCGCGGCGAGGGCCTTTTCCTTGAGGCCGCCGATGGGCAGAACCTTGCCGGTCAGGGTGATCTCTCCGGTCATGCAGATGTCGCTCCGCGGCACGTTTCCGGTGAGGGCGGAGATCAGCGCCACGGCGATGGTGATGCCCGCCGAAGGACCGTCTTTCGGGATGGCGCCTTCCGGGATGTGCACGTGGACGTCCACGCCCATGTGAAAATTCGGTTTGAGCCCGAGTTGATCCGAACGCTTGCGCACGTAGCTCATCGCCGCCTGCACGGATTCCTTCATCACGTCGCCCAGCTTGCCGGTGCTGATCACCATGCCCTTGCCGGGGGTGACGGAGACTTCGATGTTCAGCATCTCGCCGCCGAACTCCGTCCACGCAAGCCCTGTGGCGACGCCGACTTCCGGCCGGTCGCGTTCGCGGTCGCCGGGGTATTTGGGAACGCCGAGCAGTTTGGAGAGGGTTTGCGGCTTGACATCGATGACCGTTTTCTTGCCCTCCTCCACGACCTTCATTGCGGTCTTGCGGCAAAGGGAACCGATTTCCCGTTCCAGGCTGCGTACGCCCGCCTCTCGGGTGTATTCCTGGATGAGTTTCGTCAGCGACGATTCGCTGATGGTCAACTGCTTTTTCGTCAGCCCGTGTTCCTTCAGCTTTTTGGGGATCAGGAAATTCCGGGCGATGGCCAGCTTTTCCTGTTCCGTGTAACCGGGAATGCGGATGATCTCCATGCGGTCCTGCAACGGTTGCGGAATGGCGTGCAACACGTTGGCGGTGCAGATGAACAGCACCTGCGACAGGTCGTAGTCGATTTCCAGGTAGTGGTCGTTGAAATTCACGTTTTGTTCCGGGTCGAGCACCTCCAGCAGGGCGGACGACGGATCGCCGCGGAAATCCATGCTCATCTTGTCCACCTCATCCAGCAGGAACACGGGGTTGGTGGTGCCGGCTTTTTTCATGGACTGGATGATCTTGCCCGGAAGCGAACCGATGTAGGTTTTGCGGTGGCCGCGGATCTCCGCCTCGTCACGCACCCCGCCCAGGGACACGCGGACGAACTCCCGTCCCGTCGCACGGGCGACGGATTTGCCCAGCGAGGTTTTGCCGACGCCCGGTGGGCCGACGAGGCACAGGATGGGGCCCTTGATCTTTTTCACCAGTTTCATCACCGCCAGGTGCTCAACGATGCGTTCCTTTACTTTTTCGAGACCGTAGTGATCGCCATCCAGGATCTTCTGGGCTTCCTTGATGTTGATCTTGTCCGAGTTCTTCCCCTTGTGCCAGGGGATGTCCACCAGCCAGTCGATGTAGTTGCGCACCACCGTGGCCTCGGCCGACATCGGCTGCATGATCTCGAGCCGCCGGACTTCCTTCATGGCTTTTTCCTGGACATCTTTGGGCATCTTGGCTTTCTTGATTTTCTGCGTCAGCTCGTCGATGTCGGACTTGAACTCATCGCGCTTGCCCAGTTCCTTCTGGATGGCCTTCATCTGCTCGTTCAGGTAGAACTCTTTCTGTGAGCGCTCCATCTGCTTGCGCACGCGGCCGTGAACGCGCTTTTCGATCTTGAGGATTTCCATTTCCGACTTGAGCGAGGAAATCAGTTTGTTGAGGCGATCCACAGGACTGTAGGTGTCGAGCAACTCCTGCTTCTCGGTCGTCTGGAACACCATGTAGGAAGCGATCGTGTCGGCGAAGCGGTGCGGTTCTGCTATGTTGGCGATGGCGGAGATGGCTTCCAGCGGAATCTTCTGGTTGAGTTTGACGTACTGCTCGAACAGGTTTTCGATGCTCCGCATCAGTGCCTTGACGTCCGGGACGACCTGGATGTTTTCCTCGATGCGGACAATCTCGACCTCGTGGTAGTTCGGGTTGTCCTGGAAACTGATGATGCGGCCGCGCTGGACGCCTTCCACCAGCACCTTCATGGTGCCGTCGGTGAGTTTCAGAATCTGCAGGATGTTGGCCAGCGTTCCCGTTTCAAAGATGTCAGCGGGACCGGGGTCGTTGTGGTTGGCGTTTCTCTGGGTAGCGAGAAAGATGTTTTTCTGGTCGGCCATCGCTTTTTCCAGCGCCAGGACAGACTTGTCCCGTCCCACGAAAAGCGGGATGACCATGAAAGGAAACACCACAATGTCCCGCAGGGGGACCAGCGGAAGAATGGTTCGATCTGATGTCATAGGGGTCAACTGGCCTGTTTCTGATTCTGGTACACCATCAACGGTTTTTCCAGATGGGAAATGACTTCCTCGTTGATGACGACTTCTTCCACGTCCTCACGGGACGGCAGGTCGAACATGATTTCGAGCATGACTTCTTCGAGGATGGAACGCAGGCCGCGCGCCCCGGTTTTGATGCGATAGGCCTTCTCGGCGATGGCGCGGATGGCGCCGTCGGTGAACTTCAGCTTGACGTTTTCGAACTCGAACAGTTTCTTGTACTGCTTGATGAGCGCGTTCTTGGGTTCGGTCAGCACCTGCACCAGCCCGTCCACATCCAGCTCGCTCAACGTGGCGGTGATGGAAAGGCGGCCGACGAATTCCGGGATCAATCCGTATTTCAGAAGATCTTCCGGCTGCACCTTTTCCAGAACCTCGGTCATGTCCTGGCTTTCTTTGCTGACCAGTTCCTGCCCGAAGCCCATCGTTTTCTTGCCGATGCGGTTGCGGATGATCTTGTCCAGGCCGACGAACGCGCCGCCGCAAATGAACAGAATATTGGTGGTGTTGACCTGAAGGAACTCCTGGTGCGGATGCTTGCGTCCGCCCTGCGGCGGAACGCTGGCGTGCGTGCCTTCGATGATTTTCAAAAGGGCCTGCTGCACGCCCTCGCCGGAGACGTCGCGCGTGATTGACGGGTTCTCCGACTTGCGGCTGATCTTGTCCACCTCGTCGATGTAAATGATGCCGCGCTCGGCCTTCTCCACATCGTAATCGGCCGCCTGCAGCAGTTTCAGGATGATGTTTTCCACGTCTTCACCGACGTACCCCGCTTCGGTCAACGTGGTCGCGTCCACGATGGTGAACGGCACATCGAGAATGCGGGCCAGCGTCTGCGCCATCAGCGTTTTGCCGGAGCCGGTGGGGCCGATGAGCAGGACGTTGCTCTTCTGCAGCTCCACGTCTTCCATGTCGATGCCCGCATCGACCCGCTTGAAGTGGTTGTGCACGGCAACGGAAAGGATTTTTTTACAACGCTCCTGGCCGATGATGTACTGGTCCAGGTGGGTGAAGATGTCCTTCGGCTTGAGCAGGTGCTTGAAATCCTCGGTCTTTTCCTGCGCCCACTCCTCGACCATGATTTCATTGCACAGCTCGATGCACTCGTCGCAAATGTAAACCGTGGGGCCTGCTATCAGTTTTTTAACTTCTTCCTGGCTCTTACCACAAAAAGAACAACGGTAGTTACCCGAGTTGGAAGTTTTCTTAGCCATGAGTGCCTCCGAGTGCGTCTGCTATGGGGAGAACCTCCCGGTTCCCTTGATCCGGCAATTTAATCATCGATTCCCTTGGACAGGTCCTTCGATTCGGTACGGCTGGTGATGACATTGTCGATCAGCCCGTATTCCTTTGCCTGTTGACCGGTCATGAAGTGGTCGCGCTCCGTATCGCGCCGGATCGCCTCTTTCGGCTGACCGGAATGCTTGGCGAGAATTTCGTCCAGAGTGTCACGCACCTTGAGAATCTCTTCTGCATGAATCTGGATGTCCGTGCTCTGTCCCTGGAACCCGCCGGAGGGCTGATGGATCATCACCCGCGAGTTGGGCAGGGCGAAGCGTTTGCCTTTGGTGCCCGCCGTCAACAGCAACGCGCCCATGCTGGCCGCCTGGCCGATGCAGATGGTCTGTACGTCCGGCTTGATGTACTGCATGGTGTCGTAAATCGCCAGGCCGGAGGACACGTGCCCGCCGGGGCTGTTGATGTATAGATAAATGTCCTGATCCGGCTCGTCCGATTCCAGGAACAAAAGCTGCGCGATAATCAGGTTGGCCATGTGGTCTTCAATCTGCTGCCCTATAAATATAATACGATCTTTCAGCAGGCGGGAATAGATGTCATAGGATCTTTCTCCGCGGCTGGTCTGCTCGACCACGATGGGAACCAGCTGGTTGGTGATCTGATTGTAGATGTCTTGTCTCATAGGCACACGAATTCACTTTCTATATGGGTGGTGACGCAAACAGGCGTGTTTATGACGGAATTTCCTGCCAGATGCAAACGAATCTTGCCGGAGCAGGGGGAAACTGAAAGGGTAATCATTACAATTAATTATCTTTTTTAAGGTCGGCGCTGTCAACCATTTCTTCCTGCAGCTGAACCTGGTCGAGCAGCTTCTCCAGGGTCCGGTCCCGGCGCATCCGGTTGTGGAGTCTCAGTAATGCGCCGGATTGGGCCCATTCCTGCTTCATTTTCTTCAGGTCCTTGATCTGCAAAAGGGACATGAATACTTGCAGTTCCCGGTCGAGTTCCTGCTCGCTGACCTCGATGGCCAACTCGTCCGAGAACTTGTTGATGACCAGTTCCTGCTGGAGCAGTTTCACCGCCTGCTCGCGGTGTTTTTTCTGGTCTTCGTCGGTCAACGCCACGTGGTCGGTCTGGTGTTCGTGCACCACACCTGCGGCGTCCTGTTGTTTCTCCTTGTTGACCATGAACTTGATCTGTTCCTGAACCAGTTTTTCCGGCACGTCGATCGGGTTGACGTCGGCCAGTTTGTCGGCGAGGGTTTTCTGCGCCTCCACCCGCGCCTGCTTGCGGTGGTGTTCCTCCAGCTCGGCGCGGATGCCCGATTTCAACGCGTCCAGGTTCTCGTATTTCTTGTCGGGGTCCACCGTCTGCGCGAAGGCGTCGTCCAGTTCCGGCAGTTTCTTCACCTGGATGCCCTTGAGCGTCACGGTGAAGTCCACTTCTTTCCCCGCCACTTCCTTGTTGGGATGGTCGTCCGGCAGGGTGAGCGAAAACGAGCGCGTCTCGCCGATCTTCATGCCCAGCACCTTGTCGTCGAAGCCGCCGATCAGGTGGCCGCCCACCTGCACGACATAATCCTCGGCTTTGCTGTTCTCGTAGGGCTTGCCGTCACAGGTGCTTTCGAAATCGATCTTGATGAGGTCGTCCTTGGCGATTCCGCGGTCGGTGACGGTTTCGTTCACCGCCTTCTGCTCGCGGTAGGACTCCAGGGTCTGCTCGACCTGCTCGTCGGTGACCTTCGGCACTTTGACCGGCACCTCAAGCTTGCTGATGTCCGGCGCGGAAAACTCCGGCAGCACCTCCACGTTGGCGGTGACGGTGATGTCCGTCCCCTCCTCGGCGTGGATTTCCACGATGCTGGGTTCGCCGATGGCGTGCAGGTGGTTGTCCTGGATGCCCTGGTTGATGCTCTCGGAGACCATCAGCGTCAGCACTTCCTGTTTGACCTCCGGGCCGAAGCGCTTTTCCATGATGGACTGCGGGATTTTACCGGGCCGGAAGCCGGGCATTTTGACCTGGTGGCTCAGTTTCTTGTAGTAGGCACTGACCTGGGACTGGTAGTCGCCGAGCGGAATCTCGATCTTGAGCTTCCGGTTGCACTTGTCGATCTCTTCAACTTCACATTTCATGATTCGGTTCGTTTCCGGGTGAATGGATAAAGGTTCCGGGCATGCGAGAGGGGGGAGTCGAACCCCCACGGTTGCCCACTGGATCCTAAATCCAGCGCGTCTACCAGTTCCGCCACCCTCGCAAAATTCAAAAGGAAAATTAGACCACCTTTTCCAGAGGCTGTCAACGAAGGGGGTCCACGGCCTCTGGCGGGGCTTCGCCGGCGCCGTGATCCGGGCTTGCGGGGAACAGTTCCAGCCCTTTTCTTTCCTCCAGAAGCTGGTTGGCGAGAAGCAGGCCGGAAGCCGACCAGGTCTGGTACAGGTTGGCGCGCCGGCCGATGAGCCGTCCCATGTGGCCGTCGTAATACTCCGGCCAGCGGTCCTTCGGCAGGCGGTTGCAGGCCTGCTCGAAGGCCGTCTCCGCCAGGTCGTCGCGCCCGGATTTCAATGCCGCTGCGACGAACGGCCACAGAAGCACCGGCCAGTTGCCGCCGTTGTGGTACGACCATGCCGCGTTTTTGGCGTCGCTTCCGGTCAGCATTTTCCAGCGCACGCCCTCCAGCGCCGGAAAGCAGATCTTGATCGGCATGGCGCCGATGAGGTCGTCCCAGTGCTCTGTGTACAGGTTCAGGATGCTCTGGGACTGCTCCGGCGTGGCCAGGCCGAACAGGATGGCCAGCAGGTTTCCCTGTGCGAAAAAGCGGAAATCCATGCGCCCCGGCCCCAGGTTGCCCACCAGGTAGCCGCCTTTTTCCGGAATCCAGTTGCTAAGCCAGTCGGGAATGGATTCCGGGTAGATGTTCAGCATGTTCACACTGCCGGTGCCGAACTCCTCGGTCTTGAAGCGGTGGATCTCGCTCAGCCGTTCGATGTCCAGCCAGTAGAAAATGCGCACGTAGGTCCGCAGGACCTTGATACGTTGCTCCGCCATGCCGCGCAGTTTGCGGCAGGTGTCGTCGTTATCGGGAAGCAGGTCGAGGGTGGTCTGGAGGAGGCCGTAGAAGAGGGCCTGCACCTCCAGCGGGTGACCGTACACCCCCATGCGGCGGTCGATCATGAAACTGCCGTCGGGCACGAGGAGCGTCGGGAACACTTCAAACGTGTCGCGCAGAAACAGCTCCAGCGACAACCGCATGCCGTTCTGGAAGGCATCGGTGTGTGCCAGTTCACGGTCGCCCGTCTTCCTCACGTACGCCCCCAGCAGCAGCACCCACCACATCATGGAATCCACCGGGGCGACACGGCCGATGGCGCGGTCGCCGAAATCGGACACCAGGTTCTCCGCGCCGTCCTCGCTTTGTTCGATGTGAAAACTCGCGGGCATGACCCCGGGATGGATCTGGTGGCCGCTCACCTGCCTCTGCTGGTTGCGGAGTTCCAGCACCGTCTCCAGAAAGTTTTTGACGATGTCCGGTTTGCCTTCGTTCAAAAACACCAGTGCCGCCGGAAAGAAATCCCGGATGAAGCAGTCGGCGTAATTGGGAGAGGCGAGGTTGGGATCGCGCGCCGCCGCCGTACCCACGGGACGGCCCTTGTGGTGAATGATCGCGTCTTCCAGCAGTTGCCGGGCTTCTTCGATGGGGGAGGGGGCCATGTGCCTTCGTATAAGTGGATTCAGATGGGAACAGTGTATAGGCAGTCGCGGGACAAAGAAAAGGCTTTCATGAAAATCCATGCCGCAACGGGCAGGCGCAGGGTGCAGGGGGTCAGGTGGATTTGCGCGTGCGGCCCTTGTTCTCGCGCGAGGCCAGCAGGCTGTCGGGAGGGTAGTAGCCCTGCGACACGGTCATGTTGGGATACACCCAGGTCTGCTTGCCCAGGAGGACACCCGGACACAGCACCGCGTTGCACCCGATCTCCACATGGTCGCCGATGACCCCTCCCAGCTTGGACATGCCGGATTCGATGGTCTCGCCGTCGAGTTCCAGTGTCATCGGCGGAAAAGCGACGTCGATTTTGTCCTGCGGCGAACGAAAGCGCAGGTTGGCGAGCTTCGATCCCGCGCCGAGGTTCACGTAGCTTCCGACGATGCTGTCGCCGATGTAGTTGAAGTGCCCGGCTTCGGTGTGGTTCATGAGGATGGAGTTCTTGATCTCCGTGTTGTGACCCAGCACGCAGTGATCGCCAGCAAGCAGGGTGCCGCGCAGGTACGCGCCCTGCCGCACTTCGCAGTGGTTGCCGATGACGGCCGGGCCCTTGATGACCGCGGTCGGTTCCACCACCGTGCCCGCGCCGAAATAAACCTGTGCCGGTTGTATGTAGGTGGGTTCCTGAAATTCGATCCAGCGCTCCACCAGCACGGCGGGTTCGGGAAAGCGGCTGAGCGATTTTGCCGGCAGCAACTGCATGCCTTCCATTCCCTGCATGCAGTGGACGGAATCAGGCAGGCGGTCAAGGATGTTCGTAATGGAGGTTTTGAGTTGGGTCAGCGGTTCCCAAACGCGATCGATGCCGTCGAACACCGCCTTGTGTTCGAATTCATCGAGGTGATCGAAAAATGAGTTGAGGTTGCGCATGGAGGGGGCTCGCCTTACGGGTGGGTGTGCTGAAACAGTCAGCCCTCAATATACCATTTCCCCCGTGGCGTTAAAACGAATCCTTTGGGGGTGAGGCGGGTGAGGCCCTGCTTGCCCATCTCGCGAAGAACGCGCTGGAGGCTGTCTTCGTTTGCTTTGGGCGCGGCCAGCGGTTTTGTCAGCATGCGTTGAAGGAGGTCCTGTTCCACCGCGTACAACGGATGCGCGCTGTCCTTGAGCAACCCCATGAGCAGGCGCAGGACCGCCTCGCCCAGGGTGTTCAGTGCTCTGGCGCTTGACTTCGCGCCGCGCAGGTTGACGCCGATCTTGTTTTCCGTGCCCGAATTGCGCACAAACACCGCCGCCTCCCGTCTGTCGGCAGAGGCCATCGCCACGTAAAGCATGTCCGGGTCTTCACTGAAACGAACCGTCTTGCAGGTGAAGCCCAGCGGCTTGGCCTGTTTGCGGATCACCGCCAGCACCTGTTTCCAAGCAGGCGAATTGTGGTGAAACTCCGCCTGCTTCACATAATAGGCGTAGAGGGTGGCCTTGAACCCGGCAGGAAACGGTTTGGCGAGCACGGAGTAATACCGCTTCGCGGGTTTGTTTTGCAGGAGTGATTCCGTAGCGGCGAAGGTGTTGAGCGCACTTTTGAGCCCGTTGCCGCAGAAGACAGGGACCCGCCGGCCAAGTGGCGTGTCCAGCCAGCCAAGGGTGATGTTGTGGCCCGTCTCTTCGCTCCCCACCGCAAACGGAACGGACAGGGCGGTCTCGGGCAGGCCCACACTCACCCGGTCGATTTCTTTTTCCAAAGCGTCGAACTGCCCCACGTCAAAGCAGACGCCTTGCAGAATCGACTTCAAACGGTTTGCCAAATCCAACTTCGCCGGACCCTTCAACCGTTTCAGTCGCGCCGCGGCGATCATCCCTGCGATTCGGTACAGAATCCACTTGTCACCGACGGCAGAAAGTTCGCGTTTGAGTCCCAGTTTTTGCGCTGCCACACCGGTGTTGAGGTCGCTTTCGACGGTGTGGATGTATGCCGCGTTCCGGTAACGGTCCGGGTCCCTGGCTGACAGGTAAGCCGCCTGCAGGTACGCCGTCTCGTCGCCGCTCGACACGGTGAGGTCGTCGGTAAACGGATCGTAGTCGAGCCGGTAGAAGCGGTCGCCGTCGGCGTCGAACACAGCGGCTGCGATTCGGCGTTGTCCGCTGATGATCTCGGCCCGATGTTTGCGGCCGAGCTGGAACAGCTTGACCACCGCCTTGTGTTTTCGGAACGCACCGCTTCGGGCCGCGATGGCCCCGGGGGGGATCGTACGGTGGCCTTCCAGGTCGGCGACGCCGCTGTTCACGTTGACGTGGCCATCCATGTGCGTGTTGACCTCGATGACCTTGCCGAACCCGGCGCGACTCAACACCGCGGCGGCCACCCCCGTCAACGCACCGCAGGCGGGGTCCACCACCAGTGTGATGTTTTTCAGGAGGCCGGCATTGTCCACCCAGCTGTTTTCCGGATCGAGGGAAAAATTGAGAAACAGGTTGGTCGCCACCTTCTGCCGGTCGACGCGTTTTCCCTTCAACGGTTTGTTGACGAGCGAGGGCGTGTCCAGAAGGGCATCGGTGAGAGCGATGTCGTTTTCGGGCAACAGCTTCATGCCGCGGTGCGCGAGAAATATCTTGATGCCGTTCTGGTCCTTGGGGTTGTGCGAAGCGGTCACCATGAAGCCGCCGTCGGCATTCGCATATTGGATGTAAAGCGGCACCAGGGGCGTCGGGGCGATGCCCAATACGTGCGCGTCGCCTCCGGCCTTGCGGATGCCGCGTACCACGGCCTCGTTGAATTTGCCCTCGATATCGCGCGGGTCCCACGCCACTGCAAACACCGGGCGCATGGAGGACCGCCGCTCTTGCAACACCGTCCGCACGTGGGCGTAGGCGTACTGTTCCATGAACAGGTCGGTGATGACGCCTTTTTTAAGAAACGCTTCCTGCGGTGTGAGTCCCTTCATGGAAGGGTGCGAGGACAGCATCACCTCGCGGCGGATGCCGTCGGTGCCCTGGATACGTATGCGGGTTTGGAGAGGGGTCGGTTTCAGCATGGCGGTACGGGGGTTCAAGAACTCCGAAATGTTAACACAAAAAATGAATATTTTGCCGTTTCTGGCAAGTTCAGAAAATTAGCCTGTAACGTCTGATAAAAACCGAAAGGGAAAACAAGGCGGGAGCACGGCTTTTGTCGGAGCAGGTTTACGAACAGGATTGTCCTTTTTGGGTAAAGGAGAGGGGCGCAGAGTTTGTATGAAAACCTGGAACCGGAGGTCACTCTTTTGTGGCCATGCCCCGGTTGCTGAGAAAATTGAGCTCGTACTCGGCCTCGACCCACGGCACGTTTGGAATGGGCGCATCGGGGGGTGTCGGTTCCTGAATCGGGTTGTAGGGATTGGACTCGATCGGCACCTCTTCCAGTATGGCGACGTCCGGGGTAACGGGATCGCGTCGCAAAAGGGGCAGGGTGCCCGGAGCGAAAGAGTACTGCTTCGCCGCGTCCTCCAACGCTTTCAACGGCGAGGCACCATCGGCCAGCTGCGCCTTGATGGCTTCCTCGATTTCGTGGTTGCGCTCCATCAGCCGCCGGTGCGGGTAATCGGGTTTCGACAGGATCATGAACTCGAGGTGCGGCCAGTAGGTGTTGATGAAGTCGTCGAAGTCCACCTCCACCTCGCGGCTCAGGCGGATGTCGCGTGCCCCGTTGGGATTGGTTTTCAACAGGTCGTTGTACACGCGCACGATGTTGTGCGTGGCATCGTAGAGGATGACCCACTGGTACGTCGTGCCGCGCTCGAAGGTGCGGAAGGAGTCGAGCGACTGGATCAGCGTCACCATCAGGCTGTGCATGTCTTCCATGCTCAAAAACGACGCGGACCATGGAAAGCGGTCGCGGTACCACGCGGGGACGTCCGCGGGATACGAGTCGCGTTGCGAGCCTTCGGGTTTCTGGTGGTCGTTCTCGACGTAGTTCAGAATGTCGTCGAGTTCCTTGTAAGCGAGGTCCAGCCCGGCGCGCACGATGGTGTAGGGAAACAGTTGGCGCTGGTATTCCATGTACTTTGCCAGTTCCGGATGGTCCGCCTCGCGTTGAACGCGCGGGTTTCTTTCGTAAATGTCTTTGGCGAAGATCAGCATGAATGTGGGATTGAGTTCGGCATTAATAATAAAAGAGGAACGGACACGCTTCAGCGCGGCCCGGGTTTGGGTTTGAACAGGTCGCCGAGCGATTTCATGATGGCCTGTTTTTCTTCCGGCGTCATGTTTTTCACGCGTTCCTGGACCTCGCGCAGTTGTTCCGGCGTGAGCTGGGACATGGCCTTCTGCATTTCGCCTTCGAGGTTGGACAGGTTGTTGAGTCCGGGCATGCGCTTCAGCATGTCGAGCCACGACTCCGCACCGCCCCCCGGCGGAGTGTACGAATTTCCGGCCGGCTCGACCTCCGGCTCCGCCACCCCCTCTTTGCGGTGGGGAGACGGGAACACGATGTAGTCGCCTTCGATGTGCCCGGTGATCTGTTCGTCCTGCAAATTGGCCAGAACGGTCTTCAGCGCGGTGCCGTGGTCCTTGCAGCTCTGGTAGACCGGCTTGAACGGCAGTTTCACCGTTTTCCCCGGGTAGCCGTTCTTTTCGATGGAATACTTGATGTTGGTTTCTACGGTGTGGGTGTCTGTCATGGATCCGTTGATGAAAATCGAGAAGGTCCGCGTTCGTCGCATGCGATGCAATGCATGAGACCCGACGCGCCGTTTCTGTAACCTGTGGGTTCCGAGTTGATTTAAGAATTTGAACTCATTCTAGTACATCCGGCTTCCAGACCCAAATAAAACCAAAAAGCCCTGTTTTCTTTTACAGCAGGGTGGGGATTCTGGCGGTGAGGAAGGGCGCACACGGATTTTGGAAGGCGTTTGGCATTTGTGCTAGAATTTTCGCAAAAATCAGAATACGAACCATCGACCCATCTTCAATCATTCAACCTGGGGCTCCAGGGGGAGGTGTCCATCATGAAAAAGCGAATTGGTGTGGTGCTGGCCGGGTGCGGAGTTTACGACGGATCGGAAATCCATGAAGCCGTGATCACCCTGCTGGCCATCGACCGCAACGGGGCGGAAGCGGTGTGCATGGCTCCGAACGTGGACCAGATGCACGTCATCAACCATCTCACCGGGGAAGAGGCGAAAGGCGAAAGCCGCAACGTGCTGGTGGAATCGGCGCGCATCGCACGCGGCGAGATCAAGGACATCGCCACGGTGAAGGCGGATGACCTGGACGCGATCATATTCCCCGGCGGTTTCGGCGCGGCCAAGAACCTGTGCGATTTTGCGGTGAACGGCGAGAACTGCAAGGTGCATCCGGAAGTCCAGCGGCTGGTGCGCGAGTTCAAGGACAAGCAGAAACCGCAGGGCGCAGTGTGCATTGCCCCGGCAGTGATGGCGGGCATCTACAAAAACACCGACATGCACCCGACACTCACCATCGGCAACGACAAGGGCACGAGCGGCAAGATCGTGGCGATGGGAAGCAAGCACCAGGACTGCGCTGTGGAAGACATCGTCATCGACCAGGCGGCAAAAATCGTCACCAGCCCCGCGTACATGCTGGGCAAGAGCATTTCGGAGGTGGCCGAAGGCATCGAAAAGACGGTGAAGGAACTGATCAGGATGATCTGACGGCACGCCGCATTGTCTGCGTGAAAAACAAAAAGGGTCCGGCGAACGAGCCGGGCCCTTTTTTCGTGCGTGCGTATGGCGCGTCAGCTTTTGTGGTGCTGCAGGATCTGGTCGAGGGTGTTGGTGGTGGACAGGCCCTTGACGATGGGCACGAGGGCCACCTTGCCGCCGTAGCTTTCCACGATCTCGCGTCCCACCACCTGGTCGATCTTGTAGTCGTCGCCTTTGACGAGAATGTCCGGGCGCAGTTCGCGGATCAGGTTCTCCGGCGTCTGTTCGTTGAAGATGACGATGTAGTCCACGTCCTGCAGGGCGGAGAGAATATTTGCGCGCTCCTGCTGGGTTTTGATGGGGCGGTTCGGACCCTTGATGGCGCTCACCGATTCGTCGCTGTTGAGGCCGAGGATGAGGATGTCGCCCATGCGCCGCGACTTCTGCAGAAACTCGATGTGCCCGCCGTGGATGAGGTCGTAACAGCCGTTGGTGAACACCACCTTCTTGCCGATGTTCTTGGCGAGGCTGACGATCTTTTTCGCTTCCTCGACTTCGAGGATGGTCGGCGACGTCCGCAGCATGTCTTCCTGCAGGAACTGGTTGAGCTCGTTCAACGTGACGACGGCGGTGCCGATCTTGCCGACGACGATGCCCGCCGCCATGTTGGACAGACGCGCCGCTTCCTCAAACGTGAAGCCGCTGAACAGCGACATGCCGAACACGCTGATGACCGTGTCGCCCGCACCGGTGACGTCGAACACCTCTCGCGCGACGGTGGGAATGTCCACCGGCTTCTTTTTCTTGCGATAGAGGATCATTCCCTCCTTGCCGCGGGTGACGAGGATCGATTCCGCCTTTGCGAGCGAGATCAGGTATTCGGCGGCGCGGTCGAGGTCTTCCTGCGTTGCGATCTTGATCGGTGCGACGCGCTCCACTTCCAGCTGGTTCGGCGTGATCACCGTGCATCCCTTGTATTTGCTGAAATCGGTCCCCTTGGGATCGACCACCACGTGCTTCTTCGCGTTTTTGGCGCGGTGCATGATGGTGTGCGTCACTTTTTCGGTGAGGATGCCCTTGTTGTAATCGGAGCAGATCACGCCATCCATCTTCGGCACGGTTTCGTTGATGTAATTGATGATCTTTTTTTCCGTCTCGGGCAGGATGGGCCGGTTGTCCTCCTTGTCGATGCGCAGGACCTGCTGGTTGTGCGCGATGACGCGGATTTTGGAAGTCGTCGGCCGGTGCACGAAACGGAAGATGCCGTCGGTGTGGATGTTGCGGTTGCCGATGAGCTCCAGCAGCTTGTCGCCTTTTTCGTCCTTGCCGACACCGCCGACGAGGTACACGTCGCACCCCAGCGCCACGAGGTTGTTGGCCACGTTCGCCGCACCGCCCAGCGCCAGGTTTTCGGATTTGCTCTCCAGGATGGGCACCGGCGCCTCCGGCGAGATGCGGCTGACCGATCCCCAGATGTATTCATCCAGAATGAGGTCGCCCACCACGAGGATCTTGACCCGCTTCTTTTCGTCAAACAGATGCTGGAATTTGGTTTTCATCCTAGAACTCCTGGTCGAGGATTTCGCAGAGGATGTGACCGATGGTGATGTGCACTTCCTGGATGCGCGCGGTTTCGTCAGACGGCACGACGATGGGCAGGTCCACCATGTCTTTCAGTTTGCCGCCGCCCTTTCCGAGAAACCCGATGGTGACGGCGCCGATTTCTTTTGCGGCTTCCACCGCCTTGATCACGTTGCCGGAGTTGCCACTGGTGCTGATGGCGATCACTGCGTCTTCCTTGCGGGCGAGGCCTTTCACCTGCCGCACGAACACGTCGTCGAAGCTGTAGTCGTTGCCGACGCAGGTGAGGATGGACGAATCGACGGTGAGCGCGATGGCGGGGATGGGACTGCGCTCGCGCTTGTAACGGCCGATGAACTCGGCCGCGAGGTGCTGGGCGTCCGCCGCACTGCCGCCGTTGCCCATGAGCAACAACTTGCCGCCGCTCTCGAAACTGGTGCGTACGTGATTGATCGCTTCGAGGATCTGCGGCGCCAGCGTGTTGGCGACTTCGCGTTTCAGATCCGCGCTTTCGTTCAGAAATTCCTTGATCCGGTCCATGGGGTTCCTTTGAATTCTCGCTTACAATAAACCTTCTTCAGAAAAACTGTAATACTCCGAGCCGCCGATGATGATGTGGTCGATCAACGGGATGCCGATGATCTCGCCCGCTTTCGAAACGCGGTGGGTGATCTCGATGTCCGCCTGGCTGGGGGTCGGGTCGCCGCTGGGATGATTGTGGATGAGAACGATCCGCGCGGCAGATTCCTTGATGGCCGGGATCATCACCTCCCGCGGATGCACGATGCTGGCGTCCACGCTTCCCTCGGAGATGGTGAGATCGCGGATGATGTTCAGCTTCTGGTTGAGAAGAACGACTTTGACGATTTCCTTTCTGAGATTTTTCAGGAAAGGTGCGTACAGATCCACAAACGACTGGCAGGAATTCATTTTCTGCCGCTGGCCGACGCTGTGTGCGGCCAGCCGCTTGCCGATTTCCAATGCGGCCTTGATCTGTGCGGCCTTGGCCACACCGATGCCGGGAACGGAGCACAGTTCGTTCACCGAGGCGCGGTCGATGCTTTGGAAATTCCCGAATTCATGCAGGAGGTCGCGGCTGATGTCCACCGCGTTTTTCTGCGATCGATGGTCCCCCGACCCGATCAGGATGCCGAGCAGCTGCGCATCGGACAGTTTGTCCCCGCCGTAACGGACGAGCCGTTCGCGGGGACGTTCATCCTCGGGCCAATGCTTGATTGAGGACGAGGACGTGGAGTTGTCTGCCATAGGGGCGCCATCATGACTTCGGGGGTTCCATCTGCTGCTTGAAATAATCCAGGGTGGCCCGGAGTCCCGTTTCCAGATCGACCCCGGGTTCCCAGTTCAGGAGCCGGCGGGCCTTGTCGATGTTGGGCCGCCGCAGTTTGGGGTCGTCCTCCGGCAATGGTTTGTGGACGATTTTACTCTGGCTCCCGGTGACTTGCAAAATTTTCTGGGCCATCTCCAGAAGGCTCATTTCTTTGGGGTTGCCGATGTTGACGGGTTCGTTGATGGAGGACGTCATCAGGCGGAAAATGCCGTCCACCAGGTCGGAAACGAAGCAGAAACTGCGGGTCTGGGTGCCGTCCCCGTATACGGTGAGGTCCAGCCCGTTCAGCGCCTGGTGCATGAAGTTGGGGATGGCCCGGCCGTCGTTCAGGCGCATGCGCGGCCCGTAGGTGTTGAAGATGCGAACGATACGCACCTCCATGCCGTGCGTGCGGTGGTAAGCGGTGATCAGCGCTTCGGCGTACCGCTTGGCTTCGTCGTACACACTGCGCGGTCCGATGGGGTTCACGTTACCCCAGTAGGTTTCCGGCTGCGGATGCTCGTGCGGATCGCCGTACACCTCGGAGGTGGAGGTGGTGAGGTAAACGGCGTTTTTCTCCCGCGCCAGGTCCAGCGTGTGGTGTGTGCCGTAGGAGCCGCACTTGAGTGTCACGATGGGGTGCGCGTAGTAGTCCGGGGGGCTGGCCGGCGACGCCATGTGTGCCACGTAGTCGAGCGGCCCGTCGTACGAAAACGGTTCGGTGATGTCCTGCTCGATGAACCGGAACCGGGGATCGGAGATGTGAGCGATGTTGTCGCGGGACCCGGTGATGAAGTTGTCGAGGCACACCACGTCGTGTCCCTTTTCCAGAAGGAGGTCGCAGAAGTGCGATCCTACAAATCCGGCGCCGCCGGTCACCAGGGTGGTTGGCATGGGGCTCCTTTAGTCGGATTGAATGGGTTGCGGCGCGGATTCGAACCGGTCGCCGATCTGCACATCATGTCCGGCGAGGAAATCCTGCGCGTTCATTTTCTTTTTGCCCTCGGGTTGCAGTTCGGTGAGGATCAGCCGGTCGTCGGCGGTGCCGACTTCGATGCCGTGTTTGGTGACGCGCATCACCATTCCGGCTTCGTCTGTTTGCTGCCTCGGTGCGGTTTCTGTTTTGTACAGTTTGAGCCGGTGCCCGTTCAGGAACGTGAATGCACCGGGCCACGGGTTGAGTCCGCGCACCAGGTCGTGAAGGCGTCGAGCCGGCTGGTTCCAGCAGATGAAGCCGTCTTCTTTTTTCAGTTTGCGGGCGAAGGTGGCTTCGTCATGATTCTGCGGTGTGATGGGAAGCGTTCCCGCCTCAAGCTGGTCGATGCTCTCCAAAGCCAGCTCCGCGCCGGCGTCGGCCAGCGCGTCGTGCACGTCCTGCGCCGTGTCGTTTGGACCGATAGGCACCTTGCGGATCAACAGCATGTCGCCGCTGTCGAGGCCGGGGTCGATTTTCATCGTGGTCACCCCGGTTTCGGTTTCGCCGTTGATGATGGCCCAGTTGATGGGCGCGGCGCCGCGGTACTTCGGCAGAATGGACGCGTGGATGTTCATGCAGAAGTGTTTCGGGATTTCCAGGAAGTTCGGTTTTAACAGTTGACCGTAGGCGATGATGACGATGAGGTCCGGCTTCAAAAGGTTTAACTGTTCGACGAAATCCGGGGCGCTGGCTTTCACCGGCTGCAGGACGTCGAGTCCGTGGGCCAGCGCGAATTCCTTGACGGGCGGCGGCTGGGCGGCACGGCCGCGACCTTTCGGCCGGTCGGGCTGCGTGACCACCGCCTGCACGGTATGGCGTGATGCATGCAGGGCCTTCAACGTGGGGACGGCGAAATCGGGGGTGCCCAGGAAGACGAGGTTCATTCGTCTCCTTGCTCTTTGAGCAGTTTCTTGAACTTGCGTTTCAGCATGTCGCGTTTGGTGCGGCCCAGCATGTCCCAGAACAGCTTGCCTTCCAGGTGATCGAGTTCGTGCTGGAAGGCGCGCGCGAGATAATCTTCCACTTCGTAACGCACGTCGTTGCCATCCAGATCGACTCCCTTCACTTCGACCCGCTTGAAGCGGGGCACGTCGGCGACGATTTCCGGGATACTGAGGCATCCTTCCTGCCCGTCCTGCTCTTCTTCCGCGGCAGTGATGACCGGGTTGACGATGATGATGGGGTTGTGGTCTTCCTTTTTTTGGGCATCGAAACCGAAATCGACCACGATCAGGCGTTGCGGAATGCCCACCTGGTTGGCGGCGAGGCCGACGCCCACCGAATCGAACATGGTTTCGATCATGTCATTGGAAAGCGTAACCAGGTTTCCGTCGATATTCTGCACCGGCGCGCACTTTTTACGAAGCACCGGGTCGAGACAATTGCGTATGTTTAAAATGGACATTTTCGAATTCGTAAATTGCGGGGTCCATGTGCCTCGCACATGGCGTTTCAATCATCAGCCACAAAAAAACCATTATAAAGCAGTTTCCACAAATGGCCAATTTCCTGAGATCAGGTGCGCGGCGGGCCGGAGCCCGGCGGATTCTGATTGAATGACTGAAGCGCCGGGTCCTGCAGAACGTCGGTATGGAGATTCCGGGCCTTGACCGGAAGGATGACAATGAACCGGGTGCCTTCCCCCGGTTTGCTTTCTACCTGAATGTCGCCACCGTGCATCTTCACGATTCCGTAGCTTACGGAAAGTCCGAGCCCGGTGCCCTTGACCGAGGGTTTGGTCGTGAAAAAAGGATCAAAAATATTTTTCATGCCATCCGGAGGAATGCCCTGCCCGGTGTCCGTGATTTCGAGATGGATGTTGTTCTTTTCGAGGCCGGTTCGTATGGAGATATTGCCCTGCGGCTCCGTGATGGCTTCTTCGGCGTTTTGCAGGATATTCAAAATGACCTGCCGTATCTGGTCCGGTACGGCCTCAATGTTTTTGACTTCAGGTGAATAGTTGCGGATGAGGTCGATGTTTTTTTCCTTCAGTTTCTTTTTGGTCAGAAACACCATGTCCTCCACCGCTTCATGAAAGTTGAACACCTCTTTTTTGTCCGACGACGGACTGTGAAAATTGAGAAGTTTTTTAATGAGGTTGGAGATGCGGTCGCATTCCTTGATGGCGAGCGAGACGAAATCACGGTCCTTTTCCTGGAGGTTGCCACGGCGGAATATTTTTTCCAGAACACTGCGAATGCCGTAAATGGGGTTGTTGAACTCATGAGCCATGGAGGCGGCGAGTTTGCCGGTGGCCGAGAGTTTTTCCGCGTGCATCAACTGGCGGTGCGCACTTTCCAGGTCGGCGGTGCGCTGTTCCACCAGCTCCTCCAGTTTGTGCCGGTACTTGAATAACTCTTCTTCCGCTTTTTTCTTTTCGGTGATGTCCTGCACAATGGCAAAGTAGACCGGGCGCGAGGCCATCTCCGAATATTGAATACGCATCTCGACGGGGTAGGTCGATCCGTCTTTTCTGCGGTGGTGGGTTTCGAACACGATCTGCTGAAGTTCTCCCTGCAGGGGTTCCAGCATCTTGATGAATTTTTCCAGGGTGAAATGCGGTTTCAGTTGGAGGGGCGTCAATTCCTCAAGTTCCCGCATGGAATAGCCCAGGTTCTGCCGCGCGCCCAGGTTCACCTGGAGAAACTTCAGGGTTTGCGCGTCAAACACGAAAATTTCGTTGGATGAATTTTCCAGGATTCGGCCGAGCGAGGAGGTGCGCTGTTCCGCCGCTTCGGTTTCACTGATGGCCGCGGTGAGGATGAGGGTCATGATGGTGAGCACCAGCAGGTAAAACTGAAGAAGGCGCAGCGAACTTTCGATGGTCTGCAGTGCCATGGGACCGCGTCCCTGCGCCGTGCCCCAGATGGCAGCCAGCGAAACGAACAGGATGGCGATCACCGCGCCTGCCTGCCGGAAGCGGAACGCCGACCACACGAGGACGGGGAACAGGAGATACACCAGCGGATAATGCCAGTAGATCAGCCAGTCGCCGAACGCCATCTGCGTCGTGAAATAAAAGAAAAAGGCGAGCGCGGTCGCTTCCAGCGCCTGGCTGCGCCTCAGTCTCAAGGTGCCGGAAAGGTAAACCATGAACAGCGGCGCCACGGTCAACACCCCCATTGTGTCGCCAAGCCACCAGGTGACCCACGCCGAGGCGAATTGATCCCGTTCCAGAAATCCACCCAGCAGGAGGCTGGTTTGAGCGAGAGTCGAATGGATGGTTGAGTTCAGCGCGCCGACGCCGAAGATGAAAATCAGGACGTCCCTGATGCGGGTCAGGGGATTGATCGAACCGACGCCGTACTTGAGAAGCAGGGCCCCGGTGGCGGTCTGGATGACGGCTCCCAGCGCGATGAAGGTGGCGACTGGAAAGAACTCGAGGAGGGTGAATTCCCGCACCGAGGCCATGGAACTCCACAGGAACACGGTGAAGGTCAGCGACCCGAGCCAGATGCCGGGCAGGATCCCCGCTCCCCAGCGCAGGTAGGCTCCCAGTGCAAACCCGGCGGGGGCGAACAGGGGAATGGAATAGCCGTACACATTGGCCAGGTGCACCATGCCGAACCCGCAAAGGAAATATAACAGCGCGGTGAGCAGGTTGCGGCCCAGGCTGTGCTGAATCCGGTGACTGCGGAAAGCCTTCATCCAGTTGCCCCTGATTGGTAAAATCCCCTAAATTATAGGGTGATCCGGGCGGGGGCACCATCGTTTTCTGGAACGCGGGGCAGGAGGGGTCACTCCAGGTATTCTACGCGGCACTCGTATTTGCTGTCGGAGATCCAGTTGACCTTCATGTACATGGGGAGTTTGGTTTCGCGGTCGATGATGGCGGCATGCAGCTGTTCCGCGGTCAGTTCTTCCGCGCCCCGCAGGTCCGCACCTTTGAGGATGGCGCCGGACAGGTTGGTGCCGCGGAACTTGGCTCCCTGCAGGCTGGTGCCGGTCAAATCGGCATTGGTAAGATCTGCATCCATGAGGATGGAGCCGTGTCCCATGTCCGCCCCGGCAAATACCGTTCCCACGGCGCGCGCTTCAGTGAAATCCACTTTCGCGAGGTTGGCCCTGGAAAAGTTGCCTTCGTTGATCTCGGCGTCGAAAAAGTTGGAGCCGCCCAGGTTGGCCTCCCGGCAATCCACACCAATCATGTCCGCGGAAACGAAAATCGTGCCGATGAGAATGGCGTTTTGCAGGTTGGTGCCGCAAAGGTCGGCGTAAGTGAGGTCCATGCCGCACAGGTCCACTTTGGGCATGTGCAGGTTGGCCAGCGTGGGAATGCTCAGGCGGTTCTTCCACATGGCATTCAGAATTTCACCTTTCTTTTCCACCTCGGAGGCGGCCTGGCCTTCTCGGTATTGCTCCCACAACTGGAGCAGTTCTTCTTCTGAAAGATGTCTCATTGAATTGCCTTTGCTTGATATCTGGTGAATTGTTGAATGATTGAATTTGGGTGCTGAAACCCAATCATAGACCGAAATGCTCCGGGAAAAAAACCCCAAAAGGAGGTGGAAATTGAAAAACCAAAGGGAAAGGGGCGGGGGTCCCGGGGCGTCTCAGGGGTTGTTGCTGAGCCGCCTGCCGGGGATGAGATATTCGCAAATGTAGTCGCGAACGCCTTCCTCCAATGAAGACAAACTCCTGTTGAACCCGGCCTCCCGGATTTTCCGTATGTCGGCGCAGGTGTGGTACTGGTACTGGTCCCGGATGGAGGCGGGCATTTCGATGTATTCGATAAACGGTTTTTCCCCCATGGCGTTGAAGATGGCGCGTGCGAGATCGTTCCAGTTGCGCGCGCTCCCGGAGCCGATATTGAAGATGCCGTTCACCTCCGGGTGATCGAAGAAAAAAAGCGTCATGGCCACGGCGTCTTTAATGTAGACGAAGTCCCGCTCCTGTCCGCCGTCGGCGTATTCGGGGCGGTAGGATTTGAACAGGCGGATGCGTCCGGTGTCGCGCACCTGTTCGTGGCCTTTCAGCACCATGCTCCTCATGTCTTCCTTGTGGTATTCATTGGGACCGAACACGTTGAAGTATTTCAATCCCACGATGTGTTTCAGCAATCCTTCATCACGCGCCCACAAGTCGAAGCGGTGCTTGCTGTGGCCGTACGGGTTCAGCGGCTCCAGTTCGTCCAGACGGCTTTCGTCGTCGTTGTAACCCTGTTCCCCGTTGCCGTAGGAGGCCGCGCTGGAGGCATAGATGTATCGCGCCCCCTGGTCGAGGGCGAAGCGGGCGAGCGTCTGCGTGTATTCGAGGTTGTTGATGCGCAGAAATTCTTCGTCGGTTTCCGTGGTGGAGGAACACGCACCCATGTGAAAGATGGCCTCCACCTTCGGCACGCTTCCCCCCCGCACCGCATTGATGAACTCATCGCGGTCGAGAAAGCGGGTGTGGGTCAGGCCTTCCAGGTTTATCTTTTTTTCCGGATGATCGTCCACATCGACTATCCAGATGTCGTCGTGGCCGCGCTGGTTGAGGCTGTGCACGATCGCACTGCCGATGAATCCCGCTCCTCCTGTGACTATGATCATGGTTTTGAGTTTCTTGTTTCCCGTTGAGGGGTGGTTGTTGGTTTTTTGTGCAGGGTATTCCAGTCCGCTTCGAGCCGGATCGGTTCCGGCGAGACGTCAGCGTTGCCGGACATTTTTTCCAGCATCTTCACCCGGTTGCCCGCGGCGGGATGGGTGGAGAGGTACTGCATCCATTCGGGGACCTCGCCTTCCTCGCTCTGAACCACGGCGAGCAGTTTCTTTTCTTCCTTTTCCAGTTTCTCGAACACACGCACCATGCCTTGGGGGTCGATGCGCGCGGCGACCATCATTTTTATTCCTTCACGGTCCGCTTCCGTTTCCATGCTGCGGCTGAATCGCAGGCTGTCGAGTTCCCCCGCGGTTTGCAGGACGGCGTTCATGACGCCGTTGGCGTCGCCCACCATCATGGAAAGAAACATGCCGGAAGCCAGTTGGCGGATGATACCGCGAGTCGAGTGGCGGTGCAACACGTGTTGGAACTCGTGAGCAAGAACGCCGGCCAGTTCTTCCGGCGATTCCGTCTGGTTGACCAATCCCTGAAACACGACCACGATGCCGCCGGGCAGGGCCAGCGCGTTGATCTGGTTGGAGGGATGAATCGATACGCGGAAATTGTAAGGCTGGTCCGGAACCGTGGCCAGCAGGCGCTGCGTGATGGCGTCCAGCATCTGTTTCTGCGTGCCCACGGCGGTCTGCGAAGCCCCGCGAAAAAGGGATTCGTGGACCGTGTCGCCCAGCTTCACCTCCCATTCCACCGGCACGTTCTCGGTCACCCGGTCCGCCATGGCGGGAATGAACAGCGTCCACACGCCATACAGCAAAAAGGGAATGGCCACCACCGCCAGCCACAACAGGATGCGCCGGCTGGAGGCGTGCTTTGGCCGTGACCAGAAACTGCCCAGCGCGTCCGGAGCGATGGCTTCCACGCGATCGAGGAAGGTGGGGTCTTCTACCAGCAATTGTTCAGTTACGGATTGGGCCGGGTCTCCGGTGGTGCGTTCCAGGTGGACGCCACTTTTGCCCTTGCCGGAAGGAGAAAGGCGGATCTGCGGGTAGGGCCACTCGATTTCCTCCCCGCTCTTTAACCGCAGTGTCAATGACTGTGCGGTGGCGCGGAGGAGCACGGGGTGTTTGTTGGCCGTCCGGCCGTCATAGTACCAGGCGCGGAAAACCGCCGGGTTGGCCGCCATGCTGCGCTCCTGTTTATCGAGGTGCGGGAATCAACCGAAATCGAGCGGGATGTCCAGTGCGTCGAGACCGCCTTCGCTGAACGCGCCGCTTTTCTGCATGTCCTGAATCACCCGGTTCATGTCGATGGCCCCTTCGAAGGAGAGGTGTTTGGCCAGGAACTGCTGGCGTCGGCAGACCACCCAGGCAAAGCCGATTCCCAGCGTGAAGACCAGGATCAGCAGATTGCCGAACTGAAGCTTGAACATCTCCCAGCCGCTTGCGGTGAATTTGAACGAACCGCTCCCGAAGTGCGTGTGGCTCCAGTTGTAACGGGATAAAAACGCCTGCCACCACGGAATGTTGAGTCCCGCCGTCAGCGGAAACAACAGGACAAACAACAGGAACTTGCCGAAGAGGTCCTTGCCCTGACCGGTGTAGTGAAACGCCTGGTTGCCGAAGTTGGAATTTTCAATCCAGAACTTTTTGATCTTGGCCAGAAAGAACGGGTAATACAGTCCCACCGTGAACAGGGTCAGCATGTACCCGACGAAGTAATTCAGCATGGCCTGTCCGCGTTTGCCGTGAAACGAGAAACGGATGTTTCGGAGTGAGGTGCGGGTCAGGCGGTAACGGTACGCCCCGACCATGAGCGCCGGAATCAAAAGCAGGACCACCAGACCCACGACGGGCTCGACAATTTCCTGCGAACCGGGACCGAGGTACATCTGCAGCCCCGCACTCCCGACACCGACAAGAATCAGGATGAGGGAAAAGAATGCCGCGCCGCGGAACAGCTCCGCCCCGGTGCCGTGATAGGTAAAATAATCCTTATTGAAGGAAGTGTGGTCCAGCGTGTACTTGCGGACTTTGGTTTTTGCCCAGAAGGAATATATGCCGAGTGTGAGGATGGTGAGGATGCTGTTGACGAACATGATGCGGAACAACTCTCCGCCGACGCCGTGGAACTCGACTTTGTACGTTTTCTGCGGACCTTCCGCCACCATGGCCTCGTCCACTGCGGTGTCGGCGGGAGGCGCATCGTCGAACCCATCGTCCAGATCGGTGTCGGCGCCGGTCGCATCCATGCCGGTGTCGTCTGCCGGGGAGTCGTCACCATAAACGGTGTTTGCCGTTTCGACCATGGAATTCGATTCCTGGCCGTCGATCGGGATCAGTTCAACGGAAAACCCCTGGTTGGACAGATAGCGGTTCACGTTCTGGGCGTTCTGGCTGTCGAGCGGATTGGCAAACCTCCAGGGAATGCCTTTTTTGACCTGCTTGACAACCTGTCCCGCTTCTTTCTGCGTCAGGGCGAACATCGTGGCCAGACGAAAGGCGGCCCGGTTGACGTCGTTTCCGCTCCAGGCATTGAGGCTGATGTAATGATTCATGATTGCCCTCACCCTTTTAAGAAGAATGCAACTCAGTCATCCCGTTTGGGTTGTTCTTCGAAACCGAAATCCTCATCCATGCCGGCTTCCATGTCCTGTCTCATTTCAGCATCCATATCCATGGAATCGTCCATGGCCGCGGCTTCCATTTCCGGCTCGGCTTTTTTCTTTTTGCGCGAGAAAAGGCCTGAAAGTTTTGCCATGAGTCCACCCAGCATTCCGCCTTTGGCCTTTTTCGCCGGCGCCGCCATTTCCTGCGGCATGGGTTCCGGAGCCCCTCCCTTGACGATGGCGGGAATGGTTTCGACTTCAAATCCCAGATCGGTCAAAAAATTCCTGGCGACTTCCGTTTGTTGATCGGAAACCTGATATTCGAACTGCCACGGGTTGCCGTTTGCCAAAAGATCCACAATGGGACCGGCCTCTTCGTTGCTCAGGCGAAATATGCGGGCCATCTTATCGGTGGCTTCATCCTGGTCGGCGCCCATCCAACCGTTCAATAAAATGTAGTGGCTCATGGGTCTCCTCACTGGTTGGTTTTTTTGTTAAATGGTTGGATTGTTTGATCTTACTAGTATCAACGATTCGCCGGGAAAAGCAAAGTAAAAATAAACAAAAAGAGCCAGGAAACTGGGTATTGCGTGAATCGCGGACCCGGAGGGGAGGGGGATCAGATCTGCAGTTCGGGCAGGGAAAATTCCCTTTGGAACACGGGCGGGGTGTCGGGACTCAAATAGGCTTCGGCGACGATGCTGTCCGGCCCCTCGCCGGCTTTCAACACCACCTGCCGTTCGTACTGCGGATCGGGTTCGTTGGGCACCAGTTGAACGGTTTTGGGAAGCAGGGGATGTCCCGGCAGGTTCCGCCAGCCTTCGAGATCGGGATTGGCCTCGATCATGGCCTCGGTGACGGGCCAGACCCGTTGTGCGCCCGGAGAAAACACCCATTTTACAAAATCTTTTGCGCGCTGGCGCGGGTACCGGTAGGGGAAATTGGAGATCATCAGGATGTCGTGGCGGGTCAGGTACTCGACGACGGCCATGCCGGTTTTCAGGTCATCGAGCGCAACCTGTTTTTCGTCCTTGCCGCAGGACGTGCCGGTGAGGGCCAGCAAGCAGATCAGCAGAAACCATGCCCCCCTTTGCCACAAGGGGAATGCACGCCTTGAAGATATGAAAAAACGTTCGGGAAGGTTAAAAGAAATCATAGGCGACCCGGGGTTGGGCCCAGCCGAGAAAGCCGTCTTCCTCCGGAACGCCGGTGAACTTGTCCGACTCCTTCACCCAGCCTTCCGGTTGGTCCCAGTTGTCGCCGAAGTGGTAGAGATAACACTTGGCGCGAATTTCCGGACTCAAGGTCATCAGTTCTTCATAGGAGGCGTGCACGCCACCCGTGAACAACTGGCAGTCGTGGAACATCAATTCCGCTTCCTGAGCGAACCGCTCCGGGTACTCCCGGTCGAACATGGTGTCGCCGGAAATCCAGACACGGCGGTTGATGTAGAGGCCGCAACACCACTGCGACTCGTCCACGCTGTCTGCCGAGTCCGGGAAGTGCCGCGTGCGCACCAGCACCACTTCGATGGGACCGTGCTGGTACACCCAGCATTTGCGGCCGAGGACCTGCGTCGCCTTGGGGCGCAGAATTTCGAAAAAGTCGTTCAGTTGCAGGGGGCGTCCCTGGTTGGCCTCGCAGTACTCCGCACCGCCGGAGAGGCTCTTGGTCCACAGAATTTCCTGGTAATCCCGCAGGATGATCAGTTCGGGCGGGGTGGGCTTGCCGAAGTAGCGGTTGGTCAGCATGATCTCTTCGAAGCCGCCGATGTGGTCGGCGTGGCTGTGGGTGGGCAGGTAGGTGCGCACCTTTTTCACGTCCAGTCCCACGTCATTGAGCGCCAGCGGGCCCTGTGTGCCGCAGTCCATCAGCAGGTGGTGGTCGCCCTGGATGATCAGAATATTGGATTGTCGATTTCTTTTTGCGAATGCCGAACCCACTCCCACGAAAACGATGCGCAGTTCACCGTCTGTGGTCAGCGGCAATGGGTTTTTCTGATCAAAATTATCGGTTAATTTATACATGGCAGAAGGTCCGGTTTTTGGATAATCTGTATGGAATCCGTGATTATTCTGACAAGATCCCATTTATTGTAATATTATACAGAGGAAATTAAAAACAATTTCTTGACGCTTTTCGGTTATTGCAATCAGGCCAAAAACAATAAAAATCAAAAGGTTCCGTCAAGGTTTCGTTAACTCGAAACCGGGGCGGCACCCGCGCCTTGTCGAATAAAATGCAAATCTTATTCCAAATTTAGGATCTGCTATATATTTTGGCTCTATTGGGGAGGCATTGAGCGGCCATGAAGCCATCGGACCTGTCTAAAATGACCCGCCAGCAACTGCAGAACCTGGCCCGGCGTAAGAAGATACCTGTCTCCTCCAGCCTGTTGAAAAATGAGATGGTGTCCAAAATCGGGCGGGAGCTGCGCAAACAGGAAAAACAGAAGGCTGCAGGAGGCAAGGGGCCAGCCGGAAAAACCACCGCAAGGAAGACCGGTTCCAGAAATACCGCGACAAAAAAGGCGGCCGCCGTAAAACCGTCCACGAAGAAAGCAGGCGGCTCGCGTTCCACCGGTGTCACGAAAGCCGGAAAGAAGGCGGCCAGCCCCAAGTCGGGCAGGGTCCGGTCCGCCGCCAGGAAGGCCGCAACAGGGAAACCCAAGGCAAAGGCCCAGGTCAAAACCAAAAAGAAAACCGCTGTCAAATCCGCCGCCAATACAAAAAAAGCCGCGACCCAAACCGGCAAGGCGAAGCCGCAGGCCAAAGCCAAAACCAAACCCACCGCCAGGGCGGTGAAGGGAAAAACCAGAAAAACCGCGGGCAAAACCCCGGCACGCAAAACCCGGGCCCCCGTCCAGGCCAGAAAGCGCCCGGCTTCTCCCGGCCGCATCCGCCCGCCGCGCGAAGTGGACGAGGAGTTGATGGCGAAATTCGTTCTCGGTGCCGCCACCATGCAGGACGAATCCGGGCGGGAAGCGCGCATGGACCTCCCTGCGGGATACGGCGATCACCGGCTGGTGATGATGGTCCGCGACCCCTACTGGGTTTACTGTTACTGGGAGCTGCAGCCGCAGTACGTGGAAGAAGCGCTTTCCCGGCTGGGCCGCCAGGCGCACGAGGTCCGCTGGGTTATCCGCATCCACTCGCAGGGCGGGCAGGTCGGGACGGATCATTTCGATACGGAAATCGACACCCGCGCACGCAGCTGGTACATCCACCTCGCTCCGCCGGGCGCGACGTTCACCGCCGAGATCGGGGTTCGTGACGGTGCCGGGCAATACGTTGCCGTGGTGCGTTCCAACAGTGTGACCCTGCCCATGGACCGTCCGTCCGCCAATATGGACGAGCAGTGGATGCTGAGCGACGAGGAGTTGCACCACCATTACGCGGGCATGGACTTCCCCCACGAGGAAGGCATGAAACCCACGGGCAAAGGCTCCCTGTTTGATGAGGGGCAGTCGGGCCGGCCCGTGCAGCCGGGGGGAGCCAGCGAGTACCGTCCGCCGTCTTCTTCCAAAAAATAATTTTTCGCCAAAGGACCGCTCATGGCCAAAGGATACCTCGCGCTCGTTTTACACGCCCACCTGCCGTTCGTCCGCCACCCGGAATACGACGAGTTCCTGGAGGAGGACTGGCTGTACCAGGCCATCACGGAAACCTACATCCCGCTCATCCGCATGTTCCGCGGACTGGTGCACGACAAGGTGCCGTTCCACCTCACCATGTCGCTCACCCCGACCCTGATCTCCATGCTGAGCGACCCGCTCCTGCAAACGCGCTACGTGCGTTACCTCGACCGAACCCTGGAACTCGCCAACAAGGAAGTCGACCGCACCCGCCACGAACCGGATTTCTACACCGTCGCGCTCATGTACAAGGAACGGCTGGAAGAGACGCGCGACCTGTTCTGCGAACAGTACCTGGAAAACCTGGTCAACGCGTTCGTCGAATTCCAGGACCGGGGCCACCTGGAACTCATCACCTGCGGCGCGACGCACGGTTATTTTCCGCTCATGAACGGCAACATGAACGCCATCCGGGCGCAGGTCCGCACCGCCGTGCGCACGCACGAAGTCTATCTGGGACGCAAGCCGCCGGGCATCTGGTTGCCGGAATGCGCCTACGTGCCGGGCGTCGAGGAGATTCTGAAATCCGAAGGCATCGGTTATTTCTTCGTGGACACGCACGGCATCCTGTACGCCGACCCGAAACCGAAGTACGGCGTCTATGCGCCGGTGTTCTGCCCGAACGGCGTCGCCGCCTTCGCCCGCGATGTGGAGTCGTCGAAACAGGTGTGGAGCTCGAAGGAGGGGTATCCCGGCGATTTCGATTACCGTGACTTCTACCGCGACGTGGGGTTCGATCTCGATTACGAATACATCAAGCCGTACATCGCCTCGACCGGCGACCGCAAGATGACGGGCATCAAGTACTACCGCATCACCGGCAAGACCGATCACAAAGAGCCGTACCATCCGTTCCGCGCCATGGACAAGGCGGCGGACCACGCGGGCAATTTCATGTTCAACCGCGAGCGGCAGGTGGAGCACCTGAACGGGCTCATGGGCCAGCCGCCGATCGTCGTTGCGCCGTACGATGCTGAGCTGTTCGGTCACTGGTGGTTCGAGGGGCCGGACTTTTTGAACTACCTCATCCGCAAGGTCGCGCACGACAGCGAGATAATCGAACTCACCACGCCGGGCCGGCACCTCGGCCGGTTTCCCAAAAACCAGGTGGTGCGACCGTGCATGTCCAGCTGGGGCTATAAGGGGTACCACGAACACTGGATGAGCGGCGAGAACGACTGGATCTACCGCCACCTGCACAAGGCCGCCGAGCGCATGGTGGAGCTGGCGGAGAAACACCCGAACGCCCGCGGCACCATGGAACGTGCGCTCAATCAGGCGGCGCGGGAGTTGTTGCTGGCGCAGTCGAGCGACTGGGCGTTCATCATGTTCGCCGGGACGATGGTCGAGTACGCCGTGAAACGCACCAAGGACCACCTCGTCCGCTTCAACAGGCTGTACGAAGACATCAACCGCCATCACATCGACGAAGCCTGGCTGCAAGACCTGGAACTCCGCGACAACGCCTTCCCTTTCGTCGACTACCGCGCGTACCTCTAGCCCGGCCCCGCCGGGAGGCCACCGGGCATCCACCCCTCTGGCACCGGGGCCCTGCCCAGGCCACCGAATATCGTTCGCCCTCAACGCACTTCCCAATTGTTTCCAAGTGCAATCTGGGGAAAATTTGTATGATTTCAAAGCCTTTGGGCGTGGATTTCATCCTAATTCCAAGCTATAATTTTCTATCGAAAACCCCGAATAACGCGTAAGTTAATGAAATATTTAATAGTTCTCGCCAATGGGCTGAGCGATCACCCCATTGCCGAACGTGATAATAAAACGCCGCTGACCCTGGCGGACATCCCGAATCTCGACCGCATCGCCGCCGAAGGCCGCACGGGCTCGGTGCGCACGGTGCCGGAGGGCCTGCCCGCCGGAGGCGAGGTGACGGCGCTGTCGCTCCTCGGTTACGATCCGCAGAAACACGGCGCCGGGGCGGGCCAGTACGTGGCGCAGGCTCTGGGCGTGGAGGTGAAGGCCAGCGAAGTGCCGTTGTGCTGTGACTTCATCATCCTGCAGACCAGCCACAACGACATGATCGTGAAGGATTTCACCGCCGGGCAGCTGGCCGACGCCGACGCGCGCACGCTGATCGAGGCGTTGCAGCAGCAGGTGATGGCGGACACGGCGGTGACGTTCCATGCCGGCCGCGGGTACCACAACCTGATGGTGATGGAGAGCGATCCGCTGCCGAACCGTCTCATGCCGCCGAACGGGTTGATCGGCGAGGGCATCCGCCAGCACATCCCGCAGGACGCGCCGTACCGCGATCTGGTCAACATCATGAACCAGGCGCAGATCATCCTGCACAACCACCCGTTCAACAGAAAGCGCATGGCGGATGGCACGGATGCTGTCAACAGTGTGTGGTTTTGGGGCAACACCAACGGCCGCGGCAAGGAAACCATGCCCGCCTTTTTCAGCCGCTTTGAAAAGAAGGGGGCGATGGTCACCGCCTCGCTCCTCCTGCAGGGCGTGGCGCGGCAGGTGGGAATGACGGTGGTGGAGGTTGAGGGTGCAACGGGTTTCGCCGATACCAACTATAAAGGAAAAGTCGAAGCGGCCATCACTGCGCTTGAATCGCACGACGTGGTGTACCTTCACATGACCGGCGCGGAGATCGTGTCCCTGCAGGGCAACATCGACG
This sequence comes from Nitrospina sp. 32_T5, assembly GCF_052156635.1. Classification (NCBI taxonomy): domain Bacteria; kingdom Pseudomonadati; phylum Nitrospinota; class Nitrospinia; order Nitrospinales; family Nitrospinaceae; genus Nitrospina; species Nitrospina sp. 32_T5. The sequence continues at coordinate 332,113 of NZ_JBQKUO010000003.1, read as the reverse complement.
ACAAGATCGCCGCCATGGAGGACATGGACCAGCAGGTGCTGGAACCGATCCTCGATTACCTGGAGACGCACAGGGACGTCACCCTGCTGGTCACGGAAAACCACATGAGCAGTGTGGACCGCATGCGTTACGATGAAGCGCCGGTTCCCTTTGCCGTGTACCCCTCCGGCAAAGGCGGGGACTCCATTCAACGATTTGACGAAGACCTCGTGCAGAACGGTTCCGAGCATTTCAAGGACGGGCCGTCGCTGATCGAGGCCCTGTTGAAAGGAGCCCTGTGAGCCGTCCATTGATCGTTCAGAAATACGGCGGCACCTCGGTGGGGTCGCTGGACCGGATACGCACGGTGGCGCGCCGCGTGAAAACCGCGTGGGAAGCGGGGCAGAACATCCTCGTCGTGGTCTCGGCCATGGCCGGAGAAACGGACAAGCTGCTCGGCATGGCGCATGAATTATCGGAACGCCCGGAGCGGCGGGAGATCGATCTCCTGCTGTCGTCCGGCGAGCGGGTGTCGAGCGCCTTGCTGTCGATCGCGCTGCACAACATCGGCTGCCCGGCGGTGGCGCTCACGGGACGGCAGATGGGCCTGCTGACCGACAATTCGCACACCCGGGCGCGGATCAAGCAGATTTCGGCGGACCGCGCGCATGAGGTGCTGGCTCGCAATCACGTTGTGGTGTGCGCCGGGTTCCAGGGCATCAACGAACTGGGCGACGTCACCACCCTCGGCCGGGGCGGATCGGATACCTCGGCGGTGGCGCTGGCGGTGGCGGTGAAAGCCGACCGGTGCGAGATTTATACCGACGTCAAAGGGGTGTATACGGCCGACCCGCGGGTCGTGCCCAACGCGCGCAAACTGCATGTGGTATCCTTTGATGAAATGCTGGAGATGGCCAGCCTCGGCGCGAAGGTACTGCAACTGCGTTGTGTCGAGTTCGCCAAGAATTTCAACATTCCCCTGGTCGTGAGGTCCACCTTCGACGAGGAGGATGAAGGCACGTATATCTGCAAGGAGAGTCCGGATATGGAAGATCCCGTCGTCTCGGGTGTCATGTATGACAAGGATCAATCGAAGATCACGGTCAAGGGTGTGCCGGATCAGCCGGGCGTCGCGGCGAAACTGTTCAGCGCGCTGGCGGCGGAGTCGCTTTCCGTGGACATGATCATCCAGAACGTCAGCGCCGAAGGGCACACGGACATTTCGTTCACCCTGCCCACCACGCACCTGAAGGAAGCCGAGCCCATTGTCCAGCAGGTGGCCGATGCCATTCGCGCCAATAGTGTGGAATCGGATTCGCTTATTTCGAAAATTTCCGTCGTCGGTGCGGGCATGCGCAGCCATTTCGGCGTGGCGGCGCGCATCTTCCAGGCATTGTCCGACGAGGGCATCAACGTCATCATGATCAGCACGTCGGAGATCCGCGTCTCCTGCGTCATTGAAAGAAAATACACAGAGCTTGCGGTGCGTGCGCTGCACGACGCCTTTGATCTGGAACACGAACCCGAACGCGTCACCGAGCCGGAGCCCGCTTCCTCCGTCGAACCCGGTGAACCTGAATAAACCGGCCATGCCCGTCATCAAAATCTACGACACCACATTGCGCGATGGTTCCCAGGCTGAAGACATCACTTTCACCGTCGAGGACAAAATCCGCATCGCCCACAAGCTCGACGAAAACGGATTCAATTACATTGAAGGCGGGTGGCCGGGGTCCAATCCCAAGGACGTGGATTTCTTCGAAAAGGTGAAGCACCTCAAGTTCGAGCAGGCCAAAATCGTCGCCTTCGGCAGCACGCGTTCGCCCCGCAAGCGGGCGGACCAGGACCCGAACCTGAACCAGTTGCTGAAAGCGGGTACGGAAGTGATCACCATCTTCGGCAAAAGCTGGGACATGCACGTCAAGGAGGCGCTTGAAACCGACCTCGATGAAAACCTGCGCATGGTTGCGGAAAGCATCCAGTACCTCAAAAAGAATACCGACGAAGTGATGTTCGACGCGGAACATTTTTTCGACGGCTACAAGCACAACCCCGAGTATGCGCTCAAGGTGTTGAAAGCGGCGGAGAACGCCGGAGCGGACTGGATCGTGCTTTGCGACACCAACGGGGGTTCCATGCCATGGGAAGTGCACTCGATCTTTGAAACCGTAGCGGCGGAGTTGAAGGGCAAACTTGGCATCCACACGCACAACGACTCGGAGCTGGGTGTTGCCAACGCGCTGGCCGCGGTGAAGGCGGGCGCACGTCAGGTGCAGGGCACTGTCAACGGTATCGGCGAGCGGTGCGGCAACTGCAACCTCATCTCCGTGGTTCCCAACCTGAAATTGAAGATGGGAATGGATTGTCTCGACGCCAGGCAGATGAAGAAGCTGAAGGAACTGTCGGCGTTTGTAGATGAACTTGCCAATCGTTCGCACTGGAATCACCAACCCTACGTCGGCAAAAGCGCCTTCGCCCACAAGGGCGGTGTGCACGTCTCCGCCATCCGCAAAAACCGGGAAACGTATGAGCACATCGATCCCGAACTGGTGGGCAACCAGACACGCATCCTGGTATCGGATCTTTCCGGCAAGAGCAATATCGTGTTCAAGGCGCAGGAGTTCGGGCTGGATATCGATTCCGCGGATCCGAAGGTGCAGGAACTCCTGGAAGAACTCAAGCGGGCCGAGCGGCTGGGCTTTCAATATGAAGGCGCGGAAGGTTCGTTCGAGCTCATCATGCGCGAGGCGCTGGGCCAGCGGGAAGAGCATTTCGAGTTCGTCGGTTTCCGTGTGATCGTCGAAAAACGCAAGGAGGACGAGGCCCCCATCGCCGAAGCGACGGTCAAGGTGAAAGTCAACGGCGTGCAGGAAGTCACCGCGGCGGAAGGCGACGGTCCGGTGAACGCGCTGGACAAGGCGTTGCGGAAAGCGCTCACGCGTTTCTACCCGGAACTGGAGGAGATGAGTCTGTACGACTACAAGGTGCGCATCGTGGATGAGAGCAAGGGCACCAGCGCGAAAATCCGGGTGTTGTTGGAGTCTGGGGATCACAACGCGAAGTGGGGCACGGTCGGCGTGTCCGAAGACATCATTGAGGCCAGCTGGCAGGCATTGATCGATGCCATCATCTACAAGCTGGGTGTGGCTCCCCGCCACGCCAAGGAAAAAGCCGAGTCCAAAACCCAGCCCAAGCTGGAGCGCCGGGGCTCCCGGTTTCACCTGAAAATTTGATCGGCGTCACAGCGCCGTACGTAAAAACGTGTCCACGTTGGTGGTGTAAAACGTGCGGACGCTTTGGGTGGTTTCCTCGTAGTCCCTCATCAACTCTTCCGCCGCTCCCCCGTTTTCTCCTTTGTACCCCAGAATACGCGCCAGCGTTTGCAGGGCCACCGGGTCTTTCGGAAGGTGGCTGCTGAACTGCGGGTTGATGAGGCGGAGGCTGCACTCCACGTTGCGCAGGAATTCGTAATGTTTCTGCAAGGCCTCCGCCTGTTCGTATTGCAGGATGCCGTAGGCTGACAGGGTGTTGATGACTTCCAGCGTGTTGGTGGCGCGCAGTTTGGGATTGCGTCGGCCGTGCATGAGTTGGAGAATCTGGACGGTGAACTCGATGTCCGCCAGCCCGCCGTGACCGAGCTTGACGTTCCTGCCTTTTTTGCTTTCCTCTGCAAGCTCTTTTTCCATGCGTTCCCGCAGGCGTGCGATTTCAATCAGGGACCCGTACTCCAGTTTCGACCGGTAGGTGAACTTGTGCGTGACCTCGAGAAACCGGTCTCCCAGTTCCCTGTCCCCCGCAATGAAACGTGCGCGCGTCATCGCCTGTTGTTCCCAGATCCGGCCTCGCGATTCGAAGTAGTCCTTATAGCCTTTGAGCGACAGCACCAGCGCGCCGCGGCTTCCTTCCGGACGCAGGTCGGTATCGATCTTGTAGGCCGGGCCAACGGCGGAACTCTCCGACGACAACTGAAAAATCCCCTGCGCGAGTTGAGAATAAAGCGTCATGGCGGTGAGGTCGCTTTCCGGATCTTCCTCTTTGTTGTCGTAGACAAAAACAATGTCGAGGTCGGAGCCGAAATTCAATTCGCGACCGCCCAGTTTGCCCAAACCCATGATGGCGAAGCCTTCGCGTGGGGCCGAATTCGCGGGCCCTTCCTGAATGCGTTTCCATGCCAACTCCAGAACTGATTGCAGGTACAGGTCCGCCAGGTTGGACAGATCCAGCAACGTGCCGGGCAGGTCCGCTTCATGGATGAGGTAACGGGTGCCGATACGCAGCTCCTCCGCCTGCTTGAACCAGCGCAGGGACAGGTTGCGCTGTTCCGGCGTTTCACAGGTGGACAGGAAATCGTCCAACCCGCGTTTCATTTTTTCCGGGGTTTTGAACCGGTACAGCGATTCCACGTTGGAAAGAACGTCAATGAAATTGGGTTGCTTGATCAGGAACGTGGAAAGCGTTTCACTGGAGCCGAAAAGGATCAGCAGGAGTTCCAGGAATTTTTCGTTGTCATTGAACAGGTCCAGGTATGTTTCCCGGGCCTTGCTGGCCTCGACAAACTTCACCAGGTTTTCAACGGCGAAGTTGGCGTTGGGCACCTTGCGGCACAAATTCAAAACCTGGGGAAGAACTTTGTAGAAGGTTTGAATTCCCCGTTCCGTCGCCGGTTTGGAGGAAGGCCCGTCGCGCAGGGAACACAGAAACTGAAAGGCCCGTTTGGAATCGTTGAAGGGGTACTGGGAAAGATACTCTTCGGAAAAGCGGTTCTCGATATCCTGCCGGGCGTCCCATTTCTGCGATGTGTCGTGTGCGGCCTTCTGATCCTTGTCCTCCGAAAACAACTGGTCGAACATGGCGCCGACAAAACAGGTATGACGTTCGAATTCCTTTTGCAGGTTGTCCGCAAGGCTTGAAACGTTTCCGGCCTGGCACCCCATTTTCCGCGCCAGCACCGCCTGGCTTCGTGTTTCCCTGGGGATGCTGTAGGTTTGCAGACCGAAGGTCAACTGCACCCGGTTCTCGAGGTTGCGGAGAAAAATATAGGCGTCGTAAAGTTTGTTGTATTCGTCGGTACCGACAAATTCACGTTCCTTGAGTTTGGCCAGCGTGGACAGGGTGCCCGTGTCGCGCAGGCTGGAGTCGCGTCCTCCAAACAGCAACTGGTAAGACTGGATGATGAACTCGATTTCCCGGATACCTCCGAAGCCGAGTTTGATATTGCCCTTTTCCTGCTTTTTCTGTTTGAGGTTGGCGTCGACCTTTCGCTTCAGTGCTTTGACTTCCTCAATGGCGTTGAAGTCCAGAGTTTTCCGGTAAACGAAGGGACGGATCATGGAAAAGAACTGCTGTCCGAGTTTTTCACTGCCTGCGGAAACCCGCGCCTTGATCAACGCCTGCCGTTCCCAGGTGCGCCCCACCGATTCGTAATACGTTTCACAGAAAGACAGGGAGTGCGCAATCTCTCCATTCTGTCCTTCCGGCCTCAGGTTGAGGTCCACCCGGAACACGTTGCCGTCGCTGGTGATTTCGTTGATGAGGCGAGTGATACGTTGTCCCAGCTTGGTGTGGAATTCATAACAGGTGATGGTTCCGGAAGTGGGGCTGATCAGGCTGTGTGCCTTTGTTTCGCCTTCGGCGCTGGTGTAAATGTAGATGAGGTCGATGTCGGAACTGTAGTTCAATTCGCGTCCACCCAGTTTGCCCATGGCAAGAATGGTGAACTCCGATTCCTTTTCCGTGCCGTCGTGGTCGCGGAACATGGGCGCACCGTGTTTGTTTACCAGTTCCCGGTGAGCATGTTCATAAGCGACCTGCAGGCAGACGTCGGCCAGGTTCGACAGGTCTTCCAAAGTCTCCAGCGTGTCGGCGCGACCCATGAGGTCCCTCAAGCCGATGCGTATGTATTCGCGCTTTTTAAATTTGCGGAGCAGGGAGGTTGTGGTGACGCCGGACGCAGCCCGGTCCATCATCGTGTAATAATCCCGGTATAACTGGTCTTTGGTGCGCGAAGTATTCAGCGTTTCCGGGTCCACCAGCCAGTCGAAAAATTCCGGATGGCGCAGCAACGAATCCGTGAGGACCTGGCTTCCGGAAAAAAGGATCATGAGCGCATTGAGAAAATCGGGCGTGCGCGTGAGGAACGAATACAAGTGTTCCTTGTCCGGCAACTTCGAGGAGAGCCTCTCGAAGTTGTTGAGCGCGAGATCCGGATCGTAGCATTGTTCCAGGCATTCGAGCAGGCTTGGGAAAAATGCGGGATAAAGCTCGTGGAAATTGGCCTGCTCCTTGAGCATCATCAAATTGTGCCAGGCTTTTTTGGGGTCGTCGAAACCGACTCCCGAAAGCGGTTGGGTCCACGAGTCCGACCAGGTTTCCCCTTCCAGTACAAGCGAGCTCAAATGAGTGACAACATTCATGACGGCATTTGGGAAAAAAAGAATATGTGCATTACTCTACCATATATAAAAACCCCTCCGGATAATTCCGGAGGGGTTTTGCAATGGCAACCTGCAACGGTGGAAACTTTGCCTCTTTTCCGTCCGGATTACGCGTCGTAGTAAAGGTAGAACTCGTACGGGTGCGGGCGCAGGCGGATGGGAGCCACTTCGTTTTCCCGCTTGTAGGAGATCCACCGATCAATGATGTCCTGCGTGAAGACGTCGCCTTTGAGCAGGAACTCATGATCTTCCTCCAGACATTCCAACGCTTCTTCGAGAGACGTCGGCAGGCTGGGGATGTTCGCCAGGTCTTCCGGCCCGAGGGCGTAGATGTCCTTGTCCAGCGGCTCGCCCGGATCGATTTTGTTTTCGATGCCGTCGAGGCCGGCCATCAGCAACGCCGAGAACGCCAGGTAACCGTTCGCGGTCGGGTCCGGGAAGCGGCACTCGATCCGTTTTGCCTTCGGGCTCGGCGAGTACATCGGGATGCGGATGGATGCACTGCGGTTCCGGCTGGAATACGCCAGGTTGACCGGAGCTTCGAAGCCCGGTACCAGCCGTTTGTAGGAGTTGTTGGTCGGCGCGACGAATGCCGCAAGGGCGCGTGCATGTTTCAGCACGCCGCCGATGTAGTGCATGCCCATCTCGCTCATGCCCGCGTAGCTGTTGCCCGCGAACAGGGGTTTGCCGTCCTTCCAGATGCTCTGGTGCACGTGCATTCCGGAACCGTTGTCTCCGTAAATGGGTTTCGGCATGAAGGTGGCCGTCCTGTTGTGGCGGCGGGCGACGTTCTTCACGATGTACTTGAACCACATCAGATTGTCCGCGCATTTCACCATGTCAGAGAAACGCATGTCGATTTCGCACTGGCCGCCGGAGGCCACTTCATGGTGATGGCATTCCATGGCGATGCCTACTTTTTCCATGAGGAGGAGCATCTCGGTGCGGATGTCCTGCAGGCTGTCGCTCGGCCCGACGGGGAAGTAGCCTTCCTTATGGCGCGGTTTGTAACCCAGGTTGGGGCCTTCGTCGCGTCCCGTGTTCCAGTTGCCTTCCCGTGAATCCACGTAATAGGCAGAGCGGTTGATGTCCACTTCGTAACGCACGTCGTCGAACAGGAAGAATTCCGGTTCCGGTCCGAAATAAGCCGTGTCACCGATGCCCGTCGATTTCAGGTACGCTTCCGCTTTCTGGGCGATGTTGCGCGGGTCGCGGGTGTATTTTTCCTTGGTGATGGGATCCACGATGTTGCAGATCATGCTGATCGTCGGGACCTGCATGAAGGGATCCATCACCGCCGAGGTGCTGTCCGGCATGACCAGCATGTCACTGGCGTTGATGGCCTGCCAGCCGCGTATGCTGGATCCGTCGAACCCCAGGCCGTCTTCAAACAAATGCTCTTCCAATTCGCTCATGGGAACACTGAAGTGCTGCCACGTGCCAAGAAGGTCCATGAACTTCAGGTCCACCATCTCGGCGTTTTTGTTTTTTGCAAAATCGATTACCTCTTTGGGGGTCATTATGCTCTCCTCAAGCTTGTGTATGGATAAAACAATTCAGAACAGGTGCACGCTCGTGGAAACCCGGCGCCATTGCGGGGAGGACCGGCAATGGGTCAGATAGCTTCTTCGCCTCGTTCCCCTGTGCGAATTCGAATGGTGTCTACCAGGTCGGTGACGAAAATTTTACCGTCGCCGATCCGGCCCGTCTGGGCGCTTTTCATGATGGCGTCGACAACGTCGTCCAACTGGTTGTCGGGAATGATGATTTCCAGTTTGATCTTGGGAAGGAAATCCACGACGTATTCCGCGCCGCGATAGAGCTCAGTATGCCCCTTTTGCCGGCCGAACCCTTTCACCTCGCTGACGGTAATGCCTTTGATGCCGATCTCGTTGAGCTTTTCCTTGACCTCGTCGAGTTTGAACGGCTTGATCACTGCCTCCACTTTTTTCATAAACATATCCTCACGTCGAAAGGAACGCTCCGCGGTTTTTCGCCCGAAGGCCAAAACCAGGGGATCGTTCGGATCTGTTGGGGTCAAGCTGGTTTGGATGGGTCGATGGATTCGAACCTTAAACCAAAATTACCGACCGAGCTAGCAAATTTTGGTAAACCGCCGTCCTCCCAGACCATAGATGGTTCCCTTAATATCCAATTTCCGTGCCAATTTCCCAATTTTGGGTGCAAAACTTGAAGTCTGTTACTCATTACAGAACAAAGGGTTGTGGTGTCGAAGCCGGAAGCATCCGGTGGCGGGTCCTGTGATTCGCCACAAGGTTGCCTGTTAATGCGTCAAACTCAAAAATGGTGATGGAAATTGGGGCAGTCAGCGGAAGCTCACCTCCTGCGCCAGCCGCTTCAGTTCGGTTTCCAGTTCACTCCGGCGGACTTCCAGAAGGGCGTTGTCTGCTTCACGCGGGAGGTCCCGGAACGGGCTGTAGGCGATGCGGCACCGGCTGAAGGGCAGGGGCAGCATGAACCGGTCCCAGCTTTTGAACTGGATTTTCCAGCGGGCATCCCAGGAACAGGCGGAATAGGGTGCACCGGTCAGCCGACTCAGATACAGGGTGCCCATCTGCGCAACGTGCCGGGGGCCGCGCGATCCATCGGCCATGATGCCGACGGTAAAACTATTTTTGAGAGCCCGGATCAGGGTACGGGTGCTGGTGGTGGGTTGCTTGTACGACGAGCCGCGCACCACGTGGTAGCCCATCCATTTGCACATGCTTGCCGCCAGGTCGCCGTCGGTACTGGGGCTGATGAGGATGGTCAGTTCCTTCCAGCCGCGGAAATGATAAAAGAACAGGCCCAGGTGCTGGTGCCAGCAGGTCAGAATGTGCGGGCGGCCCTGCCGGAATACCTCCTGCTCGATCTCCGGATTCAAAACCTGGATGCGCAGGGTTTTGAACCACAGGTGCACCAGGCAGAAAATGAGGGGTGGCAGGATGTGGTTAAAGAGAAACTTTTTCATCGGCCGTGCCGGAGGGCAGTTTCAACGAGTCGAGAATGTTCTGCGCGATGCGGTCTACCACGCCCGGCTCTCCCAGTGAGCGCCGCACGTCTTTGAGACGCTGGCGGAACTCGGCGGCGCGTTTGGGATCGTTCAACACCTTGAGCGCTTCGTCGGCGATGGCTTCCGGCGTCACCTGTTCGTTCAAAAGTTCCGTGGCCACCTGTTCTTCGGCAACGATATTGATCAGTCCGAACAGGCGGATGTCAGTGAAAAATCGCGCGATGAAATACGTCAGGGGATGCACTTTGTAGATGATGACCATGGGACATTCGAGCAGTCCCGCCTCCAGGGTCGCGGAGCCCGATGCCATGATGAGGAAATCGCTTCCCGCCATCACTTCGTAATTACGCCCGGTGACCAGACGGATATCGAGCGGATTGTTGCCGAGGCGTTCCCGCAGGAGGTCGGGGTCGATGGAGTCCGCCACCGGCAGGAGGAATTGCACGTCGCCGAGTTTGTCTTTCAGAATGCGCGCCGCGCCGAGGATGTCGTCGAGCAGGTAATTGATCTCGCTCATCCGGCTTCCGGGCATGAGGCCGACGGTGGTTTTGCCGGGATCGAGTTTGAATTCGCGGAACGCGTCTTCCTTCGACAGATGCGGTTTGGCGATGTCCACGAACGGATGCCCGAGGTATTCCACATCCACGTCCACTTCGCGGTAGATGTCCTTCTCGAAGGGAAGGATGACGTACATCTTTTTCCCGGTCTCGGCGATGGTATGGATGCGCCCCTTGCGCGAAGCCCAGACCTGCGGGCTGATGTAATAGTAAACAGGACAGTGGTATTTTTTGCACACGCGGGCGAGGCGCAGGTTGAAGAACGGGTAGTTGATGAGGATGGCGCCGGCGTACTGTCCTTTGGCGATTTCGCGTGAAAGTTTGCGGAAGACGGCGATGTGGTGCCACAGGTTGCTGAAAAATTCAAAAAGACCCATGCCTCCCATGCGCTGGATGTCGAACAGGGTGTGCACACCGGCGTTCTGCATGTGGTGGCCACCGACGCCTTCAAATTCGATTTCGGGATGGCGTTCCCTCATGGCACGAACCAGGTTGCCACCATGCAGGTCGCCCGAAGCTTCCCCGGCCACGATCAGGATGCGTTGGTTCGGCCCGTTCATGCCGCATCCGGAGTGGGTGTGGAATGGGAAGGGGGCACGGGGGGTTGTACCGAGACGATGGCGAGTCCTGCTGCGTCCGCCATGTCGACCACCTTCTCGCGTTCAATCACCATGACGCGGCCGGCTTCGATGGCCAGAGCGGCGGCGTTGCCTGCGATCAGGGTTTCGACGGTTTTGGGTCCGATGCCGGGGCTGTCGAACCGGTAGTCCTGGTCGGTGCGGCTGACCTTGATGGCGGTGCATTCGCCCTGCGACAATTCACACCCGCGGGCCAGGGTGCGGTCGGTGCCTTCCACCGCCTCGACGGCGATGACGGTGCCGTCTTTCATCACAAGGGTCTGACCGATTTCCTGGTCGGCCATGTACTTGGCGATGGCGAATCCCGCTTCAATGTCAGCCAGGGATTTTTTTGACGGTTTGGCGCGGGTCAGGACTCCGGCGGGAGGGTAGAGTTCCTTCATGAAATCCATTTGATCGAGAACTGTGTAGCCGCGTTTTTCAACTTCTTCAATGATGCGGGTCAGGATGTCCTTGTCCTGACTTGTGGTGAGCGACATCATGAACTTCAGGGAAAACATGTCAAACATCTGCGGGCGGAAAATCATTTCCTTTTCCACCTTGCCCAGAATGAGCACCTCGCGGACATGGGTGGCTTCCAGGGTGCTGAAAATCTTTCCAGCCTTGACGGGACTGATGCAGAAATTCTGTTCGACGTAGGGCTGAAGGGTTTCACCGATGGCTTCGGTGAACGACACGGAGATCAGTGGAATGCCGCGCTCCTTTGCCTTGCGGGCGAAGTACACCGGGATGTCTCCGGCCCCGGCGATCAAACCGATGGGCTGTTCCCTGTCGTGGTTCATGACGGCTGGTTTCCTTCACCGGACCGCGACTCTTGAAAGGTTGATTCCGCGGGGGAAGCGTTGCGGGCGGGACCGTTCACTTCCCGTTTCTCTGCTTTTTGAACGCGCCCACAATGTCGAGTGCAATTTCCAGCGAGTACAATTCCTTGTCCACGGCCACGTTACGCGGTGTGCCGTTCTGCACACAGTCCAGGAAATGCTGGAGCTCCAGCTTGAGTGGGTTGTCCTTGTGCACGAAAATGCGCTCGATCAACGATTCCTGCTTGTAACGCAGAGCGTCCTTGCTCAACTGGTGCTCGGAAGAAGTCTGGCGATGCACGTAGATTTCCTGGTCGGTGTAATCGAGCAGGATGTAAGACTCTTTTTGTGTCACGGAAAGGGTGCGGATCTTGTTCTGCGAGGCGCGGCTGGCGATGATGTTGGCCATGCACCCGTTTTCAAATTCCATCTGCACGTTCACCAGGTCATCCCGGTTGGTGAACACGGAAGTGCCCATGACGTTGATGTCGACCACTTTGGATTGCATGAGGTTGAGGAGGATGTCGATATCATGGATCATGATGTCCAGCACCACGCCGTCGTCCTTGATACGCTGGTTGAACGGGCCCATGCGTTTGCATTCCACAAAGATGGGTTCGTGCACCAGTTTGTGCAGTTCCTGCACGGCGCCGTTGAAGCGCTCGACGTGGCCGATGTGCAGGATGAGTTTGTTTTTCTCTGCGATGTCAAACAACTCGCGGGCCTGTTCGAGGTTGGTGGCGCAGGGTTTTTCCAGAAGGACGTGAATGCCCGCCTGCAGGAAGTCCTTGGTGACGGGATAATGCAGGGCGGTGGGCACAGCCACCACGACGGCGTCCACCTGGCCGAACATTTCCTTGTAATCGGAGACGGCAGTCAGGCCGTAACGGTTGCTGATCTCCCGGCACCGGTCCTCGTTGACGTCGGCGATATGCGTCAGTTTGATATCGCGCATTTCAGACAGCACACCGACATGGTACTGTCCCATTTTTCCAATGCCGACTACGCCGGCTCGCAGTGCTTCCATCAATCGATAAATCCTCGTTTGGAGTTCTTCATAAAATCAATAAGATATCGGATTTCGGGGTGCATTTCAATTTCCGCCTCAATCTTTTCAATAACCTGTGTCGTGTTCCACTCCGGACTGCGGATCAACTTGATGGCGGTTTTGATGGCGGTACGCACTTCCGGTTTCACCTCCCGGCGGCGCAGGCCCACCGCGTTCAGGCCGACGAGCCCCGCGGGATTGCCCGCCACCGTGGTGTAGGGCAGGACGTCCTGATTGACACCGGACATGCCGCCCACCATGGAGCCGGTGCCGACACGCACGTGCTGGTGGATCCCAACCTGCCCGGAAATGAAGGCGAAGTCTTCCACCACGATATGCCCCGCCAACCCCGCGTAGTTGACTACAACCACGTTGTTGCCGACCTGGCAGTCGTGCGCCAGATGGGAGTAGCCCATCAACATGCAATTGTTGCCGACGCTGGTGGTGCCGTTTTCGTGCCCGGACCGGTGAACGGTGACGTATTCGCGAATGGTGGTGTGGTCGCCGATGCGGGCGAACGACACCATGTCGCGCTTGAAACCGGTGATCTGCGGTTCCCCGCCGATCTGCGCTCCCTGAAAAATGCGGCTGTGCTTACCGATGGTGCTGCCGGGCTCGATCAGCACATGCGGACCGATCTCGGTGCCCTCGCCGATGACCACGTTGGGCCCGATGATGCTGTAGTGTCCGATCGAAACGCCGGGGCCGAGTTGGGCTTTGGGGTCGATGATGGCGGTATTCGCGATGCTCACAGTAGCGGTTCCATAAAGAAGGATTATGAACGAGGTCGACCGGCCGGCGGGTTGGGGTCAGGCTGACCGGGAACAAGACAAGGTACCGATAAATTTTAAACCCGGATGAAAAACGTTTTCAATCTTTTCCCAGAACCGCCTGCAACTGTCCCTCACAGGCGAGGGTGTCCCCCACCATGGCCCTGCCCTGGAAGCGGAATAATTCGCCGCGCTGCTTGATCTTGGTCAGTTCCATGCGCAGGGTATCGCCGGGAACCACGGGTTTGCGGAACTTGACACCGTCGATCCCCGTGAAAAAAACGGATGCGTGCCCTTCCTTGTTCAGGACGCGAAGCGCCAGGATACACGCGACCTGCGCCATGGCTTCGACGATCAGCACACCGGGCATCACCGGGAACTCCGGGAAATGGCCGGGGAAAAACGGTTCGTTGTGCGTGACGTTCTTGATGCCGACAATATGGCTGTCGTCATCGCATTCAATCACCTTGTCCACCAGCAGAAAGGGGTAGCGGTGGGGAATGATTTTTTTGATGTCATTGATGTCGAGCATGGTTTCCTCAGTTTGAAGCGGGTGGGCCGGGGCCGCGACAGACGTCCGCGCGCCCTCGCACCTTATTTATTCATGCGGTTGTAGGTTTCGGTGGCGAGTTGGGTCAGGTCCGCCGAGTCATCGCTGTAAAACACCGTTTTCTGTTCCAGGATCATGGTCAGTTTCTTCTGTTTCCCGATCTTTTTGATGACGTCCAGCATTTTTTTCAGGATACGGTTGGTGATTTCCTGTTCCTTGCGGGCGAACTCGTCATTCCTGTCCTGAACGTATCGCTCAAGATCTTTTTTCTCCTGGATGAAGCGTTCTTCTTTTTTCTTTTTCAGGTTGGGATCGAGGACAAAGCTCTGCTTGTTGATTTCTTCAAGCAGTTTCTGCACCCGTTTTTCCTTGAGCGCGATGCGCTTTTTTTCTTCCTCAAAGTCGGCCTTGAATTTGTTGAGCGCGTTTTTGAATTCCTTGGTTCCGGAAACGGCTTCCTGCATGTTGATGAAACCGATTTTGACGTCCGCCGCAAGGGCTTGAGTGCCGGACAGGGGGAGTGAAGCCCAGGCGAGTCCCAGCACCAGGACACATTTCCATACGATTGCCAATCTGTCTCCAGACCTGTTCATGAAAACCTCTCTTGTGAAACGTCGTTAACGTTAAAAAGCATTTCCCGCGGAGAAGTGGAATTCGGCGTTGCTGTCGCCCGGCACGGCATCGAGTTTTATGCCGTAAGCCAGGGATATGGGACCGAAGGGACTGAGAAACCGAACGCCGCCACCGACACTTTGCCGCATGTCGAACGGGTCCATGGTTCGCGATGTGGTCGAGACATCGAAACCGGTTCCGTACACGTTGCCCCTGTCGTAAAAACCGAAGATTCGAAATTCCCGGGTGATCGGGTACTGCAACTCGACGTTGATCAGCAGGGACTGATCGCCCCCCAGCGGATCGCCGTTGCGGTCCTTGGGACCGACCTGCCGGATGGTGAACCCGCGCAGGGAATTGGACCCACCCATGAAATAATGTTCGAAAATCGGCAAGCCCTCACCGCCGTAATCCTCGGCAAACTGGACTTCCCCGTGCAGGGCTAACACCAGTTCGCCGATCAGCGGGGTGTAGTAGGTTCCTTCGTAGCTGGTCTTGTAGAAGTCCGCGCCGCCCAGAAAGCTGCCGGCGAACTCAAATCGTACCACATGCCTCGTGCCCTGTGTAGGGTTTAAAAAGTCGTCCCGGGTGTCGCGGATGAAGGTGGGACCGATGCGGCTGGTGGTGCGTGTTCCGTTTCTCAGGAACACCGTCTGGTTTGCGGGTTCCACGTCCGAAACCTTCACTTTCTCAAAACGGTAGCCAATGCCCAGCCAGTCCGTTTCCGAAAGGTTTTTACCCAGGCGGAGGCCGCCACCCGTGGAACGGGAATCGAAACTGAAGAAATTGGACCTGCGGTTGAACAGGTCGACCCCGAAAGAGATGTCGCTGTCGAACACCCGCGGATCGGTGAAATTGAAATTGAAATTGGTGCGGCGTGCCGAAAGATCGGTCGACAGGTTCAGACTGCGACCGGTGCCGAACAGGTTGTTCTGCGAGATGGAGGCGTTGAACACGACCTTTTCAACCGAACTGAACCCGGCGCCGAAGGTCACGGCTCCCGTGGGGCGTTCGGTGACGGTGGTGGTGAGGTCCACCAGTTCCGGGCTGTCGCCACGGTGGGTGTCGATCTTCACGTTTTCAAAAAAGCCGAGGTTGTTGATGCGCTGCTTGCTGCGTTTGAGTTTCTTGCTGTTGAACAGCTCGCCCTCTTTCAGGCGAAATTCCCGGCGGATGACGTTGTCTTGCGTGCGTGTGTTGCCGTAAATATCCACTTTGCCCACATAGACCTTGCGGCCAGGCGTGACTCCGATTTCGACATCGACGGTTTTGTTTTCGTCGTCCAGCCTGGTTCGGGGCAGGGCGTCGGCGTAGGCGTAGCCTTTCTCCGAATACAGCTCCGAAACGCGCAGCGCGTCCTCCCTCATTTTCGTGGCGTTGTAGATTTCGCCCTTTTTGGACTCCACGACTTTAAGCAACTCCTCGCGGGTGTACGTTTCGTCCCCTTCCACGGAGATGCCTCCCAGCCGGTACTGCTCTCCCTCCTGGATGCGGATGTCCACGTAGATTTCTTTTTCTTCCCGGTTGATCTCGATGGTGGGATCTTCGATGCGGACCTTCAGATAGCCATTGTCGTGGTAAAAGGATTCCAGCCGCAATACGTCGATACGGAGGGTGTCTTTTTTATAAATTCCGGATTCATCGAACCACGACAGCCAGGTTTCGGATTTGGTTTCCATATGGTCTTCGAGGTCGTCGCCGTCGAACGCCTTGTTGCCGTGAAAACGGATCTCCTCGATCTTCACCTTCTCGCCTTCCTGGATTTGAATGACCACATTAACGAGACCGAACTCGTTCACCTTGTGCTGGATGTCGATTTTGGCAAGGAAATAAGCTTTCTCCTTATAGTGCTGAGTGAGTTTGGTGATGCTGTCCTGGATGAGATGGTCGCGGAAGGTGGCTCCGCGCTTGAGAGCGATGAGCGGTCGCAGGTCCTCGGTTTTGATGTTGGAGTTGCCGCGGAACGTGACGTCGCCGATGGAGGGAATCTCCTCGACAATGTAGATGACCTTCACACCGTCCCCCATCGGTTCGGTTTCCACGCGGATATCGGAGAACTGGCCGAGGCTGTAGATCTGTTCGATGTCGCGTCCGACGAGGGGCCGGGACAGCGGTTTGCCGACTTCGGTTTTGATGTAGTAAAGAATGGTGGAGGAATCCACGCGCTGGTTGCCCCGGATTTCCAGGCCGCTTACGGTGGGTGAGTCCTCGAACTGGGCGTGTAGGGGAGCGGCAAAAAGGGCGGTCAGCAGCAGGCAGAGATAAACGAGCGCAATCCGGCAAATCCGTGCCGGTGGACCTGACCGGGTGTGTTCAATTCGGCATCCGTCCAATGTCTTGCAGGGAGTGGGTTTTTCGGGCAAAAAAAAGTATTAAGCTTTACGGCATAAATAACCATAAAGCTTAATACTTTGTCTATCAAAAACAAGGGTTGGGAAATCCGGGTGCCGGGTAACGGCACCCAACACCGTTAGACGGTGTTGAGCGCCCCGGTTTTTTCGGTGAAGACGAGTTCGTCGTCTCCGAGAGTGATTTCCACCACGCCGCCCGATTTGAAGCGGCCTTTCAGCATTTCGTCGGACAGCACGTCTTCCAGGTATTTCTGGATGGCGCGCTTCAACGGCCGGGCGCCGAAGTTGCGGTCGTAGCCTTTTTCGGCCAGCCATTTCTTGGCGTCCTCGGTCATGTCGATGGTGAGTCCCTGCTGGATCAACTGTTCGTTCAACTGACCGATCTGGATGTCGAGGATCTGCGTGACGTCCTCCAGGGTCAACGGCCGGAACACGATGACGTCGTTCAGGCGGTTGATGAATTCCGGGTTGAACGTTTTGCGCAGGTCCTGTTTCAGGTCCTTCTCCATTTTGTCGAAACTCATGTCCACGTCATCCTTGTGGAACCCGAGGGATCCCTTGTCCAGCATCTTGGAACTGATGTTGGAGGTGAGGATGATCACGGTGTTCTTGAAATCGACGTTGCGTCCATAGCTGTCGGTCAGCCGGCCGTCGTCCATGATCTGCAACAGCAGGTGGAAGACATCCGGGTTGGCCTTTTCGATTTCGTCGAACAGCACCACGGAGTAGGGCTTCCGGCGGACCTTCTCGGTCAGCTGGCCGCCTTCTTCGTATCCCACGTAGCCGGGAGGCGCTCCGGTGAGGCGGGAGACGTTGAACTTCTCCATGTACTCGGACATGTCGAGGCGGATGAGCGCGTCGCGCTGACCGAACAGGAACTCGGCCAATGCGCCCGCCAGCTCCGTTTTGCCGACACCCGTCGGACCGAGGAACAGGAAGGTGCCGATCGGGCGGCGCATGTCCTTGAGGCCGGACCGCGAGCGGCGGATGGCCTTGGTGATGGCCTCGACGGCTTCCTTCTGGCCGACGATCTTGTTGCCCAGTTCCTCCGCCATGTTGAGCAGGCGGGTGGACTCCTTTTCCTCGATGCGGTTGAGCGGAATGCCGGTCATGCTGGAAACCACCGCGGCGATGTCTTCCTCGGTGATGCTCGGCTCCTGCAGCTGGTTTTCCTGCTCCCAGCTGTTGCGGGCCTGTTCCAGCTTGGTGCGCAGTTCTTCTTCCTTGTCGCGCAGGTCCACGGCTTTCTCGAACTCCTGGTTTTCGATGCGCACTTTCTTTTCGCGCACCAGGGTATCGATCTCGCGCTGGATCTGGCGCATTTCCGGAGACTGCGTGGCCTTGCGCAGGCGCACGCGCGAACCCGCCTCGTCGATCACGTCGATGGCCTTGTCGGGCAGGAACCGGTCGTTGATGTACCGGTCCGAGAACCGCACGGCGGTGATGATGGCGTCGTCGGTGATCTTGGCCTTGTGGTGCACTTCGTAAGGCACCTTGAGGCCGCGGATGATCTCGATGGTTTCCTCCACCGACGGCGGGTTGACGATGATCGGCTGGAAGCGGCGTTCCAGAGCACCGTTCTTTTCAATGTATTTGCGGTATTCCTCGAGAGTGGTGGCACCCACGCACTGAATCTCACCGCGCGACAGCGCCGGTTTCAGCATGTTGGACGCGTCCACGGAACCTTCCGCGGCACCGGCGCCCACCAGGGTGTGCAACTCGTCGATGAACAGGATGATGTTGTCGTTCTGCGTGATCTCTTTCATGATGCCCTTCAGCCGGGCTTCGAACTGACCGCGGTACTTGGTGCCGGCGATCAGGGAACCCAGGTCGAGAGACACCACGCGCTTGTCGAACAACGAATCGGGAACTTCGCGTTCCACGATCAACTGCGCCAGCCCTTCGACGATGGCCGTCTTGCCGACGCCCGGCTCGCCGATGAGCACGGGATTGTTCTTGGTGCGGCGGCTGAGAATCTGGATCACCCGCTCGATTTCCTTGGAGCGGCCGATGATGGGATCCAGCTTGCCAGCCAGCGCCATCTGCGTGAGATCGCGGCTGAATTCATCCAGTGTCGGCGTCTTGCCGGCTTCGCGCGAGGATTCGGCGGGTTCCTTGAACATCTCCACCAGTTTTTCCTTCACGTCGTCGAAGTACATGCCGAAACTGTTCAGCACGCGGCAGGCCACGCCTTCTTTTTCTTTCAACAAACCCAGCAACAGGTGCTCGGTACCAATGTAATTGTGGTTCAGGGAACGGGCTTCCTCGACGGCGAACTCCAGAACCTTCTTGGCCCGCGATGTGAACGGGATGTCGCCGATGACAAGGGAATTGGAACTGCGAGGAAGGTTCTTCTCCAACTCCTGCTTGATCTGGCTGAGATCGACGCCGGATTTCTGAAGAAGCGCCACAGCAATGCCGCCTCCGTCCTTGATCACGCCCTGAAGAATGTGCTCCGTACCCAAATATTCATGTCGGTACAACTCAGCTTCTTCGCGCGCTAAGATGATGACTCGTCTGGCTCTTTCTGTGAATCGCTTAAACATATTGGTTCTTTCCAAAAGAGAATGAAAAACGGGTCTGCGGTGAAATCACCCAGAAACCTACGATCCAAAAGGAGTTGTGAGGTTCTGCTGGTAATTCTATTAAGCATTTTAGCAAACCAACGCCATAATACAAGGATTATTTTCCCCGCGCATGTTCCGCCAACTTCTTTTATTACGGGCAATTATAAGATTTTTCCGTAAATGTGGCGATTTGGGCGCGATCCATTTTGCTTCCGATAAAAAATGCCAAAAATGACTATTTTTTATGGTCCCGCCGTCCCGGACACCGTCCTGCGGAGCCCTTCGGGGTGGGTTAAAAATAACCCGCATCGGGGTGGAAACACACCACTGCGGCTGTTGTGCTGGGCGGATCGAACTCGTTGGCATCGGTCAGCTTGATACCCAGGTCCTCGCATCCGAGAATCTCGTAAATGCGCTTGTTGTTGATCAAATCCTCCAGCGCCGGGTAGCCGGGGCTGTAGCGCTCGCCCCCCTTGTCCCTGGTGCCGGTGCGCTGGCGCAACAGGCCGTGCACGTATTCGGCGAAGTCCTCGGCGATGCGGTCGCCCAACCCCTGCAAATACAACGCCGACTCGGAGTCGTTTTCAGCCTTGAAGGTGTTGATCGCCTTCTCCAGCGTCGATCCGGCGGTGGTGATCTGCAGGCCCACTACGTCCATAACACCGGAATCCCTGGAATGAAAGTACTGGGCGACAGAAAATTTGTCGCGCTTGCCGTTTCTGGCCTTGCCGATGTTGACGGTCCAGGTGATGCGTCCCAGCTCGCGCTCCTGGTTCTCCGGATCGTAGATGATCAGTTCGTCTCCCTCGCTCTGTGCGGGGAGCAGGGCAAACCGCGCGCGCGGGATGATCCACTGGTTGGCGTCGGCCTTGTCGATCCATTCCTGCTGCAGCCGCTTGAGGTTTTCAATCGTCACGCCCTTCTTCGACCACGACGACTGCTTGCCGTATTTCCAGTTGAGCGAGAACAGGCTCTTGGAATCGATGACGTCCGCCAGCTTCTTGAGCTTGAACTCGACTTTCTGGATGCCGTAGCCGTCTTTCACCGGCTGGTATTTTTTGAAATCGACCTTCCTGCGGTCGAGCGACTTCAGCAGGTTCGCCCGGTCTTCCTCCATGCCCTTGGCCTTCTTGTACTGGCGGATGAGTTTCTCCCGGTTTTCCTGCATGAAGGTTTGAAGCAGGTCTTTTTCCTTCTCCACCAGCTTGTTCATGGTGTTGACGCCGTCCATGCCGCTTTCGCAGTAGAACACCGTGGACAGGATGTCCTCCAGCTCCTCCTGCCCGTGCATGGCCACGTAACCCGCGTGCCGGTGGTTGACCGGCGCGCCGCCGATGAGGATGGGGATCTCGTAATTCTGCTCCTTCAGCATTTTGGCAACGGTGATCATGTGGTTCGACGTCTGAACCAACAGCGCACTCATGCCGATGGCGTCGGCTTTCTCCTTGCGTGCCGTCTCGACGAAGTTCTCCAGCGGGACCTGCACGCCGAGATCGATGGCGCGGTAGCCGTAGTTCTCGAGCAGGGTCTTGGCGAGGTCCTTGCCGATGCTGTGCACGTCCTGATAAACGGTGCCGATGACCACAGTGCCCTTGTAGTTGATGGCGTCCCCCGGCTCGACGCCGCTGGTGTGCCGCATCCACGCTTCGAGGAAGCCCATGACACTGCGCATGACGTCGGCGCTTTTGAGCAGGTGAGGCAGGCTGATCTCGCCCCGCCCGAACCCGTCCCCGAGTTCGCGCATGGTTTTCATCAGGTAATCGCTGATGAACACCAGCGGTTCGTGCTTGTCGATGGTCTGGACCGCTTCGAGCACGATGCGGTCGGTGTACTCGTACTTGAATCCCTGCACCTCGACGTTGCCTTTTTCCTTGTCTTTGTAGCCGTCGAAGATTTTCTGGCAGATGCTGTCTTCCAGCGACAGGTCGGCGTAGTTGGATTTCTTTTTGACCGTGCCTGATTTTTTCTGCTCGGCGATCTCCTCGAGTTTCTCGAATGCCTCCATGTCGCGCTCCAGCACCACCTTGCGCCCCAGTTCCGCATCTTCCGGCGGCAGGCTTTCCACCGGCACGTAGTGGTTGGGATTGAGGATGGCACAGTCGAGTCCGCGTTTCCGTCCCTCGTCGAGGAACACGCTGGTCAGCACCTTGCGCATGTACGGTTTCTTCGCCAGGCCCGCCGTCAGGTTGCCGACACCGATGGAGGTGCGCAGGTCCGGATGGATGGCTTTGATGCGCGGCAGGCTCTCCAGCGCTTCCAGCGAAAAGTTCATGCCTTCCTGCGACTCACTGCCGATGGGATAGGCGTTGATGTCGATCAGGATCTGGTCCGGCGTGACGCCGTACTTCTCGCCGCACTGCTTGACGATCTCTGCCGCCAGGTCGTACTTCTCGTCGGCGGTGATGGCCGGTCCCGACTCGCCGTTGACCAGCGCGATGTAGATCGGGTGATGTTCCGCCGTCACTTTCAGCACCGCGTCCAGTTTGGAAACCCCCGGCGCATACTCCTCCAGCGAAATGGAATTGATGATGGGGCGTCCGGGATAGGTTTTCAGTCCCGCTTCCAGCGCCTCGACGGAGAACGAGTCGATCACCATCGCTCCCTTGAAGTCGGTGGTCAGCTTGTGAATGACCTCGGGCAGAACGGTTTCGGTCTCGACGATGTTGGAATCCATGCACACGTCGATGATGTCGATGCCGAGGTCGTCCAGCTGCTCGCGCACCACGTCTTCCAGCTCCTCCATGCGCACGCCTTCGCCGTTCTCAACGGCTTCGCGCACCTTTTTGCTGCCGCGCGCGTTGAGGCGTTCGCCGAAGCGCACCAGGCTTTCGGTGCCGTCCAGGAGCACTGCTTCCTGCGGGCCGGAGATGTAGGTCCGGCGGTCGATCTCGCGTTCAACCGGTTTGGCGTTGTCCACCATTTTGCGCAGGGCGCGGATGTGTTCCGGGTTGGTGCCGCAACAACCGCCCACGATGTTGACCCCATATTCATAGACAAAGGGCTTCATGATCTCGGCCATGGCCTCCGGTTCCAGCTTGTACACGGTGACGCCGTCCTCGGAGAACGGCTGGCCGGCGTTGGGCACGACGGACACCGGCAGGGCGCTCTGATGCGTGATGCGTTTGACCGTGTCCACCAGGTCTTCCGGGCCGACGTTGCAGTTCATGCCGAACACGGTGACGCCCATGCCCGCCAGCGCGGTGTAGGCCGCGTGGATGTCGGTGTTGAAGATCTGCATCTTGGAAAACCCGTCCACCGTGACCTGGGCGATGATGGGCAGGGTCTTGCCCTTGTTCTGGAAGGCGCGTTGGGCGCCGATGACCGACGCCTTGGTCTCCAGGATGTCCTGCTGGGTCTCGAACAGGATGACGTCCGCGCCGCCGTCGACCATGCCTTCCACCTGGATGCGGTTGTTGTCCACGATCATGTCGAAGGTGGCCTTGGCCAGGTTGGCGTCGGTGCTGGAGACGACGTAATTGGACGGGCCGATGGACCCGGCCACGAACAGCGGCCGCCCGTCGTAGCCCTCGGAGGCCTTGTAGCGCTCGATGGCCTTCCGGGCGATCCTGCAACCTTCCACGTTCAGGTGGTAGGCGATGGCTTCCAGGTCGCCTTGCTTCAGATCCAGCCCGGCGGGGGTCGCCTGCATGACATCCTGCTTGATTTTCGCCCAGTCGAATTCCTTGAGCCGCAGGGGCGACGCGCCGAAGGTGTTGGTCTCGATCAGGTTCGCGCCTGCATCGAGG
The DNA here is from genome assembly GCF_052156635.1 of Nitrospina sp. 32_T5. Taxonomy (NCBI): domain Bacteria; kingdom Pseudomonadati; phylum Nitrospinota; class Nitrospinia; order Nitrospinales; family Nitrospinaceae; genus Nitrospina; species Nitrospina sp. 32_T5. The sequence goes on along the minus strand of NZ_JBQKUO010000003.1, from coordinate 309,048 downwards.
TATTTGAAGTGTATGTCTTCCAGCCACTCCGGCCGGGAAAAGGTCAACAGGTCGGTCAGCATGCGGAACAGCGACCCGCCAAAGGTCTCGTCGGTGACGTCCAGGTTCTGCACCATGGTGCCCATGGCACCATCGAGAACCAGAACGTGCTCTTTTAAAGCGTCTTCAAACTTCATAAGCTCCCGTAATCAATGGGTTTGCAATATTTTGCGTGGTGTGTCGATGTAATCGGTGAAGTCCATACTATATATGATACGCTGGAGGGGAACAAGGTGCGGACATGGTCCAACTCTTTTTCAGAAGGGGCTAACTGCTTATGCCAAAACCCGTTACGCGATCCAAAACTTTCGGGATTGTCTGCCTGGGCCTGCTCTGGCTTTTGCTCGAGGGGTGTGGCTGGGCCAAGGACCGGGACTACGGCAATCTCCTTGAAAATCAACTGAAATACCCGAAGGACCTGCAAATCACCATCTTTGCCGAGGCCCCGAAGGCGCGCCACATGGCCTACGATGACCAGGGAGTGCTGTTTCTGTCGCAGACCAAGGCGGGCAAGGTGGTGGCCCTGCCGGATGCGGATGGGGACGGCAAGGCGGACCGGGCGGTGTCGATCATGAAGGGCGGGAACGGACCCCACGGCCTGGCCTTTCTGCAGTTGGATTCGGGATACTACCTCTATATTGCGGAACAACACCGGGTTGTGCGGTTGAAGCGCACCGCCAAACCCTTCACTTTCGGCAAGCCGGAAGTGATCGTCACCGGCATCCCCACCGGCGGCCACTCCACCCGCACCATCAAGTTCCAGGACGGCAAACTCTACTTGTCGGTCGGCTCGTCCTGCAACGTGTGCATCGAGGAGCACCCGTGGCGTTCGGCCATCATCCGTTTCGACGTGGATGGCAAAAACGAAGAAGTGTTCGCGCGCGGCCTGAGGAATTCCGTCGGTATCGAGTTCTCTCCTTACAGTGGCGAGTTGTGGGGCGTCAACAACGGCCGTGACTGGCTGGGCGACGACCACCCGCGGGAGGAACTCAATATCATCCGCCTGGGGAAACACTACGGCTGGCCGTACTGCTATGAGGACCGCGTGTCCGACCCGGATTTCGGCGACCAGTACGACTGCAAGTTGACCGAACCGCCGGCGCACACCTTCACTGCCCACATGGCCCCTCTGGGCCTCGAGTTTTACAAGGAAGGCGCCTTGCCTGTGCGTTACAACAACAGCCTGTTCGTCTCGTTTCACGGATCGTGGAACCGGTCGGTGCCCGCCGGGTACCAGGTGCGGCGACTGCAGCTGGACGCCGAGGGCAACATCCAGTCGGACGAGGTGTTCATCGAAGGCTGGTTGCAGAAGGACGGCTCCAAGGCCGGGCGGCCGGTGGACTCGATCGTTTCACCCAGGGGCGAACTGCTGGTCTCCGACGACTACCTCGGCGTGGTGTACCGCATCACCGGGAAATGACCGCGAAGGAAATCACGGTTTGTTTTTCGTGTCGGCGGAAACGGGTTCGCCGGACCAGTCACCAAACAGCATTTCAAACGTGGAGGGCACTTCCTTCACGCAGCGGAAGCCGACGTCCGGTTTGCGCAGGATGGGATGCAGGTTTTCGCGGTAGGACACGCGTGACTTGAGCGCCACCACCTTTTTGTATTCCTTCTCGGGAAAATGCCCGACGCCCATGTAGGACAATCCGCGCACCACCACCACGTCCTTCGGAAATTTCAGGTTGGTGGCGGTGTTGCCGGAATAGGGCAGGTAGTAATCCCAGATCCATTCCCATACGTTGCCGATCATGTCCTCCACCCCGTAGGGGCTCGCCCCTTCCGGGTGCTGGCCGATGGGTTCCAGCCCGTGTCCGCGTTTCCTCCGCGGGGACTTGCTGACATTGGCCTTGGAGAAATCGAACTGGTTGCCCCAGGGGTAATCGATGACGTTCGGTCCGCGCGCGGCCTTTTCCCATTCCATCTCCGTCGGCAGGCGCTTGCCCGCCCACTTGGCGTAAGCGGCGGCATCGTAAAAATTCACCTGCGTCACCGGATAATGGTCCCGGCCTTCGGCATACTTGGGTCCGTCCCAGCCGGAGGGCGTGCGGTGGTCGGTGGCCTGCGTGAAGATGTAGTACTGGAGGTTGGTGACCTCGTACTTGTCGATGTAAAACGCGGGCAGGTGCAGGCGCTGTTGCGGCGACTCGTCTGCGAACCACGGTTTGTTGAGTCCCAGCGACAGTGCGTGGCCTTTCTCGTCAACTTCATCCGTGCCCATGCTGAAGTACCCGTCGGGGATCAGAACCATGCCTTCCGGCGCGGGCGGCGTGCAGGCGGCAAGGAGCCACAGCAACGCCACGCACAACCAGAACGGTCCGCGGCGACCCGGTATGAATTGACGGCGACTGTTCATGGCGCCCCGAGCAAATGGAGGGAAGGTGGCATCTCTCATTAGTTTACTATATCCTTGAAAGGAACGCATGAAGGAACGCGGGAGGGGACAGCCTGTCATGACCGAACCACAAACCATGCAAAGCGACCGGGTGCCGCGGGAGGCGATCCGGCGGGACGCGCTCACCGCCTTCGGCATGGACCCGGTTCCCGGCGAGCTGGTGGAATCGATCCGCGCCCTCGGCATCACCCACCCGCTGGTGCTGGTTCCCCATGGAGACGGGTTTTGCGTGGTGTGCGGCCACCGCCGCCTCGAAGCGGCGGAGGTGCTGGGACTGGACACGGTGCCCGCTCATCTGATGGAACCCATGCCCGGCGCCGACCGCCTGATGTGGAACCTGCAGGAGAACCGCGCCCACCGCCGTTACACCGACATCGAAAAAGGCCGCATCCTGCACCGCCTGCACTCCGCGGGCGTTGGCGAGGCGGAGCTGGTGGCCGGGGTCCTGCCCGTCCTGGGTGAACCGAAAACAAGAAAGCGCGCCGCCGACCTGCTGGGCGTGCGGGTGTTTGCCGAATCGTTCCAGCGCCTTTTGCACGAACTCAACATCCCCCTGCGCGTCTTTTCGTTGGTGACGAAGTGGGACGAGGCCGACCGCGCCGCCGCGGAACGCCTGTTTGCCCAACTGCGGCCCGGCCACAACAAATGGCGTGCCGTTTTGGAGACGGTCGACGAGACCGCCACGCGCGACGGCATTGCCCCCGCTGAGGTGCTGGAGCACGCGGCAATCCTGAAAACGCTGGAGGACGCCTCGCTTTCCACGAATGAAAAGTACGACGCGATTTTTTCCTGGCTGCATGCCCGGCGGTATCCGCACCTGTCGGAACTGCAAAGCCGGGTGCGCCGGGCCGCCGAGCGGCTGCAGCTGGACCCGAAGACGAAGCTGAAACTGCCGGAAAATTTCGAGCAGGATCTTGTAAAAATCGAATTGAAGTTTTCTACTGAAGAAGAGCTGACCCGTCAGGTGGAAAAACTGTTTGGTGCCTGCGACGCGGAAGCGCTGAAAGAACTTCTGCGAACCCTGAAAGATCCTATTACATAAGGACGCGCCGATGGACGCGAAATCCCCGCCCTTTCCTGAATCCTTAAAATCCCTGATTGAAGCCGTCGAAAAGGAAACGCACTGGAGCCCCCAGCGCGCCGCCCAGATTCTGCGCGAAGCGGACATCACCCAGCAGGACCTGATGCCCTGGGCCTTTTTCGATCACCCGGTGAAGGACAGCTACGGCCGCAAGCTGGTGCACGACGGCGGGCATTACGAGATGATGGTGATGTCCTGGAACCCCGGCGACGTCTCCGCGCTGCACGACCACGGTTACGCGCAGTGGGGCGCTGTGAAGGTGTTCGGTCCGGCGGAGCACGCCTCGTTCTGGCTGATCAACGGCGAACTGCACACGCAGTCGCGCACGCGCCTCAAGCCCGGCGACGTGATGCACGTCGGCCACGAATGGGTGCACCAGATGGGCAACACCTCCGGCATCCAGTTCCTCACGTTTCATCTGTACGGATGCGTCGGGCGGCGCGGAGGCATCACCGCCAACGCACGCGTGTTCGATCTCGACGCCGACCAGGTTCACCTCACCAACAACGGTGTGTTCTTCGCGTTGCCGGAGTCCGCCATCAACGCGCGCATCGCCGGGCCCATGCCGGATTTCATGACGCACTTCCGCCACCAGGTGGAATTGAAGCACCGCCTTGACCGGATGCGCGCCGCGTCGGACACGCAATCCCTGCCGCCGCTTTTGGACACGCGCGACCAGCGCGTCACCGAGGACCTGTTCGACGCGAAGCACTGGGACGCGTTCGAGCACGACCTGTTCCTGCACGTGGATACCGGCACCGGGTGCATGACCGATCTCGGTTACTGGCAGAGGCTGCGGCAGGAAGTGCAGGCCGTGGCGGAGCTCCAGGAGAAACTGCGCGAGGAAGCCGACAACGGCGATCCCTTCGACACCTACGCGGAGTTGTACGACGCGGTGGTCGGCGAACCGTGCCTGGACAGCTTCATGGAAAGCTACCTGGAGTTCGCCTTCCGCAAATACCGCCTGCTCAACAAGGGCGGGCGGTTTCTGTCATTGGGCTGCGGCACGGGCATGGTGGAAAACCACCTGGTGCGGCGCGGCCGCGTGCCGAAAGACCGCATGCACGGCGTCGACAAGTCGCCGGCGATGGTGAAGGTGGCGAAAGAACGCATCAACGCGTGGGAAGGGGATATCCTGAAACTCGACGAAGAAAACGCGTGGGACGTCACCTACAACGGGCTCAACGTGTTCCAGTACCTGCGGCCGAAAGAGATGGAACAGGCCATTCGCGTGGCCGCGCACATCACCCGGCCCGGCGGGTACTTTGTCGGCGACTTCATCACCCCGGATCACATCCGCGTCTATCCGCATGTCATCCGCTCGAACTGCGGCAATGTCATCTCGCTCCGCCAGCCGGAATTGATCGAGCAGGAAGGGCACATCTTCCAAAGGAGCGCGATACTGAACGTGAGCCGTCTGCACGGCACGTTGCAGATCACCGATGAAGGACGCCACCTGCGGTGCCTGCCGTCGGTGACGCGCGTGCGTGGCTGGTTCGAACAGGCGTTCCGCGGTCCCGTCGACGTGTACGACGCCGCGACGCTCCATCCCCTCGACCCCTCCGACGAAACCTGCTGGTCCACCCGTTATCTTGTGATCGCGAAGAAGAAATAGGGGCTATTTTTCATCCATTAAATCCTTAGCCAATTTGATAACTTTTTCCGCAATTTCAGTTGAATTCTCAAGAGACGAGAATTCGTTTTTTTCCAATCCTTGGAAGTAGCCAGGCAGAATACTTGTATATCCTTCCATTTTTTTTAATAAATCTGCATTAGGAAATATATTCTTAAAGCTTTTTACAGAAGCCCAATTCTCTCCGACGAAATAATAAAGAGGTTTTTTGTATTTCTTCCAATAGGAATACCAAACTCCGAAATATAAAAATTTTGCACCACTTTTATTTAGAAACGTAACGCCATATTCTTCCCTGTTTTTGCCTACCTGGGTATTTATGTTCTCCTTTTTAGCCATGGCTATGGTTTCATTAATCGTTTGTTCCAATTTTTCTAAGATTTCCGGTATTTTTTCGGAATACATTGTTTCTACCTCCTGATTGCTGAAAGAAACTGGTTCGATCAAATACCAGGATTTCAATATTGCGAGGAAATCACTGAATATTGGATTCAGTTTGTCCAATTCCAGGGAACGAATTATTTCAATGACGTCCTCCCAGCGTATTGTTTCATTGATAATGGTTGACGAGTTTACTTTTCCCCATGCTTCAACTAGTTCTTCCCAACTTTTAAAATATATGTAACCCTTCGGGATTAGAAAGATAAGGTATTTTTTCGTGCTTTCAGACTTGCTAAGAAAATTTAAATAACCAGTAGGTTGATTGCTGGTAAGGCACGAATTGCCAGTTTTTATTTCTATGAATGCCGCTAAATGATTATTTCGGATTAAAAGATCAGGTTGACCCTGATCGCCAATGCGACTCTGGGTATCAAAATCCTCGAATTGAATTGAATCTATTAAATCGCCGAGCTCCAGTTTTTTTAAAAAAGCATCACGAAATACTTTGTGAGATAAAAGGTTGCAAAACGCCTCGGTCATGGTGTTTTCGTTTTTAACAAGGTTGTGGAATACGTTTTCCTGTCTCATTGCCGATCGCCCCTCTGAGTTTCTGGTCTTGTCACATCTTCCGCGATGAAAATGGCACGGTCCTCGTAAAACTCTTTGTTTCCATGAATAATTAATTCCTCCCCTTTTTTAAAGTTTATTTTGTTCCTTTCCCAAAGTTCGGGCCAAATGGTAACGTCAAAAAATTCATTTTCTGTTTGAAACAAAACTCTTCCCATTTGTTGTCCCGTCCTGGTGGTCTTTATTTCCACTTTTTTTGGTCTACCAGAAATGATCATTTCTTTCTTTCCTCCCCAAAAGCCTTCGAAATTCTGTAAAAAAGCACAAAAAACCTCGCGTATAGGAAAAGGCTCCCGTATGGATTTTTACCCCGGAAAAATGCAAAATTTTTGAAAAATAATTGGGGTGGGAGAGGAGGAGTGTTTCTTTTCCCTAAAAGGCAAAAGAAATAAGGAAAGGTTGTTCGTGCCCCCTCCTCAATCCTCCCCTTGAAAAGGGGGAACGATTGCACTCCGGCCTGGCCGGATCGACGTTTTATCTGTGTTCATCTGTGTGCGTCGGTGGCTGAGGTGTTTGCCTTCACGCATTCACCACTTCCTTGATCTTCTTCGCCAGGGGTTCGGTGACGCCGGGGAGTTTTTGCAGCTCTTCCAGAGAGGCGTGCTTGATGTTCTCCAGACTGCCGAAGGTCTTGAGCAGCAGGAGATGCCGCTTCTTGCCGATGCCGGGGATGTTCTGCAGCGGCGACTTCAGCGCGTTCTTGCCGCGCAGACTGCGGTGGTAGTCGATGGCGAAACGGTGCGCCTCGTCGCGCACGCGTTGCAGTAAAAACCTGGACGGCGAATTCTCCTTGAACCACACCGGCTCCTTCTTCCCCACCAGGAACACTTCGTCCGTATCGAGGTTCGTGCGGAACTTGCCCTTGGCGATGCACGCCAGGTCGATGCGTCCCTCCAGTTCCAGGCTCTGCAACACCTTGTAACCGGTGTTGAGGTGACCCTTGCCGCCGTCGATCAGGATGAGGTCGGGCAGCGGCTTGTCTTCGTCCAGTAACCGGGCGTACCGCCGCGTCATCACTTCCGTCAGCATGGCGTAATCGTCGATGCCCTCCACCGTCTTGATCTTGAACCGCCGGTACTTGCTTTTCTCCGCCCTGGCGTTGTGGAAGTAGACCATCGATCCCACGGCGTGCGTGCCGCCGATGTTGGAGATGTCGAAGCCTTCGATCGTTTTCGGAAAGTTTTTGAGTCCCAGCGTCTCGCGCAATTCCTCCAGACTGCGCGTGGCAACGTCGCCCTTGTCCATCTCGGCGCGCATGGCGAAGCGCGCGTTCTCCTCCGCCATCTGCACCAGCGAGCGTTTCTTGCCGCGTTGCGGAATTTCGATCTTCACCCGCGCCTGCCGCTTTTCGCTCAGCCAGTCTTCTAAGAGTTCGCGGTCCTCGATCTCCTGCGACACCAGGATTTCCGAGGGCAGGATGGTTTCGTCGGCGTAATACTGCTTGATGAAGGAAGCCAGGGTTTCCGCGTCGGCTTCCTCGCTCGGGTTGTTCATCTTGAACAGTTTTTCGGCGAGCAGTTTGCCGTTCCGAACGATCAGCACCTGCACCATGGTGGCTTTCGATTCCGTGTAGCAGGCGAGAACGTCCTGGTTTTCCATGCCGGTGGAGATGATGCGTTGCTTGTCGAGCACCGTGTTGACCGCCTCGATCTTGTCGCGGAACACCGCCGCCTCTTCATAGCGTTGCGCTTCCGATGCGGCGTCCATTTTTTCTTTCAGGCTGTCGATGAGTTCCGTGTTGCGGCCCTTGAGGAACAGGATGACGTCGTTGACCACCCTGGCGTAGTCTTCCGGCGACACCAGAGAGGCGCACGGTGCGAGGCAGCGTTTCATGTGGTAGTTGAGGCAGGGCCGCCGTTTGGGCGTGCCGTCGAGTTCGTCACTGCTCTGCCTCAGCGGAAAGATTTTGTAGATGAGGCGGATGGTCTCCCGCACCTCGCGCACCATGGTGTAGGGACCGAAGTACGTCGCGCCGTCTTTCTTCACGCGCCGCACCACTTCCAGCCGGGGATACGTCTCCTGCGTGGTCAGCCGCAGGTAGGGGTAATGCTTGTCGTCCTTCAGCATCACGTTGTAGCGCGGCTGGTGCTTTTTGACGAAATTGCTTTCGAGGATCAGCGCTTCCTGCTCGGTCTGCGTGGTGAGGAACTTGATGTCCGCCACCTTGCGCACGAAGATGCGCGTGCGCGGCGCGTGGTCGCGCGACTCGGTGAAGTACGACCGCACGCGGGGGTAGAGCGACTTGGCCTTCCCGATATAAAGGATTTCTCCGGCTTTGTCTTTCATGATATAAATGCCGGGAACTTTCGGGATGGTTTTCAGAATGTCTTTTATGGAATCACTCGGGGGCAAGGCGACCTTCCTTTTTATATGCTTCGGACCGCACCGGTGTGCCGGTTTGGAATTCTCTTCAATTATATAGCACGCGTTTCACCCGCCGCCAGTCCCCCGCCTGCGGACGCGCCATGAACCCTTTTCAGACGTGGGGGATCGTTCTTCTCTGTGCCCTGCTGTGGGGCGTCCCGGCCCACGCCACCGGCACGCTCGATACGGTGCGCGAACAGGGCGTCCTGTTGTGGGGCGCCGATGCCGAAGGCGGCGCGCCGTACGTCTTTCCCGATCCCGAAAACCCCTCCCGCCTCATCGGTTTTGAAGTCGATCTCGCCAACGCGCTGGCGCACGAACTCGGCGTCACCGCGCGCATGGTGCAGAACGACTGGAGCTCGCTCCTCCCGGCACTGCAACGCGGCGACTTCCACATGGCGATGAACGGCCTCGAATGGACTGAGGAACGCGCCCGCGCCGTGGACCTCTCGCGTCCCTACTACATCTACGAACAGCAACTCGTGGTGCGCGCGGACGATACGCGCATCGACAAGCTGAGCGACCTGTCCGGCATGACGGTGGGCACGCTGGTGAACTCGGTCGCCCACTCCATCCTGAAAAACATGGGGAGCGTCACCGTGCTTGTATATGAGGGACAGGTGGAACCGTACCGCGACCTGAAACTGGGACGCAGTGACGCGGTGCTGCTGGACCTGCCGATCGCGCAATACTACGCCGCGCCGGACCCCGCATTCCGCTTCGCCGGGCCGCCGGTGGGGGAGGGGCTGTACGTCATCGCCGTGCGAAAGGGAGACGACGCGTTCCTGAACGCGGTCAATGCGGCCATCGGTAAGCTGTACGACGACGGCACCCTGCAATCGATTTATAAGAAATGGAATCTGTGGAACGACACCCAGCGCGCGCTGGTGGAGGAAGATCACACAGCCAGGCGAGTGTTCGACTTTAACGAGGATCAAGCCATGCAGGAATACCTGTTGATATTGATGAAGGGCGCGGGCATGACGGTGGTCATCTCCGTGCTCGCCATGACGCTGGCGGTTCTGCTGGGGCTGGTGCTGACCGGCATGCGTCAGCTGGGCGGACCCTTGATGCGCGGGATGGCCGCGACGTATGTCGAGATCGTGCGCGGCACGCCGCTGTTGCTTCAACTCTACATCCTCTATTACGGCCTGCCCAACATCGGCATCCGGCTCGACGCTTTCACCGCCGCCGTGGTGGGACTCGGCATGAACTACGCCGCGTACGAGGCGGAAGTGTACCGCGGCGGATTGAAAGCGGTCGCAAAAGGACAATGGGAGGCGGCGCTTTCGCTCGGCATGACGCCGTTCATGATCTACCGGCGCATCCTTCTGCCGCAGGCGGTGCGCGTGGTGCTGCCGCCGGTCACCAACGATTTCATCTCGCTGTTCAAGGACACGTCGCTCGTGTCCATCATCGCCATCGTCGAGCTGACGAAAAGCTACAACATGCTGGCCGTGTCCTCCATGCGTTTTCTGGAACTGGGACTGCTCACCGGCCTGCTGTACCTGATGATGGCGTACCCGCTGTCGTTGCTGTCCACCCGCCTCGAGCGGAGGTTGCAGACGGCATGATCCACGTCGAGGGCCTGACCAAACGCATCGGCGACCACACACTCCTGCGCGGTATCGATCTGGACGTGCCGACCGGCGGCGTGCATGTGGTGATCGGCCCCTCCGGCGCGGGCAAGAGCTGCCTGCTGCGGTGCATCGCCGCATTGGAACCGTTTGAAGCAGGCCGGGTGCGCGTGGATGACCTGGAAATCGCGGGCACCGAAACCGACGGCCACCGCGCGCCGGACCCGAAACGCGTGCGTGCCCTGCGCATCCGCGTCGGCATGGTGTTCCAGCAGTTCAACCTGTTTCCGCACATGACGGTATTGGAGAACCTCATCGAAGCGCCGGTGCAGGTGCTGGGCCTTCCGCGTGCGGCCGCTGAGGAAAAAGCGCGCGCCCTGCTTGGCAAGGTGCACCTGCACAACCTGTCGCACCGCTATCCCGGCGACCTCTCCGGCGGCGAACAGCAACGCGTCGCCATCGCCCGAACGCTGGCGATGAATCCCAACTGCGTGCTGATCGACGAGCCGACCTCGGCGCTCGATCCGGAAATGGTGGGTGAGGTGTTGCGCGTCCTGCGTGAACTCGCTGACGAGGGGATGACGATGCTGATCGTGACGCACGAAATGGATTTCGCACGCAGTGTGGCCGACCGGGTGGTGATGCTCGACCGCGGCGAGGTGGTGGAGGCGGGCGAACCGGCGCAGTTCTTCTCCGCCCCGGCAACGGACCGCGCCCGAAATTTTTTAAAAAGGCTTCTGGAACGCTGATATACTTGGTGGCTTGTTGCGGAACCACGTTAACTCTTTATAATTGAAGGCCATGGAGACTCAAGGCAAACAGCGCGGATTCTGGGGGTCGCGGCTGGGATTCATCCTCGCCGCGTCCGGTTCGGCGGTCGGGCTGGGCAACATCTGGAAGTTTCCCTACATCACCGGCGAGAACGGCGGCGGTGCGTTCGTGATGATTTACCTCGTCTGCATCCTGGTCGTCGGCCTGCCCATCATGCTGTGCGAGTTCACCATCGGCAGGCGCACCAACCTGAACCCGGTCGGCGCTTTCAACATGCTTAAACCCGGCACGCCGTGGGTGCTGGTCGGGTACATGGGCGTGCTCGCCGGCTTCCTGATCCTTTCCTTTTACGGTGTGGTCGGCGGCTGGACGCTGGCCTACGTGGTGAAATCGCTGACGCACGTGGTGGATCACTTCGCGTCCTCTGCGGAGGCGGGAGCGTTCTTCGGCCAGTTCATCGCCAATACGGGCGAGATCATGGTGTACCACACGCTGTTCATGGCGATGTGCATGGCCATCGTGTACCGGGGGGTGCACGGCGGGATCGAGCGTGCCTGTGACATCCTGATGCCGACGCTCGTCATCATGCTGTTCCTCCTGATGATCCGCGCCCTCACCCTGCCCGGCGCGGAAGAGGGGGTGAAGTTTTATCTTTATCCCGACTTCAGCAAGATAACAGGGCAGACGGTTTTACTGGCGATGGGCCAGGCGTTCTTTTCGCTCAGCCTCGGCATGGGCTGCCTGATCACCTACGGAAGCTACCTGTCGCCGAAAGAAAACCTGACTTCCTGCACGTTTTATGTCGTCCTGTTCGATACCATGATCGCGCTGCTGGTGGGGATGGTGATCTTTCCCGCCGTGTTCGCCATGGGGCTGGAGCCCGAAAGCGGTCCGAGCCTCGTTTTCAACGTTCTGCCCGCCGTGTTTTCGAGCATGCCGTTCGGCACGCTGGTATCGATCATTTTCTTTGCGCTGTTGACCATCGCCGCCATCACCTCCGCCATTTCCCTTTTGGAATCGGTGTCGGCCTACTTCATTGACCAGCGCGGCTGGCCGCGGCAGAAGGCGGTGATCGTGACCGGCGTGGTCATCTACCTGTTCGGCATCCCCTCCGGCCTGTCTTTCGGGGTGATGCAGGACGTGACCTTTTTCGGCATGACTTTCTTCGACGTGGTGGACAACCTGTCATCCAATTTCCTGCTGCCACTGGGGGGCATGTTGACCGCTGTCTTTGTCGGTTGGGTGTGGGGCACGAAGGAAGCGCACAAGGAGATCGAACGGCATGAAACCACTTTTCACTGGGCGCGTTACTGGGAGTTCATCCTGAAGTACGTCAGTCCCGTGGCCGTCGCCATCGTCTTCATCACGCATTTCCTGCCTGCCGACTGAAACCGGCGGTAATTCATACTGAATTTTCCCCAATCGTTTCCTGAGCCGATTTTGTCCTCCTGTTTGTTTTGACAAAGTGGGATTTAGCCTTAAAATTGAATCAGATGTAAGCGAAACCGGGTCCCGCCGGGAAGGTGGCGCCCCAGCCTTGCAAATCACGGGGCGGCGGACGGGCTGGAAAAGGCTTTTGTTTTGACATCGAACGTGGGAAAATTTTTTATATTGAAACCGGTTGCATTCCTGGAAAACTAAATCAAGTAATAGAATGGTTTGCAGGTTGGCTGGCGCAACCGGCACACACCGGAAATGGAACGTTCCCTTTATTCGGAACGGGTTTCGGGAACCGCACATTTCATCCAGATCTTCCTGAATAAAGGAAAACAGGGTTGAGGAGTTCCGGTGGAAAAATTTAAAGCCTACATCAAGGAAAACATCAGCGAGGTGATCATCCTGGCCATCCTGCTCGGGGTGGTGGTGATCAATTACTTCATCTACTCGAAGATCGCTTTCCTTGACATGTTCTACCTGCTCGCGGTGCTGGCCGGGTACTACATCGGCCGGCGGTTTGCGGTGCTGGGTGCGTTTCTCGCCATTCTGCTGGTCTGGTATTTCCTTCTGGCCAACCAGGACCAGCCCATCACCATCGAAAGCCGTTTCGACTTCAACATGAACATGACGGTCTGGGCGTCGTTCCTCATCCTGGCGGCGTGGCTGATCGGCACTCTCACGGAAAACCTGCGCAAGGAATTGAAGGAAAGCAATCGTCTGCGTGAAGACATGCAGAGAGACCGCATTCTCCTCAACATCACCAACGCGCGCCTGAACGAATACACGCAGCACCTTGAAGACAAGGTGGCCGACCGCACCCGTGAGCTGGAGCAGAACAACAAGGACCTGCAAAACTTCGCCGCGATCGCGTCTCATGACCTGAAAGAACCCCTGCGCAAGATCGTGGCCTACAGCGAAATGATCGAACAACAGGAACCCGAGATCGCGCAGGAGATCGACTCGTTCCTGCAGCGCATGCGCAAGGCGGTCGCCCGCATGGAGGACCTGATCGACGGTCTCATGAAGCTCTGCCGGGTGTCGCAGAGCAGCCAGATGCTGGAGGAAACCGACCTCAACCGCGTTCTTCGGGAAGTGGTGCAGGATCTGGAAGTGCGCGTCGTGGAGACGCAGGCGGAAATTCAGGTCAACCGTCTGCCGGTGCTTCATGCCGATCCGTTTCAGATGCAGTTGCTGTTCCGCAATCTCATTTCGAACTCGCTCAAGTATCGCCGGATGAACCTGCCGCCGAAAATTTCCATCGGTGTTTTGTACGAAAACGAGGACGAATACCAGTTCTATGTCGAGGACAATGGCATTGGTATTCCCAAAGAAAACATCGACATGATTTTTCTGCCGTTCGAACGCCTGCATTCGAGGGACAAGGTGGAGGGGTCGGGCATCGGGCTGGCCATCTGCCGCCAGGTGGTGGACCGCCACAAGGGCGAACTGAAAGTCGAAAGCGAAGTCGGGCGCGGCACGCGTTTTCTCATCCGCCTTCCAAAAGTGGAAGTCGCCCACGTCGAAGCGGCTTAGGATTCTTTCCTTCCTCTTTGTTTCATTCCCGCAGTGCCATTCCGTTGCGGCCGGGTCAGGGCCGGAAATCCATGAAGAACACCCGGCCGGAATCAGGGTGCACCCGCATGATGGGATTGGCCCGGTCTTTCCCGGCCGGAGTTCCGAAACATTCTCCCGAATAAGAGGTTTCCGGTGAGCCCCACCACTCTGGTGGATGGGCCAGGTTCATCGGACAGGGGCCCGCTTGCGGAACCATTTTCTTCGCCTCCTTCAGGGCGGTCAGGACCGGAGCGTTCTCTTCCAGATCGAAACGGAACAAGGCCATTTCCGGCGAATGCAGGTGATACAGATTGCGCACCCCGCCTCCGGGTTCGACGCCGAAATATTTTTCAAACTCCAGTTGTGCCGCCGGAGTGTCCGGACCCTGATCGGAAGCCAGCCAGGGTTGCGGAAGAAAGGAAAGATAGATGAATGCGTAAAATCCCACCACCACGCACGACAGCATCCACATCGCTCCCAGGAACAGGTTGGAAATCAGCAGGTAGCGTTGAGGAAGCGGAATCGCGGCCGCACTTTTCCGCTTCGCCAGCCAGACACCGAGCCAGCCGAGGGGAATCAGGAAGAACAGGATCGCCAGTCCCAGTGGGGCGCCGACATCGAACAGCGGGTGATGGTTTTCAAAGCCATGCTCCATGACGGCGAACAACAGCACAACCACGCCCGACACATTGAGGGCTGTGTAAATCCGCAAAACCAAAGAGCCTTTCGCCGGCCGGAATTCCTCTGTCATGCCTGCGCTCCACTTGTCGAAACCGTCCCGCAGCGATCCCCTTTACGCATCCGGTTTTTTCCACATTCGGGGATTCCCGGTTTGATACACTGGAAGTAATAAGAGTTTTTCGAACCGGAGGTGGTCATGAAACGAATCCTTGGCATGCTCGCGTTTTCTCTGCTGGTATCGGGGCCGGCGTATGCCGCCGAGTCCGGTACCCAATGCGATCCGCCCTACGACCCGTCCAATATTGTCGAGGTGCTGTTTTTTTATCCCGGCACCATGAAGTATCTGGCGAACGGACCGGACGCCTGCCGCTTCGACTTCGGCGACAAGGTGAAGGCGGTGGTGAAGGACACGTGGCTGATGTGGGGTGGGTGCGTGGACGCGACGCTGAAAGACATCGACAACTCGCTGGCGGGCGACCTGAAACCGCAGTGGCGGGAAAAAGACACCTCGCAGGCTGCGACCCGGCAACCGCCCTACCGCGAAGGCAGTTGACCGGTTACATGGGAGTGAAGTGGCCGCCTTCGCTTTTCAGTTTTTTGGAGGGAATGACCACTTCCTTGCCGTCGTCCCCCGTTGTTTCCACGTAACCGATACCGTGGCAGGAGATGCCGTGGCGTTTGCAGATTTTCTGCACCGCCTCGGCGTCGTTGGCGTGCTCGACGATCACGCAGAACCCCACTCCCATGTTGAACACCTCGTACATCTCCGCATCGCTGATCTCCCCCCTTTGTTGAATGAGTGAAAATACAGGGGGGACGTCCGGCAGGGGATCGATGACGAAGCGGATGCCTTTTTTCTGCACGCGGAGCAGGTTCAGCAGACCGCCGCCGGTGATGTGCACCAGCGCGCGCAGGTCGAGGCCGGCGTCGAACATCTCCAGCACCGCGGGAACGTAAATACAGGTCGGTTCCAGCAGTTCCGCGCCCAGCGTGCGCTCCAGCGACTCCTCGTATTTGTGCACGTTTTCCTTCTGTTCGTCTTCCGTTTCGCCCAGCAGCACGCGTCGGGCCAGGGTGAGCCCGTTGCTGTGCACCCCGCTCGACGCCATTCCCAGGATCAGGTTGCCTTCGGCGATGTTCTGCCCGGTGTTGATGCGGTCGAGCTGGATGTGCCCCAGCGCCGCGCCGATGAGGTCGATGCCGCAGATGATCTCGCGGATCTGGGAGATTTCGCCGCCGGAAATGCTGATGCCCGCCTGCCGCGCTCCCTCCGCCAGTCCCTGGCCCAGTTGATCGAAGACCTGCGGTTCCAGGTGCGAGCAGGCGATGTAGTCCACCATGCTGACAGGTTTGGCGCCGATGCAGATGAGGTCGTTGACGTTCATCGCCACGCAGTCGATGCCGATGGTGTCGTACTGGTGCATCATCTCGGCCACGCGCATCTTGGTGCCGACACCGTCGGTGCAGAGTGCCACACCGGTTCCGTTGCCCAGGTCGATGACGTTGGCGAAGTAACCGATGTCGGCTTTGACCGGGAATTCGGTGTTGAACTGCCGGGTCGGCAGGATGTGTTTGAGTATATGGTCGAGCGCGGTTTCAGCGCCGGTCTGGCTGACGCCGCTTTCTTCGTATTTTGAAGGGGTCGGGTTGTTGTTCGGCATGGCAGGTCGCAGGGTTGATGGAGTTTTGCTCACTATATCATTATTGCCCGGACGGTTGAATCTTTTTGGAAACCGCAAGCGAACCAAAACAGATGACGAGGTTGAGAGTCATTCCCAAAACGCCGGAATGGATTCCCCACACTTTCGGGTGGTTGGCGTCGGCGAGGCCCAGGTCTCCGGCGAAGTTCAGTCCCATCGCTAAAGCCGACCCTGCCAGCAGACCCGTCATCACCGTCCGCGCCCCGAGGCGCGTTGTGTGCACGCCCATGTAAAACGCGGGCACGCATTGCAACAGGAGGTCGAACTTCACCTTGAGCAGTTGGATGAGCGTGCCCTCGTAACCCAGAGCGAGTCCGGTGATCGGCACCATGAGCACCCAGGTCAATACCTTTCCGACGCGCGTCAGGTGCGCCTGTGTTGCATCCGGATGCACGTACTGGCCGTACAGGTCCTGCGTGATCATGGAACTGATGCTGAGGAGCGCCGAGTCGGCGGTGGACATGACCGCCGCGAGGATCGCCGCGAAAATGAACACCACCAGCCAGTAACCCAGTGCCGACGCCTGCATCACCTCCCGGCACATCAGCGCCAGCACCGTCTCCGACGGCACCACCGCCTCTCCTGTCTCCGCGAGAAACAGGCGGTCGAGGTCCGGATAATGCGCCGCCATCAGGATGCCAACCGCCACCGCGATCACCGTGGTGAGGAGCGGCATGAATCCCATGGCGGCGAGCGAGCGCTTGAGGGCTCCGGCATTTTTGGCGGCGTAGATGCGTTGCAGGGCCTGCGGATAAATGGCCGCGCCCAGTCCGACCATCAATATGAAACTCAACCACGTGCGCGCGCCCTCGCCGGTGGGTGGCGCCACTTTAAACCGCGTTTCGGGGTTGGCCGCGAGCGTGTTCAAGGCGTCGGTCAGGCTTCCCAGCTGACCGAATGCGAGGAGCAGGAGGATGAGGAACCCGGTCATCAGGATGCCGCCCTGGATGACGTCGGTCCACGCCACACTGCGCATGCCGCCGAGCGATTCGTACACCAGCATGATGAGGGCGAGTCCCACCACGCCGACCCACATCGGGATGCGTCCCTGTGAAATGCCGGCGAACGCCGTGCCCAGTGTTTTCATTTGCGCCAGGGTGAAGTTGCACAGTACGTACACCATGATGAGCGTCACCGCGATGCGGAGGGCGTGACTGCCGAAGCGGTGATAAACGTAATCTCCCGGTGTGATGAATTGGTGTTCCCGACTCAGCCGGTGCAGGCCCGGCGCAAAAATGAGGTAGGCGATGACGATGGCCGTCATGAAGTGCACGCACACCAGGAAACGCAGTCCTTCGCGGTAGGCGGCGCCGCTGAACCCGAACAGCGTGTTGCCGCTGTACTGCGTGGCGTAGAGCGTGAGCACCAGAACGAGGAACCCCATCTCCCGCCCGCCGAGAAAAAAATCGTTGAGGCTGTTTTCTTTTCGCCGCGAATAGGCGTACCAGCCGATACCGAGCAGGGAGAGGATGTAGATGGCGACGACGAACAGCGCACCGGGTCCGAAGGGAAGCTCCGTCATGCGGCGGGGTCCTCGTCATTCTCCGGCTCCCGCCAGACGCGGAGCGCCACCCACGCGATGAAGCCGCTGGCGGCCACGCTGACCCCCAGC
The DNA here is from genome assembly GCF_052156635.1 of Nitrospina sp. 32_T5. Classification (NCBI taxonomy): domain Bacteria; kingdom Pseudomonadati; phylum Nitrospinota; class Nitrospinia; order Nitrospinales; family Nitrospinaceae; genus Nitrospina; species Nitrospina sp. 32_T5. The sequence goes on along the minus strand of NZ_JBQKUO010000003.1, from coordinate 291,196 downwards.
GCGAATATTGCCCAGCCGGGAATGCCGAGCCAGTTGCCTTCGATCGGCCAGATGGGAATCATCGCCACGATCAGGATCGCAAACACCCCCCACACCCAGCGGGGGAACCGGGCATCGTTTGCGGATGAAGAGCAGGGTTTGGAAGAGGAAGAATTTTCGAGCATTACAAATGGCTGGGAGGGTGCGTTTACGGGTAGACGCCCATTTCGAGGTAGCTGTTGGCGATCTTTTCAATGGCGATGGCCATGGCGGCGATGCGGTACGACTCCACGTTGTCGTTCCGCCAGAAATACTCGCGCATGTGCTGGAACGCCTCGCGCATGGTGTCATCGAGACCGGAAAGCACCAGTTCCCCTTCACCCGGCCCGACCATCAGCTTGGCGGCGAGGGTGCCCTCGATTTTATGGCCGTTGCTTTCGAGCGCCTGGATGAGCAGTTCGTTCTGCGTTTCCTCCCAGCGCCGCGTCATCCTGCCGAAGCGGATGTGCGACAGGTTCTTGATCCACTCGAAATAGGAAACGATGACGCCGCCTGCGTTCAGGTAGATGTCCGGGATCATCCACACCCCGCGTTTGCGCAGAACGGTTTCCGCGTCGAAGGTGACCGGACCGTTCGCCGCTTCGGCGATCAGTTTCGCCTGGATGCGCGGCGCGTTTTCCAGTGTGATGACGCCCTCCATGGCGGCGGGGATGAGGATGTCGCAGGCCTCTTCCAGCAGGGCACTCCCGTCGTCGTAAAACTGTTCACAGCGGAATCCTTTCACCCCGCCGTGCACCTTTTTGAATTCCGCGACCTCATCGACGTTGAGTCCGGCGGAATCGTACAGGCCGCCGTCCCACTCGATGATGCCGATGATCTTCGCGCCGTCTTCATCCTGAAGAATCTTGGCGGCGTGGTAGCCGACGTTGCCGAGACCCTGCACGATGACGCGTTTGCCTTCCAGCGTGCCTTCGAGCCGCGCCTGTTTTTTGTCTTCCGCGTGACGGAAGAACTCGCGCAGGCCGAACACCGCACCGCGTCCCGTAGCCTCCACGCGACCGCGGATGCCGCCCGCCGATACGGGTTTTCCGGTGACGCAGGCGAGGTGGTTGATGTCCGTCGGCCGGTGCTGGATGTAGGTGTCGGCGATCCACGCCATCTCGCGCTGGCCCGTTCCCATATCCGGAGCGGGTACGTTCAATGCCGGGTTGATGAGGTCCTTCTTGATCAGCTCGTAGGCGAAACGGCGGGTGATGCGCTCCATGATGTCCGGTTCGTAATGTTTCGGATCGACTACCAGACCACCCTTGGAACCGCCAAAAGGCACATTGACCAGCGCACACTTGTACGACATCAGGGCGGCGAGCGCCTCGACCTCGTCCTGCGTGACCATGGGGGAGAAACGGATACCGCCTTTCACCGGAAGTTTGTGGTTGCTGTGCACCGCGCGCCAGCCGATGAAACTTTCGAACCGGCCGTGAATGCGCACCGGGAACCGTACCTGGTAGACGTTGACCGCGCCCTTGACGAAATAGGACAGGCCTTCCGGTATATCCAGGGTCGCGGCGGCGAGATCAAAAGACAGGTTGACGTTTTCGCGGAAACTTTTTTCGTGCGTGGTCACTTTGGGCATCGGGTTTCGGGCTCCTCTGCTGTTGCGTTGCATTTTACAATGTAAAACTCCAAAGCCCGGCTTTACAGTAAAAAATGGCCTGTCCGGGAAATTTACAAAATTTCCGCCGTCAGCCTCTTCGACTGAAGAGGAGCCCGGCGTATGCCGTGTTACCATGTGCTTTTCAAAGTCGGCCCATTTTTTCGAAAGAGGTCATGCAACAGCGCACCCACGAATTCACCGTCGCCACACGCGGACGCGGACTGCACAACATCAACGCCACGCTGGTGGACTGGGTGGAACAGCAGGGGCTTGCCACAGGACTGTTGAGCGTGTTCCTGCGGCATACCTCGGCATCCCTCGTCATTCAGGAAAACGCCGATCCCGACGTTTTGCACGATCTGGATGCGTACCTCACGCGGCTGGTGCCTGACGGCGATCCCAAATACCGTCACGACGCCGAAGGCCCGGACGACATGCCGGCGCACATCCGCGCCGCCCTCACGCAGACGCAAATCGCCATTCCGCTGGTAAAGGGACGGCTCACCCTCGGCACCTGGCAGGACGTGTACCTGTTCGAACACCGTACCGAGCCGCACCGCCGTAAGGTCGTTTTGCACCTGATGGGGGAATGATTTCGAAATTATAAGGATTGCCGATACGGCTTGACCGTTTCCTCCAATCCTTTACACTAATTAAAGTCGAACCCGCGGCCGATACGATGGCATGAGCCGCATCCACGTACTTGCCATCATTTCTGACGCCCCCACTGCCACCCCGGTGGCGGAGCTTGTAGTGGAATCCAATACCAAACGAAAAATCTGGCAGGCTGTTTCGCTGGTTCTGTTGCTGATCGGCGGATTTTTTTATTACGTGCACTTCACCGGCAACCCTTTGCAGTTGGCCTTCGTCGAGGAAATGAAAAAATCCGGCCTGCTGGACTCCATGCGTTACAACAGTGCGCTGGATAAATACAAGGAAGGCCGTTTGGAGGAATCATTGAGCACACTCGCACCCCTGCTCCGGAAACAAAACGCTCCCTCCGATCACCTGGCGCTGGGGGCGTGGTTGAGTTACCGGTTTGACCGCTACGCACGGGCGTTGGAACTGGCAGAGAGGGCGCTGGAGAAGGATCCCGAACGCGCACGGGAACACGCCCTGGCCGGGGCCTGTTACCTGGCGGGCGGACACGTGGACCGGGCCATCGAGCATTCCAAGGAGGCGGTCCGCTTGAACCCAAGGTTAACCCTGCCTTACCTGACGCTGGGAGAAATCCTGATCCGGCAGGACCGGAATGAAAAAGCCATTCTCGTCGTCAAACGCGGCGCCCGCAACAATCCCCGTTCCGTCAAGGCGTGGAACCTGTTAAGCTCGACGTACCTGAAAATGGATCAACTGGACAAGGCGATCCTGACCGGGCAGGCGGCTCTGGAGATCGATCCCAATTCCGCGGAAGCGCATTACAACCTGTCCCGCGCCTACTACAAGCAGAAGGATTCCGGTCCCGCCATCCGCCACATCCAGTTGGCGGAGGACCTGTACGAGGCGCAGGGCGAGACCAACTGGACGGCGCAGGCCCGGCAGGCCAAGGAAGTGATGCTGAAGGAATTCAAGATGCGGCCGGAAGACATCATCCATTAACCCCCCCACCCGATACCGACAGGGAGTTGGTCATGACCGCTTTCACACCGGACGACCCGGAACCGGGCAACGTCCCGACGGACCCCGCCGAGATTCATTTCCGAAAAGCGTGGCAGTGCCGCCGTGCCAAAAAACTGGAAGAGGCGGTGGCCGAATTCGAAAAGTCCCTGAGCTACGATCCCAACCACCCGGCGACGCATTTCAACCTGGGGCTGGTGGCGGACCAGATCGGGCAGGGGCAGAAGGCGGTGCACCACGCCGAAAAGGCGCGCGATCTGTTTTTGCTGAAGAACGATCCCTCAAAACAAGCCACCGCGCAACGCCTGCTCAACAAACTCTACCGCAAATATCCGGAACACGACCCTTCGCGGAATACCTGAACAAAAAAAGGAGGACCCGGAGGTCCTCCTTCCTTCAAACGCAATCACGCAACAAGCGGTCCTGCACGTTTTGGAACCGCACCTGTCCTGCCTAGCTTTTCTCCTGTTGCACGAACTGGAAGCGCCGGATGGTGAGCGCGGCGACGATGACCGCGACCATGAATCCGCTCAATGCTGCGCCGCCCAGAATCATCACAACGGAAATCGGGATGTTGGTCAGCATCCATTCGAGGATCGTGTGCAGGCCCAGCCAGGATTCGGGGCTGGTCATCCAGCCGTGCAGGGCCGTGCCCTCGAACAGGAACGTCCAGATCATCATCAGCGGCATGAACTGCCAGTCACCCGCCTGCAACCACAGGAACACCTGGTACAGCAGGAGGCCGGTGCCGATCGCACCGATCAGCATGCCAAAGCCCCACAGGGCGAAGCTGATGCCACCGCAGACGTAGTCGAACGTGGTGAACTTGTCGTATAAAAATTTGATCTCCTCTTTCATGCGCTCCCAGCTTTTCCAGAAACCTTTCTGCAGAAGAAACTTGAGCGCGTCGGCGAGGTCCGTCAGAAATGCACGGGTGGTCTCGGCGCCTTTCACCATGTCCTTGGCCATCTTCGGTCCTTCGGCCATGGTTTCCTGATAAATCGTTGGTTTGGTCGTCATGGGTGATGCCCCTCCTTTTTGCCTGTTCACAAGGTTGCGGGACAATAATAAAAACTACCTCTAGAGTAGTCCGGGTGCGGCCCGGATCGCAATATCCCTTTGTACTGTTTAGATGAAATCGCAACCGCCCCGATGCAAGCTTTTCTAAAGAAATCATTTCGCGAACTGATATTGAAAACCTTTATCACCCCGCGTGGCGGGGGGCAAAATGGCTACTGCGTGGTGGTGACTGCGATGGTCCGTGGGCGCAATTTCGAACGTGTGGTGGGGTATTGCTGTTGAATTATAGAAAGATAAAAGGGACCGGACGCGCTCCCAACGCAAACCGTTCACTCCGGACAGGGCCCGGTGGATTTGCTTTTTGGGGTGATGGGATAAAATGGTAAGGTGAGGGCGCACGGAACCAATGGGTAACAACACGACATTTCATTCCATTACGGGGAGTTTATGATTGCAGGCTACGCCACGCCGGAAGGCACGAAGCAGTATCGGGACCGGTTCGAACTCCAATGCGGTGAAGAGCATTTTCAAAAAGCAGGGCCGCTGTACTGGTCTTCCGTGGGCCTCGGCACCTACCTGGGCAATGCGGACGACGACACCGACGACATGGTGTACCAGTCCATCGTCAACTGCGTGAACGCGGGCATCAACGTCATCGATTCCGCCATCAATTACCGCGGTGAGCGCGGCGAGCGCTGCGTCGGCCGCGCCCTGGAGGAACTGGTCGGGCAGGGTGCGGTGCACCGCAACGAGGTGATCGTCTGTTCCAAGGGAGGGTTCCTGCCGCAGTCGCTGGGCGTCGAGTGGTTCCAGGAACAGTATGGCGCCGGCGAGGAGCCGGCCATCGGCATGGACGACCTGGTGGCGGACTGCCACTGCATGCACCCGCTCTATCTGCAGGACCAGTTGGAGCGGAGTCGCCGGAACCTGGGCCTCGAAACCATCGACATCTACTACGTGCACAATCCCGAAGCCCAGTTGGGCAACGTGCCGCAGGAGGTGTTCTGGGACCGGCTGGAAAAGGCGTTTGCGTTTCTGGAGCAGGCGGTGGTGGAGGGCAAGATCCGCGCGTACGGGCTGGCGACGTGGAACGCGTTGCGCCTGCCGCCGGGGCAGGCCAAGCATCTGCCGTTGGAACGCGCCAAGAAGATCGCCCGGTCGGTGACGGAAAGCGGGGCGGATCATTTTCAGTACGTGCAGTTGCCGTTCAACCTGATGATGCGCGAAGCGGTGGGGCGGCCGACCCAGCCGCTCAACGGCAAGGTGACTTCCGCCGTGGTCGCCGCCAGGGAACTGGGATTGATCCCGGTGGTCAGCGGTTCCATCGCACAGGGCAAGCTGGAACCGCTTTCCGAAGAGCAGCGGCATTTGTTCGGCGACGCTCCCTTCAACGATCTGCAACGGGCGTTGCAGTTCACGCGCAGCACCCCCGGCATCGCCACCGCGCTGGTGGGCATGAAGCGGCTGAACCACATCGAGGAAAACCTGGCGGTGTGCCGGGAGGAACCGATGGACGGGGCCCAATTCAAGGCGGTGTTCCAATCCCTGTAGTTAGACACATTATTACCCATTCAGGGTGTCTATTCCCTTTTCCTGAAATTCCAAAAATGTTTCCAGTCGAAACAAGTTGAAAGTAAAGAAGTTATGAAAACCTCAACAAAAAAATCAATATAACCTGACAAAACTGTAGAATTTTCGGGAAAATGTTATATACTTCGCGTTCGCAGGATTGATTCTTGCGTAATTAAAGAGGTATTTCTGGCTGGAAAGCTGGTTGCTCAGGCCCTGCCTCGGGGCTTCAAAACCAGTACAAAAATCGCTTTTGGACGGGGGAGGGGAACTTTGTCCAAAAGCCGATGTGGCGCTCTTATGGCTGACGAGTGCCCGAATTTTATTGTTTACCCCTCCTCAACTCAGCCTGACATCCAAACAATTCATTCAGGGTCGTCCTAATGGGACGGGCACGCTCTTTTTAAAAACAGCACGGAAGGGTTTGCTAAAAAGGAGCCACTTCGGAGCGCCTAAACTATATCCAGTTCACCCGTATTCTGTCAAACAAAAACAAATAAATTGGCCGTCCAGTATAAAAAAATAGACTTGAAGGAAGTGGGTCAGCGCATCCGGAATTTGCGCGGGTCATTGAGCCAGCTGGCGTTTGCCCGCAAACTGAATGTACACCAGGTGGACATCAGCCGACTCGAACGCGGCGAGACCGTGAACCCGTCTCCGGAACTGTTGCTGAACATTTGCCGGTTGCAGGACCCGCAGGTGAACCTGGAGTGGCTGGTTTCCGGCCAGGGACCCAAAGCCAAGGATCCGGTTCAGGAAAACGAGGAGAGGATCCCGTCTGCGGAGGAATTCCTTTACCTCAGCCGCATTTACCGGGAGGCGGACCCCAATCTGAAAGCCTCGCTAGACCACCGTGAGATGGTGGATCACCTTGCTTTCAAGAAAAAATGGGTGCAGGAAAACCTCCAGGTTCCAGAGGACCGGCTGGTGCTGATCGAGGCCATCAGCGACAGCATGGAGCCGACCCTTAATCAAGGCGACCTGTTGTTGATCGACGGCTCGGTGAATTACATTCGTGATGACGGCATCTATTGCCTGCGAACGCCAAAGGACGAGATATTGGTCAAGCGCCTGCAAAGACTTCCGGGCGAGAGGCTGGCCGTCAAGTCCGACAACCCCAAATACGAGCAGTTCATCCTGTCCGAAGAGGACATCCCGCGTTATGCCATCATCGGCCCGGTCGTCTGGATTGGCCACCGGTTCTGAATCCTCTCCCCACACCGCTCAAAGCAATTCAATCAGTCCGGAAATTCAACGATACGCACCGCCTGCTTCAGGTTCAGAAACTTGGCGCTCAATCGCAGTCCCGTCCGTCGGCAGTGTTTTAAGTTGATGTGCAGGGTGTAGCGCAATGTCCCATCGGCCACGGGTGTCAGCACGAACTGGATCATGCCGCCTTGTTCCGAAAATCCTTCGATTTCGCTCACCGTAACAATGGGCAGGTTGGAGATGAGTTCCTTCAGGCCATCCCAACGGTTTTTTTCGGAGGGCAACAGGTAGAGGAGGTGGCAGGATCGGACCGATTCAACAAGTTTCGTGTTGGTGGAGAGAAATGGCAGGATGCCCAGCGACAGGATTTCCAGGTGAACCGGCCGGCCCTGTATGGAAGAACCGGATTCAATGATGAGCCGGTCGATACTCCGGGCCATGCCCTCAATATCGTGACCCAGTACGCAGAATTTGATCGGCCTGCCGGTCGCTCCCAGTTTCGGTGAAGGCCACGTGGTGTATTCGGCGATGTAACGCAGGTAAGCCACCTTGAGTGCCGTGGCTTTGGCCTGGTCAAATTTTTCCGGGACCTGGCCCTCGATGATCCGGGAAGGGTAGTGGAAACCGGAAAGAAAGAGCCAGGCCATTCCGAGCAACAGCACCGCCCCACACCGTCTTCCCACTCCCCGTTTGCCCCGAAACCGGACCATTTCAATATCTCCAGACCACCTGGCCGAAAACCGAGCGTTCAATGAGCGAAAGGTCTGTGGTCTGGGCCGTACCGGTCGTGAGTTCCAGGTGATGCGGGTCGAGCAGGTTGCGTCCCACCACGCTGAACTCCCAGGATGAATTGGGACGCCAGCCGAGACGCAGGTCCAGCCGCGTGTAGGATTTGATCCGGGTGCTGCTGGCCAGAATGGAGTCCACGTAGTAAAGGATCTGGTCGAATTCGAATTGGCGCGGCAGGTCGATGTGGGAACGCACGTTGAACTGGTACATCGGGTCCACCTGTTCTTCCTGGCCGATGGTGGTGTCCTGGCTTCCCGGATCCAACTCCAGGTTCAAGTCGAACCAGGTGAATGCCGTTTTCAGTTGCCACCAGTCCAGCGGGCTCCAGTTGACAGCGGCCTCGACGCCGTAGCTGTACCCGGACTTGCGGTTCTGGAAAGTGAACGGCACCACCGGATGAGCCGGCGCGGGAGCGGCTTCCACAAACACGGCCCCCTGTTCAAGCGTCCTCAGGTTTTCGTAAAAATTCATGAATGTGGCGATGTCCAGCAACAGGTCTTTTCTCGGCTGAACGCGGTATCCCAACTCCAGTGCCAGCACGTCTTCCGACTCATAATCCTCTTTGCCGATGAGCGCGGTGATGGCCGGTCCGGCCGGACCCGGCTGGTTGATGCGCAGGGAATCGTCGGCGCGGGAGGGGATGCGCACCGCGCGGGACACCGCCGCCCAAACCGTGTGTCTGGGGTCCGGCGTCCACAGGAGACGCGCGCTCGGCTGGTACTCGAAGCCCGTGAAGTTGTTGACCGAAAGCTTGGTGCCGACGGTGAGCGTCCACAGGTTCGGCGACAGCACGATCTGGTCCTGCACGAAACCGCTCGTGATGTAATTCAACCGGCGATCGGGGTCGAACTGGAAGCCGAGCGTGTTTTCAAAGGAATCGTCGTAGAACCGTTGGCCGAATCCCCAGATGATTTCATGGCGCGGTCCCATCTGGAACCGGTGCTGGAAATCCAGGTCGTAAGTGTCGATCGTCAGGTCCGCGACCTGGAAGGTGCGCCGATGCTGGCGGTTGTAATAAAACTGCAGGGAGAAGTCGGAATCCTGGCTCAGCTTGCGGTTCCACCGTGCGAGGAACATGCCGCCGTCGATCTTCCAGTCGCTTTGCTGAACCCCGGCCTGGGGCGGCGCGAACGAAACGAATCCGTTCCGGTTCCTCCGTTCCAGCTCCCCGTCATAATAATTTCCGGAAAAGGTGAAGGTGTTGGATGGCGAGTGGTTCCAGTCCACGCGAAACCCGCCGCGCCCCACGCGGTAGTCGTCCACTCCTTCCATGCCCTGCATGGTGTCGAGGGGCGCGCGCTGCACGTATTTTCCCCAGACGCGGTAGGCGGTTTCCGGACTGGCCTGCCCTCCATAGCGGAAGGAATCGATGGTGTGCACCATGGTGCCGGCCCCCGCGCTCATCAGGCCACCCTGCGTGCGCTGGGCAGACTTGGTGATGATGTTGATCACGCCGTTGACGGCGTTGACGCCCCACAGCGAGGCTCCCGGACCGCGGATCACCTCGATGCGTTCGATGTCCTCCAGGATCAGATCGACTTCGTCCCAGAACACTCCGGAGAACACCGGGGTGTAAATCGACCGGCCGTCGATCATCACCTGGAGCTTGTTGGCGAACCGGTTGTTGAAACCGCGTGCGGAAATGGCCCAGCTGGCGGAATCGATCTGAGCCACCATCATACCCGGCACCAGCCTCAGAGCTTCCTGCACGCTGGTGGCCCCGGTGCGGCGCAGGTCCTCTCCGGTGAGCACGTAGATAGCGGATGCGGTCTTGTATAGCGGTTGTTCTTTTTTGGTGGGAGAGGTGACGGTGATCTGGAACAATTCCTCCAGCGGCACCTCCATCAAGGTATCGTGCGGTTCCGAAAAAACCGGCGGCGTCTCCACCGCAAACGATTCCCCGGGTTCAGCAAAGCCCGAATGGGCCTGTGTTAAAATGCCCCCGGTAAAGAGCAGGAAGAATAAGAGAAGTCTCGGGAATCGTGGGGTCATGGCAATGGGTAGACGGGCCGATCCAATCAAGCAAAACCCAGAAAGGCCCGGAGAGGGTGCAGGAAGTTCGGGACCGCATTCAATTATTGTTTTCCGTTCAGGGTATTCGAATTCGGTTTCTACCCCTTATAGCTCAACCTGGAGCCGTGATAAACAATTGAAACCGCTTTGTTTAAATCTTTTTACTGGCGCCTGGTCCCTCCCTTATCGAAACCCGGGCTTTGGAACATTAATTATTGCGGATTTTGTGTGAAGGGAAAACCCTCGAATTCCCTATAAGCCGTGATATTTTTTATTTATCGGTTTTTCGAAAAAAACCTGCACCTGCGGACCGGAAAATTTTCCGGGTTTGCGTTTGGCGCCCGGGGGAGTATCATTCCGGTTTTTGGTCCGCCGCGCGGGCGGGCATAAAGAATAAAACGGCAAGGACGGAAGCATGGCGATTTCTGAAAAAGTGGCGGGTTTCATGGAGCGGGCCTCCTGGATCCGCAAGATGTTTGAGGAAGGCATTCGCCTGAAGCAGGAACATGGCGAGGAAAACGTGTTCGACCTGTCCCTGGGCAACCCGGTGGCGGAACCACCGGAAGCGGTGAAGGCGGCCATCCTCGCCGCCGCGCAGGACCCCACCCCCGGCCGCCATCGCTACATGCCGAATGCGGGTTTCCCGGATGTGCGCGCCGCCATCGCAGAGGCCCTGTCGGCGGAATGCAAGGTGACGCTGGGTGCGGACGACATCGTCATGATCTGCGGGGCGGCCGGCGGACTCAATATCGCGCTCAAGACCCTGCTCGATCCGGGCGACGAGGTGATCGTTTTCGCGCCGTACTTTGTTGAATATTTTTTCTACGCGGACAACCACGGCGGGCAGGCGGTGGCGGTGAACACCAGGCCGGATTTTTCGATCGATTTCGACGCGCTTGCTGCCGCCATCACCGACCGGACCAAGGCGGTCATCATCAACTCGCCGAACAACCCCACCGGCGTGGTGTACACCCGGCAGGCGATGGAAGAACTGGCAGCCCTGCTGAAGGAGCAGTCGCTGAAACGAGGCAGACCGATCTACCTCATCGCCGACGATCCATACAAGAAGATCCTGTTCGAGGGCGAACCGACGCCGAACCCGATTGAGGTGTACGAGCACAGCCTGTACATCACTTCGCACTCCAAGGACCTCGCGGTGCCCGGCGAACGCATCGGCTACGTGGCGGTACACCCGGAATGCGCCGATGCGGCGAACGTCATGTCGGGACTCATCTTCTGCAACCGGGTGCTGGGATTCGTCAATGCCCCGGCGCTGTTTCAGCGGGTGGTGAAAGAGGTCCAGCACGTGACGGTGGATGTGGACGCCTACCGCAGGCGCCGCGACCTGCTTTACTCGGAACTGACGCGCATCGGCTACGACGTGGTGAAACCGGGCGGGGCGTTTTACTTTTTCCCAAAATCGCCGCTGGAGGACGAAATGCGGTTCATCGAGATTCTGACGGCGAAAAAGGTGCTGGTGGTGCCGGGGCGCGGATTCGGCGCTCCGGGCTATTTCCGCCTGTCGTACTGTTTTCCGGATGCGGTCATCGAGGGGGCCCTGCCGGGGCTGGAAGCGGCCTTTCGGGAGGCGCAAAACGGGTAGCCGCAGGCCGAATAAATCCAATTGCGGTTTCCGAGCATCTCACTATTTGATAGAATGACCCCATACCTAACCATCCCGGATAAACCATTCACTGGAACAGAACCATGAGTTTGACGCAAGACCAGATCAATCGATACAGCCGCCACCTGCTTCTGCCTGAAGTGGGCGTGGAAGGCCAGGAGAAAATCTGCAACTCGAAAGTGCTGTGCATCGGCACCGGCGGGTTGGGATCTCCGGTGTCCCTGTACCTCGCCGCGGCGGGCGTGGGCACCCTGGGTCTGATCGACTTCGACGTGGTGGATCAGAGCAACCTGCAACGCCAGATTGCGCATGGCGAATCGACCGTCGGTGTGCTCAAGACGGAATCCGCCAAGGCGCGGATCAAAGACATCAATTCCGACGTGGACGTCGTCGTGTACAACGAGCGCCTGACCTCTGAAAACGCACTGCGCATTTTCAAGGACTGGGACGTGATCGTAGACGGCACCGACAACTTTCCGACGCGCTACCTGGCGAACGACGCCTGCGTTCTCCTGGGCAAGCCGTATGTTTATGGATGCATCCTGCGCTTCGAGGGGCAGGTCTCGGTATTCAACCATGCGGACGGCCCGTGCTACCGGTGCCTGTACCCGGAACCGCCCCCTCCCGGCCTGGTGCCGAGCTGTGCGGAAGGCGGAGTGCTGGGTGTGCTCTGCGGCATCATCGGGTGCCTGCAGACCAACGAAGCCCTCAAGATCATTCTCGGCAAGGGCGATCCCATGGGCGGACGCCTGCTCATCTTCGATTCGCTTGCCACGAAGTTCCGCGAGATGAAACTGCGACGGGACAAAAACTGCCCGATCTGTGGTGACAACCCGACGATCAAGGAACTCATCGATTACGAACAGTTCTGCGGAATCATGCCTGCAGCGGCGGAAGATGAAGAAGCCGACCGGGCGATGGAGATCGAACCGGAAGCGGTGAAGGCCATGCTCGATCAAGGCAGGAATTTCCGTTTCATCGACGTGCGCGGGGACGGCGAACGGCAGATCTGCCGCATCGATGCCGCCACGATGATCCCCCTCGACGTCATCGAGGAGCGGAATCCTGAAAAGCTGAACGGCCTGCAGAAAACGGACGAAATCGTGATTCATTGCAAGAGCGGGGTGCGCAGCCTCAAGGCGGCCAAAGCGCTCAAGTCGATGGGATTCGACAACGTCAAAAGCATGCGCGGCGGGATTCTGGAGTGGTCGGAGAAAATCGATACTTCGATACCGCAATATTAATCGTTCAATTAGGCTTACCTGCAACGAGGTTCCGTTTACCGTTCTTGACATGGGGCGGTCCCCGGTTTAAGGTGCCTTTAAGCAATCAAGTTTTGTTTGGGGAAACACGTGTAATTAAGGAAAGGAGGTTTCCTTGAGTCACTCCGAGGATCCCGAACGCGATTACGAAAAGCTTTCCAAAGCCATCACCGAAGCGGTGCTGAGCTCCGAGAAAGTTAAAAAGATCGTTGCGGAAATACAGAAGCGGGAGGAAATCTGCCCGCAGAGCTTCATGGTTCTGGTTCTCAAGCTGCAGACCCTGACCGAAGGGTTTGACGTGGAAGTGGAAGAGGGCTCGGAAAAACCCAAGAAGAAACCCCGCCGTTCCAAAAAGAAAGCCGCGGACACATCTCAGTACATCGATGGCCAGCCTTTGTCGCAAAAGGAAATCGAGTTTGAGGAATTCGTCAGCGAAAACTTCGATACGGAAGAATGGCTTAAAAAGAACGGTCTCATTTTGTAAACAACTTCTTCTTTTTTTCCTTTTCACAGCCGTCTTCTCGGTTTCATTTCCACCCGGCCTGTCCTGGCCGGATAGTTTCGAACAGGAACGCCGCCGCATGGTAAGCGAGGACCTGCGCGGGCGGAACATCACCGACCCGCGGGTGCTCGAGGCCATGGGCCGTGTTCCCCGGCACCAATTCGTGCCCGCCTCGCGGCAACCGTTCGCTTACTCTGATTTTCCCCTTCCCATCGGCCACCGTCAGACCATCTCGCAACCTTACGTCGTTGCCCTCATGACCCAGGCTCTGGAGTTGAAACCCGGCGACCGCGTGCTGGAGATCGGCACCGGTTCCGGCTACCAGGCCGCGGTGCTTTCCGGACTGGCAAGGGAAGTCTATACCATCGAAATCGTCGAATCCCTCGCCCGTGAAGCCCGCGACCGCCTGCGAAAACTGGGGTACAATAATGTTCACACCCGCCACGGCGACGGCTACAAGGGATGGCCTGAACACGCGCCGTTCGATGCCATCATGATCACCGCCGCCGCCCCGAAGGTGCCCGAACCCTTGCTCGACCAGTTGAAGGTCGGCGGGCGCATGGTGATTCCGGTGGAAGCCGAGGTGGCACAAAAACTGTTGCTGATCCGGAAGGACGCCGAAGGCATTTCGCAGGAGGTCATCACCGGCGTGCGCTTCGTGCCGATGACCGGGGCGGTGCGCAACCGGTAGTTTGAAACGGGAGGTGTGGGATGCTTCGCCAACCCGCGGTGTCCGGCCGCTTTTATCCGGACCAGCCCCAGGCGTTGATCGAGGAAGTCAAAAGCCACCTGTCCGGCGACCGCAATGCCGTGCGTGCATTGGGGGTGGTGGCGCCGCACGCGGGCTTCATGTACTCCGGTGACGTCGCGGGATCCGTGTACGAGCGCATCGAGATTCCCGAACGCATCCTTCTCATCGGACCCAACCACACGGGCCGCGGCCGGCCCGTCGCCATCCAGTCCCAGGGCGCGTGGGTCATGCCCATGGGCGACGTGCAGATCGACACCGAACTCGCCGCCGCCATCAGGAAACACCTGCCCGGCGTGGAGGAGGATGAAGCCGCGCACGAAAACGAGCATTCCCTGGAAACGCAACTGCCTTTCCTTCAATACCTGAAAAAAACATTCAGGTTTGTGCCGCTCTGCCTGAAACGGCTCAGCCTCAATGACTGCGTGAAGGTGGGGCACGCGCTGGCGCGGGCGATTGAGGAGATGAATGAACCGGTGCTGGTGGTGGCGAGCTCGGACATGACGCATTATGAAACGCATGAAAGCGCGCTGGAAAAGGATCGCCGGGCCATTGACCGGATATTGAAACTCGATGCCGCCGGACTCCACACCACCGTGCACGACGAGCGCATCACCATGTGCGGGGTCAATCCCGCCACCGTCATGCTGACCACCGTGCGCGACCTCGGCGCGAAGCAGGCGGTGCTCAGCCGCTACATGACGTCGGGGGAAGTGAGCGGCGATATGGAAAGCGTGGTGGGGTACGCCGGGGTGATCGTGACCTGAGGCGGATTCAGCGGTTCCCGCGCTGAATGATCTCGATCTCGTATTTGTCCGGGTCCTCGGTGAAGAGGAACCGCGAACCGCTGCGGCTTTCGGTGGGTCCTTCGGTGATGGGCGCGCCACCTTCCTTCAACCGTTTCAACCACACATCCAGGTCGTCCACCTCGAACGCGAGGTGGACGAGGTCTTCAGGCACGGAAACCTCGCCGCTGTCGGGAAACGAACACAACTCCAGTTCGGCGTCGTTTTCCGGAAACTGCAGGAACACCAGTTTCGAGCCGCGCGGCGAAGTCGATTCCTCAACCACTTTCATTCCCAGCACGTCGCGGTAGAACTTCAGCGACGCGCCCATGTCGGACACGCGGAAGCGTGTGTGCGCGTACTTCATGCAGGCACCGGGACGAAGTTGACGTCGGGTTTGTATTTTTCGAGTTCGGCGCTCACCAGCTGCTGGTACTCGTTGAGCTTTTCCTTGTTCGTCGCCTCGAACCGCAGAACCAGCACCGGCTGCGTGTTGGACGCGCGGAGCAGGCCCCAGCCTTCATCGAACTCGATGCGCACACCGTCGATGTCGATCACATTGTAGCGGCCGCGAAAGATTTCGGTCACTTCCTTCACCAGGCTGAATTTCAGGTCGTCGGGGCAGTCAATGCGGATTTCCGGCGTGTTGTGCATGACGGGCAGGTCGGCGAGCATCTCGGAAACCGGCTGCTTTGTATTGGAAACGATCTCCAGCATGCGGCAGGCGGCGTAGATGGCGTCGTCGAATCCGAAGTAGGAATCGGCGAAACACATGTGTCCGCTCATCTCGCCTGCAAGCAGGGCCCTGGTTTCCTGCATCTTTTTTTTGATGAGCGAATGACCGGCGGCGGACATGTGCGGCTGGCCTCCGTGTTTCTTGATGTCTTCAAACAGGTTGCGTGAACACTTCACCTCGCCCACCACCGCCGTACCGGGGTGGCGTTTCAACAGGTCGCGCGCGAACAGGATGAGCAGTTGGTCGCCCCACAGCAGGTTGCCCTTGTCGTCCACCACGCCGATGCGGTCGGCGTCGCCGTCGAAACCGATTCCTATCTGCGCCTGTTCTTGTTTTACGCGGGCCATCAGGCTTTCCATGTATTTGGCCACGGTGGGATCGGGATGATGGTTCGGAAACGTGCCGTCCGGTTCGCAGAACTGCTCGATGCTTTCCACGCCGATGCGGCGGATGAGTTCGGGGCCGACGATGCCGAAACAGCCGTTGCCTCCGTCCAGCACCACCTTGATCGGACGCTTGATTTCAATCAGGCCGGCAATGTGGTCCATGTAGTCCTGCTTGATGTCCTGTTCCCGGGCGCTTCCGCTCCCGGTCTCAAAATCGTTATTGTCGATCAGTGCCTTCAATTCCTGGATGCGCTGGCCGTACAGGCTGTGCTTTTCGAAACTGATTTTGAATCCGTTGAATTCCGGCGGGTTGTGGCTGCCGGTGATCATCACCCCGCCATCGACGTCCAGTTTGTGAAGGGAGTAATAGGCGACCGGCGTCGGCACCATCCCGATGTCGATGACATCGCATCCCGTCGCATTCAGGGCCCGGGTCAGGATGACGCGGAACTCTTTGGAACTGGCGCGAATATCCCAACCCAGTGACAATGTCTTTTTGTTGTGGCGCCGGAAATAGGTGCCGATGGCCTTGCCGATCAACTCGACGTTTTCGGGAGCGAGGTCCTGCTCCACGAGGCCCCGGATGTCGTATTCGCGGAAGATTTGAGGGTTCATCATTTGAGGGGGAAAAGGTTGTCTGTTATATTGAATAGCTGAATGGTTTCAAGAATAGAATAATTGCGACCCGTTGGCAACGCAGGAAATGGTGAGCACGCCCGGCGAGATGCGGCCGCGGGACGCCTGCTGCAGGATCATACAATGACAGACATTGCGATTGTGACCGGCTCGAGCGGCATGGTCGGCTCCGAAGCCGTTGAGTTTCTGCTGGGTCAGGGATTTTATGTGCACGGCGTGGACAACGACATGCGTTCGGTCTATTTCGGGGAACAGGCTTCCACCGTGTGGAACGAACAGCGCCTGACCCAGACTTACGACTCCTACTCCCACCACTCCGTGGACATCCGCGACCGTGCCAACATGGAGCGGTTGTTCAAGACGTATGGCAAGGACACCAAACTCATCGTTCATTCCGCGGCGCAGCCGTCGCACGACTGGGCCGCAGAGCAGGCGATGACCGACTTCACGGTCAACGCCAACGGCACGCTGGTCCTTCTTGAGCTGGCCCGGCTGTTCTGTCCGGACGCCGTTTTCATCTACATGTCCACCAACAAGGTGTACGGGGACCGGCCGAATTCCTTTCCCTTCGTGGAAGAAGAGACGCGCTGGGAACTGGAAAGCAAGCATCCGTACTACGCCCACGGCATCGACGAGAGCATGAGCATCGATGAATGCATGCACAGCCTGTTCGGCGTATCCAAACTGTCGGGCGACCTGATGGTGCAGGAGTTCGGCCGCTACTTCGGCATGAAGACGGCGTGCTTCCGTGCGGGGTGCCTCACCGGGTCCGCGCACTCCGGGACGGAGATGCACGGTTTCCTTTCGTACCTGATGATGTGCACCATGAAGAAAACCCCCTACAAGGTGTTTGGCTACCAGGGCAAGCAGGTGCGCGACAACATCCACAGCAGCGACACCGTCTCGGCGCTCTACCAGTTTTACATGCGGCCGGGAGTGGGCAAGGTGTACAACCTGGGAGGAGGGCGCCACAGCAACTGCTCGGTGCTGGAGGCGATCCAGATGTGCGAGGAAATTTCAGGCAACAAACTGAAATGGGAATATGTGGATAAGGCCCGGGCGGGAGACCACATCTGGTGGATCAGTGACGTCACGCGCTTCAAAACCGATTATCCCGAATGGGATTACAAATACACCCTGCAACAGACCCTCCAGGAAATACACGACGGACTGCGCAAGCGGATTTAACGACACGGTTTATTTTTTAAAACGGGTTGCTGACGATGCCCCCGTCAACGGTGTAATGCGCGCCGGTGATCCACGATGCCTGATCCGAGGCGAGAAACAGGGTGAGACCGGTGACGTCCGCCGGCACACCGATGCGTTTGAGCGGCACTTCCTGCGCCGTGGACTGCTTGATCTCTTCAATTTTTTCTTCCTTGCTCTGGCCCGAACTTTTGGCGCCGGCCTCCGCTTCGAATTCCCAGGACCGTGTCCACACCGGACCCGGCGCGACGGTGTTGACGCGGATGCCGTCCGGCGCGAGGGTGTGTGCGAGCGACACGGTGAGGTTCGAAATCCCCGCCTTCATGGCGGCGTAATGCGGGAAGATTCCGGTCGGACGGTTGCCCGCGATCGACGAGATATTGAGGATGCAGGGAGCCTTCGATTTTTTCAGCTCCGCCACCGCCAACCGGCACAGGCGAACGGCGGTCATGAGGTTGATGTCAAACGCCTCCTGCCAGTCGTCGTCGGTGAGTTCGAAGAACGTCGCCATTTTGGTGATGGAACCGACATTGTTGATGAGTACGTCGAGTCCGTCCAGCTGCTCCACCGCAAACCAGAAGAAGCGTTCGAGGTCGTCCTTCTGCATGAGGTCGGCGTACTGGAACAGGTGCCCGTCGCCTTCGATTTCCTTTTCCAGCGTCTGCAGGCGTTCCGTGGTGCGGGCGCACCCGGCGACGCGCGCACCTTCTTTTCCGAAAGCCAGCGCCAGTTCGCGGCCGATGCCGTCTCCCACGCCCGTGATCAGGACTTTGCGTCCTGCCAGATTCAAATCCATGTTAGAATTCCTTTCCTGTTTTCCAGCCAGCCTTTGGAGATGCGTCCATGAATCCACCGAACATGATCGACCAGGTGCAGGCGTCGCCGTCCCTGATTTGGGTCGCGGCCACCATCTGCCTGCACATCATCAACGTGTTCGTCGGATTGTCGCTCGGGTTTCAGAAGAAGACCCCCTCTTTGGTGCGGACGCATCTGCTGGTTTATATTGCGGTGCTGTTCGGACTCGGTTCCTACCTCGTGATCAATGCAATTCATGGAGAAAACACGATCTGGGATTACCTCGTGGCCCTCTACTTTATCACAATCATTCCGATGAGCCGCAAATGGGATGTGGTTTTGCATGCGGGGGTGACGGTGATGGGGCTCATATTCCTGCCGATGCTGATCCTGCTTCAGATCATTTGAAGACGCACTTTCGCCGTCCACATATTTTGCCGGGTCGTTCAGACGGATAAGAAGGAAAGGGGAGTGCCGGAGAGGGCGCTCACTCCACCAGCTTGGTCTTGATGGAGATGTCGCCGTACACCTTGGTGCGGCAGGCCAGCTTGCGGTTGCCGTTGATCTTGTGGAGTTTCTCGATGAGACCGTGATCGTTCACGTGTTCCATGGGCTCGATCTCCACGAGGCAGGTGCCGCAGGACCCCATGCCGTGGCAGTTGGTGTATTCGTGGAGGCCCCGGTAGAGGCTGATGTCGTGGTGCTGGGCGGCTTTTCTCAGGTTGCCGCCGTAGCCGACTTTGAAGACTTTCTGTTCACCGGTTTCGGTGTCGTGAACGGTGATCTTGGGCATGGATGTTTCCTCAAAATGCCGTATTTTCGGTCAATTAACCCCAGAATGAAGGTTGTAAATTGACATGGGAAGCGGCAAAAGTCAAACAAATTCTCTCCCGCCATGCGGGAGGGAAACGGGTCAGCACGTTGACCGCGAACGAGGGTCCGGGGCCCTGTTCTGGATTCATTTTCCGTGCCCGCTTCCACCCCATGGAGTGGGGTTAGATTGAATAGTTGTGGCCGGTCAGGATTTTCTTTTCCTTCAGGTAATCAACGATGCGGGTGACCGCCGTGTCGATGTCCTTGGCGTCGTTCAGGCTGAGCACGATTTCCGGCATGCCTTTCGGGTACTGGTCGTCGGTGATGCGCACCTCCACCAGCGGGCTCGGTTCGATCAGCAGGTTGACGTTCGAGTGGTCCTCCTGGTTGAACACGTTGGAGGTGGAAATGACCACGTGGCCCGCGTCGAGGAACAACTTGGCCACCTCGCCAAAGCGGCGAACCGCCTCGCCGTCGGAGAAATACGTCTCCGCGTCCATGTCGGCGCCGACGCCCACCTGGATGTTGCGTCCGTCCAGCAGGTAGCTCTGGAAATTCTGGTGGAACAGCACTTCTTCCAGCTTGCCTGCCAGCGCTGCCTTGCCGGTGCCGGACTTTCCGGTGAACAGGATCATGGCGGGCAGGTGCCCGTTGCGGTAGGCGCGCATTTCCGAGGTGACGGTGCCCTTCACCCAGTGCGAGTCGCGGTAGCGTGCCTCGTTGCGCAGGCGATCCACTTCCTCCAGCGGGGTGAAGTGGGTGATGATGCCGCCACCGCACACGTCGTACTCATCCACCAGCACGAATCGTCCGGTTTCGGCAATGTCGGTGAACAGGTCGAAAGCGACGGGCCGCTTGGTGCGTAGCGTCACTTCCGCCACGTCGTTCTTGGCGATGAAATCCTGGTCCGGGAGGGTTTCCAGTGTCGAGGCGTCGATGGCTTTCTTGAACTCGACGACCTCGCAGTCCACGTTCTGCGTGGTGAGTTTCAGCTTGTAGGTTTCGCCCCGTTTCAGGTGGCGTTGTCCCATCCAGAACACGTTGGCGTCGAACGTGGTGGTGACCACCGGTGCGTTCTTTTCGAGGCTGATGATCTCGCCACGCTCCAGGAACAACTGCTCGGCCAGCGTGATGCCCACCGAGTGCTGCGCTTCCACCGCTGCCGGGGTATCTGCATTCCACGTTTCGATGCTCTTGATCACCGTGCTCTTGTTGGACGGAGAAAAGAGGACGCGGTCGCCGACCTTCGCCGTGCCCGACTCCACCCGGCCTGCGATGATGCGTCGCTGGTCGAACTTGTACACGTCCTGGATGGGCATGCGGAACGGTTTTTCCACGGTACTGACTTTTTCCTGGAACTGGTCGAGGCGTTCGAGGATGGTCGGCCCGGTGTACCACGGCATGTGCTCGGAACGCTTGGCGACGTTCTCGCCTTCCTTCGCGGAAATAGGGATGAACTCGCGCACCTCGATGCCGATCGACTCCAGAAACTGCGTGTACTCGCTTTTGATGCGAAAGTACACTTCCGGGTCGTATTTCACCAGGTCCATCTTGTTGATGACCACCGCCACCTGCGTCATGCCGAGCAGGCGCAGGATGTAGCCATGGCGGCGCGACTGCTCCTGCACGCCTTCGTGGGCGTCGATCAGAAGCAGGGCGGCCTCCGCGTTGGCGGCGCCGGTGACCATGTTCTTGAGAAATTCCTTGTGGCCGGGGGCGTCGATGATGACGTACCAGCGCTTCTCGGTCTTGAAGAAGATCTGCGAGGTGTCGATGGTGATGCCCTGCTCCTGCTCTTCTTCCAGAGCATCGAGCAGGAAAGCGAACTCGAACGACTTTCCCTGCTGGTCGCAGATGTTCTTTACGAAATCCAGCTTGCCCGTGGGCAGGCTGTCGGTGTCGGCAAGCAGACGACCCACGAGCGTGGATTTGCCGTGATCCACGTGTCCCACGATGACCAGCTTCATCAGGCGGCCATCCTGGGGAGTCTTGAATCCGTTGTCTCCCATATTTACATGTAACCTTTAGCCCGAAGCTTCTGCATGGCGTACGCGTTTTCCTGGTCCTGCGCGCGCCCGGAGCGTTCGGATACGGTGGTGTTTTTCAATTCATCAATGATCTCTTTCACATTCCGCGCCTTGGACTTGATGGAGCCGGTGCAGGGGGCGCAACCGAGGGACCGGTAACGTTCTCCCTGCTCGTTGGCGAAATACAGGTCGATGATGGGGATGTTCTCCCGCTCGATGTATTCCCAGACGTTCAACTCCGTCCAGTGCAGAAGGGGATGGATGCGGATGTGAGTGCCTTCGGCGAAGGTGGTCTTGAACTGATCCCACAACTCCGGCGGTTGATCCTTGAAGTTCCATTCAAAGTTTTTATCGCGCGGCGAAAAGTAGCGCTCCTTGGCGCGCGTGCCCTCTTCGTCGCGACGGATACCGAGGATGAGTCCGGTGAAATTGTACTCTTCCATGGTCTGTTGCAGGCCCTGGGTCTTGAGCGCTTCACAGCACACCAGGCGCCCCATTTCGTGATTCATGCCCTCGTCGAGGGCCTTCTTGTTCTGGCCGACAATGAGGTTCAGGCCCCATTTTTTGGCGTAGTGGTCGCGGTACTCGATCATTGCCGGAATCTTGTAAGAGGTGTCGATGTGCACCAGCGGGATCGGGCAGTGGCCGAAAAACGCCTTGCGCGCCAGCCACAACATGACCGTGGAGTCCTTGCCGATGGACCACAGCATGGCCAGGTTTTTGAAATTTTTATAAGCTTCACGAAGAATGTAAATGCTCTGATCTTCGAGGTCAGTCAAATGATCCATGATAAACGTACCTGTGCGGCGCGAGGGCCGGGATGGGGATGAATGATCCCACTTTATATTCTTAATTCAATCGAATCAAGGGTTTTACGCGAAAAACCGGGGGACGGACGGGGCTTTTCAGGAGAAATACCGCTCCACCATGCCGGGAAACTTGCAACGCAGGCAGTTGTTTTCATTTTTGGTGCAGTAGTCCTGGTAAATCTGCATCAATCCCTGCGTCTGCTGGTCGCTGGTCAACGGTTTGAGCATGCGCTCTTCGTTGCCCATGATGTAGTGCTTCATGAACCGGATCCACTTGTTGTCCGCGGGCCGGTTTTTGACCTGGAACAGGGAACTGAGAGCCTGCTCCAGTGGAACCGATTTGCTCGCCCGGGCGTAGATCAGGCCGATGGGAATGGCGATGTTCACCACCACCTCCCGCGACCGGTCGGGGCCCACAAGTTGTTGATTTTGCTTGAGGGGCTTGCCTCCCGGCGTGTAGTGCCGCGACCAGTAGTCCGCGGCTTCCACACAGAAAAACTGCGTCAGCCTGTTACGGGTCGGCCTAGTATACCCTGTCTCGCCGGAATTGGAAACGGCGGATTGCAGCGTGTCGAGAAAATCGGCGAACATGCCGTTTTCCCAGTGCCGAACCAGAAGGTGGCTGAGGGCGGCGATGCGACGGTACGGGAAATTGGCCGGGCGCATTTTGCCGAATTTCCACTCGCGCGGGCTCATCAGCCGGTCCTCCCAGCGGTCCCGCCGGGACGTCCAGTGTTTCGCCATCCTGTCAAAGAAGATGCGCTCGGCGGGCAGAAGGTTTTCGTTTTCGACGATCTCATCGAAATCTATCAGTCCCGACACCCCGAACAGCACCGCCTGGATGATTTCCGTGAGTTCCATCTCGCTGGCGCGGGCGGGGAGGGTCTCGCGCAGTTCCACGATCGGTACATTTTCCGCCAGGAGGCGGAACGGCAGTTTGTTGCTGGGATAGCCCATCGCCTCCGCCACCCCTTCGTAAAACGTCTGCTCGTAACCCCTGGTTATGACCCGGTCATGAAAGCGGTCCATCTTGGTGTGGATGCGCGCGTCGCCGGCGGCGTTCAGCAGTTTCAGCAGTTTTTCCTCCGGCAGGCGCGACAGCGGCTGGTGGCACAGGCCGTAGTTGAACGAGTGCAGGACGGGATAGGATTCAAAATCCAGCTCCTCGTTCAGTTTCAGGATGCCGCGCTTCAGGTACTTTTTCAGTTCGAGTTCGTGGATGTGCGGACGCGACAGCTTCGGTTCCGGGGCTTTTGATTCTTCTTTGGTGCTGAGCTTGCGTCGGCCCCGGCCCTTCCACATGAACACGTGCAGGATGACGTTGTCGTATTCGTTGTTGCCGCTGTGGCCGTGTGCCGCCCAGTCGGAGCCGAACACGTGCAGTTCCACGTCGCCTTCCAAAAGTTCGCCGCCAATGCGGACGGCGGCGCTTTTGAAATCCGGACCGCTTCCGAAATTCCAGTAGCCGGGAAAGACGACTTCGAGGGATTGTCCGTCGGTGGTTTTCAGGTGGGGAGTTTTGAACAACTGGTCGTTCCACACGCAGCGGATCACCTTCTCCGGCACCGGCGGTTCTTCCGCCTCGTTCACCTCCATCCGCGAATGGAGCCGGTAGAATTTCAGGTAGGCATCGGAAAAAGAATCATGCGTGCTGTTTACTGGACTTCCCATGTCGTGCCCGTTTTGGTGTCCTTCAGGACCACGCCCATTTTCTGCAATTCATCGCGGCACCGGTCGGCGGTGGCGAAATCCTTCGACGACCTGGCCGCCTGCCGCTCGGCGATCAGCTGTTCGATGCGCGCGACGTCGAGCTCCTGCCCGCCGCCCTTGATGACGCGCGTCTCGGATTTGTACTCCTCCGGCTTTCGGCAGAACAGGCCCAGCAGTTGTCCCGCATGCCGCAGCGTCGCCGCGTCCCGGTGAAACGCGTCCCGGTCGGTGCCGTCTTCACCCAACTGCCTGTTGAGTCGGCGCAACTCTTCCATCAAATCCGCCAGGGCCACCGCGGTGTTGAAATCGTCGTCCATCGCCTCATCGAACTTCTTCATCAGGGGTTGCGCCCGCAGGGTGTCCTCCGGAATCTGTGCCGCACCGCCGTTCAAGCCGCCGTGTTTGGATTCGGCCTGCGCGAAGAATTCGTAGAAGCGGTCGAGGTTCTTCTCGGCGTCTTTCAGGTACTGGTCGGAGAAATCGATCGGCCCGCGGTAGTGATTGGTTAAGAGGAACAGGCGCAGCACTTCCGGGTGGAACGTTTTTAAAATGTCGCGGATGGTGAAGAAGTTGCCGAGCGACTTCGACATCTTTTCCTTGTTGATGTTGACGAAGCCGTTGTGCACCCAGTAACGCACCGGCGGTTTGCCGGTGAAGCCGCACGACTGGGCGATTTCGTTTTCGTGGTGCGGGAACACGAGGTCCTTGCCGCCGCCATGGATGTCAAACGTTTCGCCCAGCAGTTGGTAGCTCATGGCCGAGCACTCAATGTGCCAGCCGGGACGGCCGGGTCCCCACGGGCTGTCCCACGCCGGTTCATCGGGTTTGCTTTTCTTCCAAAGCGCAAAATCCATCGGGTCTTTTTTGTGTTCCCCCGGCTCCACGCGCGCTCCCGCCTGCATGTCCTCGACATTACGTTTGGACAACCTGCCGTATTCGGGGAACGCCTTGACCGAATAATACACGTCGCCTTCGGCGGGGTAGGCCTTGCCCGCTTTCACCAGGCCCTCGATCATTGCGATCATGTCGCCGATGTGTTCGGTGGCCAGGGGCTCGGTGGTCGGGCGTTCGACGTTGAGCGCGTCCATGTCCTCGTAGAACGCGTTGATGTACTTGCGCGTCACCTCCTGCCACTCCACCTTCTGCTCGCGGGCGCGGTTGATGATCTTGTCGTCGATGTCGGTGAAGTTGCGGACGTAGGTGACGTCGAAGCCTGTGTGTTTCAGGTAGCGGTAGACGGTGTCGAAGACGATGGCGGCGCGTGCGTGGCCGACGTGGCAGTAGTCGTATACGGTGACGCCGCAGACGTACATGCGCACCTTGCCCGGCGAGAGCGGGACAAACTCCTCCTTGTTGCCGGTCAGGGTGTTGAAAATGCGCAGTGTCATGCGTTCAAAGTACCATCCCGGCAGGGCAAAATCAAACTGCCCGGCACGGCGGTCACTGGGTGGTTTTCTTGTCCGGATTGAGGCGGTGTTCCAGCTCGCGCACGTTGTTTTTCAGCTGCGCGATGATGCGCTTGGCCTTGAACTTGAGCGAGGCCTCGGTCACTTCCTCGGACTTGTCGATGCCCGCGATCTGCTTGCGGATTTTGTCAAGACCGTCTTCTAGGTTCTGGCTCCGGTTTTCGCTGAAGCTTTTGGTGATGGCGTCTTTCAGTCCGCCACCGTCGAAGTGACGCGTGATGGCCGTCAGCATGCGTTTCTGCGAAGAATACTTCTTGCCCTGCTTCCAGTGCTCGATGGCACCGTAAATTTCCGTCTCGATCTTGTCCACGATCTCGTTGTAATCCGTGCCGTCCACCAGGTCGTGGATGTCTGCCGGATCAGACTGCGTCTTGATCTCGAGCTTGAGCGTCTTGTCTTCACCGGTCAGGTTGAGGAAGCGCATGTTCGCCTCCACTTCCTGCGGGAACATGCGCGGATGCCAGAAGCCCATCTTGTAGTCCTGGCTCTTGACCACCGGCAGGTCGAAACGGCCATTTTCATCCGTTTCCGCAACGTAGCCGTTGGGGGCGACGAACAGGGTGCCCACCATGTCCTTGTGCATGTTGCAGCGCAAAACCACCGGGCCCGGTGTGTCGAACGTGATCTGCTTCTGCACGCCGCCGGACATCGCCCCCAGGTTGAACTGGTTGCCGCTGGATTTGGAATAGATGTTGTGCACCTCGAAATCCTCGTTCATGAAGGTCACCGTAGAGCCGACCATCACCACCGAGTGACCCGGCAGGAACTGTTTGGACTTCTGTGTGATGGTGATGTTCTGCGTGGCCTGCTCCGGCACCTTCAGCTTGTTGGTGGTCTCCAGGTACACCACGCCGCGCTTGCCGGCCGGTTCGCCGTTGACGAGCACCTGCCCGTCGAGGTGGGTGACGGTCTTCACCATGTTGGAGCCGGAGCCCTCCATGCTGTGGTCGGAGCCTTCGGATTTTTTGGCTTCCTGCGGCTCGTGCCTGGCGTGCTCCTCGCCTTTCTTGTGTTCATGGTCTCCGTGCTTGTCGTGATCGTGGGCCTTGTCCTCACCCGTTTCTTTCAACTTCGCTTCCTTCATGCTGGTTTTGTTTTTCAGGCCCATGGCGGTGAGGAACTGGACGACGAAGGGCTTCTCGAACTGCTTGTCCAGCTCGATGGCGCGGATGAAATGCGGTGCGGCGTCTTCAAACTTTTTTTGCAGGCTGCGAACGACAGCGAGATTGAAATGCGACTGCGCGAAGTCCTCCTTGAGCTCCAGCGATTTCATGTAGCTCTCTTCTTCGTGGACGTAATCCTTCTTCAGGCCGTACGCCTTGCCCAGGTAGTTCCATGCGAGGTGGTTGTCGGGATCGAGCGCCACGGTTTCCTTGAACAGTTTCAGCGCGCCGTCGGCGTTTTTGCCGAACAACCGGGCCATGCCCCAGTTGAGGGTGATCTCGGCGTCATTCGGGGCCAGTTCGTGGGCGCGTTTGAACTTGCGGTCGGCGCCCGCGTATTTTTCCGCCATGCGCATCGACGTGCCCCACAGGGAATACACTTCCGGCGCGTTGGGGCTGATCTTCGAGGCTTTTTCGAACTCGAGGTCGGCGTGGTTGAACATGCCTTTTTCCGAGTACTCGATGCCCTTGGCGATGTGCTCCAGGGTCTGACGCGGCAGGTCCTTGCCTGTGGGGGTTTTGGGCCGCGCCTCGCGGAGTTCCTTATCCAGGTCGATACCGGTGGCCGGATCGATGCCGGGTTCCACCTCCGCTTCTGCGACCAGGTTGTCCTCCAGCGTGGGTTCCTGCTTCGGCACCGCCTGCTCGACTTCTTCCGGAGCCGGGGCAAGGGTGGATATGGTTTCAGCGGGAGCGGGCGGTTCGGGTTCCGTGGTGCTGGCGGGGATGGCCTGGAACTGGTTGTAAGGTTCGAGATTGGCCTCAGGGGTGGACAACTCCGTGAACGTCCAGACGACGAGGCCCGCCGCGACCACACCCAGCACCGGACCGGTCCACGATTTTTTACGCGATTGATTTGAAGAAGAACCCATGAAATGCACCCACCTTGCAGGAATGTAACAATAATAGAGAAGGGCCGTCGCCCGGCGGGGACCCGATCCCGCCTCCCGGATTTTACGACTCCGGGGTGTTTTATTCAGAATTCGTCACGTGCCGCTAAAGTTCCGAACGCAATCTCGGGACAGGAAGCTTGAACACATCCTTGTTGGGATAATCGTCCATCGTCACGGGCTTGGAGGTTTTGGGAGTGCCTCCCACCACCTTGGACGCGAAAGAGGAAAATTTGTACCTCACGTTACCGGAGCCGCACAGGTCGCACACCGTTTCCTCCTTGTTTGCGGAGGTGGATTGCAACAGGGTGAATTCCTGTTCACAGGTTTCGCAGAAGTACTCGTAAAGAGGCATAATTCGTTGAAACTTGGACTCGAAAACAATGGTTGCAAAGTGATGAATATTAGGATTTAATCATAGCGGCAAATGGCCTGTCAATCGGATTTTCCAGCCTGTTGGCGTCCGTCCAAGCCTGATCCCGGGCCATCGGCACCCCGATCCGCGCAATCCCGAATCCCACGTTTGGTTGAATGAAAAAGCTGACCGCCAAGTCTCTGGTTAAAACGTCCCTGCAACAAAGTCTGAAGGGGAAGTCCGGCTACCTGACCGACCGCGAGATCGAGCTGGCGTACCACCAGGGCATCATCCACACGCCGCGCACGCTGTACGACAGCCAGATCCAGCCCGTCAGCCTGGACCTGCGCCTGGGGCAGAAGGCGTACCGCATCCAGAGCAGTTTTCTGCCGGAAAACGAAACCGTGGAGAAAAAGCTCAAGGACCTGAAGTTGTACGAGGTCGACCTGCGCGACGGCGGCATCCTGGAAAAGGGTGCGATCTACCTGATTCCCCTGCTGGAGGAACTGGACCTGCCCGCCAGCCTGTTCGGGTGCACCAACCCGAAAAGCTCGACGGGACGGCTCGACATGTTCACCCGGGTGATCATCGACCGCGGTCACCGCTTCGACGAGATCGCGCCGGGCTACAAGGGCAAGCTGTACCTGGAGGTGCTGTCGCGGTCGTTTCCGGTGCGCGTGCAGGAGGGCATCTCCCTCAACCAGTTGCGCCTCAAGCAGGGCAACGCTGAAATCACCGACCGCCAGCTGCAGACGCTGTATAAGAAGAAACCGATTCTCTATCATAAAAACGGCGGGGCGGTGGACTGGGACAAGGTGAAGGCCGACGACGGCCTGTTCATCAGCGTCGATCTGCAGGGCACGAACCGCAAGAACTCCATCGTCGCTTACAAGGCCAAAGCCAACAGCCAGGTGGTCGATCTCAGCAAGACCAATCACTATCATGCGGATGATTTTTGGGAGCCGGTGTATTACTCTAAAAAGCACCGGCTCATTCTGGAGCCGGAGAGCTTTTACATCATGATGTCGAAGGAGAAGATCTGCATCTGGCCGGACCTCGTGTCCGAGATGGTGGCGTACGAGCCCAACAGCGGCGAGTTGCGTACGCATTACGCGGGCTTCTTCGATCCCGGTTTCGGTTGGCATCCGGGCAAGGGCGCGAAAAGCCAGGGCACCCGCGCCGTCATGGAAGTGCGGCCGCACGACGTGCCGTTCATGATCGAAGACGGCCAGACCTTCTGCCGGATGAAGTTCGAGAGAATCATCTCCGAACCCACGCGCCTGTACGGCAAGCAGTTGCAGTCGCACTACCACACGCAGGAACTTTCGTTGAGCAAGTATTTCAAGAACTGACCGGAACCGGACAACGTGGAACGCGAAAAAATCAAAGCCATCATAGAGAACCTGCTCCTGGCCTCCGACGCGCCTTTGTCGCCGGAGACCCTTCAGCAGGTGCTGGCCGACGGCACCACCGCTGACGCCGTCCGCGATATCCTGGAAGAGTTGCGCGCCGACTACGAGGACCGCAGTCTGCAGATCGTCGAGGTGGCGGAAGGGTACCAGATCGGAACGCGGCCTGATTACTTCGAGTGGATCCGCCGCATGCTGAAGCTCGACAAAACGTTCCGCCTGTCTCAACCGGCGCTCGACACGCTGTCGATCATCGCCTACAAGCAACCGCTCACCCGCGCCGAGGTGGAGGAGATCCGCGGCGTCGATTCCAGCGGCGTCGTCAAAACCCTGCTGGAGAAAAAGATCATCGCCCCCGGCGGACGCAAGGACGTGCCGGGCAAGCCGATCATGTACAAGACCACGAAAAAATTTCTCGAATACTTCGGCCTGCGCGACCTGAGCGAACTGCCGACGCTGGAAGATTTCAGCGAAGAGATCGAAGGCGAGGACACGCCGCAGCAGGGTGAGTTGTCCTTCGGTTCCGGCGGTGGAGAAAATGGCTCTGCTACCCCGGAAAACACGGAGGCCGTTGATACGGAATCCGCGGCGACGGTTGACAATGTGTCGGCTGATCCGGCAGAACCGCCGGCCGACAACGACCCCCAGGCCTGAGCGCAACCCTCTATAAGGATGCCCCGTCATGGCCATGCGTTTGCAGAAAATCATTGCCCAGTCCGGTGTGGCCTCACGCCGCGAGGCGGAGCGCTACATCGAAGAAGGTAAAGTCTCCGTCAACGGCATGGTCGTCACCAAGCAGGGCACGCTGGCCGATCCGGGCGCCGACCTCATTCACGTCAACGGCCGCCTCATTCCCCCACCGAAAGAAAAAACCTACATCCTGGTCAACAAGCCACGCGGGTGTGTCACCACCACGAAAGACGAAAAAGACCGCCCGACGGTCATGGACCTGCTCAAGAAAATCCGTGTGCGCGTGTTTCCCGTCGGCCGCCTCGACTACAACACCGAAGGCGTTCTGCTGGTCACCAACGACGGCGAGATGGCCGATCAGCTGCTCGATCCGAAAAATAAAATTCCGCGCACGTACCACGTGAAAGTCAGCGGCATTCCCACTGAAAAAACGCTGCGTAAACTGGAAAAAGGGGTGACCCTGGACGGTCGTCCCACCCTTCCCCTGAAGGCAAGCCTGCACCGGATCACGGGCAAAAACAGTTTTCTTGAATTACAATTGATCGAGGGCAAGAAGCACCACATCCGCCGCATCTGCGAGCTGGTGGGTCATGCGGTCATCAAGATCACGCGCATTCAGTTCGGGCCGTTGACCCACGACCAGCTACCACCCGGCACGTTCCGCCCGTTGACCATTGCCGAGGTGAAGGCGCTTCGCCGGCTGGTGGCGAAAAAGAAATCCGAACCCAAACCGGAGGCGCCGGCACGGCCCGCCTCGCGGACGAAGGCCCCCCGGACGAAATCCGCCAGGGGCGCAAACCGGAGATCCGGGCCGCCTGCGGTGAAATCGACGAAACGCACGAAAACCGCCTCCACCGGGAGGCGAAGGGGAAAGACATCGTGAACCCGTTTGGCGCATTCAAACACGCATGGTTTTGGATATTGATGTCGTGTGTTTTTGCCTGGGCTGGCTCCCCGGTCCACGCGCAGGACGTGGTGGACATTCCATCGATGGGTTACGAGGCGTTCGGCGACTCGGCGGTTCATAACGAGAATTACGTGGCCGGACGCGACCGTGCGGTGAGGGAAGCTTTCCGCAATTCGCTCGATGAGGCCTTGCGGGACATGCTCGGCGCGACGGTGTACAACCAGAATAAAAGCGCCCTCAAAAGCATGTACTCCAACCCGGAATCGTATATTCAAAGTTACCGCTACCTGGAGGCCACCGACGATCTCATCGAGAAAGTCAGCCGCGTGAAGCTGGAGGTGATGTTTTTCAAGGAAGCGCTCAACAAGGAGCTGAACACCCGCGGCGTGCTGGCGGCGCTGGTGAAACCGCGTACGGTGCTGGTCCTGCTTAAAGAAAAGAGCCTCACCGCCGATACGGTTTACAGCTTCTGGGAGGCGGTGCCCATCGCCGAGGTGTCCATGTACAAACACCTTGTGGCGAAGGACATCCTCATCGTCAAGCGCGGGGACGTGCGTGACAAGATTCCGGAAACCCTGGTGCTTCGGGCGGTGAACGGCGACCTGCAGGCGTCGGTGGAAGTGGGACTGAAAGCCGCCGCCGACGTGGTGGTGCTGGGAACGGCCCGGTCCACTCTGGTGAACGAAGACGCGGGCACCGGTACGAAAACCATTCAGGCGAACCTCAACGTGCGCGCCGTCTCGGCGACGCAGGGTGTCCTGATCGCCGCCAAAAGCGAGATCGCCACCGTCAAGGTGGAAAAGGATTTCGACGGTGAGCTGAAAGCGTTCGAAAAAGTCAGTCAAAACATGGTGCGTTTTCTGGCGGACGCGCTGGGCCGGTACTGGGGGCCGGATAAGAAGAAGGTGGTCCAGCAACAGGAAAACGACGATTTGCCTCCAGGCGATGAGTTGGGTGGAGATGACGAGCCGCCTCCTGTAGAACCGCCGCCGACCCAACAGATCCCTTCCAACCTGCCGCCCATGATGGGCGACCTGTGATCGCATGGATGAAAAGGACAAGAAACTCCTCATAACCCTGCTGGTGAGCACCGTTGTCGCGCTGGTGTTCCTCTACTTCGTGCGGCGCGTGGTGACGCCGTTCTTTCTCGCCTTCGCCATCGCCTACCTGCTGGACCCGCTGGTGGACCGGCTGGAAACCTGGAAACTCCAGCGCACACCCGCGGTGGTGGTGTTGATCGTTTCATTTTTCATCGTCGTGCTGGTGGCGGGCATCGTGCTCATTCCCATCCTGCAGGTGCAGATCCAGAACCTTGCCGAAAACCTGCCGGATTATCTGACCGTCATCAAGGGCTGGATCCAACCGTACCTGCAGGACCTGGCGGGCATCGACCGCGAACGTATCGGTGAAGTCCTGCACGACAGCATGCAGAAACTCGGCCGCGTGCCGCTGGAGTTGCTGGGCACCGCGGGCGGCTGGGTGTGGGGATCGATCACCGGTTTCGTCAACACGCTCCTGTTCGTGGTCAACCTCGTCATCATTCCCGTCGCCATGTTTTACCTGCTTCGCGACTTCGACGTCATCGTCGAGAAACTCGGCAAGCTCATCCCGCCGCGCTTTTACAAGCAGACGACACAGGTGGTGACGGAGATCGACGATGTGCTGTCGCAGTTCGTGCGCGGGCAGCTGATGGTGGCGACGTTCATGGCCATCCTTTACAGTGTCGGTCTTTATTTCTGCGGCACGCCGTTGAGCCTCCTGATCGGCATCATGGCGGGCTACGCCAACCTCGTTCCCTATCTTGGCATCGTGGTGGGATTCATCCCGGCGGTCCTGCTGACGTTTCTGCAGACGCAGGACTGGGTGCCGCTGATCGGGGTGGTGGCGGTGTTCGGTGTGGTGCAGGCGATCGAGGGATTCCTCATCACCCCCTACATTGTGGGCGACAAGGTCGGCCTGCACCCGGTGGCCATCATGGTGGCGGTGCTGATCGGCGCGGAGCTGTTCGGCCTGTTGGGGATCCTGCTGGCGGTGCCGGTGGCCGCGATCCTGAACGTCCTCGTCCGGCGCGGTGTCAAGGTGTACCGCGAATCGGCCGCGTTCACCTGACCGTCTTCACACGTATTCGTAACGCATGGTGCGGCGCTGGGGTGTGTAGCCGCTGTCGGTGATGAGGCGGCGGATGGCTTCTTCGTCGAGGTGGTACACCGTGCCTGCTGCGGAGACGACGTTTTCCTCGAACATGGTGCTCCCCATGTCGTTGGCGCCGAAGTAGAGCGCCATCTGTCCCACCTTCGGCCCCTGCGTCACCCACGACGACTGGATGTTGGGAATGTTGTCGAGGTAGATGCGCGAGATGGCGAGGGTCTTGAGGTATTCCCAGCCGCTGGTTTTCTTCGCGCCGATTTCTTTCCGCAGGTCCGTGTTGCCCGCCTGGAACGGCCACGGGATGAACGCGGTGAAGCCGCCGGTTTTGTCCTGCTGTTCACGAAGACGGTCGAGATGCTCGATGCGCTCCGCGAGGGTCTCGACGTGACCGAACATCATCGTCGCCGTGGTGGGCATGCCGAGGCGGTGGGCGATGTCCATCACCTCCAGCCACTGGTCCGTATTGCATTTTTTCGGACTGATGACGCGCCGCACGCGGTCCACCAGGATCTCCGCCCCGCCGCCGGGAATGGAATCCAGTCCCGCCTTCTGCAACCGCTCGATCGTTTCCTTCAAGGAGATTTTCGAAATCTTGCTGGTGTGCACGATCTCCGGCGGCGACAGCGCGTGGATGTGGATGTCGAAGCGCTCCTTGATCCGTGACAGCAGGTCCTCGAAGTATTCGATCTTCAAATCCTTGTGGTGCCCGCCCTGCATCAGGATCTGACGCCCGCCGTGCTGCAGGATTTCGTCGATCTTCTGCGCGATGGTCTCGAACGGCAGGACGTAGGCATCTTCCGCGTCTTCCTTGCGGTAGAACGCGCAGAAGGAGCAGTCGGTGACGCACACGTTGGTGTAGTTGATGTTGCGGTCGATGATGTAGGTGACGGCGTTGTCGGCGTCCTTGCGGCGCTGGCGCGCGAGGCGCGTGGCGACGTTGCCCAGCAGGGTCAGGTCGTTCGCCTCGAACAGGGCGACGCCTTCGTCCCGCGACAGGCGGTGGCCGTCCAGCGCTTTCTGCAGGATCGCTTCGGCCTGGGAATCGGATGCGGTGGTGTTTGCGTTCACGGTATACGGGGTGTTATTTGAGCGAGATGGCGTGCAGGCCGTCGATGCCGAGGTCGTCCATGCGCTCCTCTTCGGTGACGAGGAAGATGTGGTAGCCGAACTTGCTCTGCACCGGCCCGCCCAGCTTGCCGACGGGCGTGGCCATGGCGGCGTCTTCCAGCTCCTTGGCGTTGGAGTTGTACTCGAGAAATCCCAGGTCGCCGCCCTTGTCGCGGGTGCCGCAGGCGCTGTACTTCTTCGCCATCTTGGCGAACATCTTGTACAACAGTTTGGGGTCGTCGATGTCCTTCATTCCGTCGAGCAGGGTGTTGGCCAGGTCTTCCGTGCTCAACAGAATGTGGC
Source organism: Nitrospina sp. 32_T5 (assembly GCF_052156635.1). Classification (NCBI taxonomy): domain Bacteria; kingdom Pseudomonadati; phylum Nitrospinota; class Nitrospinia; order Nitrospinales; family Nitrospinaceae; genus Nitrospina; species Nitrospina sp. 32_T5. Next base: position 256,869 of record NZ_JBQKUO010000003.1, on the reverse strand, counting down.
TGACACGTATGGATCGCATGAATTTCGTTCCTTCACAAACGCCGCCGGGGTGCAATGCCGACGACAGTGGGAGATTAACCGAAATTGTACCCCTTTTGGCGGAATTCACAAGAAAGAATGGGGCGGCCGGGCCGGGGCGGATTCTGGAGGGTCGAAATGAGGCCGCCGTTTCCGGGCTTCCTTCGGAATAGCCGTTGCGGGCGGCGAGGGGACCCCCTATAATCCGAGCGGATCAACTGCCTGAGGGCCGGTTTTTATGGAATACGGATTTCTTTTGGCCGGGGGGTTCCTCCTCGGTTGCCTGCATGCGCTGGACGCCGACCACGTCGCCACCGTGTCGTCGCTTCTCCTCGACCGCCGCTCGCTGAAACAGACGGTGCTCCTCGCGCTCCGCTGGGCCCTGGGCCACAGCCTGACGCTCCTCATGCTGGCCGGACTCATCACCCCGCTTCGCGAAGTGTTCGCTGAGGTGAACCTGGGCGTGATGGAACGGGTCGTCGGCCTGTCTATGATTTACCTCGCCGTGTGGCTGGCCCTGCGTGAGGTGCGGCGCAAAGGGGATGCGCATGGGAAAGCAGGCGGCATGCCGATGCGGTCCGGCTGGGTGCTGTTCGGCATGGGGGTGTTGCACGGCACGGCGGGTTGGGCCGGGGTTCTGCTTCTTGTACCGGTGGCGTTGTTCCAGTTCCCGGCGGGAGTGATCGGTTACATCGTTCTGTTCTGCCTGGGGATGGTTGTGACGATGGCCGTGTACGCCGCGATGGTGAACCGCGTCACCGCATTCGAACACGTCGCCCGACACCTGGGAAAAATCCGTTACGCCACCGCCGCCGTCACCCTCGCCATCGGCACCCGCCTGATGTTGGCAATTTGATCACGCGTTTTCTCTAAAATAAATCTTCCAACGCTTCGATGAGTCCCTGGACGGTGTAGTCGCTGGCGGTGAGGTGGACGGGCAGGCCGAGGTCCTGTGCGGTCCTGGCGGTGATGGGTCCGATGCAGGCGACGGTGACGCCCTTCAGATGATCCTTTACTTTGTCGCCGACCAGGTCCATGAAGTGCTTCACCGTGGACGAGGCGGTGAAGGTGAGCACGTGGACCGATCCCTCCTGCAAACGCGCAATGAGATCGGCGGCATCCGTGTCCGGCAGCACCGTGCGGTACGCCGGGCACACATCGACTTCAATGCCCATCCCTCGCAACGTGTCCGGCAACGTCTCCCGCGCCACGGCGGCGCGCGGCAGTAACAATCGTTTCCCTTTCAATCCCGCCTTGCCCAGCGTTTCGATCAACGACTCGGCGACGAATTTCTCCGGCACCGCCTCGACGGGGATGCCGAGGTCCGTCACCGCCTGCTCGGTTTTCGGCCCGATGGCGAACAGCCGGAGACCCTTGAGGTCGCGGATGTCGCGTCCGGTGTCCCGCAACCTCTGCATGAAACAGCGCACGCCGTTGGTGCTGGTGAAGATGAGCCCGTCGTAACTTTCCAGTTCGCCCAGCGCGCGGTCGAACGGCTCCCAGCTTTCCGGCTCGACCGTCTCGATCACCGGAAACAGGTACGGCTCGGCGCCGCGTTCCAGCAGAGCCTGCGTAAAATCGTCGGCCTGTTCCTCGGCGCGGGTGATGACCACCGTTTTGCCGAACAGCGGCAGCGTCTCGAACCAGTCCATGTGCGGTTTCAGATTCACCACCTCGCCGACGATGGTCAGCGCCGGCGGTTTGATTTCTTCTTTCTGCGCGATGGCGACGATGGTGTCGAGCGTGCCCGTCCAGGTTTTCTGCCGGGGTGTGGTGCCCCACTGGATGACGGCGATCGGCGTTTTCGGGTCTTTGCCGTATTTCATGAGGTTTTCGCTGATGCGTTGCAGTTTGCGTGCGCCCATCAGGAACACCAGCGTGCCCGCGCGGCTGGCGATCTTTTCCCAGTCGATGTGCAGGTCTTCCTTGCCTTTTTCGTTGGAACCGGTGACGACGGAGATGGTGGAGGAGAAATCGCGGTGCGTGAGCGGGATGCCGGCGTAGGCGGAGACGCCGGTGGAGGCGGTCACCCCCGGCACCACTTCGAACGGGACGCCCGCTTTCTGGAGAGCGACGCATTCCTCGCCGCCGCGCCCGAAGACGAACGGATCGCCTCCCTTGAGCCGGACGACGACGTTGCCTGCCTTCGCTTTCGCGACCAGCATGGCGTTCATCTCGTCCTGGGAGAACGTCACCTGCCCCTCCTTCTTTCCGGCGTAGATGACTTCAGCGTGTTTCGGCGCGAACGCCAGCAGGCGCGCGTTGGCGAGGTAGTCGTAGATGACGACATCGGCGCGCTCCAGCCACGCCTTGCCTTTCAGCGTGAACAGGCCGACATCGCCCGGCCCCGCGCCGACGAGGATCACTTTCCCCTGCTTGCCTGCCGCACTCATTGCGGTTTGCTCTCCATCAAATTGGCCAGCGTGGCGAACTCTTCCAGCGACAGCGTCTCGCCGCGGCGGGCGGGATCGATCCCGGCATCCTCAATGCCCTGCCAGGTGAAATCGAAATGCTTCGCCAGGCTCTTGAGATTGTTCTTGAGCATCTTGCGTTTGTGGAAGAACGCCGCGTGCACGACGTGGAAAAACGTTTTGAGGTTGTCCACCTCCACCGGCGGCGCGGAGCGGGGAATGAGGCGGATCACCGACGAGTCCACTTTCGGCGGTGGATCGAAATTCTTTTTACCGACTTCCATGATGCGCTCGACCTCGCAGTGAAACTGCGTGAACACGGTGAGCGATCCGTAATCGCGGCTTCCCGGTTGCGCCACCAGCCGGTCCACCACCTCGCGCTGCAACATGAGCGTCATGTTGGCGATGTGGCTCCCGTATTGAATGAGCCGTTTGAGGATCGGCATCGCCGCGTAGTAGGGCAGGTTCGACACCACCTGGAACCGCGGCCCCGCCTGGCTGTAATCGTACACCAGCGCGTCCTGCTGGTGCAGGTCGAATTTCGGGTTCGACTTGAAGCGTTTGTTCAGCAGGTGGCAGAGTTTGGGGTCGATCTCCAGCGCGATCAGCCTGCCGCACCGTTCGAGCAGCAGACCGGTGAGGATGCCGGGACCGGGACCGATCTCGATCACCGTGCCGCCGTCCTCGATCTGCGCGTGCGCAACGATCTCGTCCGCGATGGCGGGATCGGTGAGGAAGTTCTGTCCGAGTGTGCGTTTTTTTCTCATGAGGCGGCGTGCGCGGTGGGGGACAGCCGGGCGGCCATGCGCAGGGCTTCCACCAGGCTGTCGGCGGAGGCGATGCCCTTTCCCGCGATGTCGTACGCCGTGCCGTGATCGACCGAGGTGCGCAGGATGGGCAGGCCGAGGGTGATGTTCACGGCGGAACCCATCGACGCCATCTTGATCGGGATCATGCCCTGGTCGTGGTACATCGTCACCACCGCGTCGCACGGCGTTTTGTGGATGCGCCCGAACAACGCATCGGCGGAGTGGGGTCCGGTGACGTCCATCCCCTCGGTGCGCACCGTGTCGAGCGCGGGCACGATGGCTTTGGATTCCTCGTCGCCGAACACGCCGCCGTCGCCGCAGTGCGGGTTGAGTCCGGTCACCGCGATGCGCGGACGGTCGATGCCCACCTGGCGCAACCACTGGTGGGTGACGCGCAGGATGGTTTCGACACGTTCTTTTGTGATGAGCGCCTTCACCTGCTCCAGAGGCACGTGCGTGGTGGCGAGCACCACGCGCAGGTCGCCGCCGGCGAGCATCAGCCCGACGTGTTCGGTGCCGGTGAAGTCGGCCAGCATTTCCGTGTGGCCGGGGTAGGGATGCCCGGCGAGATGAATGGCTTCTTTATTGATCGGTGCGGTGGTGAGAGCGTGGACTTCATGCGCCAGTGCGAGATCGACGGCCTTGCGGATGGCCTCCACCGCGGCCCGGCCGCTCGCCGCCGACGGTTGCGCCATCGGCAGGTCGTCCGGCACGTGCGCGCAGTCGAGCACATCGAGTTGGTCTGCTTCAAATCGCGCGTCTTTCGGGCTGGCGACTTTATGAACGGTGACCGCCGGGTTGTATTGTTGCAGATGACGCGCGACGCACGCCGCGTCGCCAATCACGAGCGGACGGCAGAAATCGAGCACGCGCCCCGGCAGGGCCCTGGCGATGATTTCGGGACCGATCCCGGCGGGATCGCCCAGCGTGACGGCAATGAGGGGGCGTGTTTCCAAGTCAATGAACCCTTCCAGGACGGTGTGCTTTAAATAAGAGGAGTGGGAACAAAGCAAGAGCGGCCCGGGGGCCCGGGCCGCCGCTTCGTGTGTTACTTGATCTTCTTGATCGACGCTTTCTTCCCGTTCGGCAGACGGGGCCCGCCTTCCAGGATTTCGCGGCTCACCGCGCCTTCGTACTCCTTGAAGTTTTCGATGAACTGCGCCGCCAGTTCGCGCGCCTTTTCATCGTACGCCTTCGGGTTCTTCCACGTATTGCGCGGATTCAGCACATCCGCCGGCACATCCGGGCAGGACGTGGGCACGTGGATGCCGAAGATCGGGTCCGGCCGCGTTTCGACGTTACTCAGTTTGCCGTCGAGAATGGCGTTGATCATCGCGCGCGTGTGGGCGATGGACATGCGTTCGCCGACCCCGTAGGGTCCGCCGGTCCAGCCGGTGTTCACAAGCCAGCAGTCCACATGGTGGTCGGCGATGCGCTGGCCGAGCAGGTTGGCGTACACCGACGGGTGCAGGACCATGAACGGCGCGCCGAAACAGGTACTGAACACGGCGGTGGGTTCGCGGCTCATGCCGCGCTCGGTGCCCGCGACCTTCGCCGTGTAACCGGAGATGAAGTGGTACATCGCCTGCTCCGGCGTGAGTTTGGCGACGGGGGGCATGATGCCGTAGGCGTCGCAGGTCAGCATGATGACGTTTTTCGGATGGCCGCCGCGCCGGTCTTCGACAGTGTGTTCGATATGCGTCAGCGGGTACGCCGCGCGGGTGTTCTCCGTCAGGCTGGCGTCGTCGAGGTCCAGCCGCCGCGTGGTCGGGTCCATCACCACGTTTTCGAGGATGGTGCCGAAACGCCGCGTGCAGGCGTAGATGTCCGGCTCCGCTTGCGGGTTCAGGCGGATGGCCTTGGCGTAACAGCCGCCCTCGAAGTTGAACACGCCTTCCTGGCTCCAGCCGTGCTCGTCGTCGCCGATCAGCTTGCGGTGCGGATCGGTGGACAGCGTGGTTTTGCCGGTGCCCGACAGGCCGAAGAAGATGGCGGTGTCGTTGTCCTCGCCCATGTTGGCGGAGCAATGCATCGACAGCACCTTGTGGCGGTGCGGAAGCAGGTAGTTCAGCACGGAAAAGATGGACTTCTTGATCTCCCCCGCATAGTGGGTGCCGCCGATCAGGATCAACTGCTTGCTGAAGTCGATGATGATGAACGTTTCCGAGTTGGTGCCGTCGATCTTCGGCACGGCCTTGAAATTGGGCACGCCGATGATGGTGAACGCCGGGCTGTGGTTCTCCAGCTTCAGGCGGTCCTTGATCTGGATGAACATGTTGCGCGCGAACAGGCTCTGCCACGCGTATTCGGTGATGACCCGGATGTGGAGCTGGTAGTTCGGGTCCGAGCCGGCCATGCAGTCCTGCACGTACACGTTTTTGCCCTGCAGGTAGGCGAGGACACGTTCGTAGAGGGAGTCGAACTTGTCCATGGCAAACGGTTCGTTGACCTTGCCCCACCAGACGTTTTCCTGGCTGGACGGCTCCTGCACGATGAACCGGTCATTGGGCGAACGGCCGGTGTGCTCGCCGGTGGTCACCACCATGGGTCCGAGGTGAGACAGGTGCCCTTCCTGGTTCCGGATGATGTGCTCGTACAGCTCCGGCGTGCTCAGGTTCCAGAAGCTCTGTTTCACGTTGCGGATTCCGTGGTGCTCCAATCCGACTTTATGTTTCAATACTTTCTGCGCCATTATGGTTCACTCCCTTGTTGTAAGTGAGTAAAGGTTGGGTTTGAGGAAATTCACCGTTCGGAAGTGCTGGAACGGACGGATTTCATAGGGAAAATTGGGAATTTTTAAATTCTTCTCATGGTATCATAGAGGCGGATCAAAGAAAAATTTTTGTAAAAAATGATCCAATCGGGCAAATTTTGGTGAAAAAACTCCCCTGAAACGCCTCTCTACTCTGTCCGGGCTATGAGTTCCCAACCGACGAAAAATCAGGAAACAGGCGAGGATTTGAAGGTGCTGGCCCACGCCCGCAGCCGGTACAACGACATCTTCGTCATCCAGAGCGGGACGCACCGCGAGATGTGGTTCAGGGGCAACGGTGACTTTTTCCTGCAAAGCCGCATCGACCCCGCCCGGCCCCGGGAGCTGGTGCTGGTGTATTCGCGGTTGACCCTGGTGGCTCTGCTGTTCCGTCCACCTCCAAAACGGGTGCTCGTTATCGGGCAGGGCGGCGGAGTGCTGCCTGCGGCGCTGTCGCACTGGTTCCCGGGTTTGGTGATCGACGTGGTGGAAATCGATGCCAAGGTCACGCGCCTGTGCCGACGATTCTTTTATGCGCTCGACCAGAATGGCGTGACCGTGCACACCGAGGATGGGCGCAGCTTTCTGGAGCGTGTCCGGGGAAAATGGCATTACGACCTGGTGATCCTCGACGCGTTCAAAAGCGGATCGATCCCGTTTCATCTGAAAACGGTGGAGTTTTATGAAAACCTGCGCGCTGTGCTGTCTCCGGACGGGGTGGTGGCGACAAACCTGTACGGGCCGAGCAACATTCACAAGCCCTCGGACTGGAAGACCTTGACCGCCGTGTTCGAACACCTGTATTTTTTCGAGGACGAAGAAGGCCGCGCCACCGTGGCGGTGGGCACCCGTGATAAATCCCGGATGACCGCGGACGCCCTGAAAAAACGAGCGGCGGCGTATCCCGGGCCTCCGGGCATGAACCTGGACCTGGTCCACCTGGCCGAACGGTGGGTGGAACCCGACGTCACGTCGCCCTCGGCACGGGTGTTCGTGGACGCCATCCAGGGAAGCGACCTCAAACGCATTATCGACAACAACAACCGGCTCGACCCCGTGGGCAAGATTCCCTACACGCTTGTTAACGCGCATTGACCCGCTCCGGACCGTTGCGCCGGGTGCGGTTCTCGGCGACAATACGGGGACTCATCATCAATCGTTAAACATTCCTATCAGGAGGTGGCGTCGTTATGATCGACGAGTTGAAAAAACAGCATCGCGAACAGGTGAAACGGATCGAGCGGATCAGGGGGTTTCTTTGACGTCGATGACAAACTGAAAGAAATCGAAGGCCTCGACGCCAAAACCGCCGCGCCCGATTTCTGGAACGACAACGAAGCCGCGCAGAAGATTTTACAACGTCGCGCCTCCCTCCAGCGCACCGTCAAGGTGTACCAGGACCTCATCAAGCAAAGCGAAGACCTCGACGCCATGCTCGACCTGATGGAAGAGGAGGAAGATGCGTCCATGGAAGGTGAGGGCGAGACGCTGGTGAACGATCTCGAGCAGGCGCTCACCGAAGCCGAACTCAAGGCGATGCTCTCCGGCGACAACGACGGCAACAACGCCATCCTCAACATCAACTCCGGCGCCGGCGGTACCGAATCGCAGGACTGGGCGCAGATGCTCCTGCGCATGTACCTGCGATGGGGCGACCGCAACGGCTACAAGACCGAAGTGCTCGACATGCAGTACGGCGACGAAGCGGGCATCAAAAGCGCCACGGTGAACTTCGTCGGCGACTACGCCTACGGGTACCTCAAAGCCGAGATCGGCGTGCACCGCCTCGTGCGCATTTCCCCCTACGACGCCAACAAGCGGCGGCACACTTCGTTCGCGTCGGTGTTCGTGTTCCCGGAGGTGGCGGAGGATATCGACGTGGAAGTGAAAGACGACGATCTCAAGATCGACGTGTACCGCGCGTCGGGTCCGGGCGGGCAGGGCGTCAACACCACCGACTCCGCGGTGCGCATCACGCACATGCCGACGGGCATCGTGGTGCAGTGCCAGAACGAACGCTCCCAGCACAAGAACAAGGCGTCGGCAATGAAGGTGCTGAAGTCCCGGCTGTACGAGATCGAGCTCGAAAAACAGGAAGAGGAAAAACGCAATCTTGCAAAAGGCAAGAAGAAGATCGAGTGGGGAAGCCAGATCCGTTCCTACGTCCTGCATCCGTACCAGCTGGTCAAGGACCTGCGCACGCAGGTGGAGATGGGCGACGTGGCCTCGGTGCTCGACGGCGACCTCAACCGCTTCATCGAAGCGTTCCTCATGAATGAAAAGGTTTCGGCATAGTTTTTTAATTTCTCTCCCCTTAGCAAAGGGAGCTCTGCACAACTGTTTTGAATGGGTGAACCCATAGATTCTTTGTCGCCTTTGGCTCCTCAGAATGACAGGTAACCTGAATTGTCATTTTGAGCGTCAGCGAAGAATCTATGTTTTCGTTTTTTAAATTATGAAACCGATTTTGCATCCATCGCTGGTGAACGATCCGTTGGGCGACCCGGGCCTGTTCGTGCGTTTTCTGTATGAAAAGCGCGCGCTGTTGTTCGACCTGGGCGAAATTCACCGCATCGCCAATGTCGATCTGCTTAAAGTCAGCCACGTGTTCGTCAGCCACACGCACATCGACCACTTCATCGGCTTCGACCGGCTGTTGCGCATCGCCTTCGGCCGCGGCCACACGCTCCGCCTGTTCGGGCCGGAACACTTCATCGCCAACGTCGAGGGCAAGCTGGGGGGCTTCACCTGGAACCTGGTGGACCGCTACGAGGAGTCGATCGACATCGAAGTCACCGAGGTGCATCCGGATCATTTGAAGACCGCGACCTTCCGCGCCATCGACCGTTTCCGGCGCAGTAATGAGACAACGCGCCCGTATGAAAACCGCGTCATCTGGCAGGAGCCCGGGTTCACCGTGCAGGCGTCGATCCTGGAACACCGCGTTCCGTGTCTCGGTTTCGCGCTGAAAGAATCGAAACACCTCAACATCAACAAGGACCGGCTGGAGCAGATGGGCTTCACTCCGGGCAAGTGGTTGAACCAGCTCAAACAGGCCATCCTCGAAGGCCGGCCGGAGGACACGAAGATCGAGGTGCTCACCGGACCCCGCGGCCACGCCACGCCGGAGACGCGCACGCTTGGGGAGCTCCAGCGTGAACTCGTTACGGTGACCGAGGGGCAGAAGATCGCCTACGTCGTCGATACCGTGTACAACCCGGAGAATGCGGAGCGCATCGTCGAACTCATCAAAGATGCCGACGTGTTTTACTGCGAGTCGCCGTTCATCGCGGAAGAAGAAGAGCGCGCGCGCGAACGCTGTCACCTGACGTCCAGGCAGGCGGGGCTCCTCGCCCGTGCCGGCGGGGTGAGGGAGTTGCGTACCTTCCATTTCTCACCGCGCCACACCGACGCCGTCGAGCAACTCCAGAAGGAAGCGCAGGATGCGTTTCACGGACGGTGAGGAGAAAATTTTACTTAAAATGTCAGGTTCTTTTAATTTTTTACCTTTTCCCTGAATCCAAACTTTTGATCTTGATTATTTAACTCATAAATTTCGAAAGTTTTTGTTATAGATGGGCAATTTTTACTTATCGCTAAGACATCTATTTCTAAAGGTTTCATTTCTAATGGTTCACAGCAATTAGAAACTATATCCATCAGCCTAAAATATGGATTAGGATCTCCACTAATGGGAATACCAATTACATTAGCCATCCTACCCTTTGAGTCACCTTTTAACGAAAACTCCTTTTCATACTCCTTAGTTTGTCCCTGCTGAGCAGGCAGGATTTTGTCATGTGTTAAGTTTAAGTTTCTGGAGCTGCCCTTTAAAATATCTCTATCTTCGTCTTTATATCTAATTTCACTTACTTTAACCTCGACTCCCTCCGCATAAGTTCCTGACCTGCTTATTATACGGATTCTATAAAACCTGTATTTTGCCTTACCATTTTTCCCAGGTAAGAATAATTGGTCGTCTTGAAAATAAGGCTCTTCGTTTTTAAAAACAATTTCAAGTCGTGGTTTTTGCTTTTCTTCTAGTTCATGGAATGCCCGCCACTTTCTCGTGTATGCAATTAGAACCCAAATTAACAGTGGCAAAAATGCCCATGTATATGACAGTTCTTGGATCCCCATCAAGTCTATTCCCCATAGTTTTGCAAGTGTGTAGGAAATTGATAAAAGAGGAGCCAATACGCTTACAAATCGATAACCATCGACAAATAAATCTTTTATGTACTTAATAAGACTTTTCATTTCAAATTCTATTGTTTTCTCTCCAAGCGTGAACGGGAATAAGGTCTTTTAACTTTTCAGCGCAGGAGCGACTGGTACAGGTGGAGGGTACGCTGGGTGATGTGGTTCCAGCCGAAGTGGTTGCGCACCTGCGCGCGGATGCGGTCGCGGAACGTCTGCCGGGTCTCGGCGTTCGACAGTTTCATGATGCGGTCGCCGATGGTGTCCGGGTCGGCGGGCACGACGAATCCGGTCTCCCCCGCGACCACCAGGTCCTGCGTGAGTCCGGCGGGAGTGGAGACGATGGGCAGCCCGTAGGCCGCCGCCTCCAGCAGAGGCAGACCCAATGACTCGTGTCCCACGGGATACACGAACACGTCGGCGGTGCGGTACAACCGGTCCAGGTCCTCGCGCTCGTTGGGGCGGTGGATGTGCAAACGATCCTCGACGCCCAGCACCTTCCCCAGTTTTTTGATCGATTCGACGTATGCGTCGGCCCCCGGAGTGGGATCACCCCATTCCGCAATGTCGATGGCGAACGGCACCGTGAGGTTCCTCGCCGCGCGCAGGATGAGTTCCAGCCTGCGGTTCGGGTGCAATTCTCCCACGTATAGCAAGCGGAGCGCGTTGCGCGAAGCCGGTGCGGGCGGCGGCGGATGCACCACGTCGATTCCCGGCGGAATGATATGAAGCCGTTCTGCGTCCACCCCGATCTGCCGGGCCTCGTCGTATTCCGCCTTCGACCCCACCACCACCGCGTCGGCGCGGCGGATCGCCGTCTTCAGCGTCAACAGGTCATGCAGGCGCGGCGGAAAACCATCCTTGCGGCTCGACCCCGGCAGCAACGTGCCGTGGGTGCTGATGACGCATTTCTTTTTCTTTAAGAGGGCAAAAAAAAAGCGGTGTCGGTGAGGAAGTCGCGGAATCCGTGTGCGTGGAGCAGGTCGAAGCGGCGCAGGTAACCGATGGCGCCCAGGCTGAATCCGTAACCCATCATGCCCGCCTGCACCGGAAGTCGGCGAATGGCCACGCCGTCGGCGATTTCCTTTTCCGGCAGATGTGGGTCGGTGTGCAAATAGGTGGTGAGAATGGGGGAGGGCACGCCCTGTTTTTCCAGGTGACGCGACAACTCCCAGGCCTGACGGGAGGCGTCGTCTTCTTCCGGGAGGAAGGTTTGCAGGGTTCTCAGAATTCTCAAAGTTCAACCGGGAGAGGAGGGTTGAAAGCAAGGATGTGCACTGCCCGCATTCTACCGCAGGGGGCGGTGGCTGTAAACGGGCGAAAAAAAAGGGAGGGGCCGTAGACCCGGCGGGGACAGGGTGAACCAGGTCTACGGCCCCAAGTGACCCCTCATCTCCAGTTTAGGGAAACTTGGAAAGGGAGATTACACTGCTTGAGGGGCCAAGTCGTGTTTCGATCGGGCGCGCAGGACTTTCTTCTTCCGGCCCTGCGAGGCCTGACGCACGCGCTGGGCCATCGTCTTCAGAATCAGCATCAAGGCCTGCGGGTTCTGCCGCACCGTGCGAAGCATTTCTTCCTTGGAAACGATGGCCACCACGCCGTCTTTCAGAGCGCGGACCGTCGCCGTACGCGGGCGGCTTTCAATGACGCCCAGTTCGCCGAAAATGTCGTCGGGCCGCAGAACATCAATGACCTCCACGCGGCCGTCCCGGTTGTAACGGGACACTTCAAACTCGCCTTTTTCGACCACGAAAATGAAGTCGCTCTGACTGCCTTCGCGGAAAAGAATCTGGCCTTCTTTCAAATATTGCCGGGTTTTCATGGTTGAGTCTCCATACCAAATAGTCAGGTTGTACCAGTGAAACAGCAATTACCTTGCCAACTGGATACTTAGAAGGACTAAAAATGAAGACATGCTGATTAAGGGCCACTTAAAAGCAGACGGCTGGCCACGATAGTGCATATCCGGGGGGCCTAGGCGTATGATTTAGTATAAATTAAATAAAAAAATTTATAAAAAAAGTTAAATTTTTAATGGCTCATGCATGGATGAGAGGTCCTGATTTGAATGGAGGAAATCGATGGGCCGGGTGAGGGGAACGGGACTCAGTCTTTCAGCTCGCGGTTGATTTGCAGGATCATCTCGTTGAGGCGCCCGAAGAAGTGTTTGTTGAAGTTCAGGGTCAGGCGGGGCAGGTTCGGCGCTTCCCCGGCGCTCACCTCTTCCGGCAGGGCTTCGGATTTCTGGATCTCGCCGCGCAGGAGGATGTCCTTGTACTCGACGTTGAGGTCCTTGACCAGCGAATCGGGGATGGGTTTGATGAAACGCAGGACGGTGACATCGTTTACGTAGCGAAAGGAATGGTACACAGTGTAGTAGTCGAGGATGTAATCGACCCCCTCCTCGACGTTTTTGACGATCTTGAACAGGCTCAGGTCGGCTTCCGAAATGTAGCCGTTGTCGAGCAGTTCGTTCTGCACGTAGGCTTCCCAGCGTTGCCAGTAGGTGTCGTCTTCCGCATCGGCCAGCACGATGGGGCGCGGTTCGGTTTTTCCGGTCTGGAACAGGGTGAGGTTTTCGAAGCCCTCGTCGAGGGTGCCGAACCCGCCGGGAAACAGCACGGTGGCGTCGGATTCCTTGATGAAGAACAGCTTGCGGGTGAAGAAGTATTTGAACGACATCAGTTTCGGGTCGCCGTGGATGTGTCGGTTGGCGCGCTGTTCGAAGGGCAGGTCGATGTTGATGCCGAAACTGCGGTCGGGTCCGGCCCCGGCGTTGGCCGCTTCCATGATGCCGCCGCCCGCTCCTGTGATGATCATCATCCCCCGGTCGGCCAGTTGTTCGGCAAAGTCCCGTGCCATCAGGTAGTTGGGGTCTGAATGAGAAGTGCGTGCGGAGCCGAAGATGACCGCTTTGCGGGAATCGCGGTAATCTTCGAAAACGCGAAAGGCGTGACGCAACTCCTTTAATGTGGTATTCATGAGTTTGTAATCACCCCGGTCCTGGTGTTCCAAACCGACCTTGAGCACCGTCGTCAGCATTTCGCGGAACAGGTCGCGCAGGGAAGGGTCGGTGCAGAATTCCTGCAGCTGGGCAATCAACTCCTCGGCTTTTGGATCTCCTACGCTATAATGGTTCTTGGGCATCCACGAACTCCAGCAACCGGACGCATCCCGGTCAACCGCAATGAAAAAAGAGGAATTACCTTATCATGAATGATTCGCGCAAGGAATCTGAAAAGGAAGAAACGGGCATGAGCGATGCGAACACCAAGATCCTTTTGTACTCGATCGCCGGCATGCTGGCGCTGGGTTTCCTGGCGGTGATGTTCGTCATCGTTCCCTGGTTGCTGCATGACGACTCCCCGTCCTGGAAACAGATTCTGGTGGACGACTCCATTGTGCTCGTCACCATCGCGATGTTCGTTTACGGTTTTTACATGAATACCAAGATTCATTGATCCCGTCTTTGCCGCACCCCTGCCCGGCGGCCCCCAATCCCGGTTCAACTCATTCCATGAAACGGAGCAAGCAAGATGGCCAAATCCTGTTCGTTTGATATTGTGTCCGAAGTCGACCTGAGTGAAGTGCGCAACGCCGTCAATCAGGCGATGATGGAAATCCGCCAGCGTTTCGATTTCAAAAACAGCAAGAGCAGCGTGGAGCTGGAAGAGAAGGAAAACCGGCTGGTGCTGGTTTCCGACGACGAGATCAAGCTGAAGTCCGTCGTCGATATCCTGCAGGGCAAGCTGATCAAGCGCAAGGTTCCTATCAAAGCGCTCGATTACGGCAAGGTGGAAGCGGCGGCGGGCGACACCGTGCGCCAGTACGTCAGCCTGCAACAGGGCATCCCGCAGGACAAGGGCAAGGAAATCGTCAAGTTCATCAAGGGGCTGAAAGTGAAGGTGCAGGGTCAGGTGATGGACGACCAGGTGCGCGTGACCGGCAAGAGCCGCGACGACCTGCAGGAAGTAATCGCTCAGCTCAAGGCGAAGGATTTCGACATCGCCATGTCATTCACCAATTACCGGTGACGTTTTGACCGGAAGCAGGTCGGGACGCCGCAGCCGCAACACCATCACCCCCAGAATCGCCAGCGTCAGCACCGTACCGCACAGCCCCAGCACCCCCTCGCCGATGTAAAACGTCACCGCCAGGTTGAACAGCAACACCCCGAAGTAGAGTGCCGGCCCCAACAACGCCTGGTAGGGCACCTCGCGCTGGCCTGCGTCGCGGAATCCCGGCCGGCTTTCCAGCCAGCGATTCACGCGTGTGAACGTGAAGAGGATCGCCGCCCCGGTGATCACCCAGCCGCCGAAATTGGTGAGCGGAATGTTGAAGTACTCCCCCTCCTCCTGGTACGTGTAGATCTTGCCGAGAAACCAGCGGTCGCCGCGAAACGCGACGGGATCGATCACCACGTCCATCAGCATGAACAGCACCGCGCCGGAAAACACCACCTTCAACGAATGACGCACCTTCGAAGTGTCGCCGAAACGGATGTCCCAGCCGTTTCGCTTGAGCGGCGCAAAAAGGAACAAGGCCATGGTGTAAGCGACGTAGGTCAGGAACGAATACGACAGCGAGTCCATGAACGGCACGTTGGCGATCCACAACTCCTGGTCGCGGGTGGTGTCGATGTAACTGTAGTAACCGTAGGGGAATCCGTTGCGCGTCGAGGAGTACTCGGAGAGGAAAGCGATGCCGTAGGCGATCACCGTGAACAGGGCGGATCGCTTCCAGCCGAAATGCCAGACTGCAAGCGTCAGGTAGATCGCGAGGAAGACAAACACGTAGGGCCGGAGCAGGACCGTCCCGATCAGCAGGTTGAGAAAATCCATAACAGGTCGTGTGCGTGCAATCTCAGCGGGCGAGCCCGTGTTCGCGCATCCAGTGAACGGCGTCGCTCAACGCCTGTTCCACCGGGTTCTGCGGCAGTCCCAGTTCCCGGACCGCCTTCGAAGCATCAAAGTACATGTGGTATTTCGCCATCTTGACGCCGCCCAGCGGCACGGCCGGCGGCTTGTGCGTGATGACGTTCGACACCGCGTCGCACACCCATCCCGCCGTGTAGGCCACCCAGTAAGGCATCTGCACTTTCGGCGCGGGAATACCGGTGATCTTCGACAGCGCGTCGAGGATTTCCTTGAGCGACATGTTGCGGTTGCCCAGGATGTAACGTTCGCCTGCCTCGCCGCGTTCTTCCGCCAGCAGGTGGCCGCGTGCGCAGTCGCGCACGTCGATCAAGTTGAGTCCGGTGTCGAGGTATGCCGGCATGTTGCCGTTCAGGAAATCCTGGATCACCTTTCCCGTCGGAGTGGGTTTGATGTCGCGCGGTCCCACCGGTGCACTGGGATTGACGATGACCACCGGCAGACCGTTTTTGGCAAATTCCAGAGCCACCTGTTCCGCTTCCCACTTCGACCGCTTGTAATCGTTGCAGAGGGTGGCCTCGTTGAACGGAGTGGTTTCGTTGCCCGGAGTGCCGTTCTGGGTGAGGCCGATGCAGCCGACGGTGCTGGTGTACACGACGCGTTTCAGGTCCGCCTGCTTAGCTGCATCCAGGATGTTGCGCGTGCCGGTGACGTTGATGTCGTACACCATCTTGCGGTCGCGGCTCCACAGGCTGTAGTAGGCGGCTGCGTGGTAGAGCGTATCGCACTTGTCGAGTGCGCGCGCGAGGGAATCCGGATCGCGCAGGTCGCCGTGAACGACTTCCACGTCGAGCCCGGAAAGGTTGCGCAGGTCCGACCCCTGCCGCACCAGCACTTTCACCGCGCGGCCGGACAGGATCAGCTCGCGCGCGATCGCCGAACCGAGAAACCCTGTTGTTCCTGTTACCAGTGTTTTCATTTTGGATTTGAAGTGGTCACGCAGTTTTTTGGGTGTCCCCTTCCTGTCATGAAGGGGCAGGGGGTGGTTCTGAAAGACCTGTCTTTAAAAGAACACCTCGACATCCGCCTCATCCCGCAGTTCGGAAACCAGCTTGTCCTTTTCTTTTTTTACTTCTTCTTTCAGCAGGTGGTTCAGCAGATCGGTCTTCACCTGGTCGAGCGGAACCACCTCTTCCGGAACCGCCGCGTCCAGACGCAGGATGTGGAACCCATACTCACTGCGTACGATGCCCGAGGTTTGGCCGGGTTTCAATTTGGAGACGACCTCATAAATCTCTTCCGGCATTTCATGCTGGGCCATGGTACCCCATTTGCCGCCCTTTTTGCGCGTTTCCTCGTGTTCGGAAAATTCTTTGGCGACGTCCTGAAACTGTTTGCCGGATTTGATTTCTTTCAACGCGTTTTCAATTTTCTTCCGTGCATCGGCCTCCACCAGGTTCTGGAGTTTATGGAAGCGCTCTGTGAGTTTCGGGTCTTCCGGCTCTTCCTGTTTCAGGGCCGCGGTGAAGATGTGTGAAAATTCCCAGCGCGGCGGTTGCAGGAACTGTTCCCGGTTCTCCTCGTAAAATGTTTTCACGGCCGCATCCGAGACGTTGGCTTTGGGCGCGAGCCGGGTACGCGTGACCTGTTCTTCCACCAGCTGACGTTCGATGCTGACCTGCAGGAGGTCTTCGTTCAGCCCCTGCACGTGGAGCGCGCGTTTGAATAATTCTTCCGACGGAAACTGGCTTTGGATTTTTTGAATCTCACCCTGCACGGTCTTTTCATCGACGGTGATCTCCCACTCCTTCGCTTTCTGGAACAGCAGTTCCTGCCCGATCAGGTTGTCGAGCGCTTCTTTGGAGTATTCGGCTTCCTGCTCAGGGCTCACCCGATGCCCCTGCTGCTGGTGGAACATCTTGTACATCTGCACCTGGCTGACCAGCATGGTGCCGGGGATTTCCCTACCGTTGACGGTGGCCACGATGGGCGGCACGAGGCGCCCGTTGATTTCCATGCGCGCCTCTTCATGCGCATGGGTGTCCGCCACCTGTGCGATGGACACGTGGGGCCACAAAAGCAGCGCCGCAAGCAGAAGAGGGTGCAGAAGTCTGGAAGGGGTCTTGAAGTGCATGTCAATTCCTTGGAGGTTGATGAATGAACAATGTGCGAAACGGGCCTCGACGGTATTCAGGCCGCGGCTTGGCCCGGTCCCGGTGGCACGACCAATGTTGTGTTGAGAATCGTGAAGGGACCGGCAGGGCGGGTCGCCCGTTCCGAGGTTGCGCGGGTTTGCCTGCGTGCAGGATCCGGCGCAACGGGTTTTCGGCTGCCACTCCGGGTGGCTTGAAAGAGCATGGACTCCATTATAGGCCGTTTGGACGTTTCTGTAAAACGGTGCCCGGAACGGGCAAAAAAAATCCCCCGGGCGAAACCGCCCGGGGGATGGTGATACAGGGTTGAAGAACGATCAGAACTTCAGGTCCAGCTGAACGTAACCCCAGTTGGCGGAACCGTCAACAATTCCGCCCTGTCCGGCAGACCGGGATACACGCGGGTTGACCAGGATAAAACCCGGGTCCGCCCAGTAGTTGGAATACCCGGCAGTCATCGTCAGGTTCGAGCTGTACTTGTGGACGAAAGTGATGTCCAGCTCGCGGCCCAGATCGATGTTCTCGGCGGGGGTCTTGAAGTAATGAAAGTCCGCTTTCACGGTCCAGTTGGCCGCAGGATTCATCGACGTTTTGATGGCGATGTCCTCGAGACCCAGGTACGACGTGTCGCCACCGGTGGCGTTCAGGTACGTGTCCATGTACCCGTAGAACTTGTGACCGGTGTCGTAAAGGGTGTCAAAGGTACCCCAGATGCCGTCCTGAACGTCCTCGGAGTCCGTACCGGAGAGCCGGTCGTACCACAGGGTGACGGAAGGGGTCCACATGACGTTCTTGAAGGACTTGCCGAGACGCGCGCCGATCATGTACGCGCGGCGGTCAACACCCGACCCGCCGCCTTTGGTGTAGGCGGCCAGGTTTGCGGCGGAAACCACCTTTCCCGTGGCCGGCATGGTCGTCGCGATGCCTTCCGCGCGACCGCCCTGGAAGTAACCTTCAAAGCGGTAGTCGAAGCCTGCCATGTTGCCGGCGATGCGACCACCCACGGTGATCATCTCGTTGTCCGGGTTGCCAGCGGAAGTGCCGGAACCGTTCCAGGAGTTGTCCACCGTGATAACCAGGTACGGAGAGATCACCGCGTTCGGAACCAGGGTCTTGATGTTGCCCCAGAACACGTGGTCTTCCCGGTCACAGTTGTCACTCAGGTCGCCCCCGCCGAAACCGGTGCCACGGCCACAAGTACCCTGACCCAGCAGGCCACCGGGGCCGGCACCACCGAGGTTGATCGGTGCACCCGCGCTGTTGCCACCGACGGCGAACGGTACGGAACCATTCGCTTCAATGGCCTTGATGAAGATGTACGAAAACATGTTGTCGCCATGATGATGATCCAGGCGAATCGCATCCGCGGACTGAGCGCCCGTGGTCCAGCCGGTGTTACCGAACAGGCGGTGTCCGTCCAGAACGACTTCCTGCCGACCGATTTTCAGGTCAGCGGGCATGCCAAAAAAGTCCTGTACGGTGAAATATGCCTGATGGAGACCGACATCAACGAGTCCGTCGGCAGGGACCGCAGCATTGCGGGGTCCGGGAGCGGGACCGGGGATGAGACCGCCGGTGCCGGCACCGTAAACGCCACGGGCCTGGAACTGGATGAACGCCCCGATTTTGTCATCGATGTTGACGTCGGCGTTCAGTCGAATGCGTGTCAGGAAAAAATGGGTGGGATCGGTTTTCTTGTCGAAATCGTTTTGCTCAAAAATCTCGTATCGGGGCCGCATTTGACCGCCGAACTTGACACTTGCCGCCTGGGCGACCATGACGCCGGCCAGTAAAACGGCCACCGCCACCGCACCTGCGGCTAAAAGTTTCCTTTTCATGCTTACCTCCTCCAAGTAAGGAAAATGGAACTTATCTGACTCTTAGGTATCAACGCTTATATGGGAAGCTCCTTGACCTTGAGCGAACTTTTCTCGGGTTTTGCGGGGCAGGTTCCTCCTCTTTTGAATGGTTGGTGTCTGGGATCACTTCCAGTCATAGACGAACAACGTGGTCATCTTTTCATCCCGGAAGAGGCCGCCCTTGTCGGCCACCGTGGCTACGTGGACTTGATGTCTGCGGGAGTCCTTTGTACCCACCACCTGGAATGCGGCCAGGTATCCCTTCTGTTTATTTGTTTCAAATGCCGTCTCAAGCCCCTCCTTGTTGACGGCAATGAATGCCAGACTGCTGCTGTTGATTACGACCAGTTCCGACAGCCAGTTGCCGCCGAACCGATGGTTTTTCGGTACCAACAGGAAGCGCTGGTTCCTTTTTTGAACCGGGACCAGCCTGCCTTTGTAACGGACGGGCCTGGGAACGTAAGGATCTGTAAAGTCAACATAAGGTTGGTCTTTCAGCCCCACTTCGATCTGCCGCGGGTCGTGTCCGTAGTAATCCTCTGATTTTACTAGCAGTTTTCCGTCGGTCGAATATACCCTTAAATTGTAATTGTTGTCAAGGACAATTATTTCAATGGATTTGTCGAAATTCGTGTCCTCCAGGGTCACCCCGTAGAGGGTCGTTTGCTGGTTCAAAAAACGCTCGAACCCCAGCTCTGCACCTTCCTTGTAGGTATTATTCTTATATACCATAGTGCGGACTTCCGACCCGAACGGTTCCTCCACTCCGGGCCGTTGGGTGAGGAGGCGGGGGACTCCCTTGTAGGAACGGATAACCCGGAAATAACGGTTGAGGCCGATGGCGATTTTCTCGAACCGGGTCTGGCCCGGCGCCTGTTCGAGGATGAAGCTCTCCAGCTTTTGCCCGACCTGGTTGGTGACAAAGATTTCGGCGCGGCCGTTGCCATTGATGTCCGCCACGTCCACGGTGAGGAACCGGTTGAACTCCGCCGGCACGCGGATGGTGCCGATTTTGACGTACTGCCCTTTGATGAAACGGTAAATCATCACCTGGTTGCGGTCGATGAACACGAATTCCGGCTCGCCGTCACCGTCGAGGTCACCCACGTCCATGTCCGCCAGCACGAAATCGAAATCCTGTTTGCCGATGAACTTCACCATCCCCAGTTCCTTGGCGGCCTGAGACTGGGTGCCGCTCTCCGGCGTGGCCAGTGCGGTCATTTCATCAAACACCACACGCGCTTCCTGCAAAACGGCGCCGTCCTCCACAGCCACCACGCGGTAACGGAGCACCGTCTGGCCCTGCACGGTTTCCACCCTGGACAGAAGAAGCAGGTCGAAGGCGATTTCTTTGTTCAGCCTGGCCAGCACCTGCGGTTTCATGAGGTCGGCGGCTTGCAGGCCCTGGTCCAGCATCCACGCCTGCATGCCGAAGGCGGGCACTTCCATGCGCGGACGTTTTTTGAGCGAACGCTCGATGGCCAGTCCGACCGCCTGCGTGTCGAGCGACAGGTCCTCCGCCTGCAGCACCGGGGCGGACAGGATGACCATCTTGCGGAAGCGGCTTTCCACGCCGTCGCCGTTCTGAATGGGTTCGTTGGTGTTCAATGGGCGTGCGACCGAATAGTTGGTGCGCACCTCGGTCACTTCGATGACGCCGATGTCGGTTTCCTTGCGGCCGATGACCTCGCCTGTCACCGGGTGCACGATCTGTTCGCCGTAACGGATGACTTTCAGCCGGTCGCCGGAGTGGATGGGCTGGCCTTTCTTGAGGTCGATCAGCACTTCGCCGTTTTCCACCGACAGGACGATGCCCTGGATGTCCGGGAACTGCGCCTCGATCTGTTCCGCCATGCGGTCGAAACCCGTGGCGGCCCAGAGGGGAGACGCCCAAATGGACATCAGGAATAATGCGGCGAAAAAAATCCTCGGGGTGCGGGAGTGGGTGAGAAAGTTCGGCATCGGCCTCAGGTATTCAGAAGTTGGACGGTGACCCGCTCGCCCTTCCGGAGTTCGCTTATCTCCAGAGGAAACACGAGCAGGCCGTTGGCGGCGACGGTGGACTTGAGCACCCCGGACCCCTGCTGTTCCGCGGGGGTCACGGTGCAGTCGCCGCCGTCCCAGGAGACCACGGCGCTCATGAAATGCACGCGGTCGGTTTTTTTCTTGATGGTTTCGGTGAGGGTCGCCTGCACCGTCCGCGGACTCAGGTCGCGCGCACCCATCATCTTCTTGATCGCCGGGCGCACGAACTGCTCGAACGACACGAACGAGGACACCGGGTTGCCCGGCAGGCCGAACACCGGCGTCTCGCCGATTTTGCCGAAGGCAAGCGGTTTGCCCGGTTTCATGGCGACTTTCCAGAACACCATCTCGTTGCCCATTTTCTGGAGGCTTGCCTTCACCAGGTCGTAATCGCCGACCGACACGCCGCCGGAGGAGAGCACGATGTCGCTCTCCAGCGCCCACTCGAATTTTTCCAGCAGGTCCTTTTCGTCGTCCCGGGCGACCCCCATGTAGCGCGGGATGCCGCCGGCCGAGGCCACCTGCGCCATCAGCATGTAGCCGTTGCTGTTGTAGATCTGCGAGCCTTCCGGCACCTGGTCGAGATCGACGATCTCGTCGCCGGTGGAGAGGATGGCCACCGTGGGGCGCTGGCCGACGGTGACGCTGCTTCTGCCGCACACCGCCATCATGCCGACGTGCGCCGGGGTGATGACGTTGCCCTTCGGCACCACCACGTCGCCGGTCTTCACGTCCTCGCCGGCGAGGCGGATGTTCTCGCCGATCGTCGCCTTGTCCTTGGCGAAGACAAAGTTGCCGTTCTTGTCCGTGTCTTCCTGCATCAGCACCGCGTCGGCGCCGGGAGGAATGGGGGCGCCGGTCATGATGCGGATCGCCTGGTTGGATTTCAGCGTGATTGTGCCGATGGACCCGGCGGCGACTTCATCGACCAGTTCCAGCTTCACCGGGCTGTCCGGCGTCGCCGACTGGATGTCGCCCGCGATCACCGCGTAGCCGTCCATCGCCGAGTTGTCGAGCGGCGGGTTGTCGCGGCGGGCGGTGATGTCCTCCGCCAGCACGCGCCCCAGCGCCTCGGTGATGGAGACCTTTTCCAGTCCCTTGGGTTCGATTTTGGCGAGTATGCTGGACAACGCCTCGTCGACGGTGATCATGCCCATTTCAGTTTTCCTCCTTCTGTTCCCGCTTCACCCGGGCCACTTCGTATTCCTCGGGCGTGTTGACATTCATGAAATCGGAACGGTTGTCCTCCGGCACGCTGATGCAATGGAACGGCAGTTCGTTGATGATGCGCGACAAAGAAAGTTCGCGCCGCGACATGGCCTCGAACAGGGGCACGATGAACTTCGGTTCGTATATGCCGCACATGGGTTCCACGCCGAGGCGTCCTTTCTTCATATAACAGGTGCCGTAGCGGAGCGGGTCGCGTTGTTCGATGATGTGCCGGACGTTGCGTTCCTTCAGGAACGGCATGTCGCAGGCGACCACCAGCCACGCCTTGTCCGGGTGGTTGGCCATGAGCGTCGCCAGGCCGCCCACCGGACCCAGTCCACTGTGTTCGTCGTTCAACCGCTCGCAATCGGCCAGGTCTCCGAGGTCGGCCAGGTCCTGGTCTGGCCGCGCCGACAATACCACTTTATCGCAGAACCGCGACAACAAGTCCACCATCCGTTCGGCTTCCGTCTTTCCGTTGTAGGCGAGCGAGAACTTGGCCTTACCCATGCGTTTGCTCTGCCCGCCGATGAACACGCCGCCGTAAATCGGGCTGGTGCACTGGAGAAAATGGCTGCGCACGAATTCGTAGATGCGGTCCACCTCGTCGCGGTGAAACAGCGGGATGCCGAGATCGGTCAGCCCCGTGTCGTGGATCACGCCCTGGTGCACCACCGCCTTGATGCCGGTGTCGTCACGGGAGATGGGAAGTCGGCCCTCCGCGTCGAGGAACACGATCTTGTTGAACGGCGATTTCTTGTAGCCCTCGATGAGGATACAGTCGCACTGCTCCAGCGCGTGGGTGATGGAGCGTTTCTTGAACGGGTTTTCGGCGATGATGGCGAAGTGTTCGGGATCGTTGATGGTGAGGATACCCGCCCCCGCCTGCCGGGCGCGCCAGGTGTCCTTTCCTTCCTTGTCCATCTGGAAGCGGTGTGCGTCGTGCTTGTAATACCCGGCGCGGATGTGGTCGCTGCGGAACCGTTTGATCAGCTCCACGAGCAGGGTGGTTTTGCCCACACCGGAAAACCCGGCGAAGCAGAGGAAAGGGGTCTTGAAGCGTTCCCAGTAGCGGTCCATGCGGTTTTCTTGATCAACCTCCCACCGGGCTTTCCAAAACAGAAGGTTTCGCCAAGGGGGGTGGGGTATAAGTTATTCAATTATTGAGATTTAGCTATTATTGGCGATAACGCGCGGTCTGTCAATAAGTTTCCATCGGTTACGGCGGCAGACCTGGAGGAACAGGCGGCATTCGGAAAAAGGAGGAGTTGCCCGGGGACACGCAACTGCCTGCAACGTTGCGTTGGCCATTTAACGCAACAGGGGAAAGGACCGTATCCTGCAAATTCAGCTTAAAAACGGTGGTTTGGAATTTGGCACGGGCCTTGTATTAACGAGGCGGTAGGTCGTTCCATGGATTTTTTTTAACCTTTAGGAGTATGAGTTACATGATCGAATCCCTTTCCCGATTGCGCTTTAAACCCGTTCAGCTGATTTTGTTCCTGTTCATCCTGTCCGTTGCCGCGCCAGGGTGGTCGCATGGCGATTCCGTCATGGCCACGGCGCCGAATGTGCCGTCCCCCACCAAGCGTTCCGAGTCGCAAACGGTGGAGGTTCATTTTGAGGCGAAGGAATTCGTCGGCGACCTGGCGGAAGGATTGGGTAAAGGCATCAAATATAAATTCTGGAGTTACAACGGCACTGTTCCGGGCCCCATGGTGCGGGTGCGGGTGGGCGACACGGTGCAGTTTCACCTGACCAACCCGAAGACCAACTCGCAGGACCACAACATCGACATGCACGCGGTGAACGGACCGGGTGGCGGTGCGGCGGTGATCACCGTCGCTCCGGGTGAGACCCGCGTCTTCTCGTACAAGGCGCTGGCTCCGGGCCTGTTCATTTATCACTGTGCGGCCGGGCAGATTGTCGACCATATCGCCAACGGCATGTACGGACTGATCCTTGTGGAGCCGGAAGGCGGCCTGCCGCCGGTGGACCGCGAATATTACGTGATGCGAAGCGAGTTCTTCACCACGCAGAAGAAAGAAGGGCTGGTCGAGTTCGACATCCAGCGCGGCCTCGATGAGAACCCGACCTACGTCGTGTTCAACGGCAAGGAAGGCGGCGTGATGTTCGACAACGCGCTCAAGGCGAAGGTCGGCGAAACCGTGCGTATTTACTACGGCAACATCGGTCCCAACCGGGTGTCTTCGTTCCACATCATCGGCGAAATCTTCGACAAGGTGTACATGGAAGGTGCCATCGGCGGACTGGTGAACACCAACGTGCAGACCACCATGATTCCTTCCGCAGGTGCGACCATTGTTGAGTTCAAGGTGGACGCGCCGGGCACGTATGCCCTGGTGGATCACAGCATTTTCCGGGTGGCGAAAGGGGCGATCGGCCACCTGGAGGTGGAAGGGGAAGAGAACCCTTCCGTCTTTCGAGCCGGGAAGTGACCCCCCACACTCCGGCTTTCAACTCGCCCCATCCCCGCAACACCTGGTCCTTCCCCGCGAAAGCGGGGAAGGGGCAGGGGTCTTCAGCCAGAATCTCAGCAGTCCGGGAATTTGTTATAAACAGAAAGCTTATTTACCAAACGGTGGGCGGGGCTCGATAACCAGGTAGTGACGTGCTTCAAGCGGGAAGGCCGAACTCCTTCATCTTGCGCCAGAGGGTGATGCGGTGCACGCCCAGTTCCCGTGCGGCGCGCGACTGGTTGCCCCCGGCTTTCTCCAGCGCGGCGGCCACCATCTCCCGGTTCAGCCAGTTGCGGCGGCGCACCGGGTTCACGCGTCCGGGAGCGGGACCCTCTGCCTCCGATTGCAAAAATGCGGGAAGGTCCACGTTCTGTATGCGCGAGCCGGAACACTTCACGCAGGCGTGTTCCACCACGTTTTCCAGTTCGCGGATGTTGCCCGGCCAGTCATGGTCGAGGAGGGGACCCAGAGCGTCGTCGGCGATGCCTTCGATGGGTTTCACGTGCTGGATGTTCCAGCGTTTGATGAAATGCTGGACGAGGTAGGGAATGTCTTCCTTGCGGTCGCGGAGCGGTGGCAGGTTGAGCGGGATGACGTTCAGCCGGTAATACAAATCTTCGCGGAACCGGCCCGTTTTCACTTCTTCCAGGATGTCCTTGTTGGTGGCGGCGATGATGCGAATGTCCACCTGGCGGGTCACGTTCTCGCCCACGCGCTCGACTTCTTTTTCCTGAAGAACGCGCAACAGCTTGACCTGGATGGTCGGGGTGAGGTCGCCGATCTCGTCCAGAAAAATGGTCCCGCCGTGTGCTTCCTCGAAACGACCGATGCGGTCGCGAAGCGCCCCCGTGAAGGCGCCCTTGGCGTGTCCGAACAACTCGCTTTCCAGCAGGGTGTCGGCGAACGCGGTACAGTTTACCTTGATCAGGTTTTTTCCCGCACGCGGGCTGGCGTAGTGCAGGGCCCGCGCCACCAGTTCCTTGCCGGTGCCGCTTTCCCCCTGGATGAACACGGTGGAATCGTAATAGGCCACATTCTGGATGTTTTCGAACAACTCCTTCATCACCCGGCTTTTTCCGATCATGTTGCCGAAGGAGTGGACCTCTTTCAATTCCTGCCGCAGTTGGGAGATTTCGGTGACGTCGTTGAGCGCCACCACCACCCGCGTGCCGTCTTCGTTGCGTTGCAGGATGCCCGCCTGAAATTCGCCCGTGCGCTTCGCCCCGTCTTTGCGCAGAAAGGAGGAGGTGAAGTGCGCTTCCGGGTTGATGCCGTTCTTCACGGTCAGGCACAGCTCGCAGTTGTTCAGGCACACGCTCTGGTCGAGGATGGTGATGCATTTCCTCCCCAGCACCTCCTCGCGGCTGTACCCGGTGATCCGTTCCGCGGCGTCGTTGAAATAACGGATATTCAGATTCTCGTCGTAAACGAAAACCGCTTCCTTGAGCAGATTGATGATCGATTCGATGTTGTCTGTGGGCCGTGTGTTCATGATGCTTCTTCTCTTTCCGGTATGGGACGGGGTGCCGCAATCCAATGGATGGTACCCTGTTGCCCGGAGTGTTGCAATGGAATAGTGCAACAGTGTGTTGAGGCCTCCCCGTACTGGCCTGAAAAAGCAGATTCCACGAAGTTGCCATTAAAAGCCCGGGGGCCCGGTTTCCGGAAACGGGGGATCGATCCGCGCGGTTTGGGCTTGTGGCGGTTTTCGCGGGATTGATATAATTTTAATGATGATGGCAATCCGGCTGAGCGCCACCGTGTGGTGTTTCTCTTTCAGGTGTGCTCATGAAACCGTTGGCCCTCCCTTCCATTTTATTGACGGGACTTTTTGTTTTCTCCGGCATCTTGCCGGAGGTCGTCTCCGCCGGCGGCGGGAGTGCGGGGTTTCATTCCTCGTTCAACCGGAGTTCAGGATTCAAAAGCCGCATCGGTCCCAAATTCCAGTCCAGTATTCAACGTCGCATCCGCACCCAGCAGGGATTCCGCGACGGAAGGACTTCGTCGTTTCGCGGTTCCCGCAGGCAGGGCGTGTCTCCGCTTCGCCGGAAGTTTCTGTTCGGCCCCAATGAACTGCGCAACCGCCTGGATGAAAACTCACGGAAAATTCAAAATGACGTGATCCGGGATGGGCAGGATTTTCGCCCGCGCCATCCCGGTTTCAAAATCAAACAGCGCGACACCCGGCGACAAGGCAATAAAGGAGTTCGCGGGCCGGGATTTCACCGTCGGCATCCCGGACCGTCGCCGTTTTCCCTTCGGCCGTTCCAGCGGCACGGATTCGGGGGACCGTTTCCGTTCGTCGGACCGTTCCAGCCGTTCGTGTTTTCTCCGGGATTTGGCGTTCTGCGGTTTCCGCTGGGCCCCACCACCAACATCACCGCGTTTCCCGGGCGCAGCGATTTTTCCGAGCGCATCCTGGACCGGACGCAGGGCATCGGGTTTAAAACCCGGCTCCGCGATCAGACTGTGTGGCACATTCTGGGGCCGGATGATTTTGCGGCGGATCAAGCCCCGCAATCAAGTAACAAGAAACGCCGTTCCCATCACCACCTGAAACGCATGAAGAACGGCCAAAAAGTGTTTTCCGATTTCGGCGGACGCGTGATCGGGGAAACGCAAACAGATTCCGAGGCTCCGCCTTCACCCTTTTCCCTGCGCTGACCGTAACTGTTCTGCAAGCGCGTGTGCGGGTGGGGCCAGGGAAACCCTTCCGCCGGAGGCGACCCGATGACCCGACGTCCTCAACTTCCCCGTCCGGTAAGGCCGGGTCGACGGCGGCTTTTCCTGCTCGTGCTCTGTCTGCTGATTGCCGCCGGGTGCAGCCGCACCCGTATCGCCTACAACTTCTCCGACTGGTTTCTCGTCCACCGCATCGACCATTACTTCGATCTCACCCGCGAGCAGGAGCGGTTTCTCGACCAGCGTGTCGCCGCTTTGCAGGCGTGGCACCGCAAACAGGAACTGCCGCGCCTTGTCGCCGCCCTGGACGAACTCGACCGGCGTTACGTCGACGGTTTGAGTGCGGATGACGCCGATTGGATCTGGCATCAGCAGGGGGCCTTCTGGGACCGGTTGATCGCCCGCGGCCTGCCGGACTTTTCACGTTTTCTCGCCACCCTTGACGGTGATCAGATCCGCCACCTGGAAGGGCGTTTTCAAAATGATGGAGGCTGGCTGGTGAAACAGGCGGCATTGGACTCCCGCGAACTGAAACACGATCACCACGAGTGGGTGCTGGAGGTGTTCGACGACTGGTACGGCGGGTTGACGGAGGAACAGGTCACCCACATTTCGCATTGGTTGCGTGCCGACCATGACTGGGTGCAGCTTCGGCTTAAAAACCGCAACCGGTTCCAGCTGGATTTTCTGAATCTCGTCCGGCAAGGAGGGTCGGCGGAGTTTTATCATGCCCGCCTGTTGCAGTGGCTCCGTCATCCGGAATCCCACTGGGTTGCCGGGTTCGAGGCCGGGCTGGAGGATCGTCACCGTTACTGGAAGGATTTGATCGTGCGCGTGGATGCGGAGATGGCCCCCGTCCAGAGACAGCACGCCCGCCAGCGCATGCAGGGTTACCGCGACGACTTCGCGGCCCTCACCGAAACCGGCTGACGCACGCCGTTGAAATACCGCAACGCGTCATCCCCGGACGGCAGAAAAGCCTTCCACCCCCAATCCACTGCTCTGGTATTGGATCTGGATGGGGCGGCAACAGACCTCACAGTCCTCGATGTAGGTCTGGGCCGGAACCGAAAGATCCACCAGCATGGAAATCTCCTCCCCGCACCAGGGGCATCCAAAAAAGTATTCCTCTTCCATTTCAAGCATCCCGTTTGAAGCACAGGCTGTAAATCATCCATTGATAACCCGTTGACAATTTATTGTCAAAATGGATCCCGCCCCCCCCCTGCGCCAGAGCGAAATGCCACAGGGGAGAAAAAAACAGGCGGCCCGTGTCGGTGGTGGTCTTACAAGCGAATCCTTTTAACAAAGGAAAAAACAAGTATTTTAATTCCGATCTCCATAATTTGACGTTAAAAAATTAGTGCAATTACGGAAATTGGACAAACCATGTGCACAAAGAAATAATCAGCCCGAAATTTGGAATAGTGTGTAAATAATTGAAAAATAAGGATTTTATGAAATTTAGAACTCAAATTTGTCACTGGTGACACATTTTTGTATTCGGAAATCGGGAAATCTGATCCGGGAGAACCTTTTAATTTTTTATTAAATTATTGAAAAAAAAGCCGTTAAGTATCTTGTGGCAGGAATGGCACGACTGTTGCTTATAACAAATTGAAGTCAGTAAAGTGATTACACATAGGGGGCAGGACCCGCAGTCGGGCCTGGTTCAGGTAACAACGAACCCGGAATACAGGGGGTGAAGGAGGTAACCATGATTTACGAAGTGAAAATTATCAAACCGGATGGAAGTTTGAAAGAGGTCATTTCTTCAGATCGTCTCGAAAAGATGTACTGGGAAACGTTCTACAAGAATGAGGATAACATCGGGCTCGTGACGGCGCCTAAAGCCCAGGTCCCTTCCTGGGTGAAGCAGCGCCTGGACCTGAACTATCCGGACCCCGTCAATTCGGGAAGCTGAAAAACAAAAAACAGCGAAGCCTCAGGCTTCGTGCGGGTTGCCAAGGACAGGTCCCGTGTATTCCAGGGTTCTTTTCCCTTCCATACCTTAGTCAGGGAAGGCCGGATGTTTACGGCCAGGGAAAGGGTCGCCGGTCCCCGCCGGCGTGGTTTACCTGAAAGGAAACCCGGGCTGGAACGATTTCCGGCCCGGGTTTCTTTTTGCCCTCCGTTATTCTTCTCATCCAGTGCTTTCCATTTTTGTCTTTCTTCGCGTCGATTCAGTGTTAGAGTAAACGCTTTCACTTTGAAAGCGGAAAGCTCATGTCCCGATCGCAGACAGGCATTGTTTCGACCCCCGCCCGGCACTCGTGCGTTTTGATTTATGAAGTGGTGGATCTGCCGATGAACGCGATGAGCGTCGGCCAGTTCTCGGTGATGGTGCCGGGGTTCGTGTCGGACGTATTGAAAAAGTATCCGGGGGAAAAGATCGCCTGCGTGGTCGGTTTCGGCCCGATGTTCTGGTTGCTGGCCTGGCATGGCAAAAAACCGCGCCGGTTGCGTCCCTTTGAAACGCTGGAAGCGGAGGGCCGCGAGTTTCCCGCCACCGAGGGCGACCTGCTTTTTTATCTTCACGCCAACCAGATCGAATGCCTGCGTGACATGGTGGGGTACATCGACGAAAACCTCCAGGGGCTGGTCCAGCCCATCGACCGCTTCTGGGGCCAATCCCCCGCCATCACCTTTGCGGAACAGGAAACCGCCGCTCCGGATGGAGTGCCGGAGTCGGTGTTCATCGACACGCACGAGGCGGATTTTTTTCGTGGCAGCTTTGTGCTGGTGCAGAATTTCCGTCACGCTCCGGAGGAGACCGTGGAGGTGGCCGTGCCCCTTAAGGAAGCCGCACGGCAACTGGGGCGGGAGGAGCACCTGCTCATCCATTCCCTTCCATACC
The DNA here is from genome assembly GCF_052156635.1 of Nitrospina sp. 32_T5. Classification (NCBI taxonomy): domain Bacteria; kingdom Pseudomonadati; phylum Nitrospinota; class Nitrospinia; order Nitrospinales; family Nitrospinaceae; genus Nitrospina; species Nitrospina sp. 32_T5. The sequence goes on along the minus strand of NZ_JBQKUO010000003.1, from coordinate 226,540 downwards.
GGGAACAGGAGGAAGCCGGGACGCTGACCATGCTGTTTCACAGCGACCCGGATGCGGTGGACACCGTGCTTGAGAAATCTCTCGAGATGGCACCCGGCCGGGACGGGGTGCACTGGTCGGATCGCCTGCGTCCGGTGTCCGGTGCCCGGTTTTTCGTGCCGTCGATCGATGTGCTCACCGGCCTCCGCATGGGCGGCATCCGGATGAACCGTTTCTCCCCCACGCGCCAGTATTCCTGATAGGCACATCCCCCTCCGAGGGCAATCATCCGGTTACAGGTGTTGATGGCCTCACCCAATTTGTTACAATGCACCCTTTATCAGGATAATCGGAGCCTATGAACGAAGAAGCCCCCACCAACGAACCGCCTGCGGTCAACCCGGAAATCGAAGCCCTCAAACAACAGGTTGAGGCGAGTCCCGATGAACCGGGTCTGCTGATCAAGCTCGGCCAGGCCTGGATGAAGGACCTGAACGGCGAGGAGGCGTTGAAGGTGTTCCGTAAGGCGGCGCAGCTCGACCCCGAAAATCCCCGGGTCCACTTCTGGCTGGCCAAGGCGTTTGACGCCCTCAACCGTTGTGAGGAAATGATCGACGCCTTCCGGGAAGCCGCGTATCTGGATCCGGAATGGGCGGAGGCGCAGTACAACCTGGGGCTGGCGCACATGGTGGTCGGCGAATACGACGAGGCGGGCGAGGCGTTCAAGAAAGCCGTCGAGATCCAGTCGGATTACGCCGAAGCGCACCGCGTGTTGAGCGTGGTGTTGGCCATTCAGGGCCAGAAGGAAGCGTCCCAGCACCACAAACAGGAAGCCGCCCGCCTGAACCCCGAATTCCGCTGATTTCTTTTTTCCCTCACGTGCTGGCGAAGAGCCCCATTTTTTTGGAGAGGACCTCCCGCGCCATTTTCAGGGCCGCGTCGTGTGGGTACTGTTTGCGCTCGCGCACGCGTTTGAGCAGCGCGGTGGTGTTGCGGTAAACGGATTTGCGGATGGCCTCGAACGCCTGGTCCTCCGTCTTGCCTTCATATTCCGCCGCCGCGCAAATGACCCCGCCGCTGTTGGCGATGATGTCCGGGATCACCATGATGCCGCGGTCATGCAGCACGCGCGCCGCCTCGTGCGTGATGGGAATGTTCGCGCCCTCGAGCACCAGCCGGGTCTTGAGCAGGTGCTGGTTGGCTTCGGTGAACACATCCGGCCGCGCCGCCGGAACAAAGATGTCGCTTTCCACTTCCAGCACCTGGTCGCGCTCCATGGGCTGGCCCAAATGAGTGGCGCGGTCCAGGTTTCGGGACTGCACCCAGCGGATCAACTCCGGGATGTCCAGTCCATCCTCATTGTGCAACCCGCCATCCGAATCGTTGACCGCAATCACTTTCGATCCGCGCTCCAGAAGGGATTTTGCGGCCGCCCGGCCCACGTTGCCAAACCCCTGGATGACCACGCGTGCGTTTTCCAGAGGCAACTGCATCCATTCACTCGCCGCATCCGCCGCCACGGCCACACCAAAGCCCGTCGCACCCAACTCATCCAGCGGCAGGCCGCCTTTCGTATAGGGAAGGCCCACGGCACGGCCGGATTCTTCGTGAACCCAGGCCATGCATTGTTCGTCGGTGCCCATGTCCGGGCCGGGAATGTATTCTTTCAGGTCACGGATGGCGCGTGCGTAGTCGCGCACCCAGGTTTCTTTCAGATCGCTTCGCGGATCGCCGACAATGGCGGACTTGCCTCCGCCGTACGGCAAGCCGTTGACCGCGTTCTTCAGCGTCATGGCCCGCGCCAGCCGGAACACCTCGCGCGTGGAGACGTCGGGTGCCATGCGGCACCCCCCAATGGCGGTCGGGCCCATAGCAAGATTGTCGACCACCACAATGGCGCGGAGCTGGGACTTGGGTTCATAAATATGCAGGATTTTAATGGGACCGATGTCGTCGGCGAAATTGTCCACGTATTGAGTGCTCATACAGGACCCCTTTCCGTTGTAGTGGTTGAAAGCGGGGCGGGCATTTCATTTTTATTTGCACCCTGTATGGGGTGAGACGTGCCCGGAGTCGATGTCTTACAGGTTTCGAACCTCCAAGTGATCTGCGGTATGAGTGGGCTGTTTCAGGCTCCACGATAAGATTGATTTTGCATTTAAAATCAATCTTGTCCACACTGTTCAATATGATCACCCCGGCCCTGGTTTGCCATAAAATCGGCACCCAAAAACCAAAAAAAGAAGCCCAAATTGAAATTCAGATTTTGAATGACGGGGAGCTTTGGTTTCCCTGAAGGGGAAGGTGTTTTTTCGGTAGACTTGGTCAAGGGTGGGATCGATTGGACGGTGCGAGTGTAAACTCTTTTTTTTTATAGGTTTGATTGTTGACAGTCCTATAAATTTTAATAAAATCTAAATTGAACCGACTCCGTATGAATCTCTTGGTTGGAATGCTTTCCATGACGTGATTCCACCTGACGGGGAATCTTTGCCTGCAGGGCCTGTCTTCAAGCAAGGGAGCCTCAGGACGGGATCCCCCGGCCTTCCTTGGGATCAGATACAGGAAAGGAACTGTGAATGGCCAGTAAAGGCGTTGCCCAAACGCTCCAGGAAGTACTGAACAACCTTCAGACTCAATTGAAGGAAAAAACCGCCCAGCTGAACGCGGCGAAAAAGAAAATCGCCGAACTCCAGAAAGGTGGGGCGACGGAGGACCTCACTCCTCTCCTGCAAGCGGAAAAAGAGAAACGCCTCAAATTGGAAAAAGCCCTGGAGGATGCGAACCAGAAGGCCGCCGAGCTTGAGAAGAAAGTGTCTGAAGGCGCCGCGGCCGGCATTTCCAGCGGAGCCGAACTCAACCAAGAAATCGAAAAGCGCACCCGGGCCGAACAGGAACTGCTGAGCAAAACACAGGAAGTGCTCGACCTGAAGCAGAAGGTCCTGGATGAGCAGGCCCTGCGCCAGAAAGCCGAGACCGCCTTGCAGCAGGCCCCCGCCGCTTCCTCAGGCGGGATTCCGGAATCCCAGTACCAGCTGGAAGTGCAAAAACGCGAAGGCCTGGAAGCGCAGGTCAAGGATCTTCAAACCCGTCTCGAAGAGGCGCAGAAGGCCGCCTCTTCCGCCCCAAACTCAGATGCGCTGCAACGCGAACTGGATTTGGTGAAGAAGTCCGAGGAACTGGCGAAAATGGAAAAAGCCAACCTCGAGACCAAACTCCAACAGACCGAAGCCAAACTTCAGGAAGCACTTCAGCGTCCTGCTGATACCGGCGAATCCGATACGCTCAAGCAGGAGCTCCAGGCCGCCAAGTCAGAACTGGAATCCCTCCGCGAATCCGAACAGGAGCTCCGCGACAGCGAACAGGCTCTGCAGGATGAAAAGCTCGCCCTCCAGAACGAGTCGATCAATCTTCAAACTCAGATCAGCGATCTCGAATCCCAACTGGAAAATGCGCAGCGGCAGTCCACCCAGGGCTCGGAGGAGGTGGAATCCCTGCAAAAGGAAATCGAGCTCACCAAAAAAGCCGAAGAGCTTCTCAAAACGGAAAAGGATTACCTGGCCGGTCAGTTGAAGGAGTTGCAGGCAAGCCTGGAGCAGGCCAACCAGTCCAGCGGGGAAAGCGATGCCTTGAAACAGGAAGTCGCCGCGCTCAAGGAGTCGGAGCAGGCCCTCACGGCGGAAAAAACATCACTCGAACAGCAGTTGAAGGATGCGTATACAAAGGTGGATGAGGCTCTGAAGCAGGCCGCCGCGGGGTCCGGCAAATCCGAATCATTGGAGCAGGAACTGGTTCAGCTGCGGGAAGGCAAGGAACAATTGCGGCAGGAAAAGGCCGAGTTGGAAAAACTTCTCAATGCCGCCAAGGCCAAGATCAAGGAAGTGGAACAGAAGGCCACCGATACGAAGGAACTCGAGGCATTGAAGAAGGAACTCGAGCAGGCCAAAAAAAACGAGGAACTGCACAAAAAGCAGACCGAAAATCTGGAAGGCCAATTGCGCAAATACCAGGACGACCTGCAGCATTTGCGCTCCGGAATTCAGATGGAGTCCGAAGCCCGGGCCAAGGCGGAAGCGGAGGTGCGGGCGATCCAGTCGCAGATCAGTGCCGCCGCGGCGGTGTCTTCGGAACCAGCCGCTGCGCCTCCGCCGCAAAAACAGTCGGCTCCGGCACGCCCTTCGAGTCCACCGCCGGGACGTCCCGCGGCGGCGGGCGGCGGGGGACAGGATGAGCGCGAGATCGAACGTTTGAAACAAATGATCAAGCAGAAACCCCGCGACCCGAAACTGCATGCTCAATTGGGCAAGCTGTTTTCAGACCGCAAACGGTATCAGGAAGCGGTGGAGCCTCTCACGCAGGCGGTGCGGCTGAACCCGCGCGACGCACAGATCTGTTACCAGTTGGGCAACACGCAATATCGGCTGGACCATTACCAGGAGGCACTCGACGCTTTCAACAAAGCGGTGCGTGCCAATCCGAAATACGCGGAAGCGCATTTCTTCCTGTGCACGCTCAACGAACTGGTCGGCAACGAAGACGTGGCGCAACGCCACTATCAGAAAGCCGTCAAACTCGATCCCGACATCGAAAACAAAATGGGCATGATCTGATTCCTTGATCCTGTCTCCCATTTCATCTTTCCCCTCCCCTCAAAATTCCGGAATTTCGTGCACCATCTGCACCGCCTTGATGTGCGCGTACACCTTTTGTCCGGGCTTCAGGTTCAAACGCGCCAGCGATTTTTTCGTGATGGTGGCGAGCACGGGTTGACCGACATCCAGCCGGATATCCACCGCATGCGCCGCACCCCCGCCTTCCAGGATTTCCAGCACCGTCGCCTCCAGGATGTTGAGCACGCTGGTCTGAATGGTCGCCGGGCTGACCACGATGCTGATGTCGCGGGCCAGCACATGCAGGCGGAGGGGGCGTCCCGGTGTCGCGTTCTGCCGTGGGAGATACAGGTGCTGGCCACCGTAATTGACGCGCGTCAACGCGAATGCATCGTCATGGTCCACAACCGTTGTGTCCAGCAGCGTGCCCGCCAGGCCGGGATCGATGCGTTCTTCCGCGGGCAGGGTCTGTAGCACCCGGTTCGCCGCATCGCAGGCGACCACCCGTCCCTCTTTCAGCAACACCAGGGTATCCACCAACTGCATTATTTCCTCCAGCGAATGGCTGACGTACACAATGGGCAGGCCCAGTTCCGTGCGCAGTTTCAAAAGATAGGGAAGGATTTCCATTTTGCGCGGGGTGTCCAGGTTGGCCAGCGGTTCGTCCATCAGCAAAAGGCGCGGACTGGTCAGCAGGGCCCGGCCAATGGCGACGCGTTGCTGTTCGCCACCGGAAAGATGCGCGGGCCGGCGGTCCAGCAGGGGGCCGATCTCCAGCAGGGAAACGATATGGTCGAAGTCGACCTTTCGTTCATTTTCCGCTATTCGCCGGTAACCGTACTGCAGGTTGGATTGAACGCTCAGGTGCGGAAACAGCCGCGCGTCCTGAAAGACCAGGCCGATGGCACGCTGATGGACCGGGCGGAAGAGACCCCTGGATTCGTCCTGCCACACATCGTCGCCCACCGAAAAAAAACCGGAAGGCGATCTTGTGAGTCCCGCCATGCAGCGGAGAAGCGTGGTCTTGCCGCTTCCCGACCGGCCGAAGATCACGGTCACCCCGCGTGCCGGCACATCCACTTCGGCATCGAGGGTGAACCCGGGGTACGGAACCTGAAAGTGTGCGGTGAGGCGGGTCATGAAACGTGCAGAGGAAGGCGGCGGTTGAAAGTGTAGACGATCAACAGCACCGCAAAGGAAAATATCAGCAGACCGCCCGACAGCAGGTGGGCCTGCGTGTATTCGAGCACTTCCACGTGATCGTAAATGGCGATGGAGAGGACTTTCGTTTTGCCCGGAATATTGCCTCCCACCATCAGCACCACGCCGAACTCACCCAGGGTGTGCGCGAACCCCAGCACGATGGCGGTGATGTAACCGCGAAGGGCCAGAGGCGAAGCAACGGTGAAAAACGCATCCCATCTGGAGGCACGCAGCGCCCACGCCGCTTCGAGATAGGGCCTGCCAATCGACTCAAACGCGCCCTGCAAAGGTTGCACGACAAAGGGCAGGGAATACAGGGTGGAGGCGAGGACCAGGCCCGGAAAGGTGAAGGCCAGGGAGGAGCCGGTCCATTCCTGGAGGGGGCCGCCGATGATGCCGTTCGCGCCGAGGGCGATCAACAGGTAAAAACCCAGCACCGTCGGCGGCAACACAAGCGGCAGGGCGACCACCGCCTCGATCCATACCTTCCAGCGCGACTTGGTTTGCGACAACCACCAGGCCACGGGCGTGCCTACCAGTAACAGCAACAGCACCGTCGTGCCGGCCAGCTGGAGAGTGAGAACGACGGGTTGCCAGTCGAGGGCGCTTTCCATTTTTGAATTCCTTTCAATTCAATCCGTATCGTAACCGAAGGCCCGGATCCGTCTTTTTGTGTCCGGGGATTTCAAAAACTCGAGCAACGCTTTCGCGGCGACGTTGTGGATTCCTTTTTCCAAAAGAGCCGTATCCTGGTTGATGGGATTGTGGAAGGACTGCGGCACATCCCAGCGGCTTCCCTGTTTTGCGGGGGGAAGTGCCAGCACCTGCGACAAGGCCACGAAACCGAATTCCGCGTTGCCGCTCGCCGCAAACTGAAACGTCTGCGCCACGTTCTCCCCGCGCACGAGGCGTTGCTGCAACGCTGCCCACAGGCCGAGTTTCTGCAGGGTGGATTGCGCCGCCTGGCCGTAGGGTGCGGTCTTCGGGTTGGCAACAGCAAGGTGGCGGAACTTGCCGGTTTTCAGTACCCCGGCTCCATCTTTGCTGATGGATTCCGGGTCGGCGCTCCACAACACAAGCTTTCCCCGCGCATACGTGAAGCGCGATCCCGGTGAGGCGAGCTGTTCCTCCTCCAGCAGGCGAGGACGTTCGGAGTCCGCGGCCAGAAAAACGTGAAACGGTGCCCCGTTTTTGATCTGGGCATACAGCTTGCCGGTGCTTCCCGATACGATGCGCGCCGTGTGCCCCGTCTCGGCTTCGAACTGGCGGGCAATGTGTTTGAGCGGGCCCAGAAAATTGGATGCCACAGCAACGGTCACCGTTTCCGCGCCGGACAGGGAGGGGAACCCAAACACCGCCATCACGCCCAACACAGTTGTCCACTTCCACATGCGAGCGGTCCCTTTTATGTTGTTGAAGAAAATTCTGTGCGGTCCGGTTCGTTATATATCACAAAACATATCGAAGTGTCAATCGGTGCTTTTCTTTTCTCTTGTTCGCGGGGGGAGGGAGGCGGTGAAGCCTGTCGGAAGAAACTTTTAAAACCGTTGCAATGGCAAATTCGGAACGCTACCATATGAACCATGGAAAAGAACTTCGAACCCCTGAAAGAACGATTGCGGGAAATCAATGGCCGGCTGGATCCCGATGAGCAGGCCTATTTCAGTCCATTGATCGAAAATTTCACCGGCGGTTTGTCCGAGTTTCAACGCATCATGCGCGATCTGGGCAAATTCGGCGAGAAAATCGGCGACGGCTCCAAGTTCGGCATCTACCGGGAAATCCAGCACCTTTATGACCAGGGCAACCGCGGAAGCTGAGCGAACCATGGAGGACGCCGCCGTTCATTTGAAAGTCGAGGGGCGCGTGCAGGGCGTGTTTTTCCGCGCCAACACGGAGAAGGTGGCGAAGGAATTGGGCGTCACCGGGTGGGTTCGCAACCTCGACGACGGTTCGGTTGAAATCCGGGCTGAAGGCGGCCGCGACCGCCTCGAGAGCCTGATCGACTGGTGCCGCAAGGGCCCCGCCATGGCGGACGTCAGGCAAGTTGACGTGAAGTGGGTTTCCGCCGAAGGCATGACATCGTTCACCATCCGCTGATTCCTGCCGTGATCGAACTCATAGACCTCGTTAAAACCTACCGCGACGTTCATGCCGTGAAGGGGGTCAACCTCAAGGTACCTCCGGGCGAGTTCTTCGGTTTCCTTGGCCCCAACGGTGCCGGCAAAACCACTACCATTAAAATGCTGGTCGGCCTGTTGAAACCCACCAGCGGTTCGGTGGTCATCGGCGGCTACGACGTGTCCAAAGACCCCCTGCGCGCCAAGTCCATTTTCGGCTACATTCCAGACCGCCCGTTCATTTATGAAAAACTCACCGGCCGCGAGTACCTGATGTTCATTGCGAAGCTGTACGGTGTGGACATGAAGGTCGCTGAGGAACGTGCCGACGAGTTTTTGTCGTTCTTCGATCTCATGGATGCGGAAAACGCGCTCATCGATGGTTATTCCCACGGGATGAAACAGAAACTCATCATCTCCGCAGCATTGTTGCACGAGCCCAGGGTGCTCATCGTGGACGAACCGATGGTGGGCCTCGATCCCAAGGGCGCCCGCCAGGTGAAGCAGTTGTTCACCGACCTGTGCCAACGGGGAGCGGCGGTGTTCATGTCCACGCACTCGCTGGGCATCGCCCAGGCCATGTGCCACCGCATCGGCATCATTCAGAAGGGGGAGGTCATCGCCCTCGGGTCGATGGAGGAACTCCGCCGCATGGCGAAGAAAGACCAGGAGCACCTGGAACTGGAGGACATTTTCCTGGAGCTCACCGGGGATACCAACCTGGAGCGGCTCGGCGTTTCCATGGAACACCCGGCGGCGTGATCATTCGTGCGGGGACTCCGGCGGTTTTTGCAGGACTCCTTCCACCTCGACTTCCTGTTCGTTGCGCATCAGGTGAACGCGCACGGTTTCACCGAAGTCGTGTTTCTGCAGGCGGGACGACAGCTCCTCCGTATCCACCACACGTGACCCGTTCAGTTTCTGGATGAGGTCGTCCTTGCGGATACCCATACGCTCTGCGTTGGAGTTGGGCATGACGCGGATCACATGCAGGCCATCGTCCCGGTCTTCCAGGTACACCCCGAGGCGAATGCGCATGGGCGACGGCACCACGTAATCCAGCTTCCACGCAAAGTCGCCGCTGTAGAGCGGGATCCCCACCGATTCAAACTTCATTTCGCGGTTCTTGAGGTCGTCCGGAATGTCCGTCACCGTGGGCAACACGATGGAGTAGGCGTGCGGGACGCGGCGAAAGGCCCGCTTGGGAATGCCGTAACCGTACTGAACATGAAAGCCCCCGGCCAGCACCACCAGCTTGTGGTCCGGGTAGCGGTCGTCGCCCAGAAACTCGGCCACCGTCTCTGCCATGCTTTCTTCCCAAAGCAAGAGCATCTGGTAGGGATGGAACCCCTCGGTGGAATGCGAATCGTGACCCCCGAATAGCGCCATGGAATAGGCGCGGTGGTAGGGGTCGCTCTCATCGATGTCCGGCAGGCCGGGTTGGTGCAGGCCGCCTTCACGCAGACGTTGTTCCGTAACCTCGCTTGATTTCAAACCGATCAGGGGGATGCGGTTGGCTTCCAGGAAGTCGAAGATCGGCTTGTAGAGTTGAATTCCCATTCCCCAGTTTTCACGGAACAGTTTGCGGAATTGACGTGGGGTGAGTTTTCCTTCATGCCAGAGGTCGAGTTGACCTTGTGCCGAACGGCGGAACATTTCCATGCCGACGGCTACTTTTCCGGGATAACGGCGGTGCAGGTCACGGATGACTTCCAACTGCACGCGGTGGGCTTCCAGGTTGTCGTGGGTTTCCCCTACGTATATGACACGTGAGTTGGAAATGGTGTGCATCATCTGGTCCGGGGTGACCACGATGCCGGTGGGCAGATGCAGGATCTGGCCGGTTTCCAGCTCGCCCAGATTGCGGTAGGGGGACCCGTTATTTGGAACGGCGAACTCCACGGCGAGTCCCCAGCCGGGAAACCCTAATATCAAAAAAAACAAAGCGATTGTGAGCGTGCGTGAATGGGTCGACATGAGCCTCTCCTGCCTTGTGGGTGGTTTTCCTAGTTCCAGAATTACCAGACCGGGCGCCTCAAAAACAAGTCCAAAAGGTCTTGAAAACGGAAGATTTCAATCAATAGCGCTTGACTTCCCTCCGGCATTTTTTGATAATTACATCTCTAAAAATAAAGACCCCTACGTACAAATTCCACTTATTCTGGGAGGTTGTTTTTTTTGCTGGAAGTCGTTGTCCATCAGAATCAGGTCGATAAAGCATTGAAAGCCTTGAAGCGCCAAATGACCAAGGAAGGTTTGCTGAAAGAACTGAAGCGGCGCCGGTTTTACGAAAAACCCTCAGTCAAGAAAAAGCGCAAACAGAAAGAAGCAAAGAAAAAGCGCAAATCCGCACAGCGAAGGGGTTATTCCTGATCATTCGATCGGGTTTACGATAGATTTAAAAAGGGCTGATACTTCCCGTATCAGCCCTTTTTCTGTTTGGAAGGGGGTGCGGCACGTCGTTGCCGCAGGATTTCGTAAAACAGGATGGCTCCCGCCGCCGAAGCGTTCAACGATCCCAGCTGGCCGTCCATGGGAATGGCGACGATGAAATCGCAGGCCTTGCGCGTGGACAGGCGCAGGCCCTTGCCCTCGCCGCCGATCACCAGTGCAACGGGCATGTCGAATTCGAACCGGTCGCAGGTGCGGTTGCCCTCCATGTCCACCCCGACGATCCAGAACCCCGCTTCCTTGAGTGCCGCGATGCCGTTGTTCAGGTTGGTCACCACGCTCACCGGAAGGTGCTCAATGGCACCGGCGGAGCACCGGGCCACGGTCTCATTCAACGGCACGGCACGGTGTCGTGGCACCACTATTCCCTGCATGCCGAGCACGTAGGCCGAGCGGATCAGCGCGCCCAAATTTTGCGGGTCCTGAATGCCGTCGAGAAGGACCACCACCGGTCGCTCCGTCACCTTGAGCGCCCGTTCCATCAATTCGCGCAGCCCCAGGGTCGGTACCGGTGCGAAAAATCCCACCACCCCCTGCTGTCCCTGCTCCCCAAAGCGTTTGCGGAAGGCGTCTCGCGGCAGAGATTCGATTCGGATTTTGCGGCTTTTGGCGAGAGATTGTATGTCGCGCAGGCGGGCGGGATTTTTGTCCTTTTCAAGGACGATTTTATAGCAGTGCCGGGCACCTGTTTCCAGCGCCTGGCGTACCGGATGCACGCCGTAAACGCATTCCTGACTGGTTTGATCGGACATGGGAGCGATGGCAGGGGGGGAGGCGTCTTCCCTACCCCGGGGATGCACAGGGTTGCAATCTTGGAGGCGCACCGTCTTCGAATGCGTTACACTGAGGTTCGGGGACCCGTTCCCACCTGACTGGATAGTCGTTTAAAAACAAGCGGTCGTCCACGTATTCTTACCATGCCCTTTTCCAAAAAGAAACTCTTTCTTCGGTTACTGGTTGCGGTGCTGCTTCTGTGCGTTGGAGTGGGTGCATTGCTTTACCTCCGCCTCAGCGATGAAGAGACGGTGAAGGGCATGGTCATCGCCGAACTGGAGTATCTGGTGGGCCAGCCCGTGACGCTGGAATCGGTGGAAGTGGATATTGAGGAAGACGGGCTGGGCCTGCGTCTCAACCGGCTGAGGCTGCTTCACACCGACGCGCCTGAAATCGGCGGGCAACCGCAGATTGAATTTTCCGCTCAATCGGTGTGGATCGGTTTCCGCATCCTTCCTTTCCTTTCCAAACAGCAGGTTTCCATTCACAGCGTCGAGGTCGAGGGTGCGGACATTCAACTGGTGCGCGACCGGGGAGGGCGCCTGCCGTTTTCGAAATCAGTTTCATCCGACTCCACCCAGGGACAGAACGCAGCCCCATCCATGTTGTGGATGAGCACGATCCGCAGCATCGAAATGGAACAGAGCACACTGCGCTGGATCGATCATTCGGTTCCGGACAGCGAGGGATCGCCCTCCAGAGTCACTTTGCATTCGGTAAACCTGGCGTTGTCCCGGCCTCTTTTGGCGGCGAAGGTGAAGTTGAAAATGGAGGCGGCCTGGTCCCCGCGCAAATTGAACGAACCGGATCTCTCTCTGGAAGGGGAAGTCGATTTCGCCGGGGGTTTCGATAATCTGGGGGCATTGCATTATTCCGGTCGTTTGCAGGCCGACCGGTTGCGAAGTGAGCGGCTCAGGCCCTATTGGGAGCAGGCTCTGAAATTCGAAATGCGCCCCGCCATTCTGCGCCTGGGATCCAACTTTTCCGGCACCTGGGGAACGATTCTGGAAGCATCGGGCACACTGGAACACCAGTTCGACTCGGGGGATGAAACGCCCTCACTGACAACGGCGGATGCACCCCCTGCCGGAGGGTTTGAATACGACGTGGTGTGGACGCCCGGGGCGCTGGAAGTGCGCCAGGCCGGGTACACCATGGGTGATTTCCGGTTTCAGGTGCAGGGAGCCCTCACCCCGTTTCCTGCGGCGGATCCCGGGATGGCCTTTCGGATGCGCGCTACTCCCCTGTCTCCGGCTCAGCTGGACGAAACATTTCCGTTTCACCTCATCCCGCAGGAGGTGCGTTCGTCTGCGCTTCGCTACTGGAAATCCGGGCAGATAGAAGTGGAATCGGCGGCGTTTCGCGGGGGATGGAACGAGTTGCAGCAAATCCTGGCCGGCACCCTGTCCGGTAAACTCTCGGTGATCGTGAACCTGGACAACGTGAATGGAGATGGCGAACTTGCCCCTTTCAAGGCGGTGACGGGAAGGCTGGAATACGATGAAGGCCGTGCCATGGTGAAGTTGGAGCGGGCCCGGTGGAAAATGGTGACACTTACCAACATCGACAGCGTGATCCGCGACCTCACCACCGAACCGCACATGAAAACCCAATTGGAAGCGCATGCGAAAATCGACGACCTGGTCGCGTTGGCCCGTACGCTGGAAGATGCGGGGAGCGTGAAAACAGCGTTGCAGTCGATCCAGCAGGCCAGCGGGGAAAGCGAAACGCAGTTGACCCTGTCGGGTCCCCTGCTGTCACCGGCTCAATGGGCGGTCCAGGGAGAGAGCCGGGTGCGGGAGGCTTCGTTCCAGGCCGGAAGCATGATGTCTCCCTTTCAGAAAATTGAGGGAACGGTCGCATTCCAAAATGCGTTGGCCGGTGAAAGCCAGACAACCCGGTGGACATTGCGGTTTGCGGAGTTTTCGGCGGAATGCCGCAACCACCGTTTTCATGATGTTTCCGGGATCACGCATCTTTCTGCCGGTGAGGTGAAGACCGAGCTCACGGCGCAGGTGGACCTCGGGGCGTTGCAGTCGAAACAGTTCATTCCTGCGACGGCGGTTTCCGGAAGTTTCGGCCGCCTCCTCAGCAAAATGGAAGTATCGGACGGGACATTGAACATCGAGTATCGCGAGGAGCGGTTTGCCGACCCGAAAAAACAAACCAGGATGAGCGGCACGGTGCGTTTCGACAATGTGTCGTTTCTCTACCGTGACCGGTTTCGTCCCTTGCGGAATGTAACCGGATCGCTTTCCTTTGACGGGCATAAAGTTTCGTTTGAGACCAGCGAAGCACGCTACGGGGATTCCGGTATCCGGCTGCAGGGAACATTTTTTAATCCCGGAGAACCCAAGGCGGAACTGGTGCTCAAGGCGACGGCTTCCGATTTCCAGAAACAGGATTTCATCGATGTTCCCTTTCTGGAAACACTTTCGTATGAAGGGGTGGTTCAGGTGGAGTCCGTTCTGCACTGGACGAAGCGGTCGGTTACATTGAAGAGTTCCATCGATCTCACGGGAGCGTCGTATTCATACCGGGACCTGCTTGCCAAACCTGAAGCGGTTCCCAATACCATCGAAACGGTGATGGTGTTTTCCGACAAGGATGGAATCGACTTCAAAACGCTGGCGGTTGGGTTGAACGGAAACCGGGTTTCCGGCACCGCCACCCTCGTTCTTGAAGACCCCACCCGGTTCGAGTTCAAGCTGGGAGCCAGCGGTTTCGAGGTAGCCTCCCTTTCTCCCTACATCAAACCCCTGCGCGGTGCCCGCGCCGGAGTGCTGGACTTCGACATTTCGGGAAAGGGGTTGCTGGACCAGCCGGAATCGGCAAATTACCAGGGCCGGATCGAATTGCGCGAGGTCCGGTTTGCTCCCGAACAGGTACCCATGCCGGTGTGGGTGAATGGGGAACTGTTCTTCGCCAACCGCGTGGTGAAGGTGACGAAGGGCAGGGTGACTCTCGGCAAAACGCCCCTGACCATCGAAGGTAAACTCGTCGCCACGGAACAGCCTGAATGGGATCTGAATGTCAGTGGAAAGGCGCTGGACTTGACCCAGTTCAAAAAAGAAAGCGTTCCGGATTCCTCCGAACCCACGGGAGCGATGACGGCAGGATGGACGGCGTCGCCCTGGTTCCAGCAAGGGTCGGGGTCCTTGAAAATCAACCTGGCCAGGTTGACGATCCCTCGAGCGCACTTTCACGATTTTCAGGGAACGTTCCGGTTCGAAAGAGGAACCGTGTCCACGGACACCCTGAGATGGGGTCGAAAGGGACGCGATCGATTTGATGTCAGCGCGGTTCTGAAGACGGCGCCGGAGCAGGCGCCGGAACTCTCGGCCCATATCGTTTCGACCGGGACACGGGCGGAAGGGTTTTTTAATGTGTTTGGCGGGCTGTTTGAAAACTGCCTGACTGGAACGCTGGAGCGGCTGGAAGCCCGCGTGTCTGCACGCGGCAGGAGTTTACCGGAACTCACCCGCACGCTGAACGGCACGCTGGTGATTCGTGTCCGAAACGGGCAGATCCAGACCGGGCGCCTGCTGAACGGTACCATTCAGTTGTTCGGGTACTCGCTGGAACCGGAAAAAGCTGCCAAACGCAGAAGCGGTCCTTTCGAAGATTACAAGGTGATCAAAGGGGACTTTGCTCTCAAGGATGGAGTGGCGGTCACCGAGAATTTCATTTTCGAAAACCCAAAACAGTTGATGACCCTGGTCGGTTCGTTTGATTTGAACGCGCGCAACATGGATATTACGGTTGGGGTGGCACCGTGGCGTGCGGTGGATTCGTTCTTCAAAAAAATTCCGCTGGTCGGTAAAATCATCACCGCCGGAGAAGAGGAAAGCGTATTTAAAAGTTATTACCAAATTCGGGGACCGTTTGAAAATCCTGAGGTCAAAACGGTACCCATTACCTCTCTGGGTAAAAAAGTGGTGGGCATGTTCGGCGCCATACTGAGAACGCCGCAGTATATCCTTTCCGGAGACAAGGAACAAACAGGACAGAATTAACAACCCGATCCCGCACCGGCCCCATGATCCGACTCAAATTCCCCGATTCATCCAAACCGGCATTGCCGCTGGTTTTTCTTGCATTGTTTTTTTTCGTTCTGATTGTTTTCTGGGCCGCACTGGACAATGGATTCGTGGACTGGGATGACAACGGTTACATCCTGGGCAACACGATGATCCGGTCGCTGGCTCCGGAAAACATCCTGCATATGCTGTTCAGTCTGCAGCCGTTTTACTGGCAGCCGATGACGTGGTTGTCCCATGCCATCGATTATCGTCTGTTCGGGCTGGAACCGGCGGGCCATCATTTCGTGAGCATCGTCCTGCACGGCATCAATGCGTTCCTGGTTTTTCTTTTGATTTTTCATTTTGCCAACCGGGCGTACCCCGGGCTGAGGGAGCGGAGCGGAGTGCTTCTGGCCTGCGCCTGGGCGGCGCTCGTGTTTGCCGTTCACCCGCTTCGCGTGGAGTCAGTGGTCTGGGCGGCGGAAAGAAAGGACCTGCTGTGCGCGCTGTTCATGTTCAGCGCGTTGCTGGCTTACCTGCGGTATGCCGATGCCACCGAAAAGAGCGAACGTCGCCGCTGGTACCGATGGGTGCTGTTCCTGTTCCTGCTGGCTTTGATGTCCAAACCCATGGCTGTCACGTTTCCCGTTGTCGTTCTGATATTGGACCTGTATCCCTTGAACCGGATATCCAGCCGGACCGATGCCTGGAAGTGTTTTACTGAAAAGATCCCGCATTTTGTAATGAGTTTCGCCACGGCGGTCATTACGTTCATCGCGCAGAAAATCCAGGGTGCGGTGGTCGCGATCGACGAGTTGAGTTTCACAGTCCGTATCGTGAACGCGTTGAGAAGCACCGTGTTCTACATTGAAAAAACCTTGTGGCCGCAACCCCTGGTGCCGTTGTATCCCTTTCCCGACTGGGATGTGAGGATGTGGCTGGAGGTGGCGACGTTTTTTGTCATCTGCTGGTTCTGTGTCGTCAAGTGGAATGAAGGCCGCCGCTACTGGATGACGGTTTGGTTGATATACCTGGTTACGCTGTCGCCTGTGATCGGAATCATTCAAGTCGGCGGTCAGGCCGCCGCGGACCGGTTCACCTACATTCCCACGCTCGGTTTTTATGTGCTGCTGGCCCTTGGAGTCATCCGATTGTGGAGGTTTTTTGCCGAGAGGCGGCGCGAGGTGCTGGCCAGCGTGATCATCGGGTATTTCGCTATTGTGGTTATAGGAGTGACCAGCGTGTGGACCATCAAGCAGATTCCCGTGTGGAAGAACACCGGTGTGTTCTGGGAGTGGGTGATTGCGCATTTCCCCGACAAGTTGGCACGGGCGCACACCAACCTTGGCATCTATTACAATAAACAGGGCAATGAAGACGGCGCGATGGACATGTTTCGGCAAGCCATCCGCATCAAGGAAGATTATGAACCGCCGTACAACCTGCTGGCGCTGGCGTACCAGAAACGGGGGCAATGGGAACAGGCGGAAAAAATGTTCCACAATGCGCTGGCGGTGAAACAGGACGCGATGGTCGAGAACAATCTGGGATTGTTGTACATGCAAAAAGGGGATCATGAACGAGCGGAGAGCTGGTTTCGCAAGGCGGTGGCCACCAAACCCGATTTCGCCCAACCGTATAACAACCTCGGTTTGCTGTTCGAGGAACTGAAGCAGCCCGAAGAGGCCGAGCGATTCTATAAAAAGGCCATCGAAACCAATTTCGATCTGGCTGAGGGGCACGCCAACCTGGGGAACCTTTATAAAAAAAGGAAGCAGTTTGACGCCGCCATTGTGGAGTTTTCGATCTCGGTTTTTTTAAGCCCGGACAATGCGGATATGCACAACGCGTTCGCGGAGGCACTCATGGCGGCGGGGTACCTGGACAAGGCGGAGCAGCAATTGAAAAAGGCCTTGCAGCTCCGGCCCGGCCATGTTTCGGCCCAGGCCAATCTGAAGAAAATTCACGAACACAAAGGCTCCGCCACCTGATGCGGTGGAGCGGGAAACCCGGTTACCTGGAGGAGATCTGGGTGATTTGCAGGTTCTCCTGTCCGGGCAGATGGTGTGCCATCACTGCCTGAATGGCGGCGATGTGTTCATCTTCCTGCGAAGCGGCCGCGGCAGGAGCGGCGGCGGTGGGTTTGCTTTTGGCCGGAGCCGGGGCGGGCGCCCGGTAGGGTATGAGCGAAGTCATCACCTTGATGGCCCCGATCAGAATCCCCAGTACGAGAAAGATGACGCCCAGCGCCAGCAACGAAACCTTGATGGAAGTAAGAATAATCGGGCTCATGTCAGTTTCCGGCTCCCGTATTGGCTGCGAACAGTTCGATGGTTTGCACCGCCGCGTGAGAGGCGCCTTCGGTGGCGGGCCCGATGTCGCCGAACAACGATAGAAAAACGCCCGCCGCCACGGCACTGCCGATAACCCCGGCAACGTTGGGTCCCATCGCGTGCATGAGCAGGAAGTTGGATTTGTCTTCTTCCTGACCCACCTTCTGGGACACGCGCGCCGCCATGGGCACGGCGGACACGCCCGCCGAGCCGATCAGCGGATTCACCCGCCCTCCGGACACGATGTACATCAGTTTTCCAAACAGCACACCTCCCGCCGTGGCGAATGCAAACGCCAATAGACCCAGCACGATGATCTTGATCGTGTCCAGCGTGAGGAACGATTCCGCTGTCATGGACGACCCCACAGCCAGGGCCAGCAGGATGGTGACGATGTTGATCAGGTGCGTCTGTGCGGTTTCATGCAGGCGCGCGGTGACGCCGGATTCGCGGAACAGGTTGCCCAGCATGAACATGCCCAGAAGGGGCGCGACACCGGGAAGCATCAGAATGCAGACCAGGGTGGAGATGATGGGAAACAGGATCTTCACCGTGGGCGAAATGGGCTGCAACTGCTCCATCTTCACCTTGCGTTCCTTCTCCGTGGTCAGCGCGCGCATGATGGGCGGCTGGATGAGTGGCACCAGCGACATGTACGAATACGCGGCCACGGCGATGGGTCCCAATAAATGGGGAGCCAGCTTGGCCGCCAGGAATATCGATGTGGGGCCGTCCGCGCCGCCGATGATGCCGATGGCGCTGGCTTCCTGCAGGTTGAACCCGAGAGCGACCGCACCGATCAGCGTGGTGTACACGCCCACCTGCGCCGCCGCGCCCAGAAGCAGGGTCACCGGATAGGCCAGCAAGGGACCGAAGTCTGTCAAGGCTCCGACGCCGAGGAAGATCAACGGCGGAAGCACCTCGTGCTTGACCCCGGAGTAGAAAATGTTCAGCAGGCCGCCATCGTTGGTGTTTGCCATGTTGCTGAGCGGCAGGTTGGCCAGGAGGCAACCGAAGCCGATGGGCAACAGCAAAAGCGGCTCAAATTTTTTCCAGATCGCCAGGTACAGCAGGACGAGCGAGACCAGGATCATGATGATCTGGCCTCCTTCGATCACCGCGAACCCGGTGGAATGGAGAATCCGATTTATAGCGTCTTGAAATGTGAAGTCCATTATGAAATCAGAATGAGTTCGTCGCCGGTTTGTACGTTAGCCCCTTCCTGAACCAGGATGCTGTTGATGGTTCCGGAATACGGAGAGTGGACCTCGGTTTCCATTTTCATGGATTCGAGGACCATCACCGTGTCGCCTTCACTGACCTGGTCGCCCACCTTGCATTTCATGGCGAACACAGATCCGGGAAGCGGGGACGTGATGGCCTTGGTTCCGTTGGAGGATGCCGCCGGAGCCGGTGCGGGCGCCGGAGCAGGAGCTGGCGCCGCCGCAGGGGCGCTTGCCACGGGCTGGGGTGCCGGGGCACCACCGGCCTGGGCCGGGCCCACCTCCACCGTGTAGAGTTTGCCGTTGACCTTCACATCGTACACCGCCGGTCCGGCAGGAGCCGCAGAAGCGGCGGGCGCGGGGGCTGCAGCCGGTGCGCCTTTCTTGCCGTTGGCGGAGGCCGCGGCGGGGGCCGCTTCTGCAAGCGGTTTGCCGCGCGTCTCAAAGAACTTCAACGCCACCTTCGGAAACATCGCGTACGTCAACCGGTCTTCGTCCGATTTCGCCTTGTCGCCGACTTCCGCCGAAATCTTTTCCCATTCCGGATCCAGCAGGTCCGCCGGGCGGCAGTCGATGAGTTTTTCTTCCTGCGCGATTTTCTGCACCAGTTCGGGCTCCAGTTCGCCAGGCAGTTTGCCGTACTTGCCGAGCACGCACTCGCGCGTTTCCTTGGTGATGATTTTGTAGCGCTCGCCGGTCAGCACGTTCAATGTGGCCTGCGAACCGACGATCTGGCTGGTCGGCGTGACCAGCGGGGGGTATCCCAGATCCTTGCGCACGCGCGGCACTTCCTTCAACACCTCGTCGAGCTTGTCGTGTGCGTTCTGTTCGCGGAGCTGGTTTTCCATGTTGGAAATCATGCCGCCGGGAATCTGGCTTTGCAGGATATTGATATCCACGCCGACAAAATTGCTTTCGTACTGGGAGTAATGCTTGCGCACTTCCTTGAAATAGGCGGAGATTTCTTCCAGCAGTTCCAGGTCCAGCCCGCTGTCGCGCGGGGTGCCCTGGGTGGCGGCGACGATGCATTCCGTCGGATAATGCGAGGTGCCCATCGACAGGCTGGATATCGCCGTGTCCACCATGTCCACGCCGGCGTTGATGGCGGCCTGCATGTTCATTCCGGCCAGCCCCGTGGTGGCGTGCGTGTGCAGGTGGATGGGAAGCGGGATTTCCTTTTTCAATTCGCTGATCAGCGGACCCGCCACTTGCGGGGTCAGCAGGCCGGCCATGTCCTTGATGCACAGGATGTCGCACCCCATCTCCACGATCCGCTTGGCCATGTCCTTGTAAAGCGGGATATTGTGAACGGGGCTCACCGTGTAGCTGATGCAGCCTTCGACCGTGCCACCGGCCTTTTTCGCAGTCTTGACGGCCACCTCGATGTTCCGGAGGTCATTCAGGGCGTCAAAAATCCGAAAAATGTCGATGCCAACGTCTGCCGATTTCTGCACGAACCGTTCGACGATGTCGTCGGCGTAATGGCGGTAACCGACGCAGTTCTGCCCCCGCAGGAGCATCTGGAACGGGGTTTTCGGCATTTTCTTTTTGAGCACGCGGACGCGTTCCCACGGGTCTTCGTTGAGGAACCGGATGCAACTGTCGAACGTCGCACCGCCCCACATCTCCAGCGAGAAAAAGCCGACGGCATCCAGCTTTTCCGCGATGGGAAGCATGTCCGCGGTTTTCATGCGGGTGGCGAGCAGGGACTGATGCGCGTCCCGCAGGACCACTTCGGTAATTTTAAGAGGATTGGTGTTGGTATTCATCCCACAGAAATCCTTCGAAAAGGTTGTGTTGGGTAACGGCTACGGGGCAACAGGCCGCCGTTCGCCGGCTGGGGACACAGTTCGACCTTGGCTCATAAACTCTTATGGAATCAAGGAGTGATGGAGGAGGCCCCCAGGATTTGGACAGGAGAATACTAAGGGATTAGCCTGCCAAAATCAATTCAATTTTATGCTTATTTGCGCCAGGTGACGGGCATGAAAAGAAGCAGGATGCCATAGATTTCCAGGCGGCCCAGAAGCATCATCAGGCTCAATACCCACTTCCCGGTATCCGGAATGGAGGAATAATCCCCGGCCGGTCCGACGGAACCCAGGCCGGGACCGATATTGAACAGGCAGGCGATGGTGCCCGTCAGGCTGGAAGCGTTGTCGACGCCCAGGATCGACAGTAAAAGGTAGCCCAATCCGGACAATCCAAAGAAGAGCCCCCACAGGGAAAGCACGTTGGTGACCTGGTCGCTGTCCAGCGCCCTCTGCCCGACCTTGATGCTGATGACCGCGCGGGGATGAACGAGTTTTTGCAACTCCCGGTAAATGACCTTGAGGATGATGATGACGCGGATGGCCTTGAACGAGCCGCTGGTGGACCCGGCACAGGCCCCCATCATCATGAGTCCCACCAGAAGCACCTGCAGGTATTCCGGCCACAGGGTGAAGTCGTCGGTGGCGAAACCGGTGGTGGTGTTGATGGAGACCACATTGAATGCGGCACGGCGAAGTGCATCGCCGACGCCGTTTTCGGGAGTCTGCGCCCACAGGCCCACGGTGGCCGCGGCCACGCTCACCAACACGACGATGGTGTAAAACCGCAACTCCGGGTTTGTGGTCACCACGTCCCAGTTGCGGTGAACCATGTGGTAATGCAGGGCGAAGTTGACGCCTCCCAGGTACATGAAGGTGATGATGACCATTTCGAAATACAAATTGTCGAAATGGCCGATGCTTTCCTGATGCGGGGAGAAGCCGCCGGTGGCGACGGTGGAAAAGGTGTGGCAGACGGCGTCGAACCAGCCCATGCCGCCGCCCACCAATAGTGCGATCTCCGCCACGGTCAGCACGAGGTAGGTGGTCCACAGGAGCTTGGCGGTTTCGGCCAGGCGCGGCTGCATGCGCTCGACGGTGGCGCCGCCGGGAATTTCCGCCTTGAACAGTTGGAAACTGCCGATGCCGAGCGCCGGGAAGATGGCCAGCGACAGCATGATGATCCCCATGCCGCCCATCCACTGCATCAGGTTCCGCCAGAACAGGATGCCGTGCGGCAGGTCGTCGATGTTGGAAAGCACCGATGCGCCGGTGGTGGTGAAACCGCTCATGGTTTCGAAAAACGCATCGACGAAACTCGGACAGGCGCCGGTCAAATAGAGCGGCAGACAGGAAACCAGGGTGAGCGACACCCACGAGACGCCGACGATGGCGAAGCCCTCCCGTTCGCGCAGTTTTTCAATGCCGGAAGGCAGGTACTTCCACAGTGCGGAGCCAACCACGACCGACAGGATGGCGACGATGAGAAACGCCGTGTGCGGAGCCATGCCACCGTGAAGGCCCGGCTCCATGTAATAAAGGGAAACCAGCAGGGGCACGATCAGAATCGCCCCCAGAAGAATGAGAAGGACGCCGACGACGTTGAAAATGGCCTGGAGATTCATCAGGAAAAGAAGCCCGTTTTTTCGCTGAAGAGTTTTTCCACCTTTTCAAGGCATTGCGGCAGGGTGGCGAGGATCACCGTGTCTTCTGCTTCGATCTCCGTCGCCCCTGCAGGCACGATCATCTCGCCCTTGCGGACAATCGCGCCGATGATGGCCTCCGTCGGCATGCGAAGCTGGTTGATGCGTTTGCCGACGGCGGTGGATTTGGGATGAACCACGATCTCCATGACCTCCGCCTCTCCCTCCGCCAGTTTGTGCACGTTCAGCACCTCCCCCTTGCGCAGGTGCTTGAGAATGGCGGAGACGGTGATGAGGCGCGGGTTGATGTTGATGTCCATGCCGATGGAATCGAGGATCGGCAGGTAATCGGGGTCGTTGGTGAGGACGGCGGCGCGTTTCGCCCCGTGCTTTTTCGCAAGCAGGGCGGAGAGGATGTTCATCTCGTCATTGTCGGACAGTGCGAGATACAGGTCCGCGTCCTTCATGTTGATGTCGTTGAACAGGTCCGGGTCGGTGCCGTTGCCGTGCAGGATGACGGTGTGTTCGAGCGAATCGGCGGCGGTCGTGGCGTGGTCGTGACTCGGTTCGATGATCGACACGTCGTCGACGAACTTGTGCAGTTCCTGCGCCAGGTTTATGGAAATGGGGTTGGCCCCGTACATGATGACCTTGTGGATCTGCTCTACCTTCTTGTTGAACATGGGGAGCGCGAGCGGCAGAAACTCGTTGTCGATCACGATGTAGGCCTTGTCCTTCGGCTGCACCGTGTCCTCGAACTTGGGCACGTGCAGGCTTCCGTCGCGCACCAGGGCCACCACCATGAACGAGTTCATCTCCGACACACTGCGGATTTCCCTGATGGTCTTGCCGACCAGCGGCGCGTCTTCCGACACCTCGAAGCCGCGGAGCAGGATTTGGCCGCCGGCGAATTCGGCAACGTTGATGGAACTGGGCGTCTGGATGATCTTGAGCAGGGAATCGACCACGATCTCGCCGGGGTTGATGGCGTAATCGACGAACAGTTCCTGCGGGCTGAACACCTTGCTCGCGCCGGTCAATTCCACGTTGCGCAGGCGGGCGAACCGTTTTGGGATGCCGAACTTTTGTCCGAGGAAACAGACCATGAGGTTGATCTCGTCCTTGTCGGTGACGGAGATCACCATGTCCGCGCCGCGGATCTGGGCTTTCAACAGGGTGCTGGGAATGCAGCCATTGCCGTGAATGGCAAGCACGTCGAGCTTTTCGGAGATGGTTTTGATGCGCTCGGCGTTTTCGTCGATGATGGAGATGTCGTGTCCCTCGTGGGACAGTTCCTGGGCGAGGTTGAACCCTACGATGCCGGCGCCGACGATCAGAATTTTCATGGACGGTGGTCGTTCAAGCGGGGCAGGCCGCGGTGCCGCCCGCCCGGCTAACGGATTTTGTTGAGGTATTCCAGGAAATCGGACTTCTCGTCCATCAATACCGTGGTGTCCGTTTTCAGGGAATTCTTGTAAGCCTCCATGGACCGCATGAAAGCGTAAAAATCCGGGTCCCGGCTGTATGCCTCGGCGTAAATGCGGATCGATTCCTTTTCGCCTTCACCCCGGATTTTCTGTTCTTCTTCATACGCCTCGGCCATCAGGATGGTTTTTTCCTTGTCGGTTTCGGCGCGGATCTTGGTGGCTTCCTCCTTGCCTTCCGAACGGTATTCCTTGGCGATGCGTTCGCGCTCCGTGCGCATGCGGTTGAAAATGGAGTTGGCGATTTCCGGCGGCAGGTCGGCCCGCTTGATGCGCACGTCGGTCACCTGGATGCCGTAGTCGGCCGCCTTTTTATCCACTTCTTCGGTGACCTTGTTCATGATCTGCTCACGGGTGTTGACGATCGCGTCCACCAGGTCGTGCGTACCCAGTTCCACGCGCAACTCGGACTTGATGAGGTCGTCGAGACGCGAGGCGCCGCCTGTTTCCGTACGCACCGTCTGCAGGAACTTCAACGGATCGACAATGCGCCACATGGAATAGTTGTCGATCAGCAGGGTTTTCTTGTCCTTGGTAATGACTTCGTAGGCTTCATCGTCATTGACCAGCAGCTGTTTGGAAAAGTACTTCACCGACTGGATGACCGGGACTTTGAAATACAGTCCGGGCTCGGTGATGGTCTTTTTGTATTCCTGGAGCTGCAGGACAACAGCATTCTCCGTCATCTTGACGGTGAACATGGAGTTGTAGAGCACGATGAGCAGTACAACGAGCCCAATGACACTGGCCTGTTTCATAATCGATCGATTCCGGTTTCGGTGAATGGCAGCCGCATCATTTGCGGCCGTTCATGTTCATGTTTTTCTGGAAATCCTTGCCCAGGGGCAGGATGGGCAGAACCCCGCTCCCTTTTCCACCAATGACGAACTTGTTCATGCTGGGGAAAATTTCTTCCATGGTTTCCAGGTAAATGCGCCGGCGGGTGATTTCCGGCGCTTTCTTGTATTCTTCGAACTGGGACAGGAAACGGGCGGCGTCACCACGGGATTTCTTGACGATCTGTTCGCGGTAACCTTCCGCATTGCGGACAATCTGGGCCGCCTGTCCGCGCGCTTCCGGGATCACCGCGTTGCGGTACCCCTGCGCTTCGTTGATCATGCGTTCCTTGTCTTCGCGCGCGCTGACGACGTCCTTGAATGCGCTTTCCACCTGCTTGGGCGGGCTGACGTCCTGCAACTGCACGTTGATGATGCGAATCCCCGCTTGATATTCGTCGAGCAGTGCCTGCATCTGTTCCTTGACCAGAATCTGGATCTCCGCCTTGCCGACGGTCAGGGCCTCATCGATCATCTTGTTGCCGATGATGCCGCGGATGACGGTCTCCGCCGCGTCGCGGACCACCTGCTCCGTATCGCGCACCACGAACAGGAAATTCTTGGAGTCGGAAATGTTGTACTGAACGACCAGGTCGATGTCGATGATGTTCTGGTCGCCGGTCACCATCAGCGATTCCGGCGGGAAATCGCGCACCTGGCCCGCGTTGTTGAGGCGGAAACCGATTTCGGTGCGGCGCACCTGGCGGACTTTCGGGGTGTAGACGTGTTCGATGGGTGACGGAAATTTGAAATGCGGGCCGGGCAGGGTGGTGCGTTCGTACCGGCCGAAGCGGGTGACCACGCCTTCCTCATCCTGTTCCACGAAATAAAAAACGCTGGGCAGAATCCAGAGTGCCAGCAGAACAAGGATGGCCGCCAATACGGTGCCGGGTTTGAACGGCGGCATTTTGAATTGAGGCATCTGCATTTGCGGCCCGGGACCGCCGGGTCCCTCGCCACCACCTCCGCCGGAGCGCGGCCGCTGGCGTTCCTGCGGCGGGCCCTGGTCGTGAAGATCATCCCATGACATGTTGTGATTCGACATAATCCACTTGGGTAACGGGCGCCGCGAACAGCACGGAACCCGGCATTAAACAATTACCGAACTAATTTCAGTGTAGCCCAGCGATCAGTGTTTTGAAAGTTTTTCAATATCTTCGAGGACTTTTTCCGCCTCGGTTTCGCTCAATCCCTTGAGCTGGTGACCGAGAAAATAGGAATAGTCGATGAGGGTTTCCCCGTCCATGAACCCATCTTCCGCGTTGGGGTCGTAAAGGTATTCATAGATCGGGTTTTCAGCGGAGGTATAAAACAACTCCAGGTCCTGATGATTGATCTCGTAACCAAGATATATCCGGATCGAAGCTTCGTCCATGTTGAATTCATCGCCCGCTTCCTTGGCCGCGTCCTCCCTGCTTTTGCCGTCCGCCATCTGCTGGCCGATGAAGGTTTCGATGGCCTGGTTGCGGCGGCGGTTGGCAAAGTGGACGTAATTCATCTGCTGGCCGATCATGAAGTCGAGATCGAGAAAATAAAGACGGACCCAGTCGTCGAAATCCACTTCGCGGCCTCCTTCGGCGATTCCGAACTCTTCCGCTTTTTCCG
Organism: Nitrospina sp. 32_T5; assembly: GCF_052156635.1. Classification (NCBI taxonomy): domain Bacteria; kingdom Pseudomonadati; phylum Nitrospinota; class Nitrospinia; order Nitrospinales; family Nitrospinaceae; genus Nitrospina; species Nitrospina sp. 32_T5. Next base: position 200,446 of record NZ_JBQKUO010000003.1, on the reverse strand, counting down.
GTTCCTCGTTTGCGAGCCGGTTGTACATGGCAAGGAAGCGTTCCAGCGCATCGTAAACCACCCCGCAGAAAAAAGGGTTCATCTGGTACCAGTTGTTGGTGCTGTTATGCGCGTTCACCAGTTTTCGCAACATGATCATCAGCGTTTCCTGGTCAGCGTAGCGCTGCGAAACCGGAAAATTTTCCTTGAGGTAGGTTTCCGACTTGGTCGCCTCTCCCCAGCTGTCCTGAATGATTTGCTGCAGGCCGGTCTTGGCCCGGTCGAGAGCGTGGAACACCAGCCGCTCGTGGTTGAGGGAGCGCTGGTATTCCATGTATTCCTTCAACTTTTCGTTGTTGGATTCTTCGGGATGGCTGGGGTCCGTTTTAGTGATGTCTTTTGCAAACGCTAACATGGCTTCTCACTCATTTTTAATGGCCCCATTGTGACCAAAAAGGATTTTGATTTCAAGATTTATCGGGTTTCCATTGGGCCCGGCGGCCGGGGTGCCGTAAAAAAATGTAATTTTGCTTCTATAATGAAATGCATTGCGTTTACAATTAAAGAGAGAATTGCATTACAAGGGGTTGACCTGTTTTGGGGAGGGGAAATTGCCGTTCATGAAAACCTGTTATAACACATTGATGGCTTTCATCCTGGTGGTGGCCATGGTGCAGACCGGACCCGCTTTCGCTGAAAGTGCGTCCACCGGCAAGGGAAACGAGCCGGAAGTCCAGGGAAATGAAACTGAAAAAACACCGGCCAACACCAACGTCCTGAAAGAGGCGTTCAAAAAACTCGTCGGCAATGACGACGATAAAAAAGAGGGAGAAGAGCCTGCCGCGGAAAAAACGCCGCCTCCAAAAACCAAAAAGGCGGAGTCCAAGCCGGAGCCGGAAACCGGAGAGAAAAAGGAATCCACGAACATTCTGAAGGAAACCTTCAAGAAACTGGTCGGCAAGGATGATGAGTCCGGTAAATCCCAGGAAACCGAAAAAGCCGAAACCAAAGAGGAAGCCGGGACCCCTGAAGAGGAAAAACCCAAGGAAGGGATCATCAAGAAAGCCTTCAAGACCCTGATCAAAAACAAGGAAGAGTCCGAAGAGGCCAGGGAAGAGGCTAAAGAAAAAGCTGCCAAGCTGAAAGACGCCGCAAAGGAGAAAAAGGCTGAGGCGGAAGCCCAGGCGGAATCCTCGGAGGAAAAAACCAAGGCGAGTGCCAAGAAGTTTCTTTCCCAGACCATCGATAAAATCGTCGAGACCGTGAAAGGCGATGACAAAAAGGAACTGGAGGACGAGCCGAAACAGGCCAAGGCGGAAACCAAATCGAAAACGGACACCACTTCAAAAGCCGAAGCCACCGGGGAAAATAAAGAAAAAGAAAAGGAAGAAGGCGAAAATTCCAGCAATCCACTGAAAGATGCATTCAAGAAACTGGTTGGCAAGGACGACGAGAAAAAAGAGGAAGGCGAGGCGGCCCCCGAAAAGCCGTAACGCATCCAGACCTTCCGTCGATATTCCCGCCCCTGTTCTTCATTCGGTCACCTGCCTATGCAGCGCATGATTTCCAAATCCATTTTCATTTTTGCCCTGGTGTTCGTAATGGCAATGCCTCTCCATGCCGATGGCGGTAAAGGCAAAAAGGGGGAGGCGGGCGCTCTCGAAAAAGCAAAGGACAAGGTGCTCGATTCCCTCAACTGGGAAGAAAACGTTGAGCGCGCGAAAAAGCAGATTCAGAAAACGAAAAACAACCTGGCCGAAAAGAACAAGGAAACCGGCCTGAAAAAATCAATGAAGAACATCGAAAAGAGTATCGAGGAATCTTCCAAAAACGCGAAGAAAGTGTTCAAGAAAAACGCCGAACGGCTGGAAGAAACCTTCGACAACCTGACCGACGGCGAATCTTCCAGCAAGAAATAATAAGGGCCCAGGACCCTTTCTGAAAATTGTTGGACCCATTGGAACGGGAGTCCGAACGGGCTCCCGTTTTTATAATTGGGGAGATTCCAGGTAAGCCGCCACGCCTTCGGTGACGTCGCGCAGGAAAGGGAGATCGAGCGTCTCCAGCGTGTCCGAGGGCAGGTGGTAATGCGGATTGCGGAAGAACGCAGTGTCGGTCACCATCACCGCCTTGTGGCCGCCCTGCCAGAACGGCGCGTGGTCGCTCAACTGCACCTCCGGAAACGCCGCGCCGTCTCCCGGCACCACCAAAAACTCCACGCCCAGCCCCGGCACCGCCTGCTTCATCGATCCCACCAGCGATACGGTCATCTCCTGCGACACCTCGTTGCCGACCACGGCGATGAAGTCGCCCCGGTCCGGGTACTTCGCCGGATCGACGTAGTGCGGGTAATTCTGCGAATGCGGCGTGCGGTTCACGAACCCCAGCATCTCAAGCGAGATCATCCCGGCGACCGGTACGTCCTCCTGCATGAGGCGTTTGCACAGGTGCTCGCTGCCGACGAAGGCGTATTCCTCCAGCGTGAACCCGGCGAACAGGATGGACAGCGACGGGGTGGCGCCTTTCAGGCAGGAGGCGATTTCCAAGAGCGCCGCTACGGCGCTGGCGTTGTCGTCCGCGCCGGGTGTGCCCTCCACCGTATCGAAATGCGCCCCGACGACCAGCAGGCCACCCTCCGGGTGCGCCCCTTCCAGGCGGCCGAACACGTTGAAATACTCTTTTCCCTCGAAAGGCACCGGGTCGCGCCACACCTCCAGCCCGCAGGCCGAAAAATGCGACTCCACGTACGCCCCTGCCGCTTCCAGCGCCTCGGGGGAGGAATAAGGGTTCCTTTCGCCCACAAGGGCCTTTAAATGGGATTCGAGGGAGGCGGTTTCGGCTGGGCGCATGGGTCGTTTCCCCGCTTTGGAAAGCGGTTTTCAGGGATTTTGGCGGTCAAAAAATGGGTTTACATTTCAGGGAGCAAGTCATACCATGATCGGCATGGTCAAGGTAGAGTGCCACTCCGGCTACAAGGTCAACGAACGCCCCGTGGCGTTCACCCTCGCCGACCGCGATTTTCGGCGATCGTTCCAAGTGCGCGAAGTCATCGACGCCTGGCTGGGGGACGACTGCGACTATTTCAAGGTGAAGGCCGACGACGACAACATCTACCTTCTGAAATACGACCGGTACCAGGACCAGTGGGACCTGATTTTTTACCAGGATCCCCGCCGGATGGACACCATACAACCTCCCGCGCCCGGGGTCAAACACCCGTTTCAGCTTGCGTTCGAGCGGTTCGGGACGGACCGGTCCATTCCCATACACTGATCGCGCGGACCGCCCGTCCTCGGTGCGCCGCGTGCTGACTTTGTGCCGGACCCGGCACCGTACCACCCTTGCGCAGGGCAGGGTCTCTGCGCGCAACCTCCCGGAAATTGAATGAGCCTGACCGCACCACCGTCCCACGAATACTCCGGCCAGCGACAGAAGATGGTCGAGGAACAGCTCGTCGACCGAGGCATCCGCGACCTCGCGGTGCTGGAAGCGATGAGCCGCCTGCCGCGGCACCTGTTCGTCGAGCCCTCGTTCCAGCACAAGGCCTACGGCGACCACCCGCTTCCCATCGGCGACAACCAGACCATCTCGCAACCGTACATCGTCGCCGCCATGACCGAGGCGCTGGCGCTCAAAGGCGAAGAACGCGTGCTGGAGATCGGCACCGGCTCCGGCTACCAGACGGCCCTGCTGGCGGAACTGGCGGCTCAGGTGTTCACCGTCGAGCGCATCAAGCCGCTCGGCCGCCGCGCGAAGGAACTGCTGGACCGTTTGGGCTATACTAATATCAACTACAAAATTTTCGACGGCACGTATGGATGGCGCGATCAGGGGCCGTATGATGCTATTCTGGTAACAGCGGCGGCGCCGGAGGTGCCCAAAACGCTGGTCGAGCAGTTGAAAGACGGCGGCCGCATGGTGCTGCCCGTCGGCGACTCGGAACGGCAGGAACTGATCCGCGTGACGGTGAAAAACGGCGCGGTGCAGAAGACCATGCTGAACCACTGCCTGTTTGTGCCGCTGGTCGGCAAGTACGGCTGGCCGGAAGAGGAGTGATCCCGCCGCCGGGCCCGTCCGCCGCCGCGATCCACTAACCGGATGGAACTTAGCTCGAGGTGACGACCGTGTTCTCGCGAATCAAGAAGGAAGGCCAATTCGAGTTCGGCCCCGGCATCAAATCCCACTACAACTACGACTACGCATCCCTCTCCGACACCATGAACGAGGCCTACTGCGCCATGCTGGTCCGCAAGCTGGAGGCGTGGCAGAAGGAGCACGGCAACTTCGAGGTGGTGGTGGGCATCGAGACCGAGGGCATCCGCATCGGCTACACGCTGGCGAAGATGATGAACCTCAAGTTTTACATCATGCCGCACCGGCGCATCGAGCTGGAACAGCTGGGCGTGCCGAAGTACCCCGCCGACACCCACTGGCTGATCGTGGACGACATCGTGACCACCGGATCGCAGTTTATGCGCACCGTGGATTACCTGGACATCGAGGAGACGCCGGAGACCATCACGTATGCGTGCATGATCAAGCGCAACCCGGCGAACCTGGATTTCTCCGCCGTCAGCGGCAGTCCCGACAAGGAACAGAAATGGGTCCGCACCGAACGCTTCGACTTCGTCGACAAGCGCCTCGTCGCGCTGTACAGCGAGGATTGAAGGACAAAATATTCCAACTGTTATTGGAAGAGAGCACTTGGAATATTTTCACTGTTTCATTCAGAAGGGGGAACCGCCGGGCGTAGTCCTGCGGCTCCTCATGAAAAAAGCCCGTAATGTAAAAGCCCCCCAGCCCCCTTCGGAGAAGGGGGTGCCCACCGGTCCGCAATCGCTGATTCTCCTTTGGAGAAAGGGGAGACGATCGGTTTCCATCTCCTGGCTTCCATTCGCCCGCAGGGTAGGCATTCCTCCTTAGACCGAAAAGTGAACCGGGTTGCAATCGGACGGGGCGTGTTGTATTTGGGGGTACGACCACGACCCATTAAACCGCTTTTTGTTTTTCTTCCGCTAAACAATTTGTCTTCACATTAGAACGATTTAGTTCTGGGGGCAGATGGGTCCCCCCTTCTCCGAAGGGGGCTAGGGGGCTTCTTCCTTAATCTCTTCAATGACCCTCTCCACCACGCTCATCACGCCTTCGATGTTGGTCATCACCTCCCTGTTTAAAAATCGCAGAACCCGCAACCCCTGCGACTCCAGCCACGCCGTCCTTGCCGCATCTTTCCTTTTCGCTTCGTCCGCGCCGTGGGTGTCGCCGTCGATTTCGATGACCAGTCCGTACGCATGGCAGTAGAAATCGACGATGAATTGGCCAATGGGTTTCTGCCGGTTGAACTGCGTTTCCTGATAACAAGGCATCTGGCGCAGGTGGTACCAGAACCGTTTTTCGGGGGGAGTGGATTGGATGCGCAGGTCGCGGGCTTTTTCAATGAGGGATCCGTCGTAGGGCAGGTGGGGTCTCAGGTTTCTGCGGGGCATGAGTTCATACCATCAATTACGTTTGTGGAAGATTCATTTTAAAGTTTCTTCGTTGCCTGCGGCTCCTCAGAAAAAAGCCTGAATGTAAAAGCCCCCCAGCCCCCTTCGGAGAAGGGGGTGCCCACCGGTCCGCAATCGCTGATCTTCATCCGCCCGCGGAGTATGGAATCCCCCGCTCGGAGGAGATGGTCGCCGGGCGTGGCTCGGCGCAATCGTTCAATTGCCGCGTGGGCCCGGGCCTTCCAACCGTTCCAGACCGTTTCGCGCTAAAGTGGCGTAGGGTTCTTCGGTGCTGGTGGCGGCTTTGCGGTACCAGAAAAGGGCGCGGACGGGGTCGCGCGGAATGCCGATGCCGGTCTCGCGCATCAGGCCCAGCTGGGTCTGCGCCTTGGGGTCGCCCCCCTCAGCCCCCATCGTCAGCCACTTCACCGACTCTTTAAAATCGCGCGGGATGCCGAAGCCCGTCATGTACAGGATGCCGAGGTTCGTCTGCGCGCGGATGTGTCCCGCCTCCGCTGCCTTTCGCGTCCACGCCAGCCCCGCGTCGTAGTCCTGCCGCACGCCCTGCCCGGCGGCGTACATCATGCCGAGTTGCGTCTGCGCTTCCACGTGACCCGCCTCCGCCGCCTTGTGGTACCACCCGAACGCTTCCTTGTATTCGGACCGCTCGTACGCGGCGTCGCCTTTCAGGTGCCAGTCGGATTGAATCCGCTGGGTGGTGCAGGCGGAGAACAGCCCAATGGCAAGCAGGGCTGTCAGCAGGGTGGTGATGAGTGTCGTTCGGGTGTGACGGTGAAACATGACAAGTCTCCTGTGTATCACTAACGTTCTGGGTGGCAAGCCGGTATTGCGACGCTTGTTTGAATAAAAGGAAAGAAGCTCCAGAACCTCCCCCTCAATCCCCTCCTTGGTAAGGAGGGGGGGTGATCTGGATTGGGCCCACCGACCATCGTTTCATTCTCCGAGTAGTACCTATTTGCTCGCGCCTGGCGCGGTTACGGCACGCGTTCCACCCGGATGACGTTGGTCCATTTCGGGATGTCGGCCGGTTCGCCGGTAGCGATCACAATGCGGTCGCCCTTTTTTACCATTTTCTTTTGTTTCAGGCATTTCAGTACCGCTTCCATATCGTTCAGGAACGGGCGGTCCGCCTCCACCAGAAATGGCAGGGCACCGCGGAGCAGCGTCAATTGCCGGGCACGGCGGGGCCTGGAGGTGAAGACCGCCAGCGGAACCATGGGGTGCGGCGACCGCACCATTTTCGCCGTGCCGCCGGTGAGGGTGAACACGACGATCACCCGCGCGCGCAATGCCTCTGCAAGGTGGTTGGCGGAGTATGCGACCCCCAGGCTGATGGGCGGCTCCTCCTCTAAAATCCATTTCCACGGCTGGATTTTTTGTTCCTTTTTCAAGAACGCCTCGGTGTCCTCCACCGTTTTCGCCATGACCCGCACCGCTTCCAGGGGGTGTTGACCCACCGCGGTTTCGGCGGAGAGCATGATGGCATCGGTGTTGAACATCACGGCATGGGAAATGTCGGAGATCTCGGCGCGGGTGGGGCGGGCGTTCCGGATCATGGACTCCAGCACCTGCGTGGCCACGATCGCCGGTTTGCCTTGGCGGGCGCATTCGTGCAGGATCTGCTGTTGGACAGTCGGCACCTGGGTGAGCGGGATTTCAATGCCCAAATCTCCGCGCGCCACCATCACCGCATCGGCGGCGGAGATGATGGACTTCAGGTTCTGCACCGCCTGCTTGCGCTCGATTTTGGCGATGATTTCAACCCCTCCCCCCCGGCGTTGGACCAGACGCCGAAGGTGTTCAATGTCTTTCGCCGAACTGACAAACGACAGAGCCACGAAATCGATCTCCTCCTGCAGTCCGAACTGCAGGTCATTTTTATCCTTTGCCGTCAACGGCCCCGTGGGGATCGTCGAATCCGGCAGGTTGACGCCTTTGTGATCGGTCAGGCGACCCCCGGTTCGGACCTTCCCCTGTACCTGTTTTCCGGAAACGGAAAGGACCTGGACGCCGATGTTCCCGTCGTCCAGGTAGACTGTGTTGCCTTTTTTTACAGATTGAGGAAACTGCCTGAACTGCACGGGAATGAGGTTGTCTTTTCCCGTGACCCGTTTTGTGGTGAAGGTGACCGTTTGCCCGGGGTGAAGAGTGGTGTGCCCGTTTTCAAATTCACCGACGCGAATTTTGGGTCCCTGCAAATCAAAAAGAATGCCCAGGTGAATCCGCAGGGTTTTCTCCACCCTGCGGATCCAGCGAATCCATTGTTGCAGGCTCTTGTGGTCCCCGTGGGAAAGGTTGAGGCGAAACACATTGACCCCGGCCTTCGCCAGCGCTTCAATCTGTTTCAGGGTCCCCGTGGCGGGACCCAGGGTGGCTATGATCTTGGTCAATCGCACCCCGGTATTTGTCATCGCCCCTCCGGAGAATGAAAGTGCCTGGCCATCTTGCCTGCCCCCATTTCAACTTTGAGGGAGGCCTGCGGCAGGCCTTTTTGGTCATGCCGATTCCGGTATCCATTGTACTCATCTTTGCCTGCATTTGGGTTTGTCATTTTCTGCTTACCGAGGGACCGGCGGTGAATGGAAACGGGTGCGGATGGATCGATTCGACTTTGTTGGCAAAGGCCCGGTTGCGCGGGTCGGCAAAATTTGACCAAACAGGGTGCTAGACAAATATTGCCTCACTCCTTACATTGGAAGTATGGACCTCCGCTACACATATCGTCTGGGATTCGCCCTTTCCGCGGCGTTGTGGTTGAGCGCCTGCGGCGGGAAACTGTTCCAGATTCCCTACAACACGGAGCCGGATGAACCCGAGCCCACCGCCATCAAGGTCGGGCTGGAGCTGGGCGGCGCGAACAAGTTTTTCAAGAAGTGGCTGGACGTCGAGCAGATCGACATCTCCGGCATGGCCCGGCTGGACAACGGCGATTTCTTCCTCATCCACGATTCCAAGGACTCCCCCGCGGAACAGTTTCGTCCCCGGTTCGGCGTGCTGTCCATCGATGAAGCCCGGAAAACCTCCACCTACCAGGAGATCCAGCTGAGCGACCGCACGTGGCGAAAGCTGGGCGGCCCGGCCAACGACCTGGAGGCCATTTGCGGCCTGTCACAGAATCCCGGGGAATTCCTGCTTCTGGAAAGCTCGAATTATAAAGGCCGGGATGGGCGTATTTTTCATGTCCGCCTGAAACAGCGCGGCAAGAAATGGAAAATAAAAATACTGGGCATGGCGTCCCTGCCGAAACAGGATGAGGATGAGGAGACGCCGTACAACTTTGAAGGCATGGGCTGCGTTCAGGAAACCGAGGACCGCGTCGAGGTGGTGCTGGGCGACCGCGGGGAGGGCAAGCACCGCAGCCGCCTGTTCTGGAACACGCTGGATTTGAGGAAGCACCGGTTCCTGCGCGGCGACCGCTTCAAGGTGCTGGAATACGGCATCCGCGCCCCGGTCTGGGAGACGCTGGGTGAAACCGACGTGCGCCACATCTCGGATTTGTACATCGACAAACTGGGCCGCATGTGGATCGCATCGGCTTATGACGAAGGCGATTTCGGCCCGTTCGCCTCGGTCGTGTACATGGCGGGCTACGCCTCGCCGGGCCACATCCTGCCCGTGGACTGGAATCCCGATCCGGTGTTCCAGGTGAAGATCGGCGGCATCAAGATCGAGGCTCTGGGTCCGGCCCTGTCGGACGATTGCCTGTTGAGCGTTGGCACCGACGATGAAGGGTTCGGCGGACAGTTGGGCGAGATTTTCTGCAAGGACCCTGAGGTCAAGGTGTATAACAAGAACCTGCCCACCAACTGACGGCGACCTTCCGCCAGCTTTCCTTTTTTCAGATTATTTTTTGCGAAGCAGGTACACGATTTTTCCGTGCTGGTTGTAGTGTCCCGCCGCCACGCCTGCGGCCTTTCCCACTCCGAAGTAGAGGTCGGCGCGGCCGGGTCCCTTGATGGCGCTTCCCGTATCCTGGTCCAGCACGAAGCGGGAAAAGGGTTTCCAGCCGATGATGCGGCGGTTTTCATCGAGGACCGGTTTGGTGGCGGAAATGAACGCCAGGCCACCGCCGGGGTACAGACTCTTGTCCGTGGCCAGGGCGCGTCCCGGCACCAGCTCGACCCCCACCGATCCCGTCGGGCCCTGGTCCGCCAGCTCAAAGAAAATGTAGCGGCGGTTCTGGAACAGGTAACGCGGGATGTGTTCCGGGTTGCGCTGGAAGTAGGCCTTGATGCCCTGCATGCTTCCCTCGCCTTCGGTGATGACGCCGTCCCGGATCATCTGCCGGCCAACGCTTTTGTATGGAAGCTCGTTGGACCCGTTGAAGCGGACCGCCTGCACCGTGCCGTCCGGAAAGCGCAGGTAGCCGGAACCCTGTATGTGCAGGAAGTAGCGGTCGAGGTCATCCTTCAGCCATGCGATTTCCAGGTTTCGGTTTTGGAGGACAAAGTCCCCGTCGATTTCCTTGCGCGTCAGCAGGAGGTTGCGTTGGCCGCTGCTCAGGTGAAAGCCGTAATCGCGGTTGCTTTCCGACTGCGTCCAGATCACCCGGCGCGTGGGCGCCTGTTTCGGTTTGCGGTACAGCGGATACGAGTATTCACGACTCGGGTACCGGCTGGCGTCCACGATGGGTGTGTAGTAGCCGGTGAACTGCATGCGCTTGCGACCGCGGCGGCCTTTTCCCGCCTCGATGATTTCAAACTGCTCTTCCACCACACGGCTGAACTCCTCCGGTGACAGGCCGCTCACCAGCAGGCGGCGAAAGGCGATGAGCGTTTCTTTCAGGTCGCGCTTCGTCACCGTGCGCGAACCCAGGCGCAGGCGTTCGTCCAGGTTGGCGAAACGGTAAGCGTTCAACTGGCGGTCGATGGCCTGCAACAGGGTGCCGCGGCTCATGTCGTCGAAGAAACGCGGCGCGTCTGCTAGCAGACCTTCGTTCCAGTCATCGGAGTCGGTGATTTCTACTTTCGGCGGCGGCGCGAAGGTTTTATCGGTAAAAACCCGGATTTTATTGTGGACCGGGGAATCGGGGGCCACCATGGGTTCCGGTTCCGCTTCATCCAGCGTATCCGCTTCGTAATGCACCGCGTAGGGCAGGGCATCCACGCTTTGTTTTTGCGACTCTTCGATTTGATGCAGTGAGTGTTTTGCCTGATCCGGCCTGGTGGGCGGAAGAACGGAGGTGGAACCCGATGAATGGGGCGCGGGTGTTGTCTGGTATCCCACGGACGTTGAATCGCCGGCCATATAAGGAGACGGTGTGGCGCACGAACTGAAAAACAAAAAGAAGACGATGGCAAACGTGCCCGGCGGCACCGTCCACCCGTTTTCGTTTCCCTCTCGTTTTGAGGTCGCCCTTCCTTGCATCCGTTTCCCTCAATAGCAGATGGCGTCAATCCATCAACCGCGGGCCATCTCCACGATGGCTTCGTTGGCCAACTGGTCTGCGCGTTCGTTTTGCGGATGGCCCGCGTGCCCGCGCACCCACTTCCAGGTGATGTTGTGAGTGTCGGCCAGGCGCCGCAGTTCCTGCCAGAGTTCCTTGTTTTTCACCGGTTTTTTGGTGCTGGTGGTCCAGTTGCGGCGCACCCAGTTGGGCATCCATTCCGTCATGCCTTTAACCAGGTACTCCGAGTCGGTATAGAGTTCCACTTCGCTCGGCTCCTTGAGTTTTTTGAGAGCCACGATGGCGGCGGTCATTTCCATGATGTTGTTGGTGGTGCTGGGGTCGGAGCCCTTGAATTCCAGCTTTTTCCCGTTTTGGAAGATGAGACCCCCGTATCCCCCGGGGCCGGGGTTGCCCTTGCAGGCACCGTCTGTGTAGATCAAAATTTTCTGCATTTCGGGCCTCCCCCGCAACCTGTCCATAATTGATTGATTTTAAAAACAAAACAGGGGAAATGATAGCATAAATTGGGGAGCCCGAAAAATATTTGAAAACTTTTTAGGCGCCCCCGTCTCTCAAAGTATAAGGTAAGGTGTTTTGATGACATGGGGGGAGAACTCATGACGACCAGCCTGGGAGATGATTTGAGGACCACCCTTCAATGTTCCGATGCCGTGCAGATTTGCATGGCAATGGAACGTGAAGGCATTGCTTACTACGAGCGGGCGGCGAGGACCGTGAACGACGACCGCGTACGGCAGGTGCTGGAGCACCTGGCCGATCAGGAAAAGGACCACGCCCGCACCCTGCAGGAGAAATCGCGTTTTCTTCAACCTGCGGTTCAGCGGCGTACACCGGAGAAACCGGAAGTCCAGCGATTCATCCGCCAGCAGATTCTGGGCAAGGTGTTTCCAGAAAGCGGCAAGGATCGACCGCAGTCCTGGACCGATGCGGAAGCGTTGGAAATTGGCATCCAGTCGGAGAAAAACTCCATTCAGATTCTGGAGGGTCTGATTGAGCAGGTGACCAAGATCGACGTCCGCACCGTGTTCTCCCATTTGGTGGTGGAAGAGAAAAAGCATCTTGAACAACTGCAGGCATTGAAGGCGCAACTCCCGTAATTTTAAGCCTTCCAGAGGGAAAGGGCGAAAACTGGCCCCTTTCCTTATCCTCTGATCCACCATAATGATGCAGGGCTGTATGCAGGAATGATGTTTGTAACGGGTTTGTAATAAGGAAAACCCGCAACAGGACTGCACCCCGAACCCCCAAACCGCCCCGCCAAAATTTTTTAATTAGTTGATTTAAAAGCCGTTTTCTTGTTTGTGGGGGTCTCCGGCGTCAGATTGCACGCAAAAACTTTTACTTTTGGTCAAGATTGGGGTTGGAATTTGCAATGGCAGGCCAGTTTTTTCCCAGATTTTTTTGGGGCACGGGCCAAATCGGGATACAATCAACCCGAAGTGTTTAAAAGGGAAAAGGTTTGACAACCTCTTCAAATGTGGTTTATATTTGAACCTCCTGAAATGACAGAGTTTATATAACCCTTTAAAATAAAAGGATTACACGGATGGAACCATATCAGGTTTTGCCTGGTCCCGAGGCGTTTTTGCCTCCCGCCGCGGCCAGCAGAGGTATTGTTTTGCCGGACCCGGGGCAGGCGCACATTGAGGGCCGACTGGTTGATGAAGAAGAAGCCGTTGAATACGCGGCTCGAAAAATATTGGGCGCGAAAGTGCCGACGATTTTTCCTGGCCCCCTGGTGTTGTGGAAATGGAATGAAAAAGCTGCGAAAAAGGCCAAGGCGCTTCGCAGACTGGCTGATACGGCTCCGATGCGTTTGATCCCGATGGCGGACTACCGCCCCAAGTATCCAAAGATTGACCCGGAGATCGAGATCAACCCGAACCATCCGAATCTTACGATCTGGCACAACCGGATCGATGTCTGCATATTCGTTGGCGTGCATTGCCATCAGGCGAATCTGGCTCTCAAGATCATTCGCGGGGGTACGGATTGCTATACCATCGCTTACTGCGCACAGGCGGGCCATGAAGATGCGTGTCTGTCTTTGCGGGACATCGGCGTGGAAACGATTAACAACCTCACTGATACCATCGAGAGGTTGAAGAAGGAAGGTGTGAAGAGCCAGGCTGAGTCTTTCACCCAGTTCAGAACAAGCGTTAAGGGACGCTTTGTTGAAGGGTCCTGATTAAGAATATAATTTTGAATTTGTAAATCCGCTTTATACAAGCGCTCTTTTTCAAAAAATGAGGGAGTGATTTTATGAATAAAAAGGTTGAAACCCAGGGCAAAAGAATTCTTTTGTCGGAAACAGTGGAGCTTGGTCACAAGAACCAGAAGGGTCAGGTTTTTACGGACCCGAACGAGATGTTCTTTGACGCGGAACGCACCCCATCGTTTCTGACCGGTTCCGAAGTTATTCGCGAAGCCATCAAACGGTCCAGCCTGGATATTTCGGTGGCTTATCCGATCACCCCTCAGAGTGAAGCGGCGGCACTGATTGGCGAATTGTACGCCGAAGGCTACCTGGGGGATTATTTCCGGGGTGAGAGCGAATTCGCGGTTATGGGCGAATGCGCCGGCGCGGCCTTTGGCGGGGCGCGGGTGTTCACCACCACCGCCGGTCCGGGCACCATGCGGGCGATGGAGAACTTCCCCATGTGGGCCGGTTCCCGTTTGCCCATCCAGGTTTGCGTGACCTGTCGTGGCATCAACTCCCCGCTCAGCATTCAGCCCGACACGCTGGAAATTTACTACCTGCTGGAAACCGGCATGCTGGTTTGGCACGCAGAGACGGCGCAGGATCTTTATGACTGGATTCTGGGCGGCTTTCTGGTGTCCGAACAGCCGGACGTGCATGTGCCTCTGGCTCTTTGCTGTGACGGCTTCTTCGTCACTCACACAAAAGACACCGTCCTGCTGCAGTCCGAAGACATGTGTCTCCCGAAATACGATCCGTATCGCTCTCCGGTCACCTGCATGGACATGGAAGTTCCGCCGGTGCGCATGATGCGCGACCCGTTTGTTATGAAATCGAATTACATCAGTTACATGACCCACGCTTCCTGGCAGCTGGAAATCCACGCCGCCGTGGAACGGTCCCGCAAACACACCAAGGCGCTGATGGGAGGCTCCTTGATCGAAACCGAAAACCTCGATCGCGAAATTCTGATTGTTTCCTCGGGTACAGCGGTTTCGCAGGGCCGCGAAGCCATTCGCCTGCTCGAAGAAGAGCATGGTATCAAGGTGGGTCTGGTCAAGATCAAAACCCTGCGGCCGTTCCCGCATGAGGAAATTCGGGAAGCCACGGCGAATGCCAAGCACATCATCGTGCCGGAATTCAATGTCGTTGGTTGGTTGGCGCGGGAGATCAAAGCGATCGTTCCGAACAACGAGCGTGTCTACGCCGGTCCTCACGTTGCAGGCGGCATGACGATGCCTTCGGAGGTCATTGTCGAAGAGATCATGAAGCATCTGGGTCTCAAGGCCAATAACCTGTCCTCCCGCGGCAGTTAGTCGAAGGGAAACGTGAAGTTAACTTATTTAAACTTTAAAATACATTTTGCACATATATCTGAGGTGAATCATTTATGAGTAAAGAACGAATCCAGTTGAGTGAAGACTTGGCTGACATCATGCCGCAGGAGTACCACGACATGGTGGAAAATGCCACATACGGCAATACCCAGCGGGGCTGGAAGGACATCGGTACCAGCAAAGAACTGATCGAGGAGCACTCGCTGTGCGCGGGTTGTCCGGAATCCATCGCTTTCCGGTTCATCCTGTCCAGTATCCCGAACCCGGAAGACTCCGTGTTCGTCGGTTCCACCGGTTGCACCAGCCTGGTGTTCCCGCACATCGCGGTTCATAACATCCATTCGCTGTTCGGCAACCAGAATGCAATCGCTTCCGGCCTGCAGCGGGCTCTCAAGGTTCGCTACCCGGACCGGATCAAGGATGTTATCGTTCTCGCTGGTGACGGCGCGACGGTTGACATCGGTCTTGATATGACCATGCAGTCCTGGTTCCGTCAGGAAAAATTCACGACCATCTGTTTCGACAACGAACTGTACGCCAACACGGGTGGACAGGAAAGCGGCCTCATGCAGAAGGGCTTCGTTGCCAAAATGGCTCCGGTCGGCAAGGGGTTTGAAAAAGTCCGCCTGCCGGAAATCGCTTTTGAATCCGGTTGTCACTACGTGGCTTGCCTGACAGTATCCAAGCCGAATCGCGTTGAGAAAGCCATCCGCAACGCCATTCACGTTTCCCGTGAGTTCGGTCCGACCTACGTTCAGCTCTACACGCCGTGCATTCTTGAGATCGGCAAACAGAGCATGGAAGGTCTGGATGAAATGAAGGACGCCGAATCCATTGGAGGCCGTTTCGTGATGAAGGAATTCATGACGGATGAGGTCAAGGCTTTCCTGAAGGAGTTGGACGCCAGGGAAAAAGAGGAAAAGAAGGCCGCGAAGGCCCAAGCCGCCGCGAAGTAACGGTGTCAAAGGTGACTAAAAGGAGACGTCATGAGTGAAGAGCAAATAATGAAACGGATGAATATCCGGATCTCCGGCTTGGGTGGTCAGGGGGCGGTTACTGCCGCTCACCTGTTGGCCATGGCCGCGAACAAGATGGGAAAATACTCCATCTCCAACCCGTTCTTCGGCGCGGAAAAGCGGATGGCGCCGGCCGAAAGCTATGTGCGCATCGGTCCGGTTAAAATTTATGACCGGGGGGAACTGGTTTTCCCGGAAGTCATTATGGTGTTCCATCCGCAGGTTATCACCATGCAGAAGAGCTATACGGCTCCGTTTTATTCCGGAATCAAGGAGAATGGCTTGATCATCATCAATACCAACGTGGACCTGCTTACCGATGAAGATCACAAACGCTTGGAGGACCTCAACGTTTCGGTCTTGAACCACGATGCCACGCACATGGCACTGGATGTCGGTGGCACCGAACTTTCCACCAACATGGCGATGATCGGCGCCTGTGCCGGTATCACCAAAGTGGTGGATCTGCCGGCGCTGGAAGCTGCCCTGCAGGACCGGTTCGGCAAACGGTACGTCGCTTCCGGTGGTACCGCCACGCTGGACGAAGCCATTAAAAAGAAGTATGCTAAGAAGGAGCAATTGCTCCAGAAAAACAACGATACGATTAAAAAGTCTTACGAGATTGCGTCGGAGTGGGTGAAAACGTCCAATTATTCGCCTTCGTTTTACGCCCCCGGTGAATTCGAGGCAGTTGGGGCCGCAGCGGCTTCCTAAGGCTTTTTTGGATTTATAATCTTCAAGATACCGGAAGGAGCCATTCAGCGTGTATAACGTAGCTTATGTTCATGATGATAAATGTATCGCGGAAAAAGGGTGCAGGCTGTGCATCATGTACTGCCCCGAAGCGGACTGCATCAAACTCAACACCGAGAAAATGAAAGCTGAGGTCATCACCCATCGCTGTAAAGGGTGTGATCTGTGCAAGGTGGTGTGCAGCACTCATAATGCCATCAGCATGCACCCGGTTGATTCGAAGACCGGTAAGATCATCCTCGAAGCAGAGGAAGGACAAACCGCTGGATTGGGCCAGGCTTACGCCGGGTAACTTCCTTAAAGGTTTCAATAACCCATGGTCGTATCCGGCCATGGGTTATTTTTTTTTCAAAAACGGAAACCCGGCGCACAGCCAAGGATGGAATGCAGGCCCTCCCGCAAACCGTATTCAACCGCCCCACCAGGCGTTATCACTAGGGTGTACCTATGGACGAAAATGTTTCCAAGCAAGTGACCTGCACCTTGTGCAAAGCCACGTATGAGCCTGTTTTTGAACCCGCAGAAAACGAGGGTGCCTACAGGGTCCACTGTTCTTCCTGTGTGAAAGGCATCCAGATCGCACGCAATGATTTCGTGCGTGTGGCCATAAAGGAGGTATTGAAAATCGAAGGCGAGGCCCTGGCGCTTGCTGTGCAGACTTACCTTTCCGACTGTCCCTGCGGCCAGCCGTTCAGCTATGACGCGGGGAAACGGTGCCCCGAATGCCTGAAAAAAATAAAACGCGAAATCCGCGGAGAAGATAACCGGCCCGGCGAGTACTATTACATCTGGAACCTGAAAAAACTGAAGGATATGGAAGGCCGCCTGTTTGAGCACATCCTCAACAGGCTCGACACGGAGGACATGTCCATGCAACAGCTGATCGACAGTTTCGAGTCTGGCCAGATTGATCCTGGAACGTATATGGAAGAGTTGGAAAACCTGCAAATCCGGGAAGCCAAAGATGTCGCCGTCATCAAAACCTGGGCCATCCTGGTGGGACCGGAAATGGCGTTCCGCGCGGCGGAAGAGCACGCACTCATGGAAAAATACGGAACCCGCATCCTCGTCAGCATGGCCGCGGGAATGGAGGCTGCGTTCGGAACCAATATCCTGACCACGCTGACGCGGGAAGAGAAAAATCTGGACGGTCCCCTGCGAAAGGAAATCCAGACCTTCATCAAAAAGATCGCCGGGGGATTTTAAAGGAATAAGTTTTTTGAATCGATTTCGTTGCGTCTGTAATCTAAATTTTTGAAAGGGCGGTTCCCGTCCTGTTCAGCAGTTTTTCAGAACCACCCCGGGCTCCCCTGACCCGGGGTGGTTTTTTTATGCTCTCGTTTCCTCACTCGTTCCGGTCCACCACGCGCACCCGCACCTCGGATCCGTTGGCACGGATTTCCGGAATGTACATGGCATGCCCCATCACCGGCAAAGCGTGAAAATGCCCCGGAATTTCCGCGCGCAGCGTGTAGCGGATTTCCCACACGCCCTGCGGCAGTTTATCCACGAATATGGCCACCTTCCTGTCGCGCAGTTCCTGGTACACCCAACGCGAGCGGCCGGTGTAATCACTGGACGGCAGGTACGGAGGCAGCACCACGTGCTTCAACTGGGGGGTCTTGCCGGCCACAGGTTCGGCCTGACTGCCGAATTTTTTGAGGATGGCGGACCATTTAAGTTCGCGCGCATAAAGGTCGCCGCCACTTTTAACCTCCACCGCTTCGAAGCCCGCAGGTTTGAGATCTTCAAACACCAGGTATTCGTAATGGTTTTTGGCTTCGATGGTGAGTACGGTTTCAATGCGGTCGCCACTTGTAACCTGTTCCCCGTCGTTGAGCGGTTGCTTGTCGTAGACGTAGCCTTTCAACAGGCTGGGCCGTCCTACCAGCTTGTAGTACTGGCGTTTGACGAAGATTTCATTGCCCGCGGGAGTGACAGGTTCTTCCAGGCTGAAAAACTCCGCGTGTGCCGCGAAATACAAAGGACCCTCGCCGCTTCGTTGAATTCGAATTTCGTTGGCCCCGTCGCGGATGAGAGCGGGATCGATGTCATACCTTCCGGGGGCCTGCAACACGTCCTCCACTTCGGTTTTTGCGATGGATGTGCCGTTCACGATCAATTCATATTCCTGGCCGCCCGCAAGTTCGCCGGAGGTTTTCAGGTAGTCGTTGAGCGCGAGTACGGCGATGGCGGTGTTGCGGGTGTTGCTCCAGTGGGCTCCGCGCCGGTTTTTCACCAGCCAGTTCATGGCGGGCTCGATCAACTCGTGCTTGGGAGCGATGGTCAGAAGTGCCCGCAGGGCGAACGCTGTGGCCTCCACGCCGCCATCAGACCACCGGTAATAAATGCCGTCTTCGCCCCAGTGAGCTGTCGCCATGACGGTCTCCTTGTTACCCCCTGTCCCATGATGAAGAATGGATTGATCCGGCCGGTTGTCGACCTGCACGCCGTTCTCCAGGTTCTCAATCAGGGTCCGGGCGTCTTCCCTGCGGTCCAGGTAATGCGCGGAGAGGGCCAGCAGGGCACGGCCGTAAGCGTTCAAACGGTCCTTGTGTTTCCACAGATTGGCGTAGGCCTTCATCTGGAACTTGTTTGCACGGTCCTTTTCTTTATGACCGTGGTGCGTTGCCGCATGGAGCAGGAACGCCTGCATGTCGTATTGCGCTTCGGCTTCCACGAGAGCCCGGTTGAGGTAGCGGTAAGCGCGTTCCAGCACGTCCCGCCGTACCTCCACGCCAGCCTCGCGAGCCAGTCCCAGTCCCCACAGAACGTACGCCGACATGAACGGATCGCTGTCGCCTTTTTTCCACCAGCTCCAGCCGCCGTCGGAATGTTGGAAGTCGTAAAGCCGGTCGAGGCCGGCCTGCACCATGGCTTTCAGCTTTTTCAGGTTCTGTTTGCCCTTGGGGTGCGTCTTCCCGGTGTGCTGGGCATCGATGCCGCCGAAAACGCGGTCCATCACATCCTCCTCATCCACACCCAGGTCGCGCAGGGTTTTCCCGACGATCACCGTCGGCAGAAACCGGCTCAGGGTCTGCTCGGTACAACCGTATGGAAAATCGATGAGATAGGGCAGGGAATCGAGCAGGGTCACGGCGATGCTGGGGCTCACCTGCACGGTCAGTTGAGTGGAATCGAGTTTGCGTTCCGCCGGGATGTCGAGCCGGATCGAAACCGCCTCACCGCGTACTTTTCCGGATTTGGCGAGGAATTTTTCGATGCCGTGTTCGTGCACTACGAACCGTTTTTCCATGGCGTCGCTCAGTTTCGGCGTGCGCGCCAGCACCTGAATTTTAACGTCCCCCGGCTTTTCCACCACCCCCAGCCAGTCCACGCGCACCTCACCGCGTGCGGGAACGGAAACCAGGTTCAACCGGGTTTTATCTGTTGTCGTATGCGTGAGGCGCTTGACCAGGCGCACGCCGCCCGCAGCTTGAATGCCGGGTGCGACATCCATCGGCGCATCGGTGTTGTTGTTGATGATGGCGGATAGAACGACCTCATCGCCGGCTACAAAGAAACGCGGTGCCTGCAGGCGAACGATGAGGGGATTCTGCGTGCGGGTGTGCCCTTTGGCGATGCCGAAGCGGTTGCTCCGGTCCACCACGCGTGCCGTGGCGCGCCACTCGGTCAACGAATCCGGAAACGTGACCTTGACCATCGCCTTGCCGTCCTTTCCGGTATGCACGTTGGGTTGCCAGAACACCGTGGTGCGAAAATCCGAACGTACGGTCACCGCTCCTTGTTCCTGGCCATCCCCCTCATTCATTTGGAGCCGTTCCTTGCTGCCGACCTTCCCCTCGGACTTCATTTGGTCCATGTCCATGGCCATCGGTGCTGATTCTTCCATAACCGCGCCGGGAAACACTTCTGTGGGCGACGACTTTTTATAAGCCGCACCAAGCTGGTCGTTGAAACCCTTGTCCTTAAAGCGTCCCGGTTCATACGCGCGCCGTTCCAGTTCGTTCCTCTGCAACTGGTCTTCGCGTTTGCGGTCGCGGTAGGCTTTCATCTGGAACGTGCTTGTCATGTTGAGCCGGTTAGGCCGCTTACTGCCGAAGAAAAACTGGCGGGGATCCGGAGCAAGGTCTTCCTGGATGTAGAACACCGACTCGTCCACCAGCGACAGTGCCACTTCGGCGGCCACCGGGCGGCCCTTGTGGTCGAGTGTGGTGACAGTGAGGGTGCCTTCCTCACGTGGCCGGTACTGGTCTCGATCCGGCTTCACCTCCACGTTCAGGAACTGCTTCACCGGCGGCACCACCACCTGTTTTATGTCCCGGTGAATCTGGTTGTCGCTCACCATGAGCCCGTTCAGGAACAGGTTGGGAACGTGTTTTTCTTCAATGTCGAGTTGCACCAGCTTCACATTGCCCGTCAGGTGAACGAGGCGGTAACTGTACAGGTCGTCAGCGGACACGCTGAACAGCACGTAGCGATCGCTCGTGTGCGACACCAGCATGACCGGGGCGGTCTCGCCGGCGTGAAACGTGTCTTTATCGACGATGATCTCCAGCCCGCCGTGGCGGTAACCGAGGTCGGTGGTGTTGTTGTCCGCCACCCATACCGTGGTTTCGGCGGTGATGGGCAGGCTCTGCGGATCTTTCTGCGACGACCATGAGAAGCGGTAATAACCTTCCCGCTCCGGCGTGAAGGTGAACAGCGTTTCCCCTTCGGCGTCGGTGGTGACCGAGCGTTTCAGGATTTCGTCGTGCTGGTAACCGCGGAACTTCAACTGCCAGCCAGGCTGACCCGGAACCGGCGGGGGAGGGAAGATGGCGGTTTTTTCACGCACCGATTTCAACTCCGCACCCGCCACCTCATGTCCGTCGGGAGCGATCCAGATTTCGAACCAGTAGTCGCGGGTGACGGTGATGGTGCCCGTAGCGGTGTGCGGCCGCTGGTTGGCGTCCACCGACTTGATGTTAACGCCGATTTTATCCTGCGGTTGGTACAGGTTGTGTTCGCCTTTCAACTGGACGAGATACGGATGGCGCGTCACTTTCACCGTGTCCTTGGCCACCACCTCGCGACGGGAGGCGTCGGTCACCCGCGCCTCGATCTGGAATTCGAGGTCCTGCCCGCCAGGCTGGGTTTCGAACGTGAGTTTCGCCTTGCCTTCCTGGTCGGTCTTGATCACTTCCCGTTTGACCTGCTGACCGGAACCCCAGTAGCGTTGCGGTTTCTGGATCATGTCACCGTAGTACCAGGGATAAGTGCGCTCTTCCTGCCAGGCATGGTAGTACGGCTTCTGGTACACAACGACTTCCACATTGGCGTTGGCAACAGGACCGCCGAAATAGTACTCGGCGGCAATGTCCACCGTCACCTCATCCCCCAGCGAAAACACCTTGGGCTTGCCGTTCTCCTCCGGACTTTTTACGGCAACCTTGAACTCCGGCAGTTTGTACTCCTCCAGACGAAACATCGCCGCCTGCCCGATGCGGCGGCTTTTCCGGCCGGTGGTGTGGAACTCGATCCGGTACTC
Organism: Nitrospina sp. 32_T5; assembly: GCF_052156635.1. Taxonomy (NCBI): domain Bacteria; kingdom Pseudomonadati; phylum Nitrospinota; class Nitrospinia; order Nitrospinales; family Nitrospinaceae; genus Nitrospina; species Nitrospina sp. 32_T5. The sequence goes on along the minus strand of NZ_JBQKUO010000003.1, from coordinate 178,753 downwards.
GCCCAGCGGCAGGGTCTGGGGCAGTTCCAGCTCACCCCACGCGCTTCCGAATGCATTCAGCTTCACGGAATCTTCTTTCATTTTGGTGCCGCGCGGATCGTAAACCGTATATTTGAGTTTTTCCTTGTAGGGGGTGTGGTACACCTCCCCGTCGTAGGTACGGGCGGTCAGTTTCCATTTCACGGTTTCTTCCGGGCGGTACGCCGGGCGGTCGGTATGGACATAAATTTTCCAGGGCCGCTGGTCGCTCCGGTAATGGCGGTTGTAGCCCATTGCCAGCGCCTGCCGGTCTTTCAGGGTCGCCGCCATGAAGAACTGGGAATTGTAGCGGCCTTCTTCCAGTTCGAACACGGCGAGTCCGTCTTCATTGGTTTTTCCTTCCGCGTCCCGCCACCGCCATTTCCGGCCGTCGTAGTAATGTTCGAAAAACCGCACTTCGGCTCCAACGATGGGTGCGCCGCTCATGCTGTCACAGAAATAGCCCAGGGCCTGCCGGCTCGCGTTTTGCGTCACCAGCGCCGTGTCGGTGACGAGGATGAGTTCACGCGCTTCTTCACCGCCCCCCGTGGCGCGGAGCAGGTAGGCGCCCATCGGCAGCTTTTCTTTCAGTTCGATGCGCCGCGCGCCGGGCATGTGGTCGCCCTGATCTTCCGTATCCTCGCGCCACGATTGTGTCGCGGTTTTGAGGAGCAGGTTGACGCTGTTCATCCAGTGCGCAGGGTTGCTTTCATCCGTCAGGTCCACGTCGCGGGTGAGGTCGATGGCGTACAGATCCAGTTTGATATCGGACACGTTGCGCCAGTTGAGCGTGAATTCCGGGGTGGTGCCGGGAAGGAAAATGCTGGGCACCCCGATGTTCAGGACGGGCCGGGTGATGGCCTCGATCTGCCGCTTTGCGTCGTCGTAGTAACGCGTCTCGCCTTTGTCAAACTCGCGAAGCAGTTGCGAATAGTAATCCAGGGCTTTTTTATAATTCTGTTTGCGCACGGTCTGGCCGTTGGCGAGGATGATGACCTCGCCGGACCCCGCCAGCCACTGGGCGTAATGATAAAGCGCATCGTCGTGCCACTCGGAAGCGCGCCCGGCTTTCAATGCTTCTTCAAACGCTTCAGGAATTTTCTGCTGTTGCCAGTGGTTGCCGCGGTTGCGCAACGCCATGGCATAGAGGTATTGCGTCTGGTGCCGGTCCGCGTCTTTCTTTGCGATCTTGCGCGCGTTGTCCAGGAACTGGATCGGTACGTTCATGCCGTAGTAACCGTAGTAGTAATTTTGGGGGACCCACGACGGTTGTGTGATTTTCCAGATCATGTTGAGGTAGCGATCACGCGCCAGTTCCACATCGCGCGCCCCCGCCCACCAGTCGAGCGCGTTCTGGTAATACCGCCATCCACTGCCCCAGTTGCGGCCCTGCGTGCGCGACCACCAGAAATCGCCGAGCGACTCGTGCACCTCTGCCCAGATACGGTCGCGGAACTCCGGGTGTTTGACGTCGCGCACCATTTTCTCCAGTTGAAACCGGGCCTTGTCCACCGTGGTGGTGTCCGGGTTGCTGGAGGCCGACTGCGCCCGCCACAACGTGTCCGCGAGACGGAACTGCACCCAGCGCGTGTCATCCTCATTCAAAACCAGGCCGGCCACATCAAGATACACCTTGTGCGCACGGGAATACGAGCCGCGCTCGTACAGCAGTTCCGCTTCCGCCTTGAGTTGCTCGAATACGTCCTGCGAGGAATCGGAATAGGAAGGGGTGGAAGGAATCAGCAGGACCAGCAGGGCAAGCGCGCACCAGAAAACATTTTTGATGGACCGGGATGGGGTTGGCATACCGTCTCTCCTTATATGAAGCCGTCCTCTTGCAGAGGCCGCAGACGGAACCGGTCACACAAACCGGTTCACCACGGCTTTCACCGAGGACAGATAGGAACTTCCAAAAAGGTTGAGGTGATTGAGCAGATGGTACAGATTGAAAATCTGTTTCCGGTTTTCGTATCCCGGATTCAGGGGAAACACTTCGTGATAGGCGTCGTAGAACCGTTGCGGCAGACGGCCGAACAGTTCCGTCATCGCAAGGTCCGCTTCGCGCAGACCGAAATAGCTGGCCGGGTCAAAAATGCACGGCGTGCCGTAGCGGTCGGCGAAATAATTGCCCGACCACAGGTCTCCGTGGAGCAATGCAGGTTTTTCGCCTTCCAGGTCCATCAAGAGGTGGAGTTTGTTGAGAAGCAGGTCGATACGCTGGTCCACGTTGGTGGGAAGCAGGCCGCGTTTGCGTGCCAGTTCCTGCTGAAACCGCAGGCGGTGTTCGCGAAAAAAAACGAGCGGATTGGTCTCCGGCTGGTTGATCTGCACCGTGGAACCGATGTAGTTGTCCCGGTCGAAACCGTAAAACTGGTGCGACATGTGGTGGAGTCCCGCCAGTCCGCGTGCGAAGCGCTCGTGGAAATCACTATTGGGCGTGCCCGGTTCGATGTATTCAAGAAGCAGGTAGCGGGGATTGATTTCTTCGGGAAGACCTATGACCTGCGGAACGCGCGGGCCGTTCTTGGCGCGTCCCATGAGGCGGAGCGCATCCGCTTCCCGCGCGAAGAAGTCGGGCGGCGGCTGGTCGTTGTGCTTGACGAACACGCGGTCGCCGTTGGACAGGGTCAGGAGGAGCGTTTCATTGATGCACCCCCCGCCAATGGATTGCGTGTTCCGGATTTCCACCGGTTGGCCGTAAACCGTTTTCAGAACGCCGTGCAGTTCGTTTTTCATAAAGACCGATTTCAGAATCGGGTTTTTATGTATTCCAGGATCTGCGGACAGGTCCTGTTCACGATCTCGAACACGTCTTCAAATCCGGACTGTCCCCCATAGTACGGATCGGGCACGTCCAGGTCGCCGTTGGCCTGAGGGTCGAAAGAGCGGAACAGCTTGAGTTTTTGCCCGGCTACCTCCGGGGGGCACATGTATTCCAGACTTTGCAGGTTGGAGCGGTCCATGGCGATCACCAGGTCGAAACGGCGGAAATCCCCGGGCTGAAACTGCTGGGCGATGGAGGTCAGCCGGACTCCCTTTTTGCGGGCGGTCGATTCCATGCGCCGGTCCGGGGGCGAGCCCACATGCCAGTTTCCGGTGCCTGCCGAGTCGATGATGATTTTTTCCTGCAATTTCTGTGAGTTGACGAGGTGCTGAAACACCCCTTCAGCGAGTGGGGAGCGGCAGATGTTGCCGAGGCAAACAAAGCAGATTTCAATGGTTTTGGAGGGGCCCATTGTATATTTGATTTGGCGGCGGAATCCGTTTAAGATGACGCGTGTTTTCCTTACCGGAAAAGCACCTCACGCCCTTTGCACTTTCAAAGTCAAACCGATTCATTCATTGTAAGGTCCGCATCGGGCGGCTTCAACTGCCTTTTGATTAAAAATTATTAATATATCGCAAGAAGGATTCCGTTTTGATCGAACGTTATACACTGCCCGAAATGGCTTTCATCTGGAAGCCGGAAAACCGTTTTCGCATCTGGCTCGCCATTGAAATCCATGCCTGCGAGGCGCTCGCCGATCTCAAACAAATTCCGCAGGAGGCGGTGGACACGATCAAGCAGAAAGCCGGGTTCGACGTTTCCCGCATCGACGAAATCGAAAAGGAAGTGAAGCACGACGTCATTGCGTTTTTGACGTCGGTTGCGGAATACGTGGGGCCGGAAGCGCGATTCATGCACGTGGGCATGACGTCATCCGACGTTCTGGACACGGCGCTGGCGGTCCAGTTGAAGGACGCGTCCAACCTGATCCTGCGTGAACTCGAGCGCTTTGCCGAGGTGTTGAAGCAACGCGCTTTGGAGCACAAGCACACACCGGTCATCGGTCGCACGCATGGCATTCACGCGGAGCCGACTTCGTTCGGCCTCAAGCTGGCGAACTGGTACGAAGAGGTCAACCGCAACCGGGAACGCCTGGAACAGGCGCGCGACCAGATCGCCGTCGGGCAGATCTCCGGTGCGGTCGGCGTGTTTGCAGGGATCGACGTGGATGTGGAGGAATACGTCTGCGACCAGCTGGAACTGAAACCGGCGCGCATTTCCAGCCAGGTCATCCAGCGTGACCGGCACGCGCAGTTTTTCACGACGCTGGCGATCGTCGCCACCACTTTGGAGAAGATCGCCACCGAAATCCGTCACCTGCAGAAAACCGAAGTGCTGGAAGCGGAGGAGTACTTTTCAAAGGGACAGAAGGGGTCGTCGGCGATGCCGCACAAGCGCAACCCCGTGGTCTCCGAACAGATTTGCGGACTGGCGCGCGTGGTGCGCGCCAACGCCATGGCGGCGATGGAGAACATGCCGCTGTGGCACGAGCGTGATATCAGCCATTCGTCTGTGGAACGTATCATCGGCCCGGACAGCACCATCCTCGTTCATTACATGCTGAACAAGATGATCCGCCTGATCGAGCAGTTGGTGGTGTATCCGGACAACATGATGCGCAACCTGGAACTGACGAAGGGGCTGGTTTTTTCCGAACACGTTTTGCTCGCGCTCACGCGCAAGGGCGTGACGCGGGACGAGGCGTACCGCATGGTGCAACGCAACGCCATGCAGGTGTGGGAGCAGGGGGGCGATTTCGTTTCCCTGTTGAAGCAGGATGAGGACATCAAGGAAAAGTTGAGCGCCGAGGAGATCGATCAGGCGTTCGACCTGAAAAAACATTTGCGGAATGTGGACCGCATTTTTGAGAGAGTGTTCAATAAAACAGGATGAGAACATGAAACATAGGATGAAAACATGAAACGATTGGAAAAAATATACGAAGGCAAGTCTAAAAGCATTCACACCACGGACGATCCGGATCTGGTGATCCAGTATTTCAAGGACGATGCGTCTGCGTTCAACGGCATCAAGAAGGGCGAGATCGTGGACAAGGGGATCGTCAACAACCACGTATCGGCGGCGATTTTCAAGTTTCTCGAAGGCAAGGGCATCAAAACCCACATGGTGGAAGAGTTGAATGACCGCGAGATGCTGGTGAAGAAACTGGACATCATTCTGGTCGAGGTGGTTCTGCGCAACGTGGTGGCGGGCAGTCTGGCCAAGCGCATGGGCCGGCCGGAAGGCGAAATCCTGAAGAATCCCATTCTCGAGTTCTATTACAAGGATGACGATCTGGGCGATCCGATGATCAATGAGTACCACATCCGCGAATTCGGTCTGGCGACGGATGCGGAGATCGAAGTGCTCCGGGAGCAGGGTCTCAAGATCAACCAGCTGTTGTGGGACTACTTCAAGGAGCGCAAGATCCGCCTTGTGGATTTCAAACTGGAGTTTGGGCGCCACAAGGGAGAGATTTTGCTGGGCGACGAGATCAGCCCGGACGGATGCCGGCTGTGGCACTGGGATACGAACGAGAAGATGGACAAGGACCGCTTCCGTTTCAACCTGGGGCAGGTGAAGGAAAAGTACGAGGAAGTGTACCACATGATCTGTGGTTGACCGGACGGGGGCCGCTTGCGGCCCCCGGTCTTTACAGTTCCTTGCAGGTGACCTTGGTGGGCGGCGTCATGCCGCACTCCATCGACTCCGTCCGGCCACTGGCGGCCCCGGCGCACGCAGTACTGATGCCGGTCTGCACGGTGGTTTCATAGTCCATGCCTTCCACCTGCTGGCAGATGTCGTAACCGTTGTACGAGATGCACACTTCGCACTCGTACTTGCTTCCCGACCAGATCATCATGAAGGTCATGCCTCCAAAAATTCCCAGGAACAAAATGGTGGCCACGGCGGCCTTGTTCAGTTTCATGGCAGTTACAGATTTCCTTCCTCGGACATGTAGTTCGACACGTCGACGAAAAAATTGTTGCGGTAAAAAATAAGTTCTTCAATGGACTCCCGAACATCGGTGAGTGCCATGTGCGCGTCGCTTTTTTTAGGCAGGCGGGTGCCGTTCGGATACCAGCGGCGGATCACTTCCTTGATGGACGTGACATCGATGTTGCGGTAGTGCAGGTAGTCCGTGAGGTCTTTCATGTAGCGGTCGAGAAACCGCCGGTCCTGCTGGATCGAATTGCCGCAGAGTGGCGAGGTTTTATAGGGGACGTACTGCTTGATGAAGTCCAGCGTTCGCTGTTCGGCTTCTTCCACGGTCAGGGTCGATTCCTTCACTTTCTGAATGAGGCCGGAAGCGGAGTGGGTTTTCTGGTTCCAATCATCCATCCGTTCCAGGATGGCGTCGTCCTGATGGATCACAAGACAGGGCCCCTCCGCCAGGATATTGAGCTGGCTGTCGGTGACAATGGTGGCGATTTCAATGATTTCTTCCTTGTCCGGATCCAACCCGGTCATTTCCAGGTCCATCCACACCAGATTGCTGGAATCCACAAGACTCATAAGTCGACTTTCATGACGGCCGGTTTGCACGCAGGTGTGCGGGTGTTCCGGCCTGTTTTCTTCATAACGGGTTGAGAAACCGATTCTAACCCAATTCTGTTGATATTAAAACCACCCTCCGGGGCCGAAAACGGGCCTCCGGCGGGGGTCATTTAACCAGTCCATACAGGATGGCTTTCTGCAGGTGCAGACGGTTTTCCGCCTGGTCGAAGACGATCGAGGCGGGGCCGTCGATCACTGAAGCGCCGACCTCCTCTCCCCTGTGCGCGGGCAGACAGTGCATGAACACGGCATTCGTGCTGGCGAAGGACATCACCATGTCGTCCACCGTGTAATCAGCGAGATCGTGCAGGCGTTTCTTGCGTTCCTCTTCCTGCCCCATACTGGCCCACACGTCGGTGTACACCACGTCCGCGTCTTTGGCCGCTTCTTCAATGTTGTCCGTCAGGCAGATGTCGAGTTCGTCCCGTTCCGCGTCGTCGAGAATCCATTCCATGGCTTTGGGGGTGATGGTGTAATTCAGCGGGCTGGCGATGGAGATGTGCATGCCCATGCGGATGCAGGCGAACAGAAGGGACACCGCCATGTTGTTGCCATCGCCGATGTAGGCGAGCTTCAATCCCTCCAGTTTGCCGAAGTGTGCCCGGATGGTCATCATGTCCGACAACGCCTGGCAGGGATGGTTGAAATCGGTGAGCCCGTTGATGATGGGAATGGTCGCGTGCTTTGCCAGTTCCACGATGTCGTCGTATGCGAAGGTGCGGATCATGACCGCATCCAGGTACCGGGACAGAACCCTTGCCGTATCTTCAATGGTCTCCCCGCGAGAGAGTTGCATGTCGCCGGGACTGAAAAAGAGCGCCTGCCCGCCCATCTGGAACATGCCCACCTCAAACGAAATGCGGGTACGGGTCGATTGCTTGTGGAATATCATGCCCAGCGATTTTCCGGCAAGCGCATTGCGGTAGGCCTCCGGCTGGCGCTTCATGTCCTCTGCGAGGTCAAGCAGGGCGGACAACTGCTCGCGGGTGAAATCCGTGAGCACCAGAAAATCTTTTTGCGGCAAAGAGATGTCCATACGGGCTTTCGTGGGGTGCGTCGAAAAGGGGTTATTTTACACGATCCCGGCCTGCAGGAATACCCCCTATTGTGCCGGTTTTCAGCGGGAGGATTCCGCCTGTTCCGGGCTTTGGGGAAGGGTTTCGGCCGGGTCGCCTGCATCCAGCACCAGGGTCAGGCACTTGTTCGCACCGCCGGCTTTCATGAACTCGTCCACCGGGCAGAGCACCACGGCAAAGCCCAGGGATTCCAGCCGCTCCCGCAAGGCCGGGGTGGCGTGATTCATGAAAAGGGTCTTGTGTACGCGGGCGGTGTTGCAGGCAAAGTGTTCGGCATCCTCCTGCGAGACGACGATGCGGTTTTCCGGAGCGATGCGTGCCTCGATCTGCCGCAGGCTGTCGGCGTCGAACGCTTCCGGGAAATACATCGCCCGGTCGTCGGGCAGGGGGCAAAAGCAGGTGTCGAGGTGGTAAAAGCGCGGATCGACGAGATGGAGCGACACCACGGGCCGTGCCAGTTTCTGCTCCAGAAAACGGTGTGCCGCGAGATCCGTGCGGAACCCCCAGCCCGCCCAGATCCAGTCCTGGCCCGGTTGTGGAAGAGCATCGCCTTCGCCTTCGAACGCGATGCCATCCGCCAGTTTCACGATCTCGCTGTCATTCTGCCGGAACCATTCCAGATAATGCGGTTCTTCCCCCTGGCGTTCCTTGTGACGGAAACGGCTCAGCACAAACACCCCGTCCACCAGAAGCCCCGCGTTGGCGGTGAACACCATATCGGGAGATTCGCGCCGCGGCTCGATGAGGTGCACCTCCGCCTTTTCGGTCAACGCATGGTAAAAGGCCTCCCACTGGGCGCGGGCGCGGTCGGTGTCGATGTGGTCGATCTGGTCTTCCATCCACGGATTGATCACGTAACGGACGCCGAAATGGTCCGGCGCACACATCAGCATTTTGGGCTTCATGGCAGACCTCCTGAGAAACAGGGTTCTTATATTTAGATGAGGCCCGCCATGCAGAGGATTCGCCTTAAATTTTAAATAAATATTTGAATTTTGGTATGTTATGGAGAATCGAGGGGGTGGGGTTGACCCTTTTTACAGGTTCAGGGTTTCCTCGTACTGGCGGAACACGCCGGTCTCGTACGTGTCGCGGATGGTGCGTATGTTGTTGGTGAGCCACAGGTTGGAGAAATCCGGCGGGTAGGGGGCGAAACTTTTCATCTGGCCGATCATGATGCGCACGTTCTGGTACCAGGAAATGTTTTTCTGTTCCTTGAAGAGAGCGCGCGCCTGGCGCAGCCTCTTCACAGCCTCATCGGTCTTGCCATTGCCGAACAGGGCCAGCCCGAGGCCCACGTGCCCCAATCCTTCCTGCGGGCGCATCTTGACGACTTCCTGAAACGCGGCCACGGCCTGGTCAAACCGTTGGACGGCACTCATCATGTTGGCGAGGTTGAACTGAACATCGTAGTGGTCAGGATACTTGTCCGCCAGGGCCTGCGCCGCTTTCATGGCCTCCAGGAAACGCCCGGTTTTTGCGTAAGCAATGCACATTTTCACCCCGGCATAAATGTGCATGTTTTTCGGTGGACTGGTTTCAATGTACTTCTGCCACGCGGCGATGGATTCCGCAACAAACTCATCACGATCGAGGGTCAGGGCCTCTTGGAGTTCCGGGCTCTGGGGCGCGGCCACCGCACCGGGAACCGCGGCTGTCAGCCACAGCATCAGGAATGTCATCGGGAAAAAAAGGTAACCGCGTGTCATAGGCGTCTCGCTGTCAGTCAGGCCACTTCTGCCGGTTCGTTGGGAAAGATCGGCTTGATCTCGATCAGCGGCCGAAGGGCGTTTTTGAGTTGGGTTTTGAACTTGTCCTCTTCCTGGATGATCTTGCGCACGTCTTCCGGCCGAACGTAAAACACGTTGGACGCGTTTTCAAGCGTGGTGTGGATCACCGCCCGTTCGATTTTCATGTTCAGGTCGGAGAAGACCCTGGTTTCCATCATCATCGTGCCCAGGATATCGTGCGTCTCCACCTTGACCGTGCGCCCGATGATGGACACCTTCAGCTTGATGTCGTTGTACTTGCTCACCTGGTGGCTGGAGTTCAAGGCACGGCCGCGGTAAAGCGAGGCGATGTCCAGGTTGCCGACAAACACACGCCGGAGGTCGTCGATCACCTGCTTCTGGATGAAAAAGAAATTGGAGAAATCGACCGGGTCGCCCGTGGCGCTGACCACCTTGAAAATGTCGAACACGTTGTCGTCCAGCGTGTGGACGTTGGCCTCAATGATGCTGAGATGGTTGAACGCCAGCACCGCCGCGATTTTGTACAACAGGCCCTGCTGGTCGCGTGTGCACACCACCAGTTCTGCCGGATGTTCTGGTTTGTAAAACAACTCCGTGGCGAAACCTTCGCGCGATTTTTTGAACTGGTCGTAGATCTGCAACTGCGACTGAAGATCGCGAGGCAGGCGGATCATTTTCAGAAATTCCTGCTTCACGGGAATCGGCACGCTTTCACGTTTCTTGAACTGGAGCGTGAACTGGTAGAAATACTTGAGCTGGTCGATCTGCGTCTGGGTCATCTTCATCTTGGTGCCCGCGCGGTCTGCGTAGGTGAGAAGGATCAGCATCTTGAGCCGCTCGACGTTTTTCTCCACCAGGTCCCAGATCATCTCGTACGTTGTGTCGTCGTCCGGATCGAGCATCATGAGGTCCCGCATCATGAGGTGTTTCTCGACGAGGAACGCGATGTCGCGGATCATCTTCTGGTTTTTGCCGAAGCCCAGGTTTTCCAGGATGCGCGGCACCGCGCGCGAGCCCACCAGCTCCTCGTTTTCCCCCTCGGTTTTGAGTCCCTTGCCGATATCGTGCAGCAGCACCGACAGGCGCATGGTGGATTTGTCCTTGAGCGAATGGTACAGGCCGGTGAGAAAAGGGTCGGCTTCCGGATCGATGTCCAGCCGGTTGAGCGCGTCGAGCGCTGCCAGTACGTGGATGTCCGTCGGGAACAGGTGCACGTAGATGTCCTGCAGCAGCCCGCTCAGGTTTTTGAATTCCGGGATGAAAAAGCTTTCCAGCAGGCGGAACTCGTGCAGGTAGCGTAGAGCCCGGGCGAAGTGTTTGCCACGCAGAATGGCATGGAACAATTGCTGAACCTGTACCTGATCCGCTCCGCTCTGGAACATCGGAAGCATCTGATCGGCATGGCGTTCGATGGCGCGAACGACCGGGTACGAAAGAAAGTAATTCTTTCGCGACACCCACACGAACAACTCGAGGATGGGCAGGGGCGAATCCCACGTCACGTCTTCCCTGTCATCCTGGAGTACGATCTGCGATTCCGAGTTGAGTGCGAAATCCGGTGACAGCCGGCGTGTTTTCTCCGTTGAGGGCGTGATGCCGTCCCAGAACAGGTTGCGGCTGAAACGCTTCATCGGCAGGACCGCGTTGAAAAAGTATTCCTGGAAAAATTCCCGAACCTTTCCGGCGTAGCCCATCGACTCCGCGATCACTTCCCGCACCTCGTAGCTGAGTACGTCGCGGTGCGAGCCTTTCTGGTGACAATGCAGGAACAGGCGCATACGCGAGACGAAATTCAGCGCTTTTTTCATGTTTTTGAAAGCCGTCGTGCTCAGCTTTCCGGTGTTGTACAGTTCCACCAGCAGTTCAAATTGATTGATCTCGTGATACCCCCCCTGGATGCGGACGAGGCTGAGTGCCCAGTACAGGCGGCGCAGTTCCTCCTTCAGGTTCGGTTCCTGGCGAAACACGGTATTCGGCACTTCAAAATAATGTTTGTACTGAAGGCAGTGCCGGATGATCTTATCCTTGTGAATGAGGCTCGCGGTTTTTATGGAGCTGGTGAACTCGCGGTACACCAGCGGATTGCCCGCCACCAGGCGGTGTTCGAGCAGGGAGTGGAATGACGCGACCTCGTTTTCCTTCAGGTCCAGGCTTTCCGTATCGATTTCTGAATGGCCCGTGCTGGCGGCGGTGGGAAAGATGTCCTGGTACACCAGCAGGTAATCGAAGAAATTGATCAACTGGTAACCCCGCTCCTTTTCCTCTTCTGCCGCCCCGGTGCGGACCACGATCTGCATGTCCACGTCGGAGTGGAAGTACATTTCTTCGCGGCCGTACCCGCCACGGGCGATCACCGCCACCGGGAAATCATGATTCCCCCACGGTTCGGTTCTGCCGCGGTTGCACATCCACACCGCACGCGCAAACCCCGTCTGCACCACCGCATCGACCAGCGCCGTGCGTTTCAGCAGCAGCAGATGGCTGTTCTCGGACTGCTGGAGTTCCTTTTGCAGCAGATCGGTTTCCTTTTGCACGAACAGGGCGAGCTTCTTTTTGAATTCCAGGTAAAACGGCTGGGGGTTGTTGTCCTGGATGGAAGGCAGGTCCTGCGGGTCGGTGAGCTGGTCCAGTTGGGAGACGAGACTCTCCCTGTATTCCTGAGCTTGCTTTCGGTTGGTCTGATACAGTTCAAGCATCTGGACTCGCCACCTGCCTGCCGGACGCGGAAAGCGACGGCAGGACCGTACAAGGTTCAAATTAAATGGATTGTATCACCCAGCAGGATAAACCAAACGCCTGTGTGTTTCAAGCGGAGAGCCTCAGAATTGCCTGAAAAATCAGTAGTTTATGTCGAGGCTACAGGGTCCGGCCCATGAGTTGCACAAACGGGCGGATGTTTTCCACCAGCCTGACGAACTTCGACGGTTTGAGCGACTGCGGTCCATCAGAGAAGGCATTGACCGGATCCGGGTGCACCTCGATCATCAACCCGTCCGCTCCGGCGGCCACGGCGGCCCGTGCCATCGGCTCCACCAGGTCCCAGTGGCCGGTGGCGTGGCTGGGATCGATCACGACCGGAAGGTGGGTCTCGCGTTTGAGCACCGGCACGCAGGCGATGTCCAGCGTGTTGCGGGTGGCGGTTTCGAAGGTGCGGATGCCGCGCTCGCACAGGATGACGTCCTTGTTGCCCTCGGACAGAATGTATTCCGCCGACATGAGGAATTCCTTGATGGTGGTCATCATGCCGCGTTTCAGGAGCACGGGTTTGTTCACCTTGCCCAGTTCCTTGAGGAGCGAGAAGTTCTGCACGTTGCGCGCACCCACCTGCAGCACGTCGGCGTAACGCGCGACCAGTTCCACGTCGCCGGGGTTCATGACTTCGGTGACGATGGGCAGGCCCGTCGCTTCCTTCGCCTCCTTCAGGAGCTTGAGGCCTTCTTCTTCCAGACCCTGGAAGCTGTATGGGGAGGTGCGCGGCTTGAATGCGCCGCCTCTCAGCATGTTGGCTCCGGCGTGTTTCACGGAGCTGGCGGTGGCCATCATCTGGTCGTGGCTTTCCACCGAGCAGGGACCGGCGATCAGCGCCAGGCGGTCGCCGCCGATGGCGAACCCGTCGCATTCGATCACTGAATTCGCGTTTTTGATTTCGCGTCCGGCCAGTTTGTACGGTTTGAGGATGGGGATCACGTCCTCGACACCCGGCATGGAGTCGAGAACTTCCATGAGGTGATCCTTGAAATGTTCGTCACCGACCGCGCCGATGACCTTGCGTTCCACTCCCTGGATCTCGTGGGGAGTGAATCCGTTTTCCTTGATTTTATCCTTCACGGCCTGGACCTCCTCCGGGGAGGTGTCCGCCTTGAGCACTACGATCATTGCCAACTCCTTTTATGAGGTTGGTATCAAATTAGCATGCTTTTAAAAATCCAGTCAAGACAGCACTTTACAAAGAAATCAACCGTTTTCCACACCCGGCTGCAACGCCGGGTTCCGGCTTTGTGTTTTTCGGTTTTCGGCAGGGGGGGACGGGGCGGGAGATGAAATTTTTGACAGCTTTCATGGAAGTGTGATAATTAACAAACTCTTGAGGATTCTCTCCTTTTTTCGACGCACCACTCACTCCCGGAGGCCGGATGGAAATCAAAATCGGACGCGACGCCTTTCTCAACGGGGTGCACAAGGTTCAGGGCATCGTGGAAAGCAAAGGCGCCATGCCCATCCTGTCCCACACGCTGATCTCCACTGAAAAAAAAGGCGTATACCTGCAGGCGACCGACCTCGAAATCGGCATGAAGCGGTTCTGCCCGGCAAATGTGGTCACCCAGGGCTCGGTCACCGTCAACGCGCGCAAGCTGTTCGATATATTGAAGGAGCTTCCGGACCTGGAGGTGACGCTGAAAAAGGAGGACAACGACTGGGTGACGATCACCTGCGGCAAGTCGAAGTTCCGCCTGCCCGGCCTGGCGGCGGCGGATTACCCGAAGCTTCCGGAGTACAGCGAAGAGCCTCTGATGGAATTCAGCGGACCGCAACTGCGGGAGATGATCCGCAAAACCTATTTCGCCATCTCACCGGACGAAACCAGGCAGGCCCTGAACGGTCTGCTCCTGGAAAAGGAAGACAACCACGTAAACCTGGTCGGCACCGACGGCCATCGCATGACGTTCATCAAACGTCCCCTGCTCAAGGCAAACGCCGACAAGGTGGACAAGTCAGGTTACCTGTTACCGAAGAAATTGTTGACGGAATTGTTGAAGCTGATGGAAAGCGACGACGCCACCTGCTCGTTTTCCGTGAAGGACAACCAGCTCGCGTTCATCCAGGAACAGCAGGTCATCGTGTCGCGCAAGATCGACGGCAAGTTTCCCAACTACCGGCAGGTGATCCCCGGCGACAACAACCTCAAGGTGACGGTCAACACCGAATCGCTGGTGCATGCGCTCAAACGCGTGGCCCTGCTGGCGGATGAAAAATCGAAGATGGTGCGGTTCGACATCACTCCGGGGCTGATGACGCTGGTGTCCGAGGGAACCGAAATCGGCAACGCCACCGAGGAACTGGAGATCAATTACGACGGCGAACCGGTATCCATTGGCCTCAACGCGCGTTACATCCTGGATGTGCTGGCGGTGGTGGAGGAACCTGAGGTGGTGATGAACCTGAAAGACGAAAACCACTCCTGCCTGTTGACCATCAACGACGACAAGGACTACCTCTCCATCGTCATGCCCATGCGGCTGTGATCCGGCGCGTTCCCACCCCAATCTGATTTCTTTTTAAAAATCGAAAAAGCGGTCGAGGGATTCGTCCGCGCGGGGCAGGTGACCGGTGACGCCTTCCCACACTTCCTTCGTCTCCATGCACAGATAGACGTCCACCTCCGGCGCGCGCCGTTTGATGGTGGTGCGCAGGGTGTCGTAAGCGTGATTGCGCAAAGGCCGCAGGTAACGAAACTTGCCGTCGGCGCCGGCGACGTGCTCCTGCGTGAGCAGGCGGGTATGGGGATGCCGTTCCTTAATGACGCGTTTCAGGTTCGGACGGTAGCGGAAACTGCCGAGGCTGATCCATTCCAACTGGTGGGCGGGCAGGGTGTCGAAAACCTGTTCGATCAACCGCCCGTACGCTCTTTCCCAGCCGTCGAACAGGATCACCGGGTCGAGATGGATCCCCACCTGGAAGCCGTGTTCCGCGCAACGCCGCGCCGCGTCCAGCCGTTGGGCCAGTGACGGCGTGCCGGTCTCTTCCCGCTCGACAATTTCTTCGGGGTTCAGCGACCACGACACGATGACATTGGTCGGGTCAGGTTGTTTGAGCAGGTTGTCCACGCAGTCGGACTTGGTTTTGAGTTCCAGCACCGCGTTGTTCTGCCGGTTGAAAAACGGCACCAGGTAATCCGTGTAAGGCAGAAGGTCGTCGAGCGCAAGGCTGTCAGTGACTTCGCCGGTGCCGACGCGGAACGACCGGTCCGGGTGTTCGCAAAACTCCTCTTCCAGTTCCGCCAGCAGGTCGTCGATGTTGACGAAGGCGGTGAGCAGGGGATTGTTTTCCAGAAAATCCTGCAGGAAGCAATACGAGCAATCGTACACGCAGTTCTTGATCAGGTTGACGACGTAGTAGTTGCAGCACACCATGCCGGGACTCAACCCCGGGCACTTTTTAAGAAACGATCCCTTGAAGGTAGTGAGGGCGAGCTGCCGCTTGGCCGCGCCAAACACATCGACCGCCTCCTCGCGCAGGGTTTCGACTGCACTTTCCGGAGTGTGGTCCCGCCGTACGGGAACGCCGGGCAGGGTCTCCAGCACCCTCTGGGTGAAGGGGTGGTCCTCCGCCGGGGTGTCCAGCACGATGAGGTCGGGTTCGAAGGGCATGGTCTATTTTATTGAAAAAATTAACTTTATTCGATTTTTCGCTATTGTCTGAATGGGGGCTATCTGCGATAATATACAGGTTTTTAGAGGAGGAGGGAACGTGAAATCAAGCACTTTCCCGCCTGTCCTCATTATTGCCGGATTTTTCCTTTGGGTCTCCGGGCCGGACTTTTGAGTGGCTGAAATGGATTTGGAACCAACGCAGGAATCTTCGTTATTAAAAGACCAGGATTGGCCGCAGAAGAAAAAAGGTCCGAGTCCGTTCTGGGTGGTGCTGTATACGCTGATGGGTTTCGGCACGTTCCTTTTCTTCAATAAAGACACCGATCTGGTTCGGGATCTCCTTGGCCTCGTTCCCCAGAAACCGGTGCAGGAGATGGTGAATGCCACGCCTCTGGGCCCTGCGGTGGACTGGGTGGAGGAGAAAACCCAGGACCTGCCGAATGAAGGCGGCTGGATCGCCGGCAATGCGGAAGCTTTCATGGCTGAGCTGGAATCGTCCGTTCTGCCGGAGGTGCAGAAGACGGCGTACGACCCTTCCGCGCTCGAACAAAGCCGACTGCACACGCTCGACTTGGAGGTGAAGCTGTCGCTCACGCATTCGTTGTGTGCGCGCCTGCCCGCCGACGACTGCAAACGCCTGTCCGCCTATGCCGCGCGCATTCTGTCGTGGTACCTCGATGTCAGCCAATCGGTGCGCAAGGGCGATCGCTTGTCCCTCGTCTACGAGGAGATCGAAAGCGAGGAACGCTTTCGTATTCTTAAGCTGGTATACGACAGCCGGTTTCTGAAACAGGTGATTGAGGCCAACTACTACCGTGCACCCAACATGAAATACGGCAGTTATTTCGATAAATCCGGGCGCGAACTGTTTCCCCGCCTGCGCAACCACAGCGCTCCCATCCGGAAATATGAAGCCATCACCTCGCTGCCCGGCGACTATCGAAGGGGCAAGGTGGACGGTCATCACGGTACCGACTTCAAGGCCGAAGTGGGCACGCCGGTTTACGCCAGTTTCCACGGACGCGTCACCCGCACGAACTGGAACCGCAGCCACAACGGCTATTGCATCGAGATTGTGCATCCGCGCGAAGGCGTGCGCACACTCTACCTGCACCTCGACCGCGTGATGGTGCGGCGGGGAGAATACGTGAAACGCGGCCAGCAGATCGGCACCTCCGGCAACACAGGACGCAGCTTCGCGCCGCATCTGCACTACGAGGTGCGCCGCCTGGGCCAGGGCGGCCGCATTCACAACCCGTTCGAGTTCAGGCACCACAAAACCCATGTCCGCCGCATCCCCTCGCAGGCGATGAATGAATTCACATCCCGGGTGCGGCATTACGACGCGGTGCTTGAAGGCAAACCCTTCCTGCAGGTCAGGGCCGAGACGCAAAAGAAAGCGAACTCCTGACCGGTTCCCACGGTCGCACCGCGTTTCGGCAATCCCTCTCCCAACCTGTATAATTGAAATCATTCACCCTGCGTGAATTGCAGGGTTTTTTTTGTCTTACGAAAGGAAAGCGGATTCCGTGCGTTCCGGAAAAATCAAAATCAAGGTCTCGAAAACAGTGCAGAAGCGTATCCTGAGCGGCGACCCGTGGGTGCGGTTCTACCAGATGAAAGACCGCAGGGTGTCGGGTGCCGCAGGTGACCTGGGCGTGGTGTACGATTCCGCCAACAAGTTCCTCGCCGTCGGTCTGTTCGATCCTTACTCCGACATACGCCTGCGTATCCTGCAAACCCGAAAACCGGTGATCATCGACCGTGATTTTTTCATGGAGCGATTGCGTGCGGCGGCGGCGTTGCGTGGGGGACTGGAAGCGGAAGACACGACAGGATACCGTCTCGTCAACGGGGAAAACGACGCCCTGCCGGGGCTGGTGGTGGACCGCTACGCGGGAACGCAGATCGTAAAGGTGTACACCTCTGCATGGTTGCCGCATCTGCCTATCCTCGTGGCGTTGTTGACAGAAGAGTTTGGTGCGGAGCGACTGATTCTGCGATTGAGCCGCCACGTGCAGAAAGTCGATGCGGGAGGGTACCACGACGGCCAGGTGCTGGCGGGCGTCCCGGTTGAGGGCCCGGTTGAGTTTCTGGAAAATGGATTGCGTTTTACAGCCGACGTGGTGGCGGGACAAAAGACGGGATTCTTTCTCGATCAGCGCGACAACCGGCAGGAGGTGCGCCGCCGTGCTTCGGGAAAAACAGTGCTCAATGTGTTCAGCTACACGGGCGGGTTTTCCGTTTATGCGCTGGCGGGAGAATGCGAATCGGTCACGGAACTCGAAATCAGCCGGCCCGCGCTCGATGCCGCTCGTGCCAATACGGTTTTGAATTTCGGTGAAGAGGCAGCGAGTTCGGGGCGGTTTTCACAGATTCAGGGTGATGCCTTTGAAGCACTGGAGCGCCTGAATGCGGAAGGCACAACATTCGACCTGGTGATTCTGGATCCGCCGGCGTTCGCCAAGAGCAAAAAGGACAAACCGAACGCGATTCGGGCCTACCAGCGGCTGGTCCGGCTCGGGGCGCGCGTGACCTCAAAGGGGGGGACGTTATTTTCTGCGTCCTGTTCCGGGCCGGTGGCAGCGGATGAATTTTACCGGGCGGTCGAGCAGGGACTGAAAGCCGGGAACCGGACCCCCGCAAAAATGCTCAAAACGGGGCATGCTTTGGATCACCCGGTGACCTTCAGGGAAGGGGCGTATCTCAAGGGGGTGTTTCTGGAGTTTTCTGGCTAAGTTAAGGAATATAAGGAGTTACTGGAGTCCGAAGGGCGGGAAAAGAACGCAAAAAGTAGTGATGAATCAAAGGAGGGGGAAATTTTGGGCGCTGAAACGATACCAGTTGCAAATGAATGCTTTGAGATTTCCCTGAATACAACCTTCGAACTTGTAAAAGAGAAACAATCCCAAATCAATACCAAGTAAGCGGGAGCAACCTCAGCTCTTTTTCCGTTTCGTAGCTTTTCTCTTGGTCGCTTTCTTTTTGGTTGCCTTCTTCTTGGTCGCTTTTTTCTTAGTAGCTTTTTTCTTGGTAGCCTTTTTCTTCGTGGCTTTTTTCTTTGTTGCTTTCTTCCGTGTTACTTTCTTTTTCGTTTTCGCCTTGGCTTTGGTTTTGGTTTTCGCCTTAGCCTTGGTCTTGGTTTTTGCTTTGGATTTTTTCTTGGTTGCCATCAAGAACTCCTTTCGTTTAAAAATATCTGGTATGTCTCAGCGCCCAAATATTTTAATGTATTTTATTCCATACACTTACTTTGTCAAGAAAATATTGTCAAAAAATGAGGCAGTTGTGGTTTGATGGGTGAAGTGTTTATGGTTTTGTCTGCATGTTCCGCAGTGCGTGTGCTTCATTTGTTTTTTAGCATGCATGTCGGAAACATGCATAAAATGGCCTTAAAATAGAGTACTGCTTTTTTTACATCGAATAAAAGTTTTGAGCAAGGAACGTTTTGCATACTGAATCAGAACCGGAAAAAAACTGAAAAAATTTATGAGTGTTCGTATCCCCAATCACCCCATTCCCGGTTTGGACGTGTGTTCGCGGCTTGTTCACGGGGTCAGCCCGCGTTGCGCGGTTCATGAAGATGGAACCGTCGAACCGTTGCATCTGGGAAGAGACGAAATGGAAAGCGCGTCGGTGGAGCACCGCCGATGGTTTTTGCAATCACTGGGTATCGAACACGATCGCCTGTTCCTCGCAAAGCAGGTTCACAGCGACCGAGTTGTGGTGATCGACCGCGAATCGATGACCCCGGCGCAGGTGGGCGGCCAGGAAGCGGACGCGCTGGTGACACACCTGAAGGACACCCCCATCGGTGTGATGACCGCCGACTGCGTTCCCGTTATCCTCTACGACGAAAAGGCGCATGCCGTGGGCGTGGTGCATGCCGGGCGGCGTGGCACCCAGCAGGGAATCCTCACTCGAACGCTCGATGCGATGAAAGTGATCTACGGAAGCCGTCCGGAACAGGTGGTGATGGGACTCGGGCCGGCCATCGGCCCCTGCTGTTACGAGGTGGACGAGGATTGCGTCACTCCGTTCAAAAACCGGGATGGGGGCTGGCAGGCATTCAGCACACCGGGCCAACCGGGAAAATACATGCTCGATTTGTGGATGGCGAATCGCATGGAAGCCGAGCGTGCGGGCATCCTTCCGGATCGCATCCATCTCCACGGCGATTGCACCGCCTGCCATCCTGACCGCTGGTTCTCCTACCGCAGGGAAGGGCAAACCGGACGCATGATCACCCTCGCCATGCTGAAAGACTGAATTACCCCATTGCCAGACGGGATTGAGTGCGTGTTCGTGCTACAATATTTTCCATCACGATCCGATTTTGAATCAGAAGGCGGCATCGGTTGAAAGGAAATCGACCGATCGGCGCCGCTATTCATATAAGTCAGAAACCAACGATGCCATCCGAAAAGTATCCCGTGTCCCAGACTCCCGCACCCAAACTGCCGTTTCCCGTCGAATGGATCAAAACCCAGCCGCAGAAGGTTGAGGAATTGCTCAACAAACTGTCGGTAGCGGACCAGGCCCGCTGTGTCCTGCAACTGCACGGCGTGCAACAGCAGGCCCTCATCCTGTTGTCGAAACAGGCGGTCTCCGTGGTGCGCGCTTTGCCGGACGAGGAGCTGTACCAGACGGTGAAGGAGATCGGGCAGGAAGACGCTCTGCCGCTCATCGCCATCTGTTCGCAGAAGCAACTCCAGTTCATGTTTGACATGGAGTGGTGGCAGGCGGATAAATTTTCTCCCAAACGGGCCGTCGAATGGCTGGGGCTGGTCGCCGACGCCAACGACCAGCAACTCCTGCACTGGCTTTATACCGAGGACTTCGACCAGAAAGTCATGGTCCTTCAGTCCCTCATCAAGGTGTACAAACGTGACGAGATGACGGACCAGTATGAGAATGTGGAGAACCTGCCGCATTACTCTCCGGACGGGGTGTACGACATTTACTTCAAGGACGCCGAGGCGGAGAAACCCCTCACGCGCATCTTCAAAATGCTGTACAGCGAAAACCAGAAGCTGTTGCATTCGCTGATGGAGGGAGTCATCTGGTACGGCGTGACCCCGACGGTGGAGACGTCCTACCGCTGGTACCTGGCGCGCAACGAGGAGCGGGGGGTACTTGCTTTCGAGGAAGCGTTCCAGGTGTACAGCCTGCTCGACGCGCAGACGCTGAAGGAGTCGTTGCCGTCCGCCGACGATTTCCGCACCGAGGACATCCGCCACACCCTCGCGCCGGCGTTTCCGCTGGAAGACCTCGATCCGGGAACGTTCTTCGGCCAGTGCCTGGCCATCGTGAAATCGGCCGAACGGTTCCATGCCATCAGCTGGGAGCTGGCGTGGCTGTTTCATAAAGTGATGGTGGCAGACCGGGGTGACTTTGCCGACATCCACCAGCGTCACGAGGCGATGCGCAAACTGCTGGGCTACATCAACATCGGCCTCGAACTCGGTGCAGGGGGGGACATCCAGAAGGGTGAGACCCTGCTCACCAAAACTTACATGCAGTCGCTGTTCCAGGTGGGGTACGCGGCGCTCATGCGGCTCAAGTGGGAAGGCGAGAAGCTGCTCAAGGAAAACGGACGGCTGGTGGAGTACGTGTTGCCTGCGGGCCTGGTCGATCACTTCGCCGCGATCGTGGACCGCTTCCCGAAAATCGGGGTGCTGGTGCAGGAGGGCGACGAGGTCGCCGAAACCAACGTCCAGTGGGCTCACCCGCGCGCGCTGGAAGACCTCGCTCTCATGGAAGATTTCCTGATAAAAACCCGGTTTTACGTGCGGCTGGCCAAGCAGGGATTCAATCTGGATGAAAAACGCATCGAAGAATTGAAGGACCAGTGCACGCATCCCGCGTCCATCGACGATTTCAACATTGTGGTGCTGACCACCACCGCACTCGCGCAGTCCACCCTGTTTGGTCATCTGGCGTGTGATCCTCTGCCGGAGGTGGCCGCGAAAACGTTTTTGCAAACCGTGTTCGTCCACAACATCCATCCCGACGACCCGCACACCGTGGACGAAGACAAGGTGGCCTCCTTCCGGGACACGCTTTTGGGCGCCTCGATGGCGTGGAGCGACGAGGACCGGGCGTCTCTCGAGCAGCTGCTGAAAGACGCGGTCGCCAACCTGGAACACCATTTCGGCAGGCTGAACCTCAAGGAGAAGATCGATTGGAAATTCACCCGCGGCCTGCTTTTGCAGTGAATGCGGTGTGGTTTCAGGAGGTTAGGAGAGCGGTCCCGCCCGGACTGTTTTTTTGATTTTCAAACGTGAAAAAAGAGTGTACCATCACTCTCCACCCTGAAGCCGGAAGGTCTCCCGCAAGGCCCCTCCGGCGGGTATTGAGTCACGAGGTTGTTATGGCAGAAGAAAACAAAGACAGCAAAATCATCATCGACACACCGCCGCCCAAACCCGAAAGAATCCTCCCCAAACCCGAGTTTGTGGAAGAGGAATCCGGTCAACTGGACCCGCGCAAGGAAGATCCGGGCATGATGGAATCGTATGGCACGTTTCCCGTCTGGATGCTCAAGGGAATCCAGATGCTGACCCCGGACGCGCTGGTGCAGAAAAACCCCTCAAAGAAAAAATACCGAGTCTGACCCAACCCATGCGAGCCATCAAACGGGCGCTGATCAGCGTCTCTGACAAGACGGATGTCGTCGAATTCGCCAAGCAGTTGAGCGAACGCGGTGTGCAGATCCTTTCCACCGGCGGTACGGCGCGGATGCTGGAAGAAAACGGCATCAAGGTCATTCCCATTTCCGATTACACGGGATTCCCGGAAATGATGGGCGGCCGGATCAAAACCCTGCACCCGAAGGTGCACGGGGCCATCCTGGGACGCCGCGACGACCCCGAACACATGCAGGCGATGAAGGACCACGGCATCGAACCCATCGACCTCGTCGTCATCAACCTGTACCCGTTTGAGGCAACCATCGCACGCGACGACTGCACGCTTGCCGACGCGATCGAGAATATCGACATCGGCGGGCCGACGATGGTGCGCTCCTCCGCGAAAAATTACAAGGACGTCGCCATTGTGGTCAATCCGGACGACTACAAGGTGGTCATCGCGGAGATGGACGCAAATAATGGAGAAGTGACGGAGGTCACGCGCCAGCGGCTGAGCCGCGACGCGTTTGCCCTGACCGCGCGATACGACGCGGCGATCAACCGTTACCTGTCGTTGCAGATCGAAGGCCCGGACAGCTTTCCGCCCACCTACCAGCAGACCTTTCTCAAGGTTCAGGACCTGCGTTACGGGGAAAACCCGCATCAGGCGGCGGCGCTCTACCGCGAGTACCAGACGCTGGAGACAGATGTCGTGCAGGCGCGGCAGCTGCAGGGCAAGGAGTTGTCGTTCAACAACTTCATCGACATGAACGCGGCGTGGGAATGCGCCATCGAGTTTGAAGACCCGGCGGCAGTGGTCATCAAACACACCAATCCGTGCGGCGTCGCCATCGGAAAGGACCAGCTGGATGTGTTCATCCGGGCGCGGGAGACGGACCCCGTCTCCGCATTCGGCGGGGTGTTGGGATTCAACCAGGTGGTCACGGCACAGACGGCGGAAGAGATCCTGAAAAACTTCGTGGAGGTGGTCATCGCTCCGGGTTACGAACCGGAAGCCCTGTCCCTGTTCGCCGCGAAAAAGAATGTGCGTGTGATGGAGATGCCGACCGCGCAAACCAACCCGGATAAAAAACGCCTCGACCTGAAACGTATCGGCGGCGGCCTGCTGGTGCAGAATGCGGACGACGTCACGCTCAACCGCACCACGCTCAAAACGGTGACCAAACTGCAACCGGACGATGCCACCCTGCGCACGCTGGAGTTCGCGTGGATCGTTGCCAAGCACGTCAAATCCAATGCCATCATTTACGCACGTGATACCGAGACCGTTGGTGTCGGTGCGGGCCAGATGAGCCGGGTGGACTCCGCCCGCCTCGCCATCGACAAGGCCAACAAGCCGGTGGATGGATGCGTGATGGCCTCCGACGCCTTCTTCCCGTTCCGCGATTCCATCGACGCCGCGGCGAAAAGCGGCATCCGGGCCATCATCCAGCCCGGTGGCTCCATCCGCGACAAGGAAGTGATCGAAGCGGCGGACGAGCACGGCATCGCCATGGTGTTCACCGGCATCCGCCACTTCCGGCACTGATCCCGGCCCCTTGCTCCCTCTCCTCCCTCCCGTGTTCCCCACGGCCCTCAACTTTATGGAAATTCTTCCGTAAAGAATTGAAAAGATTTCTCCAAAACAATATCTCCAGGAATTCTTCCCACGCACTTGCGGGGCCTGTTTATTCTAGAAACATGAAACGGGTCTTTACGGAGGGCCGTCATGGACTGGACCCAAATCACATCCAGATTCAAATTCAAACTGCCGAGAATCCGGTTTTCGGTGCTCCTGCTCGAAAAACTGATCATCGCTGGTTTTTACGCGTCGCTGATGTTCATCGTCTTCGGGGTGATGGCCTATTATTACTTCCAGCCTTACTTTCAGAGCCTGAAAAATAAAGACGACTTCCGTTACCAGCAGGCGGTGGGAGAAATTAAAGAATTGCACTTCCTGGAGGCGTTTCGGCAGTTTTCCGAGTTGGAAGATATCGAAATGAAAAAGCTTTATCTTGAACGCTATGAACGCTGGCAGAAACAGTTCAAACAGGACCCGAAGTTTCGTCTGGAACAGCGGCGGGAACGCAAGGAAACAATGGAAAAGGCGCGGGAAGCGCGGCTGGAAGATCATGCCAAAGCGGTTTCCAACATCCGCTATACCAACCGCCTGTCCAGCATGCTGGCCGAGCGCCTTCGCTGGGGCCAGGCGGGCCCCTGGGAAAAAGGACTTATCCTGCGCGAAAAGTGCGTTTACTACCTGAAACAGGAACAATCGGAACGCGTTTCAATTCCACAAGGCGAGTACCAGTCCAGCCTGGTGGAGACGTTTCAGGACACGCGGCTGGGTGGAATGACGCCGGAGTTGTTCTGCACCGACCTCATTCCGCTTGAGGACAACCCCCGTGCCATCGGTCGTGCGTTTGAGAAGTTGAAAGAGAAACTGGATTATTTCAAGTATCTTCAGCTACTTGGGGAGATCGGGATGAAGGAAAGCGAAGTGTTTACCTTCACCGAAAAGCTGGAGGGAATGACCGAAGACCTGGCCGGCACCTGATTTCTCCTCATTTCATTACCGTCCGCCGGAAGATTCTGCGGATTGTCTGGAACCCGCCCCGTTCTGTGGCCCGGATCCCTCTTTTTCCAGGATGGCCGTCATCAGTTGCTTGATCTCGTTGTTGTTCTTGATTTCAGGAAGCTCACCTTTGCCGGTTTCCGTGTAAACGATCAACTGGCGCAACGGACGGATGACCAGGTTATAAGTGTATCCTGCCGCTATCAGCGAAAACAACCCGCCAACCACCGCGATCCAGATCGATTCGTTGCCGAGGCGGTCCGCGGTGCGCATGAGGGATTGTTTGAGCAGGCCGAACTGTTCCCCGCTCAGTGTGACCGGGTCGATGCCCGTCAGCAGGCGCTCCACCTGGGCCATTTGGATGTTCAGGTAAAACGCCATGTAGCCGAGTATGGCGATCACCACCATGTAACCCGCCATGATGAGGTTGATGATGCTTTTTCGTTCGCCGGGAAGTTCGTCCCGGAATATTCCAAGTTTCATGGGTATTGAATCCTTATGGTATGAAGCGGTGTTTCACCGCAGGGTTCCGTGCAGGAACAGGCGGTCCCGGACCGAAGAGGGGACGGGAATCGGGCAACGGGATTATTAAACCCTAACCTCAAAGGCGGGGAGAGGTCAAATATTTTACCGGGAAGGGTTGCGAAGCCGTGTTGTTTATTCCTGCGTTTCCAGTGCGCGCCGGACCCGGCCCCAGTCGAAGGCGGATCCGGGGTCGTATTTGCATTTGACGCCGGGGGTGGTGCCCGCCTGAACGTGAAAGTGGCCGAGAATTCCGCGAAAGGTGGCGAAATTGCGCAGGCGGGAGAGCGGTGTTCTGCCTGTATTTTTGTCGAAGGGTACCTTCAAACCAATACCCGGTAACAGCGCGTGGACGCCGAAACACAACCGAATGAGCGCCTGGTACTGTTCTTCCGTGAAATCCCACATGCGAACCATCTTGCCGTTGACCCTGCGGCTGAAATAACCCCTTTGGCCATACGTTCGCGCCGGCCTGGCCACAAAACCGGGGGTGCGAAGCGTGTTCCGGTAAGCCTGCGGCAATTGCAACCGCCAGTAATTCCCCTGTTTCACGTATAAATCCTTCTCGGCGCGGTAGAGGTCGGACTCCTCCGCCCGTGCCTGCCACGAGAGGTTCGCCATTTCCACATGGATGGCGCGTTCGTTGCCTTTGCGGTCATCGGCGGGTGCGGTGTTGGTTTTCCAGTACAGGTCGCAGGTCTGGTAGAGAGTGCCGTCGAGGTCCAGGTAAAAATGACTTCCCATGAACGCGCTTTTCTGGAGCACTTCATGGCAGTGGCGGGAGGTGTAGCACACGTCGTAATGCAGGACCAACTGGTGCACCGTTTGCGTGAGTTCCTCGTAAGCACGTTCAGGATCGGCGATCCGGTAGGCGTCGAAAGGCCGGGTCGGTGCGTCATTCAGTTCCGGCGGATGCTGATGACACGCAGCGCGTCCGCGCGGATGCGGACAGCGAAACCCGCCCGCCTGGTTCCACAACACGACCGGCGAGCCGATATCCATGGTTCGGCCGCAGGCGACGATGGCTTCGTGGGGGGTGGTGTCGTTCATGATGTGCGATGCCGGGGGACCGGGCGGCGCCATGTTATTGTTTGCGATCTTCCGCGGGACGCCCCCAATGCAGTTTCTGTCGCAGGATCTGGTAATAGTTTTTTCCGGGCGCCTGGATGAGGTGAACCGGCTTGGGGCCGCGTTGCACTTCCAGGGTTTCCTCGCTGGTCATTTCGTAACCGTGTTGACCGTCGAGCGTGATCTGCACTTTCTCCTGCGTGGTCAGGTTTACCTGGATCACCGCCCGGTCGGGAATGACGATGGGCCGGTTGGTCAGCGTGAACGGGCAGATGGGGCAGAGCAGCAGGGCGTTCATGCTGGGGTGAATGATGGGGCCGCCTGCAGAAAGCGAATACGCCGTGGAACCCGTCGGCGTGGCGATGATCAGGCCGTCCGCGCGGTACGACGTCATGTACTGATCGTTCACGTGCACTTCCAGGTTGACGATGCGGGCGTCGCGTTTGTTGATGACCACGTCGTTGAGCGCGGCGTCACTACGTAGAACCTTGCCGTGCCGTTTGAGGCAGGAGCGCAGCAGCATGCGGTCTTCCACCGCAGACTGTCCTTTCAGCACGTTTTCCAGCGTCGAGTACAGCTCCGGAAGAGCGACTTCGGTGAGGAACCCAAGACTGCCGAGGTTGACGGCGAGGATCGGCACCTCGTGATTTTCGGTCAGGCGCGCGACGCTCAGCAACGTGCCGTCGCCGCCAAGGACGATGATCAGATCGCTTTTTCCCGGAATATCGTCACTGCCGTCGTAGGCGGGTTCCTGCACGATGGCGGCGGTATCGGGTGGCATTAAAACCTGGTAGTTGCGCTGGCGGAGCCAGTCCACCAGTTCCTGGAGGACTTCCTGGCTGATATGGGGTTTCTGTTTGCAGAAAATGCCGATGGATTTGATGGTGTCCACGAAAATTCCTTTCGGGAAGCTGCGTCTTCCGGCGGACGCAGGCGTACTCCTTACGGCATCATATAGAACTTTCCCGTTTCGGCGCAAGTTTTCCTTGCTTCTCAGGAGGCGATGGGAATGGGTGGAAAAAACTCAGAGGTTGCCGAAGTCCTGCGGCTTGATGTTGTCCAGCCACTTCTTCCACTGGTCCTTGTCTTCCGGGGAGGCTTTGCTGGTGTCGGGAAGGTCCAGGCTTTTGGCCGCTTCGATGACTTCTTCGTTTACAAAGATAGGGGATTTGGTCCGAAGCGCCAGGGCGATGGCGTCGCTTGGCCGCGAATCAATGTTCAATGTGCTTCCACCGTGAACCATGGAAATGACGGCGTAGAAAGTATTGTCCTTGAGTTCGCTCACGAGGATGTGGTTGATCTCTGCTTTCATGTTGCCAATGAGGTTTTTCATCAGGTCGTGGGTCATGGGACGGGGCGTGGAGATTTTTTCAATCTCAAGGGCGATGGCGTTCGCTTCGAAAAAACCAACCCAGATCGGCAGGGCGCGGTTGCCTTCCAGATCCTTGAGAATGATGATGGGCATATTCGTCAGGGGATCCAGCGTGAGCCCATCTACTTTCATTTCAACCATTGAGAACAGCCTCGTCAATCAATTGGTAAGGAGAAAACCGTTTGGCGCAGTCGTTTTGGAGATCACATTTAAATACTAAATCAATCCCCACCCTTTTTCAATCATCGTTTTATCAAGGCAGGAGCCTCCAAAACGGCCCTTCGGGAGGAGAGTGGGGAGTCAGGCTTTGGAGGTGTTTTCCTTTATGAAATCCCGCAGCTTGGCCTGGACCACTTCCGGGATTTCAATCTTTCCCATGGTCTCCCGGCACAGGTCACTGGTGGATTTGTACGTGTTCAGGAAAGAGATGCAGGGAGGGCAGTCCTGAAAGTGTTCTTCCAGTGCGCTTGCAGTCTCTTCACTCAGCGCCCCTTCCAGGTAGTCGTACAGCAAATCGATGCATTCCTTACAGCAGATCATTTCTTCTTTTCCCCCTGCGCTTGGTATTCTTCAAAATAGTGAGACAATTTCTTACGCAAAAAGAGCCGCGCCCGATGCAGTCGCGATTTGACCGCTGCAATGGTCAGGTCCAGAATCTCGCTCACCTTTTCGGTGGAGAGTCCTTCCACATCCCGCAGAATGAACACCACCTTCTCTTTTTCCGGCAATTGATCGACAGCCTTGCCGATGATCTCCCGCGTTTCGTTGGAGAACAGCAGGGATTCGGTCGAATCCGACCAGTCCATCAATTTTTCGGTCTGAAACCCCGTTCCATTGAAAGCGGGCAGGATGTCATCCAGAGGAACATACTGCTCTTTTTTCTTGTTGCGGAGCTTCATGTATGTCGCGTTCAGGGTGATCCGGTAAACCCAGCTGGAAAATGCGGACTTGCCCTGAAACGTATCGATCTTTTTGTATATGCTGAGGAGCACTTCCTGCGTGATGTCCTGGGCATCCATCTGGTTGCGCGTCATGTTGAATGCGAGGGCGTAGATTTTTCGCTGATAGGACTCAACGATTTTTTCAAACGCCTCGTGACTGCCCGCCTTCAGGTCCCGGACCAGCAGATCGTCCTGCTCTTTTTCTTCCTGCGTCGGCATGCGTAGACACCCTGGGATGTGCGCGTTGGGGGATTCCTTACGGATTCAGCAGCGGCTCGTGATCCATCCCAAAGGGGTCTCGCCCTTTGAAATTTAAGATGCCGGGGAAACGGAAAACGGTTCATTAATTCCCGTCCCGGAGTCCACTGCAACCCGGATTCTCAAGTCATATCCGGGTACCGGAATCGATCGATCCACGCCGGTGGTGCGAAAACCGGCGTGGAATTTCCGATTCTATCACCCTTGCCCGGGAATGGGAACCACGCGGGGGCGGTTTTAGGTCAATTGCCGGGATCAACGTGGGAGGGGTGCCGGTTGGGAACGGTTTCCGGGAACGGGTTTCAATTCATCTGTAAGGAATGGCTTGTTTTGCGACTAAAAAAAGGTTTAAAAACCAACGGTTAGCGCGGCACTGTGGTAAAATCGCATCTTTTTCACCTTTTTCTTCGACGAGTGGTATGAAACAGGGTCTCAGGTTTTTGGGGTTGTTTGTGTTTGTGCTTTGGATGGGGCTGCCTTCTCCGGTGGGCGCTGAGGGTTCCTACTTTTCAACGGACTTTTCCTCGCCCAGCGTGGAATCGGAAACCCCTTTTGCCCAGAGTTCGCCCGTCAAATACTTTTCCAAGGTGGTACTGGGACAGTCCCCGGACCCGGTCATCCCGGGATTCATGGCACAGTTTCACCAGGGGCAGACCCTGTGGGGATTTGAAATCGGGTACGGCTTCACTTTCGATCTGCCGCCTCCACCCCCCTCCTTGGGCGACCGCACGGATATCGAGTTCGTTTATTTTTTCCCAAAATGGAAATACAACCTGACCGGAGTGGTGGGGGAAGGGGCTTACCAGGGTGCCCTGTACTGGGTCGTCGAAGGTGGCGTGGTGGCGAACGTCACCGACCCGGAATTCAATAGCGTCAAAACGGACGACGCCCCCAATTTCGTCGTGGCGCTGGTGCCGATTCAGGTGGAATACAAATTCCTCAATCCTCACCGCCGCTGGGTTCCCTTCGTCTTTGGCGGGGCGGGGGTCTCCGTCGGCGACTTCCAGCACGGGGCCAATGAGATCAGCACGCCTTTCGAATTTGTGCTGAATACGGGTGGCGGTATCGAATACTTTTTCGAAAACGGCAGGGCGGTGAGTTTCAACTACCATTTCTGGCACCTGTCCAACTCCGACATCAAGGAACCGAACGTCGGCCTGAACGCCCACGTCTTCACCATCGGGTTCACGTTCTAGAGCGGGTTCCGGCCCGGCAAACCTTTTTCTTCCGGCCGGGATCGCTTATAATCTTGCCTTCTCACCCGTGCAGGGTGGGGCGCCGCGCGCGCCCGGTTCCCTCAACCCCTGGTGACCATGAGCGACCGCCATCCCGGCCACAACCCGATCCCTTCCAAAACCAGCCCGATCGATCGTGCCTTCAATGCACTGGAGGTGCTGGCCTATCGCCATTCGCTTTGGGTGCTTGCGGCATCGCTGCTCCTCGCATGCCTCAGTTTCTGGTACACGGCGCACCACCTCACGTTCAACACCAGCCGGCAGGACCTGATCTCCCCGTCGCAGAAATTCCACCAGCTCTTCCAGGATTACCGCAAAGCGTTTGAAGATTTCGACGGCATGATCGTGGTGGTCGAGGGCAACCGGCCTGAACCGATGCGCCGCTTCGCCGAAGCCCTGGTGTCCCGCCTGCAAACTCGGCAGGAACTGTTCTCGGAAATTTATTACAGGATCGACACCGGTTATTTTCGCGACAAGGCCCTGCTTTACCTGGAACCGGACGAAATCCGCGAACTGGGCGGCAAGCTGGAGTCGCATCATGATTTCCTTTCCAGTGTCAACCGGTCGCCGGGGCTCAACACCCTGCTCGAAAGCATCAACCGCGAAATCAGCGCCGGCATGGTGGGGTCTCTCATGACGGATTTCCTTGGCACCGGCGGCGGAGAGGAAAAAGACGACACCGCCGACCTCAATATGCTCATTGCGCTGGTCAAGCAGATGAGGGCGCATCTCAAAGACCCGAATGCGGAATACCGCTCTCCGTGGAGTTCGTTTTTGCAGGACGACGAGAATCCGCTGGAAAAGGACGGGTACCTCGTCAGTGACGACGGCCGACTGCTGTTTGTGCTCCTCAACCCGGTGGAAACGGAAGGCGACTTTTCCGGATCGAAAAATTCCATCGAGCTCATCCGCAGCATGATCCGGGAGGTGAAGCCGGATTTCCCGGAGGTGCAGGTGGGGTTGACCGGGGGTGAGGTGATCGCATCGGACGAAATGCACACCACCATGACCGATGCGCAGGAGGCTTCGGAAATCGCCCTGGCAGGGGTCGCCATCCTGTTCATCCTCTGTTACCGCGAAGTGCGGAAACCCATCCTCGCCGTGTTCAGCCTCGTTCTGGGGCTGGCGTGGTCGATGGGCTACACCACCCTTTCGGTCGGCCACCTCAACATCATGTCGGTGGTGTTCACCACCATCCTCATCGGGCTCGGCATCGACTTCGGCATCCACATCCTCGGACGCTACCGCGAAGAGCGGCGGAATGGACTCGATTCGTTTTCCGCCATGCGCGAGACCTTGCAGAAGACGGGACGGGGGAATCTTGCAGGCGCCATCACCACGGCAATCGCATTTGGCGCCATGGCGTTCACCGATTTCATCGGCATCGCGGAGCTGGGCGTCATCGCTGCCGGGGGTATCCTGCTCTGTTTCCTGGCCATGGTGCTCACGTTTCCCGCGTGCATCTCACTGGAGGAACGCTGGCTGAAACCGAAATACGTCAAGCGCCGCTACGTGGACCTGCGCGAAAATCTCATGGAACGTTTTTACGCGCACTATTACCTGATCATCTTCGGGTCGCTTGCGGTCCTGCTGGTATCGGCGTGGGCGTCTCAGTCCCTGCGTTTCGATTACAACCTGCTCAACATGCAGGCGGAAGGCATCGAGGCCGTGCGCTATGAAATGAAAATCCTCGATAACGCCCAGCGCGCGTCGTGGAATGCGGCGTTCATCTCCAAAACCCGCGAAGAAGCCCAGGCGAAATACGAGCGGCTGAAAACCATGACCAGCGTCGGCAAGGTCGAGGGCCTGTTTGAAGCGGTACCGGAGAGCCAGCAGGAAAAAATGGAACTCATCGCCGACTACGCAACCGAGATCGATGGATACCGTGTGGCGGTTTCCGACGAGTCGTTTTCGCTCGATGCACTTTTGGCAACGATGAAAAAGATCCGGTTCAAACTGCGCAAGAAGGAAAAGAAAGGGCCGACGGACGAGGTGGCAGAGGCGTCGGAATGGGTGGCGCGGTTTCAACAGGACCTCGACAGTACGGACCCCGCGACTGCGACCGAACGCCTTTCCGCGTTTTCGGAAACGCTGTTCGTGGATTACCGGGAACGCATTGCCGATCTCAAGGCCGCGGCGCATCCGTCGGAGGTGAAGATCGACGATCTGCCGCGCGACCTCAAAAACCGTTTCATCAGTGACGACGGACGCTACCTGACGCTGGTGTACCCCTCGATCAATATCTGGGAGCGGGAGGAGATGGAAACGTTTCTCGCCGAGATGCGGCGGATCGATCCCGACGTCACCGGCAACGCCGTGCACATGTATGAGTCGAGCCGCTTGATGATCGACGGCTATGTCCGTGGTGGCATTTACGCACTGGGGGCGATTTTTCTCTACCTGCTCCTTTCCCTGCGCAACCTCAATACCACAATGCTGGTTCTGGTGCCGACCCTGGCGGGGGCGGTGCTGACACTGGGCTTGATGGTGCTCTACAATGTCAACTTCAACATGGCCAACCTCGTCATCCTGCCGCTCATCTTGGGTATCGGCGTGGTGGACGGCGTGCACATCGTGCACCGCTACCGGGAGACGCCGGACCAGGGCGGCAACGTCATCTCCAAAAGCACCGGCATGTCGGTGGTGCTGACATCCCTCACCACCATCATCGGTTTCGGCAGCCTCATGGTGGCGGAACACCAGGGCGTGTACAGCGTCGGGCAGGTATTGAGCCTCGGCGTCGGCAGTTGCATGATCACGTCGATCACGCTGCTGCCCGCACTCATGAAGCTCTTCCACGCGCACGGCTGGCGCATTTGAATCGAAGAAAATAGAAAAGGTAAGGGAAACGTCAGCGGGGGGAGGCGGCGATGTTGCCGCCGTCGACGGTGACGATGCTGCCGGTGGTCTTTTCGGCCAGCGCAAGATCGAGGAACGCCTCGGCCACGTCGCGTCCGGTCACTTCGCGCTTGAGCAGGTTGTCCTGAAAATATTCGTCGGCACTCAAACCGCGGGCGGCGGCGCGTTCTTTCACGAAATCCGGTGGAAAAATGCCGGTGCGGATGCGGTCGGCGTTGACCGCGTTGGAGCGAATGCCGTCGGCGCCGTAATCGAGGGCGTACTGCTTGGTGAGCGCCACGACCCCGGCTTTCGGCAGGGCGTAGGGGCCGAAGTTCCTTCCCGGATTGAACGCCGCTTTCGACGCGTTGAACAGCAACACCCCGCCGGTGCGTTGCGTCTTGAACAGGCGCACCGTCTGTGACGCCAGCGACTGGTGTGCGAAGAAATTGAGCTCGAAACTCTGCCTCAACGTCGCGCTGTCCACCTCGCCGATGGGACCCTGCACCGCGTTGCCGGCGTTGGAGATCAGGATGTCGAGGCCGCCGAAGTGCTGCACCACCTGCTCGAACGATTCGCGCACGGCTTTTTCATCCGTTACGTCCACCACCCGCGCCAGCAGGTTCGCCTTCGTTGTTTTCTTGATTTCCTCGGCGGCTTCGGCCAATTGGTTGGGATTGATGTCGGTCATGAACACGTTCGCGCCCTGCTCGGCGAACAACTCTGCCGTGGCGCGTCCGATTCCCGACGCCGCCCCCGTCACATACACCACCCTGCCGTTCAACAAAGGTGGCTTGGCCTTGCCCAGCTTGGCCTGCTCCAGCGACCAGTATTCCATGTCGAACAGGTCAAAATCGGAGAGCGGCTGGTAGGTCCCGACGTTGAACGCCTGGTGGATGATGTCGATCGTGTGTTCGTAGATGTCTGCGGCGATGCGTGTCTCTTTTGCGTTCTTGCCGATGGTGACCAGCCCCAGCCCCGCCACCAGGATCACCCGCGGCAGGCGGTCGAGTTCTTTTCTCTCGATACCCTTGGCTTCGCAGTTTTTCTTGAAGTAGGCGTGGTAGGCGTCTTTGTACTTTTGGATCGCCCCGGTGAGCTCCTTCCACAACGCATCCGCGTCGTCCAGGTTTTTCAGGTTCAGCAACAGCGGTTTCTGCTTGGTGCGGATGACGTGGTCCGGCGTGGCGGTGCCGATCTGCGACCAGGTCAGGCTTTCCTCACTGCTGGCAAAATGGTATGCCGTCTCGCTTTGCCGGTGGTGCACCAGCCACGGCACGCCCGATTCCTTTTCGTAAATGCCGCGCAGGGCGGGGGCGATGCGGCGGAAGATCTCGTCCGGGCTCCTGGAGCCGATCGATACCGCCTGCGGCGTGAGTTTTTTGACCGGGTGTCTGGCGATGTATTCTTCCGCCTTCGTCACGGCGTCGATGTGGTAGTCGTAGCTTTCCTTCGCCGTCTCGGCAAAGGTGAACAGTCCGTGGTTGATGAGCACCAGCCCCTTCACACTCGGGTTTTTCTCGTAGGCCTCCGCCGCGGCCCTGGCCAGATCGAATCCCGGCATGATGTAATCCACCACGCCCAGTTCGTCGCCGTAAATTTCCTTGCAGATTTCGACCGAGTCCGGCTGGTTGGCGATAACGAGGATAGCGTCGGCGTGGGAATGATCGACGAACTTGTGCGGCAAAAACGCGTGGAGGAGGGTTTCGACCGACGGGTTCGGCGCCGAGGCGTCGAGCAGGTTTGTCCGCTGGTCGTTGACCATCGCCTCGTCCGACAAACCGTCCAACTGCAGCAGTTTCTGGATGGGGCCCAGCTTCACCCCCGGCAGGCCCGGCGGTTCCAGCGAGTCCAGGTCCCAGCCGCTGCCCTTGACGAACAGCACGTCGATGTCCTCGCCGAAGCGGTCTTTGACGCGCGATTTGACCGAGGTGTTGCCGCCGCCGTGCAGGACCAGTTCCGTGTCCGCGCCGATCAGCCGCGAGGTGTACACGCGGAGGGCGATGTCCTCATTCACGTCGGACCAGCGCTCGATGGCCGCCTGCGCCTCTTTATCGTTCCAGCGATTCTTCATGGCAAGCAAAATAACAAATCCCGCGAACTAAATAAAGTTGCAAAATCAACGGCGGAAAATTTATGAAATATAGAGGATTAACCGGAACGTGCGCGGGAGCAAGAAAAGTCGGATGAATTCGGCGGGGTTCTGTGCTAATCTTGCCGCGAATTCAAGGCGGGGGGCGTTGGTTTTCGCCCTGTTGGACGGTGCCTTCCCGGTTCGCCCGAATCGACTCTCAACCCGGACCCGGCTCGCGGCTCAGGCCACGCTGCGCGGTCCCGAACACCCATACATGCTCGCAAAAATCCACGTCACCCTGAAGCAAGGCGTCCTCGATCCGCAGGGCAAGGCCGTGCACCACGCCCTCAACGATCTCGGCTACAACGAGGTGCGGGACGTGCATCTGGGCCGTTACATGGAAATCGAGCTCGAGGGCGTCGAGGCGGCGGAGGCCGAAGCGCGCGTGCGTGACATGTGCGAAAAACTGCTGGCCAACACCGTCATCGAATCCTACCGCTTCACCCTCGAACCTCAGAACTGACCGTCCGGTGATCGAATCATGAAGTGCGGCGTCGTCACATTTCCCGGCTCCAACTGCGACCGCGACTGCGTCCACATCCTGAAAAACGTCTATGGCGCGGACACAAGGATGGTCTGGCACAAGGACACGTCGCTCGACGGGTTCGACCTGGTGGTCCTGCCCGGCGGGTTTTCCTACGGCGACTACCTGCGCGCCGGATCGATCGCGCGCTTCTCGCCGATCATGAAAGCCGTGGTCGCACACGCCAACAGGGGCGGCCTGCTGTGGGGCATCTGCAACGGCTTCCAGATCCTGGTGGAAGCGGGACTGCTCCCCGGCGCGCTTCTCGACAACAGAACACAGAATTACATATGCCGCTACGTGTACCTGAAGGTGGAAAACGTCGACACCCCCTTCACCCGCGCCTGCGAATCCGGTGAAGTGTTGAACATCCCCATCGCCCACGCGCAGGGCAGTTATTTTGCCGATGCCGACACGATGAAACAGCTGGAAGACACCGGACGCGTCGTTTTCCGTTACTGCGACCCAAAGGGCAACGTCACCGGGGAAGCCAATCCCAACGGCTCGCTCGCCAACATCGCGGGCATCGTCAACGACGCGGGCAATGTGCTGGGCATGATGCCGCATCCGGAGCGCTGTGCCGATCCGGTATGGCCACAGATCGACGGTCAGAAGCTGTTCGATTCGCTGTTCCATAAAACCGGGGTGCGGGCATGAGTGCGCCATCGCTCATCACCGCCGAACAGGCCGCCCAGCACGGGCTCACCCGCGTGGAATACGACCGCATCTGCGACCTGCTCGGACGCAAGCCGAATCTCGTCGAACTCGGCATCTTCTCCGCCATGTGGAGCGAGCATTGCAGTTACAAAAGCTCCAAGCCGCACCTGAAAACCCTGCCCACCGAAGGCCCGCGCGTTTTGCAGGGACCGGGCGAGAACGCGGGCGTGGTGGACATCGGCGACGGGCTGGCGGCGGTGTTCAAGATCGAAAGCCACAATCACCCGTCGTTCATCGAACCGTACCAGGGCGCGGCGACGGGCGTCGGCGGCATTTTGCGCGACATCTTCACCATGGGCGCGCGTCCCATCGCGCTTCTCGACTCATTGCGCTTCGGCAACCCGGACAATCCCAAAATGCGCTACCTGTTCCACGGGGTGGTTAAAGGCATCGCCGGTTACGGCAACTGCATCGGCGTGCCCACCGTCGGCGGCGACATCTACTTCGACGACTGCTACGACGGCAACATCCTGGTGAACGTGTTCTGCCTGGGGCTGGCACGGGCCGATAAAATTTTTCTGGGCAACGCTTCCGGCGTCGGCAACGCCATTGTGTACGTCGGCTCGAAAACCGGGCGCGACGGCATTCACGGTGCGGTGATGTCGTCGGCGGAGTTCGACGACTCGACTGAAGAAAAACGCCCGACCGTGCAGGTGGGCGATCCGTTCATGGAAAAGCTTCTGCTCGAAGCCTGTCTTGAGATCATGCAGAAGGACTGGGTGGTGGGCGTGCAGGACATGGGCGCGGCGGGGCTCACGTCGTCGTCGTTCGAGATGGCCGAGCGTGCCGACAGCGGCGTGGAGCTGGACCTCGACGCGGTGCCGATGCGCGAGGAGGGCATGAACGCCTACGAGATCATGCTGTCCGAATCGCAGGAACGCATGGTGTTCGTCATCAAAAGCGGCCACGAGGAAGAAGCGCTGGAGATTTTCCGCAAGTGGGACCTCGACGCCGCCGTCATCGGGCGTGTCACCGACGACCGCCACATGCGCATCCGCTTCGGCGGCGAGGTGGTGGTGGACCTGCCCATCGAGGTCGTGGTGCACGGCGCCACGGAGACGCACCGCCCCACCCGCAAACCCAAATACATCGACGCCGTCCAGCACCTGGACCTGAACGAGATCGAGGTGGTGGCCCCCGGCGGCGACGCACTCAAAAAACTGCTGGCCAGCCCGACCATTGCGAGCAAGGAAATCGTGTTCGACCAGTACGACCACATGGTGGGTTTGAACACGCTGGTTCTGCCGGGGTCGGACGCCGCCGTTCTGCGTGTGCCGGACTCCGACAAGGCATTGGCCATCTCTGTGGACTGCAACAGCCGTTACTGTTACCTCGACCCCTTTCAAGGAGCGCAGATCGCGGTGGCCGAGGGTTGCCGCAACCTGGCCTGCTCCGGGGCGGAGCCCATTGGCGTCACCAACTGCCTCAACTTCGGCAACCCGGAGAACCCCGAGATCATGTGGCAGTTCCAGCAGGCAGTACAGGGTCTTGGGGATTTCTGCCGGTTTTTCAACATTCCTGTGGTCAGTGGGAATGTCAGTCTCTATAATGAAACTAAAGGCGAAGCGATATTTCCGACACCCACCGTGGCGGTGGTGGGGTTGCTGGAGGACCGGTCCCGGCACATGACCCAGTGGTTCAAACGGCCGGGGCACAAGATCGGCCTGTTGGGCCTGACGCTGGAAGAACTGGGCGGCAGCGAATACCTGAAACGCATTTTCAACCGGTGCCAGGGCAAACCTCCTGTATTGAATCCCAGGGAAGAAATGGACGTCCAGCAGGTATGCCGCGACTGGATCCGGAACGGCCTCATCGCCTCGGCGCACGACTGCTCCGAAGGCGGGCTGGCGGTGGCGCTGGCGGAGTCGTGCTTCTCCGGACCGGAACCGCTGGGTGCGGTGGTGGAAATGGAATCCACGTTGAGACCGGACGCAGTGGCCTTCGCCGAGTCGCAGTCGCGCATTCTGGTTTCCTTTAAAGAGGAAAGTCTGGAGCGCCTGCAATCCGACGCGGAGAAGGCGGGCGTGGCCTTTCAAATGCTGGGCACGGTCGGCGGGTCGGCGTTCCGGTTCAGCATCAATAACGAGCCCTACATCCAGGAAGATGTGGAGACGCTCGCGGATATCTGGAAACATTCTTTGAGCGGTTATGCCAGTCGAGTTTCCCGCTAACGACAAATTTCACGAGGAATGCGGCGTGGTGGCTGTGTACGGTCACCCCGAAGCGGCCAACCTCGTTTACCTCGGTCTCTATGCCCTTCAGCACCGGGGGCAGGAGAGCGCGGGCATTGCCACCAGCGACCGCGGCAAGATGTACGTCGAACTGGGCATGGGCCTGGTGGCGGACATCTTCACCTCCCAGCGCATAAAAAAACTTCCCGGCAACATCGCTATCGGCCACAACCGTTATTCCACCGCGGGCGTGAGCCAGATCGTCAACGCCCAGCCCTGCCTCATCAACTACGCCAAAGGATCGATGGCGCTTGCCCACAACGGCAACCTGGTGAACGCCGACCAGATCCGCGAAGCGCTGGTCGATGAAGGCGCGATCTTCCAGTCCAGCAACGACAGCGAGGTGATCGTCCACCTCATCGCACACAGCCACCAGGAACTTTTCGTCAACCGTGTGATCGAGGCGCTGGCGGGAGTGCAGGGGGCGTATTCGCTGGCGCTGATGACCGAACACGAAGTTGTCGTGGCCCGCGATCCGCACGGGTTCCGCCCGCTGTGCCTGGGCATGCTCGATGGCGCGTACATCGTGGCATCGGAATCCTGTGTCATGGACCTCATAGAAGCGGAATACCTGCGGGAGGTCCAGCCGGGTGAAGTCATTCTCCTCAACGAAGACGGGTTGCAGTCCTTTTTCCCGTTCCAGCGGAAGGAGACGCGGCGGTGTATTTTCGAACACATCTATTTTGCCCGGCCGGACAGTCTGATTTTCGGCGAGTACACCTATTCGGTGCGCAAGCGCATGGGAAAAGCTCTGGCGAACCAGTCTCCGGTGGATGCGGACATCGTGGTGCCGGTGCCGGACTCGGGGAATCTCTCCGCGCTCGGCTACTCGGAAGAATCCGGCATTCCGTTCGAAATGGCGCTCATCCGCAATCACTACGTCGGGCGCACGTTCATCGAACCGCAGTCTCCCATACGTCACTTCGGCGTGAAGGTGAAACTGAACGCGGTGAAGAAACTGATATCGGGAAAGCGGGTGATCATCATCGACGATTCCATCGTGCGCGGCACCACCAGCCGCAAGATCGTGAAGATGGTGCGCGATGCCGGAGCGAAGGAGGTGCACGTACGCATCAGTTCACCGCCGACCCTGTTCCCCTGTTTTTATGGCATCGATACGCCCAACCGGGACGAACTGATCGCTTCCCGCCACACGCTGGAGGAAACGCGTAACTTCATCACGGCGGATTCACTGGAATACCTGCACCTGGAAAACATGCTGAAGGTGATGGACGAGGACAGTGGTAAGTTCTGCTCGGCGTGTTTTGATGGGCAGTACCCGGTGGACATCGACGGCCGCGGCCATCAACCGGTGCAACTGCAACTGTTCGGGAGCGAAACGCCGGACGTGTGACCCCTCCGGGTCAGGCCCCCGTCAGGGAGAGGACGTTTCAGTCGGCGGAGCGGTGGCTTCCTTCTTTTTCTTCTCCACGGATGGCTCCATCACCTCTGCGTTTTCAAGCAGGGTCCCCAAATCCTTCAGGTCTTCCTTGTAGCCCGAAAACGCATTGTCGAGAAGGTTCTGCGAGCGCAGGGCGCGCTGGTAGTGTTCCTTGATCTTCAGGTAGTCCGACTTCTTGAGCACGATACTGCCCGTGGGCGCCGCCAGGGTCTGTTCGGTTTCGGTTTTGGCCTCGACCTTGGCGCGGGCCATCACACCTTTTTTCTCACCGCTTTCGTCGATGATCGTATCCGGCAGATCCTGGGTGCTGAGGCCCGGAAAAATTTTCGCCAGGGCCTGCTGGAGAGTGGGTTCCATGGCGACCTGGTCCAGATAGCTCACGATCACGCGTTTCAGTTCCGGAATCTTGCCCCCTTCCGCCTTCAGGTACAGCGGGCGCACGTAGATCAACGATTCATCCACGGGGATGACCAGCAGGTTGCCCTGGATGACGTTGGACCCACGCTGATCCCACAATGAAATCTGGCGGGAGATCACCGCGTCCTGGTTGATGCGCGCCACGACCTGCGACGGCCCGTACACCAGCTTCTGCTTTGGAAACGTGTACGCTGCCATCTTACCGTAGTGCGCGCCGTCACTGCGCGCCACCATCCACGCCGACAGGTTTTCCTTGTTGCGCGGGGTGAAGGGCAGCATCAGGATGTACTCCTCCTTGTCCTTTTTCGGCAGTTTCATGATGGTGTAGTAGGGCTGCATCAGCGTGCCGTCGATCACGGGAATCTGCCACTGGTCTTCCTTGTTGTAGAACACCTGCGGCGTTTCCATGTGATAGGTGCCGTACACGAACGCCTGGATGGAGAACAGGTCCGCCGGGTAGCGGATGTGCTTGCGCAGGTCGTCCGGCATTTTCTCCAGCGGCTCGAACATGGCCGGGAACAGCTTTGCGTAGGTGGCGATGATGGGGTCGTCCGGTTCCGTGATGTAAAAGGTCATGTCGCCGTCGTAGGCGTCGATGACGATCTTGACGGAATTGCGGATGTAATTGGCGACGCCGCGGATGACTTCCGGATCGCGGATCGACTGCGAGTAGGGAAACTTGTCGCTCGTGGTGTAGGCGTCGTAGATCCACTTCAGCCGGCCGGCGTCGGTGATCACAAGGTACGGGTCCCGGTCCAGCTTGAGAAACGGCGCGACCGTTTGCACGCGCTCGGTGATGTTGCGGTACATCAGCACATGGCTTTCGTTGGAGATGTCGTTCGAGAACAGGATCTTGGTGGTTTTGAAACGGGTCGCCAGCATCACTTTGCGCAGGAAGGAGTTGACCGCAATGCCGCCCTTGCCTTCATAGTTTTTGTAAACGTTCTTTTCGCCTTTGGGGTAGTCGAACTCCTCGGTTCCGGTGTTGACGAACACGTAGTCATTCGTCATCTCTCCGTAATAGATTTCCGGCTGTGTGACCTGCAAGTTGATCGAAGACTGCGGCGGAATGTCCTTGATGTGCAGGACCGGCAAGCCTTCCGGCGTCATCTGGTTGACGGGGCTTAATGACAGGCCGTAGCCGTGGGTGAAGGTCAGGTGCTCGTTGATCCATGTGCGGTTGGGCAGGCTGGTGGAATCCAGCTCGCGCGGCGACAGCAGGGTCTGCTGGTATTTGCCGTCCAGGATGTAACGGTCGTTATCCACCGATTTAAACTGGTAGTAGGTGCGGATCTCTTGAATCTGGCCCAGCGTGTCCAGCAGGGGGGCCTGGTCCCACAACCGGATGTTCTCGATGGTCAGATCGTTTTTGCGGACGGCTTCGGCGTCCAGCGTGTTGGCGCCGGTGAGCACGTTTTCTTCCACGCCTTTCAAATCGAAACCGCGGTTGGTGCCGGCGATGGTGTGCTCGATATACGGCGTTTCTTTTTCCAGTTCGTTGGGTGCGACGACGAACCGCGTCAACAGGCCGGGATACACGTTGCCGACGGCATAGATCACCACCACCGCGCCGGCCCAGATGAAGATGCGGCGCAGGTTTTCCCGGTTGATGTTGAAGATGCTGAGCGCCGTGCCGACGAAAGACAGAACGATGAGCAGGTTGTACGCCGGGAGGCGGCCCCAGTCATCGACATAACTGATGCCCGCCACCACCTGCGAATTGGACTGGATCAGCAATCCGTAGCGACGCAGGTACATGTCGAAGGCCAGGTTCAGGAACGCAAAGGCGGCCAGCAACGACAGAGTCCGGCGCGCTTCCGGCAGGGTGGCGAAGCCTTTCGGCGACAGGAAAATATATTGTTTGAAAAAGTAAATGAGCGAGACGCCGAAACCGATCAACGCCAGTCCCGCCCACAGCCAGCCCTTGACCATTTCCAGGAACGGCAGAACGAATATGTAGAACGAATAATCTTTATTAAAAATCGGGTCGGCTTCGTCAAAACGAACGTGATTGAAGAATTTAAGAATCACGTCCCAGCGTTCCGCCGCAATAAGGCCGATGAACACGCTGAAGATCAGGGGCAACAGCAGGACCAGCGGTTTCAGGTTGTCGGCGACCATCTCCAGGAACGGCATGTCGCGGCGGGTCTGGTCGGCGAGGATCACCGGCAGGTGCGACGTTTTCTGGTACACGCGGCGCAGAATGCCGAACGTCACCAACAGGAACAGTCCGCCGAACAGGAAGCCGAAGCCGAACTGCGAGCCGAGGATGGTCCAGATAACGGACAACAATCCATATTTTTCGAACCAGACGAGGTCGATATAAAAGGAAACCAGCTTTTCGGTGAACAGCAGGAAAAACAGGACCACTGCGACGAGGGCCACGAACCATTTGCGGGACAGTCTCATAAGTTTATTTCGTTATCCGTTCATTTCCATTTGATGGAGCATCCCATCGAAGGAATCTGTTCCTCCAGCATGGGCTGACCATCGAGGATGGCGTTGATGGCGTCTTCCAGGTCGCGCCGTGTGACCTGTTCCGGATGCTCCCAGTTGTCGTCGATGCGGCCGCGGTACAGGAGTTTCCGTTCCGGACCGAAAACGTAAATGTCCGGTGTGCACACGGCGTCGTACGTTTTCGCCACGGCCTGGGTCTCGTCGAACAGGTATGGAAACGGGATGTTCTTTTCCTTCGCGATCTTCTTCATGTTTTCCATGGAGTCGTCCGGGTACTTCACCGCATCGTTCGAATTGATGCCGATGATCTGCACGCTCTTGTCTGCGAATTGGTTCTGCAGGTCGATGAGGCGCGGCAGCACCGCTTTCACGTACGGACAGTGGTTGCACATGAAAATGATCACCAGCACTTCGATGTCTTTAAAACTGTCCAGCGAGTAAGTTTTGCCGTCGGTGCCGGGCAGGGAAAAGTCGGGAGCCTGGGTTCCCAGCGGAACCATCGTAGAGTGGGCCAATGCCATGGTGCTTTCCTTATTATGGATGAAAATCCGGTATGCATGCGAGCCGGACGCCCGTTGGGGCGTGGCATTCTGGAATGAATCCATGCTAGCACGCGGTCCGGGGGGACTCAACCGGAAATGGGAACGCGAAACAGGCTGTATAAGGAAGGGTCAGCTTTTGCAGGTCATGCCGGAAATCCGGCAGGTGTAGCACGCGGGATGATCCAGCGGAAACGGGCGCATCGTTTCCTCCAGCGTGTCGCCCATTTTCGCAGACGGTTCTTCAACGAGGATCGGGCATACGTACACACCCTGGGAAGTGGCCATGCGCGACGACGAACATTGCAGGCTGGTGATGGGGTAGTTTTCGAAACATTTTTCGGTAACGCGTTCGTTTTCGTGATAACCGCGTTCCGTTCGCGCCAGTTCGCCCATCAGGAAGCCGGGAAGAAACTTCACCTGCGGGTCGGGAACGTGGTGCTCTTTCATGAAAGCGAGCGCTTTTTCCTCCCAGACGGGGTCTTCCTCGTCGTCCCAGCTGCGGACCATCGTCAGATGAGTCGAAAAACCCGCTTTCGACAGGTTGGCCATGCCCTGAAGCGCGAGGCGGAAACAATTTTCGCCGCGGATGGCGTCGTTTTCCTTTTCATCGAGGCTGTCGAGGCTGACGCGGAAATGCATCACGTGCGCGGCCTTGTCCTGAATGGCTGCCAGCCGCTCGACGCGTTTCGGCGTCAACAGCAGGCCGTTGGTGAGGATGGTGCACGGCCCGTATTCGAGAATGGCTTCCAGGATTTCGAAGATCTCCGGGTTCAGAAACACCTCGCCGCCGGTGATGTAGTAATCCTGCACGTTGAGCCGTTTCGACTCCTCCAGCCGCAGTCGCGTCTGTTCCAGCGTCATGAACGGGATGGTGTCGTTTTTGGGGTGACAGCTGATGAAACAGTGCGTGCAGGCGAGGTTGCACAGGGTGCCGCCGATCTGGAGCCACAGGGTTTCGAGCCCCGTCATCGGCACTTCCGGGACTTTTTCGATCACCGGCGCCTGCTCTGGAATGGGGACCTTCGGTGCGAGTTCCATAATGCAATCCTAACAGAAAGGGATTTTGCGGATCAACTCCATTAGGGCCGGATCGGGGCCGCGTGAGGATGAGTCGAAGCGGGGGAGGAAACCTTACAGGAACTT
Organism: Nitrospina sp. 32_T5; assembly: GCF_052156635.1. Lineage (NCBI taxonomy): Bacteria > Pseudomonadati > Nitrospinota > Nitrospinia > Nitrospinales > Nitrospinaceae > Nitrospina > Nitrospina sp. 32_T5. The sequence continues at coordinate 134,145 of NZ_JBQKUO010000003.1, read as the reverse complement.
ACAGTCCGGCGGACTCGTACGAATCGCTGATGTTCTTGACGCGCAATTTACGGCGCAGGGCGGCGAAGCCTTCCAGCGCGGTGCGGCCGAGGCGCGATTTGTACACGGGCCGCAGGGCCAGCCGCGCGGTCTCCGGCGGCTCCATGAAAAACGGCGCGTCGAGCGGCGTCACCATCCGCCCGGACGGGTACAGCCATTTGAGGTTGAGGCGATCCTTCTGCGCGCTCTTTGCGAGATGCTCTACCAGCGTGTGGATGCGCTCGAACTCGGCTTTATCGCGCACGCCGTCTTCCGGCAGTTTGAGCAGAGGGATCACGCCCATTTTCGTCAGCTGGGAGATCTGGTCCTGCACCGCCGACAGGTCGCCGTGCCCGAACCCGACCTCGATGAACACCGAACCGGGCGTGAACACGCCCGTCGAATATTCCAGCGCGCGTTGTTCTTTTCCCTGCGACGCACCCGCCCCGGTGAATGCGAACACCATGATGTCCACCCCGGCGGCGTACATGTGGTCGATGGTCGCCAGGTCGTCCGGAAGGAACCCGCGCAGGGCGACGAAGGTGCGGAAGTTTTTCTTGATGCTTTTCATCACCGGCGTCATGGCGTGCAGACAGCGGTCTTCCTTTTCGCAGAACTCGAGGTTCAACTGCACGAGGTCGGCCACGCCTTCCTCGAACGCCGAACGGATGAGGGCGATGATGTCACGTTCCGGCATGTTCAGCTTTTCGGTTTTGGGGTCGGCGCGCAGGAACAGGTTCAGGCAGTAGCCGTCCATCTGGATGTTCGCCGCCACCGGTTTTTTCGCCGGATCGGCCACCTGCAAAAACTGCGGTGGCGGGATGAGGCGCACGCCGGTTTCGTTCGGGCCGTGGCTGAGCACGAAGCGGTCTTTCTCGATATGAAGCGTCGGGCTGTCCGCGCCCTCCGTTTGTACCGCCGCGCGCACGAAGAAATCCTCCGACAGCAGGAATGCCAGCTCGTCGCGGCCACGGTCCTTGTACATCGAGGCGGCGACGAGTTCGTCCCTGCGCACTGCCTCAGGCAACACGACGCCGCGTCCCATCAGATCGAGTTTCAGTTTTCCAAGCGTGTTCATTGTGCTCCCAGCCGGTCGAGCAGTTTCCGGTGAATGCCGTCGAAGCCGCCGGACGACATCACCAGCACGACGTCGTTCGACGTGTGGTGTTGCGCGATATGGTCCACGATATCCGCCACCGTTTCAATATGCCAGGCCTCTTTGCCGCGCGCCTGCAGTGCCTCGGCGACGGCGGCGGGGTCCAGCCGTTCATCGTCCTTGATTTTTTCCGGTGCAGGCACGGCCGCGATCACCGTCCTGTCCGCTTTCAGGAAGCTGTCGGGAAAGCGCGACTGAAACACGTTGCGCTTGGACGTGGCTGAGCGCGGCTCGAACACCGCCCACAGCGTGCGCCCCGGCCACGCTTCCTTCACCGCGTCGAGAGTGAGGTCGATCGCCGTCGGGTGGTGCGCGAAATCGTCGATCACCACCACGCCGTTCGCCTCGCCCATCACCTCCTGCCGCCGCTTGATGCCTTTGAAGAAAGGCAGGGCCGAGGCGATCTCTTCCACCGAAATTCCGGAGTTGTGCGCCACCGCCACCACCGCCGCGCAGTTGAGCACGTTGTGCCAGCCGATCATCGGCAGGGAAAACCGCGCGATGTAACGTCCCTGATGGTGCAGGTCGAACTCGCTGGTGCCGTCATTACAGGTGAACGAAGCGATGTGCCAGTCCGCGTCTTTGGAGAAGCCGTAGGTCTCCACCTTGCAGCGCGCGCCCTCCAGCACGTCCTTGACGTTGCCATCGGAACATTCCACCAGAAGGAAGCCCTCCGGGTCAACGGTTTCCACGAAACGGCGGAAGGCGTCCTTGATGTGGTCGAGGTCGCGGTAGATGTCCGCGTGGTCGAACTCGATGCCGGTCAGTATCGCGCCGTGCGGGCGGTAGTGCAGGAACTTCGGTCCCTTGTCGAAGAACGCCGTGTCGTATTCGTCGCCCTCGGTGATGAAAAAGTCGCCTTCCGGCACCTGGTGGTTGCTGTCGAAATTCTTGTGCCAGCCGCCGACCATGAAGCCCGGCTTGCGTCCTGCCGCCTCGAACACCCACGCGAGGAGCGCCGTGGTCGTCGTTTTGCCGTGCGTGCCGGTGACCACGAGCGACGTGCGTCCTTCCAGGAAGAACCGCGCCAGGGCCTGCGGGAAGGAGATGTAGGGGATGCCCGCTTTTTGGACGGCGACGACTTCCGCGTTGTCCTTCGAGACCGCGTTGCCGATGACAACGAGGTCGATGTCGTTTGTGATGTTGTCCGCGTGGTAGCCGGGGCGAATCTCGATGCCCATCTGTTCCAGCAGCGTGCTCATCGGCGGGTAGATGTTGGCGTCGGAGCCCAGCACCCTGTGGCCGGATTTTTTGAGCAGGCCCGCGAGCGAAGCCATCCCGGTGCCGCAGACGGCGATGAGGTAGATGGATTGGGGGGCGTCGGATTCGGATTTCATGGAAGCAGAAATTCTAGGCCCAACCCACCGTAAAGTCAAGAACGACTGTATTGGAAAGGGTTTGAATACAAAAGGTTAAAGGTTGGATGCCCAGGGGCAGGTTGTGAGCGGAGCAACGGGCGAGAAACTAATTTTCCCTATAAAGAAAACAGGGTAATTAGTTGAGAGGAAAATCTACGTTACCACCTGGTAAGCGGAATCTCGTTATTCAAACAACGTTTTCATCTCGCGGATGTCGTCGATGAGCCAGTCGGGGTGGTAGGAGGCCATTTCCTCCCGCGTGGCGTGGCCGTAGGTGACGCCACACACTTTCACGCCTGCGGCTCGGGCGGTGGCGACGTCCACCTCGCTGTCGCCCACCATCAGCACGTCCTCCGGTTTCAATCCCGCCACCTGCATCACGTGGCGCAGGCCCATCGGGTCCGGTTTCTTGTTCTCGAACGAGTCGCCGCCGACAACGCTCTGGAAAGCGTCCCGGCTGTTCAGCTCCACCAGGATCCGCTCGACAAATTTCTCCGGTTTGTTGGACACCACGGCGAGCTGTTTGTCCGCATAGTGTTGAAGGATGTCGCGGCAGTGCGGAAAGTAGTCGGTCTGGTCCATCAGGTGCTGTTCGTAATGCTTCATGAACAGCGAGACGGCGCGTTCGAGGTCGCCGTCGCCGGCGCCGTTCAGCGCCTGCGTCATGAGGTGGCGCACGCCGCGGCCGACGTAGCCGAAGGTGACTTCTTTCGGCAACGGTTCGCGTCCCATTTCCTGCAGGGCGAGGTTGACCGAATAGGCGATGTCGAGCTTGGTGTCAACGAGCGTGCCGTCGAAGTCAAACACGTAAAGCGAAAAAGGGGTCATGAGGGAAGGTGCGTTCCGCCCCGCCGGAAGGCGGGGGGAGGGGGCGTCATTCTTTCTTGTCTTCTTCGATGTTGGTGCTGTAGCGATACGCTTTCACTTTTTCGTTCGCATCGAACAGCACGACCAGTTCCTTCGAGCAGTCCTTGCCGAACGTGCTGTAGCGGTCGTATTGATACGTCCACATCATCAGCCCATTCTGCAGGCCGGTGGAATGGGGTTCACCGAACCATTCCTCGATCATGGATTTGGTGGTGACGTTGTTGTGGATGTTTTCGACGTTCGAGTTGTCGAAGTCGCGGCCCACGGTGCCGCAGGCGGTCAGTCCAATAAGCATCACAAGTCCAGCAAAAAGGGAAATGCGTCGTCGATCCATCGGGGCCTCCTCAAATTAGGTTGCCAGGCGGCGGAATGCCTGCAATACTTTGTATACAGTCGCCTCGTATTTGGAGAAAGTCACGAGCAGTGTATCAAATTCCCGCGAAAATGTATAATCCCCGCCGAATGGATCTCGCCGGACGTGCGATCGTTCTTTTGTTTCTGTTCCTTACGGGTTTGGGGTGGGGCTGTGCATCCAAACCCGCCGTTAAAAAAAGCGCTATAGAGGAAAACCATCCCCTGCACGCGTTGATCCCATCCGTTTCCGCGTTTTCGCAACAAGAGGGCGCACCGGTCACGCTTCCGGAAAAAGGCTACCTGCTGAAACCGCTGGCCAAGGACGTGTATTTTTTTTCCAACGGCACCGATTGCACCCTGTTTGCCGTGACGGCGGACGGCGTGGTGCTGGCCGATCCCCTTTTCGGCGCGGCGGAACTCATTAAAAAAGCCATGCGTGAGGTGACGGAGCTCCCGGTGACGGTGATTATCTATTCGACGGACAGCGTGCGGCACATCGGTGACGCCTCGCGCTTCGGCGACAAGGTGACGGTCATCGCGCAGGAGATCATCGCCGCCAGCCTGAAGGCGCACAACCCGGCACAGGTCCCCCTGCCGCATATGAGCTTCAGCACCGATTACCGGCTGGCAACCGAGTTTATGACGTTGGAATTGCACCACATCGGCGGCGAAGACAACGGCGACACGCTGGTGCTCGTGTCCGACCTCAAGGTGGGGTTGCTGCCGGACCGGGCCATTCCCAACTGGGTGCCGCACCTGGAGAAAGGCGAAGGCATCGAGCGCCGGGTGCTGGTGCTCGAACGGCTGAGCCAGATGGAGTTCACCGCCTACGTGCCGGGGCACGGCGACCGGCCCGGTTCCTCTGACGACCTGAAGCGCACCCTCAAGTTTTATGAAGACGGTTACCGTGCGTTCCGGTTTGCCGCCATGCGCGTGTTCGGCGAGGACGCGTGGCTGGGCACTTCAATCCGGGTCGAGGCCGACCGGCTTCGCGAAAAGGAGGACCTGCTGGCGCGCGAATGTTACCGTCTGCTGGCCATGCACTGGGGAGGCCGGTTGAAAGGATTCCGCGAACTGGCACCGCAGCACTGCCGGGCCTGGGTGGCCAAATACATTCCGCAAACACCCCCCGAGGATACGGCCGGCGGACCGAAAACCGGCCCGCAACCCTGATATCCTTTCCGGTCTCACTCCGAATAACTTTTCAGGATTTTGTCGATGTCCGTGTGCGAGTGCGCAGGCATGCGCGCTCCGAAATGCGTCACCACCTGGGCCGCGCAGTAGGAACCGATGATGGCCGACTCCTTGAGGCTGAGGCCCTGGTTGAGTCCGTACAGCGCGCCTGCAGCGTAGAGGTCGCCCGCGCCGGTGGTGTCCACCGCCTTCACCGTGAACGCGTTGACGGCAATGGTGTCATCGCCGTCCTTGCCCACCCAGGAGCCGTCCTTGCCGCGCGTCATGAAGACGGTTCCCGCAAGGTGCTTCAATTTGTCGAACGCTTTTTCGGCATCATCCGAATCGGCCATGGCCTTGGCCTCGACGTCGTTGCAGAACAGGATGTCGGTTTTCCACCGGATGAAATCGAGCAGGTCTTCCTTGAAGGAATTGGCGACGAACGCGTCGCTCAGGGTGAAGGCAACGGGGATGCGGTTCTTGCGCGCGATGTCGGCCATCTTGACCGCCGCCGCACGGGTTTCCTCGCCGGTCCACAGGTAGCCTTCGATGTAAACGGTTTTGGCGGTCTTGACGATGGTCTCGTCCACGTTGTCCGGGTGCAGTTCGCAGGAGATGCCCAGGTTGGTGAGCATGGTGCGTTCGCTGTCGGGCGTAACGAGGATGAGGCAGGTGCCGGTGCCCGTGTCCGCCCCGTCCGGACCCGGAAAGCCCACGCCGCAGGACTGCATGTCCTCCGTGTAGTGTTTGCCGTAGCGGTCGTCGGCCACGCGGCCGAGGTAATACGTGTTGGCGCCGAGCACGCGCATGCCGTGCACGGTGTTGGCGGCCGATCCGCCGGAAGAGATTTTGTGCGCCGCGCCGTCGAATTCCTGCAGCAGTTTGTTCTGGTCCTCCAGCGAGGTCAGGGTCATTCCCCCTTTGGTGAACTTGTGCTGTTGTATGAAATCGTCCTTGACGCGCACTTCAATGTCCACCAGCGCATTGCCGATGCCAACCAAATCGTAGCTCATGTTCCTCCTAACCTTGTTATGGGATGCATTGTATTCCGGGTGAGGGTTTAAAACTACCGCATGCGGCGGCGGAGGTCAACCGGGCGGCGAAAAACGCGTTGTTCCCGGGCGTTGCCCCGGGTGGAAGCCAATGAAAGATTGCAATGCCCGCGGGTCCTTTGTAAAATCTGAAGGCCATGTTGAATAAAATGATTAAAATCAATCAATTGTTGGTATTCCTCGCGGCGCTGGCGTGGACGGTTTCCGTGTCCGCGCAACCTTTGGATGACGATCCCGCGGCCGTTCAGTTGTGGTCGGACATCGAATCGGTATTGGACCGCGACTGCAACGGCACCACGCGCATCGGCATGAAGGTGTATTCACTCGAACGCAAAACGACGCTGCTTGCCAAAAACAGCAACGTGCTGTTCACGCCCGCTTCCAACATGAAGATGATCACTTCCGCCATGGCGCTGAAACGCGTTGGTCCGGATTACCGGTTCTTCACGCGGCTGTACACCAACGGCAGGATCGAAGGCGATACGCTGAAAGGCGATCTGTTCATCAAGGGCTTCGGCGATCCGTGGCTGGTGACGGAACAGATGTGGGTGCTGGTGAACGGGCTGCGCAACCTGCCGATCACGAAAATTGAAGGCAACCTCATCGCCGACAATCATTTTTTTGAGGACCAGGACCGCGTGGCGACGTGGGCGAATTATCGCGGACCGGAGGCGTACCTCGCGCCGATGGGAGCGTTGTCGTTCAACTTCAACACGGTCACCGTGTACGTGGAACCGGCACCTGTGGCGGGTGAACCGCCGGTCGTGGTGGTGGACCCGGGGACCGAATACATCCGCATCCACAACACGGCCCGGACAGTAGAGAGCCGCCGTGATCACGAACGGTTGATCGTCAACCGGCTGCCGCGGCGTGGGTACGATGAGATCATTGTCACCGGCACCCTGCCGAAAACCATGGCGCGCAAAAAATATTTCCTGAATGTCACCGACCCCCAGTGGTACACCCTGCATGTGTTCCGCAAATACCTCGAGCAGGCCGGGGTGACGGTAGAAGGCGGTCTGGAACGCGGCCGCGTGGTGAATGGAGCGCGGCTTCTCTACGAACACGAGTCGCCTCCTCTGGCCGACATCCTGCGCGGACTCAACAAATACAGCAACAACTTCATCGCCGAGCAGATTCTTCGCACGATGGCGGCGGATGTGTACGGCGCACCGGGGACAACGGAAAACGGTGTGAAACTGTTGCAGGCGTACATGCGAAGCCTGGGATTCGATGGCGACCGTTACAACGTGGTGGACGGATCGGGCCTGTCGCGCCAGAACATGGTGTCGCCGGATCAGATCGTGGCGGTGCTGGAGGACGCGTACCGCGACCTCGCCATCTTTCCGGAGTTCATTGCCGCCCTGGGGGTGATGGGCATCGACGGCAGCGTGATCGACCGCATGAACGGCATCCGGGACGCGCAGAAAATCCGGGCGAAGACGGGCACACTGAATCACGTCAGTGCGTTGTCCGGGTATTTTCAGTCGATGGATGGAGAGCGCTTTGCGTTTTCGATTTTATTGAACGATTTGAATTGTTCGAACGGAAAGGCCATGAAGCTGGAGGACGATATTCTGGACCTGGCCCTGCGTTTCAAACGGAGTGGTGGTGCGGACGCAGGGGCACCGTCGAACCAAAAGGTGGAAACCTTCCCAATCAATCCTTGAAAATCTTCTGGTTTTCCTTCCTGTCCTCTTCCAGCAGCTTTTTCCAGTCCCGCTTGGCGCGCGGCGCGTTCTGAAAATCCTCGTAAATGTTTTTGGCGAGTTCCTTCCGGTCCACTCCCTCCGGAGCCACCTGGATGTCCAACTGCGCCAGCGCCATGTCGAAATCGCGATCGAGCAGAGAACCCGGGTCCATGTCGTATTCCTGCAGGGCCTGCTTGACCGATGCCGGTTCCGTGTTGAAGCGCCGTGCGACCTCGTTGATGTTGGACGGCTTGTAACCCTTTTCGCGGGTGATGCCCAGGTGGTACGCGCAGAACAGTTCGAACGGTTCGATGCCCGCAACCAGTTTGCCCGACGGAGCGGACGAAGCGGTATCGCCGTTGCTCGGCGCGGTTTTGGCGCGCGGCTCGGTCTGTTGTGCCGGACGGGATTGATTGCGGTCGTTGCGCGGCCGGTTCTGATTGTCCTGTCTCGGGTTCGCCGCGCGGTTTTTCTGCGGACCGTTCTGGTTGCGGTTTTTATTACGGCCGTTGCCGTTGTTCTGGGAATCGTTGCGGCGTCCGTTGGATTGCTGGTTGGACCGGTTTGCCTGAGGTATGTGCGAGGTCAGGGTCTTCGAGTCCATCCACATTTCCGTGGCCTGCCGGTTGCGGGCGGGGCCTTGAGAACGCTGACGGTTGCCCTGGTCGTTGTTTTTCCCGGACCGGGGACGGTTTTTGTTCTGCCGGTTGGGTTGGTTCGTGGAATTGGAATTTCGCAAGATCTGAGTTCCTTTACGAAAGGTTTTTAATCGGCACGACGGGTCTCTGTTGTATAGGGATTGTCGAACCGGGACTGTTTGACCGTCCGCGTTTTTGGCCGGGGGCGAAGCTTCAACCCATCAGCGCTTCAAGCTGATCCACCAGGTCGGCGAACTTGCCGAGCGCGGTTTCGACGGGTTTTGGCGAACCCATGTCCACCCCGGCGTTGCGGAGGAGGTCGATCGGGTAAGCGGAGCCGCCCGACTTCAAAAAGCCCAGGTAGTCCGCCAGTTCGGCGTCGCCGCCGGAGGTCACCCGTTCGGCCAGTGCGTACGCGGCGGAAATGCCCGTTGCGTACTTGTACACGTAAAAGCCGAAATAAAAATGCGGGATGCGGAAGCATTCCAGGTCGAGGTACGGGTCCAGTGTGACCCCCTCGCCGAAGTAAACCGTCAGCAGTTCGTGGTACAGCTCCTTGAAGGTGTCCACGGTGAGCGGTTTTCCGGCTTCCGCCGCCGCGTAAATGCGGTGTTCGAACTCGGCAAACATGGTCTGCCGGTACAGGGTGCCGCGAAAATTGTCGATTTCCCGGCAGAGCAGGTAGATCTTCATCTCCCGGCTCAATTCGCGGCCGAGGTAATAGCGGGTCAACAACGCTTCATTGAAGGTGGATGCCACCTCCGCCACAAAGATCGTGTAGTCCGCGTACAGAAACGGCTGGTTTTTCTTCGACAGGTACGTGTGCATCGAGTGACCGGCCTCGTGCGCCAGCGTATAGACGCTGTTGATGTGGTCGCTGTGGTAATTCATCAGGATGAACGGGTTCGAGTCGTAACATCCGGATGAATACGCGCCACTGCGCTTGCCCTTGTTTTCGTAACGGTCCACCCAGCGCTCGTCGAGCAGGCCGCGCTTGAGGATGTTGACGTATTCTTCCCCCAGGGGCGCGAGAGCCTGGGCGATGTCCTCCACCGCCTCTTCGTAGGGCATCTCCCACTTGAAGTCGCGCACCAGCGGCACGCTTCCGTCGTACACGTGCAGTTCATCGAGTTCAAGCACGCGCTTGCGCAGGTCGAAATACTTGTACAGCGGTTTCAGGTTGTTGTGCACGCTGTCGATCAGGTTGTCATACACCTCTACCGGAATGTTTTCCGAAAACAGCGCCTTCTCGCGAACCGATGGAAACTTCCGCGCCTGTGCGAAAAAGATGTCCTTCTTGATGCTTCCTGCCAGTAAAGCAGCATACGTGTGCTGGTGTCCCTCGTAGGCCTTGTAAAACGTCTCAAACGTGTTTTTGCGCAGGTTGCGGTCGTAATTCTGCAGAAGGCTTTGCAGATTGCCGTGCGTGATCGTGATCCGGCGCCCCTCGGCGTCTTCCACTGACCCCAGTTGCAGGTCGGCGTTGTCCAGCATGGTGAACGCTTTTTGCGGCGACTGTGCCACCTCCGACGCCGAGGCCAACAGCTCTTCTTCGGATTTCGGCAACGTGTGCGGACGGTACCGCAGTTCCTTTTCGAGATGAAAACGGAAGAACTCCAGTTCCGGGTCTTCCAGGAACTTCTTCATGGTCTCTTCCGGAATCGCCATCAACTCCGGACTGATGAAACTGCGTGCCTGCTGGTATTGCGTGAGCAGCCGCGACACCCGTTCGTGATTCGCCTGGTTGCCGGGATGCGTCTTGTCCTCGTCACTTCGAAGGTGCGCGTAGGTGTAAACCGCATCCAGCGTCTGCGAGAACTGCATGTCGAATTTGAGGCACTGCTTCAGCCGTGCGGGGGACTCCCCAAGCGTTCCCTGATAGGTTGCGTAGGTTTCCAGTTGAGATTCCAACGAGAGGAAATCCGCTTCCCACGTTTCATTCGAGGAGTAGAGGCCCTGCAGGTCCCACTTTGCGTTCTCGGGAACCTGGTCACGGGTCAACAGTTCACTGGTGGCATCCATGCGTGAGTCCGGCCACGAAACAAAATCAAGACGTCAATACGATACAGGGGATTGAATCAGGACGTCGCTTCAACAATCGTTTTTAAATGAACCTGCAATTTGGCCTGCTTTTCGGACAACTCTTCAAGCCTTTGCTGATCCTTTGCGATGACTTCGGGAGGCGCCTTGTCAACGAAGTTTGGGTTGGATAGTTTCTGCTTCAAGAATACCATGTCTTTGTCGATTTTTTTCAACTCTTTTTCGACCCGCTTTTTTTCCTCGTCGAAATCCATCAACCCTTTCAGGGGAACATACAGCTCCAGACCCGTTAAAACGGCGGACGCGGCCGCTTTCGGTTTTTCGATATTGGGACCGAGAATCATTTCCGAAACCCGGGCCAAATCCCTGATATACGCTTTGTTACTTTCGAGCAAGCTCTCCTGGTCTTTATCGAATGTCCTGATGTGGACATCCAGCATCTGACCGGGATTGAAATTCATTTCGCCGCGGATGTTGCGCACCCGGGTGATGACGTCCATCACCACCTGCAATGCCTTTTCCGCGTTTTCGTCGTTCAGCGTGGAATCGGGCGACGGGTAACGCGCGACCATGATGCTCACACCCTCGCGGGGCAGTTTCTGCCAGATCTCTTCGGTGATGAACGGCATGATGGGGTGCAGGAGTTTCAGCGACGACTCCAGCACGTAAAGCATGACGTTCTGCGTGGTGGTGCGTTCCGGCCCGGAGCCATTGAGGCGAGATTTCGACAGCTCGATGTACCAGTCGCAGTATTCGTTCCACAGGAATTTGTAGATCGCGTTGGCCGCGTCGTTGAAGCGGAACGCCTCCAGCGCCGCGTTGACCTCGGTGCAGGTTTTGTTCAGACGGCTCAGGATCCAGCGGTCGGCGAGACTGCGGTCGGTGTGCTCCTGAAGGTCGCAGGTGCCGGTGTAGTCCTCCAGGTTCATGAACACAAAGCGCGATGCGTTCCACAGCTTGTTGCAGAAATTGCGGTAGCCGTCGATGCGGTCCTCGGCGAGCTTGATGTCGCGTCCCTGCGCGGCGAACGCCGTCAGAGTGAAGCGAAGCGCATCGGTGCCGTACTTGTCCATCATGACCAAAGGATCGATGACGTTGCCCTTGGTCTTGCTCATCTTCTGTCCCTCGGCATCACGAATGAGGGCGTGGATGTACACGTACTCGAACGGGATGTCCTTCCGGAAGCGGAGGCCCATCATGATCATGCGCGCCACCCAGAAGAACAGGATGTCGAAGCCGGTGCAGAGCACCGTCGTCGGGTAGAATTTCTTCAGCGTTTCGGTCTGCTCCGGCCAGCCCAGGGTCGAAAACGGCCACAGGGCGGAACTGAACCAGGTGTCGAGAACGTCGGTTTCCTGCGTGAGTTTCTTGCCACCGCAGTGCTTGCAGGCGTCCGGGGTTTCCCGCGCGACGGTGAACTTGCCGCAGTCGCCGCAGGTCCACGCGGGGATCTGGTGACCCCACCAGATCTGGCGGCTGATGCACCAGTCGCGGATGTTTTCCATCCACTCGAAGTACGTGTTTTCCCAGAATTTGGGGACGATCTTGATCTGTTCGCTGCGCACCGCCTCGATGGCCGGTTTGGCCAGCGGCTCGGTCTTCACAAACCACTGTTTGGAAAGGTACGGCTCGACCACCGTTTTGCAACGGTAACAGTGGCCGACGGAATGGGTGTGGTCTTCGATCTTCTCCAGCAGGTCGCGGTCCTTGAGGGCCTCGACGACATTCTTCCTTGCCTCGAAGCGGTCCTGGCCTTCAAACGGTCCCGCTTCGCTGTTCATGGTGCCGTCCGGATGCAGGACGTTGATTGATTGCAGATTGTGCCGGCGACCGAGTTCGAAGTCGTTCGGGTCGTGTGCCGGGGTCACTTTCAACGCCCCGGTGCCGAATTCGGTATCGACGTAGCTGTCCTCGATGATCGGCAGTTCGCGATTGAGGATGGGGAGCAGAAGAACCTTGCCGCCCCGCCCGGTGTGGCGTTCGTCTTCCGGGTTGATGGCCACCGCGGTGTCGCCCAGCATGGTCTCCGGACGCGTGGTGGCGACGGTGACATGATCCCCTCCATTCTGGAACGGATAGCGGATGTGGTACAGGTGCCCCTGTTTTTCCTGGTACTCGACTTCGAGATCGGACAGCGCGGTCTGGCAACGCGGGCACCAGTTGATGATGTAGTCGCCCTTGTAGATGAGCCCGTCTTCATAGAGCGTGACGAACACTTCGCGCACCGCCCTGGACAGGCCCTCGTCCATGGTGAAGCGGTCGCGTTCCCAGTCCAGCGAACAGCCCAGCCGCACCAGCTGCTTGTTGATGTTGCCGCCGGATTCGCCCTTCCATTTCCACACGCGTTCGATGAAGGCTTTCCTGCCGATGTCGTGGCGCGTCGTGCCTTCGGCGGCGAGCTGGCGTTCGACCACGTTCTGCGTGGCGATGCCGGCATGGTCGGTGCCCGGCTGCCACAGGGTGTTTTTCCCCTGCATGCGTTTCCAGCGGGCGAGGATGTCCTGCAGGGTGTTGTTGAAGGCGTGGCCGATGTGCAGGGAGCCGGTGATGTTGGGCGGCGGGATGACCATGCAGAAGGTCTCGCTGTCCCGGGTTTCATCGGCGTGGGCCAGGCGGTGTTCCGCCCAGTGGCGGAGCCACTTGTCCTCCACTTCCTGCGGCTGGTATTTCTTGTCGAGTTGAATCATAAACTGAAAAAAGGGTGTTTCGTGTGTCCCAAGGTCATGACGGGGAATGAAAGTGTGCCACCGGCCCTTTAAATCTCAAAGCGATTTTTTTAAGGGCGGTGCGTCCGGGCCGACCGGCGGCTGGTTTGGAACCGAGTGTCAGGGCTTCCAGGATCGGGATCAGAGGGTTTCCGACTTTTTGAGACGTGCGATTTCTTCCTGAATCACCTCGCGGATGATGTCGGGCGCCACTTCCTCCACCACCTGCCGCACGGTTTCGCGGATGGTGCCGGAAAGGCCGGCCATCTCCGTTCTCAGGGTCGAACGAATGTGCTGGTGCACAACCTCCTGCAGGGGGTCGCCGTTGAGTCCGGGTACGGGTACCGGCGCCACTTTGGTGGCGTTGGATGTATTGCCGCCGTTGGAGGAAGGCGACTCCTCGCCCATCATCGCCAGCGCTTCCTGGATCAGGTCCGGGTGGTGCGGGGATTCGATCCGTGTTTCGGCGGCATCCTCTTCCTCGGCGGGTGCCTGGCTTGCGGTAGATTCCGTCAACTGATGGAAAAACCGGTCCAGTTCATCCAGGGATTCCTGAAAAGCAGCCTGCCGTTGCCGCCTGTCAGGCACGGCAGGGGGCATCGAGTCGCCGGATTCATCAGATTCCGAAACGGCATCTACCGCGGTTTCGGACTGGGGTTCCTCTTTTTGGGAAGTGTCCGGAGGAACGAGGTCTTCGGGCGAGAGCTCAATCCATTTCGGTCCATCGCCCTCGTTCTCTTCATCCACCGCTTCCACTTCAATTTCGTCCCCGGCATCCACCACTTCCACTTCCACCTCGGAATCGGGATCGAATCCCTCGATTTCGTATTCTTCGTCCTCTTCCACTCCGGAGGGTTGCGGCGCCGCGCTGCCGTCCAGAAGCCGTTTCACGGTGCGGATGATTTCGTCGGTCTTGAACGGTTTTGAGATGTGGCCGTCGGCTTCCGAGTCGGCGTACATGATCTCGTCCAGTTCCTCGAAATCGCTGGTCAAGAGCAGGACGTGGATGTTCTGGAATTCGTCGGAATTTTTGATTTTCTTGGACAGCTCGAAGCCGTTCATGCCGGGGAGATAGATGTCGGCCATGACGAGATCGGGCTTGTAATCGGAAAGGTAATTGAACGCCTTGACGCCGTCGCTGATGCCCTCGACTTCCATGTCTTCGTTGTAGAAGGCCATGGCCACCAGTTTCTGGATGCTGATGCTGTCGTCGGCGACGAGGATTTTGAGTTTCATGTCTGCAACCTTGGAATCACGGGATCACCGATAACCAACGGACCTCCGGCACCGGGGCTCCCACTCAAAAACACTTGGTCTGGATACCCGGATTATAGCATAAGGAGTTGGAAACTATTACCATATCGGCGGTTTACGCGAAAACTGTAGTTTCGCCGCAGGCCCAATTTCCGGGAATCAGCGGTATCCGTCCACGTTCTGTCCTTTCCGTCCAGTATAAAGGAAGAGCGTGCCACCGCAATCGGTTTTGTCCGGGCGCAGGCCCGGCAGGCAGAAGCTCCGGGTCACCACCCGGGCACCGGGTTTGAGCGATGCAAACAGCGCCGGAAACAGGCGGTCCACTGCCTGGTGGGTGAGGTAGAGGTACACGATATCGGCTTCTTTGCAGGGGTGGTCCACCATGTTGCCCCGGTGGACCACAACGCGGTCGCTCACGCCCGACAGTTTCGCCCATAGGCGGGAGATCCAGACCTTGACGGGATCGATCTCGATCCCCACCCCTTTCAGGCCGTAATCGCGGGCGGCGGTGATGAGCACGCGTCCGTCGCCGGATCCGAGATCGACCAGCGTCTCGCCGGGTTGGGCGTCGGCCAGGTCCAGTGCGCGGCGCAGGGTGGCTTTCCCGGTCCAGTGCCACGGGGCGCCGTAGATCAGTGGCACCAGCACCACCCCCGCGAGAAGAAGCGCCAGTGCGAGGAGCAGGAAGGAGGCGACTTCGGCGATCATGGGGTGGAGGCGTTGTCGGAGAGGGCTTCGATCTCGTAGTGGACCCGATCCCATTCGGTGAGCAGGGCGTTTTCCTCGGCAGTCAATTCTTTCTGCCGGGTGAGGGCCTGCATGAGTGTGTCCTTGTTGCGGTCCTGGTAGATGTCGGCGTCGGCGAGCCGTTCTTCCAGTTCGGCCTTTTCGCCCATCACGTCCTCCAGTTTTTTCTCCAGCGCCTCGGCGCGTTCCTTGAGCGGCTTCAACTGACGGTAGCGCCGGTTGCGTTCCTCCGCCTCCTTGCGTTTCTGTTCCTTGTCCCGGCGTGCGGGGGTGGCAATCTCAGATGAAGGCGATTTCGATTCCGCCTCCGCCGCGCGTTCTTCCTCTTTTCGTTTCATCCATTCGTAATGGCTGAAGTTGCCGAGGTATTCCTTCACCTGCCCGCCGTCCACCTCCCATACGCGGTTGATGAGGCCGTCGAGGAAATAGCGGTCATGCGAGATGGTCACCACCGTGCCGTCGAAATCAGAAAGCGCCGCCGCGAGGATTTCGCACGAGCGGATGTCGAGGTGGTTGGTCGGTTCGTCCAGCAGGAGAAACGGCGCGGGCGCGGCCAGCATGCGCGCCAGCGACAGGCGCGAGCGCTCGCCGCCGGAGAGCACACCGACTTTCTTGTCCACGTCGTCGCCGGAAAACAGGAACGCGCCCAGGATGTTCCTCTGCCCGGTCAGGGTCAATTGCGGTGCGGTTTCGTCCAAAGACTGCAACACGGTGTGCTTCGGGTTCAGCGTCTCGACGTGGTGCTGGGCGTAGTAGGCGCGCGTCACGTTGTGGCCGAGCTCGAGGGTCCCGGCGTCGGCGGGCACCTGGCCCGCCAGCAGTTTGAGGAGCGTCGATTTCCCGGCGCCGTTGGGTCCGACCAGCGCGATCTTCATGCCGCGCTCGATCTGGATGGAAAAATCGCGGTAGACGGTGACGGGTCCGTATGCCTTGTCCACGTTTTCCAGGCGCGCGACGATTCTGCCCGTCCTGCCCGGTTGCGGAAAACGGAAGTGGATGGTCTTGGTGCCGCGGTGGGTCTCCACCCGTTCCATCTTCTCCAACTGCTTGATGCGGCTTTGCACCTGCGTCGCCTTCGTGTTCTTGGCGCGGAAGCGTTCGACGAACCGCTCGATCTCGGCGACGCGTCGCTGCTGGTTGGCGGCTTCGGCCTCCAGTTGCGCGATGCGCTCGGCCTTCTGCCGTTCGTAGTCGTCGTAGTTGCCCGTGTACACCGTGAGTTTGCCGCGGTCGAGTTCCGCAATGCGTCCCGCCAGCGCGTTCAGGAACCGGCGATCGTGCGAGATCAAAAGCAGACTGCCTTCATACGATTTCAGGAATGATTCCAGCCACACCACCGATTGCAGGTCGAGGTGGTTGGTCGGTTCGTCGAGCAGGAGCACGTCCGGGCTTTGCAACAGCAGGCGCGCCAGCTCGGCGCGCATGCGCCAGCCGCCGGAAAACGTCTCCAGCGGTTTTTGCACCTGTTCGGCGCGGAAACCGAGTCCGGACAAAATCGACTGCGCCCGTGACTCGCGTTCGTAGCCGCCGTGGCGTTCGAACTCGTGTTGCAGGTCGCCGTAGCGCCGGCTCCATTCCTCCGGTCTGCTGTCGTGGAACGCCGTGTCGTTTTGCAGGCGTTCCATTTCCCTCTGCACTTCGGCGAAACGCGCATCGCCCTCCACCACGCGTTCAAGCACGGTTTGATTCACCGTCTCCAGCTCCTGCGAAAGCATGGCCACGCGCGCGCCCTTGCGGATATGAACGATTCCGGCATCGACCTCCTCCTGCCCGACGATGACGCGGAACAGGGTCGTCTTGCCCATGCCGTTTTCGCCGACGAGGCCGACTCGCTCGCCGGGTTTCAGGTGGAACCCGACGCCGTCGAACAGCACCTTCGGCCCGTATTGTTTTTTGAGGTTCTGAAGTTGGATCATGAATTGAAAGAAATCATCGCTGGCGGAGTTTGGGGTTGTAGGCTTCGCGCAGGCCTTCGCCGAACAGGTTGAACGCCAGCACCACGAACAGGATGGTGAAGCCCGGGATGAAGGTCAGCCACGGTGCGTCAAAGATGAAGGCCTTGCCGTCGGACAGGATATTCCCCCATGTCGCGTCCGGCGGTTGCACCCCGAAACCCAGGAAGCTCAACGCCGACTCGGTGAGGATGGCCGTGGCGACGCCGATGGTGGCGGACACCAGCACCGGGGCGATGGCGTTCGGCACGATGTGTTGAAAGATGATGCGCATTTCCGGAATGGCCTGGCTCTTGGCGGCCAGGACGTAGTCCTGCTCGCGGAGTGAAAGGAACTCCGCGCGCACCAGGCGGGCCGTGCCCATCCAGCTGGTCAGGCCGATGACGATCATGATGTTGTAAATGCTGGGCGGCAACAGCGCCACCACGGTGAGGATGAGAAAGAATGTCGGGAAGCACAGCATGATGTCCACGAAGCGCATGATGAGCGTGTCCACGGTGATGAATCCCAGCCGCACCCGGCCGTAATACCCGGCAAGCCCGCCGAAGAATATACCGACGGTGACGGAGATGCCGACGGCGACGAAGCCGACGGTGAGCGACACGAAGGTCCCCTCCAGCATGCGCGCGAACACGTCACGCCCCAGCTCGTCCGTACCCAGCAGATAGATGCCCATGAAAGGCCGTTCGTCGGGCTTCACCAGTTCCGTGTTGTAGGGAGTCATGGGCGGCTTGAATTTTTCCGCCAGCCGCACGGTGGTGGGATCGAACCGGTCGTGGTGCATGGTCAGCAGTTTGCCGCCGACCGCAACGACGAACAGGAACGCGAGGAACCACATCGACGCCAGCGCCATCTTGTCTCGACTTAAGATGCGCCAGCGTTCCTGGAACGGAGTCTCCTCCGGCACCATGCCTTCGGCGGCGAGGGATTCGGCTGTCGGCGATGCGGCTTCGTTCATAACGTCCTCAGAATTTGATGCGCGGGTCGGCCACCGCATACAGGATGTCCGACACCAGCGTGCCAATGAGCGTCAGCACCGCGGCGATGAAGTTGAGCGTCAGGATCACCGGGAAATCCCGGGCCAGGATCGCTTCGTAACCCAGCCGTCCCATGCCCGGCCAGGCGAAGATGGTCTCGAAGATCACCGACCCCCCGATCAGACCGGGGATCATCAGGCCGAACATGGTGATGAACGGCAACAGGGCGTTGCGCAGTCCGTGGCGGTAAATGACCGTGTCTTCGTCCAGGCCCTTGGCGCGGGCGGTGCGGATGTAGTCCTGGTTGATCACTTCCAGCATCTGCGACCGCACGTAACGCGACAGCACCGCGAGCCCGGTGATGGCCGTCATCAAAGAGGGCAGGGTGAGGTGCCAGACGTAGTCCATCGACTGGAACAGCAGGCCCGCGTCCTCGAAGCCGAACGTCTGCCTGCCGATCACCGACACGTTGAGGTTCTGCACCACGAAGATGATGAGGATGTACGCGAGGAAGAAGCCGGGGATCGAAATCAATGCGTACGAGAGAAACGTGGTGGAACGGTCGAACGCCGAGTTGCGGTGGATCGCGGCCTTGATCCCCATGGGAAACGCGATGCTCCACGTGATGAGCGTGGCCACGAGGAACAGCGGCAGGGAATTCAGGAAACGGTCCCAGATTTTCGCCAGCACCGGCTGGTTGTCCTTGAACGATTTCAGATCCCCGGTGAACAGGTCGCGCATCCAGTAGAAGTACTGCACGTGCATGGGGTCGTCGAGGTGGAACGCGTCGCGGATACGCTGGATGTCCTCCGCCTTCATGCGCGGGTTCGCAGGATCGACCAGGCTCGGCTCACCGGGCGCCAGGTGCACGATGGTGTGGGCGATGATGGAGATGAACACCAGCAGGATGATGCGCTGGCCGATATTGCGGATGATGAATGCGGTCATCGGACGGTCCAAAAGGTACGGCGTCGGGGCCGGTTGCCCCTGCGGGGCTTTTTGTTATACTTCGGGCATGGACATTATACAGATCAGCCACTACCTCGACCAACTGCTCGACATCCATAATATCAAGGATGCCTCCCGCGCGGTCAACGGATTGCAGGTCGAAAGCACCGGCGACATCAAAAAAGTGGGGCTGGCCGTCGATGCCTGCCAGGCCACCATCGACATGGCCATCGAACAGGACTGCCACATGATGTTCGTGCACCACGGCTTGTTCTGGGGCGGGCTGCAACCGGTGCGCGGCGCGCATTACAAAAAACTCGCGCGCATGATGGAAGCCAACATCGGCCTCTACTCGGCGCATATTCCTCTGGATGTCCATCCCGTACTGGGCAACAACCGTCAATTGGCGGATGTCATCGGCCTCGGCAATTTGCAGGAGTTCGCCCTGCACGACGGGCAGCACATCGGTCTGCGCGGCACCATCGCGCCGAAGACGGGGCACGAACTGGGCGGGATGTTGTCCGAAGCGCTCAGCACGAACGTGCGCGTCATCGGCGACGGCGTGATCCGTTCGGTGGGACTCGTCACCGGCGGCGCGGGGAAGCTTTTGGGCGAGGCCATCCGCGAAGGGCTCGACTGCTTCATCACCGGCGAGGGCGACGCCTACCAGTTTCACGATGCGATGGAGAACGGGTGCATCCTGATGTTCGCCGGTCACTACGCCACCGAGACCGGCGGCGTGAAGGCCGTGGGCAAACACCTCGAAGACCAGTTCGGCCTTGAAACCACCTTCCTCGACTACCCGACGGGTTTGTGATTCAAACAAAAAAACCGGAATCCCCAATCGAGGATTCCGGTTTTGTATAATTCGGTATTGTGCGGTCAGCGCCTGCGGGAGCGGCGATCATCGTCGCGCCGGATGCGTTGCGGCGTGGGTGCGCCTTTCGAGAACAACCACAGGCTGAAGCCGAACACCATCATTCCCAGAACCAGCAATCCATCCACGTTTGCGAACGTCATGACGCGCTCCTTTCAAAGTGCGGGAGGGAGTGGGCGATGCCGCCCTGTTTCCGGTCCCTCCGGGGTCTGCCGCCTGGCCCGTGATTAAAACGAGAAGCGGTACTTCTCGAACAGGTCCATGGTGACGCACTCGGCGCCTTCCTTGGAAACTTCCTGCTCGATGCGCTGGATCGCCATTTCGCGGATGAACGGGATGGGGATGCGCATGACCTTGGCTTTCGCCGCGTCCTCCCACTGCATGCCGAAATCCGGCTCGTCGTCCTGCTGGTTGGCGTAGTCGACGTCGCGCTGTTTGTCTTCTTCGGTCACTTCCATGCCCATCGCTTCCTTGGCGGAGGCGGGCATGACGTTGGTGAACACTTCGTCGATGATGTCCGGTGTCACCATCTTGTCGCCGCGCTGGCGGGCGCGGGCCTCGATGGTCTGCTTCGCCATGCCCAGCACGAAGGGAGGCACCTTTTCCATCTTCTCCATGGCGTCCTGCGTCCACGGCATGCCGCTGGTCGGCGCCGACTCCATGTAGTTTTTGAACTTGTCGACGATGTCCTCTTTCTTTTCGGTGCGGAGCGCGAGGAAGTCCTGGATCTCCTCGATCACTTCCACCTTGCGCGGACTCTCGGCCATCTTCTGCTTGGCGACGTCGAACGCGCCCATCGACAGTTCCTCAAAACCGAACTGCCGGACGCGCTTGGAGACCAGCATCATCGATTCGTTGCGGATTTCGGTGAGGAAGTCGGACGTGATATATTTGTAGTTTCTCTTGACGGCCCGCTGGACCATCAGCTTGCGGATGCCGGGACGCACGAACTCCGGTGCGTGCTTGACCCGCTCCCAGGCTTCGACCGTCCACTCCACGCCGTTTTCGTCGGCGTACGGGTGGTCGATGCGGTCGGAGGCCTCGATTTCTTTTTCGTGGGCTGTGTAATCTTCTTGCATAGCGGTATTTTCCCAAAATGCGGGCTTGAAATAAAGCGCATTTTTGATTTAAGGTCACATCGGAAACGGACTGATTTTACACTACTTCACCCCCATTTCAATGTCAACAACCAGGAAGGCCCCGCGCGCATGAGTTCAATTCACCGTTCCCCAATGGTTTACGGCTTTTTCTTCGTTTCGGGGATCACCGCCCTGGTTTACGAAATCATCTGGACACGGATGCTGACGCTCGTGTTCGGCCACACGGTGTACTCCGTTTCGGTGGTGCTGGCGGCGTTCATGGCCGGGCTGGGCTTCGGCAGTTACGTATGGGGCCACGTCATCGACCGCGCCGTGGAGGAGAAAAAGCATCCGCCGCTGGTCGTCTATGCTTTCATCGAGATCCTGATCTTCGCCTCGGCGGCGCTCCTCAGCCTCATTTTCTACAAGTTCCACGTGTTCTATGCGTGGTTCCACCAGTTCGTTCCGGATTCGCCCGCCCTGTTCGCGGCCATCAAGGCGGTGCTGGCGTTTCTGTTGATGTTCGTGCCGACGACGTTCATGGGCGCGACGCTGCCCATCATCAGCAAATATTACGTCACCGATGACGCCCGCCTCGGCACGCAGGTGGGGTACCTGTATGCGCTGAACACGCTGGGGGCGTCGGTGGGGTGCCTGCTCACCGGCTTCATATTCATCTCGCTGTTCGGCGTTCTGCAGACGGCATTGCTTGCGGCGGCGGCGAACCTCATCATCGGCATCGGCTGCATCCGCATCCACCAGGAAGACAACCCCGGCGTGAAGATCCTGCCGCGTCTTCCGAAACCGACGTGGCCGCGCTTCGAAGCGGATGCGTCGCAGAAACTGTGGATGATCGTCGCTTTCCTGAGCGGCCTGACGGCGCTCGCCTATGAAGTGTTATGGACGCGGCTGCTGGTGTTCAGCATCGCCAGCACGGTGTACTCGTTCAGCATTATGCTCGCCGTGTTCCTGCTCGGCATCTGCCTGGGCAGTCTGCTGGCCGTCCCCGTGATCGCCAGGTGCCGCGACCTCAGGAACGTTTTGATGGTCCTGCAGGCGGGCATCGCGGGTTACGTGACGTTCACCCTGTTCAACATGGAGGCGTTGTTGTCCGCGCCGTGGAACAGCTACAACCTCGACCGGCCGATGGCGACCTTCTGGCGGTACCTGAAAGACTCGTCGGCGCTCATGCTGGTGCCGACGACGCTCCTCGGCATGAGCCTGCCCATCCTCATCAAGCTTGCCTCCGGCGACCACGCCCACGTGGGCGGGGGTACCGGACGCATCTACGCCGCCAATACCGTGGGCGCGATTTTTGGCTCGCTGGTTGCGGGGTTTGTGCTGTTGCCGCTCATCGGCACGGAAGAGAGCCTGGTGGCGGTGGTGACGTTGAACCTGCTCGTGGTGGCACTGTTGTTCCGTACGGGAAACGCACCGCTCAAAGTACGCAAGGTGGGGACGCCTGCGATTGTGGCAGTGATCCTCGCCTTCACTCTCGTTATGCCCGGCAACCTGCTCAACCCCTTTTTCATGCGCGACAGCGTCGGCCAGCGCGACATAAAAAGCCTGTTGTATTTTGAAGAGGGCCTCACCGATACCGTCGCTGTGTTCGAGGACAACTACGGCATTCTCGACCCCGATGCCAAGCGCCTCATCACCAACGGAATCTCCATGTCCGCGTCGAACGTGATCGCCACGCGTTACATGAAACTGTTTGCGCACGTGCCCATTCTTTTGTCCGACACTCCGGACAACGTGCTGGTCATCTGTTTCGGCACCGGGCAGACCACGGGCGCGGCGGGCATTCATCCCAGAGTCAAGTCGGTGGACAGCATCGAGTTGTCGCCCAGTGTCATCAATGCCGCTCCGGCGTTTGCCAAAGAGAACCACGACGTGGTGAACAACGACAAGGTGAACATCGTCATCCAGGACGGACGCAACTTCCTGCTCACCACCGACAAGAAATACGACGTCATCACCGGCGAGCCGCCGCCGCCGCGCACGGCGTTCACGGTGAACCTGTACACGCAGGATTTTTACGAGCAGGCGTTGCGGGTGCTCCGGCCCGGCGGCATCGTGGCGCAGTGGGTGCCGCTCCACAGCCAGAGCGCGCGCGAAGTGGACATGCACTTCAAGACGTTCCTCTCCGTGTTTCCGCATGCGCAGGCGTGGATGTCGGTGGCCAATGAAATTCTTCTGATCGGCTCCGACCAGCCCATCGACATCGACCTGGCCAAACTCAAAACACGCTTTGCCGAGCCGCGCATCAAGGAGGCGATGGACGCCATCCACATTCCGGACGTGCACTCCTTCCTCGCCAACATCTGGTTTCTGGAAGATCAAATGCACGCCCTCGGCGAAGGCCAGCCGCTCATCACCGACAACCGTCCGCGTATCGAATTCTATCTCGACTACGGCAACGTCGTCGGCACGCCGGGGCTGGAGCGGATCGTGTTCAACCGTGTGGAAGCGGGCCGCTTTTGGGAACGGGTGCAAAACGCGTCTGCGGACGATGAAGCCGAGTTCCGCCGTCAGTTCCGGGTGATGGATCTCTACCAGCGCGGTGTCATGTACGCCAACCGGGAAATGCTGTTGGAAGCCCTGCGCCTGTCGAATGACGACGGCCTCCTGCGCTACCACCTGCAGGCGGGGGAGCCGCAGATCCAGGAGCTGCTGGAGCAGGTGGAGGCCGATCCTGGAAACCTCGAAGCCCTGCTCAACCTCGGTCATTCGTTTTATCAAATTGGGCAATATGAAAAGAGCCTCGAGTTTCTGACGATGGTGAGAAAACGCCAGCCGAAAAACCCTTTCGCGTTGCTGTACACGGGGTACGACCTGATGGAACTGGGACAACTGGAGCAGGCGGAAACCGCGCTCAAGGATGCGGTGCGGAACAATCCGGGTGAGATGCGGAACGTCATGCAGCAGGTCGGATTGATCGACCTCCTGCAAAAACTGGAGGAGACCCCCGATGATCTCCTGCTCCTCAACGCCGCCGCCAAGTTTTACAACGTGCGCGGCGAGCATCTGAAGTCACTCGAATTTTCGTCCCGCGTGCTGGCAAAGAACGCACTCGACCGGGAGGCCCTGCGCAGTCAGATGTTCAGCTACCGGGGGTTGGGTCAGCCGCGGGAGGTCATCGCCACCGGTTTCCAGTACGGGAACGTGGACCCGGATGATTTGCAGTACATGTACCTGATGGCGGAGATGTATATCAAGATTCTGAACTGCGACAAGGCCGCACCCTTCCTCGAAAAAATCCTCGCCGTGGACGACACCTACCAGAGCGCACAGAAGTGGCTGGACCGGTGCAAAAAGAAATCGGGAGAAGCCGTCCCCGCTGCGTGAACGTTGAGCGGCTGAATTACAAGGTAAGTGCTTTCAGCGGGAGGAGAGGCCGCGAAGGCGGTTGCGCACGCCCAGCCAGGCGACTTCCAGCCAGTTGGTGATGCGGCCTTTCCAGATGCGCCACGGACTGTACAGCCGCGCGTGGGTTTCAAACAGCAGTTTGGGGATGTTCAGTTCCTCGGGGCAGCGTGGCAGGCAGTCGCCGCACTCGGTGCACCGGTTGGCGAATTCGCCGGGGAACCAGTGTCCCTTGCTCTGCAACATGTTGTAACGGTACTTGCCGAACGAACGCATGCCGTACCCCTTCAGCATGTTGCGGAAACGCAGGACCTCGGGAATGTTGATGTTCTCCGGGCACGGCAGGCATTCGTTGCACACCGTGCAGTAATCGGGGATGCGCGCCGTCTGTCCGTCCATTTTCTCTTTCACTGGCGTGTCTTCCGGCGTCAAGTAATCGCCGCCGTTCAAAATCGCCAGGTTCTGCGGAAAGTGCTCCGGTGCGTGGAATCCCATGGTCAGTGTGGTGATCTCCGGATGGCTCAGGCAGAAGCGTCCGTTGAACTGCACCGGGGTGAGCGGCGCGCACAGCGATTGCAGTTTGGGCGGCGGGTTCCACAACTGCCCGCCCTTGTCGTTGGGGGAGATGATGAGGATGCCGAGATCCATCTCGCCCGCCAGTTGGATGGCTTCCCGGTGCCGCTGGAAAAAATAGTAGTAGTGCAGGTTGACGAAATCGAACAGGCCGGTGCGCATGGCGGCGAGGATGATCTCCAGTGGCGCATGGGTGGAAAAGCCGATGTGCCGGACGAGTCCTTCCTCACGCAGGCGGTGCAGGGTTTCCACCGGGCCGCCGGGTTTCACCGCCGCATCGAGCCGTTCCTGGTTGTTGATGCCGTGCCAGCCGTAGAAATCGACAAAATCGAGTTGCAACGCCCGCAGCTGTTCGTCCACCAGCCGCCGGGTGTCGTCAGCGGTCATCGACGCGCCCTTGGTCATCATTTTGTATGCCGAGCGCGGGGTACCGAGTTCCTTCAGTGCTGCGCCATACAGGTGTTCGCTTTTGACGTAGCCGTGGGCGGTTTCAATGTGGTTGATGCCGCAGGTTAGGGCGCGGCGGGTGGTGTCGATGCAGTTGTCGAGCGCCGCTTTCGGCAGGTAGTCCCGGGGCGCGTCCCATCCCTGTTCGAAACGCATGCCGCCCAGCGTGAGAACGGAAATCGATTCGTTGGTCCTGCCGAAACGGCGGTACTCCATCGGCGGCAGGGCCGGGGGGTCCATCGTGTCGGTCGGGGTGATGGCGGTGTCAGGCATGGTCCGGTTCCAGAGATTTGGGGGTTCAGCATGAGGCCGGTTTCATGCTAAAAAAGAACGGGCCGGGAGTCAATGCCGTGGCGGCGTTTCCTCCCCGCTGCGAAAAATCTTTACATTAATAAATATGGGGTATGCGTCCCCACAGACAGAATGAGCCCATGTTCGACAAGCTGTTCGACTGGATGAAAAAAAACGAGCCGCCGGAGGAGGCGCCACCGGCAACCGGGGACCTCACTCCCGAAGCAAAGCAGGCACTGGTCCGGGAATGGTACGCGATGCTTGGCGTGCCGGAGGGGTCCGATCTCGCCACCTGCAGGCGTGCGTGGAAACAACTTCTGGCGAAGTACCACAAGGACCTGATCTCCGAGGACGACGACGCCCAGCAGGAAGCGTCCCGCATGACGCAACGCATCAACGAGGCCTACCGCGGCCTGCAGGACGAACTGTTCTGATTCCGGTTGGGTCCTCCAACCGTTGAGGTCTATAATAAATCCGGCTCATCCAGTGGCCGCACTTTCCACAATGCTCAACTCAACCAGGCGGTGCCGTGTCTGCCTTCCGTTTCATCCATTGCTCGGATCTCCACATCGACAGCCCGTTCAAGAAGCTGGACGGCGTCGATGACGCCATGCGTGACCGCCTGCGCGTCGCGACCTCCGAAGCCTTCGCCAACATCGTCACCCTCGCGTTGAATGAAAAAGTGGATGCCGTCGTCATTGCGGGGGACGTGTTCGACGGCGAGGACAAGAGTCTGCAGGCGCAGTTCCGTTTCAGGAAGGAACTCGACCGCCTGAGCGCGGCGGGCATTCCCGCGTTCATCGCGCACGGCAATCACGATCCTTTGAGCTCCTGGTCGCACACCTTGCAATGGCCGGAAGGGGTGCACGTGTTCCCCGGCAATGAAGCCGTGTCGATTCCCGTCGAACGCGATGGGCGGATTGTCGCTGAAATTTCCGGCACCAGCTACCCGAAAAAAGAAGTCCGCGACACCCTGGTGCCGTTGTTTACGGGCATCGACACAACCGTGCCGACCGTCGCCGTACTGCATGCCAACGTCGGCGGCAACAGCAATCACGACAACTACGCGCCGTGCAAGATTGAGGACCTGTGCGGAGTGGCGGTCGATTACTGGGCGCTGGGCCACATCCATGCCTGGCAAGTGTTGCGTGACGCACACCCGGCGGTGGTGTACAGCGGCAACCCGCAGGCACGGCATTTCAGGGAAGGCGGCGAAAAGGGATGCTTTCTGGTAGCGCTTGAGAAAGGCAAAGCGCCCGACATCGTGTTTCATGCAGTGGACACCGTGCGCTTTATAAGGGAGCAGCTCGATGTGACCGGATACGACACGGCGGATGCGGTGGCCGCCCGCATCGCCGATGCCTGCCGCAATCGGTTGACTGCCATCGGCGGACGCGATCTGGTTGCCGAGTGGACCCTCACCGGCCGCACCCGGGTGCACGCCTTGTTGCAGAATACGGAAGACCTCGCGGCCCTTCGGGAACACGTGTTGACGGAATTTGAAGGGGGCACGCAACGGGTATGGGTGGAATTGGAATCGCGCACCACGGGTCATTACGACCTCGATGCCCTGAGGCAGGGCAGGGACTTCATCGCCGATGTCATTGCCCGTTACGACGCGGTACTGGCGAAGGACGACCTGGAAGATTTACTCAGGGATTTGGAGCCGGTGTTCGCCGAGCGCGGTGGACGCCTGCCGCCGCCGGATGCGGACACGCTCAGGGAGTGGGTTGCACAGGCCCGTGACCTGACGCTGGACCACCTGGTAGCGGATGAGGATTGACGGAGACCGGGAATAAACCATGCAACTGCGCGCATTGCACATCAAACGATTCGGGGCGTTCAAAGACACGTCCGTCACCGGACTGCGTCCCGGCCTCAACCTCCTTTATGGAGAAAATGAAGCGGGCAAGACGACCCTCCTCCAGTTCGTCCGCTGGGCGCTGTTCGGCGAAGACGCGATGTATGCGGATCAATATGCTCCGGAGGACGGCGGAAAGCAGGAGGGATCGCTGGAGTGCGAATCGGCAGACAGGGAGGCGGTGACGATTCTGCGCAGCGTTCAAAGCAAACAGAAAACGCAAGTCAGTATCACCACGCCATCGCGCACAGTGGGAGATCAGCAGAACCTCAACCCGTTTCTGGGGTACATTCCCTCCGGATTGTTTAAGAACACGTATGCCTTCACCATCGAGGAATTGCAGCAACTGGATTTTGTGAAGGACGAGGAGGTGAAACAACGCATCGTCGGTGCGGGGCTGGGCCTGGGGGCGGTGTCGCTCGCCGGGGTGAAGGGGGCTCTGGCCGAACATCGCGACAGATTGTTCAGGCAACGGGGAAAAACACAAACCATCAATGCCCTCACCGCCGAAATCAAAAAGCGCGAAAAGGAAATTCAGGAAATGCAGAAAGACCTCGTGCAGTACGATGCCCTGCACGCGGAAATCGAGTCGCTCACGCAGAAACGCGCAGAGCTCAGGGAACCGCTGGCCGAAGCCCAGCACCGGGTGCAGAGATTGAAGGCGTTGAGCGAGGTGTATCCCCGGTTCGTGGACTGGGTGGACTCTGAAAACGCTCTTGAAGCGATGCACGGTGTGCCGGATCTCAGCGAACCGGTGGTGGAGCAGTTTCACGCACTGCGGAGGGAATGGGCGTCGGTCAAAAAGCAGCACGATGAAACTCAGCAGAAAGTCGAACGTCTGCAAAAAGCGCGGGATGCTATCGAGCTCAACGACGCGCTGTTGCAACTGGAGGCGGAGGTGAAACAGCTCACCCAGTCACACCAGTCGGTGAGCAATATTCTGAAGGACATCGACGGCCTCCGCCGCCAACGCAGTGAAAAAAATGGAGTGATTGAACAGAACCTCAATCGCATCGGCGAGGGCTGGGACGAAGTGCGGCTGAAATCGTTCCAGAAGATCGACGAATTGCAGGCCCGCGCCCGCAAGCACCGCTCTGACCTGGAATCCGCCGCGGAAACAATATCGAAAGCTCAGACTCTTCTGGACTCGCACCGCGAGCACCGGGCACGCGAAAGCGCCCGCCCTTCCGTGCCTGCGGGGGTGAGCGTGTTCCTGTTTCTGTTTGCGGGATTGAGCATTGCGGGGGGTGTGGCCGCGTGGTTCGCGGGGTTTTTGTGGGGTGTCGGGATTGCCGTGCTGGGTACCGTGCTTGCGGCGGCGGCAGCTGTATGGGTTCGCAGGCAGTCGCACTCCGTGCAGGCCGAAGATCCCCTGGAACGGCATTATCGTGACGATGTGGAGCAGGCGCAGGCCGGGCGGGCGCGTTCCATCGAGGACTGGCAGGGATGGCTTGCGGAACGCAGTTTTCACACCGGGCTGGATGCGAACCAGCTGGAAGACGTGATGCGGCGAATCGAGCGCACGCAGGATTTGCTTCGCGAGAGGGACGAGCTGGATGCGCGGATCGAATCCATGGAAGCCGATTTGCAAAAGGCACGGTCTTTGGTGGAACGTGCGGCATCGGCCTTGCCCGGAACGAAATTGAAAGACAACCTGCTGGTGAACATGGAATGGGTGGCGGACCGTTATGAAGCCCAGCGTGCGCGGCAGGAGGAACGCAGGCAGATCAATGCCTCTCTTGAGGAGCACGTAGAGAGGCTTGACCGTTTGAAAGCGGCAAAGGAGACACCGCGACGCAATCTGGACAGGCTCATCCTCGAAGCGGGAGCGAAGGACGAGGCCGGGTTTGAAGAACTGGTGTCCTCCTGGAAACGGGCCTGTGGACTGAAGCAGAAAGCCGATCGCGCGCGGCAGGATGTCCAGTCGCGCATGGGCGTGGGCGAGACGTTCGACGCGGTTGTGAAGGAGTTGCGGGATGCCGACCCGACCCGGTTGGACTCCGAACGCGTTGCATCCGAGGAACAGGTGGATGAGCTGGTAAAACAGATTCAGGAGGTCGATCAGAAACTCGGCGGTTGTAAAAAGGAGCAGGAGCGTCTGGCCAGCAACGATGCCTTGTTCGAGGCGCAGTCGCAGGTGGGGATGCTGAAGCAGAGACTGGAGCGGGCCGGCCGCGACTGGGCGGTGGCGACGCTCGCGCTTTCCATGCTCGACCGGTCCCTCAAAACATATCAGGAAACGCATCAGCCCGCTGTTTACCGCGCCGCGTCGGACTGGTTCGGCCGCATCACCGGGGGGGCGTATGAGGCGGTGCGGTATCAAATGGAATCGGACGTGGTGGACGTAAGGACCGCTTCCGGCGACTTCAAACCGGTGGAACACCTGAGCCGCGGCACGCGCGAGCAGTTGTACCTGGCGCTGCGCCTCGCGCTCATCCAGGAATACGAAAAGGAATCCGAGCCGCTGCCGGTGCTGATGGACGATGTGTGGGTGAACTTCGACGACGCCCGCCGGGACCGCTTCGTGGAAGTGCTGGCGGAGTTTGCGAAAGACCGGCAGGTGATCGTGCTGTCCTGCCACAGCGCCTCGCGGGAGTTGTGCCTGCGTCACGGCGCTTATGAGGTGCCTCTGCCTTCCGCCTGAACGTGTTTCATTTCCCGTTTCTGAACCGGGTTCCCTTGCAGTGGTTTTGCCAAGGCCGGGGGTGGTACAATCGGGGGGTATCTTCCCCTTTTCCTGTAATGGAGGCGTCGGCATGAAGGCAATCCGAATCCCACGCGCAACGCAGACCCCAAGCCTTCTGGCGGCGGCCCTGCTGGGTATTTTTTTCCTCACGGCCGCATTTCCGGCCCAGGCCGAAGAAAGCGCCTTCAACCGGTTGGTCCTCCAGAAACGGTTTCTTGAAAAAAACCATGGCATCGCCCGCCTGGAATGTTTTCCCTTCATGGAAAAGTTCGGCGACCGGGAAGGGGAAACCCGGCGCATTCACGAATGCCTGAAGGGAGTTCTCACCCTCACCGCCGCGTTGAAGGAAGTGCCTGACGCAGACCTCAATCGCGTGGCCATCAGCACGCGGTTTCTGCGTACCGGTGGATTCCACACCGTACTGATTCCGTGGGATGCGGAGGTGACGGATCTGGCACGTATTCTTCGCGAACGGTTGTCACCTGCGGACCAGCAGGCGTTTCTGGAAAAGATCGCCGCCGTCAAAACCACCATTCACGGCAAGCTCTTCATCCGCGAGTTGTACTGCTCGCTCACCATCACCAACGATCAGTGTTTGCGGGGATACGAAACGCTGGCCAAAGTGGAACCCGATCCGGCGCTTCGCCGCAAGATGTGGGCGGAGGTGACAATCACCGATTCCGAAACGGCGAAGGAGAACCCGGAAATCCTGCCGCTCCGCTACGATGCGGATGTGGAGAGGATGACACAGCAGCTGCGCGCAGACACGACCTGGAACGAGTGGGAGATTCAGAAGAAAGCGTACGAAACCATTCAGGAACGGTTCGGCGACACGTTCAAGAAACTGCAACTGCCCACATTTTACTGCGATGTATCCCTTTCTCCGCAGGAATGCATCCAGGGTGCGGAAAACTTTCATAAAGCCGCACAAACCGAGGTGCTGCAATCAAAAACCTGGGGCCGGGTGCGGGTGACCCGGTACAATACCCGCATCCAGAGCGATTACAATGTGGCGTTCCGTTACGACATGGCGCCGGAAGAAATCGTAAAGGTGTTTGCCGCCAAGCCGGAGAAAAGAGAGATCGAAAAAGCCGTGACCCGTGCCGAGAAACTGGAGGGGCTCACCAAAAACAATGCCACCGGCCTTCGCGCGGTGTGCGACCTGGTGGACCTCGCATCTGCCTTGTGCGTTCAGGGTTTTGAGTACTTCATCGATTTCGTGCGCGCCCATCCGGATTTCCGTCCGGCGGGAACCGCCACGGACGTCATGTTTGTGGACGGCACGCAGGTGTCCCGCCTCAACTTCGCGTTGAACTCCAATTCGCGGGCGTATTATATTTACGTCGATATGCGCAGTCCCTACCCGGAGTTTGAAGCCCACCTTTTGAAATTCGGTAAGGATTCCCCCGCCCCTGTGCGTTGACGTCTTTTTCAGTTTTTGCGGACGGATTCCGGCAGCAGGTAATGCCGGGTGTCGTAATCCGGATGGGTGAGGACCACCTGCTTGCACAGGCGCCGCGCTTCATTGATGACCACCGGCGCAATCAGGTTGGCCGTCATTTGCCGGTAATCCTCTGGAACGCGGACGATCACCAGAACCGCCAGCGTGTCGTTGACGCCGATGCCCAGCTCCGCCTTGTCCGCGGCGGTGAGGTCCACTTTATAATCGGGAACGAAGAGGAAGGGATTGGTCACCACGAACGCGAGGCCCGGGTTGGTCAGCGAGTGCAACCAGTGGAGAGGGCTTTCGGTCCTGGCGTCGAAAGGGAGCACCGCGTACTCCGTCTCCAGCTCGAAGCCGGACAGCCCCTGCGTGAAGGTGAGGACGGAGGCGGGCGGGACTTCAAACTCGCCCAGGCGGGTGGAGGCGTATTTCATAACTTGATGTTGTCCTGCAGAATCTGATGGAGGGCGGCGGGGTCGAATTCCGGAGACGCGGCGGACTGGTTTTCTTCCTTGATGCGGGCGAACACCTCTTCGCGGTAAATCTTGGTGTCGGGGGCCGCCTCGATGCCCAGCCGGATGGTTTTGCCCTTGATTTCGATCACCGTCACCTTGATGTCGTCGTTGATTCGAATGCTTTCCCCGACTTTTCGCGTCAAAACCAGCATGCCGACTCCTCTTGTTGGTGACCGGGACCCGCTTGCGCGATTATAACAGATGAACCCGGGGCGGTCCGGGAAAAGATGGACGGGCGATTCAATTGACAGGGTAGGGGGATTGTGCTAATTTCCCTGATTCTTGATCCAGCGGCAACAGTGGGCCGAGGTAGCTCAGTCGGTAGAGCAGAGGACTGAAAATCCTCGTGTCGGCGGTTCGATTCCGTCCCTCGGCACCATCCTTTCCTTGCACGCTTTCTCCAGCATCGCAATCCTCTTTTTTGCACCCCATTGCAATCGTGATAAGCTTTTGAACATGATTGGCTGGACCCGCACAAAGATTGCTGCCGCGTTTCGAAGTGGAGCGGGACGCTGGTTTTTTCTTTTTTCTTTTTCCTTCCTCCTTTTCACTCCCACGAAAGCGTTGGCCGCGGATGCCGTCCCCGCGCAGGAAATTGAGCAAGCTGTCGACGGCATGACGTTGATTCCTGCCGGACCTTTCACCGCCGGCCCCCCGGACAAAGCCCGCGCGGTGGAACTCAAGGCGTTTTACATCGACACCCACGAAGTGACGCAGAGGGAGTACGAACGCGTGATCGGGCGCAATCCGTCTTTCTTTAAAGATCCCGACCGTCCGGTGGAGAAAGTGGACTGGTTCGAGGCGCGGGATTACTGCCTGAAAACCGGACGCCGCCTGCCGACGGAATGGGAATGGGAAAAGGCGGCGAAGGCGGGCACGGCCACTCCCTATTACTGGGGCGACGCGCCCGCGGTCGATCACGCCTGGTTCAAGGAAAACGCGGACAAGCAGACGCACCCCGTCGGGCAGAAACCGCCGAACGCATTCGGTCTTTACGACATGGCGGGCAATGTGTGGGAGTGGACGGCGAGCGATCACGAAAACGGCGGCAAGGTTCAGCGCGGTGGTTCCTGGCGCAACGGCAAAGAAACCTTGCAGACCGCTTACCGTATCTTAAGCCTGCCGCATTACCAGTACCACTACGTCGGCTTCCGCTGTGCCCTCACCCCTTAGTTACTTGCTCCAGCAATTTCTTTTTGCAATACACTTCAGTGTGGGATGAGGTCCGGATTGCGACCCGGGTCTTGATTCCGTTTCCGTTTGGGTTCAACTCCCTTTACTCAGGTAGGTGGGGAGTTTTGTGGTGGCGTTGTCCACGATGGCGGTATTGAGTTGCGCCCGGGTCAGGTTGCGGACGCGGCTCAGGTCCACATTCCTCAGGTACGTTCCGGAGAGGTCGGTTTTGGTGAAATCGGCCCCGGTGAGTACGGCGCGGTCGAGTTTCACGTTTTGAAGATTGGCTCCAGTCAGGTTGGCCGCGGCCAGGTTGCATTCACTCAAATTGGCGGCGGACAGGTTGGCATGTGAAAGGTTGGCGCCGCGCAAATTCCCCCCTGTCAGGTTGGCTCCGCCAAGACTCTGCCAGGAAAGGTCGGCGCGAATCAGATTGCGTTTGCCTTTTTCAGCCCGCTGTCGGTCCGATAAGAATTGTGCCTTGGCCATGGAGGGAAACGTCCTCAAATCCTGAGTTGCTGTCCGGTGAAATCCTGTTTTACCGTGTTTGGACTGTGGGACTTATATCATTCAGTTTTAAACGACGGGGGAGCTTTTGCAAGTCTTTTCGGGAAACCCATACGAACTGCCTTGCTTTGATTTTGACCCGATTGCATGAACCGGCGTTCTTAATAGTTTGACAACTGTCGGAAGTCCCCTTATTTTTTGTTTGTTTTATCGGCGTAAGGGCGCGTGGCCCGGGCGGTCCATTCTTTCATACCAGACAATCCGTCGCAAAAGGAGGGGAGCATGAAACAACCAGGGGGGAATTCGGTTAGGAGAATATCGTGGGTGGCGGTGTCGGTGGTGGCCGCATTTCTGGCTTTCGCCTCACCTGGACAATCGGCGGTTCTGGGTGTCGGGATCACAGGCAAGGCGGGGACCACGGGCCTGGGTGCGGACCTGACGGTTCCGCTCATCACCAACTGGGTCAACCTGCGTCTCGGCTACAACAACCTCACCTATTTTTCCACATCGATCGATGACCTGGGTGGGGTCGATTACGAAGCCGACCTGGAATTCCAGGACGTTCCGCTGTTCATCGACGTCCATCCGTTTCACGGCAATTTCCGTGTAACGGGCGGGGTGTTCTGGCTGGATCACGATGCCATTCTGACCGCCTCCGGCAACCTCCGGGTGGGCAACAATACATATAACAATGCCTCCGTGCGTGCGGACATCCAGCATGGGCAGGACTTTGGGCCTTACCTCGGCATCGGCTGGGGCAACGCGGCGGACGACAATTTTCTCGATCTGCCGGTTGCGGTGGGGCTTTCGATGGACCTGGGTGTGATTTATGTCGGCGATTCGGAAGTCAACCTCCGGCAACTCAGTGGACCCGCCATTTCCCAGGCGGATCTCAACCGCGAGGCGCGGCAGTTGGAGGACGATCTCAGCGACGTGCCGTTCTATCCCGTCTTCACCATCGGCCTGCACGTCCGCTTCTAGTTCCACTGCGTTAACAGGCCGAGGCCTGCGGCCTTGCTTCGGTGAGGATCATTGGCGTGCGGACGGCGTCCGGTGCAGATGAAAAAAGCCCTCTTCCTTAAGAAGAGGGCTTTTGTCTTTGGCGGTTGTTCCCCCTGCTTCTGGATGGGGGACGTTCACTCCGGGCAGGGTCCGGTCAATAAATCGCGAGGTAGCGCAGGTTTGGCAGCGCGTGCGATTCCCTCAGCCGGTTGGAGCTGTCGACGTCGATGGAGTTTGCCGTCAGCTCCAGGTGCTCAAGGTTCTTGAGATAGGGTGAATTGAGCAGGGCCTCGGCTCCTTTGGGGCTGATCTGGTTGCGGTACAGGTCCAGCCGCTTCAGGTTCACCAGCTTGGGTGAGTTGGCAATGGCGATCGCACCTTCATCCGTGATTTTGTTCTTGCTGAGGTCCAGCAGGGTCAATGAATCCACGATGGCCGAATTCACCAGCACCTTCACCCCTTCGTCGTTCAACTGGTTTTTCATCAGGTTGAGTTCCGTCAGGCCCTGAAAATTGGCGGAGTCCACCAGCATTTGCGCCCCGGTGGGGGTGATCTTGTTGTCCCACAACGAAAGTTTTTCCAGGTTTTTGAAGGTCCCGGAATCGGCGAGGATCTTCACGCCCTCATCACCGAGGTCGTTGGATTTGAGGGCCAGCGTGCGTACATTCTGGGCTTTGGGCGTCTGGGCAAGAATGCGCATGCCTTTCACGCCGATGTGCGAATTGTTGAGGTTGATGCCGCTGCCATCGGCGTTGGTGTGCTCCAGGATGTGCTGGGGAATGTCTTCCGGCGGGCCGGTGCGCTTTCCGTAACCGTGGTAACTGCCCTTCGTCGCGCCTTTTTTGCCGTAACCGTAGGCGCCGTACCCATGCGGGGACTTGCCGGAGGAACACCCAGCAAGCACGAAGAGAGTGATCAATGCCATCAATGCCGGATAGGTATGGAATCGTTTCATTGTGGTCCTTCCTTGTTGTGAGTCCTGTTTGGGGTCCCTTCCTCTACGGATGCCTCACCGCGCACACCGAAACCCGATATAGTTCTGCCGCTGATCCGGGGTCAGTTTACCGCGAACCGTCGAACGAGCCAAATCCATATTCGAAAACCAGGAGCCGCCGCGCATGACCCGGAACGTGTTGCCGTAAAGGTCGTTTTTGACGAGGTTCTCAGGGTAGGGCAGGTACCAGTCGGAGGTCCACTCCCACACATTGCCCGCCATGTCGAGTGCCCCATAGGGGCTGGCTCCCATTGGAAAGGTGCCGACCGGGGCCGGGTAACGGTGCCCGTCCTTCATGCCCCGGGCGTTGGCGCGTGTGGGGTCGGGATCGTTGCCCCACGGATAGAAACGGCCGTCGGGGCCGCGCGCGGCTTTTTCCCATTCCACCTCTGTCGGCAGCCGCTTGCCGGCCCATTCGCAGTAATCGTGTGCTTCCTGCCAAGTCACCCCGACCACGGGCTGGGTGGGCTGGTTGAACTTTTCATTGTCCATGTATTTGGGTGCGGGGCGTCCGGTGGCTTTCAGATACGTTCGGTATTCGGCGTTGGTGACCTCGTGTTTGTCGATCTCAAACGCCTTCACCTGAACCTTGTGGGCGGGAGTTTCGTCGCGGTAGTACTCCAGCGACTCGGAAAAAAACGTCTTGGCGGCCCACTGGATGTTGTCCTCGGAACTGCCCATGACAAAGGGGTCGGCAGGAACGAAAACCATGCCGGGACTGGGATTGTGGGAGGGATTGGAAGCGCAGGCCGAAAGCCCGCCGCCGAGCAGAAGGGCGATGAGGATGGGTACCCAGGCACGCAGCCCAGACCCACAGCACCCTCCCGGAGAGTGCGGTTCCTGCACCTCAGGGTTCATGGAGCGGTTCCCGATGAATGGGGTTGGTAACCGGTCAGTTGCTTTGAATCAGCCCGGACTTGCGGGCGTATTCAAAAATGTTGCCCGCCTCGATGATGTCGATGACATCGCCCAGCGGCTGCAACGGGTACGTCGTGTTCTGCGTCTTGTTGGTCAGCGTGTTCGATTCCAGATCGATCTCGAGATCGTCCCCGGTCTGGATCTTGTCAGTCAGCGGGTCCTTCGTTTCCAGCGGAATGAAGAAGCCGCCGTCCACCGAGTTGCGGTAGAAGATGCGGGCGTAGGATTCTGCCACCACCGCCTGCACACCGGCGATCTCCATGCATGCCGGGGCGTGTTCGCGCGACGAGCCGCAACCGAAGTTCTTGCCGCCGATGACAATGGTGTAGGGCGACTCGTAGCCCTCTTCCACGAACGGTTTGTTGCCCTGCGGCAGGCCCGCGGCCTCATTCGGCACGCCGGAGAGGGCGAACTTGCCGTAGTTCTTGCGTTCTTCCGGATCGCTCAGGCTGTACACCAGGTGTTGAGCGGGGATGATCTGGTCGGTATCGATATTGTTGCCGAGGACGTACGCACGCCCCGAAATTTTCTTTTTCATGTGTATGAAACTCCAAAGGCCGAACGGCGGTTATACCGCCGCGGCCATGAATTCACGAGGATCGGTCACCCGTCCGGTCAATGCGGAAGCCGCCGCCGTGTACGGGGACGCCAGGAAAACCGAGGACTGCTTCGACCCCATGCGTCCGGGGAAGTTGCGGTTGGTGGTGGAGATCACCACTTCCTCGCCCTGCGTCCGGCCGAAGGTGTCCGCCGGACCGCCCAGGCAGGCGGCGCAGGAGGGCTCGCCGATCTGGCATCCCGCTTCCTCGAAAATCTGCATGACCGTCTTGCCGTCGATCTTGTGGGTCTTCAATTCTTTTTCCACTTCCATGGTGGCAGGCACGATGAAAGTCCCGATCTTGACCTTCTCGCCTTTCAGGATTTCCGCCGCGGCGATGAAATCCGTCAGCTTGCCGCCGGTGCACGACCCGATGTAGGCGCGGTCGAGCTTGACGTCGCTGCACTCGCGTGCCAGTGCCCGGTTGTCCGGCGAATGCGGCTTGGCCACCACCGGTTCCATGGCATCGGCATCGTACACCTTGGAGAAGAAGTAGCTCGCGTCCTTGTCGCCGTGCACCACGTTGTACGGTTTCTTGTTGCGCGTCTCCAGGTAATCGAAAGTGGTCTGGTCGGCTTCGATGACGGCGTTCTTGCCGCCCGCCTCGATGGCCATGTTGCAGAGCGTCATGCGCTCTTCCATGGACAGGCTCATCACCGCGTCGCCCGCCCATTCCATGGTGCGGTACGTCGCGCCGTCGCAGCCGATGTCGCCGATCACCTGGAGAAGGATGTCCTTTGCCATGATGTAGGGCGGGAACTGGCCGCGGAACTCGAAGCGCATGGTTTCGGGCACTTTCACCCACAGCTTGCCGGTGCCCAGGATGAACGCGGCGTCGGTGTTGCCGATGCCGGTCGAGAACATGCCGAACGCGCCGGAGGTGCAGGTGTGCGAATCGGTGCCGAACAGCACCTCGCCCGGCCGGTTGTGGCCTTCCTGCGCCAGCGCCACGTGGCAGACGCCCTTGTAGTTGTCCGTGCCGACGTCGTAATAATAAGGAAGGTCCTGCTCCTTGGCGAACGCGCGGATGATGTCGACATTGCGGTTGGCGTGCGGATCGGACGTGAATATATAGTGGTCCGGAATGATGACCACTTTCTCGCGGTCCCAGACCCTGGCGTTTTCGCCGAATTGTTTTTTGAAGATGCCGATGGTGCCCGGGCCGCACACATCGTGCGTCATCAGGACATCCACATCCACCCAGACATTGTCGCCCGGTTTGACCGAGGCTTTGCCCGAATGAGCGGCTATGATTTTTTCAGTGATGGTCATTCCCATTAGTGCGTTCTCCGACGGGAGCGGTTGATTCGTTCAATTGTATGGATTTGTTACCTGAACAGGTGTTCTACCTTACCATTTATACCCGCTTTTCAGGAACAAAAAAAGAGCCGACGTGCAAGGGATA
The DNA here is from genome assembly GCF_052156635.1 of Nitrospina sp. 32_T5. Taxonomy (NCBI): domain Bacteria; kingdom Pseudomonadati; phylum Nitrospinota; class Nitrospinia; order Nitrospinales; family Nitrospinaceae; genus Nitrospina; species Nitrospina sp. 32_T5. Next base: position 95,479 of record NZ_JBQKUO010000003.1, on the reverse strand, counting down.
AAGAAATGCGGCGGGCAGGAACAGTCTGAGGCTTTTCCTGAGCGGGAGATTGTATCCTGCATGCACCCACCGTTTCACCCCGTTCCCCGGAGGTCTCTCGCAACCCCGCAAGCCGTTATAGTTATTGAATCACCCCCGCATTTCTTGTAGTTTAGGTCAATTGGCCTTTTATCGTTGAATTTCAAAATCTTATCCGCCTCGTGAACGAATCGCCCAAAATCGTCATCGACCGCCGTCCGCTCTGGATCGTGGCTTTCGACCGCCTGCGCCGCGGCATTGTGGTGGCGATCCTGTTCGCGCTGTTCGTGGTGTTCCTCAACCAGGACGCTCCCGAGGGGCTGACCCCGCAGGCGTACAAAGTGTTGTGCCTGTTCGGGCTCTCCGTCGCGTTGTGGTCCACCAACGTCATTCCGCTGTCCGCAACGAGCCTGTTCGTCATCGGCGCGGTGCCCCTCTTGGGCATCATGGAAGACTCGCAGGTGTACGAGTTTTTCGGCAACAAGGCGGTGTTCTTCATCCTGGGCGCGTTCATTTTATCCGGCGCGATGATCTCCTGCGGGCTCAGCGTGCGTCTGTCCCTGTGGACGATCGAGAACTGGGGCCACGACCCGCGCAAGCTGCTGGCCTCCATCTACCTGTTTGGGGCGGCGGGTTCCACCATCATGTCCGAGCACGCCGTGGCGGCGATGCTGTTTCCCATCGTGGCGGAGATCGCCTCCGCCCTGCAGCTCGCTCCGGGGCGTTCGCAGTACGGCAAGCAGTTGTACTTTGCGCTCGGCTGGGGGTGCATCATCGGCGGCGCCACCACGGTGCTGGGTGGCGGACGCGTGCCTCTGGCGGTCGAGATGCTGGAGAAGGGCACCGAAAACGAACACACGCTGGGCATCCTGCAGTACTCGGTGCTGACCTTCCCGATGATTCCCATCCTTCTGGTCTGCGGGTGGGTGGTCCTGCGCACGCTGTTCAAGCCGGAGGCGGTCGATGTGACCCCGGCTCTGGAGACGCTGGAGCGCAAATCGCTGAGCCTCGGTAAGATTTCGTACCAGGAGATGGGCGTCGGCGCGGTGATGGCCGTCACCCTGGTGCTGTGGTTCGGGTTCGGCGACACCCTGGGCATCGCCAACATCGCCCTGATGGCGGTGTTCGCGCTGTTCGTGCTGAACCTCATCACCTGGCGCGCGGTGGAGCCGCACGTCAACTGGGCCATCATCCTGATGTACGGAGGCGCCATCTGCCTGGGGGAAGTGATGGCGGAATCGGGGGCCGCCCTGTGGCTGGCGGAGAAGGTGTTCCATGGATGGATCGCGTCGCCGACGGCCTTCCTGCTGACGCTGGCGGTGCTCTCGGTCCTGTTCACCACCTTCATGAGCAACAGCGCCGTCATCGCCATCCTGCTGCCGCCGGCACTCACCCTGTGCCCGGCGTACGGAATCAGCCCGGTGGTGGCGACGATGACCGTCATCCTGCCCAGCAACTTCGCGTTCATCCTGCCCATCGCCACACCGGCGTCGGCGCTGGCGTACTCCTCGCGCTACATCCCGTTGACCGACATGGTGAAGGCGGGGCTTTTGCTCAGCGCGCTTGGGATGTTGTCCTACCTGGTTCTGCTTTGGGGATACTGGCCCCTCATCGGGTTCGAATGAGGGAAAAAGAAAGAAGGCAGGCCAAGGAGACCGGGAGGGGTGGCCAACCTTGGAAGACACAGAGTGCCTCACTTCCTGCCTTCAACTTTAATTTCAGTTTTGGCTGACAAGAAAAGATCGTTTTGGCACACAACCTAAAAAAGGTGCCCACCCACATATTTAGGATGCGCAGTATATTCAAATTGTGAATAGTTGTCATTAAAATTAGCAAAAAGTCGTGACCTACCCTTTTGGGTAATGCTAGATTATATAAGGGTCAAGGTTGTTATGACCGCTCGCTTGGAACATTGCGGGTGGAATTCTTTTCAGGGGGGCACTAAAGTATGGATGCCGAGTCGCTGGAGATCTTGCCCATGTCGCCTTCGGAGTTGAAGAAGCGGCTGGACAAGGGTGAAATCGAGTGTCTGCTGGACGTGCGGGAAGACTGGGAACATTCCCTCTCCGCGCTGCCAAATTCCATCCACATTCCGCTCAACCAGCTCGTGGACCGGTTCCAGGAACTGGCGTTCGAGGACGAGATCGTGGTCTATTGCCACTTCGGCGAGCGGTCCCTTCGCGCCGGGAAGATCCTGAAAGAATCCGGTGTCGACACCGTGTACAACCTCATCGGCGGCATCGATGCTTACTCGCAGATCGCCGATCCCTCCATCCCCCGCTACCGCTCTCAAATGTAGCTCCCTTGCAGGGAGAAGAAACGGGGTCGTTCCTTTCTGGCAGACGAGGGTTCGTGGGCCCGGTTCCGCATCCTCTACCATTTCGATTTCATCCCATTGCTTCAAACGTTATCATGTGTTCCACCCGTGGAGGCACTCACAGAGTGTCGGGCGTGAGGGGGGTTTTAGGCCCCCCCTTCTCCGAAGCCGGGTCACACCCGGAGGAAACAGATTGTATTTGAAATTGGGCCCTCAGACCATCGTTCGCTGGGAGAGCAGTACCCGGCTTCCTCCCCACGCAGTGGGGCTGGGGGGCCTTTTCCTCCAGTTGGTTCACGCGGAGCGGCAGCGAAGCTTTTTTAAATGACAGGGTGGTTCAATCAACAAGGCAGGAGACGATGATCAACAAAGACGGAATGAAAGTGATCGACAACCCGAAGGAAGTGCGCGAGGAACTGTTGCGCGGCACAGGCGCGGTGATGGCCGACGGCGTCGCCATTTACATGGAGAACAGCAACGTGCGCGACAAGCAGATCGTCGTCGCCCGCTCGCCGGAAGGCGACCAGCCCCTCACCAAAAAACACTACGACCCAGCCGTCTTCGACCAGGCCTGGCTCCAGTTCAAGGAATGGAAGCGGGGATAAAGATATTGCGAAGATAAACTATATAGTTAGATCACCTTTGATTTTAAAAATGGATTTAGCCTAAAAGGGCTAAGTCCATTTTTTTATTTTTCCTTTGAATTTTCTTTTAAATGGCATTGTGCAAAAATAAGACAAATTATCGTTTCTCTTATGAGCAAAATAAATGAACTGGTCAACATTACTATCTTATAAAAGATTGGGTAAGGAAAAAAAGAAATCTAACCCAGATCAAAAAAGATCCGAGTGGCAAAAGGACTATGATCGGATAGTTTTTTCTTCTGCTTTCAGAAGGCTTCAAGATAAAACGCAAGTTTTTCCATTATCTGAAAGCGATTATCCACGTACAAGATTAACGCATAGTATAGAATCCTCGATTGTTGGTCGCTCGCTAGGAATTGAAGTTGGTTTTCGCCTTCAGAAAAAATATTCCAATATTTTTGGAGAAAATTTACTTTCTCCCTACGATATCGGAGCAATTGTTGCGGCTGCTTCGTTAGCCCATGACATAGGCAACCCACCATTTGGTCATTCGGGTGAAGAAGCAATTCAGACTTGGTTTAGTGCTGAAAACGATAAAAGAGAAAGTAAATTTAAACATTTGGAAAAAGAGCAGAAGTTAGACTTTCTGAACTTTGAGGGCAATGCGCAGGGTTTTAGGATATTGACAAGTTTGCAAAGACCAAAACAAAGTGGAGGCTTGCAACTTACTTACGCAACTTTAGGAGCGTATTCAAAATATCCTAGGGAGTCATTTGTTAAAAAAGCTAACTCAAAAATAAGTGGTGCTAGTTCTAAAAAGCACGGTTTTTTTCAAATAGACAAAAGCAATTTTTTAAAAGTTGCAAATAAAAATAAACTAAAGCCAAAGAAAAGAAATTCTGTTTGGTTTAGGCACCCCTTGGCATTTTTGGTCGAAGCAGCGGACGACATTTGTTATCAAATTGTGGATTTGGAAGATGCCTTTTTGTTAAGGCACGTTAATTTTGGCGAGGTGCGAGATCACCTATCGAAGCTTTTAAATGAGGATATTGGGCGGAGCTTTTTGGAAAGAAAGTCGGTTTCAGATCAAGAGAAGGTGGAGTATTTGAGAGCTAAGGCCATAAATTCGTTAATAGGAAAAGTTGTTACTAAATTTGATGAAAAAGAGTCTGCAATTTTAAAGGGGGAATTTGACAAGCCATTATTAGAGGAAATAAAAGAAAAAAGTGTTTTGGAGAAATTAGATAAATTTAACAAAAAAGAAGTTTATAAATTGAGAAAGGTTGTTTCCATTGAAATGGCTGGATTCAAGGTATTGGGAGAGCTACTTAACTTATTTGTCCCTGCGGCATTTGATTTAATTTTGAAAGGAAAAAAAGCATCTCCCAAAAGTAGGAAGGTTGCTGAGTTTGTATTAGGAAATAAAGATTTTGAAGAATTTAAAAAGAAATCTCCATATGAGGCTCTAATAAAGGTAACAGATTATATAGCCGGGATGTCTGATTCATTTGCTGTAGCAACCTATCGCCAAATAACAGGAATGTCCCTTCCGAATCGTTAAAAAAACAAGCAATAAGTAGATGCAGGTAGATTCTCTTCCATTGCAAGATTCTCTCACTCCAGCACATATCTCTGCATGAGGTAGCCCAGGCAGTCGTCGAGGGCGGCGTCGGGGCGGGTGGTCAGCATGGAGGGCACCACCGCCCGCTTCAGTCGTATCTCGTTACCCTTGTACACGAAAAACTCGTCGCCCACTTCCTTCCCCGTCTCGTCATACACAATCAGCCGCTTGCTTTCATCGTGCCGCCAGCCGATGCGCGTGTTCTCCGGCAGTTCCTTGAAGTTCAGGCTGTCCAGGTCCTCCACGAACACGAAGTCCTCCGATCCCCCTGAGTGATTGAACCCCACCGTGCACCCGTCGGGAAACTCGATGCGCCCGATGCTGTGAAACACGGACTCGTCCGCCGTGCGGTACCCCGTCGGCACGATCGCGGTGAGGTTCAGGCACTGATCGACGAAGCCGTGCACGCGCTCAAGGCCTTTGGGGTCGCCCGGCTGACCGCACTCCACCGTCACCGCCGGGCAGATCTCCGCGAAGGCTTTGGTCAGCACCGTGTCGGGCCGGGTGAAGTACACCAGCTTGTCGCTGAACAGTTTGCCGAGGAACACCCACGCCGGGTCGAGCTTGTTGATGGCGGAGTAGGGCGGGTTCTTGCCCGACGTATTGTGGATGTCGATGCACGCGAACAGCCCATTCTCCCGCACCATCGCCACCACGCGCGCCGCAAGGCGGTGCTCCGGCCGGTCGCCGCCGTTCCAGATGCGGTTGAAGTCGGGTTGCTGGTCGAGATGACGCAGGTTGCCCTTCGCCGCGTGTACGTTGCCGAGGAACAGCCACACACTGCGCGGCAGTCCCTCCGGCGCGGCGAGGTAATGCGCCAGCAGTTTCTGCATGGCCTGGAATCCCGTCGGCTCGTCGCCGTGCAGGAGCGTCGAGATGAACAGCGGCGGATCGGTGCGGCCGGGAAGACGCAGCAGCGTCGGGCCCGGCAGGATGGTATCCAGTCCTTCCACGGGAGTGGTGAGCAGGTCCGGCGGCACGGCATCGAGCAGGTGCAGGTCCATCGTCACACGCTCCACGTGTGCACCGGCCGGTGCGAGTGTTGTTTGTGGTAGTAGGCGGCGGTCAGCGCGGCCATGTCGGTTCCGTACTTGGCGACGAAATCCCTTTGCCAGCGCGCGCCGTTCTGCCCCGACCGCACCCGCTCGGCGATGATGCCGTGAATGTAATGCTCGATGTCCGCCTTGTCCACCCCCGCGCGTTCGAGTCCTTTCCGTGCGGCGGGCACGAGGTGTTCCAGGATCAACTCCTGCATGCGCACGGTGCGGTTGCCCGCCCACTTGATCTCCGAGCACAGGCCGTTTTTGGCGGCGCGGTAAAAATTGTCGCGCGCCTGCATGAACGGGATCCCGTCTTCCAGTTTTTCATCGTCGTTGACGAAGTACACCATGAGGCCAAGCAGGAAGGCGACGTGGGCGATGATGTCCGGCCGACTCGGTCCGGCGGCGGGCACGCGGTGTTCGATGCGCAGGTGCGGCACGCCGTCTGCGTTCACCCCGACAAGCGGACGCGTCCAGCGCCAGATGGTCCCGTTGTGCAGGCGCAGGTGGCTCAGGTCTTCCTCTCGGTCCTCGAAGTGGATGGGGAGCAGGACGGGGTACGCGTACAGGTTTTCGAGAAAGGGTTCGAGGATGGAGCTTTGCGCGTAACCGGTGCCGAAGGTGGCACGGCCGATGGTGCGTCCGTCCGCCGCGCGGAAACTGGCGACGGCGATCGACTGCTCGAACGCCGGGATGCGCGTCTCGTCCCACAAATCCTTGCCGAACAGGTACGGCGAGTTGGCCGTGACGGCCGCCATCGGCGCCGCCAGTATCTGTGACAGGTTGTAATGCCTGGCCGCGTTTTTGGGCGGGCACTGGATGTGGATCTGCAGGGACGTCGTCACCGATTCCAGCATCACGTCATCGTGTTCCACGCGCAGGCGGTCGTTGCCGTCGATTTCCAGAATGAGGCTGCGTCCGTTGCGCAGGCGCAGGACCTGTTCGTTGAGCGCCTGGTAGCGGCTGTTTACCGACATGTTGGCGACGGTCAGCGCGTCGTCGGTGATGGTGGGCAGGATGCCGATGGTCATCACGCCGCAGTCGTGGTCCCGCGCGCGGTGTTCGCACAACTCCCAGATGGCGGCGAGTTCGGTGTCCATGTCGCGGAACATGTGCGGGGACAGGGTTTGCGGCGTGCTGTTGATTTCGAAATTGAAGCGGGCCAGTTCCGGCACCACGAGGCCGTGGTTGATGGTGGGCAGGATGACGTCGTTCATCGGCGCAGGCTGGAACTGCGAGTTCACCAGCCACGCTTCCAGCTCGAACCCGCAGGCCCCCGGCTGGTTGTCAAACGCGCCGTCCCGGAACCAGGCGGAGAGGTGGTCTGTCTCCCGGTGGAGGCGTCGTTTGAACTCTTCAAAGTCCGCGTCGCAAAACTGGGAATGCGGAATGTCCAGGCCCATGGGCGGCGCCTCCGGAAAACGGCTTCACTTTAGAAAGTATAACGCATCCGGTGGCGAATCAAACGCCTTTTGCCGCCAGCTCGCGCAGGCGGGTTTCCACAACTTCATGCAGGGGATCGCGCGGCGGCGTTTGTCCCGTCCACAATTTCAACTGCTCGATGGCCTGGTTGACGAACAACTCGATGCCCGGAATCACCGTGCATCCCTTTTCCCTGGCTTCCCTGATGAGGCGTGTCTCCATCGGGTTGTACACCGAATCGAACACCACCATGCCGGGCTTGAGCAGGCGCGCCGGGAAGGGCGTGTCCTTGGTGTTGGGCGTCATGCCGGCGGGCGAGCAGTTGATGACGATGTCGGCTGTGTGCGAATCGATGTCGCGGATGCTGATGAGATTTGCGTTCAGCTCCTGCGCCAGCGCCTCGGCTTTCTCTTTATTGCGGTTGTAGGTAAGGGTGAGCGCCGCGCCCTGTTCGGTGACGCCGTGACCGATGGCCTTCGCCGTGCCGCCCGCGCCGATGATGAGCACCTGCTTGCCTTTGAGTTCCGTCACCGCAGTGAGCGCCGACAGCGCGCCGGTGACGTCCGTGTTGTAGCCCACCCAGTCGTTGTCCTCGCGCACCACCGTGTTGACCGCGCCGATCTTCTTCGCCAGCGGGTCGACGCGGTCCATGTGCTTCATGATGTCTTCCTTGAACGGCATGGTGACGCTGAGCCCGGTGAAGTACGCCTGGTAGGTGTTGAAGAAGCGCGTCAGGCTTTTCACCCAGAAGGGCACGTACACGTTCGGCAGGTTCAGTTCCGAAAAGGCGCGGTTGTGGATGAGGTAGCCCATGCTCTTGTTCACCGGGTCGCCGATGACGCCGAAGATCTTGCTGTCCAGGTTGAGGTCGTTGACGCGGTAAATGTGTTTCAGCGTGGTGGCAGGGATCTGTCCCGGCGCGCTTTCCTTGCCGCGGTCGAGGGAACCGAACGTCAGCCAGCCGCCGTACATGGGAGAGAGGATGCGGCTGACCTCGCCTTTCTCGCCCATGCAGAACGCGATCAGGTTCACCTCGTCGCGGCGCGCCCGGCTGAGCAGTTGCAGAAGCCGCAGGTTGTCGCTCAGGTCCTGCGCGTAGGTGATGATCTTGAGCACGTCGGCGGGCATCTGCGTCATCAACTCGTAGAGCGCATCGACCTTGTCGTCGGTGCGCGTGAAATCGTGGTGCGACAGGATGGCTTTGGAATTACCCTTGTTCTCCAGCACCGAGCGCAGGAGTTCCGGCGGCGTGGAGGTTTCGATGTCGATGTACATCGCGCCCAGCTCGATGGCCTGTTTGATGACGGCGACGCGTTCTTCTTCGGTGCCGGGAAACTGGCCGCCGTCCATCTTGGCGCGGTTGGTGACGATGTACGGCGTGTCGCCCGCGGCCTCAATCAGGCGCGGCAGGTCGTGATCGGGGATCAGGTCGAGACGGAATTCGATGAAGTCGGCGACTTTCCTGCAGGCGTCGATATCTTCAAGCGCGCGGTCCATGCTGGGACCGACGATGGGAACGCAAATCATGAAACCTCGTTGGATGATGGGCGGAAAAATTCGGTGCGCGTCAGCGGCGAGCCCCGATTATGCCCGATGCGGTGGGGAAAATCCAGCGAAGGGAGTTTGGCTGTGAGTGTGTTGGATCAGGGAACGGGTCCGCCGACGTGCCGGGCATCAGCCCAGTCGGCTGCCCCGGCGGAAAGAAAACGGAATCTCCAATTCTTCTTCCTCCTGAGAATTGGCGATGTTCAGGAAGTCGAGGAGTTCTTCATCGGACGGGTTCTCTTTCGGGGGTTCTCCACCACGGACCGAAGCCGTCTGCGGCCGTGAAGTCGCGGGCGGGGTGATCGGTATCGCCGCCTGTGGGCCGGCAGCGGAAGCCGCCTGAGCCGTGGGCGTGGATGCGGCCTGGGCGGAGGTCGTCGAAGCCGCCTGGCTTGCGGAAGGGGTGGTGTTTTGCTGTGCGGCCTGCCTGGATTCGAACGTGGATTCGGACGGGTTCGACGCGCGCACCTGGTTCTGCTCGAACAGGCGCAGAGCTTCCGTGGACAGGCTGACGCGGTCGGCCTGTCCCTGCACGGTTCTCAGGTTGCTCTGCTTGTTCAGATCCGCAATGCGGGTCTGGCTCTGGTAAACCTGGAACGCACGGGATACTCTGGTTACGCTGAAATCCATGAGTCCACGATCTCCTTATTCACGCATCGCCGGAAAATTCCGTTCCCTTGGCGCCAAACATGCCGTACTGCTTGATGTTGTTCTTGCGGGTTTTCAGTTCCGACAACTCCTCCCGCGTGTTCAGGGCTTTCGCCTTCAGGGTTTCCGTACACGTGTTTTCCAGCTCGATCAGTTTTTCCATCAGACCGAGCACCTCATTCTGTAAGGGCCGGGCCCGTTCCTGAAGATCCTGCCGGTCCCCGTCGGTCAGCGTGTCGGCGCTTTCCTTCAGGGCCCGCTCCAGTTCCTGCATCGAGCGAAGATGTTGTTCCTTGTTCTGGATCACCCGCACCAACGTCTCGTCGTCTCCGGCATCGATGGCCTCTTTCTGCTGACCGGCCAGTTCCAGAAGCTTGTTGTAACCCGTTTTCTGGGACTCGAGGCCGTCCATGATCTGTTGTGCCAGTTTGGAAGTCACAGTCATACCACCGCGATCAGGTTGCGCAACAGGTCATTGCCGGCATTTTCCTGGAACAGCTCGGCCACCTTGGAAGGCACCTGCGAAAGCTCCCGGATCTGCTCCTGTTTGAAATTCAGGATACCCAGGTTGTCGCTGAGTGCCAGTTCCAGTATCGGTTCGATTCTGGAAAGGATACCACCTTCTTCGCGAGTCAGGATATTAAAAACCTTTCCCGGGTTCTGGTTCAACGCCCGTTCCAGCTGGGGGCGATTGATTTTCAGGGTATCGTCCGACTCCGTCTGGATACCGATGGCCGACAGTTCCCGGAACAGTTTGCTGCCAACATGTTTGAACAAATCCGTCGAATTGTCTTTCAGGTTGCGCACCGCGTTGGTGAGGCCGATTTCCTGAAACGTGGTCTTTTCCGTGTTGACGCTGTTGATGCCGAGGGACCGGGTGTTTCTCTGGAACCGGGCCTGTTCCTGCGTGCGTGCATCCCTTTCATTGATCTGTTCAAGCACGCCCTGCGAATTTTTGATCAGGTTGTTGCGCAGGGTTTGAATGTCGAGGTCGCGGGCAAACACCTTGTCGCCGCCCAGGATTTTGTTGAATGCCTGGATTGCGTCGTTGAACCGGTCCACGAGCGTTTCAATCTGTTCCGCCGCTCCTTTGGCATCGACCCGCACGCCCACCTCAACAGCCTGGCTGGAGGTACCCCTGAGTCTGATCGTGACCCCGTTCAGGATGTCGTCAAATGTGTTGGTCGCGCTTTGGAATTCTTTTCCGCCAATTTCGATCACCGCATCCTGCGCCAGCCGGTTCAGGTCCGTCACCTGGTTGTTGACGGTGACCAGCTGCTTGTCCTTGAGCACGGAAACGTTCTGGCTGTTGAGCGTGAAGAATCCGAGTTGGAGAAGGAGCCCGTCGGGATCGTCCAGGTTGATGCGTTCTCCTTCCGCCGCGGTCAGCTCCAGGCGGTTGTCCGATGACAAGGTGGCGGTGACACCGGTCTGGGCCGTGCCGCCGTCCAGGATGCCGTTGCCGTTGGCATCTTCCGCCGGGTCCAGCACGCCGTTGTTGTTGGCGTCCTCGATGATGAACAGGCCTTCAAAAAACGGGGTGGCCGGGATTTCTATGATATCGATCAGGCCGTTGCCGTTGAAGTCTTCCGGACCGTCCAGCACGCCGTTGCCGTTCACGTCTTCGCCGCGGTTGATCTTGTTGGCGATGTCCAGAAGCGTGTCGCCGGCGGCGACGGTCACTTCCACGCCGTTGATGGAAAAACTGCCACTCAAGCCCAGTGCACCGAGAGACTGGGCGTCGGACACCCGCAACTCGCGGGTGGCCTGTTGCACCACATTCACTTGAAAACGGGATATCGGGGCTGTCTCGTTTGCCGTTACCTGGACGACGTTGCGGTCGGAAGAAAATCCGGTCAGCAGGTTGAGCGCTCCGGTCTGGCGCAGGGTCTCCACCGAGCGCTGCAGTTTCTCCAGCCGCGAGCGAAGGTCGCCCAGGGCATCGTTCTGCAACTGCACCACCGAGTCGCGTTTGGTGAACTCATCGAGCAGGGGAAGGCCCGTATCCCGGAAATTCTCAGTCAAAAAGCGGCCGCTCTGGGCAACCCGCAATGCCGACAGGGGCCCGCGCAGATCGCTGATCACAGGGAACCCCCGCTCGACAAAACTGAAGGAACCCGCCAGCAAGGCACCGCGATTGGGAAGAGGCGATCCGATGGTGCGTCCCAGTCCGAGAATGCCCTCGGTGGCTTCCGGGGACAGGTCCACCTGGTCGACGATGCTGTCCGTGATCCCGGAAAGCACCTGGCCCAATCCACCCAGGGTCCCGCCCAGATTCAGAGGCGACAGGAACGAGCGCAGATTCAACGTTCCCGTCAGGGAAAGGTTGAAGTTGCTGAGAATGTTATTACTCAAAAGTGCCATGGTCGATGCTCGACAGGGTCCTGCTTAAATGAACCGGTTGATGTTGAGCCCACGCTGGGCCACCCGGGATTCCGGATCCAGATCCAAAGGCCGGGGGCGTTGTTCTTCCTCTTCTTGCCGGCGGATGCGCCGGGCCTCGACCTGTTCTTCCACCCGCTCAATGCGGGCCTGCTCTGCCCGTTCCGCGACGATGGACTGGGCCACCGGGGCGACGCCCGGTTCCTCCACCGCTCCCGGAGGCACGAAGGCTTCTCGCTCGTTCAACAGCAGGTTGTTGCTGCCCCGTTCAATGGGGGTGTCCTCGTTGTCATCCCTTTCACGGATGAGGTTGCGCAGTTCACGGTTGGCGCGCAGGGCCGGGTCCGTTTCCAGGAAATTCGAGCGCAGGGCGCCGCGGTTTTCCGTCAATTGCTGAATATTGGTCTCCGGTTCCTCCTGCTCCAGAATCCGGGGCTGTGCGTTGGCGGAAGGCGGTGTTTCCCGATCCAGAGGCTGCGGTGCTTCGAGTTCATCTTCCAGTGCCCGTTGCTGTTGAAAACGGGCCGGGTCCAGCACCAGGGGCTCGGGGGCCAGCTCAAGCCTTGCCGCAGGGCCCTCTCCGCCCGGCTCCGTGGCCAGGCCCCCACCCGTCTGAGGCCTGAGCTCCAGGTTGCCGGGGCGGCGAATGACAGCCGCGATCGCCTGTTCGATGGGACTGAACGGCTGGGGATCGTCCGGATTGTTCCGGTCCAGAACCAGCCCGGGTTCGTCGTTTTCCTGGCCGATGATCCGGCGGTTCACACCGAGGTCCCGCAAGGGAATCGGCGTCGTTTCCGCCTCGCGCCGGACCACGTCCTCGACCGGGCGGACCTCTTCCTGCGGACGGGGTGCGAGATTCACCCGGTCTGTCGGCTGGCCGGTACGGAGGGCTTGTTCTCTCCTCTCCTCGCGCTCCTCTTGCGCGCGGCGCAACCGACTGACCGGGCCCTCATCGTTGTTGTTCTCCCCCAGGCGGGGAAGACCAATGCGATTGAATGGGAAATTGCTGTCTATTTCTGCCATGGTGTCCTGCTTTCCGGCTTTTTGGGGTGCCGGTGATCCCAATTGCTCAAGTCTTATCTTTTTAATCCGTTAAGAAGTACAGGCGAACTGAACTTTCCCGACCCGGATGCCTTCAAAAAAATAATAAGGAAATCAATCCCCAGGGCTCACCCCGTCAATCCTTATGTACCGTCCCCTGATGCGTCAATTCACACAACTTATTGTTTTTTAATGAAATTGAACGGGTATGCCATCGGGTAACCAAGCCCGGGCAAAACAAACCCTATTTCCTTAACGGCGTTCGCACATGAGACTTTAGGGAAAAATAAATAAAGTTTGAATATTTTTTAACTTATTGAAAACAGGAAGGTTGAATAGGGGAGTCAGGGAGTTGGGAGGGGGGGGAGCCCGAAAATGTCAATTTTTGAGTTGGGGCAGGACCTCAAGCCAGTCTTCGTAATAAGGCAGAAATTCGTATTCCAGCAGGTCGGCGAGGCGAATCCAGTCCTGGTTCTTATGGACTTCCAGTACAGCCTGGGTCATTTGCAGTAACTTTTCTTTGCGGTCGGACAGGGTTTTGCCGCTGTACTGGGTGTTGTTCACGTCCAGTTGGCGAGCCTGCACCACCAGCTCCACGAGCTGGGAAAACCAGTCGATCCCGTCGACCACGTCCATGAACAACTGGTTGGCCTGCTGCTGTTTGCCCTCGCGGAACATCTGGGCCACCTGTTGCAGACCGGGTATCAAGCGCTCCAGGTACCCGATGGCGTTATGGATGTTTTCGTTGACCATGTCGTTCATGGTCGAGGTTTCGATCTCCAGCTTTTGTATTTCGGTCAGGAGCATTTCCTTGGATTCATTGGAGCCGAACTCCATGCTCTGGTCGTTGATACGGATTTTAAAAAGAAACTGATCGTCATTCAGTGTTTCTTTCTGGATATGTTCCAGCAGGTCGCCCAGCCTGGTTTGAGTGTAGGAGGTGTTGTCTTCGTTGCCGTTGATAAAGATTTTCATAGGGAGACCTGGTGAGAGTGTTGGAAGTGGAAGAAGACCGCCGCCACCGGAGATGGCGGTGTTGGATGACCCGGGGGGCGGAAGGCGCCGCATTCGGGCGACCGATTTGACATCCTGTCCCAATATTATTAACTTTGATTATAAAGTCAAAAATTTTTGAGGGGTCTGACCCCAGGCTCCCGAAGGAGAATGAGCATGGCCAGCTCCATCGATCCGAATACCACCAGTCGTTTGTTGACCCTGATTCAACGCAACCAGTCCGGGCTGCGCACCACACTGGCGCAGGTGGCCTCGGGAAACCGCCTCGTCAACCCGGGTATCGACCCGGCGGGACTGGGCCTGTCCGAGCAGCTGAATGCGGAGATCCGCGCGCTCTCCCAGGCCAGCCGCAACATCGAGACCGGGTCCAACTTCATCAACGTGGCCGAAGGCGGACTCGCCACCATCAACGACCTGGCCGCGCGGGGACGGGAGCTGGCGGTACAGGCCAGCAACGGCACGCTGGGGGACACCGAGCGCGGCATTCTCAATACGGAGTTCCAACAGGTGCTGGGGGAAATCGACCGCATCTCGCAGTCCCTCGAATTCAACGGCCAGAATATCCTGAATGGGGATCTCGCCCCGGGTTCTCCCAACCAGGTCAATATTCAGGTCGGTTCCGGGAGTGGAGCGGAAAACCAGATCAACCTGAACGTGGTCGAGGCCACGGACACCACGACGCTGGGCCTCGCGGGGTTGGACATCACCACCGTGAACAACGCGCTCACGGCAATCGACAGCATCGACACCGCATTGGGAACCATCAACCAGACCCGGGCCAACGTGGGGTCGGTTTCGAACCGGCTGGCTGCCACCGCCGCCACGACGCGTGACACCATTGTCAACCTGGCTGCGGCGGAAGAGGAAATTGCGGGCACGGACCTCGCCCGGTCCATTTCTCAATTGACTGAGGAACTCACCCGGGTGGAGACGTCCATCCGTGCCCTTGGCATCCAGAACCGGTCCAACGAGAACCGGGTTGGACGCCTGCTCAACATCAACACCTGACCCGGCCCCACGACGTGGGGGGACGGGGTGATGCCCGGCAAGCGAACGAGGGCCGGAGGGCCCGTTCCGAGGGGTTCCCCTTTTCCTGCAAGTGCGTGTTTTACGGGGAATGTTGATTTGCGAGGCCATTTCCATCCCCTGCCGTATCACCCCGGGCATTGCCCGGAATTTGCGCTTGATTCCTTCCCTCTGAAATGGTACTTAAATCCCTTGATTCCAAAGAAACTCAGTCCATTTCCGGAGACCAGCAATGGAAGTCAACACCATCAAGATTGAAATCCGCAAACACCACGTCACCCCCGGTGTCAACGTGCTCGACCTGGTGATCGACGCCAACGGTGAGAAGATCGTCAAGCAGACCCAGCACAAGGACACCGACCGGGCCTACAAGCAATTCGTGGAAGAGGCCATCCGCATCGCCAAGGAACTGGCCTACGCCCGCATCGAAGGCTGACGCGGTTTTTCCCTCCCGCGGCGAGCCCGCAATCGGGCGCACCGCCGCGCACTTTCATTTTTTCTGCTTCACTCGATTTTCTGTTCGGGGCATGCCGGGAATCCCGGCGTGACGGCAGGCTGTATTGCCCGTTGGGTTTTACGGTGTGAGTCTTTTCGTGGGAAGGGGTTCGTTTGGAACGGGCCCTCCGGCCCTCGTTCGCTTTCCGGGCATTACCCCATTGCTTCCCGGCTCAGCCGGGCTAGTCTTCGCGTTGGATAAATACGTTTTGGAACGGGCCCTTCGGCCGTCGTTCGCTTGCCGGGCATTACCCCGTTGCCTCCCGGCTCAGCCGGGCTAGTCTTCGCGTTGGATAAATACGTTTTGGAACGGGCCCTTCGGCCATCGTTCGCCCAGGACGCATTACCCAGCTTCCTCCGGACGAGGTCCGGTTAGTCTTCGCGCTGGATGTTCATCTTCTTCAGTTTTTCCACCAGCGTGGTGCGGTTGAGGCCAAGCAGGGCGGCGGCCTTGTTCTTCACCCAGTTGGTTTTTTCCAGTGCTTCCAAGATCAGTTCCTTCTCGAACTCCTCAACCATTTTTTTCAGGTTGATGCCCTCGTCCGGGATGCCGACGAAGTAGGACGAGTTCATGGTGTTGCGCAGGAATTCGGCGGGGGTTTCGGTGGGTTCGGCCTGGACCAGCGGTTCCCATTGTTCGCGCGGCACGTCGCCCAGTACCTTCTCCGGCAGGTCGCGCGGCGTCAACGTGCTGGCCGTGCTCAGCACCACCATGCGTTCCATGAAGTTGGCCAGTTCACGGATGTTGCCCGGCCACGGGTAGCGGCAGAGGATTTCCATCGCCGCGTCGCTGATGCCGGTGACGCTTTTACATTTCTCTTCATTGAACCGCTTCAGGTAATGGTTCACCAGCAGGGGGATGTCCTCCTTGCGCTCGCGAAGGGGCGGCAGGGAGATGGGGATGACGTTCAGTCGGTAGAACAGGTCCTCGCGGAACTTGCCCTGCCCGATGGCCTCTTCCAGGTTGCGGTGGGTGGCGGCAATGACGCGCACGTCGATCTTGATCGGCTTGCTGCCGCCGACGCGGTCGATTTCGCTCTCCGCCAAAACGCGCAGAAGCTTCACCTGAAGCAGGGGAGGCATGTCGCCGATTTCATCGAGGAACACCGTGCCGTCCTGCGCCAGTTCCATGCGCCCGACGCGGTGATTGACGGCGCCGGTGAACGCGCCCTTTTCGTGCCCGAACAGTTCCGTTTCCAGAAGCTCGCCCGGGATGGCGCCGCAATTGACCGGCATGAAGGGTTTGTTTTTGCGGTTGCTGTTGTGGTGCAGGGCGCGGGCGATCAGCTCCTTGCCCGTGCCGCTTTCGCCGGTGATGATGACGGTGGAATTGGAGTCGGCGGCGCGCTCGATCAGGTCGTAAACCGTGGAAATGGCGTCGCTGTTGCCGATCAGGTGGTAGGAATCGTTTTTTAGTTCAAGCCCCATAAATCCAATATTTTATACAAAATTTTCGCTTTGTCAAAAATTTGTCGAAAAATGTTGGTTTTTTAACGAAAATTTTGTAACCGGTTGATTTTTAAATAAAAATTTGTTGGTCACTTGCCGATGCAGAAATCGTCGAAAATCTGGTCGAGGAGGTCCTCGACAAAGGTTTTGCCGAGCAGGCCGCCCAGATGTTCGAGTGCGGTGTTGAGGTCGACGGCGACGAGGTCTTCCGACAGGTCGCCGTCCAGCGAGTGGACCACGTTGGCGAGTGCGTCGGTCGCGTTGGCCAGCGCCGCGCGGTGACGCTCGCGGGTGATGATGGCGCCTTCGCCGGAAGGCACGCCCTCCAGCATCCGGGCGTGCAGGCGGTCGACCAATGTGTCCAATCCCGAACCGGTGGTGGCGGAGATTGTGAGCGGGGTCTCACCGGGGAATGTTTGTGCGAGTTCCTGGGTGTCGAGTTGCTGAGTCCGGTCGCTTTTGTTGAGCAGAAGGAAGCACGGCCGGCCTTTCACCTCGTCCAAAAGCAGGGTGTCGTTGCCGTCGAGTGGCGACGAGGCATCGAGCACCACCAGCGCCAGGTCGGCCTTCTCCAAAGCGCGACGCGTTCGGCGGATGCCTTCTTCTTCGATCTCTTCCGGCTGGTGCCGGATCCCCGCCGTGTCGACGATATTGAGATGCAGGTCCCTGATGCGCACGCGTTCTTCCAGCACGTCGCGCGTGGTCCCGGGGTGGGGCGTGACAATTGCCCGGTCCTCTTTCAGCAGGGCGTTCAGCAAACTCGATTTGCCGACGTTGGGCTTTCCCACCAGCGCGACGTTCCAACCTTCGCGGTAAATGCGTCCTGCGCGGAAGGTGGCGATCAGCGTTTCGATTTCTTTCTGCACGGAGCGCACCTGTCCGGCCATGGCCTGCTTGCGTTCGAACTCCAGCCCCTCCTCAGGAAAATCGATCGCCGCCTCCAGTTGCGACAACACCGCCAGCAACCGGTCATACAACCCGTTCAACGTCACAGAGAGTTGGCCTTGCAGCTGCGAGACGGCGGATGCGAGGGCCTTGTCCGACGCGGCGTGGATGAGGTCGGCCACCGCTTCGGCCTGGGTGAGGTCGAGGCGTCCGTTCATAAACGCGCGGCGGGTGAACTCGCCGGGCTGGGCGAGCCGGGCTCCGGCATCGAGCACGTATTGCAGGATCCGCGCGGCGACGAACGCGCCGCCGTGGCCGTGGATCTCCACCACGTCTTCGCAGGTGTAACTGCGTGGCGCCTCAAACCGGATCAGCAGCACTTCATCAATCACACGTGTTGTTTCGGGATCGACGATGTGGCCGAACGTGGCCTTGAGCGGAGGGATGGAGTCGGTCGCCTGAGGTGGTGCGGCCCGGAACAGTTTGGTCGCGATGGGCCAGGCGTTTTTGCCGCTGATGCGGACGATGTGGATGCCTCCTTCTCCCAGCGGTGTGGCGATGGCGGCGATGGTGTCGTCCATTACGGCCCTCCAAAAACGGTCAGTCTTTGGCGACGTGGTAGATGTAGTACTGCTGGGTGATGGTGAGGAGGTTGTTCACGGTCCAGTAAACCACGAGCCCCGCCGGGAAGGTGATGAACAGGAACGTGAAGAGAATGGGCATCATCAGGAAGATTTTCTGCTGAACGGGATCGGCCACCGTCGGCGTCAGTTTCTGCTGCAGGTACATGGTCGCGCCCATGAGCACCGGCGTGACGAAATACGGGTCGCTCTGGGACAGGTCGTGGATCCACAGGATGAACGGCGCGCCGCGCAACTCGATCGAGAAAAACAGCGCGTGGTAGAGCGCGATGAACACCGGAATCTGCAACAGCATCGGCAGGCAGCCGCCCAGCGGGTTGACCTTGTGCTTGCGGTAGAGCCCGATCATCTCCTCGTTCATCTTCTGCCGGTCGTCCTTGTACCGTTCCTGCAGGACCTTGACGTAGGGCTGGATCTTCTGCATGCCTTTCATCGACTTGAAGCTCTTGTGCGTGAGCGGAAAGAAGATCAGTTTGATGACAAAGGTGAGCAGGATGATCGCCCAGCCGTAGTTGCCGATCAGGTCATAAAAATAGTTGAGGCATTTCAGGATGGGTTTGACAAGGAACGCGAACTTGTTGCCGAACCAGCCGTAGTCGATCAGCCGAACCAGCTTGTGGCCCAGGCTCTCCAGCAGTTCCAGTTCCTTGGTGCCGACGTACACCTGGTAGGTGGCGGAGGAGGCGGCCTGCACCGTCTCGAAATTCAACCCGACGTACTGAGTGCTGTCGTCGATTTTTTGCACGAACGCCGACTTCACGCCCTTTTCGGGAATGAGCGCGGCAGCGAAATATTTGTTCTGGAACGAGGTCCACACCAGGTCGCCCTTGTGGGTGACGGTGTGCGTCATGTCTTCGGCGGGGTTTTCGACACGGTTGTTGTTGACGAAGGTGGTGGGACCGGAAAAGGAGATGTAGTTGGGACCCGCAGTATCCGCACCGCCGATGCCGGGCCCCCAGATCACGGCGTACTTCAAATTGCTGTCGGCGAAGGGCGGCGCACGCAGTTGTGTGCGCACCTGGAATAGAGGCTTGCCGTATTCGAAAGTGAGGTGCCGCACCACTTCCAGTCCCGACTCGTGTTTGAGGTGGAGCGTGATCTCGCCCTGCGGCTGGTCCTTGGTCAGCACCAGCGATTTTTTGGACGGCTCGAAATGACCGTTCATCAAGATCGGGTCCAGCTTCGGCTCGCCGGTGATGACGGTGAGCGGGTAGAGCGATCCTTCCGGGTGGCGCACCAGGTTGAGCGGTTCGCCGTCCGGGTTCTTGTTCTTATGCAGGAGCGCGTGCGTCAACACCCCGCCTCTGGTCGAGAAGCGGTAGGTGACCGACTGGGTTTCCACCTCGATGGTTTCACCCGGCTGGGAAGTGAGTTGAGTGGCCGTGCCGGAATCGGGAAAGGCTTCCGTATCCTGGCCGAACGGCATTTCCATCGCACCGCTTTCCTGTGTGTTCGCAGGGGGGATGACGGTGTCGGGCGTTTCGGTCCCGGTCTGAGGCGGCTGGACTTTCTGTTGTTGTGTCTTCTGCGATTTCTTCGCCTGTTGTTCCGGCGGCGGCTGGAATTGCGCCATGATCCATCCCCAGACGATGAACACGCCGAGCGACAGAACAAAAGCGAGAAGCAATCGGTTTTCCAAGACTCAGCCTCCGCTTAACGAACCGGGTCATGCCCGCCCTGGTGGAACGGGTGACATTTTGAGAGACGGGTGACGATGCGCCACGCGGCTGTAAACAGCGGCAGGCGATCGAGTGCCTGGCATGCGTATTCCGAGCAGGTGGGATGAAACCGACAGGCCGGCGGAAGAAACGGCGCGATGCCGATCTGGTATCCGCGGATGCACTGTTTGAAAAGGTATCGAATCATGATGGTTATTTGGGGCCGGGAAGGAGACAGCCGGATCGCCGTTTGGTTATTTCATCCTGCGCAAGGGTTTGGACAGTTTGCTTTCCAGTTTCGTGCAGGGCAGGGGGACCAGGTTTCTGCCGGAGACCACCACGATGTCCATGCCCGCCGGGCCCACCTGTTTGTGATGGCGGAAAACTTCCCGGATCTTACGCTTTGCCCGGTTGCGTGCCACAGCATTGCCGATTTTTTTCGATGCAATGATCCCCAGCCGATGGTGGCCTAAACCGTTTGGCAAATAAAAAAGAGTGCAGAGATCCTCCACTCTTTGCTTGCGGCCTTCGGCCATGATCTTCTTGAACTGGGGTCGGTGCAACAGTCTTTCGTGCTTGCGAAAGGATTGGTCCGGCATGCCTTACACGGTCAGGCGCTTGCGTCCTTTACGGCGGCGGTTGGCCAGCACCCGTCGTCCGCCCACCGTGGCCATCCGGGCCCGGAAGCCGTGGGTGCGCTTTCTTCTGAGATTTTTCGGTTGATAGGTTCGTTTCATGACAGCAGTTCGGCAGGACAGTGTTGCCTGCGTAATCCCTTATTTTTTAATTGATTATGATGTTCTGCGAGGCACTCGGGAGTTGGCAACGATTATTCCATTGGCTTGACAAGTTTGTCAAGCGAAATTCAAATGAAACCAAGGTTTTTACCGCCACCTCTCCGGGAAAACCCTGACCTGATGCGGGCCTGGTTTATATATGTTTGAAAACAAGATGGTTGTGCCAACTATTTTGTTTACAAATAGTGGATTTCTGCTATCCTGTTTTCACCCCAAAAAACAAAGAACCCAAATTATATCAAAGGGTTTCCAAATAACCGCTTGCACCGGTTCAATTTTCTGGAAAGGGATTGCCCATGTGTTACCAACCCCGATTTCTGTGGAGTGCTCTGCTGGCCGCAGGGTTGATGCTGAACGGATCGCCCGCATGGGCGGCAGGTTCCGATTCGGAATCTTCCAGCTCTGCCGGTGGCGTGCAGGTTGCCAAGATGAACCCCACGTATCCTGTGGTGCTGTCCAGGGGACTGGTCGGGCAGACGGGATCCCAGCAGCAGGCAAAGAAAAAGAAGAAACGCGTCATCCGGATCACTCCAGGCAAGAAAACCGACACCTGGGTTACCTACCCCACCTTTTTCCGCATGGGGCATGTCGCGCAGGAAGTCGAGCCGGTGGGCGAGGTGATTCAGGGCATGCGGCATCACATTGCTTTCAGCCCGATTCAATTCATCTTTGCCGAGTTTGAAGAGGTGGAAGACGGGGGCGTGAACGTAAAGATCGGCGACCGCTTTCGCGTGGTGGTGAACAATGAAACCGTGCGTCACCCCAAAACCACTTTCGGCATCACCGACACCAGTGAAGTCAATTCACTGGATTTCGGTTACAACGGCGAGTTCGCTTACTCCGTGGATTTCCGCACCGACGCCGTGGGCAAGAAATTCATGATCAACGGTGTGGTGGAGGTGGTGGACCTCAATTCCCAGGGACGGATTGCCAAACTGAAAATCATTGAAGGATTCCAGGCCATTCAGGTTGGGAACTGGCTGGTTCCCATGCCCCGCGAAAAACCGGAAATGGTCAAGCTCAATCACCAGCCTCAGGGCAAGGACATTCAGGGTTTCCTGGTGGCCAACGACCGCACCAGCAGCGTGTTCAGTTCTTATGGAGATGAGGTGTATATCGACAAGGGAGCGGTGGACAACGTGGCCGTCGGCGACCACTTTGAGGTGTACATCGTGCCGGAACGCGAAGGCTGGTTTGTAGATGACCTGACCCCGCATGTGATCGGGGAACTGGTGGTGCTGTCCACTCAGGAGCACACCGCCACCGCGATGGTGGTGAACCAGACCGAGCCGCTTCTGCCGGGACACAAGATCCGCTCGAAACGCTGAGCCAGGGTCAGGGCGCGGCGATTTTCAGAAACCGTTTCTTGCCGACCTTGATCAGGGTTTCGCGGTTTCCCGCCAGCTGCATTTTTTCATCGGAGACGCGCTCGCCGTCCACGGTGACGGCCCCCTGCTTGATGAGACGCCTGGCTTCGGACGTGCTTTTGCACAGTTCGAAACCGGCCAGGACGCTGGCGATTTCACGCTCTTCGTCGCCCCAGCCCGGCACGGTGGGAATGTCCGTCGGCAGGTTTTTGTTGCTGAACACGTTCCTGAATTCTTCCACCGCCCGGTCGGCGTCTTCCTTCGAGTGGTATTTTGCCACCAGCTCCTGCGCCAGTTCGATCTTGATGTCGCGCGGGTTTTCCGTCTCGCCTCTTTTTTTCAACGCCTCCAGCTCATCCACACCCAGGTCGCTCAACAGTTCGTAATAACGCCACATGAGGTCGTCGGAGATGGACATGACCTTGCCGAAGATGTCGCCCGGTGGTTCCAGGATGCCGATGGCGTTGTTGAGGCTTTTGCTCATCTTCTGCACGCCGTCGGTGCCTTCGAGGAGCGGCATGGTCAGCACCACCTGCGGTTCCTGTCCGTAAGCGCGTTGCAGGTCGCGCCCTACCAGCAGGTTGAACTTCTGGTCAGTGCCGCCCAGTTCCACATCCGCCTTCATGGCGACCGAGTCATAACCCTGCACCAGCGGGTACATCAACTCGTGCAGCGAGATCGGCAGGTTTTGATTGAGCCTTTTGGTGAAGTCGTCGCGTTCCAGCATGCGCGCCACGGTGTACCTGGCGGCGAGGTTGATCATGTCGGTGGCGGTGAACGGCCCCATCCATTCGCTGTTGAACATGACGGTGGTGCGTTCGCGGTCAAGGATCTTGTACACCTGCTCGAGGTAGGTCTTGGCGTTTTCCGCAACCTCTTCGGCGGTGAGGCTTTTGCGCGTTTCGGATTTGCCCGTCGGGTCGCCGATCATGCCGGTGAAGTCGCCGATCAGGAACACCGCTTCGTGGCCGAGTTCCTGGAAGTGTTTCATCTTCTGAAGGAGCACCGTGTGGCCGAGGTGGAGATCGGGGGCGGTGGGATCGAACCCGGCCTTGACGCGCAAAGGCTTGCCTGATTTAATGGACCGTTCCAGAATGCGGGTGAGTTCCTTTTCGTCGATGATCTCGACCGCGCCCCGCTTGATGACTTTCAACTGTTCTTCGACTGGCAACATGATGGTCTATTGTTTAACGGATGGGAAGGGATCGGCCCGCGACGGAACCGGAATGTTGCAAGCTAGCACACCCCCGGTTTCACTGCAACGCCTTTGGAAATCCCCTCATGACACCGGGTGCCCTCAAGAAACCCCGTTTCCGATGCAACCCGCATGACCGCAAAACCAATCTCGGAATCCCACGTGAAAAAATACCGGCAGGCAGGCTGGGCGTTTTTGCTGCTCAACCTGTATTACGTCGCCATGGTGTACGTGTTTCTTCCGCCGTTCAACCTGAGTGTTGCCGAGGGCGCGGGATACACGGCGTTGGCGCTGGCTTTGTTCGGCACGCTGTCGTATTTTATATACAGGGGTGGACGGATACTCGCTGGCATCCTGATTTTCATTTACACCGTGCGCGTTTCCGGGTCCATCTACACGCTGGCCACCGGTGACGCGTTCGAGGCGGTTCCCTACGTCCTTCCGTCCACCGTCGCCGCCTTATACATGCTGTGCCGGGCGTTCTTCAACTGGCGTTGACGCCCGAACGGGAGCGCCCATGGAACCTCTGCAACTGGACGGCAACAACCTGACCCTGGAACAGGCCGTTCGCGCCGTTCGAAACGGCACGCCTTTATCCCTCACCAAAGAAGCCCGCGACCGGGTCATCCATTCCCGAGAACAGATCGATGCCGCCGTGCGCGAGCGCAAGGTGGTCTATGGCGTCACCACCGGTTTCGGCGCATTGAGCAACGTGGTGATCCCACCGGAAGACGCGCGCGCCCTGCAGAATAATGTGCTGCGAAGCCACGCCGCCGGGGTGGGGCCGCCGTTCGACGATGAAGTCGTGCGCATGACGCTGCTGCTCATGACCAACAGCAAGGCCAAGGGCTATTCCGGTCTGCGCCTGTCCACGCTGGAAACCCTGATGGATTTGTTCAACAAGGGGGTCGTGCCGGTGGTGCCCCGGCAGGGATCGGTGGGCGCGAGCGGAGACCTGGCTCCCATGGCACACCTGTCGCTGGTGCTGACCGGACGCGGCCGCGCGCGGTATCAGGGGGAAGAGATGGCCGGCGCCGAAGCTCTGAAACGGGCGGACATCGAACCCGTCACGCTGGCGGAAGGGGAAGGGCTCGCGCTCATCAACGGCACGCAGGTGATGACGGCGCTGGGCGCGCTCACCCTGTGCCGGGGTTTGAAGCTGGCGAAGATCCTGGACATCGCCGCCGCCATGAGCCTGGAAGTGTTACTCGGCACCAACACGCAGTTTCACAAACGCATCCATCACATCCGGCCGCACCCGGGGCAGATCGACACCGCTTCCAACATGCGCAAGATCACCGACGGCAGTGAGATCATCTCCTCGCACAAGGACTGCGACCGCGTGCAGGACGCGTACTCGCTCCGGTGCGTGCCGCAGGTGCACGGGGCCACGCGCGACACGCTGGCGCACGTGCGCCGGGTGCTGGAGACGGAGATGAATTCGGCGACGGAAAACCCGCTGGTGTTTGAAAACGGCCAGGTGCTCTCCGGCGGCAACTTCCACGGCCAGCCGGTGGCGCTGGCGATGGACTTCATGACCATCGCACTGGCGGAGCTGGCGAACATTTCCGAGCGGCGCATCGAACGCATGGTCAACCCGAACCTCAGCGGCCTGCCATCGTTTCTGATCGAAGGCGGCGGGCTCCACTCCGGTTTCATGATTGCGCAGTACACCGCGGCGGCGCTGGTGTCGGAAAACAAGGCGTGGGCGCATCCCGCGTCGGTGGACTCCATCCCCACCTCGGCAAACAAGGAGGACCATGTCAGCATGGGCACCATCGGTGCGCGCAAGGCGCGGCACGTGGTGGAGAACCTGAAAAACGTGGCCGCCATCGAACTGTTGTGCGGCGCGCAGGCGATGGATCTGTTCACCAACCTCAAGCCGGGGCAGGGCACGCTGGCGGCCTACCAGGTACTGCGCCAACACGTGTCGCACATGGACGCCGACCGCGAATTGAATCCTGACATTGAAACCGTTGCGCGCCTGATCGACAATGATGACATTCTGGACGCGGTGGAAAAAGTGACCGGTCCTTTGCTCTGATGGCTCCCGTGATTTGTTGAGGACTTGACCGAATGGAAACACCCGTGTTTGAAACCGGTCCGGACCGGCTCCCTTTGGTGACCGACACCGGCCGCGTTTACTTCGGCCTGCAGCGTTCGTCCGCGCCGGACCTCAACCGCCGCGTGGTGGAGTTGTTCGAATACCTCAACCAGCACATCGGTTTCCGCGACAACGAATCGGGCCGTCACCAACAGCAGTGTTTCAACCTGATCCTGCGATACGCCTACCCGGAAATCATGATCGATCTCGCCGACCTGGTGTATGTTCAGCACGAGCGTCCGATGGTGTTTTTGAACCTGGACCACATCGACGGCAACCGGCGCGCCGACCGCAATGCGCCTCTTCGAAACCTTTCGGACGAGGACATGAACCACGAGATGGAATTTCTGTTCCGCTCGCTGGCGCATGCCATTCGTCACAACCGGAATCTGGCGGAAGACCCGGTGGTGGTGTGCCTGCTGGCGGAAAGCTACAGCACGTACCTTGTGATTACGGAAAATTTTCCCTGGGACCAGGGGCTCGCCGACCTCATCCCGCCGATCAA
The DNA here is from genome assembly GCF_052156635.1 of Nitrospina sp. 32_T5. Taxonomy (NCBI): domain Bacteria; kingdom Pseudomonadati; phylum Nitrospinota; class Nitrospinia; order Nitrospinales; family Nitrospinaceae; genus Nitrospina; species Nitrospina sp. 32_T5. The sequence continues at coordinate 69,725 of NZ_JBQKUO010000003.1, read as the reverse complement.
CGAACCCGTGCTGGACGTGGCGACGGGGCTGACGGGGTTCAGCATCCTGCACGACTGGCCGGAGGACCGCCCGCCGCTGTATCTCAGCGATTCCATGCCGTTCATCATTGAGGCGCTCACGCATTACCGCGACTGCATCGGAAAAAGCAATGTTGAGATCGTGGACGCGCGGTTTCCGCAGGGCGTGGATGGAACCCCTGCGTTTGGCTGGATGCAGGTGAGCAAGTTCCTGCACCATCTCCAGAGGGAGGACCGCCGGGCATTCCTCAAGTGGGCGCTGCGCCAGCTGAAACCGGGCGGCCGCATGATGATCGTGGACACCGATCTCGAATACCGCATCCTGAAAGAAGCGGAGAAGCCGGAGTACCGGGACAAGCTGATGCCGGGTTACCTGGAGACGCTGGTGGACATCGAGGACAAGTTCTGCCACAACCTGGTCGAAGACGTTCGCGAGGCGGGATTTGTGGTGGAGGATTTCGAATACCACGAGTTCTTCGATGAAACCGATGCGTACAGCTATTATCCCGGCGACAATCTGTCGCTTCAGTTTCTGGGTTTCGAGATCGTCGCTGAAAAGGTTGGCTGACGGAGGGTGCCGAAATTCGGCATCATTTTGTGTTGAGGTGTTTGCTGAGAGACTTCCACTCCGCCTGCACGCTTTTGAAGGCCTTGGTTTCCATGGTGCGGTATTGGTCGATGACGCCCTGGCCGAGTTCAGTGAGTTTCGCTCCACCCCCACCCGCCCCGCCTTTACTGCGTGCCACAAGCGGGCTTTTGAAGCACTGATTCATGGTGTCGACCATTCCCCAGGCACGGCGGTAGCTCAGGCCGATTTCCCGGGCCGCTGCGGAAATCGACCCGGTGCGCCCGATGGCCTCCAGCAAATCCACTTTGCCCGGACCGAGGGCGATATCGCCGTGGAGGGTGATGCGGAAGCGCGGTTTCAACTGTGCGGTTTTGGATGGGGCTTTCGGCATGGGGTCTCACTGTAAGTCGGGGGCGGGGAGGCGTTCGATCCCCACCACGTTGGGTATGGGCCAGGCGATCCGGTTGGCATCGTTCTCGTTGGAGCCCGTGGAATAACTGCCCAAAAATTCCATTTGTTTTCCACCGGAGGCAATGAACAACTGCGCTTCCGGTCCGCCTTCCACATACATGGCGCGCTTCAGTTGAATCGGCAACTCCAGTAAAATGTTGATGAGGTCGTGGGTGCTGTAGGGCGAACGAACGTGAATGAAAAGGATGTGGCCGTCTTCATCCATGCCGATCGCCGCCGTGCTCCAGATACGCTCCTGCTGCTTCCATACGTTTTCCCCATCGCAGGAAATCATGCGGATGCTCTGGATCAGGGTCCGGTACCGGGTGCGGAGAGATTCCACATCCTGGCAGTCCCGGTCCAGAATCTGAACCGGGGGCAGGGACTCTCCTGTGGGGTGGAAAGCGAGCAGGGCCCGGTCTTTCGAGTACCAGGTGTTATTGGTGTGCCCGATGGTTTTCATGAGGGACACGCTGGTCAGGTTGTCGATCTGGTACATGCTGGCATTGATGGCGGCGACAAGCCGATGTTCCACCACCCATTCGCGGGCCGAGCGGCGTTTGTTCCGGTCCGCGGACGCGTTGAGCAGGCGAAAACGAAAATGGGACGGATTGATGCGTAACACGCGAACCAGCGAATCCCCGACGGCGGATTTCCGGGAAGAGAGAAAGGTGCCCAGTTGCAGGCCCGGCTCCAACTCCACCCAGGGGACCTCACCGGGATTTTCCCCGGAGGGGACGGCCGTTGCGGTTCCCAAAGTAAGGGAGACCAGAAGGGCGCCGATGATCTGGGTGTGAAAGCCGAACTTCATGAATCCGCCAACTCTGGGTTGCAACCTCATTCCAACCGGGAAACCGGTGTGGGGTGGCCAACAGCTTGTTGAATTATAACAAATTTCCCATTCGATCCTCATCCCGGACCGAATTCTTTCAACTGGCCCCTTTTGAGTGTTTTAAGCCGGGGGGGTTATCTTTGATATAGCGGTAATCTAGATAATTCAAGGATTTATTTGTCGCTGTGAGTTGATTTTGAATGGTTTTTGTTTATAATGGCCTGACTTCGTAGGAATTCGAATTCACTTCTAAAAATCGATATGATCGAGCCTCGTTTTTCAGGCAGGCTCCCAGAATAATAATCTTATCCAATATAAGAAAGGGCGCTCTATCATGAATAAAACGGTTCGTTTGGGGGTTTTGGCGACATTGGTATTCTCGATAGGTTGTGCGGCACAGGGAGGCTCCGGAGGAGGCGATACGGGCAGCATGGACCGGGTTTCCAGCAGCGGAAAGGGCATTACAATCGTTAAACCGAGAACCGCTGAGAGTGTGGGCAACAAGGTGGAGGTCTGCATTGAGGCGGACGGCTATACCGTGGAACCCGCCAAAAACGGCGTCAACGAGGGCAAGGGGCACCATCATTTGATCATTGATGTCGATCTGCCGCCGGCCGGTCAACCCATTCCGAAGGACAGCAATCACGTCCACATGGGTGACGGCTCCACCTGCAAAACCCTCGAATTGGCAGATGGTATGCACCGGATTCAGGCGCTGTTCGCCAAGGGCAATCACGTTCCTTATGATCCGCCGGTTACCGATTCCATAGTTGTGTTTGTTCAGTAATAACTTTTGAAAAAACGTTAATTCTGGGAGTCTGAAAATGAAAATTCTCACACGGGTTTTTGCAATCATGGCCATTTTTATGCTCATCGGCTGTGCTTCGAGCGGTGGAACCGGCAGCTCTTCGTCCTCCTCGTCTTCCTCGTACTCGGATGTCAAACAGTTGACCGCTGAGGATTACGAACGGCTGGGAATCAAGGAAACCAACCGGGACTGATTGCACCCGTTCGTTCCAAAAAACAAAACGCGGAGGCAAACGCCTCCGCGTTTTTTTATGCGCGAATTCCGGTTTAAAGGTGGTCGAGGAACTCCGCCAGGCCGGATACCACCACATCGGCTTCCGAAAAGTCGATGTTCTGGTTGAGCGGGTTGCGTACGATGACGCAGGCCATGCCCGCGTCCTTCGCCGCCTGCAATCCCTTGAGGGCATCCTCCACCACGAAACAGCGTTCAGGCTGCAACTCCAGTTGTTGCGCCGCCTGCAGGAAGATATCCGGAGCCGGCTTTTCCCGCCGGGTGCCCGGGGATTTTCCGAGAATCGTCTTCACCATGTGCCCGGCGCCGGCATTCTCAAGTATGGCACGGATGTCATGCTCCCAGGACCCGGAGGCAATGGCCACCTTGAAGCGTTCGGTCACAACTTCCATGAACCGCATTGCGTCGGGGAACAGCTTGATATCCCCCCCCTGGCAGAACCGCGAATAGATCTCGAACTTCTCTTCCCGCATCGCCTCGGGGGTGACATCGAGTTTCAGGTTGTAACGTTCGATCTCTCCCTTGAGGCCTTTTCCCTTGGATGTGAATTCGACCCAGTATTCATCCGGGTCGATGCTGTGCCCGTAGCGCTCGAATACGGCATTGTAGGCCTTGTAGTGGAACGGTTCCGAATCGGCGATCAGGCCGTCGAAGTCGAGGATGACGCCTTCGCTGTTCCGGGTCAATTCGGTGATGCGGGTTTTGAGATCGTTGCTCACGGTAATAAATCGCTACGGTTTGGCCAGCTCGGGGCCGGTGTGTTCATGATCGTAAACGGACAGGCCGATGCGGTCGAACCGCACACTGCCGCGGTCGCCGTTCCAGGACCAGTAGATCCACTGCGCCTTGCCGCGTACCTTGTCGAGGTCGAGGAAGCCCCACTTCCTGCTGTCGTGGCTGTTCTCACGGTTGTCACCCATCACGAACACGTGGCCGTCTGGAATCAGCAGGGGGCCGAGGTCGTCGCGTTCCGGCACCGGTTCCAGGCTGGGCGGTTCCGTGTGGTGCACGTAGGATTCCTCCATGCGCTGGCCGTTGATGTACACCTGCTGGTGGCGCAGCTCCAGCTTTTCACCCGGAAGACCGATGACCCGTTTGATGAAATCCTTGGTCTCATCGAGCGGGTATTTGAAAACGATGATGTCGCCACGCTCCGGCACTTCCTGGAACAAAAGGATGTCCGGAAAAAACCGGATGCCGACGAACGGGATCTCGTTCGGAATGTGGATGCCGTAGCTGAACTTGGTGACCAGCAGGTGGTCGCCGATCAGAAGGGTGTCTTCCATCGAGCCGGAAGGAATTTTAAAGGCCTGCACCACAAAGGTGCGGATGAGAAGGGCCAGCACCAGGGCGATGACGATCGCCTCGGTGTACTCCCTCAGCGTGCTTTTCCGGGGTTTGGGGTTGGAGACCGGGGGCGAAGCGGGGCCGCGTGCGTTCTGTTCGGTATTATTTGACATCAGTCCTCAGCACCGCCAGAAAGGCCTCCTGCGGAATTTCCACCTTGCCGATCTGCTTCATCCGTTTTTTCCCGGCTTTCTGCTTTTCCAGAAGTTTGCGTTTGCGGGTGATGTCGCCTCCGTAACACTTGGCCAGCACATTCTTGCGCAGGGCTTTGACGGATTCGCGGGCGATGACCTTGCCGCCGATGGAGGCCTGGATGGCGACCTCGAACATTTGCCGGGGAATCTGCTCTTTCAGTTTTTTAACCAGTTCGCGGCCCCGGTAATAGGCCTTGTCACGGTGAACGATCATGGACAGGGCATCGACCGTCTCTCCGTTGAACAGGATGTCCAACTTTACCAAATCCGACGCCCGAAAATCCAAAAATTCATAATCGAACGATGCGTAGCCCTTGGTCGATGATTTGAGATGGTCGTAGAAGTCGAACACGATTTCACTGAACGGCAGGGCGTACTGGAGCATGACGGTTTTGGGTGTCAGGTACTCCATTTTCAATTGAATTCCGCGGCGGTCGCGCGCCAGGTTCATCACCGCACCGACGAACTCGTCGGGTACGATGATGGTGCCCCTCAGGTACGGTTCGAGGATGGTGTCGGTGCGGTCCTGCTTTTTCAGGTTCGACGGGTTGTCGATGACCACCATGTCGCCGTGCTCCGGTTTCAGGTGAAACACCACTGTGGGCGCGGTGGTCAGCAGGTCCACGTTGTATTCGCGTTCGAGCCGTTCGCGCACGATTTCCATGTGCAGGAGGCCCAGGAAGCCGCACCGGAAGCCGAAACCGAGGGCGGCGGAGGTCTCCGGCTCGTAGGTGAACGAGGCGTCGTTGAGGCGGAGCTTCTTGAGGGCGTCGCGCAGGTTTTCGTACTGGTCGCCGTCGATCGGGTACAGCCCGCTGAACACCATCGGTTTGACGTCCTTGTAGCCGGGCAGGGGGTTGGGACAATTGTTCTTGAATTCGGTGACGGTATCGCCGATTTTCGTTTCATCCAGTTTTTTGATGCCGGCGATGACGAAGCCGACTTCGCCCGCGCTCAGGCTGTCGATGCGTTTCGGCACCGGCGTGAACGCACCCAGTTCTTCCACTTCGAAGGTGTGGCCGGTGGCCATCATCTGGATGGTCATGCCTTCTTTCAGGTGGCCGTCCACCACGCGCACGAGGATCATCACGCCCTTGTACAGGTCGTACCAGGCGTCGAACAGAAGCGCCTTGAGCGGCTGGTCCCGATCGCCTTCCGGGGACGGGATGCGCTCGACGATGGCTTCCATGATCTCCTCCACGCCGATGCCCTGCTTGGCGCTGGCAAGGATGGCCTCGGTGGAATCGATCTGCAGAATATCCTCCAGCTGCTCGCGTACCATGTCCGGATCGGCGCTCGGCAGGTCCACCTTGTTGATAACGGGAATGATGGTCAGGTTGCCCGCCATGGCCAGGTTGACGTTGGCGATGGTCTGCGCCTGGATGCCCTGCGACGCGTCGATCAACAGCAGGACGCCCTCGCAGGCGGCAAGGCTGCGCGACACTTCATAGGAGAAGTCCACGTGGCCCGGGGTGTCGATCATGTTGAAAGTGTAGTTGTCGCCTTTTTGCGAGCGGTACGGCAGGCGCACGGTCTGTGCCTTGATGGTGATGCCGCGTTCCCGCTCCAGGTCCATGTTGTCGAGGTACTGGTCCTTGAACACGCGCTGTTCGAGCGCACCGGTTTTCAGGATCAGTTTGTCCGCGAGGGTGGACTTCCCGTGATCGATGTGGGCGATGATTGAAAAATTGCGAATGTGTGTTTGGTTCATCTCGGGGTATTGGTTCGGGTGTGCTCTGGGCAGACCCGGTATTGTAGCAAGTTATGGGAAGCGCCGTATTTCTTTTTACGAAAAGGGCGGGTTCGGCCGGTGTGGGTCAACGGACCGTCTCGGTGTCTTTTCCGGAAGCCTCCATCCGGGAAGGAACCGGAACCCGTGGCATGGCCGTGTGAGGGGACAATTCTTCCGGCAGGGGGTACCGTTCCACCAGCCCGCGCAGGTATTGCCTCCAGTCCCGGAACCGGAGCTTCATCACTTCGAAATCGCGGTTGTTGTCGATGTCCAGCGTGGTTCCCGGAAAGGGAGTGACCAGGCCCATGAAACGGGTCTTGAGGCCCTTCGACACCCAGCCCTCCAGGTGGCGTTTCGGCACCCAGCGGCGAACCCAGTCCGCCACCCGGTCCAGTTTCAGGCGGGCGCACATCAGGCACACGAGCAGGCACAGGTAAAACCGGTAGCCGCGATAGCAGTCCTTTTTGAACAGCTCGATGCTGAAACGGACCACGTTCTTGATGTCGCGCTGGTAGCGGTACCGGTACATGGTCTGGATATAATGCCGGTTCTCGATGCGCCCCGGTTTCACCAGGTGCATGTTGTTGATGCGGAATTTGTCTTCCCTCAAATGCAGGTAGGCCATCTTGATGCCGGGTTGGCCCTTCTTAGGGTAGAACGGACGCATCGCTTTCTCCGGCGTCAGCCCCAGGACGTAATCGAAATTGTCTGTGTCCGCGTGCGCGATGAAATAATCGATTTCGTGAGGTGTGATCAGCGGCGAATCGCACGGCACCACCAGGATCGCCTTGTCCTTGTGAATGGAGTTTTCGAGGTGCGATTCCGGCACCGGCTCCGGCAGGCTTTCCATATAAGCGAACCACACGTTCTCGTACAGCGACTGCTTCTGCTCGAGCAGGGTGATGGTTTTCGGGTGATTGAAGTCGATCCCGTCCCTCCGCAGGTGCTCGCGCAGTTCTTTTTTCTTGCCGACCACGTAGATGTTGCGCACCGTCCGTGCGTTCAACAGGGCGTCGATGACGTAGCTCACCACGGAGCGGTTTTCGATTTCGAGAAACGCTTTATGCTGGTGAAGGACCTGGTAGCTGTGCAGGCCTTCCCCCGCCACCACGACGGCATCGAATTGTTTGTACTGGTAAGGAACGTCCATGGCTTTTGTCAGGCGATTGGTGGTACCATTATAAATATGAAACAGAAAAACAGGGAGTCAATGTGTCCGCGCTGAAAAAAAGCGCCTAATATACTATGAATTAAGGATAAATCCAATTCCGGGTTGATCTCCCGCCTGAATTTCATTATACAAGTCGTTTTACATGCAGCGAATTTTTTGTCATTATAAAAACACATGTCCGTCAACACGCCTTTAAAAACCACCCCCCTTCACGCCATCCATGTCCGCCTGGGCGCCAAAATGGTGCCGTTTGCCGGGTGGGATATGCCCATTCAGTACAAGGGGGTCATGGACGAACACCGCACCGTGCGCGACGGCGTCGGTATCTTTGACGTGAGCCACATGGGCGAGGTGGAGGTCAAAGGCCCGCAATCCATGGCCTTTCTGCAACACCTGGTCACCAACGATGTGGAGAAGATGGCCGACGGCGGCATTCTCTACAGCCTGATGTGTTATGAGAACGGCGGCGTGGTGGACGATCTTTTGATACACCGCTTCAACGACAACCATTTTTTCCTGTGCGTCAACGCTGCCAATACGGACAAGGATTTTGACTGGATCGAACAGCAGGCAAAGAAATTTGACGTCAGCGTCGAAAACACGAGCGACCAGACAGCCCAGTTGGCGGTGCAGGGCAAGCACGCCGAAGCGTTGCTGAAACCCATGCTGGACATCCCGGTCGGTGACATCGCCTATTACACGTTCCAGAGCGGCAAAATCGAAGATGCCGACTGCATCATTTCCCGCACCGGCTACACCGGGGAAGACGGGTTCGAGGTTTACCTGTCGGTGGACGACGCGGCGGTGGTTTACGAAAAAATTTTGGAGGCGGGAAAACAATACGACCTGCAACCCATCGGCCTGGGTGCACGCGACACCCTGCGTATCGAGATGGGGTATCCGCTTTACGGGCAGGAGATCGACGCCGAGCACAACCCGCTCGAAGCGCGGCTGGGATTTGTCATCAAACTGAAAAAAGAAGCTGACTTTGTAGGCAAGGAAGCGCTTAAAAAACAAAAAGAAGCTGGATTGCAACGGAAGCTGGTAGCGATCAAGATGAAGGAACGCGGCGTTCCCCGGTCGCATTATAAAATCCTGAAGGATGGCCGGGCGGTGGGCGAGGTCACCAGCGGCACCTTTTCCCCGTCCTTGAATACCGGGGTGGCTCTGTGTTATGTACCCACAGACATGGCTCAGGTGGGCAACGCGCTTTCGGTGGAAATCCGCAACCAGGCGGTGGCTGCGGAGATCATCCCTCTCCCCATGGTGCCCAGCAACGTCAAGAAAAACTGAAACAGGACGGCGTGCCGGTCCGGACAGAAATCATCCGGCCGGGTCGCGATGCAATGAATAACAGGAGGCGACAATGGAAGTCCCGAAGGACCTGATGTACACGCGCGAGCACGAATGGCTCCGCATAGACGGCAACAAAGGGGTGATCGGCATCACGGCGTTCGCTCAGGACCAACTGGGCGATGTGGTGTTCGTTGAATTGCCGAAGGAAGGCTCCGACCTGCAACAGGAAAACACGTTCGGTGTGGTGGAGTCGGTCAAAACCGTGTCGGATCTCTACGCCCCGGCAAGCGGCAAGGTTACGAAGATCAACAAGGAACTCGAAGCTCATCCGGAGTTGATCAACCAGGAGCCCTACGGCAAGGGGTGGATTGTAGAAGTGGAGTTGAAGGATGCCAGCGAGAACAACGGCCTGCTCTCCGCCGCCGACTACGAAAACTTCCTGAAAGAACAGAACCAGTAATCCTCAAACTCCCTCTGTATTGAAATGCGCTATATTCCGCACACAGAAACCGACATTCAGGACATGCTCACCGCCATCGGCATTGGCGAGGTATCTGAGCTGTTCCAATCCATCCCCGAAAGCCTGCGGCTGGTGGAACCCCTGAACCTGCCCGCTGCACTCTCCGAGGCGGACATGGTGCAGGCCATGCGGCGGCTGGAGGCACGCAACCTGAATCCGGACGAATACTCGGTGTTCCTCGGCGCGGGAGCGTATCGGCATTTCACCCCGTCGATCGTGAACCACATGATCCTGCGGGGCGAGTTCGCCACCTGCTACACGCCGTACCAGCCGGAAGTCAGCCAGGGTACTCTGCAGGCCATCTTTGAGTTCCAGAGCATGATCTGCATGCTGACGGGAATGGAAATCGCCAACGCGTCGATGTATGACGGCTCGACGGCGCTGGCGGAGGCGGTGCTGATGGCGCATCGCATCAACAACGGGACCGAGGTATTGATGGCGAAAAGCGTGCACCCGGAGTACCGGCACGTGTCCCGCACCTACACGCAGGGCCTCGGCATCACGTACAAGGAAATCCCGTTCGGTAACGACGGACGCATCGATCTTGAGTTCATCAAAAAGAACCTAACAGACAACACCAGTTGCGTGGTCATCCAGAGCCCGAATTTCTTTGGCGTGGCCGAGCAGTACGCGGAATTGTCCGAGCTTCTGAAAGAGAAGAACACTCGGCTGGTGGTGGCGGTGGCGGAAGCCACGTCCCTTGGCATATTGAAACCACCGGGCGAACGCGGTGCGGACATCTGCGTTGGCGAGGGCCAGGCGCTGGGGTTGCCGGTGTCCTACGGCGGCCCGTATGTCGGCTTCTTTGCGACCAAGGAAGAGTTCTTTCGACAACTGCCCGGGCGCATCGTCGGCGAAACGCTGGACCGCGAAGGCCACCGTGCGTATGCGTTGACCCTGGCCACGCGCGAACAACACATCCGCCGCGAAAAAGCGACATCCAACATCTGCACCAACCAGGGCCTGTGCGCGCTTGCGACCACGGTGTACATGGCGGCGATGGGCAAGGACGGCATGCACGAGGTGGCGAAACGCAACCTGCTCCACGCCGATTACATGAAGAACAAACTGTCGAAGCTGAAGGATTTCAAGATTCGTTTTTCAGGCGAAACGTACAACGAATTCGTGCTGGAATGCCCGAAGCCCGCAGAGGAAGTGCGTGATCAACTGTTGCAGGAGAAGATCGTTGCCGGCCTGCCGCTCGGTCAGCATTATGAAGAGCTCACCAACTGCCTGCTTCTCTGCGCCACCGAGCTCACCCCGCAGGACCAGATCGACCGCCTGGCCGATCAACTGTCCCGCGTTTAATTCTCCGGCATTTCGTAACGTTTTTTGTAATCGCCGATTCGTTTTTTTGTCGTCTCCGCGGTCTCCCCGTTCACGCGCAACCAGTCGATCGCCAGTTTTTCGGCGATGACCTTGCCGACCCTTTCGCTTTCCCAGTACCCCCAGTGGCAAATAGGGGTCCACCCCAAGAAAAACGATCCCACCCCGATGTTGATATCCGCCGTGACGGCTTCCCTGCAATGGGCGTTGATCGGGCGGATGGGGTAACCGACGATGTCGTCTTGATCAAAAATGTTCACCCAGACGCCCTGGGGGTCCTCCACTTTTTGCGGTAAGAATTTATCGAAGGGATCCGAGCCGCTATTGTGATTATAAAACCGGTTTGCGTAGAGGGCGATGGGGCTTCCCAGAGTGAAAAAATTGGTGAAGATCAGCCGTCGGTCGGGTTTCAGTGTATTGCGGGTGTCGTAAAAATAGTCGGATAGAATGACTGTTCCCAGGCTGTGCGACACGACGGTAAGCAGGGTGTTCTGGTCGGGGCTGGTTTGATCGGAAATCTCTTTGATGAGCTGGCCGATGCGCTCATGGATTTTGCGGTACTGGGAGTAGGGGCCTTCGTTGGGTCCCTTGCAGTAAGAGATGGCATCCCCGAAGTAGTCGATGGAAAACCGGCGACAACAAAGCCAGTCGACATCCGTGTGCGGGTCACGGAACAACCTTTTCTTCAATTCATCTTCTCCCTCTTGAACAATGTCCGCCCACAAGCCTTCCTTGAAGATCAATGCGTCGCGGACTCCGGCCCGATGGTCCTCACCCATATACCGGAGTGCTTTTTTGAAGTTGGAACGCAGGTTCTTCTCTATGTGCTCGCTGAATCCTTTTATTTGAGAGCCGATTCCGTGAACGATGAACACCGCTATTTGTTTGTCCATAACGATCCCTCCCCGAGAATGTGCGTCCCGGATCGGGTGAACCGTCTTGCCGCCCGCCCGGGGCGCTTTGGATGGGTTATTGAACCGTGCTGACGATGATCACGCTGGTGGTGTGCAGGTCGTACCGTTGGTTGTTTGCATCATCGACCAAAACGATCCAGTCGTCCTGAATGGTTTTGATTTTGACCGGAATTTCCCGCCCCCCCAGCACGGTGACGAATTCCTGGTCCTGTTCCTTGAGTTTCTTCAATACATCCAAGAACGCACTCATTGCAACCTCCTTTCGTTTTCCATAAACCGTCGGTCAGGGACGGGTGGGGTTTTCCATCCCTTCAAGCAGGGACCCGGTGCTCTTTTTGATTTTTTGAAGGGTTTCCAACCGTTTGGTCTCCGCTTCCGTCAAACGCGCCTGACTTTTGCTGGCTTCGGACTCGGCCAGGTTCAGAGCGGCTTTCAGGACATCCTTGTACAGCTTCACGTGGTCTTCCGGTTTCAGGTTGGAGTTCATGCTCAATTCGCACAGGCGGAACAGGGCCTCCCTCAGGAACATGATCATCTGCGTGCGTTCGGCCAGGTTGACCACATCCTGGTTGAACTCCGCTTTGCCTTTGCCTTCGACCCCGGCGTAGGTGCCCATGGCTTCCAGCTTTTCGGCCAGCTTGTAAGCCACGTCCGGCGAGGGCTCGGCACAGGTTTTGTAATTGCCTGCACTGTCCTTGAAAAAAAACGTGCCGCGGCGGCTGGCGTCGTAATCCAGCCAGTATTGTTTGTTGGTTTCCAGTTCGTGGTCGCGTGCCGGGTCCACGAAGTGCGCACACCCCACAGTGGACAGCAGAAGGAACAGGACGATCGATCGGCGTTTCATGACGGACTCCTAAATATTTTTTCCGAAACGGTTCCCGGGCGGGGAAGTTCCGAAACAGGGCGGGTGAATGGTAATGATGGGTTCAGAATGGTTCGGAAAGGCGAAAAAATCAACTAAAAATGAATTCGCCCGTGTGGTCAACCGATTTTATCGGCCAGTTCCTCGGCGGGGTAGGTGAGGATTTCAGACAGGGTGGGATGGTAGTACGGCATCTGGAGCATGTCGTAAACGGTGCCGTGGTAATACATGACCGCGGTGAGGTGGTGGATCAGCTCGCCCGCTTCCGGCCCGGTGATGTGCCCGCCGATGAGCGTGCCGTCGTCCGGACGGCACAACAGTTTCACCAGTCCGTGCGTCTCACCCAGGCACAGCGACTTGCCGTGGTCGTCAAAAGGGTACGACGCAGTGAGGTAAGGCCAGTTGTTCGCCCGGCATTCCTTCTCGGAGTACCCGACACTGGCCACCGCCGGGTCGGTGAACACCACACTGGTTTTCATCCGTTCTTCAAACCGTTGTTGCGCGCCGTCGGGATTCAGTGCGTTGTGCGCTGCGATCTCGCCCTGCTGGATGGCGATGTGCACCACCTCGTGCAGGCCGTTGACGTCCCCTACGGCGAATATGTTGTGTTTGCTGGTGCGCATGGTAGCGTCCACGGCGATGCCCCAGTCTCCCATCTTCACGCCCGCCGCTTCGAGGTTCAACCCGGCCACATTGGGCGTTCGGCCCAGCGCGTTTAAAATGGTGGAAGCCGACACGGTGGTTTCTTTCCCCTCATGCAGAAAGTGGGCACAACGTTTTCCATCCTGCACGCTGATATTCAGATCGCGCGTGCCGGTGTACACCGTCATGCCTTCTTCCCGAAAGCGCGCTTCCACCGGGCGTGCCATATCCTCATCCTGCGACGAAAGAATATGACCGCTTCGCTGCACCAGGGTTACCTTCGTGCCGATGCGCTGGAAAAACTGGGCGAGTTCCACGCCGACGAATCCCGCACCCAGCACGATCATCGAATCCGGTTGCTCGCGTAATTCGAGCACGTCGTCGCTCGTCAGGAACCCGGCCTCATTCAAACCGGGTACGGGAATGTCGGCGATAACGGATCCGGTGGCGATGATGAAAGAACGCGCACTGTAGCGTTTTCCTCCGGCTTCAACGGAGCTATACGAGACGAACCGTGCGGGTTGTTCGATCAGCGTGAACCGCGGACTCTTCAACTGCTCGATGCGGTAACGGGTGAAGTCGTCGATCAGTTTCGTTTTGCGGTCGATGATGGCGGTGAGACTGGCGCGCGGGCTGTCGGCGGCGAGGCCGAACTCCCCGGCCCGGAGCATCAGCGCCATCACGTCCGAGGAACGCAGGATGGTTTTGGTCGGCATGCAACCGCGCAGGATGCAGAGCCCGCCCAGGGGTCCCGGATCGAAGATGGCGACCTTGGCTCCGGCGCGTTCGGCGGCGCTTGCCGCGGCGTATCCCGCGGAGCCGCCGCCGATCACGATGATGTCAAAGTCCATGACGAATGCGAATCGGTTTGGAAGAGTCGGAAAGGGGCGTCACTCGAAGTCTTCCGGCGACATCTTGAACTCGTGGTAGCATTCACGCAGAAGGTCCTCCGCCGTTTCCGTCATCACCGTGTCGCCCTGTTCCTTGAACAGGTCCTTGGCGATGCGCAGGTGGTGGATGGCCTCGCGTCCGCGTTTGACCGAGTAATGCACGGTCGCCAGGTTGCTGTGGGCGCGTGCGAAGTTGGGATTGATCTTGAGCGCCTCTTCATAATGCTTGACCGATTCGTCGATCATGCCCAGCAGGTTGAGGATGAGGCCCAGGCTGTAATGCGCCATCACATCGTCCGGCTTCAGCTCCACGGCTTTCTGAAAGCATTCCATTGCCTTCACGTTCTTGGGGATCTTGCCGTAGCGAATACCCTTGTTGAACCAGGCTTTGAAGTGGGCCGGGTCCTGTTCGGTGCATTTATCGTACGCTTCAATCGCGCCATCGTTGTCCCCGGCACGACCGCGCTCAAGGCCAATTTGAAACCATTGCTCCGCAGACCGCGGAGTTTCACTTTCCGTCGTCATTCGAATTCCCTTATTAGTGGATCGGGATTGCAGGATTGCAAGTCGTTGATATTCTGAGGACCCTATGCTAACTTATTACCCAACCAATTTTCAACACCCGTACCCGCAATTCCCCCACGGGGTTTCCGGTCGTTTCTTTTCAAATCATTACGCCCTTATTTTATCCGATAAACCGTAAGAATAGAGGAAGTTAGGAAAAACATGAGTATTGAACCCGGTTCCGAAGAAGAACGTCTGTTGCTGGGTCGCTGGATCCGCAAAGGACAGGACCTGATCGTCGCCTCCTCCGCCTTGGGGGACTCCTACCTGGATCCCAACGTGAAGCGCGCGGACGATGTCCAATCTCTTTCAGAAGAATATGTGCAATTTGACCACGATGTGGCTGAGAAACTGCCGCACCTCAAAGGCCGGTTCCGCTGGGACCTGGAAAAATACTTCCGCGACCATTTCGGTCCCTATCTGCCCAAGGAATAACCGAATCCATGTCCGACGTCAAAATCTCCGGGCTGGACGACACCCCGGCCGAAAACGAAGGCCGCATCATCCAGTTCAACCATCCATTCACGGAATACCCATATACCCTTGCCCTTTTCCAGAGTGCAGGCCGCTTTTTTGTCATCACCGATGCCTGCAAAATGTGCGGATCGAGCCTGGGACGGGGCTCCCTGAAAGGCATGTACGCTGCCTGCGCGAGAGAAGGTCACCCCTGGCACATCAAAACCGGGTTGTGCAAGTTCGACCGCACACAATCCCAGCCGACCTACCGCGTGCAGGTACGGGACGACGGACTCTACATCGAAATCTGAAACCGAAATCGTTGAGGCGTAAAGAGCGGGTTAACTGCGCCGCCAGGCGTGGAATTTTTGCACCCACTTGAGAAGACCCTGGGGGGCGTGTGCCTGTTTCCAGACGCCGGCGGCGAACTTGTTGGCCTCTGCCATGGTGGGGTAGATGTGAATGGTGCCAAGGATTTTGTTCAGGCCGAGGCCGTGCTTCATGGCCAGCACGTATTCGGCGATGAGGTCCCCCGCGTGGTAGCCGACGATCGTCACGCCTAAAATCCTGTCTTTACCGGGCACGGTCAGCACCTTCACGAAACCGTGGTCCTCGCTGTCGGCGATGGCGCGGTCGAGATCGTCGATTCCGTAGGTCGTCACTTCATACGGTATGTTTTTCTCCTTCGCTTCCATTTCGTTCAAGCCGACCCGGGCCACTTCCGGATCGGTGAACGTGCACCACGGGATGACGCGGTAATCGACCTTGAATTTTTTGAACGGGCTGAACAATGCGTTGACCGCGCAGTACCACGCCTGGTGCGCCGCGGTGTGGGTGAACTGGTAAGGCCCCGCCACATCGCCGCAGGCATAGATGTTCTTGTGCGCGGGGGTGCGCAGGTATTCGTCCACTTCCACCGTGCCGCGCGGACCGAGTTTCACACCGATCTCCTCCAGCCCGAATCCTTTCGCATTTGCGGCCCGTCCCACGGCGACGAGGACACGGTCGAACTCGATGTCTTCCGTACCGTTCCGGGTTTCAACCCGCATGAACGTGCGCCCGCCTTCTTTGACCACTTCCTTGCACCTGGTATTGACCCGCACATCGATGCCTTCCGCCATGAACTTTTCGCGCACGGTTCGGCTGACTTCCTCGTCCTCCCGACTCAGGATGTCCGGCAGCATTTCCACCTGCGTCACCTGGCTGCCGACGCGGGCGAAGGCCTGCGCCAGCTCCGAACCGATGGGCCCGCCGCCCGCGACCAGCAGGCGTTTCGGCAATTCACGCAGATTCCACAGGGTGTCGGAGGTGAGCGGTTCCACCTGGTCGAGGCCGGGGATGGGCGGCACGGCCGGGCGCGCCCCGGTGGCGATGATGATGTTCTTTGTCGTCAGGATCTTGCCGTTCACTTCCACTTCGTGGGGGGACCGGATTCGTGCTTCTCCGGTAAAGCAGTCGACTCCCAGACGCGTGTAACGTTCGATGCTGTCGTGCGGCTCGATTTTGCTGATGACCGCCTGCACGCGCTCCATGATGTCGGCGAAATCGAAATCGGCGGTGGCGGACTTCAAACCGAATTTTTCATGACGCTGGATATACGAAAGGATTTTGCCGCTTCGGATGAGGGCCTTGCTCGGCACACAACCGGTATTCAAACAGTCGCCACCCATCTTGTGTTTTTCGATGAGTGCCACTTTTGCTTTCAGCACCGATCCGATATACGCCGAAACCAGGCCCGCGGAGCCGCCGCCAATCACAATGAGGTTGTAGTCTTTTTTCGCCATGCACGTTCCCCGATTCATTAAAACATAATTTTCAGTGATTCGCAGGTCCTGTCGCAGGAATGACAGAATCCCTTACATGAAAGAATGGGGACGGGGTATTCAACGATTGGTGGCGGGGGGCACCGTACGGTGCTGGCTGGTGACGTCCGGGTTGCGTCCCAATGCCCTGATGGTAAGTACTTTTTGCTGAATGGGCGCCTGGACGAGTCCGTAAAACTCCTGGATGTTTCGGGTGACCCGGCTTCTTTCTTCCTGCGATTCATTTCCGAAATGATGATCGACATAGAGCATGATGGATCGATTCAGGGTCCGGTCATCGATGCCGAGTTCCTGGCGGATGTCATCATCCCAAAGAGCTTTCTTCCAGTTTTTCGCTCTGGAGATGGTGGGCTGCAAATTGCCTCGGGCGTCCCTCAGGTTGCGGGCGTTGCGGAAGTCGGCGAACTTGAGGTTGGCTCCGGCGAATTCGACCGAATCGAGGTCTGAATTCTGAAAACGGGAGCCGGTCAGGTTGGCCCGGTAAAACAGCGTGCCGGAAAGATCGGCACCGCTGAAATCGGTATTCAGGGCGGTGCTCTCCGTAAGATCCGCCAGATTGAGGAGAACATAGGCCATGCTGGTGTTTTCAAATGTGACGCCGTAAAAATTGTTTCCGGAAAGATCCGTTCCTTCCAGTATGGCGTGGCTGAAGTCCACATTTTCAAAATCGGTTTCCGCAAAACTGGAATGGCTGAGGTCGGCCCCTTTGAACTGCACATCGGTGAGATAGGCATTTTGAAATACAGTCTGGGCGAGATGTGCATCGTTGAAACGAATGTTCTTCATTTCTGTTCGAACAAACTGGGTCGAATCCATCCGGGCTTTTTGGAAAATCGAGTCGCTGATCATGGATTCGGAAAAATCGGCACGAAGCAGGGAGGCGTTGGAAAAGATGGAGCCTTCGATTTTTGAAATATTGAACCGCGTCCCTTCCAGATCCGCGGAGCTGAAGTTGACCTGGTTCAACTGTGCCTTGGTGAAATCCGCGTTTTTCAACAAGGTGCGATGAGAAACGCCTGATTTGGATGCGAGCTTTTCCGATTGGTTGCTGGTGGCGTCCGGTTGTTTGGGTGCGCCCTTTTCATTTTCAGCGTCCGGGGAAGAAGAGGAGGGTGCCGTGGGACCGTATTGAAGGCCGGATGCCACCTCTCCGCGGGCTTTCGATTTGCGGGAGTCTCTGCGGAACAGGTTGAGAAAGGAAAAACCCCCGTGTTCGATTTCCGCCGGAACTGTGAATGGAGAGAAATCGCTTCCCGTCAATTTCGCTTCCTGAAACACGGAGTCGTTGAGATTGGCTCCGCGAAAGCGGGTCCCGGTGAGATCGCATTTGCGAAAACTGGATTGGGACAGGTTGGCTCCGGAAAATTGGGCGTTGGTTAGAAATGCATTGTTGAACAGGGCGTGTTTCACATTCTGGTTGCGTGTGAAATCGGAATGCTCCAGGTGCGCAAAATCGGCGTTCATCCGGTCCAGCATGAAATTCCGGAAATTGGTGTTTTTCAGGTCGCTTTTTACCAGCTTGATGGGACCGACAAACGTGAGATTCCCGGGAACCGCCGAAACAATGAACACCGCAACCAGGACCATCAGTGGAAAAGGTTGACGGCGGAGCGATCCCCCTTGCACCTGCGTGGCGCAATGAAACAGCCACACCAGGGCCAGGCACACTCCCAGCGCCACCAGTGACCACAAGGTCACGTGCTCGGAAGCGCGGATCGACCAGATGAAGGAAAGAAAAACCAGGGGTGTCAGAAAATAAAAAACGAAAAACGTGATGGCTTTGGCGAACCAGTTGTCGAGGTTGAAAACAAATGGCAGTTTGCGCGAGGCTTCCAGCTCACAACGTTGGAGCTCATGAATGAAGATGTGCAGGTAAAAGGTGAGGACGATCAGGATGATCGGGCCCACAATGAAAAACGTGCTGAAGTTGACGACGATGCCGCCGGAGAACGGGATCTGGATCTGGCCGGTTTCCCTGAACACGATATTGTCCGACTGGCCGAGCGTGAGGAAACAGAACAGTGCGTAGGACATGAGCGCCAGCGCCACCGAACGGATGTTGCGCGAGATTTCGTCGTGCCGCGCCTTGATGGCCTCGAATGTGTCCTCCAGCCCCTTCGGAACTTCAGCCGGAACAGGGTCTGAATGGCTTTCGGAATCGTTTTGCGAAATCTTCGGGGAGGACATGGCGATCGCCTCATATCTTTGGCTTACCGATATCGGATTCTAGCAGATTCCGGGCGGGAATGGGAAATAGTTGGGTCTTTGCGAGAGCGTTTCTGCCGGGAGAGGGCTGGTTGCATTTATGGTTTTAAAAACTGTTTGCGCAGGAACCGGCGGGCGGGGACCTCGAACCCCCGGTACACCAGCCACGCGATGCCCACGGTTCCAACGACGTACAACAGGAAGATGGCAGGGGAGGTGAAATCAATCGCCACTTCTTGAGCAGCGAAGAAGAACAAAAGCTGAAGCGGGAAATGCAACAGGTACACGGCGTATGAGATATCGCCCAGAAACGCAAGTTTGCGAAACGCGGCCTCGGCTCGTTTCGAATTGTCCACCAGTCCCAGGAACAACACGGTCACCGGAAACCCCAGGATCACCGTCCAGAAAAACCAGTTGCCGAGGGAAGCCGCCCACGGTCCGGGATGGTAGGTGAGGAAATAAACGATCCCCCAGAATGTCAGCATGCCGGCGGCCGAAAGAGCCAGCGCGGCGGGGATGCGCGGCCCGTTCTCCCGCGTGATACGGTTGTAAACTTTGTACGCCAATCCCCCCATGAAAAACGACACCAGTCCCTCGCCGATGGTCGCTTTCAATAAAATCCAGTCGTAATAGTTGGCGTACAGAAACCAGCCGAGCGCCGCCAGCAACACCGCCGCCAGCGCGTTGCGCCGCCCGAAGGCAAACACCACGCCGAAGAACGCGATGTAGAGAAACATCTCCACGGAAATCGACCACGCCGGACCGTTGAAAGACAGTCCTTCTTCCAGCCCCCATTGCGAGACCATGAACAGGTTCAGCACGAAGTGCCGCACGTCGTTGAACTGGTACACGAAGGTGGTGTTGTGGCTGGAATGGATGAAGTACTGAGCGATGGCGACGAACAACAGTGTGGCGAGATGGAGGGGATACAGCCGCGTCCACCGCAGGTAAAGAAATTTTCGGAACCCGATCTCGCGTTTCTGGATGCTCTCCGCATACTTCCAGAAAAAGATGAACCCGGAAAGGCAGAAGAACAGGTCGACCATCACAAAGCCGGAATTGTAAAAGAACAAGAGAGGAGCATTGAAAGGACGTTCGGTTTCGAGCGACGGCGCGAACGGGGTGAAATGACGGTAATGCCACACCACCACGCCCAGGGCGGCGAGGCCGCGTAATACATCCAATGCCCAGAAACGGGCGACGGCGGGTTCCATCGCGGCAGGCGGGCGGGCCGGGGATGGGGCCACAGGGACTGGGGTCTCGGATGCGGTCGGCACGCGTCGGCAATCCTTTCGTTGATGGGAAACGGCGTTTCCATCCAGTGTAAGGGCCGGGGTGCCGCTTGTCATGTTTAATGAGGCGAATGAAAGGATGCCTGCGGTTCGGCCGCGAAAATCAGTAATCAAAAATCTCGCCGCCGGGGATGCGCCGCGGCTGTTTGCCGAACTCGAGCGGGTGATCGGTGCCGGGCAGGATGGTGCCGTCGGGGGAGTAGGGACCGATCTTGCTCCACGTGCCGTAGGTCACGCGGTCCACGTACTCCATGCGCAGGATGGCCTTGGGATTTTTATAACCGTACTTGAACGGGCAGATGACGCGCAGCGGAAAACCGTGCTCGTCAGTCAAGGGCGCATTGTTCATGTGCGTGACCATCAACGTGCGTGCGTGACGCAGGGCTTCGAGCGAAAGGTATTCTTTATATTCGTCGGCGCAATGGAACAGCACGCCGACCGCCTCCGGTTTCGGCGGCGCGAGTTTCTCGATCTCGGAAAACGGGAAGCCCGTCCACACGGCGCGCGCCGACCAGCACTCGACGCACTTGAGGCGCGAGTCCATGGATTGCGCGGAAAAGGTTTTGAGGTCGTCGAAGCGCAGGGTGGTCGGTCGTTCCGTCAGGCCGTCTATGGTGAGCGACCATGTGGCCGGATCGATGCGGCGCATCGGTTGCCAGTAGTTGATGTAGAAATCGCGGTAGCGTCCGGCGCGGGTCTTGCCGACAAAAGCGGTGCCCTCGAAATAGTTGGGTTCGCTGGCGAGGGTTTTGGTTGGACGCAGCGCCGCCGCTGCCAGGGTGGCGAGGCCGCCTGTGATCCGAAAAAAACGTCTGCGTGTCAGTCGGCCGAACGCGCGCATCGGAATCCTAAAAAGATGAACCGAGAGTCCGCCGGCAGGCGGTTGCGGTCGAAGGTTTTGCTGTATTCGAAATCGAGGTGCAGGTTCCACAAGCCGCCGCGCGTTTCGCGCAGGTCGCCGTCGCCCGCATCCGTCCATTCCCACACCGACCCCGCCATGTCGCGTACGCCGTAGGGCGAGACGTCGCGGCGGTTCGATCCGGCGGACTTTTTGACCACGCCGGAGTAAAACGGGTGCGGTTTGCGCCGGGCCGGGGTGTTGCCCCACGGGTAGATACGGCCGTCGGTGCCGCGCGCCGCCTTTTCCCATTCGTCGCCCGTCGGCAGGCGCGCCTTACGTTTATTGCAGTAGGCTTTCGCCTCGTGGAAGGTGGCGTGCGTCACCGGATGCCCCGCCGCCCCCTCACGGTATTCGTGCGTCGCCACCACCTCCGCATACTCCGCATTCGTCACCTCATGCTCATCGATGAAGAACGCCTCGACCATCACCGTGCTTGTTTTCTCCGTGTCACCCACCACAACCTTTCCGGCGGGGATCTCGATCAGGGGGGAGGCGAATGTAGAGCGAGTGAGCGCTAATACAAGGAATAGAAAGCAGAAGAGAGCGAGTGCGGGAATTTTACTCCCACTCAATGGTGCCGGGGGGTTTGGAGCTGATGTCGTAGACAACACGGTTGACGCCCTGGACTTCGTTGATAATCCTGTTTGATATTTTACCAAGAAGTTCGTAAGGCAGGTGAACCCAGTCGGCGGTCATGCCGTCGGTGCTGGTCACGGCCCGCAGGGCCACCACGTTCTCGTACGTGCGGGCGTCGCCCATCACGCCCACCGTCTTCACCGGCAGGAGCACCGCGAACGACTGCCAGATTTCGTTGTACAGCCCTGCGCCCTTGATCTCTTCCAGGATGATCTTGTCCGCTTCCTGCACCATGCGGATGCGGTCGCGCGTGATCTCGTCGATGATGCGGATGGCGAGGCCCGGTCCGGGGAACGGCTGGCGGTTGATGATCTCATCAGGCAGACCCAGTTCGCGCCCGAGTTTGCGCACTTCGTCCTTGAACAGTTCGCGCAGTGGTTCGACCAGTTCCATCTTCATGTTTTCCGGCAGGCCGCCCACGTTGTGGTGCGACTTGATCACCGCCGACGGGCCGCCTTTGAACGACACCGACTCGATGACATCCGGGTACAGCGTGCCCTGTGCGAGGTAGGTGAAGTCGCCCGCCTTCTGCGCCTCCTCCTCGAACACCTCGATGAACGTGTTGCCGATGATCTTGCGTTTCTGTTCCGGATCGGTGACGCCCTTCAGCTTGTCGAGAAACGTTTTCGACGCGTCCACCACGTACAGGTTCATCTTGAAATGCTCGCGGAACGTGTCCACCACGCGCGCGCGTTCGTTCATGCGCAGCAGTCCGTTGTCGATGAAGATGCAGATCAGCCGTTCGCCCACGGCCTTGTGCAGCAACGCCGCCACGACCGACGAGTCCACGCCGCCACTCAGCGCGCACAACACTTTTCCGCCCTGCACCTGTTGGTTGATTTTTTCGATGGCGTAATCGGCGAACGATTCGACTTTCCAGATGGGATCGCACCCGCAGATCTTGTACAGGAAGTTTTCGAAAATCTTTTTGCCTTCCTGCGTGTGTACGACTTCCGGATGAAACTGCAGTCCGTAGATTTTGCGGACGGGGTCTTCCATCGCCGCCACCGGCGAGTTGCTGGTGAACGCGGTGACCTTGAATCCGTTGGGCAGGCGGGTGATGCGGTCGCCGTGACTCATCCACGCGATGGAGTTGTTGTTGACGTTGCTGAACAGGTGCGAAAAGGTTTTGAGAACCAGCTCAGCACGGCCGAACTCGCGCTCCTTCGCCGGGTTCACCTCGCCGTCGTTGAGGTAGGTGATCAACTGCATGCCGTAGCAGATGCCGAGCACGGGAATTTTGAAATCGAACAGGACGGGGTCGAGCACCGGCGCGTCTTCCGCCAGCACGCTGCCGGGTCCGCCGGAGAGGATGATGCCCTTCGGCTTGAACTCGCGGATTTTCTGGATGCCGATGGTGCACGGATGGATTTCGCAGTACACCTGGCATTCGCGCACCTTGCGCGCGATGTTCTGCGTGTATTGCGACCCGAAATCGAGGATCAGGATCCGCTGGGAATGAATGTCTTCGCCGATGGTCATTGCGTGTGTTCGGTGATGGGTTGATGAAAGCGCGGCCGCGTCACCCGGTGATGGCGCGGCGTCCGCGGGGCGTTCATTCGATGTGGTAGTTGGGCGATTCCTTGGTGACGATGACGTCGTGCACATGGCTTTCCTTCAGGCCCGCCATGGTGATCTTGATGAACTGCGAATCGTTGCGCAGCGCGTCGATGGTCTTGCATCCGCAGTACCCCATGCCCGCGCGCAGGCCGCCCATCAACTGGTGCACGCTGTACGCCAGCAGGCCGCGATACGGGATGCGCGCCTCCACGCCCTCCGGCACCAGCTTGCTTTCGTTGAGGCCCAGTTCCTGGAAGTAGCGGTCGCTCGATCCCTTCTGCATGGCGCCGATCGATCCCATCCCGCGGTATTCCTTGTAGCTTCGTCCCTGGTACAGGATTTTTTCACCGGGGCTTTCCTCCGTGCCCGCGAACAGGGAACCGATCATCACCGAGTGCGCGCCCGCGGCGATGGCCTTGGTGATGTCACCGGAATGACGGATGCCGCCGTCGGAGATGATGGGGATGTTCTTCTTCGCCGCGACCGCCGAGCACTTGCGCACGGCCGTGATCTGCGGCACACCGACGCCGGTGACCACGCGTGTGGTGCAGATGGAGCCCGGCCCGATGCCGACCTTCACCGCGTCCACCCCGGCCTTGATGAGCGCCTCCGTGCCCTCCACCGTCGCCACGTTGCCGCCGATGACCTGCAAATTGGGGAACGACTTTTTGATCTCGCGGATGGTGCGGAGCACTTTTTCCGAATGACCGTGGGCGCTGTCGATGGTGAGCACATCCAGTCCCACCTTCACCATGTCGGCGATGTGGTCCATGTAATCGGTGGACGCGCCCAGTGCCGCGCCGACCAGCAGCCGGCCTTTTCTGTCCTTCGCCGCGTTGGGGAACTCGGTGACCTTCAAAATGTCCTTGAGCGTGAGCAGGCCCTTGAGGTAGCCCTTCTTGTCCACGACGGGCAGCTTTTCGATGCGATTGTCGTGCAGGAGTTTTTTCGATTTGTCCAGGGGCGTCTTCTCCTGGATGGTGACCAGGTTGTCCTTCGTCATCAACTCCGAGATGGCCTTGTCCGTCTTGGTTTCGAAGCGGATGTCGCGGTTGGTCAGCATGCCGACCAGCTTTTTGTTTTTGACGATGGGGATGCCGGTGATGCGGAACTTTTCCATCACCTCAAGCGCCTCGTGCAGTTTCTGCTCCGGCTCCATGGTGATGGGGTCCGGGATGATGTAGCTGACCGAACGCTTGACCTTGTCCACCATCTTGCGTTGCAACTCCGGCGGCAGGTTGCGGTGGATGATGCCGATGCCGCCCTCCTGCGCCAGCGCAATGGCGAGGTCGGCCTCTGTCACCGTGTCCATCGGCGCGCTCACCAGCGGGCAGTTGAGAGTGATGGTTTGCGTCAACTGCGTCTTCAGGCTCACCTCGGAAGGCATCACCTTCGAGTAAGCGGGCAGGAGCAGGACGTCGTCAAAAGTGAGATAGGTTTCGATGTCTTTCTGTTTTCTGGCCATGAAATCGGGGGGAGAGTGTGGTTGCCGAACAGTCCAAAACGGGCGGCACGATGCCGGCCGCCGTGTGTAAAGAGGTTATCTTAGCACGGCCCGAATCGGGTTTTCACAGGAAAAATGGAATGCTTTGACAAGCGGGCGGTCAACCCGGCCATGCCTGTGATTTTGTGCCGGGTTCGGATTGCCTGTGTTACTCTGGGCGCATGTTGAAACGGTTCACATTTTTGGTGGTTTGTCTGGTGGCGTTGCTTTTGGCCGGGCCCGCGGCGTCCGCGCCCATCGTGGAGCGCGACGACTGGTCCGGCACCTACTTCAACGGCCAGAAGCTGGGCTTCAACCGCGCCGTGGTGGAGGTGAAGGAGGACGAGATCCGCGTCCACACGCAGATGTTCCTGCGGCTGGAGGCCGGCGGTATCGAGCAGGTGACCTCGGTGTCGCAGGACACGCGCCTCACCCCGGACCTCAAGCTCAAAACCTTCAGCCTGCTGCAGGAAATCATGGGGAGCCGCCAGCGCATCGAGGCGCGGGTGGAGGACGGCAAACTTCTCTATCACATCACCACGCAGGGCTACAGCAAGGACAAGGAAATGGACCTGCCCGCCGACGCCGTGCCCGCGTCCACCGCGTGGCTGAACCTCGTCCATGCCGGGCTGGAAGTGGGCAAAAAGGGCACGATGACGCTGTTGATCGAGCCGTTCCAAATGACCGCCCCGCTCCAATACGAAGTGCTGCGGCAGGAGACCATCGACCACCGCGGCAAGCCGGTGGAGACCTACGTCATCAAGCAGGAATACTCCGGCATCAAGACGTTCACCTGGGCCACGGTGGACGGCACGGTCCTGCGCGAGCGCACGGTGCAGGGATTTGAGTCGGTCAAGGAACCCGCCTCGGTGGCGCGCGAACTGCCGCCGGAGGCCATGTCGGTCAGCAACTTCATCACGTTGAGCCTGGTCAAGGCCAACAGGCCCATCGAAAAGCCGCGCACGGTGAAGGCGCTCAAGCTGACGCTCCGCAACCTCACCGGACCCGACTCCCTGCCCAGCGACCACCGGCAGAAGGTGCTGAACACCGCCCCGATGAAAGGCGGCGACTACCAGGCGACCCTGTTGATCGAGCAGGAGGCACCGGCTCCGGCGAATCCGGTGTCGTTTCCCTTCAATGATGAAGCGATACGGCCTTACCTCGAAGACACCTCGCAGATCCAGTCCGAGCACCCCATGATCCGCGCCCTGGCCCGTGAACTGAAAGGGCAGAGTACCGATCCCTGGCGCGTGGCGCTGGCTATCAATAAATGGGTGTATTCCAATCTTGAGAAGGTGCTGGTGGACGCTTTCACCGCCGTGGACGCACTCCACTCACGGCGCGGGGAATGCCAGTCCCACACCAACCTCTACACCGCCTTGGCCCGTGCCGCGGGCATCCCGACCCGCGTCGTGAACGGCATCGTGTACTCGGAGGACTTCCGGGGTTTCGTCTATCACGCCTGGCCGGAGGTGTATGTCGGCGAGTGGCGGGCGCTTGACCCGACCCTCGGGCAGGAAGGGGTGGACGCGACGCACATCAAGCTGTCCGAGGGCAACACCGACGGTTCCTTGAAGCTGATGGAGTTCGTCGGCCGCCTCGACA
Organism: Nitrospina sp. 32_T5; assembly: GCF_052156635.1. Classification (NCBI taxonomy): domain Bacteria; kingdom Pseudomonadati; phylum Nitrospinota; class Nitrospinia; order Nitrospinales; family Nitrospinaceae; genus Nitrospina; species Nitrospina sp. 32_T5. The sequence goes on along the minus strand of NZ_JBQKUO010000003.1, from coordinate 43,399 downwards.
TCGACGTTCTCGAAAATTAGCCCCTGTGGAGAACCCGGCCCCTTCCGGAACCCCGCTATGGGAGGCGGGTTGCCGACCCCATGCAGCCGGTTTCCCAATATTCATGCTGTGATTTAACCTTTCAATTCCGCAAACCCAAGCCCCGCCTGCGTGAGGTCCCGGTACAGGACGCAAACACGCGGTTTTCCGCGTTGGTAATGGCCTCAACCCGGATGGGTAAAGCCTCCCTATCTATCAGATTTTAAAAACCTTGTTTCGCTAAATCCTGATTTCTTGGGCAGTTCGGAAAACTCCGACAAGGGCATTCCAATTTTCCGTTGACATCACAATATATAGTGCTAAGTTAGAGCCTCCACTACTAAATATAGTGGAAATTGGGTCAAAGCCATTGAAACTTGGTCCATTGGCATTACATTGAGAATTGGGGAAGACAGTCACCCACCTACATTGAGTCTGGAGAGAAGCTTATGGATATCCCCCGCATATTTACCAAGAGCCGCAAGGACCCGTACGAAGGCCTGAATTTTGTCGAGCGGTCTTCTAAAATCACCAACGCAAATGGGTCAGTAGTCTCTGAAATAACGGGGGTTATGGTTCCAGATTCGTGGTCGCAAGTGGCCGCGGACATCATTGCGCAGAAATACTTCCGCAAGGCGGGCATTCCGGCCGTCACCAAAAAACGCTATGAGCACGACGTCCCCGAATGGCTGTGCCCGTCGGAACCCGACCTCGAAGCCCTCGAAAACCTGCCCGAAGACGAGCGTTTCGGGCGCGAGACCGATGCGCGGCAGGTGTTCAACCGTCTGGCGGGATGCTGGACCTACTGGGGCTGGAAGAGCGGTTACTTCAGCAACGAGGAAGCGGCGCTCAATTATTACGACGAGATGTGCTGCATGCTGGCGCGGCAGAGCGGCGCGCCGAACTCGCCGCAGTGGTTCAACACCGGCCTCAACTGGGCTTACGGCATCGAAGGCCCGCCGCAGGGGCATTACTTTTTCAACGAAAAGACCGGCCAGACCGAAAAATCGCAGAGCGCTTATGAGCGCCCGCAGCCGCACGCCTGCTTCATCCTGTCCATAAATGACGACCTGGTGAACGAGGGCGGCATCATGGACCTGTGGCAGCAGGAAGCGCGGCTGTTCAAGTACGGTTCCGGCACCGGCACCAACTTCTCCAAACTGCGGAGCGGCGGTGAGTCGCTTTCCGGCGGCGGCCAGTCCTCCGGCCTGATGAGCTTTCTGAAGATCGGCGACCGCGCCGCGGGCGCGATCAAGTCCGGCGGCACCACGCGCCGCGCAGCGAAGATGGTGACGCTCGACGTCGATCATCCGGACATCGAGGAATACATCCAGTGGAAAGTGAAAGAAGAGCGCAAGGTGGCGGCGCTGGCGGCGGGGAGCAAGCTGTGCCGCAAGCACCTGAAGGCCGTGCTCGATGCCTGCTGGGACTGGGACCACGCCAGCACCCGCTTCGACGTCAAACAGAACAAGAAACTGAAAAAAGCCGTGCGCGATGCGCTGGCGGTGTTCGTCCCGCAGAACTACATCTACCGTGTCATCCAGCTCGCCGAGCAGGGGGTCCAAGACGTCGAGTTCGAGGAGTACGACACCAACTGGACGTCGGAAGCCTACCAGACCGTCTCCGGCCAGAACTCGAACAACTCGGTGCGCCTGACCAACGAATTCCTGCACGCGGTGGAATGCGACGGCGACTGGAACCTGGTGGCCCGCACCACGGGCAAGGTGGTCAAGACGGTTAAGGCGCGCGATATCTGGCGCTTGGTCAACGAATCGACGTGGGCCTCCGCCGACCCCGGCGTGCAGTTCGACACCACCATCAACGAATGGCACACCTGCCCGCAGGGCGGCCGCATCAACGCCTCCAATCCGTGCTCGGAATACATGTTCCTCGACGACACGGCGTGCAACCTGGCGTCGATCAACCTGATGAAGTTCCACGATGCGGAGACGGGCCAGTTCGATGTCGAGAAATTCATTGCCGCCTGCCGGCTGTGGACGCTGACGCTGGAGATTTCCGTGACCATGGCGCAGTTCCCGAACAAGGCGATCGCGCAGAAAAGTTACGAGTACCGCACGCTGGGTCTCGGTTACGCCAACCTCGGCACGCTGCTCATGGTGTCCGGCATTCCGTACGACTCCAAGCAGGCGCAGGCCATCACCGGCGCCATCACCGCCATCATGACGGGCACCAGCTACGCCATGTCGGCGGAGATCGCGGGAGAGGTCGGGCCGTTCCCGCAATATAAGGAAAATGCCGAAGACATGTTGCGCGTCATGCGCAACCACCAGCGTGCCGCGCACAACGCCGACGCGCGCGAGTACGAAGGCCTCACCGTGTACCCGCAGGGGATCGATCCCATGAACTGCCCGGTGTACCTGCACGAGGCGGCGCTCGATGCGTGGAAGCAGGCGCTGGAGCTGGGCCAGAAGCACGGGTACCGCAACGCACAGACCACCTGCATCGCGCCCACCGGCACCATCGGGCTGGTCATGGACTGCGACACGACGGGCATCGAACCCGACTACGCGCTGGTCAAGTACAAGAAGCTTGCCGGTGGCGGGTATTTCAAGATCATCAACCGCGCGGTGCCCCTGGCGCTCAAGAACCTCGGTTATCCGCAGGAACAGATCCAGGCCATCGTCGACCACTGCGTCGGTGCGGCCAGTTTGAAAGGCGCCCCGTACATCAACTACGAAGCGTTGAAAGCGAAGGGCTTCACCGACCACGTGCTGGGTGCGGTGGAGAAAGAACTGCCGCGCGTGTTCGATATCACCTTCGCCTTCAACAAGTACGTGCTGGGCGAGAACTTCTGCACGGAAGTGCTGGGCATCGACGGCGATCAACTGGACGCGCCCGACTTCAACCTGCTCAAACACATCGGCTTCACCGACGAGCAGATCACGAAGGCGAACGACCACATCTGCGGCGCCATGACCATCGAAGGCGCTCCGCATCTCAAGGAAGAGCACTATCCGGTGTTCGACTGCGCCAACCAGTGCGGCAAGTACGGCAAACGCTACATCCGCCACGAAGCGCACATCCGCAAGATGGCGGCGGCGCAACCGTTCATCTCCGGCGCGATCTCCAAGACCATCAACATGCCCAACAACTCCACCATCGAAGACGTGGACAAGGCGCACATGCTGTCGTGGAAACTGATGGTGAAGGGCACCGCCGTGTACCGCGACGGATCGAAACTGAGCCAGCCGCTCAACAGCGTCGTCGCCGCGGAGTTCAACCTTGAAGACCTGGAAGATGAAACCGAACGCGACACCCTGAAGGTGGCGGAGAAACTGACGCGCGTCTTCGTCGATCAGCAGAAAAAACGCATGCCGCTTCCCTTCCGCAGAAAAGGCTACACGCAGAAGGCGGTGGTCGGGGGACACAAGGTCTACCTGCGCACCGGCGAGTACGAGGACGGTTCGCTGGGCGAAATCTTCATCGACATGCACAAGGAAGGCGCCGCCTACCGGAGCCTGATGAACTGCTTCGCCATCTCCATTTCACTCGGTCTCCAGCACGGTGTGCCGCTGGAAGAGTTCGTCGATGCCTTCGTGTTCACGCGGTTCGAGCCGAACGGCATGGTGACCGGCAACGACACCATCACCATGGCGACGTCCACCATCGACTACATCTTCCGCGAACTGGCGATCAGTTACCTCGACCGCTACGACCTGGCGCACGTGACCCCGGAAGACCTGCGTTCCGATGCTTTGCAGAAAGAAACGGAAGTCTCTCCGGAGGCGGAAGGTGAGGAAGGGGAAACGAAACCGCCCGCCGAATCGAAAGTCCCCCGCACGGAAGAGCCGGGTGAGGCAGGAGACACGTCCCTCACTCACGGTAACGGCGGGAACGGAGGCAACGGCCACAGCACACCGCAAAAAACCGGAACCACGACGAAGGAACTGGGGACGGTGGTGCTCCAACTCAGCAAGGAAGCAAAAAACTCTGCCGCCATCGCCAAGATGAAAGGGTATGAGGGCGATCCCTGCGGTGAATGCGGTCAGTTGACCCTGGTCCGAAACGGGACCTGTCTGAAATGTATTTCCTGCGGTGCCACTTCGGGGTGTTCCTAATCCTCGCCCGCCAAAACGCCCCGGGTCACCGTATTGCGTAAGGCCGGAGTTCTCATCCACCCTGCCAGGATGAGGGCTCCGGCCTTTCTTTTTTATTCTGGAAACTATTTAGTGGATCAATTCGCCGATTTGGCGCAACGGAAGCCGAAGGTGGAGTTGACGACGGTGCCATCGACGGGATTGCGGATGGAGATGGCGCCGAGCAGGGGCTGACTGCTCCAGCTTCCACCTTTCAACAGAAACGATTGCGACGGTGCGGATGAAGGCAGGGTCGGGTCCGGTTCTTCCGGATTCGATACCGGTTTGGGGATGCCGGTGGGATTCGGCACGGGCGTCGCCACCCATTCCCACACGTTGCCCGCCATGTCCAAAGCCCCCGTGGGGCTTGCTCCCAATGGAAACGATCCGGCCGGGGCCACGCCGAGAAACCCGTCCATTTCACCCAGCAGGTTGGCACGTTTGGGACCGGATTTGCCCTCCCACGGCACGAGTCGTTGGGTTTGCCCGCGTGCCGCCGCTTCCCATTCCTCTTCCGTCGGCAGACGTTTTCCCGCCCACATGCAGTAATTGCGTGCGCTCGTCCAGTCGATGCCCATCGCCGGGCACTCCGGGCAATCATCGCCGCCCGTGTGCACGGTCTCGTCGTACTGGGGTTTGAAGAGCTTGAACTGTTTCACCTTCACTTCTGTCAGGTCCATGTAAAAACCGGGGAGCAATTTTTTTGCGAGGCCGCGCGAGTTGTCGGTGAGGCGGTGCTGCCCCGGGGGATCGAGAGGCACCAGGTACTCCCCCGCAGGGACATGCACCATGATGGAGCCGTCCTTGCGGTTGATACGGGTTGGGGGAAGCAGTTTCGTTTCCAAAACCGGTGCGGGTTTCAATTCCTTCACGCTTTTCTTTATCGGTTCGGGGTGCGGCTTGGGGGTTTGGGTGTTTGCCTTGGTCGGTGTCGGAGCGACGGGTTTGGAGTTGCCGTTTGCGGGCAGAACCGGTGTGTTGTTTTTCTTTTTGGCATGCGGGTTGTGCGCCGGTTGCAGGTCCGCGGAGGCGCAGCCGCCCATCAGGAACACGATCAGGACTCTGGATATAAGGGACTTCAACGTTTCGCCTGCTCGTCTTTCATGAATTGGTCGTACCGCTTTTTGAGCCGTTTGTAGGTGGTGAATTCCTTTTGCGCCTTGTCCAGGTCTCCCATCTGTTCATAGGTGTATCCCAGGCTGTAGTGCGCGTCCATGTGTGCCGGATCGTAACGCAGTGCGAGTTGAAAGGATTCTTTGGCTTCCTCGTACCGGCCCTGAAAATTGTATACACCCCCCAGACCATAATGCGCTTCGGCGTTTTTTGGATTTTTTTCGAGTGCCTGTTTGAAGGACAACTCCGCACGTCCGAAGTCCTGGGCCTCAATGTGGTTGAGGCCCTCCTTCACGTATTCATTGCTTTTTTTGTCCGTGCATTGGGGTAGAATCGCAAGCAGAAGGAGCAATGCCAAAAGCTGGCAGATCCGGGTCACGGTACGCATCGTGCTCTCCTTTTGAAAGAGAGGATAAGAAGAAGCCGGCCCCTGCGTCCGCACCGGTTTCTCAACCGAAAGGTTCGATTTAATCATAACATTGTCCGATGGGAACCGCCATACCCGCCGGGTCCAATCGGCCCGGTTTCAGGCGGTTTGCGAGAGGGTGCGGGGCGGAGGAAACACGATGGCGGACTGGGTGACAGGGCTGGGCGTGGGCGGCGCGGCGCTCCTGCTTGTTCTGCTGGCCGTGCTGACGTTGAAAGGGTACGGCGTGGTCCGCGTCGGGTGGCTGAACCTGTCGCGCCTGAAACGTTTGCGCGAGCGTTTGGAAGCCAGTACGGACACGGCGGAAAAGGCGGCGTTGGAAGCGGTGGTGACTCGCTGTGACACGCTTCGCGCGCGCTGGGTGCTGGATGAATCCGAGTTGAAGGTGTGGGAGCATACCCGTGCGCTGCTGGAGTCGGTCGCCGCGCCGTTTCATCCCAAATCGCATCACCCCTTGCGCGAAGCGCGGCTCGGCAGACTGCTGGACGCGTTTCTGGAAATCCGGGATCAGGCGGAAGCGCTTTCCCGCCAGCGGGGAGTGCGTCCTTTAACCCGGTTCCGTCTGCACCACCTGCGCTCCTTCCTTCGTGTGTGGAAACAGAAAACCCGGTGGGATGAATCCAAGGTGGGCCGCGCCGCCCGCCGTTTCAGGTTTTTTTCGATCACCCGCTGGGCGGTCATGGCGGCACGGCTTCTCGACCTCACGTTCTGGTCGATGAAGATGGCGTTTTATTTCGTGTACGACATCGCTTTCCGCGTCCTGCTTCTGCGCTGGTACCTGTCGGTGGGCGAGCTCGCCGTCCAGGTGTACCGCGATCGCGACCCCGACGCAACGGCGCCGGATGAAGACGTGCTGAAGGATCTGGACGACCTGCCGGAACCCGAACCGGTGGCGGAAAGCGTCCTGCCTCCGGATGTGAAGGAACTGGTGCGCGCCTCGCGCAAACAGATTCTATTTCACACGCGGCCCCTCAAGTGGAGCGAGACCCGCGCCGTGTATCAGCAATTGGCAGCGGACATTGCGCGGCACCATCACCCGCACTCCGACGATCCCCTTTTGGAAGCCCGCCCGTACGATCTGCTGCTAGCCCTGGCCCGGTTCGCCGAGCAGGTGGCCGCCTTGCGGGAACAGCCGGTGCTGAGCAAACTCCTGGACCTTCGCCTGTCGCACATGCTGAGAATGAAAGACACCACCGACTGGATTCTGGAAAGCCAGATCTTCAATCTTCTGCGTAAATACAAGGTGGGCACGGCGGTGAAATATTCGACTCTCATCTACAAGGCGTTTCGGCGCGGGCACCCGGGCATCCTGTTCCGTGATTTTGCTTTCACGATTGCGCAGGAAGGGTTGAAACGGTGGCTCATGGTCTATCTGCACGGCAAGCTGGCTGTGCAGGCGCATTGGATTTACCGCACCCCCTCCGGGGCCGTACCCGAAACCTCCTCATCCGCCAGAGAACCGGCTCACGCCACATCCAGCCGGTAAGCCGCGCGCACCCCAGCCGAATACACATCCGCCCAGTGCGACGCCTTCTTCTGCTCCGGCGTCCACAACTCTTTCCAGTGACACGGCCTTTCGATGTAGGCCGACCAGTCCATCGCCGTCGCTTTCAGGTTCAATGACTGGAACCACGTTTCGAGAAGCGGAATGCTGGGAAAGGTGGTGAGGCTCAGGTTGCGGTCCTTGTGCGGAAACGATTCGGGCAACGTGTAATCCTTTTTCTCCGCCTGGGTGAGCGTGGTGAACAGGATGGGGAGATTCAGAACTTCATCGGTCACATGAGGATGGATACTCAACGCATCCTTGCCCTGCAGAGCCGCATACGCGGCGGTGAAGGTGTCAAGCAGGATCGTGCGACGCGCGGCGCGTTTCATCAGGGTGAGCAGACGGTACGGCTCCGCCGTGTAGTAGAGCATGCCGAAACAGAAAATCGTGTCGTACGCATCTACGCCGCAGGTCTCCAGCAGGTCGAAGGCATCCCGCACTTCAAACCGGAATTGTTCCGTGGGCACCTCGTGACGGGCAAACAGGGTCTCCGCACGGCGGATCGTGTCCGCTTCGGTGTCGACGCCGTGCACGGAGGCCGCATCCATCTGGAGAGCCGCATACGAAAACGTGCCGATGTGCGAAGCGAGGTCGAGCACTCGCGCACCTGCCACGTTAACCCGGTTCCGGTTCAAAAGGACATCCACACGCGCGTTGAGACAGGCGTGGTGGTAGGGAATGGCCCAGCGGGTGGCGCGGGTATCGGTGGTCAGGAATTCGGAGTCGGGTGCGAAGAGCTGGAAGGATGCGGCCACGGCTGAAAATTCAAAAAGGGTTGAGGACAACGGCCTTTCATCATAGTCGTAACGGCGAAATTTGCAAGCCGGACGGGCGCTGGGGAGGAAGGCCGTTTCAGGATCTGTCCGTATTCAAAAAAACGCGTAAGGTAGCACCCCTGTACTGCGACGAAAAAACCGATTGCCCCGTATATATAAATATATGAATATACAGATATACTGGGAGGAGGCGGGTCATTCAATCTGAAGGGCGAGCCAAAAGGGAGGTCTCATTGATTTTTCGTGTGCTTGCGGGTGCGCTGGCGATCCTGTTCATGAATGCGGTCCCTTCACCGGCGCAGGACAACACACTCATCCGTGTCGGGGGGTCGACCACGGTGCTGCCTGTCCTCACGGTTGCCGCCGAGCGTTTTCAACGGCTGCATGAGGGTGTTCGCATCACCGTCAACGCTGGCGGCAGTGGCGTCGGAATCCATGGCGTCGGGACCGGACGGCTGGACATCGGGCTCGCCTCACGCCAGGTGTCGCCGGAAGAAACCGCGCATTATGGCGACGTGGGTTTGCAGGTGCATGTGGTGGGACGCGACGCTGTGGCCTGCGTTATCTCGTCGGAAGTTTACCAGGCCGGGGTGACATCGCTCAGCCGCGATGAGATCCGCGCCATTTACCAGGGCCGGATCACCAACTGGAAAGAGGTTGGGGGACCCGACCGCCGCATAATCGTTATTGACAAGGAACCGCATCGCGGTACGCGGCATGTGTTCATGCGGTTCGTGTTCGGCGACGAAAAGGCGCGGGCTCCGGGGGCGCGGCTGGTGACCGGATCGAACAACGAAGAGCAGGCCAAGATCGCGCAGAGCGACGCCGCGATCGGCATGTTGTCCCTGGCGTGGATCAATGCTGACGTTTCCGGTGTGGGCATTCGCACCGAAGGCCGGGTTATCGAACCCACGCTGGAAAATGTAAGGAACGGGTCGTTTCCCATCGCGCGCAACCTGAACCTGGTCACTGCCGGGCGGTCCCGGGGTGAGGTGAAAACGTTCATCGATTACCTGCTGGGGCCGAAGGGACAGGCCATCGTGCAGGAGTCCGGTTACATTCCGGTCAACGGCCCTGTGCCCGTCAACTGATTATCCATCCGCAGGAGGTCCTCTGCATGCAATTCCGCACCCCGTCCATCGTCGTTTCTTCCTACCGGGGCCCGGCGTTCTGGGTGACCGGGGCGATGGCGCTGATGGCGGTGTTGGTGGTGGCGGTGTTGTTCTCCTTCCTTTTATGGGAAAGCCTTCCCATTTTTTCGCAACAGGGCGTTTCTTTCCTGACGGGTACCGAATGGTTTCCCGGTGAGGTGTATGGCGCACTGCCGATGATCACCGGCACTTTGTGGGTGACGGCGATCGCTTTGGCGTTCACGTTGCCCGTGGCTCTGGGTGCGGCGGTGTTCACATCGGAATTCCTGCCGTCTCGCGCGCGCCTCATGGTCAAGGCGGTGATGGAGCTGCTCGCCGGGGTGCCGGGTATCGTGTATGGCCTGATGGGCGTCACGCTGGTGGCGGTCTGGGTGCGTGATGTCTTCGGATTGATCGACGGCAACACGCTGTTCACGGCGGGACTGTTGCTGGCGGTGATGATCCTGCCGACGGTGATGACGCTTGCCGAAGACGCCCTGCAGGCGGTACCGGGGGAGGTGCGTGACACGGCACTGGGCCTGGGCCTCACGAGGTGGGAGACGGTTCTGCGTGCGGTCCTGCCGCAGGCTGTACCCGGCATCGCGGGTGCGGTGTTCCTCGGCATGGGGCGCGCCATGGGCGAAACCATCGCTGTGATGCTGGTGATCGGCGGACTCGACCGCATCCCGGACCCCTGGTTCGACGTGTTTCTTCCGGGACAGAGCATCCCGTCCAAGATCGGGCGCGAAGCGGCGGAGTCGTTGGGATTCGGTCTGCAATGGCACGCACTCATCGGGCTGGGCTTGATCCTGTTCGTCATGGTCATGATGCTGTCGTGGCTTGGAAACCGGCTTCTCAAAAGGGTGAAAGCATGAACCGGCGCGCATTTGAAAAGCTGGGCATCGCCTTCTCCGGCGCGCTTGCTGTTTTCGGCTGCCTCATTCTTGGATTCATTCTGGTGACGGTGTGGATGCGCGGCGCTCCGGTTCTGGATATTGCTTTTCTCACCGAACCGTCGTCCGGGTTTGGCCAGGCCGGCGGCGTGCGGTATCAGATTCTGGGTACGGTGCTGTTGATGACAGGTGCGGCCCTGGTGTGCCTGCCGGTGGCGTTGGGATCGGTGTTGTTCACAACAGAGTTTGTGCGCTCCCCGCGTTTAAAGAAAAGTTTTCGTTCCCTCATCTATTCGCTGAACGCCATGCCGACGGTGCTGTTCGGCCTCATGGGTTATATCGTGTTCGGGGTTTTATTGGACACCGGGGTGTCGTGGCTCACAGGCACGTTGATCCTCGCCATCATGATCCTGCCCACACTGCATATCAGCCTGCTCGAGACGGTCGAGTCGATTCCCACGCACTATCGCGAGGCGGGACTGGCGTTGGGGTTGACGCCGGGGCAATTGATCCGGTCCGTCATTCTTCCGCACAGCGTGTCCGGGTTGGTTACGGGGACCCTGTTGGGTCTTGCCCGCGCGGCGGGGGAGACGGCGGCAATCATGTTCACCGCGACGGTGTTCTCCGGTGTCACCGTACCGCGCTCGTTCACCGAACCTGTCACCACCCTGCAGACACACATTCTGGTGCTGGCGCAGGAGGCGCTCGATCCTCAGGCCGTGTCTCAGGCATGGGGTGCGGCGTTTGTCCTGTTAATGGGGGTGATGGGGCTGATCGCACTTGCGTTGTTCTGGCGCACGCGAATTCAAATGGAGGCCCAACGATGAGCGATGAACCGGTGCTGTCGCTGGAGGCGGTCACTCTGCGCTACGGGGACCGGGTGGTGCTCAAAAACGTGTACGGGGCGTTCCCACGGAATTCGGTCTGTGCCCTGACCGGTGCTTCGGGCAGCGGCAAATCCACGCTGCTTCGCGCGTTTTGCCGAATGAACGACGCATTGCCCGGTTTTGTCGTGGAAGGAACCGTTTCGGTCCTGGGGCAGGATATTTACAACGATCCCGTGGATGAGTACGCCTTGCGCCGCCGTGTGGGCCTGATTTTCCAGAAACCTTGTGTGTTCCCAAAAAGTATTTACCACAACGTGGTGTTTGGGTTGCGTCACCATCTTCCGGAAAAAAAGATCGAGTTTCCCGAGCGAGCCGAGCAGGCGCTCAAAAAAGCATTTCTCTGGAATGAAGTGAAGGATCGATTGGACGATCCTGCACCGACGTTGTCGCAGGGACAACAGCAACGCCTCGCCATCGCGCGAACCCTGGCGGTCGACCCGGAAATACTTTTGATGGACGAGCCCACCTCGGCGCTCGATCCGAAATCCGCCCGGGCCATTGAGGAATTGATCCTGTCCCTCAAGTCACGGCACACGATCGTGTGGGTGACTCACCAGGTAGAGCAGGCCCGGCGCACCGCCGACTGTATTCTGCGCGTGGAAAACGGGACGCTCCGGGTGGACAACGGGCAACCTCTTTAACCCGCCAAATATCCCCTGAATTTACGCTTTGACCCGGCTTTTTCGCGTTGTGCTTTTAAAGCTCTGCACTTCCTTTTATAATCGGGGAGATTGACAATCTGACCGGAATCTTCCGTCCATCATGAAAAAGCCGCGCACTGAACGCAAATCCAGTTTCTCCCTTACGTCGGGAGACGAAGCCCTTTCCACACTGGGCGAGGAATTGCTCAAGAAGTACCCCGACATGCTGGAAAAAGTCGAACGGTTTCACCGGACCGACAAGGCCGTGCGGCGCAAGGCGGAACCGGTAATGGAGCTGTTTCCTTACGACTGGCAGGACCCGGAGTATTTTCTGGACGGGGTGATGCACTGTGTGCGCGGCAACTACCTGGGGGCGCTCGGCGTGTTCTCCGATGTAATGGAAAAAGAGCCGGAGGCCTACCCCGTCTATCACATGCTGGGTTACGTGTGTGGAAGCATGGGCAAGCACAAACTGGAAGCGGATTACTACCGCAAGGCGCTCAAGCTGAAACCCGATGCCGTGCAGGTTTATTACGATCTGGCTATTGCCTGCTGGTTGATGGGGAAGGACCAGAAAGCCTATTCCGCCATGAAGGACAGCGTTCAGCGAGTGCAGGATTTCAACGTGGCCGATCACTGGCTGACCTACGCTTCGGACAACCTGGGGCGGTACATCGATCCCGATACGCTGGCTGAGAAGGAAGAAGGCGAAAAAGTGCGATGCCTGGCACAGGCATATTACATGCTGGGGCACGCATTCATCGAATACGAACTGAACGCCGCGGCGCGCACGGCGTTCAAAAATGCGGTGCGCATTCAGCCGAAGTTCGCCGACGCCTATTACGAACTGGGTGCCCTGCATATCAAAAAACTGCGCAACAAGGAACGGCGCAAAAAGTACCTGGAGGAAGCCGAACACCTTTATGTTCAAAAAGGCGATTTGTTGCGTGCGTCGATGGCGCAGCAGTTGAACCAGTCGCGCGAAGAAGCACCGGAAGAAGACTCCGCAGAGGAATGGATGAAAGAAGGTCTTCGGTTGCAAACGCTGGGACTCTACCAGCGGGCCATCGACGCATACAAGATGGCCATCGCGTTCGAACCGAACTTTCTCGACGCCTATTACAATATGGGCGTTGCCTACGGCAGCCTGGAAGAACAGGGGATGGACACGCTGGTCAGCGCCATTGGCGCGTTCAAGCAGTCGATCCGGCTCAAGCCCGATTTCATCCATGCGCACATCGCCCTGGCTGCCGCCTACCTGCGGCGGGGGGAATACCACGATGTGATCTATGTGCTGGAGAAGGCAAGAGAAGTCGATCCGGACAATTACAACGTGTACTATTACCTGGGTACGGCGTATCGCTTTGAGGACCAGCTGGAAACCGCGCTCGACATGTTCGAGCGGGCCGCACGGTTGGCGCCGGATTCCCTGCAGGTCCGGTTTTCTCTGGGACTCGCCTGCATGGACTGCGGAAACCATGATGCGGCGCGCGACGCGTTCGTCGAAGTCCTGCGCATCAAGCCGGATTTTCCAGATGCACATTATCTTCTGGGGTACCTTTACCGCGAAGTATTTCACGTGGAAGAACCGGCGGTGGCGCATCTGAAAAAAGCCGAAAAGTTGTACCTCAAGTTGAAGGACCACGATCGCGTGGCGAAGATCCGTCAACTGCTTGTTGCCGCCCCCGAATGACTCTGCTTTTATGAAAACTTCCCAGACCCCTATGTTGCAATCAGCAAGACAACCCATAATCCCCTGGTTGATGATCCTGCTCGCGGTTGTCCTTGCCGGGATTCCGGTTTCGGTGAGTGGGAAGGAATCGCCCTCTCAGCCAATGTCTGCATACGAGATGGCGGAGAAGGCGGTGATCGACACGCTGTATTACCGTTTTGATCCGTGGTTCGACCGGTTCGCACACCGCATCCGCGAACTGGAATCGGAACCGCAAAGCATTCCCCATCAACTGGAACTCATGAAGTTGTATTTTTATTCCGCCGCTCTGCATGCAGAGCTCACGCACACCCTGTCCTTCACCGAAAGTTACCAGATAGAATCCATCCGGAAATCCTTTCAATCCAATTCGCAGAAGACCATCGATATCGCCAACAAACTGCTGGAACGCGAAAACCTGAAGCAGTCAGACCGAGCCGATGCGTTTTTCTTTCTCGGGGTGGCGGAAGGGTACGTGGCCCTTCTCGAGTATGGTGAAGGACACATCCTTTCGGCCCTGATCGACGGCCTGCGCGCCGACAATCATCTTGAAGACGCCCTCAGCCTCGATCCGCATCACGCCGACGCGCATGTGGGGCTAGGCGTATACCGCTACGGCAACACGCGGCTGGGGGGATTGGGCAACTTCATTCTGCAGGGGGGGCAGGACCTGCGACTGACGGGACTCAAGCACATCGAGCGTGCGCTGGAAAAGAAAATTCTGTCCCGGCCGCTGGCGCTCAAAACGCTCATCTGGTTTTACATTTCCGAGCAGATCAATCCGGCCAACGCAGGGCTTGCCGACAGCGATTCTTTATCACCCAAAACCGCACGCCGCCGGGCGCTGGAGTTGATGAACGAATATGAAACGCGTTATTTCACCGATGTCCCCATTGAAGACTTTCCCGGCAACAAGGGATTCGAAATGATGCTCGCCATCCAGGCGGTGCTGGACGGCGACTATCTTTCGGCGAAGAAGCATTTCACCATGGCGCTTGAAATCAGCCGGCACCTCATTGATCACCGTGGGCTCAAGGTCAATCCCAAGTATCTGGACACGGTGAAGGCGGGCATCGAGTTCTGCGACCTCATGTTGCTGGAGAACAAAGTCAACCTCGCCCGGAAACCCAATCCCCTGTGCACCGGGGTCATTCAGCAGATCCGGTTCATTGAAAAAGGCGGAAGCATGGTGGAATACCAGTCGGCGAAGATACGTCGGGAAATCCAGGATGTGTTTTACAACCGCCTGAAACGGATGTCCAAAGAACACGGTTGCTGAGCCAGCCTTCGCCGGGTCCCGTCTCCCAAATGTCTCCCATTTGTAAGGAAAAGCCTTACCTGACGACTCAACCGCACGATCCATATCCATTGCCGGCGTCTGGTATACTGAAGCGGTTTCAACACTTCTTTGAGAGCAGAGGGTGAAAAGCCAGGTATGAAAAAAAAGATCACACTGCTGCTGGTGTTTGCGTTGGCCATCGTCGCGTTTTATGTTTTCGATCTAGGCCGGTTTCTGTCGCTGGAAAGCCTGAAAACGCATCGCGACCAGTTGGATGCATTTTATAAAGCCAACACGTGGTCGATGATCCTGGGTTTCATCGCCGTATATATCGTGACCGTGGCTTTGAGTCTGCCCGGTGCGACCATCCTCACGCTCACTGCGGGGGCGATCTTCGGTGCCTGGACGGGGACTCTCATCGTCAACGTCGGGGCGACCGTTGGGGCGACGCTGGCGTTCCTGGTGGCGCGGTTCCTGCTTCAGGAATGGGTGGAAAAGAAATTCGGCGACCGCATCAAGACCTTCAATGACGGTTTTTCCAGCAACGCACTGGGATACATCCTGTTTTTGCGGCTGGTTCCGCTCTTTCCGTTTTTCCTCATCAACCTGGTCTCCGGACTGACGCGCGTTCGGCTCGGCACGTATTTCATCGGCACCATGTTCGGAATCATGCCAGGTTCCTTCGTCTACGCCAACGCCGGGGCGAACCTCGCCTCCATCGACAAGCTGGGCGACATCGCCTCGCCGGAAGTGCTGGGGTCGTTTGCCCTGCTCGGCCTGTTCGCCCTCATTCCAACACTCTACAAACAATTTAAAGGTAAAAAGAATCTGCCGCCGGAAGTGAAGGAAGCGGGAAGCGCCAACGACCCGTAAGGGGAGAGGTTTTTCTTTGTGACCGTTGTTTTAGCCTGAATGATTGTTCAGGTGCTCGCGGAAGGTGGCGAAGATGCTCTGGATGGGTGGGATGAGTTTCGTCTGGAGCTCATCGGGAACGAAATTGATCTTGCCCACCGGCCAGTGTTCCATTGCACGCACGTCGAGGCGGTAGGGCTGATAATGCATCTCCAGGGTCTGCTCGTATCCATAAATGAGCAGATACTGGTGCACCTTGTGGTACCAGTTCAGAATTTCGTCCGGTTCGGACAGGCCCTGGAGGAAGGCTTGAGTCATGTCTTTTATTAATCCCTCCGCGTGCTCGATGAAATCCGGATCGTGCGCCTGCTCCAGCGTTTTGTAAAGAATGATGATGTCCTGGAGCAGGTATTTGATCTGTTGAGGATCCTTGAGCGGCGGTTCGCGGTCACGGTTCAGGTTCTGCTTCAGTTCCTTCACCAGACGCAGGGTGTCGTAAATGATGGACTGCTCCCATGTCGCCGTGTTCCACACGAATATGGGCCTCACCCAGCGCACGGTTTCGGTGGCGTCTTCCATGTGCATGGTGATGTTGGGTTTGACCTTGTTGGTGTAGGGCAGGCGGCCGCCCCACATCTTGAGTTTGAGGTCCAGACCCTCCGGCATGAATGCCTGGCGAAGGGTGGTGGAATACACACCGACCAGTTTTTCCAGGTTTTCGTGTTCCTCCAGCGGACCGCCGGATGGCAGGTTGACGATGCAGTAATACCTCCAGATGCGCCGCTTGGATTTGCCGTTGGGTTCGGCGATGAGGTACGTACCGCCCCAGATCCCGGACGAAATGGGGATGTCCATTCCGTAACGGCTTTGCATGACGGCGGAAACCGTTTGGGCGACGTTGCCGTACAGTTCATTCAAATGATAGAGGTTGGTGTGCTGGTCCTCAGTGAAGACCGGGCCGGATGTTGGGGGAAGTTCCATGGGTACCTGTCAACTTGCGGATGAATCTGGAAAATGAAAACGAACTCGAAAATGGCAGAACGATTTCAGGTGCCGAAATTGTATTCTGATTCCGGAAAAAATTCAAAGCCTGCTTTTCCGATGTAGACCGTGCAGGGTATATAATGAACACATGCAGGCACAGAACCCGGACCACCCGAAAGGAGGGGATATGAAGATCGGATTTGTGGGATTGGGAAAGATGGGCGCGAACATGGTCCAGCGGCTGGTTTCCGCGGGACACGAGGTGGTGGCGCATGACCGTTCCGAGGAAAGGATGGCGTTTGCGGTCCGGCAGGGGGCGCAGGCCGCCGACTCCCTCAACACGCTGGTACAGCGATTGCCGGAGAGAAAGGCGGTGTGGATCATGGTGCCCGCCGGGACCCCGGTTTGGGAGACGGTGGACGTCCTGATGGAATTGCTCAATCCCAACGACATCATCATCGACGGCGGCAATTCCAACTGGCGGGATACGGGAAAGGTGGCGGAAAAAGTGCATGACCGCGGCATGCATTACATCGACTGCGGCACCAGCGGGGGTGTGTGGGGATTGAAGGAAGGCTACTGCCTGATGTACGGCGGCCATGATGAACCGTGCCGTTATATGGAACCCGTCTTCGAAGCGCTGGCTCCGGAGAACGGACACCTGCACGTGGGCGCCAGCGGTTCCGGCCATTTCGTCAAGATGGTGCACAACGGCATCGAGTACGGCATGATGCAGGCGTATGCCGAAGGCTTCGAGATCATGAACAACTCTCCCTTCGACATCGACCTCCATGCGGTGAGTGGGGTGTGGCAGAAGGGAAGCGTTGTGCGGTCCTGGTTGCTGGATCTGGCGGAGCGGGCATTGAGGGACGACCCGGACCTGTCGAAACTGGAGCCGTACGTGGAAGACAGTGGAGAAGGACGCTGGGCGGTGCAGGCGGCCATCGATTTCGATACCCCGGCACCTGTGATCACGCAGAGCCTGTTCGCGCGGTTTCAGTCGCGTCAGCAGAACTCGTTCGCCATGAAGCTCCTTGCCGCTCTTCGCAACCAGTTCGGCGGTCATGCGGTGAAAAATAAATAGGGGGTGAAGGATTGTTTCAGGCCGGGGTTTCCGTTTTATAATGAAACGGATTCCAGTCATCCCACAAACTTCAGTTCACACCTTTTCGCGGGCAGGGGGGTATGGTCAAACTCGATAACTGCATCCTCGTCATCTTCGGCGCCTCCGGCGACCTGACCCGGCGTAAACTTGTCCCGGGATTGTTCAATCTTTACCAGAAGGACATGCTTCCGGAAAAATTCGCCGTTCTGGGTGTCAGCCGCACCAAAATGACCGACGCCGCTTTCCGCAAATCCCTCGCGGAGGGCGTCGAGGACGCCGAAGAAAAACCCCATCCCGAAGACTTCCGTAAGTTCGCCAAGGCCCTGTATTACCAGTCCATCGATCCGGGAGAGTCCCGCGATTACGACAAGCTGGCAAAACGTCTGAAGAAACTGGACGAGAGCCTGGGTACCAACGGCAATTTCATCTACTACCTGTCCATTGCGCCGTCGATGTATGAAATCATCATCGAAAACCTGGGTGCGGCGGGTCTGCAAAAAGAGAAGAAACCCGATCAGGCCTACAAGCGCATCATCGTGGAAAAGCCGTTCGGCTACGACCTGGCCTCCGGACAGGTGCTCAACAAGAAACTGCTCAAGGTGTTCCGCGAGCCGCAGATTTTTCGCATCGACCATTACCTCGGCAAGGAAACCGTGCAGAACCTCCTCGTGTTCCGCTTTTCCAACGGCATCTTCGAGCCGCTGTGGAACCGAAACTTCGTCGACCATGTGGAGATCACCGCCGCGGAAACCGTGGGCATAGGCACACGCGGCCGGTATTACGACGCCTCCGGTGCCCTTCGCGACATGGTGCAGAACCACCTCCTGCAGATTCTCGGCATCATCGCCATGGAACCGCCGCCTTCGTTCGATTCGTTTTCCGTGCGCAACGAAACGGTGAAGGTGTTTCAATCCCTGAAACCCATTACAGAAAACAATGTGGAAGCGTCGGTTGTGCGGGGCCAGTACACGAAGTCGCAGATCAACGGACAGATCATTCCCGGGTACCGGGAAGAGGAGCACGTCGATCCCTTTTCGCGAACCGAAACATTCGTGGCGATGAAGGTGTTCATCGAAAACTGGCGGTGGGGCGGGGTTCCGTTTTTCATCCGTACCGGAAAACGCCTGCCCACGCGGGTGACGGAGGTGGTGATCCATTTCAAGAGCACGCCGCACATCCTGTTCCAGCACAAGGGCGAGCATGTCTCCGTACCCAACCAGCTCATCATCCGCATTCAGCCGGACGAGGGCATTCTGCTCAACTTCGGGATGAAGCGTCCGGGTGCCGGCTTTCACGTGGAGAAAGTCAACATGGACTTTCATTACTCCGACCTGGGTGACACGAGCCTGGCGGATGCCTACGAACGCCTGTTGCTGGACTGCATCCAGGGCGATCCCACGCTGTTTGCGCGTGGCGACGCGGTGGAATCCTGCTGGCGGTTCGTCGATCCCATTCTGAAACACTGGGCCTCCAAGCCGGACGAAGCCATCTACGGTTATCCCGCCGGAACATGGGGGCCCCGGCATGCCAATGCCCTCTTCTCCCTGGCCGGCATGGACTGGCATTACCCCTGCCGGAACCTGGTCGAAGACGGCCTGTTCTGCGAGCTGTAACCTTCCACATGAAAGATTCACAAATCCACTGGGTCGTACAAAAGGATGCGGAGACCACCGCTCACGCATTGGCCAAGGAGTGGGTGCGGCGCGCCGGCGTGGCGGCGTCCAACGGGTTGCCGTTTCGTATTGCGCTTCCCGGCGGTTCGACTCCGCGACGCCTGCTGGAGATCGTCGCGCATCCGGACAATGCGAAGGCCATCGACTGGTCCTGCGTGCACCTGTTCTGGGGGGATGAACGGTGCGTGCCGCCGGATCATGCGGAAAGCAATTACTGCATGGCGGACAAGACATTGATCCGGCACGTTCCTCTTCCCGATCCCAACATCCACCGCATGCGCGGCGAGGAGGACCCTCAAAATGAAACCCGGCGTTATGCGGAGGAACTCCGCCGCGCATTCGGAATTTCCGCGGATGCCGTGCCGCGTTTCGACTGGGTCCTGCTCGGCATGGGGGCGGACGGACACACGGCGTCGCTCTTTCCCGGTCAAACAGAAGTTCTGCAATGCCGCGAGCTGTGCGCCGTGGCCAGGCAACCGGAGAGCGGCCAGGCGCGCATCACGTTGACGCTTCCCGTGTTGAATACCGCTGCGTGCGTGTCGTTTCTGGTGACGGGAGAAAGTAAAGCGGAACGACTGGCGTCGGTGCACCACGCTCCCGACCGAAAGGAACGTTACCCCGCCGCGCTTGTGGACGCGGAGCGGGTGGAGTGGTGGGTGGATTCTGCTGCCGCCGGGAAGTTGGGATAGGACTGCGTTGGGGCGGAACCCGCCGCATCCGATCACATCACGTTGACATCGACCCGGTGAATGCCCGAAACGCCGGCGGGAAACGGGTTGCGGTGATCGTCGCGTTGGATGCCGCTGTACTGGTCCGCTGCGCGTACGGCGATGCGGTAGCGTCCGGAGTGTGGAAAGGTGACTGGATACGACCAGAACACCCACGAGTAAGGCGACAGCGGTTTTTCCAGCTTCGCCAGCGACCAGCTTTTTTCTCCGTCCAGCGACACCTGCACGTACTGGATACCCCGGTCGCCCGCAAACGCCACACCACGCAGAGTCGTGCGCCGGGCCTCCAGCCACTGCCCCTGTTGCGGGTGGTCGATGCGGCTGAATATCTTTACCTTGCCGCTTTGGGTCCAGTTGAGTTTCTGCCAGTATCCCGTGTGCGGTCCGTTCTGGATGTGGATTTCCTTCAGCCACTTCACCTGCTTGATCCCGTAATACCCCGGAACCAGCACGCGCAGCGGGAACCCGTGGTCGCGTGTCAGCGGTTTTCCGTTCATGCCGTGGACAAGAAGTGCACCGGGATGTCTGGCCGCACGCAGGGGCAGGCTGTCGTGGTAACCGTCTGCGCCTTTCAACACCATCGTGTCAGCGAGGAAATCCGGGTCGGCTTCTTCGATCAGTTGCGCGAGTGGCAAACCGGTCCATTTCGCATTCCCTATCGCGTAACCGCCAATGGGGTTGCCGATGCAGTTGAGTGTGATGATGCGCGTGACCGACGGGCGTTTCACGATATCGTCATAATCCAGGGACTGCGGTCTGGCAATGTCACCCTCGATGCGCAGGGTCCAATCAGACGCATCGCGCGGGAGCGAGTCCGGTGGGCCGGAGATGTCTTCCACGTAAAACCGTTTGACGGGTGTGATGGGAGGCAACTTGCCCGTGGGGCGGGCGATGTCCGGCGTCATTCCGGAGACATGCAGGACCGATCCCCGGTGCGCTTGAGAGTGCGTTGTACGCCACGGACGCGCCAGCGCGCGAAAGGGCGCAATCAGGCACAGCACGATTGACACCAGAACGAATCGTAAAAAAGCACTGCGGGTCATGGCGCGAAAGTCATCCCGGCGGGTTACTGGTAGTACTGCGCTTTCTTTTCGCCGAAGGGCACCAGCTTGAGCGAAGGCGTGCCTTCGTGGTCAAGGAAAACCTTGTACGTGTAACGTTCCGTGGCTCCGCTTTCCCAGTAAATGAACAACTGGCCGTTGGCGGCGGAGTAGCGTCCGGTCGTTACATTCGGGCTTCCTTCCGAATGCGCGTTCACGCCGAGCCCCGTGGTGTTGCCGTCCACACGTGTTTTTGATGAATACAGCACCGTGCCGTCCTGTTGAAACGTCCAGGTGACCGTCGAATTGGCGAATACGGAGGCTCCAATGCCTACACTGCCTTCGGTGGTGCTTTTCGACCATCTGCGGAGCAGCGCGGAGTCGATCGAAGGCGGTGTGGACGCGAGGCTGGCGAACACCTTGCGCGCCGTGTTTTCGAGGCCGCGTTTGCTGTTTTGCGGAGCAAGGTGAATCATGTAGATTCCCTGGTCCTGGTGGATGGTGAGGAACACCACATGCCTGTGCGTCACGCCGGCAGGGAGCTTGCCCTCGAACGTCATCACCGTTGCCGCACCGAGTTTGGTGGTGAACGCCTTCGGCTGGTCGGAGCGTTTCATGCCGGGGAAATTGGTGGTCCAGATCTGGTCGAAGAACTGCGCCACGCGCGGGTCCCTGGGGTCGGTGATGCCTTCCGCGGCAACGCTCTGGAACAGCAGGAACTCTTCCGGGATGCCCTGCGGGTTGAACTGCACCGGCTGCGGGATGACATAGATACCGGATTCGTCCTCTTTCAGCAGCCAGTCTCCGGGATAGTCGAACTGGATTCCGGCGGGATGCTTGAAGGTTTTCCAGCTCTCCGCCTGTGCGGAAACCGCGAAAGAGGTCAGGATAAACAGGGTCGCTGCCAGCGACCAGATACAAAACGGGGTGGGCCGGATTGGATTCCGCATGATCTCTCCTTGGAGAAAAACTCCTGCGCCCCTTTGCAAACCGGACCGGGGCGGGAAGCGTCCTTGCGGGACGGTGGGTAATCGATTTGGGTCAACCGCAACAGGAATCGTCGCCGCTGTCCTCCACCTGTTCGGTTTCCGGGTCGATGATGTTGAACAGGCCGCGGTAGGGCCCGTGACTCAATACCTCTCCCAGTTCTTCCTTGATTTCCACCGCGCGGCCAACCGGAAACGTGATGCCCTCGCAGGTGACCTCGTTGAACGGTCCGGCGTAAATGGCCAGTACGTTGCCGCTGCAACAGGACTCCTCGATGTTCAATGGCTTGTAACCGGCGAGCAGGTATGAATAAAACCGGATGCCTTCAACCTCTTTCCACAGGTAATCCTTGGTGACCAGGAATCCGTGGAACCCCGCCTGGCGGGCATAGTCGAGAAACTCGTCGAGGGTGAGCGCACCGGAAACGCACTCGCCCCACAGCTCGCGGTTCTCACGCATGGCGGCCGGGACGGGCTGGTCGGAGACAATGTCGGCGATGACGAAGCGCCCTCCCGGTTTCAGGATGCGGCGGATTTCCTGAAACACGTCACGCTTGCTGGGTGACAGGTTGACCACGCAGTTGGAAGTGATCACGTCGGCGCGGTTGTCCTCCACGGGTATCGCTTCCAGAAAGCCGTGGTGGAATTCCAGGTTGTTGTAGCCCAGGTTTTCCGCCACGCGGCCGGCGTTTTTGCGGGCGACGTTCAGCATCTCTTCGGTCATGTCGACGCCAATGACGCGGCCCGTTTCGCCGACGCCCCGGGCGGCGATGAAGCAGTCGATGCCGCCGCCGCAACCGAGGTCCACCATGGTTTCACCGGGCTGGATGTCGGCGCGGCTCACCGGGCTGCCGCATCCGTAGGAAATGCCCAGCACCTCTTCCGGAATGTGGGAGAGGTCGCCGGGGTCGTACTTGACCGGGCAACACAGGTTTTCCTGGGTGGTCGCCGCGGCTTTGGAGTAAAACTCGCGCACATCGTCGTGGGAGATTTTCGCTTCCGTGTCCATTTCCGATCGCCGTTCGTTCATTCGGATCATCCTTTCCAAATTGAGCCGGGGTTTTCGCCTTCGCTCACAGTCCCTGGTGTTTTTTTAATGCAGCCTTGAGGCTTTCCCGGCAGTCATCGGACATTGTGACCTGCGGGCCCAATGGTGTGTCCTCCCGTCCCAACCCCCGAGCCAGCACCCGCACGGTGTTCAGTTGGCGCTGGTACGCGCGGCACATCCTGCAAAGAGACAGGTGCAAGGCCACACGCAGCCGCTTGGGCAGGGGCAGGGTGTGATCCATCATCTCCGAAATGAGCGGAGAGGTGTCTTCACACCGCAATTTCATGAATCGCATCAAGGTACTCATTCAATGGCATTCCAAAAAAAGGCAGTCATCCTGCTGCCGGGTTCACCGCCTAAAGTGGGTTTCCAGGCACTTTTTCAACTGGTTCCGGGCCCGGTGCAGAATCACCCACAGGTTGGTCGGCTTGATCCCCATTTCCTTGCAGATATCCTCTGACGACATTCCCTCAATTTCTTTCATAACAAAGATGTCACGGAACTTGTCGGACAGCCCGCCCATGCAGTGGTTGAGTGCTTCCAGAAGCTGGGTGTTCTCCACCGCTTTTTCCGGATTGATTTCCCAGTTTCGCGGCGGCGAAATCCAATGCCCGGTTTCATTATAGGCGTTTTCATACGGATCGGCATCGTCATCAGGGGTCAACTCGTAAGTCCGTTGACTTTTCTGACTGCGGAAGTGGTCCATGATCTTGTGCTTGAGAATGCCGAACAGCCAGCTTTTTTCCGACGATTTTCCGGCAAAAGTGTGTTGTGCCTGGAGGGCTGCAAGCAGGGTGGTCTGGATGATGTCGTGAGCGATCATCGGGTCCTTTACCCGGACAAGGGTAAAGCGGTACATGGTATCGCCGTACCTGTCCACCCATTGTTCGCTGTCGATATTCGGTTTGCTATCCACGCCACCTCATGCTGCCGTTTACGCTCCAAGTTGACTTCGATCCGCCGGATTTCCTATACTGCCGGTATGGACAAGACCTTCGACACAGCCGAATGCGCGCGCATTCTGAAATCCCTGGGCGAAGAATCCCGCCTCAAAATCGTCCAGTTGTTATTGCAGGGAGAATGCAATGTTTCGAAGGTGGTGCAGTCGCTCAACATGGCCCAACCCCAGGTCTCGCATCACCTTGCCATCCTGCGCGGGTGCGGCCTGGTGAGCACCCGCAGGGAAGGCAACCGCATCATCAATTTCATCGATCCCGAAGTCCGTTCCATGTTGAAAAAAAATGAACTGGGGCTGGACCTGGGATGCTGTTCGATCACCTTCGAATAGGATTCCCTTGCCGCTTTCACAGCAGGAATACGCATTATACCCGCCTACATGCTCATGAACCAAACCTAAAAGGTCTTGTTGCTTTCCGATTCGGTCTGGGTCGCTCCCGCATACAGCCGTTTGTACAGATCGTGGTTTCGCGACACAAGCTTGACGTACTTGCGTGTTTCGGGGTAGGGAATGGATTCGATGAATGCGTCGTGATCGTCCAAATCGCCAAACCGTTTCCTCCAGGCATCCAGCACGTGAGGCCCGGCATTGTATGCGATGAGGATGTGAATGCGGTTCCCGGCGTGTTCCTGCATGAGGTGGCTCAAGTAACGCACACCGAGGCGAATGTTCAGGTTGGGATCGAACAGCTCCTCGATGTCCAGGTCTTCGGCATTTCCCGCCTGCCGGTGCATGCGTGAGGCCGTCTTCGGCATCAATTGCATGAGCCCCCGTGCTCCGGCCGGGGAAACCGACCACCGGTCATACAGGCTTTCCTGCCGCATGAGGCTGATGACCAGCAACGGATCCACTTCAAAGGACTGGGCCCAGTTGCGCACTTTCTGAAAGTAGGCGGGAGGATAATAATTCTTCCAGAACGCCTCCGGCAGTTCCTTTTCCCCGTGGCGCGATTTGAAGCTGCGGTACAAACCGAGCACGCGCTGCGAATCGGAAAACGCGTGTGCGCGGTTGAACCAGTGCGACAGCCACATCACTCCCTCGAAGTTCTTGCGCACCGAACCGGCGACCTCGCGTAATTCCTCGCGGGCCCGGCGGTGAAAGCCGAGCTCGATCAATTCCAGTGCGCGGGAAAAATGCAACCATTCGCCGTCGTCCAGCGGCCGGCCGGGATTGCCCTGAGAATCGGTTTCCGGGGCCAGACCGGTCTGCACCACCGGAGTCACGGCAACCTGGGTCAAGGTATGGGGATCGGTCCCTGCGTCCAGTTTGTTTTGTGCCTGCAGGCCGTAATAGGTGTAGGGGTACTGGCGTGCCAGGTCCTCGTAAACCCGCCGGACCTCGTCCGTTTTGTTCTGTTTCTCCAAAGACTTTGCCAGCCAGAAGGCATTCTTGTCGGCAAAGTCCCCTTCCGGAAGCCGCTGGAGGTTGGTGCGGAACTGGTCTGCCGCCGCTTCCCAGCGTTCGGTGCGGTAATGAACCCAGCCGATCTGCCACGCCGCCTGCTGGCCGAACTCGGTTTTCTCATGGTTCTTTACAAGCGTACCGTAGGCCGTCAACGCGGCCTCCTCGTTTTTCGCTTCTTCATGAATTTTCCCGACGATGAATGCCGCCTCGGTTTTCAGGTCCCGCCGCCCGGCGGTTTTCACCACTTTTTGAAAATGCTCCAGCGCCGCATCCCGGTTGCCCAGGTTCCACAGGTTGCGCCCGACGATGAACGCCGCCTTCGGTACCTTGTCGTGCAGGGGGTAACGACGCATGAACTCGTTCAGCACCTCGTTTGCCGCGGCGCGGTCACGCAGTCCCTGGTGGGCGTCGGCAAGAATGAAATAAAAACGGCCGGGCAGGATGCGACTGGAAGCGTCCATCAGGGACCGCACTTCATGAATGACGGTTTCGAACCGCGCCTGACCGAGCAGTTTGCGCAGCCGGCGCGAACGTTCGCGTAGAGACAGCGGTTTTGGCGTGACGCTTTCGTTTGCAGTAAGGCGGGCCAGTGCGGCTTCGGCATCCTCCGCTTTGGGATGATCGGGATAGACTGCGTACAACGTACGCCAGGCATCGTATTCCCCTTGCTGGTCGCCGGTTTTTTCGTACAAGGTGATCTGTTGAGTCACGATGTCCGGAAGGGTTTCCATGTAATCTTCCATGCTGACGCGGGAGCGGATCAGCCGATACGCTTCCTTCAGGTGGCGCAGCGCGGGTTCGGGATGATTTTGCAGGCGATGAATGTCCGCTTTCAACAGGTGCACGCGCGGCAGCAAGAGTGAAGAGGGAATACGCACCGCCAGGCGATCCAGTTCCGCCAGCGCTTCCGCGTATTGGCCCAGCGCGGTCTGGGAGCGGGCACGCTGATAGCGGATGTCGTCTTCCACCTCCGGGTACAGGGTGAGGCTTTTATCAAAGAACTTGAGCGCCTGTTTGTGGTCCAGGCGGTTTGAATGAACGCGGGCGAGGAGGTAGGTGACGCGTTTGCGGGTGACGGTATCCAGTGTTTGCTGTTCGAGCGGCTGGAGGATTTGGAGCGCCTGGTCCCACTTTCCGGATTGCACCATTTCCACCGCCTGGCGGTATTCCTCCTGTACCTCGCCGGCCTTCACGTTCCCGGGCAACAGGGTCAAGCAGAAAGCCAGGAGCAGTGCCACGGTGCTGGGCAGGAGGCGCAGAACTTTTTCCGCCAGGGTGGAACCCGTGTCCGCAGCGTGGACCGGGACGGGGCGGGTGGCCTCCATTTTTTTGAACCAGGTGATCTGCCGTTTGGCGAAATGGCGCGTCTCCCGCTGGATTTCATAGCACGCCCGATCGAGGGAAATGGCGCCTTCAAGGTGACGCACCATTTGCGCGTAGCCAATGGATGAAAACGGTTTCCATTCCTTTTTGTAACCCCGTTCCATGAGCTGTTCGACCTCCTCTTTCAATCCGTCGTCGATCATTCTTTCGACCCGGTGATTGATGTGGGTGTACAGGTCCTGCCTCTCCCGTTCCAGAAGAAACAGGTGGATGTCGAAATTGTATCCGGGTTCTTTATTGTCCATGTCGGTCTGGTGAAAGGAGGACAGGCGCCGCCCGCTTTGGCGGAAAACGGTGAGCGCGCGTTCGATTCGGATGGGGTCGTTGGGTTCGATCTGGGCCGCGTATTCGGGATCGACCTTTTTCAACTCATCGTGCAGGGCGGCCGGGCCGCGCTGTTCGATTTCGCGTTGGACCTGTCTGCGGACTTCGGGATCCGGCTGCACGGCGCACTCGTAGTTTTCGATGAAAGTTTTCAGGTACAACCCGGTGCCGCCCACCATGACGGGGATCCTGTTGCGCGCGAGGATATCCCGTACCACTTCCTGCGCCCGCTGTTTGAAGTCAAATGCGGTGAATGGCTCGTGCGGGTCGAGAATGTCGATCAGGTGATGAGGAACACGCGAGCGGACTTCATGAGACGGCTTGGCGGTGCCGATGTCGAAGTGGCGGTACACCTGCATGGAGTCGGCACTGACGATTTCCACATCCATGTGACCGGCCAGAGCGAGCGCCGTATCACTTTTCCCGGAGGCGGTGGGACCGGCCAGAATAATCAAAGCGTTCATAAATGGCCTGCATCGGCCCGGTGTACGAGCCGTCGGGGTTGTACATGACCAGCGTCTGGTCTTCGCACCGGCCGCAGAGTTCCGCTTGCGTCGCCTCCATGATCAGGATGCGCGGCTCGGTGTCGTGATGTCCATGAACGGTGAGGCGTCGCCGGGGGACGAGTCCGTTGCGTTTCAGTTCGGTCACCCATTCATCCCGCCGAAGCGGCGGGTAGGCCAGCACCAGTTTGCCATGCGGTTTCAATAGCGGCGCGGCGGCGGCGATGAGAGCGGGCAAAGAGAGTTTCAGTTCATGGCGGGCAATGGCTTTTTCCGGATCCGGATTGATACGGCCGCTGTTGCGCTTGCGGTAGGGCGGGTTGCTGACGATCCAGTCGAACGACGACGGAGGATGATCCCTCGCCATTTCCAGAAAATCCGCGTGTTGAATGCGTATGCCTGCCCGGCCACTCTGCGCCACGTTGCGAATGGCTATGCGAACCAGTGATTCCTGGATCTCGACACCGGTGATATCTATTTTCGGTTCGCGTGTGGTGAGGAGCAGAGGCAGGATGCCGCATCCGGTTCCCACTTCCAGCACGCGCTGAGCCGGTTCAGGATCTACGAAATGCGCCAGCAGAAACGGTTCCACCGAATAACGGTAACCTGTTGGATTTTGCTCGATTGATAGGGAATGGGGCATCGGACTGTGGCACCAGGGTCGTTTTTAAACGGCTCCAGTCTATCCCAAAGCGACCTTTCCGGCAAGGTTCCGTGCCTCTGATTGAGATCGATCTTATTGTTTTTTAACGTGCATTCTGTTATACTTTATTTACACACTTGTTGTAAATCAAATAAACGGATTCTCTTAATATATAGGAGGGGGACCCTTGGACGGCATCATTACTGAACAGTCGATCATGGGCGCGGTCATCATGCTTCTGGGAATCGGCCTTTTGAACTTGTGCAACCGGATTGAACACAAGGAATACATGGCCCGCACCGATCCCCGCGAAAAATGGGGGTTCCTGGATGGTCAAAAGAAAGATGAGATGAAAAAGCGCTCGATCCGCGGCACACTCATGGCCCTGGCGGGAGCGGGTTTTTCACTTTGGGGATTCGTCATTCTGGTCATCCATTTCTCCTCGTTGGAGTGACCTTGATTTAGAAAGGCCAGAACCACTTGGAATGGCCTCCGGTGAGAAGGATCGCCACCGCCTCTTTTTCATGGGCCAATGGGTGAACACGCTGGCTTACGAGAAGCCCCCCCTGCGGGGCGACCACCGTTTCCAGCAACTGTCCCCCATACAGTTCGAACACCTCTCCCAGTTTCTGGCCGGCCGCCACCGTTTCTCCCACTCTGCCACAGGGTAGATACAATCCTGCCACTTGGGTATTCACCCACACTTCATTTTTGGATTTGTAGAACATCGCCTCCGTCCCGACCGTTTCCCCGTCCGGTTCATCACAGGAAAGGAATTCCATCTCGCGCAGGAAATGCATCATCGCTCCGAATAAGGCGTCGATGGCAGAGGGATCGCATACCTGCGGGCGCCCGGCGGACAGGGTGAAAGTCTGGATGTCCATTTCGTGCCATTGGCGGCTGAGCTGCAGGTTGACCGATGGGATATCGGGAACCTCACGGATCACCGACAGGTTGAACTGGCGGCTGGCCTTGCGCATGGCGAGGCTCGGACGGTAGACCCTCACATGCGGCGCATCCTCGAAGTGGGCCGATCCGGTTTGAAGAATGATTCCGTAGTCCGACCCGGCGGTCTCGTGAAGCAGACGGTTGCACAACGTTTCGGTGAGGTCGCCTTCCTCGCTGCCGGGGAAGGCGAGGTCGGCGTCCAGGTTGTCGTACCACCATGTAGCGGTTCCGGATTCCAGAGCGCGGTGGTTGACGACCGGGAATACCTGCACGGTGCCGGAAAGTTTCAGGCCGGGCTCGTTGCCGTCGGCGACGCTTTGCAGAAAGTGCGCGATCCGGCCCGCGGCGAGCAGGCCGTTCAACCGGTCGCCCTGGATACCCGCAACGATGGACAGCTTCTGTCCGCCCTCCGGTCCCTCCCACATGTTTTTGTAGAGGGCGAGCGTATCGCCGAGCGGCGTGGTGGTGGAATAGATTTCCTGCTTCACGATTCCGGATCCAGCGCAATGCGCGCCAGCAGGGCGCCGGAATGGACCAGCGGATGCTCGCGCAGGGTGAACAGCAGTCCCGCGGCGGGTGCGGTGACGTCTTCCAGCACTTCTCCTTCCACCACGTCCAACACCTGTCCCAGGGGTTGACCCTGGCAGACCGTCTCCCCCGGCTGAACCGAACTGACAAACAGTCCGGAGTGCTTTGCCGTCGCCTGCATGACCTGCTTCGGGTAGAGCACGCGTGGTGACCGGACGCTCTCCGGTGACAGGTAGTTGGCGTCGAGAATACCCAGGTGAAGCAGGTAGTGCATCATGCCCTCGAACAGGGGATCGATGAGATGGGTGTGGATTCGCTGGCAGATGCCGGTCTCAATGACGAGGGTCGGAATTTTTTCCTGGTTGAGGTTGTAACCCAGTGTTGATTCGAACAATCCCGCCATCGGGTGGACCCAGACAAGGTCGGCGTTCGCCTCGCTTGCCAGCGGTAAAAGGTCGACTGCGAATTCCTCGATGACCCGGATCTGCGGCAGCTCCAGAAGGTGCAGGTTGCTGGCGTGAATATCCACCGCATACTCGCTGTGGTTCAGGATGTCCTTGTAAAGCAGGGAGGCGGCACGAGTTCCCACGGTATGACCGTTTTCCTGGCCAATGACCCGGTTCATGTCCAGTCCGTAATACGGCCACAGACGGTTGGAACTGTGTATGCCCGCCGGGTTGGCCGCGGGATAAAAATTGATCTGGCCGAGAAACACCTCCGGCTGTGTGTCCTGCAATTCCCGTAGCGCGCGAATGATACGGTGACACAGGTAGAGCCCCGCCAGTTCGTCCCCATGCAGTCCCGCGACAAACGAAATACGCCGGGTGGGTTTGCCGTTGTGCGCCGGGAAGGTTTGACGGACGATTTCCAGACGACCACCCATTGCATTTTTGATGGATACGATGGCTTCCGTCTTCACAGTGCGGACTTTCTAGTGCGAGAGTGGGTTGGAGTCGTTGTTTTTCTTTTTGGGCTCGATGCCCATGGCGTCGATCTTGCGCTTGAGGGTATTGCGGTTGATGCCCAGCGATTTCGACGTGGCCACCTGGTTGCCGCGTTTGCTCTCCAGCAGTTGTTCGAACAGGTGCTTTTCCACGGCCTGGATGAGCAGGTCGTAAAGCTGGCCGTCGGCGTTTTCCTGGTTTCCGGCGAGGAAGTCGCGCACCACGTTGTCTAAATGTGTCTCCCAGGACTTACTGGTCTTCGGTGTTTTGCGTGCTTCCGTGAGGAGCGGGTCGGGCAGATGTTCCGGCAACACCGGGCCCCGGGTCACCAGCACCAGGCAGCGCTTTATGATGTTTTCCAACTCACGGATGTTACCCGGCCAGGGGTACTGCATGAGGAGTTCCGCCGTTTCCGGGGCGAGGTATATGCGGTCCTGCGTCGATAACTTCCCGTACTTTTTAAGGAAAAATTCCGCAAGCAGGGGAATGTCTTCCGCGCGGTCGCGCAACGGGGGCAGGTGGATGTTGATGACGTTCAGGCGGTGGTACAGGTCCTCGCGGAACCGGTCGGCTTTCATGAGGTCGGGGAGGCGCTGGTTGGTGGCGGCGATGATGCGCACATCCACGCGGATCGAGTCCTTGCCGCCGACACGGTAAAATTCGTTGTTTTGCAGGACCCGCAGGATCTTGGCCTGGAGCGGAAGTTCCATGTCGCCGATTTCGTCGAGCATCAGGGTGCCGCCATCGGCGAGCTCGAACTTGCCTTTTTTGGTTTCCACCGCCCCGGTGAACGATCCTTTTTCATGACCGAACAGCTCGCTTTCCAGCAATTCGCGGGAGATGGCGGCGCAGTTGATGAAAATGAACGGCTTGTGTGAACGGTCGGAATAGTGATGCAGGGCGCGCGCGACAAGTTCCTTCCCGGTGCCGCTCTCGCCGGTGATGAGCACCGGAAACTGCGTGGAGGCGGCCTTGCCGATGACCTTGAAGATGTCCTGCATGCGCCGGTTCTTGCCGATGATGGCTTCCAGCGAAAAGTCATCCTGCTTTTGCTCTGCCTTCGGTTCCGGAGCTTGGACCCCGCGGCTTTTTTCCACCCGGTCGATGAGTTTGAAAATTTCGTCGAAGTCGAACGGTTTGCTTATGTAATCGTACGCTCCGTGGCGCATGGCCTCGATGGTGTTGTTCATCGTGTCCTGCGCCGTCATGACGACGATATGCGGGCGGTGATCCGTGTCACGCACCTTCTGCAGAAGCTCAAGGCCGCTGATGCCTTCCATGAAGATGTCGGTGAACACCATGAAGTAGGACTGGCTTCGGATCTTTTGCAGGGCTTCCTCGCCACTGCAGGCCGTATCCACATTGTAGGGCGAATCCTCCAGCGCCTGGGTGAACAGCCAGCGGATGTTCTCCTCGTCGTCCACGATCAGGATGTCTATCGAACCGTTCATGCATTCTCCTGTTTGACCGGCAGGTACACCTGCACCCGGGTGCCGGAACCGGGTTCGGAAATGACTTTTATCTTACCGTGGTGGTTTTCGACAATCTTAAGTGAAAGCGGAAGCCCCAACCCGTTTCCCTGGCTCTTGGTGGTGTGGAAGGGGGTGAACAGGTGCTTCATGTTTTCGGGCGTGATCCCCAGCCCCGTGTCCACGATCTCGACCAGGATGGTCTTCCGCCGGTCGGGGCGAATCTGGGAGCGCACGGCATAATCCGTGTGATAGCGCGTCAGGACCTTCAATGTGCCGCCGTCCGGCATGGCTTCGATGGCGTTCTGGATGAGGTTCAGGAACACCTGCTTCAGCCGGTCGCCGTCGCCTTCTATCGGTGGCAGGCTGGGATCGTAGACGGACTCGAACCGGATGGCCGCTTCGTGCGACTGTTTTTCCAGCAGGAGGATTTCCTCCAGAATCTGGTGGATGTTGATGGTCTCGAGGTCGAGGTCCAGGGGCCGCGCGAAATTGAGCATGCGGTCGATCATGCGGTTGATGCGCTCCGATTCCTTGATGACCACGTCGAGAAATTTGTGATGTTCCTCCGGCAGTTTTCTGCGGAGCAATTGTGCAGATCCGGAAATGGACACGAGCGGGTTCTTGATCTCGTGCGCCATGCCCAGCGACAACGTGCCCAGGTGGGAGATGGCGTCGAAAGGGCGGCTGATCTCCTCCAGTTCCTGCGCCAGCGTGCAGTCGCGAACGTACAGCACCGCCCCTTCCGGCTGGTTCTGGTCGTTGATGTAAGGCGATATGGTGATGCTCACGGGAAACGTCGTGGAATGGGCGCGTCGGTGACCCTGTCCTTCAATCTGGTGATAGGCCACCCCGTTTTGCAGGGTGTCTTCGATCTTGTTCTGCAACTCCGGCTGGCCGGGAAACAGGTCGCCCGCCGGGCGGTTCAAAAAATGATCCCGGGATTGCTGGAACATCTCCTCCGTGGCCAGGTTGGCGTGGAGGATGGTCCCCTCCCGGGATATCAGGATGATGCCATCGACGATGGACGCAATGATGTTTTTGAAAACAGGGTTTGCTTCCCCCATATAAACGCGGGACCTCAGTTTTTGGATTTGGCCCCGGACTTTTTGGCTTTTTTCTTGCCCCCGGAGTACGGGTTTTTGCTGGCCTCCGCAATCGGGTTGGACTTCAGCTTGGGCGCGGTGGTGGTGGCCGGGTTGGCGCACCCGGGGCTCGAACAGCTCTCGCCCGAAGGAGCCGGAGCACTGTTGCCATTGTCCTGCTTGCTTTCCGCCTCCCAACCTTTTTTGCGGGATTCGGACGGGTAGTCCGTTGCGTACCAGCCGCTTCCCTTCAGGATGAAGCCCGAAGCGGATATTTTGCGCCGGGGCTTGCCTTTGCATGCAGCCGTCTCGCATTGCTTGGGTGCCTTGGCGTTTATGGACTGCATCAACTCAAACGTGGTGCCGCAGGATTCACATTCGTATTCGTAAATGGGCATTTATTCTAACTCCTTGAATTATATGGGACCTATCGCCTGGCCGGGTGAGGAGGCCGTCTCCCCGCCGCTGTGGCGGCAAAACCTGTTCAGGAATAAGATGCCCGTTTGCGCTTGGCAAGTTGTATGCCGCATTTTAATGCATTTTTTCCGGTAAATCCAATTTGTTTAACGGGTTTTCGTCCGTGATTTTTTCGTCGATTTCGGGCCGGACTGCGTCCGGGGGCAATAGAGTGGATTCAGGATCGGGCACACAGACCATCGATCGCCAGGAGAGCAGTACCCGGTTCCTTCCCCTCGTGGAGGGGCGGACTGCGCCCGGAGGCAAGAGAGTGGATTCAGGATTGGGCCCACGGACCATCGATCGCCAGAAGAGCAGTACCCGGTTTCCTTCCCCTCGTGGAGGGGCGGACTGCGCCCGGAGGCAAGAGAGTGGATTCAGGATTGGGCCCACGGACTCTCGTTTCGCCGGTAGGGCAGTACCCCGTTCTCAGTCCACTTGGTGGACTAGACTTCGGTGAGCCAGTGTTGGAACTTGGCCTGCTTGCCGGCGACGGTCTGGAAGAACATATCCTGGATTTGTTTGGTGATCTTGCCGCGTTTGCCGTCGCCGATGGTGCGGTTGTCCACCTCGCGCACCGGGGTGATCTCCGCGGCGGTGCCGGTGAGGAAGATCTCGTCGGCGATGTACAACTCGTCGCGGGTGAGAACGGCCTCTTCCAGCGGAATCTTGAGGTGCTTGGCGATCTGCACCACGGCGTTGCGCGTGATGCCGTCGAGGATGCCCGTCGACAAGGGCGGCGTCATCAGCGTGCCCTTGTGGTAGAGGAAGATGTTCTCGCCCGAACCTTCGGTGACGTAACCGTTGGTGTCCAGCATGATGGCCTCGTCGTAACCGTCGCGTACCGCCTCCGCCTTGGCAAAGATCGAATTGATGTAGTAGCCGCAGGCCTTGGCCTTGGTCATGGTGACGTTGACGTGGTGACGGTTGAAGGACGAGACGCGGACGCGGATGCCTTTCTCCAGTCCGTCGTCGCCCAGGTACGTGCCCCACGGCCAGGCGGCGATGGCGACGCGAACGTGAACGCCGGTCGGGTTCAACCCCATCTTGTTGTCGCCCAGGAAGACGATGGGGCGGATGTAACATTCCTCGAGCTTGTTGGCCTGCACCGTCTGGATGATGGCCTGCGTGATCTGTTTCTCACTGTAGGGGATTTCGATGCCGAGGATTTTCGCGCCGTCAAACAGCCGTTTGACGTGTTCCGGCAGGCGAAAGATGGCGGATTTTTTTTTGCCCGAACGGTAACAGCGGATGCCTTCGAAGACCCCGTATCCGTAATGGAGTGTGTGCGTGAGGACGTGAACATTGGCCTCCGCCCACGGGACCAGCCTGCCGTCCATCCAGATTTGTTCCGATTTTTCCACGTCTTGCCTGCCTGATAAAGGGGGATGAATAAAGGAAGTAATTGTATGTAGGGCCCCGGGCAAAATCAAGCCTAATAAAATCAATTGACATGATACAATGCATTTGATACATCTTAACGCTTTGTGAACGGGAGCCGCTAGCTCAGTTGGTAGAGCAACGGCCTTTTAAGCCGTGGGTCGAAGGTTCGAGCCCTTCGCGGCTCACTTTTTGTCCACAAAGAACAAACAGGGCGTCCCCATCGTCTAGCCAGGCCCAGGACACCGGCCTTTCACGCCGGCGACGGGGGTTCGAATCCCCCTGGGGACGCCAAGTTTTCTCCTTCCTTGCTGTTTTCTCCACCCCCGTACTAATCCTGAATCAGGAAAAGTTATCCGTATCATTGGGATTACAAAAAAAAAATTTTCTGAATTGGTACGCCTTGAAAACCCCTCCCAGTTCTTCACTTATGCGCAATGCCCGATTTTTATGCGCCTGAAAATGAATCGATTCCGCTTCTCTCCTGTCTCAATATAAAGAAAGAATTTTAATACCGAAGGGGACTTCTTTTGAATCGAGGGTTTCACCTTGAGCATTCCGGAACCCGTAAAAGAGAAAGGAGCAATTCATGTCCAAACCGTTTGCAACCCGCATCTCCTATATAGCCGTTTTTTCTGTTCTGTTCCTCGCGCTGGGTGTCGCCGCGCCTTCGCTTGCAGAATCCAAAGCGAAGGACAAAACCACTACCGGGGACATCGGTAAAAGGTTCGACGCGCTGACCGAGTCGATCAAAAACTATTCGGTTCAGGAAAAAGAAGAAGCCGTCGCCGAGGTCGAGAACAATCTCGAGTATCTCGACCGCCGCATCGACGCGTTGCAGAACAAGGCCGACCGCAAGATGGAGTCGATGAGCGCCGAGGCGAAAAAGGATTTGAATGAAAAACTGAAGGCGCTGAAACGCGAACGCGACGAGGTCCAGAAATGGTTGGGCGAGATGAAACGCAGTTCCAAAGACGCGTGGGGGGACATCACCGACGGTTTCTCCGACGCCACCTCGCGGTTGGGCAAAGCGTTCGGCCAGGCTGCGGATGCGTTTTCCGAAAAACGCTGAGTATTGGAAACTGATT
Source organism: Nitrospina sp. 32_T5 (assembly GCF_052156635.1). Lineage (NCBI taxonomy): Bacteria > Pseudomonadati > Nitrospinota > Nitrospinia > Nitrospinales > Nitrospinaceae > Nitrospina > Nitrospina sp. 32_T5. The sequence goes on along the minus strand of NZ_JBQKUO010000003.1, from coordinate 7,352 downwards.
CAGTTGTGAAAGAGGGTGGGGCGTTTCGCCCCGCCCTTTTTTATTTTGTGTGCGTCCGGTTTCCTCAACCCGGGTTGCCGGACAGGCAGGAGGGTGATCACTCGTCGCGGTGCACGGTGTCCGGGGAAAACGCCGGCAGGCACACGGCAACATACTGGGCTCCACCGGAGCGCGGTGTGCTGTAGCGTACCCATTCGCCTTTGGGGGTGATGACCGCCTGGCCTGCGCTCACCTCAAACGTCTCCTCCTTCGTCTCCACTTTCAGCATGCCCTGCAGGACGAGGGTGTATTCGTCGAACTCCGGCGTCTGCCCCGGCTCTTGCCAGCCTTCGGGACTGGTCATATAGGCGATGCTGACGTCCGATGTTTTCGAATTGACCTTGCCGATGTATTCCTTGATGACCTTGGGCTTGGTGCCGGCGGCTTCCACCAGGGTGGGTTTGTCGATGAGTCGGGCCATGCGCGCGTTTCCTCCGGTTGAAGGAGCCCTTCCACCGGGGCCTGTAAAAGCCTGCGGACTGGGGCTCAAGTATTGAAAAAAGCTAACGATAAAGACTTACACTCAAGAGGTCAAGAAAGGCGTTTCCCACCGGGCTTCCGGGCGCTGAGGAGCGTTCCGGAAAAGACCTTTAAATATTGGGATTTGCGCAGGATTTTCACGCAGCACCGCAAACGGGGTTTGTGTTTGACGGTATGGGGGATTTTGGTTATGATTGAGTATCCGTTTGAGAAAAATTTGAGGGCCAACAGTGCCCGCATGTCCCCCGGACCCCGGAAGGCAGAGGGTCTGCAGAGGTCGTCCATGGAAAGGACCCTGGAATTCGTGAGAGCCGTTCGGTTTCATCTGGGAAGGTGGGTGTTTCCGGTGGTGGAGCCGATCTGCATCCTGATGGAAAACCTGCGTCCGCAGGTTCGCCGGCACTTCGAGCAGGCCATCAAGAACCTGGAGCGGCACAACCTGGCCGGGGGCCTGATGAACCTGAACATGGTCCTCAGCCTGAAACCGGACCATTTTCTGGCACGGGTGTATCGCGGACGGATTTACCTGCGCGAAAAACAGTTCCGCCTCGCTTCGGAAGACTTCGTGCAGGCCGGGGAAATCAGCGCCTACCGGTTTTCACACTACAACGTACGCCGGGAATACCTGGACGCCCTGCACGAAGGAGCGCGCCACCGAAAAGAGGAAATGGAATCGGTCAACCACGAAACCCTCTCGCAGGAGGAATTCGAATCGCTTCTGGAAATGGACGACGCCGATGAAATGCTGCAGGAGGAGGATGTGGCGTTGTTCGAGGAGGACCTGGAGTTGACCGGTGATGAGCGGGAAAAATTTCAGGACATGGGTCCCATTACCGGAACAGAGGCCGACAATACGGATTGGGACAAAGTCATCAAGCAGTTGACATCCCGCTTCAAGTGACCTCCAACCCCTTCAGCAGCAATTCTTCAGCCCGGTGGGCTTCCAGCGGTTTGCTGAACAGGTAACCCTGCCCTTCATCGCAGTCGATCGTCTGCAGAAAACTTTTTTGCTCCTTCGTTTCCACGCCTTCCGCAATGGTTCTCATTCCCAGGCTCCGTGCCAGCGCGACCACCGCACGCGTGATGGCCTCGTTTGTAGGATCGGTCAGGTCGCGGATGAAGGATTGGTCGACCTTGAGGTAATCGATCGGCATGCTCTTGAGGTAGCTCAATGAGGAGTAACCGGTGCCAAAATCGTCGATGCAGATTTTAATACCCAGATCGTTGAGGTTCTGCAGGATGTTGATGGCCAGCGTGCTGTCCTGTATCAGAATCGACTCCGTCACTTCCACCTGGAGTTTTTGCGGATCGATGCCCGTGTTCTTAATGATGCCTTTGATTTCGGAGACGAGGTCCGGCGAATTGAACTGGATGACCGACAGGTTGACGGCGATACTGATATCCGGATTGATCTTCTCCAGCCGCTTGATCTGCTGGCACGCGCTTTCGATGATCCAGTGCCCGATCTGGATGATGAGCCGCGTCTCTTCGGCGATGGGGATGCTCTTTTGCGGATTGACAAATCCCAGCTCCGGGTTTTCCCAGCGAAGGAGCGCCTCCATGCCCACCACCTTGCCGGAGCGCAGGCAGATTTTCGGCTGGTAATACAGTTGGAACTCGGTGCCGCCCACCGCCTTGCGCATGTTTTTCTCGATGACCATGCGTTCCACTGCGAGCGTGTTCATGGACTGCGCGAAAAACTGGAAGGTGTTGCGGCCGCGCTCCTTGGCCCGGTACATGGCGAGGTCGGAGTGTTTGAGCAGAGTTTCGATCTCTTGTCCGTCGTCGGGGAACACGGAAATGCCAATACTGCATGTGATGTACAATTCGTGATTCTGGATACGGTAAATAGGCGAGAGGACTTCAAGCACCTTCTGCGCGCGGTCCACGATTTCATCTTCTTTGGTGAGGTTGGGCACGACGATGACGAACTCGTCTCCTCCCATGCGGGCCACCGTGTCTTCCTGCCGCACCACCTTTTTCAGCCGGTCCGCCACCTGCTTGAGAAGCAGGTCCCCCAGGTCGTGACCCAGCGTGTCGTTGATGGTTTTGAAATGATCCAGGTCGAGAAACAGGATGCCGACTTTTTCTTTCGCGACAGAGGCGGCGGTCAGGGCGACTTCCAGCCGGTCATTCAGCAGGTTCCGGTTCAACAGGCCGGTTAGAGGGTCGTAGTACGCCATCTGCCGGATCTGTTCCTCCAACTGCTTGCGCTCGGTGATGTCCTGCGACCACACCATCACCTGCGGATGGGTGCCGAGATTCTTCACCAACTGGCAACGGCACTCCACCGGATAGGTGGACCCGTTTTTCCTGCGGTACACGGCTTCGAAGACCGTCATCGGGCGGATGTTCTGGATTAGGGGCTCGAACAGACGGTCGATGTCTTCCTGGTCCAGGCTGATGGCCAGGTCGAGGAAATGCATTTTGAAAAGGTCTTCGGGCGAGTAACCCACTTCCCGGCAGACGGGAGCATTGGCCTGGGTGAATTTGAATGTTTCCAGATCGAACAGCAGCACGTCGAGATAAGTGTCGTTCATGAACGCGATGGGATCCACCCCGGAATCCTCGTCCATCGACGGCAATGACGCCGCCAGGTCCGAGGAAATCTTTCGCGAGCGGGCGGACAGGTTCCGCATCATCGCCATCAGCGCGCGAGGCTGGTTGGCGAAGTAGCTTTCGAACAATTCTTCGTTGATCTCGATCAAAGTGGAGGGCATCAGCGTTTTGGCGCTGGCAGTGCGCGGCTGGGATTCGATCATCGACATCTCGCCGAAATACGCTCCGGGTTTCAGCGTGGCGAGGTTTTTCTTCTCGATATAGATCAACACCTCGCCTTCGAGCAGGATGTACATGGACTTTCCCGTGTCGCCCTTTTCAAACAGGACGGTGTTGGCGTCCAGCACAATCTCACTGCAATCAGAGGCCAGCGCATCGAGGGTGTCCTCTGAAAAGAAAGTCATCAGGTCGATGCGCTTGAGGAAAAGTTTCTTTTCCTCTGCGGCCCGGAACGCAGGCACACTGGGGGTCATGGGGTTCCCATTCGTTAGAATTGTTGAGTGTAGTTAAAGTCTAACAGATTTTAGTATGAAGCCAACCAAAAAAGGGAGCAATTCCTTGTTTTTAATGGCTTTTTGATTAAAACCATCTCAAAAGGATTGATTAAAAAGAGTTGAATTTGGCGTCATAAAGAAAGCGCCGTCTCTTCGGATTAAGACCTGTTCCTGTAATGGGATTTGAGTTAAATTGGGCAATGGGAAGGGGCGACTCCGAAACCCCTCAGTTCCGGACCCCGGTGGGCCGGTTGGCCCGATATGCTTTCCGGGCTCCACTTCATTCAATTTGCTTGAGGTTTCCGTTTCATGGAACCGTTGCAACGATCGCGCCTTTGGTGGGGACTGGGCTATCTGCAAATCGGCCTGATCGTGATCGTATCTTTGATGCCCGCGCCGGAGCTGCCGGACCTCGGTATCGACCGGCTTGATAAGATCCTTCACTTCGCCGCTTATTTTGTCCTGATGCTGTGGTTCGTGCAGATCAATCCGCCGGACCGCTACGGTTTCTGGATGCGCATGTTTATCAAGCTGGGGCTGGCTCTTGAGGTGGTTCAGGCGATGATTGGCTACCGCATGTTTGATCTCTGGGACATGGGCGCGAACTTATTGGGTGTGGTTGCCGGGTGGGGACTGGGCCGCGCCGGGGTCAATGGTATTCTGGTGAAAGTGGAACGGGCCTGGCTGGGGTGATGCGGATCACGCCCTGGTGGGGCTGAGAATGTCCGCCCGCTTCAAACCGTAGTGAGCGAGATCGCTTTCCACCATATCCCGCACCAATTGCTCGAACGGAATTTTGGGTTTCCAACCCAGCCGGGTTTCGGCTTTGGTGGCGTCGCCGATCAGGGAGTGCACTTCCGCCGGGCGGTAGAATCTGGGATCGATTTTTACTTTTACCCGGCCGCTCGCCTTGTGGCGCCCGACTTCTTCCGTTCCCTCTCCCTCCCATTCCAATTCCATGCCGCAGTGCGCGAACGCCGTTTCCACGAAATCGCGAACGCTGTGTTGTTGCCCGGTGGCGAGGATGTAGTCGTCCGGCTTGTCCTGCTGGAGCATCAACCACATCCCTTCCACGTAATCGCCGGCGAACCCCCAGTCGCGTTTCGCGTCCAGGTTGCCGAGTGACAACACGTCCAGCTTGCCCGCCAGCATCTGCGCCAGGGACAACGTGATCTTGCGTGTCACGAAGTTTTCGCCGCGGCGCGGGGACTCGTGATTGAACAGGATGCCGCAACACGCGAACATGCCGTACGCTTCGCGGTAGTTGACGGTGATCCAGTGCGCGTACAGCTTGGCGCATCCGTAGGGACTGCGCGGGTAAAAAGGGGTGGCTTCGGTCTGCGGTGTTTCCAGGGCGTGGCCGTAAAGTTCGCTCGTCGAGGCCTGGTAAAAGCGGACGCGGTCGGTCTGTCCGGTGCCGTGCAGGGCGTCGAGCAAGCGCATGGCGCCGATGCCCACCACTTCGCTTGTGTATTCCGGCATCTGGAAACTGATACCGACGTGGCTTTGCGCCGCCAGGTTGTATACTTCCTCCGGGTGAATCTGCACCACCAGCTTGTTCAGGCTGGAGGAGTCGGTCAGGTCCGCGTAATGCAATGACAGTTTGCCTGCCCCGATTCGCCCCTCCCGCAGGTGTTCGATGCGCCCGCGGTTGAACGTGCTGGAGCGGCGCACGATGCCGTGAACGTGGTAACCCTTTTCAAGCAGGAACTCTGCCAGGTAACTGCCATCCTGTCCCGTGATGCCGGTGATGAGGGCCTGTTTCATGGTCGCGTCCCAAAACGTTTTGTCGAGAAGTTCAGTATAAAGGCAAAATTTATTTTTCGGAGAGTTTTCCGCCTGCCGCCAGCTTCTGAAAGTAGTCCATGTCCGCCCACACCATCTGCCGCACCCAGTCCTCGAACGGCATCTTCGGTTCCCAGCCCAGCCGCTTGCGCGCACGGGCGGCATTCCCGACCAGCGGGACGTTTTCCGCGGGGCGGAAAAACTCTTCATCCTGCACGACGTACGGTTCGACTTCCAGTTCCAGCTCTGCAAACACGCGTTTGAGGAAATCGCGGATGCGGTGCGTCTCGCCGGTCGCGATGACATAATCGTCCGGCGCATCCACATTGAGTGCGGCGTGCATGGCGATAACATAGTCGCCGGCGTAGCCCCAGTCGCGGACGCTGTCGAGATTGCCCAGCCGCAGCTCCTTTTGCAAACCGAGCTTGATGCGCGCCGCGGAAGCGGTGATCTTGCGGGTCACGAACTCGAAACTGCGACGCGGCGATTCGTGGTTATACAGCAAACCGGAGCTGACGAAGAGGTTGTGATGCCGCATGTAATACTTCACCAGGTCGTACGCCGCGACCTTGGAGACGCCGTAAAGATTGACGGGGCGAAACGGGGTCTCCTCCGTCTGCGGCGAGTGCGGCGCATCGCCGAACATCTGCGCCGACCCCGCGAAAAATACGCGGCAACGGGGCGCGGCATTGCGGATGGCGAGCAATACGCTGTGCGTGCCGTCCACATTGGTCTGGATGGTTTCCATTTCCGAATGCGGTGAGTCTCCGGCGAAACTTTGTGCGGCGAGGTGATAGCATTCGTCCGGATTCACGTCTTTCAGTATGCCGGTCAGCGCCTGCGTGTTGAGAAGCGGAGCGGCGTGCAGGGTAATGCGGTTCCGCACCGCGTGCAGACGCCACAGCGATGGCTCCACCTGCTCCGCCGGACCCGGCCGGATCAATCCATGCACGACGTAGTTTTGTTCAAGAAGGTACTCCGCCAGGTAACTGCCGTCCTGCCCTGAAATTCCGGTGAGGAACGCGGTCTTCATGCCGTCTCCAATTCCATATCGAACAGGTATCCACAGTGCAGGCATTTCCTCCGGGTAAGAATTTCATTTCGCGCCAGTTCCATGGAGTGGGGGGATCGACAGTGCTTGCACTCGGCAATGGCAAGGGGATGCGTGGCCTGAAGGTATTTGCCCGTCCACGGCAGGACGAAGCACCGGCGGAACGCCACGCGCAACAGGTTGAGCATGGCTTTGAGGATTTCGCGCTTGGAGATTTTCGATTGCCCCGCGCGCCGGTCCTCGAAATGAATCGGAAACTCCGCCAATTTTTTGGTTGCACGGTGAACGAGGAAAATCGATTCCATGAAAAACGAATAGCCTTCCGACCGCAGTGAATTGAGGTTCATGCGCTTCAGCAGGCTCACATGAAAACCGCGGTAGGAGGTGGTGGTTTCATGCGTCGGGATGTGAAGGAGCATGCGTACCAGCGTGTTGGCCGTACGGCTGACGAAGGTACGGACAAACCCGTAATCGCACTGCCCCCCTGGCATGTAACGTGAACCGATGACGAAGTCGTTTTCCTCCAAAAGCTTTAACAGTGTGGGCATGTATTGCGGATTATGTGAGAAGTCGGCGTCCATCGTGATGAGGATGTCGTAATTATGCTGGATCGCAAACTGCATGGCGAACAGGTGCGCCGTACCGAGACCGAGCTTTCCCGGACGGTGCACGATGTGCAGGCCTTTCTTGCGCTCGGCGATCCGGTCCAGCAGATCGCCGGTGCCGTCGGGAGAGGCGTCGTCCACCACCAGGATGTCGGCATCGGCGACGTAGCGGCGAATGCTCTCGATCAACTCTTCAATGTTGTCCGCCTCGTTGTACGTGGCGGTGAACACCAGAATGCGCGCCATGATTCTTTATAGGATTGCGGGTGAATGGGCTCGATATTCCATAAAAACAGGTTAACGGGCGATTCGCAATCTGACAAATGAATCTTGAAGGAA